>NZ_CP117437.1:3577500-4952500 GCF_030687535.1 Pseudomonas sp. FP2335
GCTGTACCCCAGTCGCTCAGCCGATGCCCGCACCACTTCGACGCAATCAGCATCAAACGCAATCGGTGCGTATTGGAAAATTTGCTTCACGCTGTGCTGCAAACCAATCCCATCGGCGATCTGTGCCACCGCATCACGCAACTGCTGATCCTGGCGCGCCAGTACCGCTTCATCCGGGTGGCGGAATTCCACGCTGAAAAACACCCGCCCCGGCACCACGTTGCGCGAGTTGGGGAAGATGTTGGCCATGCCCACCGTGGCACGCCCTTCAGCGCCCTGCTCCAGGCCCAAGCCGTTGACCGCCTCGACCACGCGGGCAAAGCCGAGCAAGGCGTCCAGGCGATGGTCCATCGGCGTAGTGCCGGCGTGGGCGCTGCGGCCGTTCAGCTCAACTTCATACCAACGCTGGCCCTGGGCACCGGTGACGACGCCGATGGTGATGCCTTGCGCTTCAAGGATCGGGCCTTGTTCGATGTGCAGTTCAAACGCCGCATGCACCGCCTGGCCACCTACAGGTTCGGGCCCGGCGTAGCCGATCTGCTGCAAGGCCTGGCCGATGCTCACGCCGTTTTTGTCGGCACGGGACAGGCCGTATTCCAGGTCAAACACGCCCGCGTAAACGCCGGACGAAATCATGGCCGGGGCGAAACGCGAGCCCTCTTCGTTGGTCCAGTTGACCACTTCAATCGGCCGCTCGGTCTCGATACCCAGGTCATTTAAGGTTCGCAGCACTTCCAGCCCGGCGAGCACGCCGTAGATGCCGTCGTACTTGCCGCCGAAGGGTTGCGAGTCGCCATGGGAGCCGGTCAGCACTGGGGCCAGATGATCCTGGCGCCCGGCGCGGCGGGCGAAGATGTTGCCCATGGCGTCCACACGGATGCTGCACCCGGCGGCCGTGCACCACTGCACGAACAGGTCGCGACCGCGGCGGTCTTCATCGGTCAGCGCCAGGCGCGAGACGCCGCCCTTTTCGGTGGCGCCGATTTGCGCCATATCCATCAGCGAGTCCCACAGACGCTTGCCGTTCACCCGCGCCAGGTTACTCATGGGGCTTGGCCCGGTAGCGGAAGTCGCAGCGGTGATCGCCGCCCATGATGGTCTGGGTGCGGGTCAGTTCGATGTCCGGGTTGTAGCCGACGATAAACAGCTCGTCGCGGTTGCACGACAACAGGTGGCCGATTTCGCCCAGGCCCATTTCGGTGTACATCTCGGCGTAGCGGCAGCGCTTGACGTCGTAGTCATAGCGCTCGGCGTCGCTGGCGATGATCTCGACTTTCAGCGCGTCGTCCTTTTCCCAGAGCACTTGCAGCTCGACGAAGCTCTTGAGGTCAGCCTGCTGTTCCAGCGCGGCAAAATGCTTGCCCGCCTGGATCGCCGCATTGCCCACGGCTTCGCCGATCACGGCGGCGGCAAAGTCCTTGCCCTGCTCGCGCTTCAAGATCTCGTAGATCGGCTTGATGATTTCGGCCTCGATCCGCCGCCGGGCGAGGATGCCCAGTTCACCTTCCAGTTTGCTCATTGTCCACCTCCAAAAAACCTAAACCTGTAGTGAGCGGGCTTGCCCCGCGCTGGGGGGCGAGGCCGCCCCAAAACGGTCCGCCGCGGTGTATCAGGAAGACCGCAGTGCCTGGGTTTGGGGCGGCTTCGCCACCCAGCGCGGGCAAGCCCGCTCACTACAATAAGCTCGTGCCCGCCCAGTGGGTTACTGGCCGCCCGCCACGCTGACCGGCTGCCATTGGTTGGCCTTGACCTGGTACACGGTGAACGACGGTTTTTTCAAGTTGCCTTCGGCATCAAACGCGAGGGTGCCGGTCACGCCTGGGTAGCTGATGGCGCGCAGCACCGGCAGGTATTTCTGCGGGTCGACCGAGTCGGCTTTCTCGATAGCCGCCACCAGCACGCCAACGCCGTCGTAGGCAAACGGCGCATGCAGTTCGATGTTGGCCTTGTAGCGCTCTTTGTAGGCCTGCTCGAACGCCTTGCCACCGGGCATCTGCGCAATCGCCAGGCCCGGCTCCAAGGCAATCACGCCCTCGCCTTCGTTCTGCGCCAGTTCCAGGAAGGTCTGGCTGACAAAGCCACCGGCCCCCATCAACGGCGCCTTGATCCCCAGTTGCTTGATGCGACGGGCCAGCGGTGCAGCCTGGGAGTCGACGCCACCGAAGAAGATCAGGTCCGGATTCTGGCTGCGGATGTTGGTGAGCACGGCGCTGAAGTCGATGGTCTTGTCATCCACGTATTCGCGGCCGACGACTTTGCCGCCGCCGGCCTCGATGGCTTTGACGAACTGGTCCGCCAGGCCCTGGCCGAACGCAGTGCGGTCGTCGATCACGGCGATGCGCTTGGCCTTGAGCGTGTGCAGCGCATAGTCGCCAGCGACCTGACCGCCGTCATCGTCATGGCCCATGATCCGAAAGCTGGTATCAAAACCCTGCTGGGTGTACGCGTGACCGGTCGCGACCGGCGCCACCTGGGCGATCCCGGCATCGTGGTACACCCGCGCCGCCGGGATGCTGGTGCCGGTGTTCCAGTGACCGACCACGCCGACCACGCCTTCATCCACCAGGCGCTGGGCCACGGTGACGGCGGTGCGTGGGTCGGACTGGTCATCTTCGGAGACCAGCTTGAAGGTCACAGCCTCCCCGTTGATTGTCGGGTGCTTGGCGTTGGCCTGGTCGATGGCCAGTCTGGCGCCGTTTTCCAGGTCCTTGCCGATGCGGGCCGACGGGCCGGTGAGTGGGCCTGCCAGGCCGATCAGCACGGTCTGGTCGGCCTGGGCCACGGCGCTGGCGAGGCTGCTCAGGGCCAGGCCGATCAATGCGGTTTTGTTCAAAGTGTTCATCTGGGGTTCCTGCTTCTTTTCGGGCGGGTCGGAACACGCCGGGCGTCCGGTAGCGTCATGGAGGTGTGGTTATTCGCCGAGGTACGCACTGCGCACCTCGGGGTGTTCGAGCAAATCCCGGGACGGGCCGCTGAGGCTGATGCGGCCGGTGTCCATCACGTAGGCGCGGTCGGTGACTTGCAGGGCCAGCCGCGCGTTTTGTTCGACCAGCAACAGGGTCATGCCCTGGCGACATACGTCGTCGATCACCTGGAAGATCTTCTCGACCATGATCGGTGCCAGGCCCATCGACGGCTCATCGAGGACCAACAACAGCGCACGGGCCAGGGCGAGCATCTGT
Source organism: Pseudomonas sp. FP2335 (assembly GCF_030687535.1). Lineage (NCBI taxonomy): Bacteria > Pseudomonadati > Pseudomonadota > Gammaproteobacteria > Pseudomonadales > Pseudomonadaceae > Pseudomonas > Pseudomonas sp. FP2335. The sequence goes on from NZ_CP117437.1 coordinate 3,580,683, forward strand.
TGCTCGCCGCCGGACAGCAGGCCGGCAGATTGGTGAAGGCGTTCTTCCAGGCGCGGGAAGTGCCCAAACAGCTCGCGTATTTCGCGCTGCACTTGCGCGTGATCGCGGCGCAGAAAGGCACCGGCCTGGAGGTTTTCCAGCACGCTCATGCGCGCGAAAATCCCGCGCCCTTCCGGGACCATGGCGATGCCTTGGCGCAGCAGTTGCTCGGGCGCCTGGCCAAGGATCGATCGCCCGGCAAAGCGGATCTCGCCCTTTGCCGCCGGCAGCAGGCCGGTCAACGCCTTGAGGCTTGAGGTTTTGCCCGCCCCATTGGCGCCGATCAGCGTGACGCGCTCGCCTTCGTGGATATGCAGGTCGAGGGCTTTGACCGCTTCGATAGCGCCGTAGCGCACCTGCAAACCCTCGACTTTCAATAAGGCTTCAGACATGGGCGCTGGCTCCGAGATAAGCCTGGATGACCGCCGGGTGCTGACGGACTTCAGCGGGCGGTCCGACGGCGATGACCTGGCCATAATCGAGCACGCTGATGCGGTCGCAGACGCCCATCACCAGCTTCACGTCGTGTTCGATCAACAGCAGTGTGTGGCCGTCGTCGCGGATTTTTTCCAGCAGGCCTCGCAGTTGTACTTTCTCACTGGCGTTCATGCCCGCCGCCGGTTCATCCAGGGCCAACAGGCGTGGTTCGGTGGCCAGGGCGCGGGCGATTTCCAGGCGTCGTTGATGGCCGTAGCTGAGGCTGTCGGCGCGGTAGTTGGCAAACCCGGCGAGGCCCACATAGGCCAGCAAACGATGAGCATGGGCGCGTGTTTGCGCCTCTTCGTCGCGGGCGCTGCGGTGCTGACTCAAGGCCGCCCACAAGCCATTGCGGGTGCGCACATGGCGACCGACCATGACGTTTTCCAGGGCGCTCATCGCATTGAACAGGCGGATATTCTGAAAGGTGCGCGCAATGCCGGCCTCGGCCACCTGATGCACACTGGTGGGCTGGTACTCCCGGCCTTCGAGCTGGAAGCGCCCGGAGTCCGGGGTATACAGCCCCGTCATCACGTTGAAAAAGGTGGTCTTGCCCGCGCCATTCGGGCCGATCAATCCGTAGATCTCGCCGGGCTGGATACTCAGGCTCACGTCGGTCAGCGCCATCACGCCGCCGAAGTGTTTGTTGACCTTGTCGATCTGCAACAGCGGTGCGTTCATCGTGCCACTCCTTTGGGCCACAATCCGGCGGGTCGGTACAGCATCGCGAGAATCAGCGCCAGGCCGTAGAACAGCTGGCGGATGATCTCCGGGTCCACCAGCACCTGGCCGAACAGCGCCTGTTGCAGCGGCCCCATGCTGGCGCGCAAGGCTTCGGGCAAGGCGGCGAGCAGTACGCAGCCAAGAATCACGCCCGGGATATGCCCCATGCCGCCCAGCACCACCATCGCCAGCACGGCGATGGACTCGTTGAGGGTGAAAGACTCGGGCGAAACAAAGCCCTGGAACGACGCAAACAACGCCCCGCTCACCCCGCCAAACGCGGCGCCAATCGCAAACGCCAGCAGTTTGAGGCGCACGGTGTTGATGCCCATGGCCTGGGCCGCGTCTTCGTCTTCACGGATCGCTACCCAGGCGCGGCCGATGCGCGAATGCTCCAGGCGGATGCAGGCGAACAGAATCAGCAGCACCAGCGCCGCAAACAGGTAGTAATAGAGATACACCGAAGGCAGGCGCAGGCCGAACAGTTCCTGGGTGCGGCCCAGGTTGACGCCGAGCAGGTTGACCGGGTCGACCTGGGCGATGCCCTTGGGCCCATTGGTGATGTTTACCGGGCGATCGAGGTTGCGCAGCAGGATGCGGATGATTTCGCCGAAACCCAGGGTGACGATGGCCAGGTAGTCGCCGCGCAGGCGCAAGGTCGGCGCGCCCAATACCACGCCGCACCCGGCGGCGAGCAACGCGCCCAACGGCAGGATCAGCCAGATCGAGGTGTGCATGCCCGCCGGCAACCACGCCGCCAGCGCGGGAAACTGTTGCAGCAGATGGGGCGACGAGAGCAGCGCGGCGAGGTAGGCGCCCACCGCGTAGAACGCGATGAAGCCCATGTCCAGCAGCCCGGCGTAACCGACCACGATGTTCAACCCGAGGGCGAGCATGATGTACAGCAGGGCAAAATCCAGGGTGCGCACCCAGGTGTTGCCGCCGGCGTGGCCGACGATCCACGGCGCCAGCACCAGGGCCACGGCGAACAGCAGCAGGCCGAGGCTCGCGCGCTGGTTGGGGGTCAGGGAGTTGATCATGCGCGGCTCGCCAAACGTTCACCCAACAACCCGGAAGGACGCAATACCAGCACCGCGATCAACACGATGAAGGCGAACACATCCTGGTAATTACTGCCAAACACGCCGTTGGTGGCCGCGCCCAGATAGCCGGTACCGAGGGCTTCGATCAACCCCAGCAGCAAGCCGCCCAGCATGGCGCCCTTGAGGTTGCCGATGCCACCCAGCACCGCAGCGGTGAAGGCCTTGATGCCCGGCAAGAAGCCCATGTAGAAATGCGCGCTGCCGTAGTTGCTGGCCATCATGATCCCGGCGAGCGCTGCCAATGCGCCGCCGATGGCAAAGGTGATGACGATCACGCGATTGGGGCTGATGCCCATCAGGCTGGCGACTTGCGGGTTCTCTGCCACGGCGCGCATGGCGCGACCGAAGCGCGTGCGCTCCACCAGCACCAGCAGCGCGGCCATCACTGACAGGGCGATGGCAATCGTCGTCAGCGCCGTGACGTTGGTGATCGCCGGATGCGCGCAGGCGCCGGGCAACACTTCAATCGGCTCCAGCGGCAACAGTTGCGGGAACATCTGCGGGTTGCGGGTCCACACCAGCATGGCGATGGTTTGCAGCAGCAACGACACACCGATACCGCTGATCAACGGCGCCAGACGTGGGGCATGGCGCAAGCGACGGTAGGCGACACGTTCGATCACCACCGCGAGAACTGCGCAAAACGCCATGGCGACGACAGTGGCGCCGAGCAGCACCAGCACTGGCGGCAAAGCGGGCCAGGTCGCCTGCAACAAGCGGATTACCGACAGGCCCACCAGCGCGCCGATCATCAACACATCGCCATGGGCAAAGTTGATGATGCGCAAGATGCCGTAGACCATGGTGTAACCCAGGGCCACCAGCGCGTAGAGACTGCCCGTCATCAAACCATTGAGCAGTTGTTGGATAAACCCATCCATGAAAACCGTCGACCTCAGTGCGTACAGGGGCGGCACACTAAGCATCTATTCTGTTTTTATCAAATAACAGAAAGTCATATGGTTATATCAAGCTTAAAACAGGCTATTTATGCCGAAAATACGGCGCTTATGGCTCTTTATTTGTGGATTGAGTTGGTATTTAATTCAACACATGAATAAATCAGAACAGTTAGCCAATGACCCTCCCCTGCGCGCCGTGCGCACGTTCGAAGCCTTTGCCCGTCATGGCGGGGTGAATGCCGCCGCGCGCGCGCTGGACGTTTCCGCCTCGGCCATCAGCCATCAACTGCACTTGCTGGAAGACTTCCTGCAGCAGCCGCTGACATTGCGTCAAGGCCGCAACCTGGTGCTTACCGACGAAGGCCGCGAGTACTACCGCGCCATCCGTTCGGCGTTTGCGGTGCTGCGCAGTGCCACCGAACATGTGCGCGAAAAAAGCGCCACGCGCCAGGTGACCATCAGCCTGATCCCACTGTTTGGCATCAACCTGTTTATCCCGCGTTTGGCGAGTTTCCTGAAGGACCACCCGGCACTGGACATCAACGTGACCTATGCCAACCACCGCAGCTACCCGAGTGACGCGGCCGACCTGTCGATCCGTTTCGGCACCGGGCACTGGCCGGGCTATCACAGTGAGCCGCTGATTTCTGGCGCGGTCACGCCCTATTGCAGCCGCGCCTTCCTGGCGCAACACGGGCCGATCGACACGCCCGCGGCGCTGAGTGAACTGCCGCTGCTGCACGACGAAGAGCGCGGCACCTGGGGCCAATGGTTCGAGGCCGCCGAGGTGGATGCCACGGCGTTGAATGGGTTGTTGCTGGAAGACGGCCAACTGGCGCTGACCGCCACCCTCACCGGCCTGGGCTGCGCACTGCTGCGCGAGCCGCTGGTGGCACCGCTGGTGGCCAGTGGCGAGCTGGTGAAGCTGTTTGAACTGGAAGTGAATGATGGCCGCCAGTACTACCTGTGTCGGCGGGCCAACAGTGAGTTGTCGAGCGAGGGCAATGACTTGTATGACTGGATCAAGCGCAGCTTGGTTGCCGCCTGAGCCGTGTGAAGATCCGCATCTTGAATTGAGCCAGAGCTGAATTTAGCTGCTATTGTGCCGCGCTCTGAAAAACCGCCGAACCTGCGAGGAAATGCACGTTGAACACTGACGAAAAAATGACCGGGGACCTGTTCGAGGTGGATAAGCGCCTGTCACTCAAACCCGTGGTGGACTTCAACAGCTACCTGCGCACAGCGTTCGGCGACGGCCCGTGCACCTGCATCCGCTGCACCGCCAGCCAGGGCGATGAAAGCGGCTATGCGTTCCAGCACACCTTTACCTTTGACGGCAAACCCACCCACCGTCGCTTCGCCACCACCTCGGGCAGCGATGTGTTGCAGGTGTTGAAGAAGGCGTGGTTGTCGTACACCAAGGCTGAGTTGCCACTCAGTGGCGTACTGGCACTGGAGACGGTGAAGGAGTTTGTCGAGCCGCAATTGCACAAGCGTCTGGTGCCGCTGTTTTTGGCTAGCGAGCTGGTCAAGGAAGTGGACGGTGAGTTGCACATCCAGTTGCAGGACTGAACAACCTGAATAATGTCGCAGGGGGTTGGCGAATGCGCTGACAGCGGCGCAGCCCCTCGCCAACAACCAAAATCTGTAGTGAGCGGGCTCGCCCCGCGCTGGGGGGCGAAGCCGCCCTAAAACCAGACACCTCGGTCTTTCTGATACACCGCGGCGCCTGGATTTGGGGCGGCTTCGCCCCCCAGCGCGGGGCGAGCCCGCTCACTACAAGTTGTTACTTACGGGCGGCCTCCCATTGTTTGAGCAGGTCGCCGTAGGCCACGGTCTCGCCTTTGGGTTTCTCGTTGGCCAGTTTCGGCTTCGGTGCACCCGGCTGGTCGAACCAGTATTGCGCGTCACGCTCGGGGTTCATTTTCGGGCCGCACGTCGTTTGCACCTTGGAACGCTCCAGGCGCGTCATGATTGCGTCTTGCTCCTTGGCCAGGTTATCCAGCGCCTGTTGCGGGGTCTTCTCGCCGCTGGCGGCGGCGGCGATGTTGCTCCACCACAGCTGCGCCAGACGCGGGTAGTCGGGCACGTTGGTGCCGGTTGGCGACCACTGTAGTCGAGCCGGACTGCGGTAGAACTCCACCAGGCCACCCAGCTTCGGCGCCAGGTCGGTCATGGCCTGGGAGTTGATGTCGGACTCTCGGATCGGCGTCAGGCCGACGATGGTTTTCTTCAGCGAGACGGTTTTTGAGGTCACGAACTGCGCGTAGAGCCAGGCCGCAAGCTTTTGCTTCTCTGGAGTGGACTTCATGAAGGTCCAGGAGCCTACGTCCTGATAGCCCTTCTTCATACCTTCTTCCCAGTAAGGCCCGACCGGCGACGGCGCCATGCGCCATTTCGGCGTGCCGTCGGCATTCACCACTGGCAGGCCCGGCTTGACCATATCGGCGGTAAACGCGGTGTACCAGAAGATCTGCTGGGCAATATTGCCCTGGGACGGCACCGGGCCGGATTCGGAGAAGGTCATACCCGCTGCTTCCGGTGGCGCATAGGCCTTCATCCAATCCACGTATTTCTGCGTGGCGAATACGGCGGCCGGGCCGTTGGTGTCGCCGCCACGGGTGACACTGGAGCCCACCGGATGGCAGTCCTCGACGCGAATGCCCCACTCGTCCACCGGCAGGCCGTTGGGCAAGCCTTTGTCGCCGCCACCGGCCATGGAGAACCAGGCATCGGTGAAGCGCCAGCCCAGGGACGGGTCTTTCTTGCCGTAGTCCATGTGCCCATACACGCGCTTGCCGTCGATCTCCTTGACGTCTTCGCTGAAGAATTTGGCGATGTCTTCGTAGGCGGACCAGTTGACCGGCACGCCGAGGTCATAACCGTACTTTTCCTTGAACTTGGCTTTGAGGTCCGCACGTTCGAACCAGTCGGCGCGGAACCAGTATAGGTTGGCGAACTGCTGGTCAGGCAGTTGGTAGAGCTTGCCGTCCGGCGCGGTGGTGAAGGACAGGCCGATAAAGTCCTTCAGGTCCAGCGTCGGCGAAGTGAAGTCCTTGCCTTCGTTGGCCATCAGATCGGTGATGGATTCCGTCTTGCCATAGCGAAAGTGCGTACCGATCAAGTCGGAATCGTTGACCCAGCCGTCATAGATGTTCTTGTCGGACTGCATCTGGGTTTGCAGCTTCTCCACCACGTCGCCTTCCTGCAGCAGGTCGTGGGTCAGCTTGATCCCGGTGATTTCACTGAAGGCCTTGGCCAGGACCTTGGACTCGTACTCGTGGGTGGTGAGGGTTTCCGACACCACGTTGATCTTCATCCCACGGAACGGTTCGGCCGCCTTGATAAACCACTTGAGTTCCGCCAGCTGCTGCTCGGCCGTGAGGGTGGATGGTTTGAACTCGCTGCCGATCCATTTTTTCGCGGCATCTTCGTACGCATCGGCCCAGGCCGAAGCGCTCAAACCGCTGAGGGCCAAGACGGCGGCCAATGAAATGCTATGTCGCAGCTTATTGTTTTTATCGAACATAGAGACCTCCTGGTTGTTTATTCATAAGGGCACTAGCCCCAACGCATCACGCTCAACAGCCACACCAGGGACAGCGCAGTCGCCACCCAGATGCTCCAGCCGGTGACGCCGATTACCAGCAAATGCAGGTAGGCGCTGCCGAGAAGACCGATAAACAGGCGATCACCACGGGTGGTGCTGATCGGTAAAAAACCGCGCCGGGGGATACTCGGCGAACGCAGTTCCCAGGTGGTCATGCCCGCCAGAATCAGGGCAATGCCGCCGAAGAACAGTGCAGTGGGGGTGGTCCAGGCCATCCATTCCATCATCGACTCCTCAGACCCGGCCCAGGGCAAAGCCCTTAGCCACGTGGTTGCGAACAAACCAGATCACCAGCATGCCGGGCAGGATGGTCAACACCCCCGCCGCTGCCAGTACACCCCAATCGATGCCCGATGCCGAGACCGTACGGGTCATCACCGCCGCAATGGGCTTGGCGTTGACCGAGGTCAGAGTGCGCGCCAGCAGTAGCTCGACCCAGGAAAACATAAAGCAGAAAAATGCCGTCACGCCGATGCCCGAGCCGATCAGCGGGATAAAGATCTTCACGAAAAACTTGGGAAACGAGTAGCCGTCGATGTAGGCGGTTTCGTCGATCTCCTTGGGTACGCCGGACATGAACCCCTCAAGAATCCACACCGCCAGCGGCACGTTGAACAAACAGTGAGCCAGTGCCACGGCGATGTGGGTGTCAAACAAACCGATCGACGAATACAGCTGGAAGAACGGCAGTAAAAACACCGCCGGCGGCGCCATACGGTTGGTCAGCAGCCAAAAGAACAGGTGCTTGTCGCCGAGGAAGCGATAGCGCGAAAAAGCGTAGGCCGCCGGTAGTGCCACCGTAAGAGAAATCACCGTGTTCAGGCTGACGTAGTACAGCGAATTGAGGTAGCCGGTGTACCAACTCGGGTCGGTGAAGATCACCTTGTAGTTGGCCAAGGTGAAGTCCTGCGGAAACAGCGTGAGCCCGCCGAGGATTTCGGTGTTGCTCTTGAAGGACATGTTCAGCAGCCAATAGATCGGCACCAACAGGAACAGGATGTAGATCAGCAGCGGGATAACCTTGCGCTTGCTCATGTCTGCGGCCTCAGCGGTTGGCGTCGGAGTGGGTCATGGCGGTGTAGAACAGCCAGGACACCAACAGGATGATCAGGAAGTACACCAGGGAAAACGCTGCCGCCGGCCCCAGGTCGAATTGACCTACGGCCATCTGGGTCAGCGTCTGGCTGAGGAAGGTAGTGGCATTCCCCGGTCCACCGCCGGTCAGTACGAACGGCTCGGTGTAGATCATGAAGCTGTCCATAAAGCGCAGCATCACCGCGATCAACAGCACGCTTTTCATCTTCGGCAACTGGATATGTCGGAACACCGCCCAGGCGGATGCACGATCGATCCGTGCGGCCTGGTAGTACACATCCGGAATGGCCCGAAGCCCCGAGTAGCAGAGCAGCGCCACCAACGAGGTCCAGTGCCATACGTCCATGACCAGCACAGTGACCCAGGCGTCTGCCGTGTTGGCCGCGTAGTTGTAGCTGATGCCCAGCGCGTTGAGGCTGTAACCCAGTAAACCGATGTCGGCGCGGCCGAAAATCTGCCAGATGGTGCCCACCACATTCCATGGGATCAGCAACGGAATCGCGAGGATGATCAGCACCAGTGACGACCAGCGGCCCTTGGTCGGCATGGTCAAGGCGATGGCGATACCCAGAGGGATTTCGATCAACAGCACGCAGGCCGAGTAGATGAACTGGCGCAACAGTGAGTCGTGCAGCCGCGGGTCGAGCAGCACCTGCTTGTACCAATCGGCACCGACGAAGTAGCGGCTGGATTGGTCGAAGATGTCCTGCACCGAGTAGTTGACCACGGTCATCATCGGGATCACCGCACTGAACGCCACCAGCAGGAACACCGGCAACACCAGCCACCAGGCCTTGTTGTTCTGCACCTTGTTCATGGCTGCACCTCCAGCAGGTAATCGTCGGCGTAGAGCATCAGCCATTGCGCGGGGAAGCTAATGCAGGCTTGGCCTTCAGGCACCGGTTTGTCTTCGGCCAGGCGGACCTTCAACAGCGCGCCGTCGAGGTTGAGGGTGATGATCTTGTAGGTGCCGAGGTCTTCCAGATGAGTGACATCGGCGTGCAGGGCGTCAGGGTTGTACTCATCCCATACGTGGATAAATTCCGGGCGGATACCGACCTGGAGTTTCTTGTAAGGCGTGTCGCTGATGCGCTGTTGAAGCGCCTCGGACAACGGCAGATGGGTGCCAGCAAAACGCACCCCGCCCGCCTCGGCCTGCACCTCGATCAGATTCATCCCAGGGCTGCCGATGAAATAGCCGACAAAGGTGTGGCTGGGGCGCTCGAACAGTTCACGCGGCGTACCGAACTGCACGATCTGCCCGCCGTACATCACCGCGATCTTGTCGGCAAAGGTCGAGGCTTCCAACTGGTCGTGGGTCACGTAGACCATGGTGATATTGAACTGCTCGTGGATCTGCTTGAGCTTGCGCCGCAGCTTCCACTTGAGGTGCGGGTCGATCACCGTCAACGGTTCATCGAACAGGATCGCCGACACGTCGTCACGCACCAGGCCACGGCCCATGGAGACTTTCTGCTTTTCGTCGGCGGTGAGGTTGCGCGCCTTTTTCGTCAGCAGGTTTTGTAGGTCGAGGACTTCGGCAATTTCCTGCACCTTGCTGTGAATTTTCGCTTCGGCCATGCCCTGATTGCGCAGTGGGAACGCCAGGTTGTCGAACACGGTCATGGTGTCGTACACCACCGGGAACTGAAACACCTGGGCAATATTGCGTTTTTCCGGGGTGAGGTCGTTGACCACTTTGGTGTCGAACAGCACCTGGCCTTCGGAGGGGCTGAGCAGGCCGGAGATGATGTTGAGCAAGGTCGACTTGCCGCAACCCGACGGCCCGAGCAACGCGTAGGCACCGCCCTGCTCCCAGACGTGGTTCATTTCCCTAATTGCGTAGTCCTCAGGACCACTCGGCGTAGGGCTGTAGCTGTGCGCCAGGTTCTGCAAATGGATCTCGGCCATCAGGCAACCCTCGCAACACGTCGCCCGGGAGCTTGGACCAAGCGGCCCTGGCTATCGAACACAAACAGTTTATGGGTGGGGATATACACGCGGATCGGTGCGTCGACGTCGTACTCATGCACCCCCGGCAGGTGCAGCACCAGTAGGAAATGTTCGCTGCGCACATGCAGAAAGGTTTCCGAGCCGCTGATCTCGGCGACTTCCACAGTCACCGCCAGCTCCAGGTCATCGTCGTTGCTCGGCACCAGGCTGATATGGCTGGGACGCACGCCAAAACGGAATTCGCCTTCACCGATGGGGCGCAAATCGACATTGAGCGGAAAGTGCACAAAATTCGCGAAGCTGACTTCGTTGCCGCTGATCCGTCCCGGCATCAGGTTGATCGGCGGTTCGGAAAACAGCTCGGCAGCCAGCACGCTCTGGGGTTGGTGATAGACCTCGGCGGCCTTGCCGCTCTGAATCACCCGACCTTCGTGAAGGATGGTGGTGGTGCCACCCAGCGCCAGGGCTTCGTTGGGTTCGGTGGTGGCGTAGATGGCGATGGTATGGCGCGCCTTGAACAGCTCGCGCATTTCCTGACGCAGCTCTTCGCGCAGTTTGTAGTCCAGGTTCACCAGCGGCTCATCGAACAGGATCAACTCGGCGTCTTTCACCAAGGCCCGGGCCATGGCCGTGCGCTGCTGCTGGCCGCCGGACAATTCCAGCGGGTGGCGCTGCAGGAATTTCTCGATGCGCAGCATCTTGGCGGTTTCCAGCACCTTGCTCTGGATCAACTCGTTGGCCATCCCGGCCTGGCGCAAGGGCGAGGCGATGTTTTCGAACACGGTCATGGTCGGGTAGTTGATGAACTGCTGATACACCATCGATACGTTGCGCAGGCGCACCGGCTTGTGGGTGACATCCACGCCGTTCATCAGAATGCGGCCGCTGTCGGGCTTGTCCAGGCCGGCCATCAGGCGCATCAGGCTGGTCTTGCCGGACAGGGTGCGGCCGAGCAACACGTTGAAGGAACCGGCTTCGAAACGCAGGGTGGCGTCGTCGATCCAGGTTTGGCCTTCAACGACGCGGGAGACATGTTCCAGGGTCAATGACATGACACGACCTTTTTTATTATTGGAATGAATCTGGCCATTCGTCAGAGCGAGTTTCGTGCCAAAACTGCAAGTGCTTGATGTATGAGGAAATGGCTTGAACGGGATGTTCGGGAGTGAACAATCCGACTGAACAACTGAACAGTTCGGGGGTTGACAATGAACAGTTCTGAACAACACTCTCTTGGCCATCGACACCGCCAACATGTGGGAGCGGGCTTGCCCGCGATGACGGTGTATCAGCTTGCCTGTTCAGTGACTGACCCACCGCTATCGCGGGCAAGCCCGCTCCCACATCGGGCTGCGCAAGGCTGTATAAAAATAACAATAAAAGAAGGTCACACCATGGCCGAACCCTTGGCTCACGACACCCTTATCCAGGAATCCTGGCGCCGTTGCCGCGCATTCGGCCTGGACCATCAAAGCGCCCCCTGCTTTGATCAACTGCCCGCCGCAGGCATCAGCCAACTGCTCGAAAGCCAACATTCCCTGGTGCAGACCACCCACCAGGAAGTGTTGCCGTACTACGAGAACATCCTGAGCAATTCCAACTGCCTGATCATGCTGGCCGACAACCAGGGCCAGGTGCTGACCTCGTGGGGCACCCAGCGGTTCATCGAGCCGAAACTGGCCCGCGGCTTCAACCCTGGCGCCAGCTGGCAGGAGCGTTCCAGCGGCACCAATGCCATCGGCACCGCGCTGGCCTGTGCCCAGGCGGTGCATATCGAGCACGACGAACACTTCCTCAAGGCCAACCGCTTTATGACCGGTTCGGCGGCGCCGATTTTCGATGCGCAGCGCGAGATCATTGCGGTGCTGGATGTGTCCAGCGACAGCTACCTGCCGCCCTCCCACACCTTGGGCATGGTCAAGATGATGAGCCAGACCGTAGAAAACCGGCTGATCCTCAACCTGTTTCGCGGTGAACACTTCCAACTGACCTTCAACACGGGCCTGAACAACCTCGACAGCCAATGGGCCGGCCTGCTGATCTTTGATGACAGCGGCCAGGTGCTCTCGGCCAACCGCCGTGCAGACAACCTGCTGGGCATCAGCTTGTCGCGGGTGATGATCGACCGTTTGTTCAAGGTGTCGCTGCTGGAGTTGTTGAACCAGCCGGAAGGCTTGCCGTTTTCGTTGCAGGCGGCGGGACGCAATCGGTTCCAGTGCCTGTTGAAACGCCCCAAGCAGATGCCGGTGCAGGCGCGAGTATTCACACAACCCGCAGCGCCAAAGCCGGCAGCGGTTGGCCTGAAAACCTTGCACTTCGGCGACCTGCGCGTGGAGAAGGCCGTACGCCAGGCCGAGCGGTTGCTGGAGAAGGACATTCCGCTGCTGATCCACGGCGAAACCGGCGTGGGCAAAGAGGTGTTCGTCAAAGCCCTGCACCAGGCCAGTTCCCGCAGCCAGCAGGCGTTTATCGCGGTGAACTGTGCGGCCATTCCGGCTGAGCTGGTGGAATCGGAACTGTTCGGCTACGAAAAAGGCGCGTTCACCGGGGCCAATCAGAAAGGCAGCATTGGCCTGATCCGCAAGGCCGACAAGGGCACGTTGTTTCTTGACGAGATCGGCGATATGCCGCTGCCGACCCAGGCGCGTTTACTAAGGGTGTTGCAGGAACGTTGTGTGCAACCAGTCGGTAGTAGCGAGCTGTTCCCGGTGGATTTGCGCATTATCTCGGCCACCAACCGCGCCCTGCGCGAATGGGTGCAGGCCGGGCGTTTTCGTGAGGATTTGTACTACCGCATTGGTGGCTTGACCCTGGAGTTGCCGCCCTTGCGCGAGCGCACCGATAAGCAGGCGCTGTTCCAGCAACTGTGGCAACAACACCGCGAGCCGACCCAATGGGCCGGGCTGAGCGCCGAGGTGCTGGCACTGTTTGAGCAGCATCCGTGGCCGGGGAATTTGCGCCAGGTGAGCAGCGTGTTGCAGGTCGCGCTGGCGATGGCCGAAGAGCAGCCGATTCGCGCGGAACACCTGCCGGATGATTTTTTTGTCGACCTGAACGTGACGCCGCCGCTGCCCGCCAATGAGTTTCTGGATGACAACATCGACCTGAACCAGCGCTTGAAGGCGCTCGGCGGGAACATTTCCCACCTTGCGCGGGAACTCGGCGTCAGCCGCAACACCCTGTACAAACGCCTGCGCCAGAACGAACCCTAGCGCGGCTTGACCACCACCAGCAGGTCGGTGAAGTACTCCACCTGGATCGGCAGGTTATCCGCCAGTGCCGCGAGCGCCGCCGTCGTGTCATCCAGTTTGAACACCCCGGACACCCGCAGGTTGCGCAGGGCCTCGGGATCGAAACGCAGCATCCCGTGGCGATAGCTGGCCAAGGTTTGCAGGACGTCGCCGAGGGGTTGGTCATTGACCTTGAGCAGGCCACGGGTCCAGGCGTCCGCATCGGCATTGCCGGTGGCTTGCGCAGGCTGCGCGTGACCGTGGTCAAGCACCGAACGCTGGCCGGCCATGACCTTGACGCTGTCGCGGCTGTCGCCCTGCACGGCCACGGTGGACTCGATCACCGTGACCACAGTCGTTCCGTCGGCCGCACGCTTGACCAGATAACGGGTGCCCAGTGCCGTCGCCGTGCCCTGGTCGGTGCGCACTACGAACGGTCGCTGCGCATCCTTGGCCACATCGACCCAGAGTTCGCCTTGCAGCAACTCGATCACTCGCTGGTGGCCGTCAAATTTCACGTCCACCGCCGAGTTGCTGTTGAGCTGCAGTTGGCTGCCATCGTCGAGGGCGATCTGCCGGCGTTCGCCGATGCCGGTGCGCTGGTCAGCCATCCACACCGGCAGGTGTTGCAGGCCCAGCCAGGCGCAGAGCACCAAGCCGAGCAAACCGACCGCCTGGGCGCCACGCCGGTGTTGGGGCGCAAACGCACGGTTGAGGGCGCGACGCGCAGGCTTTGCCGGCAAGGTGTCGAGGCTGCCCCACAGGCCGCGCATGCGCTCGATGGCGACGGCGTGGCGCGGGTCGGCGTCGCACCATGCGCGGAAGGCCTGGCGCTCGGCGTCGCTGACGTCTTCGTCGTGCAAGCGTGTCAGCCAATTCGCCGCTTGCTGGATGATGTGTTCGCAGTTCATTAGAGCGGGTCGGCCCCGTGCAGGCTGTGGTAACAGTGCACCAGGGCGCTGGAGATGTAGTTTTTGACGGTGCTGGAGGAAACGTCCAGGCGCGTGGCGATTTCACTGTAGGTGAGCCCGTCGAGGCGACTTAACAGAAAGGCCTCGCGAGCCTTGGCGGGCAAGCCGGCGAGCATCTCGGCGATGCGTTCCAGGGCTTGCAGCGCGACATGGATCGCCGCTGGGTCGGGCATGCCGGCGTCTTCGCACTGGACGGCGAGGGCCTCCATGTAGGCTTTTTCGATACGGCGACGACGGGCACTATCGATCAGCAAGCGCCCTGCCGTGGTCGCCAGGAACGCCCGGGGCTCCTTGATATGTTGCGGTTCGGCGAGCATGAGGACGCGGATAAACGCATCGTGAGCCAGGTCGGCGGCGTGTTGCGAGCAACCCAGCTTTTTGCGCAGCCAGCCGTGCAACCAGCCGTGATGCTCGCTGTACATTGCCGCAAGGATCTGCTGACGGGCTGAACCGTCCAGCGTGGCCGGAATGTCATGCATGCGCAAAAGAGTCTCAAATGGGAAATATTACCAATTGCGCAAACAATGCCAGTAAAACGAGGTAGGAGCAAGAACCACTGAGCAGCACCTATCACTGTTGACTGACGGACCGTCATCGCGGGCAAGCCCACAGTTGATTGATGTTGATGGGAAGTGAGTGTTCGGCTGGAGATCGCCCAGGCACTGCCAATCCCCTGTGGGAGCTGTCGAGCTTTAGCGAGGCTGCGAAGGCGGTGAGACTGTTGGTGGAGGTGTTGGCTGAACGACCGCTTTCGCGGGCAAGCCCGCTCCCACAGGTGATTGGTGTTGATGGATAGTGAGTGTTCGGCTGGAGATCGCCCTCACACCGCCAATCCCCTGTGGGAGCTGTCGAGCTTTAGCGAGGCTGCGAAGGCGGCGGTACTGTCGGTAGAGGTTTTGGCTGAACCACCGCTTTCGCGGGCAAGCCCGCTCCCACAGGTGATTGGTGTTGGCGGGCTGTCAGTGCTCGGCTGGAGATCGCCCGAACACTGCCAATCCCCTGTGGGAGCTGTCGAGCCCTAGCGAGGCTGCGAAAGCGGTGGCACTGTTGATAGAGGTTTTGGCTGAACCACCGCTTTCGCGGGCAAGCCCGCTCCCACAGGTGATTGGTGTTGATGGGGAGTGAGTGTTCGGCTGGAGATCGCCCAGGCACTGCCAATCCCCTGTGGGAGCTGTCGAGCTTTAGCGAGGCGGCGAAGGCGGTGGCACTGTTGGTAGAGGTGTTGGCTGAACCACCGCTTTCGCGGGCAAGCCCGCTCCCACAGGTGATTGGTGTTGATGGGGAGTGAGTGTTCGGCTGGAGATCGCCCAGGCACTGCCAATCCCCTGTGGGAGCTGTCGAGCTTTAGCGAGGCGGCGAAGGCGGCGGCACTGTTGGTAGAGGTGTTGGCTGAACCACCGCTTTCGCGGGCAAGCCCGCTCCCACAGGTGATTGGTGTCGATGGGGAGTGAGTGTTCGGCTGGAGATCGCCCAGGCACTGCTAGTCCCCTGTGGGAGCTGTCGAGCTTTAGCGAGGCTGCGAAGGCGGCGGTACTGTCGGTAGAGGTTTTGGCTGAACCACCGCTTTCGCGGGCAAGCCCGCTCCCACAGGTGATTGGTGTTGATGGATAGTGAGTGTTCGGCTGGAGATCGCCCTCACACCGCCAATCCCCTGTGGGAGCTGTCGAGCTTTAGCGAGGCTGCGAAGGCGGTGAGACTGTTGGTGGAGGTGTTGGCTGAACGACCGCTTTCGCGGGCAAGCCCGCTCCCACAGGTGATTGGTGTTGATGGATAGTGAGTGCTCGGCTGGAGATCGCCCAGGCACTGCCAATCCCCTGTGGGAGCTGGCTTGCCTGCGATGACGGTCTGTCAGCCTCAGCGCCAGCTCCAGGACACGCCGGTGTAGATGCCGCGACCATCGCCCGGTGTGGAACGCGCCATGTCTGCGCCCTTGTCGTCGTAACCCGGCGTGACGGTATTGGCGTAGCGACGGTTGGTGAGGTTGCGCAGGTCAACCCAGGCTTGCCAGTCGTGCTTGGGGGCGTCGTAACCGAAGGTTGCACCCAAGAGGGTGTAGGACGCAGCCGTGTAGGAATTGGCATAGTCCACTGCCACTTTTGACGAATGCTCGGTGTTGAAGCTGGTGTAGAAACCGGTCGGATGGCTGTAGCGCAACTGCCCCTGGTAGTAGTGCCTGGGGATACCCGGCAAGGTGTTGTCGCCGAAGCGCTCATCGTCGCGGTAGTGGAAGTCGCTGAAGGTATATGCCTGGCGCAGGTCGAGCTTGCCACTGCCGCCGCCGTCCCACAGCGGGCTGAGCAGGCTCAGTTCGATGCCTTGGTGGATGGTCGGGCTGGCGTTGTTTTCGGCGACGATGGCGTTGGTCGTGGCAGTCTGCGCCTGGGTTTCGACGGTGAGCAGTTCGTGGCGCACTTCGGAGCGGTACAGCGCCAGATCCCACTGGCCGAACCAGTGTTCACCACGCCCACCGACTTCCAGGGTGGTGGCGGTCTGGTTTTTCAGGCTGACACCTTCGCGGGCCATGCCTTTGGCCGGTCCACTCGTAAAATACTTGTTGGAACCCCAGATCATCGACCACGCATGCGGCGGCTCCACCGAGCGGCTCAGGTTGCCGTAGACCTGCAATTGCGGCGTGAAGTCGTAACGCAGGCCGACCCGTGGTGCGTAGTCCCAATCGTGCTGGCTCAGCGGTGCGTGGGTCTCTGGGTAAGTGACTTCGGTTTCGCGGCGGGTATAGATTGCCGCGAGGCCGGTGGTCAGCCACAGGTCCGGCACCAGCTCCAGGTCGTTGCCGATGTGCAGTACGGTGTCGGAGCCCAGGTAGCTGTAGTCGCGGGTCTTGGTGCCGGGGGCATAGGTTGCGGTGTTGCCGGCCGGTATACGCACGTATTCCGCGCCACCGTTATTGGGCATCGCCTGGGTAGTACGCAGGCCGATGGTGGTCTTGCTGTCGTGCCCAAACAGCGTGTCCTGGCGGATGTAATTGAGGGTGCTGCTGATGTCGGTGTAGGCGACTTTCAGGCGGATGGTGCCTTCGCGCAGGTCCATCGGGTAATCGTGGTAGGCCAGGCCGAATTCGACGCGGGAGTTGTCATCCAGCTGCAAGGTGGTCTTGTTGGCGATCCAGGTCGAGCCCGGTTGCAGGCGCTTGGAGTCACGGGCGGCGTTGAGGCTGTTGGCGGCGCGGGGGTCGTGGCTGATCTGGTCGCGCGTCAACTTGCCGGGGGTATCGTTGGTGGTTTCGCGGTAACGGATGTAAAAACGCGTTTCCAATTCCGGGCTGAAGCGGTAGCCGAAGTTGGCGGCGAAGCCTTTGCCGGTGGCTGCGCTCTGGCGTTGGTAGCCGTCGGATTCGGAGTCGGTGAGGCTGATGTAGTAGTCGGCATCCCCCAGCACCTGGCCCGAGCTGATCTCGCGCTGGGCGTAACCTTTGCTGCCCACTTCATAGCGCAGTTGCAGTTTGGGCGCATCGTAGCCGGTGCGGGTCACGTAGTTGACCGCGCCCCCCAGGGCCAAGGCGCCCTGGTCGAAACCATTGGCGCCGCGCAGCACTTCGACGCGGCTTTGCCACAACGGGTCTTTCAATTCATAGGGCGTGCCGCCGGGGCCGGTCAGCGGCAGGCCGTCGAACATTTCATACAGTCCCGAGCCATGGGCACCGGGGCTGCGGTTCAAGCCCGAGCCACGGATCGACAGTTTGATCCCTTCGTTGTTCGCTGCCTTGGCGTAAACCCCGGCCTGGTACTTGAACACGTCCTCGTTGGTGCTCACCCTGCCCTGCTGCACGCTGTCCATGTCGATGTAGTTGGTGCCGCCCGGCACGCTCTTGAGCTGGGCCTCGGCGATTTCGCCAGCGCTGGCTTCGCTGCTGGTGACTTCGACCGGGGCCAGTTGCAGACCTTCGGCGTGCACCAGTGAGCCAAAGGTCAGGGCAGCGAAAAGGAGCGGAGGTTGACGCAGCAACATGGGGTGGGTCCTTGGAAATCGGGGAGGCGAAAATGGCGGGGCCCAGATGGGAAGACAAGGATCGCGCTCAAGTCACGCCTGATTAACCGGGTATTTACCTGTGGCGTACAAGCGATCAGCAATGGCGGCCTGTCAGAAGGAAAGGATCGATCTAACCGCGGCTGAGATTCAGCGTCTGCAACAGCTCATCGGCCTCTGAACCGGGAGGAAACCGCAAACCGTACATTTCATCGGTCGCCAAAATCTCGGCCAGGGTGTCATGCAACTGCTCCTCTGTCGGCGACTCCCGCAGCAGTTTGTGCGCGGGCAATAACAACTCCGCAGAAACGCCTTGAACGCTCGCGGCATTGATGACGGCAAACAGGATAAATCGCAGGCGAATCTCGCGATCAGTCGGCCAACGCGTTTTTTGCTTACCCAAGGCAGCCACTCATGTTTAAGAAAAGTCCGAGGCTATTGCCGAGCCGAGAGCGTTTCAAGCAGCGTCCGTGCACTTAGGCCCGTTCCTACACTGGAAAGCGAAATAACGTACTGGCTCAGGCCGTTGAACGCACCCGCGTTGCCTGCCAGCACATCAGTGAGCCCAGCGTTACCAGGACTGCGCCTTGCCAGAACTGTGCAGTGAGATGCGCACCCAGCCACACAGCGGCAAATGCCGAAGACAACACCGGCGCAGAGTACGAGGCAGTGGAGAGCAACGTCAGGTTGCCGCGCAGTATTCCGACGTTCCACAGCGCATAACCGCCGGCCATGGCCACACCGGCCGCACCCAGTTGCAGGCTGCCATTGAAAGTGAATGCCGGCAGCACTTCGCTGCTCAGCGCGTATTTCAACCAGAGCACACTGGCGGCCAGGATGAAAAACAGCATCACCAGATTTTGCCCGCCGGCGTAGCGTCGGGTGACATTGCAGTAAAGCGCAAAAGTGACTGCACAGCCGAGCGCGAGGCTATAGCTCAGGGGGTTGCTGTTCACATTGGCGACGATGGTGGCCAAGGCCAGGCCATCGCCGCTCACCACCCACACGATGCCGAACAACGCCAGCACGGTGCCAGGCAGGATCAGCCAACGGGCCTTTTGCCCATTCATGACGATGGCGAGCAGTACGGTCAGGCATGGCCACAGGTAATTCACCACACCCAGCTCAATCGCCTGGTTGTGATTGCTTGCGTAACCCAATGCCAGCGACAGGCACAATTCGTACGCCACAAACAGCGCACTGCCCACAATCAGGTAGAACCAGGAGGTGGCGCGCACCCGCGGCCGTCCCAGGAACATCACCAGCAGCACCGCTCCCAGTGTGTAGATCAACGCCGCACCGCCCAATGGGCCGAACAGTTCACTGACGCTGCGGATAAGCCCGGCGGCGGTACTCCACAGGAGAATCGCTACCAAACCGCATGCAGTGGCTGCACGCTCGCTGTTGATCTGCATTGAGGCCTCTTGGGCAAAGCGGATGGGGTGCTAGGCGGCTGAAACCGTCTATCACGGGGCAATTGGACATTTTTAGCCACAAGGATGTAAAGCAAGACGAGGATAACGCCATGCTTTTTCCCTGCTATGGCGTACGCATGTGGCTCACTGTACCGGCAGAAAATTCATCAGCAACAAGCTCTGCGCATAGTTGACCCCGATCCGCCGGTAGCGCTCATCCAGCAGTTGGGTCAACAGGTCGAGGCGCGCGACGACCTTGCCAAACTCCACGGCAAAACTGAGGTTGCTGCCCTCCTCCGAGATTTCGTTGGAGAACAGCAGCAACACGCCATTGGCATCCTGGCGCTGGCTGAGCAGCCAGGTGGCTTTCTCGATGTTGCGTGCGGCGTTGCTGACGAATTGCGGGTTGATTGAATCGGTGAGGTAAAACTCGGTGCGCCCGCCGTGGGCGGTAACGATCATGCTGCCGATGGCATAGATAAACGCACCGACACGATCGCCGCGAAACTCCGGGCTCAAGGAGTAGCTCAACGCCGCCAGGTCGCGCCGCTCGCCAAGGGCTGGCAACGGGCGACGGTTTTCGATCGCCAGGCGGATTTCCCGGGCCGCGCTCACCGCATCCGGGTATCCCGATTGCCGCCATTGGCTGGGGTTGCGCAGGTAAAGTTTGTTCATCAGCAAATACAGACTTTGCAGATTGGCGCGCATGCCCAGGGTCGCCATGCGATCAACGCTGGTCTGAAAGAACTCATCCGGCTTGCCGTTGCTCAATTGCTTGGCCACATCTCGCGCCTGCTGCTGGCTGCAACCGACAGTACAGAGCATGAACGCGGCAGCCAGTAGCAGAGGCTGACGCGTCCAGCGACGCTTGCATGAAGTAAACAGACGAACTATCGGCACCAGGTCTCGCTCTTGTGACCACAGGGAGTGTTTATGTGGTGGGGTCAGAGATAGAGCGAGGAAATGCAAAAAAGTGCGATAGGCGCTTGCTTAAACAGCGGCCTCAAGCAACAAGACCGTGGAAGGCCCGGCGCGGAACGTAGGATTGTGCCGGCTCGCCGCGATCATATGGGGCGTGGCGTGGTGGGCTTCGAGCGCAGCTTTGGACGCCCACTTCTCGATCAGCACGAAACTGTCCGGGTTGCCGGAGACGGGGTGCAGGTCATATTGAATACAGCCTTGCTCGGCCCTGACCAGCGGCGCCAGTTGCGCGAACGCTGCCAACTGGTCCGGCCCGCGGCCCGGTTGGGTCTGGATAATCACGACAAGCCGTACTTCATCTGACATGGATAACACCCTTCACTGTGGGAAAAATGAACCGACACAGTACGCCAGCTGACCAGCGAGGCACAGTCCTACAAAAAAGCTCGTATTGCAGGCTTTCCTTTCACGCCGTTTTCACAGACGGAGGCTTATGGTTAATCCAGCTCCTAATGAACATCCCTTTAGCCCGTGCCCCCATCGCGGGCTTTTCTTTGTCTGGGATTTATCAGGCAATGTGCGGCAGCGCCGCGAGCCGGCTGGCCCATCAGCGGCGGATGGCGGCCTACGGTTCCTTGCTCGATGGAAGCGAGGTGACCAGGCCTACGCAGCGATTCAGCATCTGGACGCCGAAGGCTTCGGAAACTGCCACGTGCTCTTTTTCGGTGTTGGCAACCTGAACATTTTTTGCCTCTCGAATGAAATAGGCTCGCATCTTTTTTTGCTCATCGGAGGGCTCAGAGTAGGCGTCATCAGGGTAAGTCGGCGTGGGTTCCCCCTTCTGCCTGGCGTACATCACCAAAGTGCCGTCGTTCTGCCAGGTCCGACAGAACGCGATTTCGCCCTCGGTCAACTTGATCTTGTCTCCGTCGCTGCTCCACGCCCAGGTGTTGGAAGCGCAAATCAGGCTGGTGCCGGCGAGCAGGAGGCTGGCGGTCAATCGTTTCATCGGGTGTGATCCTTCACGGTAGAGGGTCGATGCCATCGCGGGGCGCAGTCGTTCGGACCGCGTGTTCGACAGTGGGTTCCGGGCTAACGTGGCAGCGCCTGGATGACATCCGCCGCCATCTTTTGCGCATCCCGCGTTCCATCAATGCGCAACACCTGGGCCGTTTGCTCCGACAGCCACCTCTCGTGCCACGCGCGGTTGCGCCCTGAAAAGCCCGGATCGTCATACTGCGAAGCCCACTCCCGAAAGGCCACATGGATCTGGTGCATGTCGCCACCGGGCGCGATCCGATCGCCAAAGCGCTGTTTTTCACGGGCCGCCAGGCGTTCGAGACGAACGGGCGTGGGTGTCACCACGAACACGATCAGGTCGACAGCAGCCATCAGGGCGTCGCCCCAGCCCATGCAGGAACCGGTCAACAGCCAAGCTTCGCAACTGAGTGTTTGCTGAATCAATGACACACGTTCATCGGCGGGTCGCTTGGTCGTAAACGGCGGGTTTGTGGGCATCCAGTAGAAGTCATCGACGTCGACGTGTTGCACATCGAGCCGCGTGGCAAGGTTCTGGCCCAGGGTGGTGACACCTGCGCACGAGGCGCCAGTGATGTAGATCCGCATGTTTTCCTCCGTGAACGCGCGACCAGCCTACAGCAGATCACCGAGGGGGATTGTTCACGGCTAACTACGCCATCCACTTTCGCACGCCTATCAAGGTTCGTATCACCTTAGAGGCGTTTGAAAAGCCGAAATGGAAAATCCGTAACTGGATGGATGTGCTTTGCTCATTTGTCCAGATTCAGTAGTTCGTGCATCCGTTCGCCGATGATTCCCCGCAACCACGTCGCATGAAACTCCATGTTTTCCAGAGAAGTGCCCTGCGCAAACCGGAACTCGAATACCTTGTTCTTTTGTCCCTGAAACACCACGCTAAAATGGCCATCGCGGTCAAACGCAGCGACCACATAGGGGCAGATGTAAATAATGTCGCTGAATGGCACGCGCCATTGAGTGGGTTTACGTCCGCTCCGAGTGACCGTGAGGGTCAGCAGTCGCTGGTTTTCGTCGAACGTGAAGGCCTCCACGCTAGGCTCAGAAAATATCCACGCAAAGACCAAGCCCATAAGCACGACAAAACCAAGCAGGAACAGGATGAACGACGATGTTGTGAAACTCGACTCATCCCCGGATGGCACGTCCTGCATCGCACCGAGCCCGACAAAAAGCAGTATCGCCAGGCAGAAGGCCGGCAACAGCATAAGCACCGCGCAGCAGAAGCCCAAAATGGCCGAACCGGTGTTGCTAATGGTCAAGAAGTCCGGACCGCTATGCCAAACAGGCGGATGGGCGGCGGTGCTTTCAGTGCTTGGTGCGGCGGGAGGTGTTGCGAAGTGATCAGGTGGACGTTGACGGTTCATCCAGCAGGCTCCAAGGGTGCGGCGTAGACATTTTCGCTGCACTAGCACCGATATATGTAAGGATACTTTCCATTACACGGATGAAAAAAGGAAGACGCCATGGAAGCAGTAGTCCGGCTTGCCAAACTTGCCGATGTCGATGCGATTTTCAAGATTCGAACCAGCGTTCAGGAAAATCACTTATCTGAAGATCAGTTAGCGGATATGGGGATAACACCTGAAGCCATAAGTCAGGCAATTTCAGAGACTCCGTGCGCTTGGGTCGCGCAGGTCTGTGGTGTTCCAGTAGGTTTTTCGATGGTCGATATTGAAGATGGCTGCGTATTCGCGGTCTTCGTCCTACCGGAATTCGAAGGGTACGGGTTGGGACGTAATCTGATGCACAAAGCAGAGTCTTTCCTGTTTCAACGCCATCAGAAGATATGGCTAGAAACCGCTGAAGCAAGCCGTGCGAGCGGATTCTATAGAAACCTTGGCTGGCAGCCCGTGAAGAATCTAGGGCAAGGGGACATTCGTTTTGAGAAGCAACGGAAGTAACGCCTGCAAAAGATCAAGATATGACGGGGGGCCTTTGTCAATGCACTCGTCACCCGGAAGGTCTCAGCCTGCCTGGAAAAACCGGGCCGATTCAATCAAATCGCTTCTGCATAAAAAACCGGTTGTATCCAGCGACGGGATAATCCTTAAGTTCTCCAAATAGGCTGAAGCCCAAGTGGCGGTAAAAGTCCGGAGCCTGGAAAGAGAATGTGTCCAGCCAGATACCTTGGCAGCCTTTCTCACGCGCCTGAGCTTCCGCCCTGGCCATCAATTTTGCGCCCAGACCCTGCCCTCGCGCCGCTTCGGGCACCACCAGCAATTCAACGAATAACCACTGTCCAGAAATTCTCGCGTATAGCCCACCTTGAGTGGCGCCCACGTCATCCTTGATTAAAAGCGCAAACTTTTCAGTTTCGATAAGGCCCGCTTGGGCTTGGTTGTATTCTTTCAATGGCGCCAGAATCGCCTGGTAGTCGACCTCTTGCGGCGCGTCATTCAGCTCTATCCGTAAGCCCACGGTGTTCTCCATTCAAGTAGTTTGTGGTTAAACGACTGCCCAACCATTGCTCCGGTTGCGCTTCGACGACACACGCGACAAAACAATTACGAAAACCAGAGAAAGGAGACAGGGGAGATACGCATCCAGCACCCGCTGGTGTGCAGTTCCCACGACATTCGCCCGAAAACGCGCAAGCGGATTCCAGATATGGGCGATGCCAGCGGCATTGGGGGAAACCGCCTGACCTCTCTGGACCAAGAAGCCGATCAGGCGCTTATATTTACCCGCCAATTCGGCAGCAGCGAAGGCACTCTGCGTCATTGGCGCTTAACCGTGCGATTCCCGTGAGGCGAACATTTCATCAGAGATGGAAACCTTTTTAGTGCTTCCGTGACTGGTAAAAGACGCCCCCGAACATCAAATCGTTATTTGGCTTGGCGAAGCACAAGCTCTGACAGACGGGTCTTAACCCGGAAGCAGAATTCACGGATTTGAAATTGATAAGCCGGCATAACCATGTAGTTCAAATCAGGACCCAGCGAGTCTTTGATTTCCATGTATTTTGCAGTCTTGGCCGCAATACCTTGGTATTCCGCTTCGTATTTGGCGTAAGACGCTTTGTTGTAAACCTTCAAAACATCCAACTCTTTACGGCATTGCTCAGCGCGATTTTGGTTCAAGTTTGTTTCAGAGTCTGACTGATCGGCCTCAGCAGAAGCGTGGGCTTGCGCGTCAGCACTGGTTGCGGGTGCAGCCTCATATCGCACAGTATAGGGTGTCGAAGGTGCGGCTTCAGGTGGTGCTTGTTGTACTACGGCAGGAGGCGGCGTCACTTCTTTAGGTTTTTCTGGAGTTTTCGTAGCGCATCCCGAGAGGGCAAGTCCTACCACTACAACGATGCCACACATTTTATCCATCGGTTCCACCAAAAAGTAATTACGGCTGGCTGAGTCGTTAGGTTCTGGGTAAAAGTAAAAACTCACTCAATGATCGAGTGTAAATTTTCTACCAGCCTCAAGGCGCTCAGCCCCTCTTCCTTGAGTACACAGATGAAGGATAGTAGTAAAAAAACAAAGACATGACGAGAAAAAGCTCGCCAGAAAAGCCACAGAGTTAGTGGGACATTTTCGGTGGGACCAAGCTGCGCATATACCCTGATTGCATCGCGCCTGGTTCCCACATTTGCGAGCATCACCGTCGTCAGTGATCGGGGATGGTGGGCGTCCACGACCACGAGTCTGCAAAGTGTCTGGAGAATTCGGGGCGATTTACTTAGAAACTGCGGGTAACACAGTCAATCAACAACTCGCGTAGTTTGCTGTTAAAACGGCCCCAACAGCTCTTCATCGGTGCGCCTCACCATGAAACAACAGTCCCCCGCTCATTCATCCAATGCTTGGTATTGGATCGGTAAACTCACCCCTCCACAGCCAATGCTCACCTCAGTTGTGCGTGAGGCCTTGCTGGCTTCCATGCAAACGAACGCCCTTGTCCCATTGACACTGCTGACGGCCCCCGCTGGTTACGGTAAAACCACGCTGCTGATGCAATCGCACGCAGCCATACGGCAGCAGACACCCAAGGCAATAGTGGCCTGGTTGTCACTGGACGAGTCTGACGCAGACCCCAATCGCTTCCTCGCGTACCTGATCCTTTCGCTGGACCATGCCGGTGTTGCGCTGGCGCACTTGCCGCGCCTGGCAGCCTTGCAAGCCTTGGATGTACAACCACAACGCACGATCCAGGCGCTACTGCGCGCGCTTGCCGAGGAAGATCGGGCGATCACGCTTTTTTTGGATGACTATCACCTCGCCGCCAGCCCGGAAGTGAGTTCGATACTAGGTGTATTAACAGAGCAAGCCGCGTCGGGCTTGCGTTGGGTGGTCGCCAGCAGGACCCGTCCGGACTGGCCGCTGTCACGCTGGAAAGCCAAAGGCTGGGTACACGAGATCAGCGCCCGGGAGTTGATCCTGTCCTTGCACGAGGTGCGTGGCATTCTAGGCAATGGATTGGATGAGAACGACCTATGTCGCGTACACATCGCGACCGAGGGTTGGGCCGTGGCAGTGCAATTGGCACGCCTCTGGCGTACCAGCATTGACGGCTCGGTGTATGGCTTGACAGCGTTCTCCGGGGGAGTGACGGACGTTGCGAACTACCTCACCGCGCATGTATTCAACAGCCTGTCCGCGGACTGCCAATCACTGCTGCTGCAGACCTCTTTGCTGCAACGGTTCAATGCCGATTTGGCAGATGCGGTGCGCGGCCGCCATGACAGCGCAGACCTCTTCAGGCAACTATCGCACCTCGACACGCTACTGATTCCCCTGGACCCCGAACGCCAGTGGTTTCGCTATCACGCATTGCTACGTGACTTCCTGCGCTTGCGTATCGACAGTCATCAAGCCCAGGCAATTCACCGCGCCGCCGCACATTGGTTGGCGCAGCAACAGGACTGGAGCCAAGCCATTCATCACGCGCTCAAGGCGGGGGACATCCCACTGGCGGTGAACCTGGTGGTCCGCGCAGGCGGCTGGGAACTGGTGCTGCACCATGGCATTCGTTACGCCCAGGGTTTGTTGAGTCAGTTCGACGCCGTTACCTGCAATACCCAGCCGGACCTCCTGCTGCTCCAAGCCTACCTGCACGCCAAGCTGGGCGATCACAAATTGTCCACACAGCTGTTGCACCTGGCCCGTGGCACGGTGGTCGGGGATGCACGACTGGCCCGAGACTTTCATGTTATCCAAACCTTGGCGAATGCTTACCAGGACTGCTTTGAGTGCCTTGATGCTGATGTTACGACGTTCCATAGCAGCCCCTATCCCCTTGACCAGACCCTCGCGCAAGCCACGCTGGAGTGCGTGCACGCACTGGCGGACCTGACGCGCGGCGAGTTGGTTTCGAGCCTGCGCACCATCAGGGACGCTCACGTCAAAATGCGCGTGATCGCCAGCCCGCGTGGCGAAAACTACTGCCGGATCCATGAAGCCCAGGCCCTGGCGTTATCAGGGTCTATCAACGAAGCCGCTACATTGGTGGACGAGGCCCTGGCATTTGCCGACGGCCATTTTGGTCAGGAGAGTTCGCTGCGGGCCCTGGTCGGCTGCTTCAAGGCACGCCAGCTCTATTGGCAAGGTACTTGGTCCGAAATCCAGCCGTGGTTGGATGACGGCTGGGCTGCATTGGAACACGCCGATGGCTGGCTCGATGTGGTTGCGATGACGGCGGAGGTAGCGTGGCGTTCGCGGTTACGCAGCCATGGGTTACATGCCGCACTGCAGGAGTTGGACCATGCCGACCACCTGGCGCACGCGCGCCAGTGGCCACGGCTATTGCGTCTGGTACAGGCCTGGCGCATCGATGCCCAGGTACAGAGTGGGCAACTGCATGCCGCTCGCCAAGCGCTCCTGCAGGCCAATCTGGAACAGATTGCAGGTCAGCGCGAAGACTGGCGTAGTCAGGAAGCTGCCAGCCTGGCATTGGGCCGCTTGCGGTTGCTCAGCGGTCACTCGGGCGCCGCATGGACCGACCTTCAACGAACCGCTGAAGAGATGGAGAACAAAGGTCTGCGTCTACCCGCCTGGCGCTTGAGGTTGATGGCCCTGGCCGCGGCGAAAAACGGCCGGCAGCTCCAAGCAGAAGAACTCGACATGGCCCTTGCCCCGATCATGCAGTACGCCCTGCCCGGCCTGTTGCTGGAAGTCGGCCCCAGCCTGCTGCCGGCACTGGAGGCCTACCCCAAACCCACAACACTACTGACCACAGCCATCACGCGACTGCGCGGCTGGCGCTCGCACCCAACGCCGGCGCACATGGCCCTGAGTGGCAAGGAAGCGCAGATACTGGAGCTGCTTGTCAGCGGTCAATCCAACAAGGCCATCGCCCTCGCCCTGGACATCTCCGAGAACACGGTAAAGTTCCACCTCAAACACCTGTTCGCCAAGCTGGGCGTGGACAACCGCACCGCGGCAATCAGCGCTGCAATACGCCAAGGGCACCTCGACACCACTTTCTAAGCCACCAACCCACCCAGGCGGGTAGGTCTTGCCACCTATCGGCCTGCGACCTACCCGCCCCATCTGTGGCCCCCCGCCCAGCGCCCTGCCTAGCATCGTGACCATCAGCAATGAGGGGCGCCATGCCGTCCTTCTCCTGCTTGCGCCAAGACACGATCCAGGAGACGAACCGTGCAGAAAAGCCGAAAAACCGTACGCGTAGCCACCGATGTGGGCGGCACCTTTACTGACCTTGTGTACTTCGAAAGTGATCCCGTCACCGGCCAGCAGACTCTGCGTACGGCGAAGGTGGACACCACGCCACCGAACTTTGCCCAAGGCATTCTCAATGTCATCAAAAAGGCACGGGTAACGCTTTCGGAAGTCGACTTCCTCGCCCACGGCACCACTGTTGTCATCAACGCGCTTACCGAACGGCGTGGGGTCAAGACCGCGCTGATCACCACCCGAGGCTTTCGCGACATCCTGGAAATTGCCCGGGCCAACCGCCCAGACTATTTCAACCTGAAATGGGTCAAACCTGCGCCGTTTGTGCCGCGCTACCTACGCTGGGAAATCACCGAGCGCCTGCACACCGACGGCCGTGAGCGCGAGCCTGTAATACTCGATGAGCTGCCCGCCATCATCGACGCCTTGCGCGCCGATGGCGTGCAAGCCATTGCTATTTGCCTGCTGCATGCCTACGCCAACCCCAGCCACGAGCAGGCGGTATTGGCCGAAGTGAAGCGGCTGTGGCCTGAAGTATCGGTGGTCGCTTCACATCAGATCACCCGTGAATGGCGCGAGTACGAGCGCTCCAGCACCACCGTGCTGTCGGCCTACGTGCAACCGATAGCGGCGCGCTACCTCGATGAACTGGAGGCGGGTCTGCGCAGCGCAGGCTACGAGGCGCCGCTGTATATCATGCAGTCCAATTGCGGCGTTGACAGTGTGGCCCACGCCAGGGACATCCCGATCACCATGGTCGAGTCCGGGCCGGCCAGTGGTTTCTGGGCGGCCGCCGAGTTGGGACGCTTGATTGGCGAACCCAACTTGCTGGGGCTCGACATCGGCGGCACCACGGCCAAATGCGCACTAATCCGCGATGGCCAGGTCGCGATCAAGACGGACTACTGGATCGAACGAGACCGCCTCAATGCCGGTTACCCCATCATGGTGCCCGTGGTGGACTTGGTGGAAATCGGCAACGGCGGCGGCTCCATTGCCTGGGTCGACGGGTTTGACAAGCTGCATGTCGGCCCGCAATCAGCGGGCGCTCTGCCCGGCCCGGCGGCGTACGGTGACGGTGGCACCGACATCACCACCACGGATGCCAACCTGGCACTCGGCCGGATCAACCCGGCGTACTTCTGCGGCGGCGAAGTGGTAGCCGACCTACAAGCAGTAGCGGACGGCTTCAGCCTGCTCAGCGAACGCTTGGATCTGCCTGCCGATGAAATTGCCCGTGGTGTGGTGCGCCTGGCCAATAACAACATGGTCAACGCCCTGAAGCTGGTGTCGCTTAGCCGTGGTCACGATCCCCGGGACCTGACCCTGATGGCCTTTGGCGGCGGTGGCGCGCTGCATGCGGTCGCCTTGGCTCAAGAGCTGGGCGTCAAAAAAGTCATCGTCCCGCGCGGCGCCTCGGTGTTTTCAGCCTGGGGCATGACCCTGTCGGACTTACGCCGCGACCTGTTTATCAATCGTTTTGTCGACACCACCCAGCCACAGGCACAGGCGCACACCCAGGCGTTCCTGAACGAACTGATGGCCTCGGCCCGCGAGCAGTTCATCGCCGAGGCTGTGCCCCCGGAGCGGGTCGAATTGAAGGTCAATTGCAAGCTGCGCTACCAGAACCAGGAACACTCGGTCGAAGTGCCGCTGGACGCCGATGAACACCTCGAACGTGACTGGGCACACATCGAGCATCGTTTTCATACCCTGTACGAACAGCATTACACCTACTGCCTGGACGCTCCCGTGGAGATCGTCGGCTTCCACCTGGTCGCCATCGCGCAAATTGACAAGCTGATTCCCGAATCGCTTGCAGTGACAGGGCGAACGCTTGAGGCCGCACGCAAGGGCCACCGCGTCGTCGACTACGCAACCGATGGCATCCACAACGCGGCCATCTACGACTACGCCCTGCTGGAACCCCAAATGTGTTTCCACGGCCCCGCCATCATTGAAGACGCCGGCACCACCGTCGTCGTTCATCCACAAAACCGGGTGCATGTGGATCGCTTCGGCAACCTGCACATCACGATCAACGGCTGACGGGAGTCTCGCCATGCATACGCTCGACATCTTCACCCGAGACATTATCCAAAATTCGCTTCAAGCCATTGCTGACGAAATGTTCGTAGCGATGCGCAAAGCTGCCATGAGCCCCGTCATTTATGAAGTGCTGGACATGGGCACCGGCATCACCGACGCCAATGGCGAGATTGCCAGCTCCGGCGCAGGTATCCCGGCCTTCGTAGGCGTGCTGGACAAGGCCGTCAAACAGATCTTGCTGCAACATGCCCGCCCAGGGGAAATCGAAGACGGCGATGTGTTCATCTGCAATGACCCCCACGGTGGCGCAGTCACTCACCTGAACGATGTGGTGCTGGCCATGCCCGTGTTTGCCGAGGGCAGGCGCGTGGCCTGGACCGCGAATATCGCCCACTGGAACGATGTCGGCGGCATGGTCCCCGGGTCGATGTCCACTGAGGCTACCGACATCTTTCAGGAAGGGCTGCGCCTGTGCTCGGTCAAGCTGATCAGCCGTGGCCAACCGATCCGCTCAGTGCTGCAGATACTGTGGGCCAACACGCGCATGCCGGATTTCATGGAAGGCGATCTATGGGCTGGCGTAGCGGCGGTGCGCGGCGGGGCCTTGCACCTGCGTGAGTTGACCGCCAAATACGGTACTGACCTGTTTTTGCTGGCGATGCAGGACTTCATGGACCTGGGCGAAAAGGTATCGCGCAAAGCCCTGGCCGAACTGCCCAATGTCAACCTTTCCCTGGTGGAGCCGCAAGACGACGGCAGCCTGTATTCGGTGTCGGTGCAGATCCATGACCGTGCAATGACCGTGGACCTGCGCGACAACCCCGACCAATGCACCGGGCCCACTAACCTCAGCCGGGATGGCGCGGTGGTTGCC
This sequence comes from Pseudomonas sp. FP2335, assembly GCF_030687535.1. Lineage (NCBI taxonomy): Bacteria > Pseudomonadati > Pseudomonadota > Gammaproteobacteria > Pseudomonadales > Pseudomonadaceae > Pseudomonas > Pseudomonas sp. FP2335. The sequence goes on from NZ_CP117437.1 coordinate 3,611,714, forward strand.
GCCCAAATGGCGTTCAAATCCCTGACTGCCCCGCAAGGCATTACCAATGGAGGCACGTTCCGGCCGTTGAATGTACTGACACGCCCCGGTTCACTATTCGATGCGCAACTGCCCGCCGCAGAGGGGTTTTACTTTGAAAACCTGATTCGCGTACACGACCTGATCTTGCGCTGCCTGGCCCAGCATTTTCCCGACCGCTTGCCGGCGGGCAATTTCTCTTCGGTATGCGCCACTGTTATCGGCGGCCGGCATCCGGATACCGGTCGGCTGTTTACCCTGGTGGAGCCGGAAATCGGTGGTTGGGGCGCCGAGCCCGGACGTGACGGCAACAACGCCGTTTATTGCGGCCTGCATGGCGAGAACTACAACTGTCCAGTGGAAGTCTGTGAGGCCCGTTACGGCCTGTATGTCGAGCGCATGGCGCTGAATGACGAACCCGGTGGGCACGGCCAGTTCCGCGGCGGGCGAGGCATCTGCATCGACTATCGCGTACGGGCCGATGACAGCTTTCTGACCTGTGGTTACACCCGCTCGGTCGTTCCACCCTGGGGCCTGCAACAGGGCCAGGATGGCACCCCCAATTACGTCGAAGTGCTGCGCGGCGACAACCCGCCGGAACGCTACGCCATGGCCAGCAGCATCCCTCTCAATGCCGGCGACCTGGTGCGGGTACGCACGGGGGCCGGCGGTGGCTACGGCGCACCCGCAGCCCGTGACGCGGCGGCCGTGCGCGACGACTTGAAGAATGGCTACCTCGACGCGCAAACCGCCCGCGCCGTGTACGGCGTCATGCCCTGATCCCAATACACCGCCGTGCGGCGGCTTTCCATGCGTTGACCTACAACAATAAGAGAGAACCGTCATGTTGCAACTTCCACTCTCGCGCTTCGGCGCTGCGTGCTCGCTGGCGTTGGTGTTGGGCAGCAGCCCTTCAACCCAAGCCGAACAATTCATCGGCTTCGGTCAACCAGGGCTGCCGGGACGCTGGGCTTTGGAAACCTTCCCGGTCTTCAACCGCAACACCGACGGCAATGTACGTGCCGGTGGCAATACGGTGCTTGCGTACTTTTCCGAGACCGGTTTTACCGACACCACCCGCGACCAATTGCAGTTCTGGGTCGGCGCCGTTCCCGGATACGCCAGCACCAACGACGCGAAAAACGTCAGCCCCTGGGGCATCGCCTCACCCAATCTCGGCTTTGCCTACTACTACAACGTGGTCGAGCCCGCCAGCGCCTATGGTTCAGAGGACTACACCACGTTCTGGACCAACCCGACGCTGACGGTCGAGTTCCCCAACGGTAACAACGAAGTTGCCGGTTACGGTGCCTTTGCCAACCGCTATGCGCTGAGTTTCAGCCTCGCCAATTACCTGCGTGTCGGAAAATTCGCCGCGACCTTCACCCCAGTTGGCATCCATTACGCCGCACGTAACCGCAACACCACAGATCTCGGCAGCGGCGATCCCAAGCGCTTGCAAGGCGGTGTCAGCCTATGGCTGGCCAACGTCGCCGCCGGCTACCTCGTCACCGATGACCTGTGGCTGGGCGCGCATCACGTCTACCACATCAACAATCGAACAGCCTCGGACTATGCCGAGTCGCGGGTTGGAAAAATCGGACCGTCGATGACCTACACAGGCTTTTCCCAACAGGGACTCTACCTGTCTGCAAATCTGAATTTCGACTACTACCACAGCGCCAACCTGCCCCATTCCAATGAGCTGACCATGGCGCTGGTGAAGTTTTTCTAGCGCCAATTGGCCCCCTATCCGAGGAAATAACTTATGCAAACCCCAACCCCCACTCCCCCACCACACGATGTGCCGGTGACAGTGCGCTGGCTCAACCCGATTGGTTGCTCGATGTTCGACGCACCGATCGCCGAGTTGCTGCACGGCATCAAGCACCCCTCGACACACCTGGAAGTGGTGTCGTTCGATATGCAGCCCAGCCCGACACACCTGGAGTACCGGGCCTACGAGGCAATGACCTACGAGCGCACGGTACGCATTGCCCGCGATTGCGCCCAGCAAAACATCGATGCCCTGGTGATCGGCTGCTTCTACGATCCGGCCCTGGAGGATGCCCGGGAAATCTCCGGCAACTGCCTGGTGGTTGCTCCCTGCCAGGCCAGCCTGCAGATCGCCGACCAACTGGCTAACCGTTATTCGATCATCGTAGGGCGAGATAAATGGATGGAGCAAATGCGCGAGCGCGTTCGCGGCTACGGCTCGGCGGATCGACTCGCCTCTATGCGCGCGCTGGGCATGGGCGTCGATGAGTTCCAAAAAGACCCGGCCCTCACCCGACGCCGAATCATTGAACAAGCGTTTTTGGCGGTCGAGGAAGATGGCGCGGAAGCGATCATTTTGGGCTGCACCATCGAATTCGGTTTCTTCGAACAGGTGCAGCGTGAGGTCGGCGTACCCGTGATCGACCCGGTGGTCGCCGCGTTCAAGATGGCCGAAGCCATGGCGGGGATGAAGCAGCGCTTCGGCTGGAGCCCCAGCCGTGTCGGCAGTTGCGAGCCTCCACCGGAAGCCGAAATCAAAGCCTTTGGCCTGTTTCAGGGTCCGGTGCCCATCGGTAACCGTGTGCAAGCCTAGCCCTTACTTGGAGCAATCCCTATGAGCGACGTCACGCCAATGCCCGCACAAGCCAACTACACCTCCACTCGGCAAGTGGGCGATGTATTCAGAGACGTACCCCTGACCCGCGAGCACCTCAAGTGCTGCTTGGCGCTGTTTTTTGTGTTCGCCATTGAGGCGTGGGAGATGATGATCATCGTCTACACCGCGCCGCTGATCGCCCAGGATTTTTCCCTGGATGCACTTGCCGTCGGCCACCTGATCGGCGCCATGTTCATCGGCATGCTGTTGGGCTCGTTAGTCTGGGGCAAGCTCGCCGAACGTATCGGCCGCAAGGGCGCGGTGGTCTGGAGCCTGGCCATTTACGGCGTGATCTCGTTGGCGAGTGCGTTTGCCCCCGACTACGCCTCGCTCTACGCGTTACGGCTGTTCTCGGGCGTGGCCGCAGTTGGCATGATGGTGGTGACGTTTGCTCACTATCAGGAGCTATTGCCCGTGCGCCATCGCGGCGCGCTAACCGTGTACCTGGCCTCGGGATGGCCAATCGGCATGCTACTGGCACTGGGGGCGACCATATGGCTGATGCCCTATGGTTGGCGCACAATCATTGCGGTGAGTTCACTGGGTGGGTTGTGGGCTTTGGTGGTGGCGCTCTGGGTGCCGGAGTCGCCGTACTGGCTGGCCAACGCCAAGCGCCAAGCGCAGGCCCGAGCGATCATCACGCGATTAAGCCGAGGTACCGTGCAAGTGCCTGAAGATTGCCTGCTGCAAGTGGACCAAACGACGTCAGGGCGCCAGCGGGAGCTGTTTTCACCGGTGCTGTTGAGGATCAGTGCGTTGCAGATCCTGGTGAATTTTACGTTCTCCTGGGGTTACTGGGGCTTGCAGACCTGGCTGCCGACGCTGTTGCAACAACGCGGGCTGAGCCTGCCGCAAAGCTACGGTTTTATTGCACTGTCGGCACTGTGCATGATCCCCGGCTACATGGCGGCGTCGTGGCTCACCCATCGTTATGGCCGCAAACACGTCATTATCGGTTTCATCAGTGCCTCGGTGCTCGCTGGCTACGGCTTTGCCAACGCTCAAAGCCTTGAAATGCTGTACCTGAGCAACTTCGCCCTAGCGTTCTTCAGCCTGGGGGCATGGGGGGTGTGGGGCACCTGGATCGCCGAGCTGTACCCGACCCCATTGCGTACCATCGGTTACGGGTGGGCGATTTTTGCGCAACGCGTGGCCAATATCCTGGCACCGTCTTTGATCGGCGCACTGGTGGCTTACGGCGCCTCCTTCAATATGACCACCACCTTTATCAATGCCTTCATGCTGGTAACCGTGTTGCTCGCACTGTTCATTCCTGAAACCGAGGGCAAGGCGTTGGATTAGCACAATGCCCATCGTGCTTTCAGGCATATGTGATCCATCGTGACTGACAGCCCACGCCCTGCCCCCTGCGTTTGAATAACTCCAGACCTCGAGCGGGTCATCCAACCGGATGCCCCATCAAATTGCAGACACGGAATTCACTATGGACAGTCAACAATGGAGTGACGGATTCACCTTCACCATGCAACGCGGTCCCTTTCAGAACAACGGCGCCACACCTTGGTACACCCGTGTACAGGTAGGCACACCAGGGCAATCCCTGAAGGTGTCGATGGACACCGGAACCAATATCACCTGGATAACCTCCAGCCTGTGTTCGCCCGACCGATGCCAGCACTTCAGCGCAGGCCGGTTTGACCATCAGGCGTCCAGCACCTTCACCTTTACGGATTGCCTGCAACGGCCCTACAGCTTCGGGCCCTGGGGCACGATGCAGGTAGAATCCGGTTCGGATGTATTGACCCTGAATAACACCGCATTGCCCATTCAACTTCTACTGGCGGCAGACTACACCGGAACGCAGTTTCGCCAATTGGACTGGGACGGCGGCATGGGCTTGCCCAGCAGCAGCGCCTATGTCGACGGGAAAAGCTCGTTTGTGTTTCAGGCGTTGATGAATGCTGGAAAAATCGATCCCCATCAACCCTTCGTTGCCTTCGACTGGGACCCTGCTTCGCGTCGGGGCGTGTGCCAGATGGGGGCAGTGGATGCGGCTAAAACCCGTGGTCCGCACCTGTTTCTTCCGTGGTCGCTCTACAGCAAAGTGCGTGGTATGGAATACATCTGGTCGACTCCGCTGACGTCCTACACCGTAGGCGGCGACGTTTTGGCCAGGAACGTAACCTTCGCGCTGGACTCTGGCTCATCCCAATTCAAAGGGGATGACCGGCTGATGCGCCAGACCCTTGAGCGTATTGCCCAGGGCGGCAGTCCAACGGTCGTCCTGGGCTTCGCCGATGGCGAAATCACCCTGGGTGCCGACCTGTACAACGTTTTGATCGAGGACGGTCCAGACAAGGGTAAAACACTTCCTCAATTCGAGCCGCTGGGACTGACCGACCTGGTGCTGGTGGGTTCGCTGGTGATGGAGTATTGCTACACCGTCTATGAGTATCGTGTGGTGCAATGTCGAGCAGGCACTTACTCACTCGCGCCGGTTGGGATATGGCTGTTTAACCGCCCGCAGGGGCCCCAGATTATCAGCCGCTCATCTTCACGGCGCTTTGAGGCAAAGCCGCGCACGCTTGTCAGTGGAAAGCTGGTGCTCCGCCCGCCCCTAGCGACTGCCCATACAGCGCCGCCGCTTTGCGCCGCTGGCACCTGGAAAAATGACTACGGCTCGACAATGACGTTGACGGTCACCGGCAATGTCATTACCGGTTCGTATCAGTCATCCACGGGCTCAACGGGCCGATACGCAGTGACGGGTTATCAAGCGAGTACAAGTCCTTCACGGGAAAAAGGGCTACCTGTGGCATTGGCTATAGACTGGCACTCGCTGGATGAGCAGCAGGCCGACCCGAGCTGGCATTGGGTGTCGGGGTTGTGCGGACAGCTCCATCGGATCGCAGGCGAGGATCGGCTCAATCTATCGCACGTGCTCATCGCCACCGAAGATTTTCCCGATCTGGCTAAACAAGGAGCGTATCTGGACAAACTGAGCTATCGACGGGTTGCAGATGAGGCCATAGAACTACGTCCTATCACCCCCACCTTGGCTTCGGAGCACGACAACCGGTTAAATGGCACTTGGATGGCAGCGCAAGGATATAACCTGAAACTGCACGTTAGAGCGTCAAGCCAGCATGCTTTAGGTTGTGTCAGCGGCACGTTGACGACGCCTACCGGGCGGGTCGAGGTATCCGGTTTTACTGACATCAACGCGAACTCGGGCGGGCTGTCACGGCAATCGGTAAGCCTCGCCGCACCGCAAAAGAGCGGTGAAGCGGTACTGGCCCTGGCCGGTTCGCTGGATCTTCAAGTGGATGAATTGACCTTGCTGGCGCTGCTCACGTCATCCACAACAGCGTCACAACGTTATGTGCAAACACAGGTCCAGTCGATCATGTTCAGGAGGACTCACTAAATAATCCGCTTGGATTCAACCTGGCTTGCTAACGGGCCCATTGGAGGAAACTCCAAACGAAAGCTCGTTCCGGATGAATTGCTGTCTACGCTGACCCGACCACCATGCAACTGCATAATTGAGCGAACGATGGCTAAACCTAGCCCACCAGAGTCGTCCGGCTGACTACGTGACGGATCGCACCGGTAGAAGCGCTCAAACAGTCGAGGGAGATGCTGCGCTGAAATCGGCTGGCCTTGGTTATGCACGATAATTTCAATCCTGTCCCCTAAAGCCATACTGCTAATGGTTACCGGCGTAGCAGGAGAGCCATAACGCAGTGCGTTGGCCAGCAAGTTGGCCAGTGCTCTGCGGATCAAAGCAGGATCAGCATGCAGTTGATCATGGGCCTGATTGATCAGCGCGACATCACGTTCTTGTGCAACACCTTCAAAATACTCACACAGTTGCTCCACCAGGTCGTGCAGGTTGATAAGCTCATCACTGACACATGCATGCGATTGCTCGGTGCGCGCGAGAAACAGCATGCTATCGACCATTCGCGCTAGACGCTCATACTCTTCCTGATTCGAAACCAGCAAGTTTTGATAGTCTTCGATTGAACGACAATGCCTCAGGGCCTGCTGGGTGTGCCCCATCAGATTGGTGAGCGGGGTGCGCATCTCATGGGCGAGATCCTCCGAGAATCGTGATAGCTGGGCGAACCCCTCTTCGAGGCGTGCAAGCATCTGGTTAAGCGCTTGGCTGAGTGCTTGTAGTTCACTCAGTTCGTTGAACTCATCCAGCCGCAGATGCAGATGGTGTACATCAATTGCGGCAGCGCGCTTCGCCAGTAAGCGCACAGGTCGTAAACCTCGCTGACTTACCCACCCGCCGAGCACAAAAGCCAGCAGCGCACCGACCGACATCGCGAGCCAGAGCTTGAGTCGGTAAGCCCCCAGCATCTGCTCGCGCTCGCTCAACAACTTGCCAGCAATCAGGGTCAAGCCGCGATCACCTTGCATGACATGCTGCCAGGCAAAGCGCACTGCCACCGAAGAGTTACCGTCACTCAACTGAGCCTGGGCTACAGCCGGTAACGCGGGCAAGCTCATGCCGACGGGGTTGATTTCGATCAGCACCTGACCTGTGTCATCGATGATCCACAGCAAGTTGTCGCGATTGCCCAGCATATTTTCGTATAGCTTGGGCCGCTTTCTGAGTTGCTCGACGCTGATACTGTCGTTGATCAACGCATGCATGCGCTCCAGGCGCCCAAGCAGGGCCTGGTCATCGCGCCAAGCGATTTCTCGCTGTAACGACTGATAAAGATAAAAACCAATGGACCCCAGCAGCAGCGCACTGACTAACGCGAACATGAGCGCCAGGCGCAAGCTCAGGTTACGCGCAAACAGTTTCAGGATTGCACCTCAAGCATGTAACCGATGCCACGCACTGTATGTATCAACTTTAATGGGTAAGGATCGTCAACCTTGGCGCGCAGTCGTCGGATGGCAACATCGACCACATTGGTATCACTGTCAAAGTTCATCTGCCAGATTTGCGAAGCAATCGAGGAACGCGATAGCACCTCTCCTTCCCTACTGACTAACAGGTGCAACAGGGCAAACTCCTTGTTGGTCAGGGTCAGGCGTTCACCCTGGCGCGTGACCTTACGGCTCAACAGATCCACGCTCAGGTCTGCAACCAGGAACTGTTCGACCTCACGGGGCGGCCCCCTGCGCAGGAGAGTACGTACGCGTGCCAATAACTCGGCATAGGAAAAGGGTTTGACCAGGTAATCATCGGCCCCTGATTCAAGCCCCTTGACCCGATCCTCCACAGAGTCCCTAGCAGTTAGAAAAAGCACCGGGGTTTGCCACTTGCGTCGAATAATCTGAAGCAATTGCCAACCGTCCAGGCCCGGCAGCATGACATCCAGGATGATCAAGTCGAACTCACTTTCCTGTGCCAGATACTGGCCCTCCAGGCCATCTAAGGCGACCTCCACCACGTAGCCCGATTCAGTCAGGGCTTTGTGGAGGTAATCCGCTGTTTTCGCTTCATCTTCAACGACCAGGATACGCATCTTTTCCTCCAGAATTGGAGCATAGGCTAGCGCGCTTGGTCGTTTTGGCACATTACATCTTGGTAATCATGAGGCAATCATTCTGACGGTGTGCACGGGGCATCATGCCTGGCGATGACTCAGCCAGACAAAACAAAGGAAAAAAGCATGCGTATACGCCTGTCAGCTTTATTGCTCAGCTCACTTGCAATGAGCTCTGCGCTCGCCGTTGCAGCCCCGGGTCAAGTTGTGCAGCGCAACGACGTTTCATTGGCAATGGCCAATGATTTGCTAAATACCGCGCTGGCAGCGTGTCACGCCGAAGGCCGCACAGGTGTTGCTGCAATTGTCGACAGTGGCGCAAATCTAGTCGCCTTGCAGCGTGACGATAACGTGGGCCCACACAATACATTAGCCGCCCAACGCAAAGCCTATACCGCCCTATCGACCAAGACGCCCACACGACTGTTGGCAGAGCGTGCTCGCAGTACCCCCGATGCGGAAAACCTCAACACCCTGCATGAGCTATTGCTGCTAGGCGGCGGCGTGCCGTTGCTGTTTGAAGGGCAAGTCATTGGCGCAATCGGAGTGGCCGGTGCCGGCGGAGCAGCAAACGATGAAGGTTGCGCATTGGCCGCTATCAACAAAATTTTACCTACCGTCAAAAACTAAGGACATCATCATGACTGGATTGAAAACATTCTTCGCTGGCGTTGTATTGAGTGTCGTATCGTCACTGGCATCAGCGGCAGGAAACCCGCTGAGCGTGCATGTCCTCAACTTACAAGATGGCCTGCCCTCCCCTGGTATCAATGTCACATTGGAAAAACAAGACGGTAAGAACTGGGACATGCTCAACAGCGCTTCGACAAATGAACAAGGTCGTATTCCCGGGCTATACCCCGAAGGTCAAGCTCTGGAGAAAGGTATCTACCGTGTAACCTTCAAGACAGGCGAGTGGTTCAAAGCGCATAAGATTCCAAGTTTCTTCCCTGAGGTACCGGTAATCTTTGAGGTAGACGGTGCCGTTGCGCACTACCACATTCCATTACTGCTCAGCCCCTATGGTTTCTCTACCTACAGAGGTAACTGAGCCTCTAACGGGGGCAGTCCAATGAGCTTGCAAGGTGTCTAGAGAATACGGGGTGATTCATTGCTGAGTTTCCCGATCACGATAAAAATGAGGTATGCGACCATTAAGGGAGGGCAAATAACTCCACCGATAAGGACGCGCAGAGGAGGCTGGTTGTCGATGCAGCCATGCCAAAATCGCCTCAGCGGCGATAGTCAATGCAAGTTGCTGGCCTGGACATTCATGTCGTCCTGATCCGAAGCTGAAGGTTCGTCGTTGCGTTCGTTTGACCAAGAGTCTATCGGGGTCTGGGTTCGCGTAGGGATCCCTATTGGCTGAAGCGAGTAACACTAGAACGGTATCGCCCGCCTCCAAGACGCTGCCCACGATAGTGCATCGCTTAGCAACGAATCGCCGGGTGTTTTGCACGGGCGAGTCGTAGCGCGCTACCTCTTCCACCAAGTCTGCAGCGAGCATCTGCGTAGGTAGCATGTCTTTAATCAGATCAGGGTTACGATGGAGCGCTACAAGGGTATTGCCGATCAGGCCTGCGGTGGCTTCGCAGGTCTGTGACAACAGGCCGATCAGGTTAGCGATCAATTCATCATGATCTCTCCAGGCGGTGGCTTCGCATCCACTCCAGATATGGCTCAAGAAGCGGCTACTTTCATCGTCGTTGCTCAGCAGCGCGCTGACTAATTGACTAAGTCGGGTGGCCCCGGAATCAGCTTCACCGAGTTGAATTTCGTCGCTTAACGGCGACAGGCAGGCGACGAAATCCCGCGTCAGCCTCGCTACTTCCTGTAGCCGGCTGGATGGAAAGCCTATCAAAGCGGCAATAACGGAAACCGGTAACGTGAACATCAACTCATCTAGGTTGTCGACCGGGTTATCGAGGGTCTCGACCACACGTGACACGATGTCTGCGATGCTATCTGTTTGGACAGAGGCCAAGGCAGGTTCGATAACCATCCTGGGGCACAGGTGCTGTGGGCCTTCGTTCATGCGCATCAAACGACCGAAAATCATTCCTGCCACGCCTTGCGCAATGGCAGGAGGTATCGGCTCGTTTAGCGGACGCACCCGACAGTCTGGATGCCCCAGAATGGCTTCGACAGCTTCGGCACTACTTGCAATCCATAAACGAAGATCTGCATCGAATAGCAGGCCGTTTTGTCGCCTGAGACCTGAGTAATAAACGTAGGGATCAGTATGGGTAGCGGCTTCAAAAGGCGTCATTGCGTAAGTCCTGTTCACAAAGAACGGCTACTATCGAGCATCCCTCATGGTGACGATTCGCTCAGGAACGAAATATGGACGCTCGAAGCAATGACACCGCGATTTCTCGGGTAGCCGGCGCTATTGCCGAACCAGCGAGGACGAAAATGCTGTGTTCGCTGATGGACGGCCACGCCCGTACCAGTACCGAAATGGCCGTCATCGCCGACGTCAGTGCGTCCACGGCGAGCGCGCATTTGGCAAGACTAAAAGAGGACGGGTTGGTAAAGTTGCACACGCAAGGCAGGCATCGTTACTACAGTCTGGCTGACGCGCAAGTGGCCCAGGCTATTGAGGCCCTCATGGTGATCAGCCAAAACGCACCTACACGATATGTGTCCACGACCCCAACCCGACTGCAGTTCGCGCGTACCTGTTATGACCACATGGCAGGAACACTGGCTGTACAACTGCACGATCATTTCGTGGAGTCAGGCTGGTTAACCGTGCCAGTTTCCGGAGAGTTGTATCAGCTTACGATAAGCGGCGAAAAAGCCATGACCGGGCTCGGTATCGAGATAGAAAAGGTAAGGGCACAGCGGCGTCGTTTCGCGTGCTCCTGCTTGGACTGGAGCATGCGGCGCCCTCATCTTGCCGGAGCACTCGGAGCGGCTTTTCTACAGACGGTCATAAGCCGCAAGTGGGTTATCCAAGACCTTGATAGTCGGGCACTCGCATTGACATCCAAGGGACGAAAGGAGCTGTCTGGCCTATTCGGGATCATTCTGGAAAACAATGAGAGGGAGAGATCAGTCGTGCGGAATGCGGCACGACCCGCCGAACCGGCTTTGCCGGCACGATAATTACTTATTCCTTCAACTAAGCATCTATCAAGAAGCAGGCATTGCTTCGCGTGCCATATCGAAAATCAAGGTGTCTTGGCGGGACGCTTACCTTTTTCTGGATTTAAGCACCACCGGAGCTTCAACATCGAAGGATAGGGACATGAATCACATCTACAAAACGCTTTCTACTACCTACGGGTATCGGTATTGCGGTGTTGTGCTCGATGAATGTCGAAGCTATAACGCGGGAAGAAATGCTCAAGCTCAATGCCGCGTACCCGCCCGGTAGTGTTGTTAGCTGTGAGACGCGGCTTGAAGGAAACGGGGAAAATTTATTGCCAACGCTCCTGAAAACTCGCGCGCACATCGAAGAAAGAACGGGGAACCTGACCCGTACTGATGTGAGCGTAACGTTTGTCCCACAGGGATCATCAACCACCACAATGACCGTGAATTACCAGTCGCGAGCAACCATGGAAGATGACGGTGAGTTAGTTGATATTGACCCAGATAGCCTAACTGTCTCATTCAGCCCTTCAAATCCAGCCAGCGAGTCCATTGTGGCGAACAAAATGCGCAGTACTCTCCCCCCTACTGGAAGCGATCTAAGGCTATACAAGACGGTAACAATCACCGATTTCCCTTCCTTCATAATCACTCCCCAAGATCAGCCTCCGATCTACTGTTTTAAGGAAGAATAAGCAGTGACACTTTGCATCATCGATGCCGTGTCAGACTTGGAATACGCTAGCCCTTGGTCGATCTGATGGAGTGGTCTGGCATTACTGAGCAGAGCGAGGCGATGACGCTGATTATTGGCGACGCGAACCTGCTGCTGGGGCACAGCGGACAGGAAATTACCAAGCGGGTTTACAGGAGGATCGGCGCGACCGCGAAGCCATCAAAATAGGAAAGTTCTGGGACACTTCCACAATAGTTATGGAATACCTATGAAAAGACGCCTCCCGCTTCCCGAATGCCAGAAACACAAAAGCCCCGCATTGCGGGGCTTTCGTATGAATCTTGGCGGGAAACCAGGGATTCGAACCCTGGGAACGCTATTAACGTTCGCCGGTTTTCAAGACCGGTGCATTCAACCACTCTGCCAATTTCCCTTTTGCATCACAGGATTAGAATAGACCATCCCGTCTCAGCGGGCGCCATAATACCCGAATGAAACACACTGTCAAACTCTCGCCATCGCTTGTTACAGAGCGTCTGTTATGATCTTTGCGACTGAACGTTTCAAAACTCAAGGAGTGTCGCCATGCGCGAACAGAATTACGCAGTGAATGGCAATGCGCAGGCTGAGCAGCTTGAAGTCAGCCGCGTATTGCGCAACACGTACGGCTTGCTCGCCCTTACCCTCGCATTCAGCGGCGTGATGGCGTTCGTGGCGCAGCAGATGCGTGTTGGTTATCCGAACATTTTTGTCGTGCTGATCGGCTTCTATGGTCTGTTTTTCCTGACCAACAAACTGCGCGATTCGGCCTGGGGCCTGGTGTCGGCGTTTGCCTTGACCGGTTTCATGGGCTTTATCCTCGGCCCGATCCTTAACCGCTACCTCGGCATGGCCGGCGGTGCGCAAGTGGTCAGTTCGGCGTTTGCCATGACCGCGCTGGTGTTTGGTGGCCTGTCGGCCTACGTGCTGGTCACCCGTAAGGACATGAGTTTCCTGGGCGGTTTCATCACCGCAGGCTTCTTCGTGCTGCTGGCAGCGGTGGTAGCTGGGATGTTCTTCCAGATCAGCGGCCTGCAGTTGGCGATCAGCGCGGGTTTTGTGCTGTTCTCCTCGGTGTGCATCCTGTTCCAGACCAGTGCGATCATCCACGGCGGTGAGCGTAACTACATCATGGCGACCATCAGCCTGTATGTGTCGATCTACAACCTGTTTATCAGCCTGTTGCAGATCTTCGGCATCATGAGCCGCGACGACTGATTTCAGCCGACACAAAAAAAGCCCCGTATCGAAAGATGCGGGGCTTTCTTGTTTTCAAGGGATCAGTACTGGTTGGGCTCCATCTCCAGGTCCACCTTGAAGCGTTCGGCAATGTCGCGCTGGATACGTAGCGCCAGGTCGGCAATATCGTGCCCGGTGGCGGCACCATAGTTGACCAGCACCAGCGCCTGCAGCTTGTGCACGCCCGCATCGCCATCCCGAAAGCCCTTCCAGCCAGCCTTGTCGATCAGCCAACCGGCAGCGAGTTTCATCTGCCCATCTGCCTGCGGGTAGGCCACAAGATCGGGGTATAAGGCTTGCAGTTCAGCCGCAAGGGCTTGGGAGACCAACGGGTTCTTGAAGAAGCTGCCAGCATTGCCCAGCTCTGCCGGGTCTGGCAGTTTTTCACGGCGGATGCTGCAAATGGCGCGGCTCACATCGCTCGGTGTCGCCTCGGTGATCCCTTGCCCGGCCAGGCGCTGCTGCACCGGGCCGTAGTCGAGTTTCAGGTGGCTGACGCGGCTCAGGGCGAAACGCACGCGCAGGATCAGCCAGCGCCCGACTTCGTGTTTGAACAGGCTGTCACGATAGGCGAAGTTGCATTCCTCCAGGCTGAAATCCCGCAGTTCGCCGGTTTGGCGATCCAGGGCGGTCAGGCCGGCGAATACGTCTTTGATTTCTACGCCATAGGCGCCGATATTCTGCATCGGCGCGGCACCGACGGTGCCGGGGATCAGGCTGAGGTTTTCCAGGCCACAAAAGCCTTGCTCCAGGGTCCAGAGCACAAAGGGGTGCCAGGCCTCGCCTGCTTCGGCTTCAACGATCACCTGCTGGCCATCGTCCTGCAACACCCGAATACCTTGGGTGGCCATGCGCAACACCAGCGCTGGTATGTCCTGGGTCAGCAGCAAATTGCTGCCGCCGCCAATCACCAGCAGTGGCAGCGCCTGCGCGGCGGCGTAGGCCAGGGCCTCACGAACATCGGCGTCACTGCGGGCTTCGGCGAACAGTCGCGCGCGCACATCGATGCCAAAGCTGTTGAAGGGCTTGAGCGATACCTGCGCAAGCACGTGCAAGGTCATAACCGCCCCTTAATTTCGATCACCAATAGGTCACAGGCTTGCTCGATCAGGTCAAGGACCCGCTCAAAGCCTTGTTCGCCTTCGTAGTATGGGTCTGGCACCTCGTCGACCTCAGCGTCATAGCGGCGCAGGAACAAGTCCAGCTCTGCCTTGCCCTGCCCCGGCTGCAGCGCCTTGAGGTTGCGCAGGTTGCTGTGATCCATGGCCAGGATCAGGTCGTAGCGCGCGAAGTCGGCTCGACCGACCTGCTGCGCACGCTGTGCCGACAGGTCGTAGCCGCGCGCTAGCGCCGCACGCTGGCTGCGCTGGTCCGGCGGGTTGCCGACATGCCAGTCACCAGTGCCGGCGGACGCGACTTCAACCTGCCCGGCCAGCCCCGCATCGCGCAACTTCTGGCGCAACACGCCCTCGGCCGTTGGCGAGCGGCAGATGTTGCCCAGGCAGACGAACAGGACTTCCATCAGGCCCCCAACAGGCGACGGACGCGCTCAAGGTCTTCCGGCGTGTCAACACCGGCGGGCGGCGCTTCCAGGGCGTCGCCGACGTGGATGCGCACGCCGTGCCACAAGGCACGCAGTTGTTCCAGGGATTCGGTGTTTTCCAGCCAGCAGGGGCCCCAGCTGACGAAGTCATGCAGGAATCCGGCGCGGTAGGCGTAGATGCCGATGTGGCGGCGATACGGCACACCCTCCGGCAACGCGTCAGGATGCTTGGCGAAGGCGTCGCGCGCCCAAGGCAAGGTCGAGCGGCTGAAGGTCAGTGCCAGGCCGTTGATGTCGCTGACCACTTTCACCACGTTCGGGTTGAACAGCGTAGCGATGTCTTCAATCGGCTCAGCCAGCGTCGCCATGCGTGCTTCGCCGTGGGCAGCGAGGTTGGCAGCCACCTGGTCGATGACGCTTGGCGGGATCAGCGGCTCGTCGCCTTGTACGTTGACCACGATGGCATCGGGCGCCAGGCCCAGCTGCGTGGCCACTTCGGCCAAACGGTCGGTGCCGGAGTTGTGGTCTTCACGGGTCAGCACTGCTTCGGCGCCGAAGCCTTGGCAGGCTTCGATGATGCGTGGGTCATCAGTGGCCACTACGACCCGCTCGGCGCTGCTCTTGCAGGCCTGCTCCCACACCAGCTGGATCATCGGCTTGTTGCCGATCAGTTGCAGCGGTTTGCCCGGCAAGCGGGTTGAGGCAAAGCGCGAAGGAATGACAACGGTAAAGGCGGTGGTCATTTATCCAGGCGCTCATCGGAGGTCAGGGTACGGGCTTCGCTTTCCAGCATGACCGGAATGCCATCACGGATCGGGAAAGCCAGGCCGGCGCCTTTGCTGATCAGCTCGGTTTTGTCGGCGCTGAGCTTGAGCGGGCCTTTGCAGATAGGGCAAGCGAGGATGTCGAGCAGTTTGGTGTCCATGAGTGTTTCCTGGAAAGAAGCGTTTTAAGGCAAGAGACGGGCGGGCAACAGACGCATCAGTTGCGTGTCGAACCAGGCGACGAACGCCGGCGACGGCACCGCATCCACCGCAAGATACCACCAGTCGGGCTGGGCAAAGGCGCGGCACTTGACCGCGTCCTTCTCGGTCATGACCAGCGGCAATGATGGCGTGAAATTCAAGACTTCTGCGCTGTAGGGCGCATGGTCGGCAAAAGCATGGGGGATCGGCTGCCAGTGTAGCGATTCAAGCGTGTTGAAGAAACGTTGCGGGTTGCCGATGCCGGCAACCGCGTGAACCTGCTGGCCAGACGAAAAATACTCGACCGATTGACGCTCACCGGTCTTCAAGTTGATCAACGCCGTGGGCTGTAGACGGAAGGCAAAGCCATCTTCGCGATCAGCGGTGGCACCGTTATAGAGCAGCGCATCCACGCTCTCAAGACGCTCCACCGGCTCGCGCAACGGCCCGGCAGGCAGGCAGCGGCGGTTGCCAAGGCCGCGCGCGGCGTCGATCAGCACCAGTTCCAGGTCGCGGGCCAGGCGATAGTGTTGCAGGCCGTCATCGGACAGGATCAAGTCCAGGGTTTCACTGGCCAGCAGCGCCTTGACTGCACGGCTGCGGTCGGGATCGATCATCAGCGGCACGCCACAACGCTGCACGATCAGCAGTGGCTCATCGCCAGCCACTGCAGCACTGTGACTGGCCTCGACCCGCCACGGCAACTGCGGTGGCTTGGCGCCATAACCCCGGCTGACCACCCCCACACGCAACCCGCTGCGACGGCAGTGCTCGATCAACCACAGGATCAACGGCGTCTTGCCGGTGCCGCCCACCGTGATATTGCCGACCACCACCACCGGCACCGGCGATTGATAGATCTCGCCCTCGCCCGCCAGGAAGCGCGCGCGCTTGCCCTGCACGACGCGGCGATACAGCGACTCCAGCGGGCGCAACAGCGACAGCGCCGGGTGCCCTTCATACCAGGCCTTGAGTAAACGATCGGACATGGCCATCAGGGTTGGCTCGCCGCCTCGACGGTACTCATGCGCAGATGGCTGAAACCGAGCTTGCCAGCAGCGTCCATCGCCGTGATCACCGCCTGATGCTGGGTCTTGCCATCGGCACTGATCGACAGCGGCATCTTGGTATCGCCGCCGGATTCTCGCTGCAAGGCATCCATCAGGCTGGCCAGGTCGTTTTTCTCCAGCACCTGGTTATTCACCGAAAACACCCCCTCGGCACTGATGGCGATGTCCAGTTGCTTGACCTGCTGGTCTTCTGCCGGCGAGCCGCTGACCGCTTCGGGCAAATCGACGCGCAGCTCGGTCTGCCGGGTGAAGGTGGTGGTGACGACAAAAAACAGCAGCAGGATAAACACTACGTCGATCAACGACGCGAGGTTGATGTCGACGTTTTCCCGTTGCTTGCGGCGAAATTTCACGCTCGACCCTCGACCAGATCCACATCACGGTCGCCCTGTACCACTTCCACCAGCTTGATCGCCTCCTGCTCCATGCCCACCACCAATTCATCGATGCGCCGTTGCAGGAAACGGTGGAAGAACACCGAAGGAATCCCGACCATCAGGCCGGCGGCCGTGGTTATCAGTGCCTTGGAAATACCACCGGCCAGTACGGCAGCGTTGGTGGTCATGCCCGAGCCCATGAACGAACTGAAGATGTCGATCATGCCCAGAACGGTGCCCAGCAAACCGAGCAACGGGGCCATGGCGGCAATGGTGCCGAGGGCATTGATATAGCGCTCCAGCTCATGAATGACCCGGGCGGCGGCCTCCTCGATGCACTCCTTCATGATCTCGCGACCATGCTTGGAATTGGCCAGGCCGGCGGCGAGGATTTCACCTAGAGGTGAGTTGGCGCGCAGTTCCTTGAGTTTTTCCTTGTCGAGCTGCTTGTTCTTGATCCAGCCCCACACCTGCCCCAGCAGATGTTCGGGGGTGACGCGACTGGCGCGCAGGGTCCACAGGCGTTCGGCGACGATGCCGAGTGCGGCGATGGAGCTCATGATGATCGGCAACATCATCCAACCACCGGATTTGACCAATTCCCACACAGTGAATGTCCCCTCGAAAAAGTGCGCCACTTTACCATATCGGTTCGTCAGCGGGGTTCGCCGACCTTAGGCTCAAAGGGTAATGCATCACGCCAGAAACGACGTTGACTGCGCGCAACAATCGGCGGTGCGAAGGCGCCCAGTCGCAGACGCACGGCCCCTTGCTCGGCGCTGTCGTAGATCCGGCTACCCAGCGCCTGGTAGCGCTCCAGCACTTGCGGATGAGGATGGCCAAACGCATTGCCACGGCCGCGGGAGATCAACACCGAGTGGGGCGAAAGCCTTTGTACAAAGGGCCAGGACGAAGAACTGCGACTGCCATGGTGGGGTGCCTGCAGCCAGTCGGTCGCCACCGCCAGGGGTGACTCAAGCAAGGCCCGCTCGGCGGCGCGGTCAATATCGCCGGTCAGCAACAGGCGCTCGCCATTGGCCTGGACCTGCAACACACAGGACTTCGCGTTGCCTTCAACCGCGTCCGACCATTGCCACAACTCAAACGCCACGCCGTCCCACTCCCAACGCTCGCCGCTCACGCATGGCTGGGTCCCGAGGAATGTCGGCAACCTTTCGGTCTCGCCGCCCACTACCCGGCGGATGGCCAACCCACGGGCAACCGCGGCCGCACCACCGGCGTGGTCGACGTCGGCATGGCTCAGCAGCAGCATGTCCAACCGCCCTACCCCGAGCTTTTTCAACGCTGGCAACACCACGCTGGCGCCCAGATCGGACGCACCCGAACGCGGCCCCGCATCGTAAAGCAGGGTGTGCCGACGGGTGCGCAGGATCAATGCCTGACCCTGCCCGACATCCAACTGCAGCACCTCGACCTGCCCATGGGGCACTGATTCCCTGGGTGGAAACACCGCCAGCAACAGCATCGGCCAGCCCAGCAGCCGCAACGGCACGCCCTTGGGCAACAGCAACAACACCGCGCCCGACAGGCTGATCAGCCAGCAGCCCAGCGGCACCTCGGCCGGAGTCCAGGCCGGCAGTTGTTCCGCCAGCAACGCGAGGCCGCGAAACAGTCCGTCCAACGCAGCACCGGCCAGCCACAATAGTTGCTCGCCCACCCATGGCAGCGGCAAGAGCGCAGTCCCGAGCAGCGCCAACGGCAACACCACCAGGCTGATCCAAGGCACCGCGAACAGGTTGGCCAACGGCGCGCTCAGGCTGATCGGCAGCCCCAGCGCCAGCAATACCGGAAACAAACCGAGTGCAATCAGCCACTGCGCACGGGTCCACGCCTGCCACACACTCCAAGCGCCCAAACGCCCGCTGAACGCCAGCACCAACACGGCAACGGCCGCGAACGACAACCAGAATCCAGGCTGCAAACTGGCCAACGGCTCCAGCACCAATACCCCATTGAGCGCGAGCAGCAGCGGCCACCAGGCACCCAGATGGCGAAACCGCAAGCGCCACAGCAGCACCAGCCCGACCATCACGCAGGCACGCTGCACGGGCACACCGAACCCTGCCAGCAAGCCGTAGCCCAGCGCAGCGGCAAACGCCAAGCCACACGCCCACGGCAGCCAAGGCAGGGCCCGCGGCCAATAGCCGTAGCGCGCCAACCCGGCGACCAGCGCGTAAATCAACCCCGAGAGCAAACCAATGTGTTGACCGGAAATCACCAGCAGGTGCACCGTGCCGGTGGCTTGCAACACCTGCCAATCCTGCGGCGCCAGTGCCGAACCGTCCCCCAGCACCAACGCCGCCAACCCAGCCTCGCGCCCCTGGGCATCCACGCTCGACAGGCGTTGGCGCACGCTGTCGCGCCAAGCGTTACGCGCAGGCGACAGGCGCATGCCATCCTTTACCGAGCCCGTGGCGCCAATACGATGGGCAAGCAACCAGGCCTCGCGGTCAAAGCCATGAAAATTAAGCAACCCCGCCGGCCGCTTGAGCGTGACCGCCACGCGCCAGCGTTCACCGCTGTGCACCGCCGGCCCAGCGTGCCAGGACACTTGGATACGCTTGGGCAACCGGGCATTGCGCGAGCGACTGTCGGCCAGCTCGAACCGTACACCGCTGCCAGTCTGCTGCGGCAACCCGACGACACGCCCTTCCAGCCAGCGTGTCTGCCCATCCAGTGCTGGCCTAAGGCGATCATCCAGCGCCCACTGCGCACTCAGGCACGCCCAACTCAAGCCGAATAGAAAGAACGCCAGGCAATAGGTGCGAAATGGCAACAACATCAACGCCACCACTGGCATGGCCAGCAGCAGGCCGACAGGCGGCAACACCGGTAAAAAGCGCAGGGTCAACAACCCCAGTGCAAACGCGAACATCCCTGCTCTCATGGATCATCCCTTTCAAGTGATCCATTCAGTCTTAGCCGAGCGCCCGGTACTGCCTTTGATGTTTTGTCACAAAGTCTGAATTTTCTGTTTATAGAATGTGGGCATACTTGCCCCTCGATCTGACCTGGAAGCCTTATGCCTCGGCGCTTATTCAAACGGTACATGCCCGACCCCAGCAGTATCAGGGAACACAAGTCCTTACGATTCCTCGGCACGTTGCTGCATGACCCCAACCTCTGGCACCTCAACCGGCACTCGGTGGCACGGGCCATGGCCGTGGGTTTATTCGCGGCGTTTATCCCGATTCCGTTGCAGATGTTGTTGGCGGCGGTCCTGTCGATCACGGTGCGCGGCAACATGCCCATCGCCGTCAGCCTTGTGTGGCTGACCAATCCGATCACCATGCCGGTGGTGTTCTTTTGCACCTATTTGACCGGCGCCTGGCTGATGAATGTGCCGCCACGCAGCCTGCCCGACGACCTGACCTGGGAGTGGATCAGCGGCCAGCTGAGCACCCTGTGGCAGCCGTTCCTGCTGGGTTCAGTGGTATTGGGGTTGGTGTTGGGCGCGCTGGCCTATTGCCTGACCATGGGCTACTGGCGCTGGTGGGTGGCCCACCAATGGAAGAAGCGCAGACTACGTCGCGCTTGAGGCCTGGCGCGCCTGCAGGCGCAGGTGAATGCGCAGGCCTTGTCCGGTGTTTTGCGCCCACAGGCTGCCGTCCTGACGCTGCACGGCGTTGCGTGCGATGCTCAGGCCCAGGCCAAAGCCGCCGTCGCCGGGCCGCGAGCCATCCAGGCGGGTGAACGGCGCAAAGATACGCTCCAGATCGCGCTCATCGATACCACCGCCCTGATCCTCCAGCCACAAGTGCCAGTAATCCCCCTCGCGCCGCCCATCCAGGCTGACTGCACCCTCGGCGGGCGAATGGCGTATGGCATTGCGCAGGATATTCTCCAGGGCCTGGGCCAACGCGTTGAGGTTGCCGCGCACCCAGCAATCGGCGCCCAGCAGGCACGGCAGGCGCGATGCCGGCCAATCACTTTCAAAACAGGCGTTCTCACGCAACATGTCCCACAACGCCTGCACCTGAATGTCTTCCCGGGGCAGCGGCGCACGCTCGGTATCCAGCCAGGCGAGTTGCAGACTGTCCTCCACCAGGCGCTGCATTGCGTCGATCTCCCGGCTCAAGCGCTCACGCAGCTGCGTCAGATCCTGTTCGCTGTCGCACGCCACCCGCAGCCGGCTCAGCGGGGTGCGCAGTTCGTGGGACATGTCCCGCAGCAGTTGTTGCTGCAAGACCACCGTGCCCTGCAGGCGTTCGGACATGTGATCAAACGCACGCCCCAATTCGCCCAGCTCATCCTGGCGACTGATGGCCGCCTGGGACAACCGTGTATTCAACTGGTCGGCGCGCCAGGCATTGGCCTGCTCACGCAGTTGATTGAGGGGCATGATCAGCAGGCGATAGAGCCCGATGCACAGCAGCAACGTGAATAAACCGGGGATGACCCCATTGGTCACCACTCGCCAGAACACCTGGTAGCGCCCCGGCATAAAACGTTGCGGCAACTCGATCACCAGCGAACCCGCCTCCGGGTTCACCGGGAAGGGAATTTTCAACCACGGCAAGCCTTTCACATGCCGGCTGACCGGCCAGTCCAGCCCACGCAGGAACGTCAGGCGTTGACTTTCCTTGTCGCTCAACGGGTAGCTGCTCAAGGACTGCAAGTCATTGCCAATCACCCCGATCCAGGTGCGCTCACGCGTGCCCATCTGCTGCAGCCACGCATCAACCCCGGCGTGCCCACCGCGGTTCCAGGCCTGTTCGGCACCGACCGCGTAACCACTCAAGGTGATCCTCGCTTCGTCGGACAGGTACTGGTTCTTCTGCTCCATGTACCGACCCCAGGACCAACTGAGCCAGATCATCAACAAACAGAAGGCGATCAACAGGCACGCCAGTTTCCAGAATAGCGAGTGCTTGCCCGGCAACCGCTGCAACGGACGTTCAAAGGCTGTCATCGGCACCGCTCAGCACATAGCCCTTGCCCCACACCGTGCGTACTTCGCGCTCGCCGTAGCCAACGGCCTTGAGCTTGCGGCGGATCTGGCTGATGTGCATGTCGAGGCTGCGATCATGGGGCGCATAGCCGCGCTGCAACACATGCTGATAAAGGAAGGCTTTACTGAGGACTTCTTCACTGCTGCGGTGCAGGGTTTCCAACAAGCGGTATTCGCTGCGCGTCAGCCCGGCCCACTGCTCCTGATAGAGAACGTCGCACAGCTCGTCGTCAAAACGCAGGGTGGGCGCATCGTCGCGCGGCGGTGAAAGGCTCGGCAACGGGCGGCGGTCGAGGGCCACCCGGCGCAGGATGGCTTCGATGCGCACGCGCAATTCGACCATACTGAACGGCTTGGGCAGGTAGTCGTCCGCCCCCAGGCGAAAGCCACTGATACGATCGGCCTCGGCGCCCAGGGCCGACATCAGGATGACCGGGATCGAGTGGCTCTGGCGCAAATGCGTGAGGATCGACAAGCCATCCATCCCCGGCAGCAGAATATCCATCAGCACCACGTCGAACGCCTGGTCACGGGCCATTTGCAAGCCCTGCTGACCGTTCTGGCACCACGTCACCTGGAAACCACAGCGCCCCAAATGCTCGTGGACATAGGCGCCGAGCACAGGGTCATCTTCAATGGTCAGGATACTGGGTAGGCCAACTGCTGCGGGATTCATTAGCGTCTGCAAGTCATTCTCAATGGCCGATTATTCAAGATTAACCCGCCGCAGGCAATCGCCATCCGCCCCCCCAATGGCCCGAAGATTGCCTCATATCATTAATTTGCAAGATCCGACGCCGCGCAAATGGCTACACTGCGCAGGTGGCGCGGCCCGGATGCTGGCGTGGTTTATCGATAACAATGTGGTAGCAGGAGAGTGGCGTGCTTAGAAGAATGGGGATAAAAGGCCGCGTACTGTTGCTGACCTTATTACCGACCAGTCTGATGGCCCTGTTGTTGGGGGGCTATTTCACCTGGATGCAACTGTCGGAATTGCAGACCCAATTGCTGCAACGCGGCGAAATGATCGCCGAGCAACTGGCGCCGCTGGTCGCCCCGGCCCTGAGCGCGAAGAATACCGAGCTGCTGGAGCGCATCGCCACCCAGTCACTGGAGCAGCCGGACGTGCGCGCCGTGTCGTTCCTCAGCCCGGACCGCACGCCCCAAGCCCACGCCGGCCCGACCATGCTCAACCAGCCGCCCATCGGCAACAGTTCGCACCTGCTGCAACGCACCGGCAACGATGCAACGCGTTACCTGCTGCCAGTATTTGGCCGTCATCGCAACCTCGCGGGCGAGTTGATCCCCGACGAAGCCGACCGCCTGCTGGGCTGGGTCGAAGTCGAACTGTCCCACAACGGCATGTTGCTGCGTGGCTATCGCAGCCTGTTCGCCAGCCTGCTGTTGATCGCCATCGGGCTGATCTGCACCGCAGCCCTGGCCCTGCGCATCAGCCGCACCATCAACTCGCCGATTGGCCTGATCAAGCAAGCCGTAGCCCAGCTCAAGGACGGCAACCTGGAAACCCGCCTGCCGCCGCTGGGCAGCCAGGAGTTGGACCAGCTCGCCTCGGGCATCAACCGCATGGCCGAAACCCTGCAAAACGCCAGGGAAGAACTGCAGCACAGCATTGACCAGGCCACCGAAGACGTGCGCCAGAACCTGGAAACCATCGAGATCCAGAACATCGAGCTGGACCTGGCGCGCAAGGAGGCCCTGGAGGCCAGCCGCATCAAGTCCGAGTTCCTGGCCAACATGAGCCATGAAATCCGCACTCCGCTCAACGGCATCCTTGGTTTCACCCATCTGCTGCAAAAAAGCGAATTGTCGCCGCGCCAGCTGGACTACCTGGGCACCATCGAAAAATCCGCCGACAACCTGCTGGGCATCATCAACGAAATCCTCGATTTCTCGAAGATCGAGGCCGGCAAACTGGTGCTCGACAGCGTGCCCTTCAACCTGCGGGATCTGCTGCAGGACACCCTGACCATCCTCGCCCCTGCGGCCCATGCCAAACAGTTGGAGCTGGTCAGCCTGGTCTACCGCGACACCCCACTGGCGTTGGTGGGCGACCCGCTGCGCCTCAAACAGATCCTGACCAACCTGATCAGCAACGCGATCAAGTTCACTCGCGAAGGCACCATCGTCGCCCGGGCAATGATCGAAGACGAACAGGAAGACAGCGTGCAACTGCGCATCAGCGTGCAGGACACCGGCATCGGCCTGTCCAGCCAGGATGTGCGCGCGTTGTTCCAGGCCTTCAGCCAGGCCGATAACTCGCTGTCGCGCCAGCCGGGCGGCACCGGCCTGGGCCTGGTGATTTCCAAGCGTTTGATTGAACAGATGGGCGGTGAAATCGGTGTCGACAGCACGCCTGGGGAAGGCTCGGAATTCTGGATCAGCCTGAACCTGCCCAAAACCCGCGACGACCTCGAAGACCTGCCGTCTGCGCCATTGCTCGGGCGCCGCGTGGCGGTGCTGGAGAACCACGAACTGGCGCGCCAGGCCCTGCAGCATCAGCTGGAAGACTGCGGCCTGGAAGTCACGCCGTTCAACAGCCTGGAAAGCCTGACCAACGGCATCACCAGCGCCCATCAGACCGAGCAGGCCATCGACCTCGCCGTGCTTGGCATCACCGCCAATGACATCCCACCGGAGCGCCTCAACCAGCACCTGTGGGACCTTGAGCACCTGGGTTGCAAGGTTCTGGTGCTGTGCCCGACCACCGAACAGATGCTGTTCACCCAGTCGGTACCCAACCCCAACAGCCAGTTGCAGGCCAAGCCTGCCTGCACCCGCAAACTGCGCCGCGCCCTGGCCGACCTGATCAGCCCGCGGCCCTCGCGCAGCGAGCCCGGCGAGCCGCTGTCCAGCCGCGCGCCACGGGTGCTGTGCGTGGACGACAACCCGGCCAACCTGCTGCTGGTGCAGACCCTGCTGGAAGACATGGGCGCCAAGGTCCAAGCGGTAGAAAGCGGGTTCGCCGCCATTGACGCGGTCAAACGGGAAACCTTCGACCTGGTGCTGATGGACGTGCAGATGCCTGGCATGGACGGACGCCAGAGCACCGAGGCGATTCGCCAGTGGGAAAGCGAGCGCCACGGTACGCCGCTGCCGGTGGTCGCCCTCACCGCCCACGCCATGGCCAACGAAAAACGTGCCCTGCTGCAAAGCGGCATGGATGACTACCTGACCAAACCGATCAGCGAGCGGCAGTTGGCCCAGGTGGTGCTCAAGTGGACCGGCCTGGCCCTGCGCAACCAGGTACCGGAGCGTGCCACCGACGGCCTCGCCCCAGCCGTGAAGCTGCTGGTGCTGGATCATGAAGAAGGCCTGCGCCTGGCCGCCGGCAAGACCGACCTGGCCGCCGACATGCTGGCCATGTTGCTGGCCTCACTGGAAGCCGACCGCCTGGCCATCACCGTGGCCCGCGAAGCCAAGGACCACAACGCGCTGATCGAACGCGTCCACCGCCTGCACGGCGCCACCCGTTATTGCGGCGTGCCGCAACTGCGCGCCGCCTGCCAACGAGCCGAGACCTTGCTTAAACAGGACGATGCAAAGGCCTTGCATGCCTTGGACGAACTGGACATGGCGATTGCGCGGTTGGCGAGCGAAGCGCGGGTCAGCGCCTGAAGCAACGCTTCAGGAAACCGCCTTATGTGGGAGCCCGCTCCCACAAGGGTCAT
Source organism: Pseudomonas sp. FP2335 (assembly GCF_030687535.1). Taxonomy (NCBI): domain Bacteria; kingdom Pseudomonadati; phylum Pseudomonadota; class Gammaproteobacteria; order Pseudomonadales; family Pseudomonadaceae; genus Pseudomonas; species Pseudomonas sp. FP2335. The sequence goes on from NZ_CP117437.1 coordinate 3,637,531, forward strand.
GTGTTTTCAAATGATTAATCGCAGGGAGCATTTTTTATGCGCGTCATACTTTTCAGCAGCCAGACCTACGACCGCGACAGCTTCCTCGGCGAGGCGCTACCGTCCGGCGTGGAGCTGCAATTCCAACCCGCCCGCCTCAACCTCGACACCGTGGCACTGGCCGAACACCACGAAGTGGTTTGCCCGTTTATCAACGATGACCTCAGCGCCCCGGTGCTGGAACACCTGGCCAAAGGCGGCACCCGCCTGATCGCGCTGCGCTCGGCCGGTTACAACCATGTCGACCTGGCCGCCGCCAAGCGCCTGGGCCTGACTATCGTGCGCGTGCCCGCCTATTCGCCGCACGCCGTCGCCGAACATGCGGTGGCGCTGATCCTCGCCCTCAACCGCCGCCTGCACCGCGCCTACAACCGCACCCGTGACGGCGATTTCAGCCTGCACGGCCTGACCGGCTTCGATCTGGTCGGCAAGACCGTCGGAGTGGTCGGCACCGGGCAGATCGGTGCGACGTTCGCCAAGATCATGGCCGGTTTCGGCTGCCAGTTGCTCGCCTACGATCCGTACCCCAACCCGCAGGTGCTGGCCCTCGGCGCCCGCTACGTGAGCCTGCCCGAACTGCTGGCCCAAGCGCAGATCATCAGCCTGCATTGCCCGCTGACGGCCGACAGCAAACACCTGATCAACGCCGACTCCCTGGCGCACATGCAGCCAGGCGCGATGCTGATCAACACCGGGCGCGGCGGCCTGGTCGACACCCCAGCACTGATCGAAGCGCTCAAGGATGGCCAGCTCGGTTACCTGGGGCTGGATGTGTACGAGGAAGAGGCGCAATTGTTCTTCGAGGACCGCTCCGACCTGCCCCTGCAAGACGACGTACTTGCGCGCCTGTTGACTTTCCCCAATGTGATCATCACCGCACACCAGGCGTTTCTTACCCGCGAGGCGCTGTCGGCGATTGCATGCACGACCCTCGCCAACATCGCCGCGTGGGCCGAGGGCCGCACGCAGAACCTCGTTGAAGGATGATCAGCGGTCACATACCAGGCTCATGATGGGCCAGCACCCGTGATAGGATGCCGCGCCTATTTGGAGGATCCATGGCCGAACACGATTTCCGCTTCAGCTTGCTGAGCCCGCAACACACCCTGATCGAATGCCGCGCCCTGGTGCCGGGCCGTTACCAGATCACCGGCAACGGTGGTTCGATCAAGCACGGCGACGTGCTGATCGTCACCCTGCGCGGCAGCAAAACCCTGTCGATGCGCCTCACCGTCGAAGGCGACGCGCGCTACTCCATCCGCCCGGCGGGTCAATGGGTCGCCATGGCCCACGGGCCGAAATTCGGCGAATTGGAAATTCACACCTGGAAGGTCAACTGCGACAGCTGCGACACCGTGCTGGAGTTTGAATTCGCGGTGGAAACCAAGCTGAGCAAAGAGCCGCTGCAACCGGCCGCCAACGCGCGCATCAAGGAGCTGGGCTGGGCCAGCCAGGGCGACAAGCACCGCTGCCCGAAATGCCAGCAGGCCGCACAATGAAAGGCCTGCTTCTGCTCGCCGCCGCAGGTGCGGCCCTCACGGGTTGCGCCGCTGATACGGCCAAGCTCAAGCGGGATCACAGCTACGTGGTGGAATGGATCGGTGAGCGGCCACTGATGGACTACGCGCACCTGACGGTCACCCTCGGCGAGGACGGTCGTGCCTATGGCAACGGCGGCTGCAACCATTGGTTCGCGCCGTACACCCTCGAGGGCGACAAGCTCAGCTTCGGCCAGATCGGCAGCACCCGCAAACTCTGCGCAGAGGCCTTGATGGAGCAGGAACACCGCTTCTTCCAGGCCCTGCAAGGCGTGCAGCGCTGGGACATCTCGCCGATCGAGCAGACGCGTTTCTGGCCGGCAGAAGGCAAGCCGATTCGCCTGTGGCTTGAAGAGGGCTGACAGCAACCATTTCAGGATTGAACGAGGTCAAAATGTGGGAGCGGGCTTGCTCGCGAAAGCGGTGGATCAGTCACAGATGTGTTGTCTGATCCGCCGCTTTCGCGAGCAAGCCCGCTCCCACATTGGTTTGGTGTTGTTGCTTTAACCGCGTAGTGCCTTCAGCTTTGCAATCACGCCTTCCGCCGTTTGCTCCCCCATCAACTGTTCACGCACCTTGCCCTTGTCATCAATGATGTAGGTTACCGGCAGCGCCTCGCTGCGCGGTATATCAAAGATCCCTTCCGGGTTCTGCGCCAGCACCGTGAACTTGATCCCCAGCTTCTCGCTGGCGGCCTTCAACTCCTCACCCTGCACATTGTCGAAGTTGACCCCGAACACCCCGACGTTCTGCCCTTTCAACTGATCCGCCAGGGCGTTCAGTTCAGGGATCTCGGTACGGCACGGGCCACACCATTCGGCCCAGTAATTGACCACGACCCATTGTTTATCCAGGCGTTCAGCCGCGACTTTCTTGCCGTACTGGTCAACGCCGTAGTCATTACCGCAGCCGCTGAGCAGCAGGGTTGTGATGATCGCCAATGCACCGATCAGTCGACTTGTCATGGGGTAATCCTTCGTAAAAATGAACGTTGGCTGCGACCTATCGCCTCTTACGGTTTAAGGACGGGACGCTGCGCAGGTAGAATACCTGCCACCTTACGCAAGATGCGACCCGCACATGACCGATCTGACGCTTTATCACAACCCGCGCTGCTCGAAATCCCGCGGTGCGCTTGAACTGCTCGAAGCCCGTGGTCTCACCCCGACCGTGGTGCGTTACCTGGAAACCCCGCTGGACGCCGCGCAACTGAAGGCCTTGCTCGCCAAGCTGGGCCTCAGCGCACGCCAATTGCTGCGCACCGGCGAAGACGAATACAAGACCCTCAACCTGGCCGACGCCAGCCTCAGCGAAGCACAACTGATCGCCGCCATCGCCGCGCACCCCAAGTTGATGGAACGGCCGATCCTGGAAACCGCCGACAAAGCCATCATCGGCCGCCCGCCAGAGAACGTGCTGGAGATCCTGCCGTGACCACACCGTATGTGCTGGTGCTGTATTACAGCCGCAACGGCTCGGTCAGCGAAATGGCCCGGCAGATCGCCCGGGGTATCGAGCAAGGCGGCATGGAAGCGCGCCTGCGCACCGTTCCGGCGATCTCCACCGAGTGCGAAGCCGTGGCGCCGAGCATCCCGGAGGAAGGCGCGCTGTATGCCAGCCTCGACGACCTGAAACACTGCTCGGGCCTGGCCCTGGGCAGCCCGACCCGCTTCGGCAACATGGCCGCGCCGCTCAAGTACTTCATCGATGGCACCAGCAACCTGTGGCTGACCGGCGCCCTCGTCGGCAAACCGGCCGGGGTGTTCACTTCCACCGCCAGCCTGCACGGCGGCCAGGAAACCACGTTGATGTCGATGCTGCTGCCATTGCTGCACCACGGCATGTTGATCACCGGCTTGCCCTACAGCGAACAGGCATTGCTCGACACCCAAGGCGGCGGCACGCCCTACGGCGCCAGCCACCACGCCGGGCCGGACGGCAAGCGCCTGCTTGATCAACATGAGATCGCCCTGTGCCGCGCCCTGGGCTTGCGCCTGGCGAACACCGCCACATTGCTGGAGAGCGGCCGTGGCCAGAAAGCCTAAGGTCTTGCCGCCCCAGGCGTGGTTGGAGCCACGGGTCAAGGTTGCACGGGCGTTGAGCCTGCTGGCGTTCTTTGGGCTGGTGGGGTTGCTGTGCGGCTATTACCTGTTCGTCGCCGACCTGCACGGCGCACGGCCGTGGGTGATCCTGCTGATCGAACTGGTGCCGCTGCTGTTGCTCGCACCGGGAATGCTGCTGGGCAGTGCGCGCGGGCATTCGTGGATGTGCTTTGCGGTGAACCTGTATTTCATCAAGGGCGCGCTGGCGGCGTATGACCCGAACCGCCAGTGGTTCGGGGTGCTGGAGATGCTGGCAAGCCTGGCGGTGTTTTGTACGGCCTTGCTATATGTGCGCTGGCGGCATCAGCTCAACCGACAGCTCGCACCTTGACCTGTAGTGAGCGGGCTTGCCCCGCGCTGGGGGGCGAAGCCGCCCTAAATCCAGACACCGCGGTCTTGCTGATACACCGCGGTGTACCGTTTGGGGCGGCTTCGCCCCCCGGCGCGGGGCAAGCCCGCTCACTACAGGCTAGTGATTGACGGTGTAAGCCAGCATCATCGACAACTGGCACATCGGCCGCCCACTCTCGGCATGCCACTCGTTGAACGCCGCCTGCACCGTCGCCAGGTCCCGCAGGCTGGTGGGTGCCTTGTCGACGATCTTCTGTGCGTTCAACGCCGCCACCACGTCAAAACTCGGCACGAACGTATCCTTGCCGACCATGCGCAAAAAGCGCGGTGCCGATAGCCCGCCCAACTGGTGGCCGTGCTTGCTCAGGTACTTCCACAGCCCAACGATGTCGGTCACCGGCCAATCGGCGATAAACGCGCCGAAGCTGCCGTGTTCATGGGCGATGTCCAGGATCATCTGCGCATTGCGCGGCACACTCTTGAGCTTGCCCAGGTGGCGGATGATGCTGGTGTCCTGCATCAGCCGCTCCAGGTGCTCGGCGCCCATCAGCACAACTTTTTCCGGGTCGAAGCCGAAGAACACTTTCTCGAACGCCGGCCACTTGGCATCCACCACGCTGTGTTTCAAGCCCGCACGGAACACCCGCAGGGCCAGGGTCGACAGGTAGCGGTCGTCGCTGATCTGGCGCAACTGCGCCGCAGTATTCGGTACGGGTAGGTGGGCTTCCAGCTCGGCCGCCGAACCGAAGCGGTTCAGACAGTATTCGTGCAGCCACTTGTAATCGCGCATGCCCTCTCCCGGGATTCGAATTGAAAACGGCGCCCGCGAGCGCCGTGTGTCAGAGCATTGAAGTCGCTTAGAGGTTCACTATATTGACGAAACGCGAAGCGGCGCTTTCGTCGATCTTGAGACTGGTGAAATCGAACAGGTTGCGGTCGGCCAACTGCGACGGCTGCACGTTCTGCAGGCTGCGGAAGATGCTCTCGGTGCGGCCCGGTGTCTTGCGCTCCCACTCCACCAGCATTTCCTTGACCACCTGGCGTTGCAGGTTTTCCTGGGAGCCGCAGAGGTTGCACGGGATGATCGGGAATTGCTTGAGGTCGGAGTAGGCCTGGATGTCCTTCTCGTTGCAATACGCCAGCGGGCGAATCACCACGTTGCGCCCGTCATCCGCGCGCAGCTTGGGCGGCATGGCCTTGAGCGAACCGTTGAAGAACATATTGAGGAAGAAGGTCTCGACGATGTCGTCGCGGTGATGGCCCAGGGCCATTTTGGTCGCACCGATTTCATCGGCAAAGGTGTAGAGCGTGCCCCGACGCAGGCGCGAGCACAGCGAGCAGGTGGTCTTGCCTTCCGGAACCAATTCCTTGACCACCGAATAAGTGTCTTTTTCGACGATGTGATACTCGACACCCAGCTCTTTGAGGTAGGCCGGCAGCACATGCTCGGGGAAGCCCGGTTGTTTCTGGTCCATGTTGACGGCAACGATCTCGAACTTGATCGGCGCGACCTTTTGCAGGTGCAGCAGCACGTCGAGCATGGTGTAGCTGTCTTTGCCGCCGGAGAGGCAGACCATGACCTTGTCGCCGTCCTCGATCATGTTGAAATCGGCGACCGCTTCACCGGCCAGGCGACGCAGGCGTTTCTGCAGTTTGTTCTGGTTGACTGTAAGAGTGCCCATGGCGCTTGAATCCGCAAAAGGTGTGTGACGAAAAGCGCAGCATTTTACGCAAAAATGCTTCAATGGGCGACGCCGATCCAATGTGGGGGCTGGCTTGCCTGCTCCCACACCGACCATGGCAGTCCCGACAGACTTCACCGCGATTAGGGCCAATGTTTACAGCGCGATTTGCTCTAAAGGCCCTACAGTCATTCCGGTCATCCCTTCCTATACTGCGACTTGAGGTCGCACGTATATATCCAGACCTTTCAGGCCAATTGGCCCGTGGGCGCTCCGATGGGGGGCGATGGTAATAACAACAGGAGTGACTGGCATGATCCATCACGTCGTGGGGCTGTTTACCCATCCTGACCAGGAATGGCGGGAAATCCGTGGCGATAAAGAAGAAAGCATCGGCCACATGTACCTCACTCACACGCTGATTCTCGCGGCGATCCCCGCCGTATCAGCCTTTATCGGCACCACCCAGGTCGGCTGGGTCATCGGCAACCGCTCGCCCGTGATGTTGACTCAGGAAAGCGCCCTGTGGATGACCATCATGTCGTACGCGGCCATGCTCGCCGGCGTGGCGGTGATGGGCGCCTTCATCCATTGGATGGCCCGAACCTACGACGCCAACCCCAGCATGTCGCGCTGCGTCGCGTTTGCCACCTATACCGCGACACCGCTGTTTATCGGCGGGCTGGCGGCGCTGTACCCACATATGTGGCTGGGCATGGTCGTGGGCACGGCGGCGATCTGCTACACGGTGTACCTGCTGTATGTGGGGCTGCCGACGTTCATGAGCATCGATCCGGACGAGGGCTTCCTGTTTTCCAGCTCGGTGCTGGCCGTGGGCCTGGTGGTGCTGGTGGCAATCATGGCGTTTACCGTGATCGTCTGGGGCTTGGGCGTTGGGCCTATCTATACCAATTGAGCGTTTCAGACCGTGAGCAAGGCCACCGCAAGGTGGCTTTGTGCGTTATGCATGACCATTCGGCGCCTGAACCATTCGGAAACACTCGGCGTTGCGGCATACTGGGCGCCTCTGGAGATAGGTACAGCATGCCCGAGCAACTCAATACCCGCGTCGAAGATTGTTTCCTGCAAGCCGAATCCTTTTTCAAACGAAGCTTCAAACGCCCCCAGGTCAGCCTCAAGCTGCGGGGCCAGAAGGCCGGTGTCGCGCATTTGCACGAGAACCTGCTGCGCTTCAACCCCCAGCTGTACCGTGAAAACAGCCAGCATTTCCTGAAACAGACGGTGGCCCATGAAGTGGCGCACCTGATTGCCCACCAATTGTTTGGCGAACGCATTCAGCCCCATGGCGAAGAATGGCAATTGATCATGCGCGGGGTGTACGAACTGCCGCCGGACCGTTGCCATACGTATGCGGTAAAGCGGCGTCAGGTGACGCGGTATATCTACCGTTGCCCGTGTGCGGACAGTGACTTTCCCTTTTCGTCGCAGCGCCATGGGTTGGTGGCTCAGGGGCGGCGGTATTTGTGTCGGCGGTGTCGGCAGACTTTGGTGTTTACTGGAGAGACCCGGGTGGAGTGACGGCCTCTTCGCAGGCAAGCCAGCTCCCACATTGGATCGGTGATCGACATGACAACCCGGTCAAATGTGGGAACGGGCTTGCCCGCGAAGGCGCCGGATCAGTCAACCAATAACCCTGGCCTGCCGCAAAGCCTCAATACGCTGATTACTGAAGCCCAATTCAGCCAACACTTCATCACTGTGCGCGCCCACCGCCCCGCCAATATGCCGAGGCGCTGGCAACCCCTCAGAGAACTTCAACGGACACGCCAACTGCAGCTGGGTCGAACCATCGCCCCGGGGCACCTGGCTCAACAATTCCCGCGCCTTCAACTGGGGATGCTCAAGCGCCTCACTCAAACTCAACACAGGTTCGACGCAGGCATCCACCTCGGCAAATAACGCGCACAGCTCCTCAAAACTGCGTTTCTCAAACTCAACCTGCAAAGCCTGCTTGAGCACTTTTTGCCGCTCCGGCTCCGGCGACAAGCCTTGCGCCGCCAACTCCGGCCGTCCCAGCGCCGCACACAGCGACTGCATGAAAGCCGGCTCCAGACTGCCCACCGACATCCATCGTCCATCCCGGGTCCGATAGTAATCGTAGAAACTGCCACCGTTGAGCACGTGGTTTTCCCACGCCGGCTCCACCCCGCACGCCAGGTAGCCCGCTGCCGCCATGGCGTTAAGGCTGAAGGAGCAATCGGTCATGCTCACGTCCAGATATTGCCCCACCCCGCTTTGCTGCCGCGCAATCACTGCCGCGAGCAACCCCACCACCGCATGCAACGAGCCACCGCCCACATCCGCCAACTGCACGCCCAACGGCAGCGGCCCACTGTCCTGGCGCCCGGTGTAGCTGGCCACACCGGACAACGCCAGGTAGTTGATGTCGTGCCCGGCGCGGTCCTTGTAGGGGCCGGTTTGACCGTAGCCGGTGATCGACACATAAATCAGCCGGGGGTTGATCGCCTTCAGCGCTTCATACCCCAGGCCCAGGCGCTCCATGACCCCGGGGCGGAACTGTTCGAGAACAATGTCGTAGTCCTTGACCAGCGCCCGCACGATCTCCAGCGCCTCGGCTTGCTTGAGGTCCAGGGCCAGGCTGCGCTTATTGCGATTGAGGTAGGCGTGGCTCGCCGAAGTCCCCCGGTCATGGGGCGGCAGCACCCGCAGCAGGTCCATGCGCGTTGGCGATTCGATGCGCAGCACTTCGGCGCCCATGTCCGCGAGCATCAAGGATGCAAACGGGCCAGGCAGCAAGGTGGAGAAATCCAACACTTTGAGGGACGCCAAGGGACCTGACATGGGCACTCCAATTCCGTTTCGATTGCCCACAGACTAGGCAGCCTTGGTCCTACGGGCAATCGTCAGAACGATCAGCAACAGTGACCGTTTTGATCACGGCGGGCTTTTTCCTGGCGGCGGCTTTATCATTGGCCCACGTTTGCTTGCCGAGTGTGCCATGAAGTTTGCGATAGCCCTGTTTTCCGCGGCCCACGCGCCCTCCTCGCGCCGCGCCTTGCTGTTCGCCCAGGCGGCGTTGGCCGGCGGGCATGAGATTGTGCGGCTGTTTTTCTACCAGGACGGCGTGTACAGCGCGTCCAATAACATCGTCACCCCGCAGGATGAGCAGGACATCGCCCGCCAATGGCGTGAGTTTGTCAGCCAGCACCAGCTTGACGGCGTGGTATGCATCGCCGCCGCCCTGCGTCGCGGGGTGCTCAACACCGAGGAGGCCACGCGTTATCAGCGCAGCGCGGTCAACCTCGATGCACCGTGGGCGTTGTCTGGCCTGGGGCAACTGCACGACGCCGCACAAACCGCCGACCGCCTGATCTGCTTTGGAGGGCCGTGAGATGTCCAAATCCCTGTTGGTGATCAGCCGCCAGGCACCTTGGTCCGGCCCGAGTGCACGGGAAGCGCTGGATATCGTGCTGGCCGGTGGCGCGTTCGATTTGCCCATCGGTTTGTTGTTCATGGATGACGGCGTGTTCCAGCTCGCACCGCACCAGAACGCCAAGGCCGTGCAACAAAAGGACCTCAGTGCCAACCTGCAGGCCTTGGGGCTGTTCGGTATCGACGATGTATTTGTCTGCCGCCACAGCATGGCTGTGCGTGGCCTGACGCCGCCCACCGAGGCACAACCATTGAGCAACGACGCTATTTCCCAATTGATTGACCGTTACGACCAGGTGATTACCCTCTGATGTCGACTTTACATGTGGTGTCTCACTCGCCGTTTTCCGACAGTCGCCTCGACAGCTGCCTGCGCATCTGCGGCGCCGAGGACGCGATCTTGCTGTGCGGCGATGGCGCCTACGGGCTGCACGCCCCCGCCCTGCACACCAAGGGTGTGAGGGTGTTTGTGCTGGCCGAAGACATGCAGGCGCGCAACCTGCCATTACCCGACTGGGCCGACAGCGTGGACTATCCCGGCTTCGTGCAACTGTCTATCGTCTATGACAAGGTCAACAGCTGGCTATGAACACCTTGACCGTAGGCGAACGCACCTATGAGTTGGACAAGGACGGCTACCTCGTCGACTTGAACGACTGGTCCACAGAAGTCGCCAGCGCCCTGGCTGCCGCCGAAGCGCTCGATCTGACGCCCGACCACTGGGAAGTCCTCGAACTGCTGCGCGGCTTCTACGCCGAGTTCCAACTGTCCCCGGCCACGCGCCCGCTGATCAAGTACACCGCCTTGAAGCTGGGCCCGGAAAAGGGCAACAGCCTGCACCTCAACAAACTGTTCAACGGCACTCCCGCCAAACTCGCCGCCAAGCTGGCGGGCCTGCCCAGGCCGACGAATTGCTTATGACCGACTTTGCCCCGCTGACCCTCGAAACTCCCGCCGAACATCCGTTTGCGCCATTCGTGCGCATCCTGGGCAAAGGCAAGCGCGGCGCGCGCAATCTCACCCGTGAGGAAGCCCGCGAAGCCATGGGCATGCTGCTCGACGAAAAAGTCGAAGACACCCAGCTCGGCGCGTTCCTGATGTTGCTGCGCCACAAGGAAGAAAGCCCGGAAGAACTCGCCGGTTTCACCGAAGCCGTACGCGAACGCCTCAACGCCCCGGCGCTGAACGTCGACGTGGACTGGCCGACCTACGCCGGCAAGAAGCGCCACCTGCCGTGGTTTCTGCTGGCGGCCAAGTGCCTCGCGCAAAATGGCGTACGCATCCTCATGCACGGCGGCGGCGCGCATACCGAGGGCCGGTTGTACACCGAGCAACTGCTGGCAACCTTGCAGATCCCGCTTTGCCGCAACTGGCAGCAGGTCGAAAGCGCTTACCAACACGGGAACCTGGCATTTATCCCGCTGGGCGACTGGGCGCCACAACTGCAACGCATGATCGACCTGCGCAACACCCTCGGCCTGCGTTCGCCGATCCACTCCCTGGCACGTCTGCTCAACCCGCTGAATGCACGCCTGGGCCTGCAAAGCATTTTCCACCCCGGCTACCAGGGCGTGCACCGCGATGCCAGCGGCCTGCTCGGCGACAATGTGATCGTGGTGAAGGGCGACGGCGGCGAGATCGAGATCAACCCCGACAGCGCCAGCCACCTCTACGGCACCACCGGCGGCGAGAGCTGGGACGAGGAGTGGCCCGCCCTCTCCGCCCAACGCCACGTCAAACCGGCGACCCTGGAGCCCGAGCATTTGAAAGCGTTGTGGCGCGGTGAAGTCGAGGACAGCTACCCGCAACTGGCGCTGATCGCCACCATGGCGCTGGCCTTGCGCGGTCTTGGCCATTCGCGGGAGCAGGCTTTCGTGTTGGCCCAGCAATACTGGGACGCACGGAACAAATCGATTTAATCGATAATTCACCCGCAGTCTTTGCGCTTTTAAATCGAACCCATCCCTTTAGACTGGGCTCCAACGCTTATTAGTTGAGGAGCCAGTCATGGGTTTGCTGATCGAAGGACGCTGGAAAGACCAGTGGTACGAAAGTAGCGCAGATGGCGCTTTCCAGCGTGAACAGGCGCAGCGCCGCCACTGGGTGACTGCCGACGGTTCGCCCGGCCCGAGTGGCGAGGGTGGATTCAAGGCCGAAGCCGGTCGCTACCACCTCTACGTGTCCCTCGCCTGCCCTTGGGCCCATCGCACCCTGATCATGCGCAAGCTCAAGGGCCTGGAAAGCCTGATCGATGTGTCCGTGGTCAGCTGGTTGATGCTGGAAAACGGCTGGACCTTCGACAAGGCCCACGGCTCCAGCGGCGACGCCCTCGACGGTTTTGCCTTCATGCATCAGCGCTACACCGCCGATACCGCCGACTACACCGGCCGGGTGACGGTGCCCGTTCTGTGGGACAAGAAGCTCAAGCGTATCGTCAGTAATGAATCGGCGGAAATCATCCGCATGTTCAACAGCGCGTTCAATGGGCTGACCGGCAACACCCTGGACTTCTACCCCGAGGCGCTACGCCCGAGCATCGACGCACTGAACGAACGCATCTACCCGGCCGTGAACAACGGCGTGTATCGCGCAGGCTTTGCCACTTCGCAGCAGGCATACGAAAGTGCGTTTGATGATGTGTTTGCCGAATTGGATCATCTGGAGCAGCACCTGAGCGACCATCGCTACCTGGCCGGCGAGTTCCTGACCGAAGCGGATGTGCGCCTGTTTACTACGCTGATCCGTTTTGATGCGGTGTATTACGGGCACTTCAAATGCAATCTGCGGCGGATTGCGGATTATCCGAACTTGTCGAACTGGCTGCGGGAGCTGTATCAGTGGCCGGGAGTGGCCGAGACGGTGGATTTTGCGCATATCAAGGGGCATTACTACGCCAGTCACCGCACGATCAATCCGACGGGAATTGTGCCCAAAGGTCCGTTGCAAGCATTTGATACCCCGCATGATCGCTTGAAATTGAAGGGCAACGCAGTTTGGAGCTGATCCGGGCTGCTCGCTGAACTTGAAGGCCTCATCGCGGGCAAGCCCGCTCCCACATGGAATGCGATCCCCTGTGGGAGCGGGCTTGCCCGCGATGCTTTTAGTTTTCAGACCTGGGACTGGGCGCCTTCAAACCACTTGAGCTTCTCGCGCAACACCACCACTTCACCGACGATCACCAGTGTCGGCGCATGCACTTCATGCTCCGCCACCATGCGCGGCAAGTCGGCCAGGGTGCCGGTAAACACGCGCTGGTTGGACGTTGTGCCTTGCTGGATCAATGCCGCCGGGGTATCGGCTGCGCGTCCATGCTTGATCAGCTGTTCGCAGATGATCGGCAAGCCGATCAAGCCCATGTAGAACACCAGGGTCTGCGACGGCCCCACCAGGTCATGCCAGGGCAGGTCCGAAGTCCCGTCCTTCAAATGCCCGGTGATGAAGCGTACCGATTGCGCATAGTCGCGGTGAGTCAGCGGAATCCCGGCATACGCCGCGCAACCGCTGGCCGCCGTGATGCCCGGTACCACTTGGAACGGGATGCCGTGGGCCGCCAACTCTTCGATTTCTTCGCCACCACGGCCAAAGATGAACGGATCGCCACCTTTAAGGCGCAACACCCGCTTGCCTTGCTTGGCCAAGTCCACCAATTGCTGGTTGATCTGGTCCTGGGGCACGGCGTGGTCGGCGCGACGCTTGCCGACGTATACGCGCTCGGCATCACGGCGGCATAGTTCGAGAATCGCTGGCGCGACGAGGCGGTCGTACAGCACCACATCGGCTTGCTGCATCAGGCGCAGTGCGCGGAAGGTCAACAGGTCCGGGTCACCAGGACCGGCGCCCACCAGGTAAACCTCACCCGGCGCATGGGGCGGCTTGCCGTTGACTTTCTCCACCAACAAACGCTCGGCTTCAGCACCCTGCCCGGCCAATTGGCGATCGGCAATCGGGCCCTGGAACACCTCTTCCCAGAACGCGCGACGTTGCTGTACATCCGGGTACAAACCTTTGACCTGGGCACGAAAGCGCGCCGCCAACCCGGCCAATTGGCCGTAGGTGGACGGAATCCAGGTTTCCAGCTTGGCCCGGATCAGCCGCGCCAGTACCGGCGCATCGCCGCCACTGGACACCGCGATCACCAAGGGCGAGCGGTCGACAATCGCCGGGAAGATCACGCTGCACAAGGCCGGCGCGTCCACCACATTGACCGGCACGCAACGGCGCTTGGCGTCGCTGGACACTTGCGCATTCAGTGGCTCGTCGTCCGTTGCCGCGATGATCAGGGTGCAACCGTCGAGGTCGGCCTCCTGATAACCGCGCAAAATCAGTTCCCCGCCACTGCCCAGTACCAACTCGCGGAGTTGGTCTTCGATCTGGGGAGCAACCACCCGCAGCAACGCACCGGCGTCGGCCAGCAGCCGGGATTTGCGCAAGGCAATCTCCCCGCCACCGACGACCAACACACGACTGCCGCGCAGGTTATGAAACAGCGGCAGAAATTCCATTTAGCCGATGACCTCAACGCCCGCCATATAAGGCTTGAGCACCTCGGGTACACGGATGGAACCGTCTGCCTGCTGGTAGTTTTCCAACACGGCCACCAGGGTACGGCCTACCGCCAGGCCCGAACCGTTGAGGGTGTGCACCAGCTCCGGCTTGCCGGTTTCCGGGTTGCGGAAACGCGCCTGCATACGGCGGGCCTGGAAATCGCCGCAGTTGGAGCACGACGAGATCTCGCGGTACTTGTCCTGGCTCGGCACCCACACTTCGAGATCGTAGGTCTTCACGGCGCTGAACCCCATGTCGCCGGTGCACAACGCGAGTACACGGTACGGCAGCTCCAGCAGTTGCAGGACGCGCTCGGCGTTGGCAGTCAGGCCTTCGAGGGCTTCCATCGAGGTCGACGGCTCGACGATCTGCACCATCTCGACCTTGTCGAACTGGTGCTGGCGGATCATGCCGCGGGTGTCGCGACCCGATGCACCGGCTTCGCTGCGAAAGCACGGCGAGTGGGCGACGAACTTCAATGGCAGCGCTTTGGCGTCGAGGATCTCGCCGGACACGATGTTGGTCAGCGACACTTCCGCCGTCGGGATCAGGTACAGGTCGGCTTCGCCTTCGCGGCTGATCTTGAACAGGTCTTCTTCGAATTTCGGCAGCTGGCTGGTGCCCATCAGCGCTGGTGCCTGCACCAGGTACGGCGTGTAGGCTTCTTCGTAGCCGTGCTCGGCGGTGTGCAGGTTGATCATGAACTGCGCCAGGGCGCGGTGCAGACGGGCCACCGGGCCGCGCAGCAACGAGAATCGCGCGCCGGACATCTTGGCGGCGGTTTCAAAGTCCAGGCCGCCGGTCAGTTCGCCCAGGGCGACGTGGTCCTTGATCTCGAAATCAAAGGCTTTTGGCGTACCCCAGCGGCGCACTTCGACGTTGCCGTCTTCGTCTTCGCCCACCGGCACGGATTCATGCGGGATGTTGGGGATGCCCAGCAGGATCGAGTCCAGTTCGGTCTGGATCTTGTCCAACTCGACTTTACCCTCGGACAGCTCAGTGCCCATACGCTCGACGTCCGCCATCAACGGCGCAATGTCTTCGCCGCGTTGTTTGGCCTGACCGATGGATTTGGAACGCGCATTACGCTCAGCCTGCAGTGCTTCGGTGCGGGTCTGGACGGTCTTGCGCTGTTCTTCCAGCGCTTCGATGCGCGCAACATCCAAGGCAAAGCCACGGGATGCCAGGCGGTCCGCTACGTCCTGAAGGTTGCTACGTAACAGTTTGGAATCGAGCATGTCGGTCTCTCGTTTATCAAAGTTTGGTCAAGGACAGGCCGGCCCAGGTGGCGAGCAGCCCGCCGAACACGCTGATACCCAGGTAACCGAACGCTACCAGGGCCTGCCCGCTTTCCAGCAAGCGCAGCGTATCCAGTGAAAAGGATGAAAAGGTCGTCAGACCGCCTACAAAGCCGACAATCAAGCCGGCGCGAATTTCAATCGGTACTTCCGGGCGCAACAGGAACCAGCCGTACAACAGCCCGATAATCAAGCAGCCGACCAGATTGACCGCCAGGGTCGCCGCATAAAAATGCTTCGGCCAGTTGGCGCTGACCCAGGTGCTGGTGGCGAAACGCAATAATGTACCAGCGATGCCGGCTGCGGACACGGCAAGAATCGTCTTGAGCACTACTTTCTCCGCTGTTTGGGGCTGAGTCGATCAAGTTGGGCGAGGTGATTGAGCTTTTCCCCGATCTTCAGCTCCAGGCCACGGGGCACCGGCTGATAGAGCGCCAGCGGTTCAAGCGCGTCGGGGAAGTAATCTTCGCCGGCCGCATAGGCGTCTGGCTCATCATGGGCGTAGCGGTATTCATCACCGTAGCCCAATTGTTTCATCAGCTTGGTCGGCGCGTTGCGCAGGTGCAGCGGCACTTCCAGGGAGCCGTATTCGGCAGCGGCGCGCAGGGCGGACTTGAAGCCCATATACACCGCGTTGCTTTTTGGCGCACAGGCCAGGTAGGTGATGGCCTGGGCCACCGCCAGCTCGCCTTCCGGGCTGCCGAGGCGCTCCTGCACCTCCCACGCCGCCAGACACAAGCTCAGCGCCCGCGGGTCGGCGTTGCCGATGTCTTCACTGGCCATGCGCACTACGCGACGCGCGAGGTACAACGGGTCGCAACCACCGTCGATCATGCGCGCGAACCAGTACAGCGCACCGTCCGGGTTGGAACCGCGTACGGATTTGTGCAGCGCGGAAATCTGGTCGTAGAACGCTTCACCGCCCTTATCGAAGCGTCGGCGCGTGTCGCCGAGCAGGCTTTGCAGCAGGTCGACGCCAATCTCGCTGCCGTCTTCGGCCAGGTCGGAGGCGTTTTCCAGCAGGTTGAGGAAACGGCGCCCATCACCATCGGCGGCGGTGAGCAGGATCTTGAAGCCTTCGTCGCTGAGACTCAGCCGGCGCTTGCCCAGGCCCTTGTCTTCGCTCAAGGCACGGTGCAGCAGCTTTTGCATCGCCGCTTCGTCCAGGCTCTTGAGCACATAGACCCGCGCCCGCGACAGCAAGGCATTGTTCAATTCGAATGAAGGGTTCTCGGTGGTGGCGCCGATAAAGATCAGCGTGCCGTCTTCCACATATGGCAGGAACGCGTCCTGCTGCGACTTGTTGAAGCGATGCACTTCGTCGACGAACAGGATGGTGCGCTTGCCGTATTGCCCGGCCTGCTGTTTGGCGACGTCGACGGCCTGGCGGATCTCCTTGACCCCGGCGAGTACCGCCGAGACCGTTTCGAAATGCGCATCCGAGACCTTCGCCAGCAACCGCGCCAGGGTGGTCTTACCCACCCCTGGCGGGCCCCAGAAGATCATCGAATGCAGCGCACCTTGCTCCAGGGCTTCGCGCAGGGGCTTGCCACGAGCGAGCAGGTGTTCCTGGCCGACGTACTCATCCAGGTTGGTCGAGCGCAAGCGCGCGGCCAGGGGTTGAGCAATCGGGTCACTTCGAAACAAGTCCATGGGCAGCGTTTGAAACCTCTGGGCAGATTATTCCTGGATCACGTCGGCACCCTTGGGGATGTCGAACTTGAACTTGGATGCGGCGACCGGCTCGTTGGCCTTGACCCCGGAGAACAGGATGTCGGTGCGCTGGCCGACGCTGTCGATCAGGCGCATGTTGTTGATCACGCCGTTGCCGAACGACAGGTGCAGGCTGTCGAACAGCGTGTCCTTGGATTTTGGCTTGAGGGTGAACTCGATCACGTTGCTGGTCTGCTTGGAGGTAATCTCGAAGCTGTCGCTGATCTTAGACACATCGCCCGACAACAGCAGCGCCGGGGTCTGGTTCAGGCGCGGGTCGAGCTTCTTGATGGTTACCTGCTCCAGGTCCGGGTCCCACAGGGTGACTTTCTGGCCGTCGGAGACAATGGTCTGCTCGTTCGGCGCGTCGGTTTTCCAGAAAAACAGGCCAGGACGCTGCACGGCCATTTCGCCAGCGGTTTCCTGCAATTGGGTGCCGCCGCCGTCCAGGGTCAGTTGGGAGAAACGCGCGGTCAGGGTCTTGGATTTGTCCAACAGGTTGGTCAGGCTGGCGACCGAGGCCGGATCAGCGTGCGCCGAAACAGCAGTCAGGGCCAGTGCCGGCAACAACAGCATGCGGATAAGACGCATGGGAGTCCTCATTGAGTAGTCAGGGCGCGCCGTGTGCTGCCACACGGCGCGGGATCAGTCGCGCATCTGCCCGGGGGCGATGATTTCACGCGAGCCGTTGGTGTTCATCGCGGTCACGACGCCGGCCATTTCCATGGCTTCGATCATGCGGGCGGCGCGGTTGTAGCCGATTTTCAATTTACGCTGCACGGCAGAAATGGAGGCGCGGCGGCTTTCCAGTACAAAGGCCACGGCTTCGTCGTAGAGGGCGTCGGTTTCCGCATCGTCGTCACCGCCACCGCCGCCGCTCTCGAAGCCGCTGCCGGCTTCTTCGACGCCGTTGAGGATGTCGTCGTTGTATTCCGGGGCGCCACGCAGTTTCCAGGCTTCCACCACACGGTGCACTTCATCATCGGAGACAAAGGCGCCGTGTACACGGATAGGCAGACTGGTGCCCGGTGGCATGTAGAGCATGTCACCGTGGCCCAGCAGTTGTTCGGCGCCACCCTGGTCGATGATGGTCCGCGAGTCGATCTTGCTCGATACCTGGAACGCCATGCGCGTCGGGATGTTGGCCTTGATCAGACCGGTGATCACATCCACCGACGGACGCTGGGTTGCAAGGATCAAGTGAATACCGGCCGCACGGGCTTTCTGGGCGATACGGGCGATGAGCTCTTCAACTTTCTTGCCGACGATCATCATCATGTCGGCAAATTCGTCGACCACCACCACGATGGTCGGCAGCTTGGTCAGCAGCGGTGCTTCGTCGTGGATGCTTTCGCGCTTGTACAGCGGGTCGGCCAGCGGAGTGCCGGCGTCCTGGGCTTCCTTGACCTTGGCGTTGAAGCCCGACAGGTTACGCACGCCCATCTTCGCCATCAGCTTGTAGCGGCGCTCCATCTCGGCGACGCTCCAGCGCAGGGCATTGGCGGCGTCCTTCATGTCGGTGACAACCGGGCACAGCAGGTGCGGGATACCCTCGTAGATCGACAACTCCAACATCTTCGGGTCGATCATGATCAGCTTGGCGTCATCCGGGCCGGACTTGAACAGGATCGACAGGATCATCGCGTTCACACCCACCGACTTACCCGAGCCGGTAGTACCGGCGACCAGCAGGTGCGGCATCTTCGCCAGGTCGGTGATCACCGGCTTGCCGCCGATGTCGTGGCCCAGGGCCAGGGTGACCGGCGACTTGAAGTTGTCGTATTCCGGCGTCGACAGCACTTCGGAGAAGCGCACGATCTGGCGGTCTTCGTTGGGAATCTCGATACCCACGGTGGTCTTGCCGGGAATCACCTCCACCACGCGGACGCTGGTCACGGCCAGGGAACGGGCCAGGTCTTTCGCCAGGTTGGAGATGCGGCTGACCTTGACGCCTGCGGCCGGCTGAATTTCGTAACGGGTAATGACGGGGCCGGGGTGGATCGAATCCACCGTCACTTCGACGCCGAATTCCTTCAGTTTGATTTCCAGCAGATGGCCGACAGCAGCCAGCGACTCCGGGGAATAGTTGAGCTGTTTCTTTTCGGCCGGGTCGAGGATCGAGATCGGCGGCAAGGTGCCTTCGACGGCGCTGTCGACAAACAGCGGCGCCTGTTTCTCTTTCTGCACACGGGCGCTCGGCTCGGGGGCCTTGGTCGGCACTGGAGCGATCACCGGCGGCACCTGCTTCTCGCGGTCCGACATGTGCTTGCTCAGGGCCTGTTCGCGCTCGATCAGGCGCTCCTTGACCTTGGCCTGCTCGCGGCGGTCAGGCGTGCTTGGTGCCACCACTTCGTTGACGCGTGTGTCCACCTCACGCAACTGGGCCACCATGCGCTTGCGCTCGACCCGGGCAGCCCACCAGCGATTGGCGGCGCCCTGGAACAGCTCCAGCAGGTCGAGGGTGATCTTGCCGGTCACATCCATCACCTTGAACCACGACAGGTCGGTGAACACCGTGAGGCCGAACAGAAACAGTGCGATAAACATCAGGGTGCTGCCCTGGATATTCAGGGTCTTGCGCGCCAGGTCACCGAGGCTTTCGCCCAGCGCCCCGCCCGCACCCGCCGGCAGGCCGGTAGGCGCATGGAAATGGATATGCGCCAGCGCCGCGCCGGACAGCACCAGGAACACCAGGCCGATCAGGCGCCAGGAGAACAGCCAGCCGCTCCACTGCCACGGCTCGTGGCGCTGGCGGAAGATCTGCCAGGTCTTGATCGCCAGCAGCAATGGGAAGATATACGCGAAGTAACCCAGCACCATGAACAGGATGTCGGCGCTGTAGGAGCCGGCAGGTCCGCCGAAGTTCTGCACGTCGTCGATCTTGCTGTTGTGGCTCCAGCCCGGATCGTCCTTGCCATAGGTGAGCAAGGCCATCATCAGGAACAGGCACAGCGCGCCGATAGCGATCAGCGCGCCTTCCTTGAGGCGGTAATGCAGGTGCTGGCGCCAGGCCGGCACGACTGCTGCTTTGGGTGTTGCGGCGGATTTCTTCAAAACGGGTCTTTTCCTGCGCCTTTGGCGCGTCCATCTATTGAATGACTGCAACTACTGCCCAATCCGAGCAGCTGAAAAATGAACGAACGTCGTTGATTCTACGTTTAACACTGGGTGATGGAGCGATGAAACGGCGATAACGCCACAATGGCCGCATTGTACGGGTTTGTGTCCCCGATGCCACGCCCTTGCCCTTCCCCCAGCAGCATAGACAATTGAAGTGTCACATCAGGGTCAATTTGAGCATGCATTGTCTTTGCTGACAAAGGCTTATGGGTTGTTTTTACCAATCAGCGCAAGCTTGGCAAATGGCCTGCATGGCGCCGACCCGATTACGACCACATCCCCGGCAGAGAGTTGCAGACACACCTGCTCACGCTAATCCCGACCGCCACCCGATTCGGGCTGGCCCTGAGGCGCTGCGTCGACAATAATCACCGCCACGTGCGGCAGGTGTCATACCTGCCACTCCCCTCCCCTTCCATAAGCCTGGATGCCATGCTGACCTGGTTGCAACGTGATTCCCTGACTTTCCCGCCATTGGCCAAGGCCATGCGCGAACCCAATGGCCTGCTGGCCGCCGGTGGTGACTTGTCGGCCGAACGGCTGGTGCAGGCCTATCGGCACGGTTGTTTTCCGTGGTTTTCGGATGGCCAGCCGATTCTCTGGTGGTCGCCGGACCCGCGCACGGTGATTTTCCCTGAAGAGCTGCATGTATCCCGCAGCCTGGGCAAACTGCTGCGCCAACAACGTTACACAGTGACCTTCGACCAGGACTTCGCCGCCGTGATCCAGGCCTGCGCGGCGCCGCGCGCCTATGCCGATGGCACCTGGATCACCCAAGGCATCCAGAGCGCCTACCTGGAGCTGCACAGGCGCGGCTACGCGCACTCCGTCGAGGTGTGGGACGCTGGCGAACTGGTGGGCGGCCTGTACGGCCTGGCGATGGGGCAACTGTTCTTTGGCGAGTCCATGTTCAGTCGTGCCGACAATGCATCGAAGTTCGGCTTTGCCACGCTTACCCGGCAATTGCAGGCTTGGGGCTTTGTACTGATCGACTGCCAGATGCCCAACGATCACCTGCACAGCCTGGGCGCCCGCGCCATACCGCGCAGTGAGTTCGCAGATTTCCTGCGCAACCACTTGGATCAACCCAACAGCGGACCCTGGGTGGTTTCCTAGGCGACTTTCGCGCACGTGGCTTACACTTGTTTCAAAGGCTATCCCGAGGGTTGATCATGACCGAGCTGGCACGCTTGAAGTTCTATGCCACTCAAGCCCACTCTTGCAGCTACCTGCCCGACGAGCAGGCTACCACTCTGTTCCTCGACCCCAGCCAGCCGATGGACGTGCACGTGTACGCCGACCTTTCGGAAATGGGGTTTCGCCGCAGCGGTGATCATCTGTACCGCCCCCATTGCCAGAACTGCAATGCCTGCGTACCTGCACGCATTCCTGTGGGGCAGTTTTTGCCGGATCGCAATCAGAAGCGCATCCTCAAGCGCAATGCCGACCTGACGGTCACAGCTACCAAGCCGCGCTTCAGTGAAGAGTATTTTGATCTTTACCAACGCTACATCGAACAACGCCATGCCGACGGCGACATGTTTCCGCCCAGCCGCGACCAGTTTTCCACGTTCCTGGTGCGCGACCTGCCGTTTTCGCGTTTCTACGAGTTCCGCCTCGACGGCCGGCTGCTGGCTGTCGCCGTGACCGACCTGCTGCCTAACGGCCTCTCGGCGGTCTACACCTTCTACGAGCCGGCAGAAGAGCGCCGCAGCCTGGGGCGCTTTGCAATCCTGTGGCAAATCGGCGAAGCCCTGCGCCTGGAACTGGAGGCGATGTACCTCGGTTACTGGATCAAAAACTGCAAAAAGATGAACTACAAGACCCAATATCGCCCCATAGAACTGCTGATTAATCAAAGATGGGTCACGCTTAACTAGAACCCCTTGGCTTAAACACCCTTTTTCGGGCACAATGCACGCCGCTTTTGCCTGGCGCAGTTGCACCGGGCCATTCACTGGATACCGAGGGCTTTACTGCATGTCGAAAGAAGACAGCTTCGAAATGGAAGGCACTGTCGTCGACACCCTGCCCAACACCATGTTTCGTGTGGAGTTGGAAAATGGGCACGTCGTAACCGCGCATATCTCCGGCAAGATGCGCAAGAACTACATTCGTATTCTTACCGGTGACAAAGTGCGCGTCGAGCTGACGCCCTATGACTTGAGCAAAGGGCGCATCACTTACCGCGCTCGCTAAGCAAGTCAATACAAAACGCCCGGTTATGCCGGGCGTTTTTGTGTGGGAGCGGGCTTGCTCGCGAATGCGGTGGATCAGCCAATGAATCTATTGACTGACACTGCGCATTCGCGAGCAAGCCCGCCCCCACATTTGCTCCTCATGGTTTTCAAGACAGCAAAAAGGCGCCTTTCGGCGCCTTTTCGTTTTGTTGCAGCTATCGATCAGGCCATTTCAGCCGTGGTTTCGAACTCGAAGGTCAGCTCGCCATCCTTCAAGTCGATGTGCACCACACCGCCATGGTCGGACAGTTCGCCGAACAGGATCTCTTCGGCCAACGGCCGTTTGATCTTGTCCTGGATCAGGCGCGCCATCGGGCGTGCGCCCATTGCCGCGTCGTAGCCACCTTCGGCCAGCCAACTGCGTGCCGCATCGGTCACTTCCAACTGCACGCGCTTGTCTTCCAACTGCGCCTGCAACTCGGTAAGGAACTTGTCCACCACGCTTTTGATGACCTCGTGACTGAGGCGACCAAACTGGATAATGGTGTCCAGGCGGTTGCGGAACTCCGGCGTGAAGCTCTTCTTGATCACTTCCATCGCATCGGAAGAGTGATCCTGATGGCTGAAGCCGATCGAAGCCCGCGCGGCCGTTTCAGCACCGGCGTTGGTGGTCATGATCACGATCACGTTGCGGAAATCCGCCTTGCGCCCGTTGTTGTCGGTCAGGGTCCCGTGGTCCATGACCTGCAACAGCAGGTTGAAGACTTCCGGGTGGGCCTTTTCGATTTCATCGAGCAGCAATACGCAATGCGGTTGTTTAGTGATCGCTTCGGTCAGCAGGCCGCCCTGATCGAACCCGACATAACCCGGAGGTGCACCGATCAAGCGCGACACGGTGTGACGCTCCATGTATTCGGACATGTCGAAACGCACCAGCTCGATCCCCATGGCCTTGGCCAACTGCCGCGCCGCTTCGGTCTTGCCGACGCCGGTAGGGCCGGCGAACAGGAACGAGCCAACCGGCTTGTCCGGCGACTTGAGGCCCGCACGGGACAACTTGATCGCCGTGGACAGCGCGTCAATGGCAGCATCCTGGCCAAACACAGTGAGCTTGAGGTCGCGCTCCAGGTTACGCAGCAGCTCCTTGTCGGAGCTGTTGACGTGCTTAGGCGGAATACGCGCGATTTTCGCGACGATGTCCTCAACCTGAGCCACATCAATGCGCTTCACACGCTTCTCGACCGGTTGCAGGCGCTGATAGGCACCCGCCTCGTCGATCACATCGATAGCCTTGTCCGGCATGTGCCGATCGTTGATGTAGCGCGACGCCAGTTCGGCCGCCGCACGCAGCGCCTCATCGGTGTATTCGATGCCGTGGTGCGCCTCGAAACGCCCCTTGAGCCCGCGCAGGATGCCAATGGTGTCTTCAACCGAAGGCTCGGACACGTCGACTTTCTGGAAGCGACGCGCCAGGGCGCGATCTTTTTCGAAGATGCCGCGGAATTCCTGGAAGGTGGTCGAGCCGATGCAACGGATATCACCCGAGGACAGCAGCGGCTTGAGCAGGTTGGAAGCATCCATCACGCCACCCGACGCCGCACCGGCACCAATGATGGTGTGGATCTCATCGATGAACAGGATCGCTTGCGGGCGTTTTTTCAGTTCGCCGAGCAATGCCTTGAAACGCTTCTCGAAATCGCCACGGTACTTGGTCCCGGCGAGCAATGCGCCCAGGTCCAGGGAGTAAACGACGCTATTGGCCAGCAGGTCCGGCACCTGGTTATCGACGATACGCTTGGCCAGGCCCTCGGCAATCGCGGTTTTACCCACGCCCGCCTCGCCCACCAGCAACGGATTGTTCTTGCGACGACGCGCGAGGATCTGCGCTACGCGCTCGACTTCAAGCTCACGCCCCACCAGCGGATCGATCCGCCCCTGGCGCGCCAGTTCGTTGAGATTGCTGGCATAGGCATCCAGTGGATTGCCCGAAGAAGAAGACTCACCGCCCTCGTCGTCCTGCATATCCTGCTCACCCTCGGAATGATCGCCGTGCCCAGGCACCTTGGAGATACCGTGGGCGATGTAGTTGACGACATCAATACGGGCAACGCTCTGCTGCTTGAGCAGGAACACTGCCTGGCTTTCCTGTTCGCTGAAGATCGCCACAAGCACATTGGCGCCCGTGACCTCACGCTTACCGGAGCTCTGCACGTGGAAAACCGCACGCTGAAGCACCCGCTGGAAGCCCAGGGTCGGCTGGGTTTCACGGTCTTCATCGTGGACTGGAATAAGTGGCGTTGTGGAGTCGATAAACTCCTGCAGGTCATGCTTGAGTTTGTCGAGGTTGGCGCCGCACGCACGCAAGACGGTGGCGGCAGCTTCGTTATCCAAAAGTGCCAGCAGCAGGTGTTCAACGGTCATGAATTCATGACGTTTCGAACGAGCCTCCTTGAAGGCAAGATTGAGGGTGACTTCGAGCTCGCGGTTTAACATAGCTTCACCTCATACCCAAGTGGTCGGCGTTAACCGTCCTTCTCGATTTCACAGAGTAGCGGATGCTGGCTTTCCCTGGCGTACTGGTTGACCTGCATGGCCTTTGTCTCGGCGATGTCGCGGGTAAACACTCCACATACTGCCCGTCCTTCTGTATGAACGGCCAGCATTACCTTGGTCGCCAACTCGCGGTTCAGGTTAAAAAACACCTCGAGCACTTCGACGACGAAATCCATCGGTGTGTAGTCATCATTGAACAAAACCACCTTGTACATCGGCGGCGCCTGTAGAGCAGGCTTGGCCTCCTGAACAGCAAT
This sequence comes from Pseudomonas sp. FP2335, assembly GCF_030687535.1. Lineage (NCBI taxonomy): Bacteria > Pseudomonadati > Pseudomonadota > Gammaproteobacteria > Pseudomonadales > Pseudomonadaceae > Pseudomonas > Pseudomonas sp. FP2335. The sequence continues at coordinate 3,662,323 of NZ_CP117437.1, forward strand.
GCCTGCAGAACCGTCGTCGTCATGTTCCTGATCCGGGCGATCCTGATTGAATGTTAGTCGAATCTGGCTGTTTGCATGCATGGAAAGAAAGGTTCGTCAGTGGTTCAAATACAGTGGTGGGGGCGACCTGTCAGAATTTCAACTCTGACCGACTGGTCGCCTTGACTATCGGCAAATCGGTGTTACAACCAATAGAACCCACAGTGGGTAAAAAAGGTCCGCGCAGTCAACCTTATTTATTCGGGTTAGGACGGATAAACTGGATGATACTCCAGTGATGGAGTCTGGTGCAGAGGGATATGGAGATGGCAAGCGGTAAGGTCAAGTGGTTCAACAATGCCAAGGGATACGGCTTCGTCAACGAAGAGGGCAAGAGTGACGATCTTTTTGCCCATTACTCAGCAATCACCATGGAAGGTTATAAAACGCTGAAAGCCGGCCAACCTGTGAGTTTTGACATAATTCAAGGACCTAAAGGGCTGCATGCCGTAAACATCTCTGCGGTTACGGCGGACACCCCTGCAAAACCTGCAACAACCACGGCTCACAAAGAAAAGAAATTAACGGCTTAACCGCCACTGAGCCTGGGGGTTGCAGTAAAAAAAACGGCCATCCCACTCAAACCGGGATGGCCGTTTTTGTGTGCCCGTCTTTTACATATGCGAAATCAACGCATCGCCAAAGCCCGACGACGACACCAACTTCGCCCCTTCCATCAAGCGCTCGAAATCATAGGTCACAGTCTTGGCCGAAATCGCACCATTGGTCCCCTTGATGATCAGGTCTGCCGCTTCCGTCCAGCCCATGTGGCGCAACATCATTTCCGCCGACAGGATCAGCGACCCCGGGTTGACCTGATCCTTGCCCGCGTACTTGGGCGCGGTGCCGTGGGTGGCTTCGAACATCGCCACGGTATCGGACAGGTTGGCGCCCGGCGCAATACCGATACCGCCCACCTCTGCCGCCAGGGCGTCGGACAAGTAATCGCCGTTCAGGTTAAGCGTGGCAATCACATCGTACTCAGCCGGGCGCAGCAGGATCTGCTGAAGCATGGCGTCAGCAATGGCATCTTTAACCACGACATTCTTGCCAGTCTTTGGATTCTTGAACTGCATCCACGGGCCGCCATCGAGCAGCGTGGCACCAAACTCCTCAGCTGCCACTTCATAGGCCCACTCCTTGAAGGCCCCCTCGGTGAACTTCATGATGTTGCCTTTATGCACGATGGTCAGGGAGTCGCGGTCGTTATCCACGACATACTGAAGCGCTTTACGCGCCAGACGCTTGGTCCCCTCTTTGGACACCGGCTTCACACCGATCCCGCAATCCTGGTCGAAACGGATCTTGGTAACGCCCATTTCCTCCTTGAGGAACTTGATGACCTTGATCGCTTCCGCAGACCCGGCCTTCCACTCGATACCGGCGTAAATGTCCTCGGAGTTCTCGCGGAAGATGGTCATGTCCACATCTCCCGGCTTCTTGACCGGGCTCGGCACGCCTTCGAACCAGCGCACCGGACGCAGGCACACATACAGGTCGAGCTGTTGGCGCAAGGCCACGTTCAGCGAACGGATGCCACCGCCGACCGGCGTGGTCAACGGCCCCTTAATGGAAACCACGTAATCCTTGACCGCATCCAGGGTCTCCTGGGGCAGCCAGGTGTCCTGGTCGTAGACTTGAGTCGCCTTCTCGCCGGCATAAACCTCCATCCACGAGATCTTGCGCTTGCCGCCGTAGGCCTTTTCAACAGCTGCGTCGACCACCTTGATCATCACCGGGCTGATGTCGACGCCGATACCATCACCCTCGATAAAAGGGATGATCGGGTTATTAGGAACATTGAGAGAATGGTCTGCATTGACGGTGATTTTGTCGCCGACGGCTGGAACCTGAATCTTCTTGTATCCCATGCTGAACTCCATCTTTGGATTGAACATCTGGCTGCGTTCGAGCCTACTCCAGATACATGACGACTGAAACCTCACGCCACGGTCATTTGCGTCGAAAACAGCACATTTTGTCGTCTACAAGCCTGAAATCTAAGGCAAATTCGCCAATCTTGAGCACGCCATACGACTTTGGGCGCAATGGGGTACCTGCGACCTTTAGACCAATGGACGACACACCTTTTGTATGAAGGCTCGGCGTAAGCATAGCGACCTATGTATAATGCCGCCGCTGACCCAAGAGTCACGACGGCGGACCGCTCTAGAACACAGCCTTCCGCTACAAAGCAGGACTATTACAATAGCCCACCCGCTTGACGCTCGACTGATGCAACCCAACATCACCGCGAAGAAACCTCGACATTTCGCTCATGGATGGCTTTGAACGAACGCGCTCCACCCGGCGCATCTCGAGTTTCTGCGCACGCTTTCAGCAAAGAAGAGAGTTAATCCGAATATGCCCACCCGCTCGAAGATCATCTACACCTTCACCGACGAAGCCCCGGCCCTCGCCACCTATTCACTGCTGCCTATCGTAGAGGCCTTCACCGCTTCCGCTGATATTGCCGTGGAAACCCGCGACATCTCCCTCGCCGCGCGCATCCTCGCAAGCTTCCCCGAGCAATTGGGCGCCAAGGCCATCCCGGACCACCTCGCCGAACTGGGCGACCTGGCCGTTACGCCTGAAGCCAACATCATCAAGCTGCCTAACATCAGCGCCTCGACCCCGCAGCTGCAAGCCGCGATCAAGGAACTGCAGGCCCAGGGCTACGCCCTGCCGGACTACCCGGAAACCGTAACCACCGACGCGGAAAAAGAAACCCGCGCACGTTACGACAAGGTCAAGGGCAGCGCCGTGAACCCGGTACTGCGCGAAGGCAACTCCGACCGCCGCGCCCCGCTGTCGGTCAAGAACTACGCACGCAAGCACCCGCACAAAATGGGCGCCTGGGCTGCCGACTCCAAGTCGCACGTTGCCCACATGAACAGTGGCGACTTCTACGGCAGCGAAAAAGCCGTACAGATCGAAGGCGCCGATGCTGTCAAAATCGAGCTGATCGCCCAGGACGGCACCGCCACTGTCCTGAAGGAAAAGACTTCGGTACAGGCCGGCGAAATCATCGACAGCGCCGTATTGAGCAAGAATGCACTGCGTTCGTTCATCGCCGCTGAAATCGAAGACGCCAAGAAACAAGGCGTGCTGCTGTCGGTCCACCTCAAAGCCACCATGATGAAGGTCTCCGACCCGATCATGTTCGGCCAGATCGTTGCCGAGTTCTATAAAGACGCCCTGGCCAAGCACGCCACCGTGCTGGAACAGATCGGCTTCAACCTAAACAACGGCATCGGCGACCTGTACGCTCGCATCAAGGCCCTGCCGGCCGACCAGCAGGCGCAGATCGAAGCTGACATCCAGGCGGTCTATGCCGCTCGCCCTTCCCTGGCGATGGTCAACTCCGACAAAGGCATCACCAACCTGCACGTGCCGAGCGACGTGATCGTCGACGCCTCGATGCCAGCCATGATCCGTGACTCCGGCAAAATGTGGGGCACCGACGGCCAGCTGCACGACACCAAGGCCGTGATCCCGGATCGCTGCTACGCCACCATCTACCAGGCCGTCATCGAAGACTGCAAGGCCCATGGCGCTTTCGACCCGACCACCATGGGCAGCGTGCCAAACGTTGGCCTGATGGCGAAGAAAGCCGAAGAGTACGGCTCCCACGACAAGACCTTCCAGATCAAGGCCGACGGCGTAGTCCGCGTCACCGACAGCAAGGGCAACCTGCTGATGGAACAGAAAGTCGAAGCCGGCGACATCTTCCGCATGTGCCAGACCAAAGACGCGCCGATCCAGGACTGGGTCAAACTGGCCGTCAACCGCGCCCGCGCCAGCGCCACCCCAGCGATATTCTGGCTGGACCCACAGCGCGCGCACGACGGCGTCGTGGTCGAGAAAGTCCAGGCTTACCTGAAAGACCACAACACCGAAGGCCTGGACATCCGCATCATGGCTCCGGTCGACGCGATGAAGTTCACCCTGGAACGCACCCGCAAGGGCCTGGACACCATCTCGGTGACCGGCAACGTGCTGCGCGACTACCTGACCGACCTGTTCCCGATCATGGAACTGGGCACCAGCGCCAAGATGCTGTCCATCGTGCCACTGATGAACGGTGGTGGCCTGTTCGAAACCGGCGCCGGCGGCTCGGCCCCGAAACACGTGCAACAGCTGGTGGAAGAAAACTTCCTGCGCTGGGATTCCCTGGGTGAGTTCCTGGCCCTGGCGGCCTCCCTCGAGCACTTGGGTGTGACGTACAACAACCCGAAAGCCCTGGTACTGTCCAAGACCCTGGACCAGGCTACCGGCCAGTTCCTCGACAACAACAAGTCGCCATCGCGCAAAGTCGGCAACATCGACAACCGCGGCAGCCACTTCTACCTGGCACTGTACTGGGCTCAAGCCCTGGCAGCCCAGACCGAAGACACCGCACTGCAAGCGCAGTTCGGCGAACTGGCCAAGACCCTGACCGAGAACGAAGCGACCATCGTTGCCGAGCTCAACGCCGTACAGGGCAAGCCAGTGGACATCGGCGGCTACTACGCGCCGAGCCCGGAACTGACCAGCAAGGCCATGCGCCCAAGCAACACCCTCAACGCGGCGATTGCCAAGTTGAAGTAAGGTTGTGAGGTGACATCACAAACCCCGGCCTGGTGCCGGGGTTTGTGTTTTCAGCGAATTCAAGTTTATTCACAGGGAAGCATTGACGTACTCTGAAGTCCAAACGGAGCGAATCAACTCAAGCACCTCACACCTGTAAACAGGATTCCAACCGTCCCGCTCTTTAGACACCACAGCAAATTGAGGCAGTACCGGCAAACTGGAAATGCCTTCAAGACTCCTTAAACCCGAAACCTGCGCGACAAAAGGCAGTAATGTAATGCCAACTCCTGCTTGCACTGCAGACCGCAGCGACATCAAGTCTTCCGACTCGTAAACGCAATGCCATTTTATACCGCACTCCTCTAGACTCCGGATCGCTAGACTGCGAAACCCACAGGGTGGCTTGAACAAAGCGAGCGGGACATCGTGTGGCTTATCGACCACGTCAGCGCTATCGCCAGCAAACCATCTGACCGATAATGTGTGCCAAGGACGCTCGTGCATCTTTTCCAGTTCATCTATCACAAGACATAGGTCGATCCTACCCTCACTTACCGCGTCCAATAGCAAACCAGACCTAGCGACCTTCACCACCATCTGTATGGTTGGAAAGTGAGTAGCCATGCTGGAAATAATCTTTGGGAGCACCCTCTCACAAAAATGCTCTGGCATACCCACTATGATCGTTTCTCTTCTTTCAACTCTCTCAAACAGCCTGCCAACTTTATCGTTACAAATGACTATATCTTTGGCATAACCCAAAAGCTTTTCTCCCTCCAATGTCAGCAATACCTGTCGATTTTCCCTTGCAAACAGCACCACACCCAATAAATCCTCTAACCTTTTAATCTGCTGACTGATAGCAGGCTGAGTCAAACTTAGAGCTTCAGCCGCTCGCGTAAAACTTTTGGTCTCACCTACTTTGATAAAGCTCCGCAACGACTGAACATCAAGATTGACTCTCATAACACGCCACCTATCGAAATTAATATTCTGATTGTGGCAAATCAACACTTCATCCACCACTGACCATTCGGATAGGTAAGGGGCAAAATTACGTATGAAAACATGCAACAAAATGTTTAATTAGAGATTTTCCTGTCATCCTAAGCTGATAGGCGAGCCTTAGAGGCATTAAAGTACATACCGGAGGTTAATGCCAACCTCGCCAAAACAGACTCTGCACGCATAGTCGAATGTCGAGCGTTGATTTCTAAAGCACTAGTAAAAAAGAACGCACCGCTTGTCAGCTCCCCCAAAACAGTGATTCTGTCATCTACATGCCCCAGATGATTTATCAAACCACCCGTTTCAGTAGACACCTTCACTCCGCCAAATGGGTCGACGCACCCAATTCCTCGCTGGAGAATATTCTGCACCAAAGGGTTATCAAACTTACTCGCATCCCGAGGAGTACCCGTGGCCAGTACAACGGAGTCATAATTGTGGCAACTCTTAAGCGATCGATTAACTACCTTTAAGCAAAACCGCTTATTGTATTCAATCGCCTCAAGCCCACCCTTTATAATTGATAGCTGCCCAGACTCGAGTAATGATCTAATTTTCAATGCATTCTCCATCGGAATAGAAACACGGTAGGCCATCCACCAGCTTGAGTAACCCAGAAATATATGCTTATCCTCATCCGGCATTGCAGGCCAAATCAAATCAAGTACAGCATTTGTCGAGTAGAGAACGGATTGCCAAAACCGAGGGTGTTGGGCAGCCGCTATTTCAGCCTCAAGAAATTCCGCTGCCGGTCTCTGGGAACACATTGCAGTCCAATCAGCCATGCCAATCCGCTTACCCTCCAAGGCCAATTCTTGCGTCATCCAACGAATAACGTCGTCAAGTCGGACTACGCCAGATCGAGAAATACAAGACCTGACTGTTTCCGGCGTCAATATCGTGGGTTGATAGCGCCCCTGACTCCCCCTGACACTAGGCAGAGCTCCCGTGCGGGAATGCAATGTAATGGGCCCTTCATGGCCATTAGCAGTCAGCCCTATAACTGCATCGATCGCACTCAATCTTGAACCGACAATTGCAACACTCGCCTGCTTTTGAATCAGCCGGCTTGTGCGCTTTATAGGATAAGGACTGGAGAAGAAACCCTGCGTACCCTCCAGGTGCTGGTATTCGAGACTGCGTGCATTACCACAACTCAAAACCACATGATCACTGGGGAACGATAGATTCCCTTTTGTTGAAACCACGACCCTTCCGTCATGGGAGAAGCTTATATTTACAACCTCGTCATGGACTGGAATCAATTGACAACCGAGCTCTACAGCTTTTTTGACTAGAGATTGAATCATGTGCGCAAGATATAACCCGAACAGGGGCCGAGGCAAAAATGCATGTGGGCACAGTTCAATGTCAGGGAAGTCATCTTCCCAAACCCCACGATTAGCCACCAACCATCCGTAAAAATGTCCAGGCTGATCAGGAAAAGGCGAAATAAATTCCGCTCGTGTATTTAAAATATTTGTGGAGCAGTCTTCCGAGTAGGCAAACCCTCGACCACATTGAGATTGTTTGTCCACCAAAAATATCGACACATCCGAATGGCAGCCATATCGCCCTAAACCATTCAAAATCGCGTAGATAAAAGAGACACTTGAGGCTCCACCACCAATTATCGTGATTACGCTGCCAGACATAACAACCTCCCACTATTTTTTCTGCATGAAACATGCTTATTTTTTAAAAGCTTCAAACAACATACTTACAATACAAATATGTGCTCCGACATAGGCCTGCAGTTTCCAGACACGACAAAACCACCCTCTATGAATGGGATAATATCCTGCTCGATACTTATACCCGGAGCGATCTCCTCCAAATAGACCACTCCATTTTTCAGTGCAAAAACTGCACGCTCCGTAACAAAAATAACTCGTTGGCCCAACAATTGAGAATAGCCACCGTTAAATGTCAATTGCGAGACCTGGCGAACAAATTTATTTACTCGACCTTCCCGAACTATATGAACCTCCCCTTCACTTACACTCACAACCAACCCTGCAGCTGTAAAAGTCCCACAAAATACAATGCATCGCGCCGACTGTGAGATGTTTATGAAGCCACCCGCGCCTTGCAACTTACGACCAAACTGCGACACATTGACATTGCCAAAACTATCCATTTCGGCAAAACCCAAGCACGCCACATCAATCCCACCACCTTCGTAAAAATCAAACAAAGCTGCCTGCTCAATGATACTAACCGGACGATAGCTAGCCCCAAATGACAATCCAGTTGCTGGCCGACCACCTATAACGCCGGATTCAACAGTAAAGTTCATCGACTCCGCACAACCTAACTCTTCAGCCACCTGAGCAACGACGACCGGTATACCAATACCAAGATTGATAATCCTCGCATTTTCACGTCGAATTTCCTGCAAAGCTCTTTTAGCAATAATTCTCTCCGCGCACGAAATCGGCCTCTCACTAGGCGTGAGAACTCCCGGACGCGTAAATGCTGAATTACTTGCCACGCCATACGTTTGAGGATGTTCATGAGGGCGCGACACCGTCACATAATCCACCAACAACCCAGGCACTATTACATGCTGCGGTTCAATATCGTGTAGTCCCACCAAACTTTCAACCTGCACAATCACTATTCCACCGGAGTTCTTGACTGCCATGGCCTGCGCAAGCACATCACTATTAGACACTTCCCGTTCAATCGAAATATTGCCCGAAGGATCACAAGATGTCCCTCTTAGTAACGCGCAATCCACCTTAAGTGCAGGATAAAATAGCGTCCACTCTCCATTAATAATAATTTTCTGAACCAGTGTGCCTGCGCCCCTGCTATTCAAGCACGCCCCCTCATAATCAGGATCAACGAAAGTGTTAAGGCCAACATTTGAGATCACACCAGGCTTCTTCGCCGCGATTGCACGGAATAGCTGGCTGATAACCCCCTGCGGCCAGTTATGCGCCTCTATCTCTCCTAAACGCGCCATATTTCCCAATCGCGGCACGAGTCCCCAGAACCCTCCAATTGCCTTGGCCACCAGCCCACTCTGGGCCAAAACGTCCACCCCCCTTTTGTCAAGATCTCCAGAGGCAGAAGTGAATAGCAAACCCAGCTCACGAGGCCGTCCCTCCCGCTTGAAACGCTCACTGATTGCTCGAGTAAGTCCATCAGGATGCCCGCAACTTCCAAACCCTCCCGGAACGATTGTCCATCCGTCTTCAATCAATTCTGCCGCTTGCTGTTCGCTGATAACTTTCATGCTGCGGCCTCGGAATCCTGAGGTGGAGCGGGCTGAACGGGTTGCTCCCAAACGACTAGAAACGTACAACCCGTAGCAGAAGAAAGTTGGTGAGTAGAGCCCGGCGGGTAAATTTGCAGCGCACCTGCAGTATGTCGCCCCCTGTCATCGACTAGTTCACCATCGACCACCAACACTAATTCCCATCCCTGATGCCTGTGTCTCGGCGTTAAAGCTCCGACAGCATAACGGACCAATGCGGCAACTGGCCCTTGCGCATTATCCCGCGCATCATAAAGGTAAAATATTGAAATCCCTTTGCGCCCTTCCACTTCATAAGGTTCAAAATTCAGATAATCAATATCGTCAACGTGCAGTCCACCTCCAGACCGGCAAATGTCATCGCTATATAATTTCTCATCAGCTATTTCGTGCTTAAACATTAGCATTCTCCTGATAAGCAGCCTTCAATATTCGACGCTTACTTTGCTCTCGAATGATTCATCAAATAAACTCCCACCCCCGACACAATGAAACCTACAATCACCACCACACTCGGTACTTCACCCAACATCAACGACGCCATGATCTGAGTGACAGCCGGAATAACATGAAACAAGTTAGTCGCCTTACTCGCCTCCCCCCGCCGAATCATCAGGTAAAGCAGGGTCAGCGCGCCGACCGAGTTCATTACAGTGATCCACGCCACAGAGGCAGCGAAGGGCCCCCACTGCGTCACCTGCATGGTCTCGGTGGCATAGGCCAGCAGCAACATGACCAGCGACGCGGTGACCATCTGAACAAAACAGCCCACCCACAGGTTGACGCCGCCGAGAAAACGCTTCTGATAAAGCGTGCCAAGGGTGATGCCTAGCAGCGCCAGCCCTACCGCGCCATAACCGCCGATTGACGCCTCGGTACCAAAAAAACTGCTGCCTACCACAATAGCCACGCCGCCTACGCCCAGGATCGAGCCTGGCAAGTCGCGCCAACTCAATTGCTCGCCTAAACAGAAATAGGCGCCTATCACCACAAATACCGGCATCAGCCCAACAATCAGCGCAGCTTGCCCAGCCGGGACGCCCTGACTTATCCCGGTGTAGAGGCCGCCAAACTGCAGAGCCTGCAAGAGCAACCCCACGGCAGCCGCGTGAAGGTAGGGTGTAAGCCGCCTAGGCCACTCGGCCTTGATCGCGAGCGCCACGCCCAGGAAAACCAAGGCAGCCAGGGCAAATCGGTAGAACGTCATGGTGAAGGGCTCGCCATAGCGCACACCGAACGCACCACCGATATAACCGGAACTCCACAACAGGATGAAGGCAATCGGCAACGGCGATGTAAGGCGCACTTCGTAGCTTTTGTGGGCAATCGGATTCATGAGATTTCTCCAGTGAAGGTTCTGGAGAGGTAAACTGCGCCGCTGGCACATCGGGGTAAAATCATAAAATGTCGGGCGTGTCATGCAGATTGCTTATGCCCCCCCTGAGGAAACCCGATCCACATGCGGGAGCGGCGGTGCGCCGATCGCACTTGCCCACTCCCACATTGACTACGATCCTGCCGGTAGACCGCGTCGCACATTCAAATCGAGGCATTCCATGACCTGGCAACCCCACATCACCGTCGCCACCATCGTCGAAGACAACGGCCGCTTTCTTATGGTCGAAGAACTCAAAAACGGCCGCGCCGTGCTCAACCAACCCGCCGGCCATCTCGACCCGCACGAAACCCTCACCGAAGCCGCTGTGCGCGAAACCCTCGAAGAAACCGGGTGGGACGTCGAAGCCACCGGCATCGTCGGCATCTACCTGTACACCGCGCCGAGCAACGGCGTGACCTATCAGCGGGTTTGCTTCATCGCCAAGGCACTCAAACACCACCCCGACTACCCACTCGACGAAGGCATCCTGCGTGCCCGCTGGCTGAGCCGTGAGGAACTGCTGGCCGTGCGTGACGACTGGCGCAGCGAGCTGATCATCCGCTGTATTGATGATTATCTGGCCGGCCAGCATCACAGTCTCGAATTGATCCGCCCTTCTCTTTAGCCTTGAAGGCCCGAGCCTGATAGAATCGCGTCCTTTTTCAAGACACCCGTTGAAACCCTATGCGTGATCCAGCCCCTTCTGACACACAAAAGAAGCGCGTCATCGTCGGCATGTCCGGCGGCGTGGATTCTTCCGTTTCCGCCGTTCTGCTCATGGAGCAGGGTTATGAGGTGGAAGGCCTGTTCATGAAGAACTGGGAAGAAGACGATGGAACGGAATATTGCACCGCCATGGACGACCTGGCGGACGCCCAGGCCGTGTGCGACAAGATCGGCATCAAGCTGCACACCGCCAACTTCGCCGCCGAGTACTGGGACAACGTGTTCGAGCACTTCCTGGCCGAATACAAGGCCGGTCGCACGCCGAACCCGGACATCCTGTGCAACCGCGAAATCAAGTTCAAGGCGTTCCTCGACTACGCCATGATGCTTGGCGCCGACCTGATTGCCACTGGCCACTACGTGCGCCGCCGCGATGTCGACGGCCGCACCGAACTGCTCAAGGGCCTGGACCCAAACAAGGACCAGAGCTACTTCCTGCACGCCGTCGGCGGCGAACAGATCGCCAAGACCCTGTTCCCGGTGGGTGAGCTGGAAAAGCCCGAAGTGCGCAAGATCGCCGAGCAACACGGCCTGGCCACCGCCAAGAAGAAGGATTCCACCGGGATCTGCTTTATCGGCGAGCGCCGCTTCAGCGACTTCCTCAAGCAATACCTGCCAGCACAACCTGGCGAAATCAAAACCACCGACGGTGAAGTGATCGGCCGCCACCACGGCCTGATGTACCACACCATCGGCCAGCGCCAGGGCCTGGGCATCGGCGGCCTGAAAGACGCCGGCGAAGAGCCGTGGTACGTGCTGATCAAAGACCTGGAGCACAACGAGCTGATCGTGGGCCAGGGCAATGAACATCCATTGCTGTTCTCCGGCGCCCTGCTCGCTTCGGAAATCTACTGGGTCAACCCGATCGACCTGAGCACCCCACGCCGCCTGACCGCCAAAGTGCGCTATCGCCAGAGCGACCAGGCATGCACCCTGGAAAAAACCGCTACAGGCTACCGCGCAACCTTCGATGACCCACAGCGTGCGGTCACTCCGGGCCAATCCGTGGTGTTCTATGACGGCGAAATCTGCCTGGGCGGCGGCGTGATTGAAATCGCCGAAGCCTGGAGCCAAAAGGCATGAGCCCGACCCAGGAGCAATTGACGGCACTGGGCGGGGTTTTCCTCGCCGCTGTATTGGTGGACAAGATCGCCAAGACCGGCCAGGTCACCGAGGCCGGCCTGACCTGCATGCTCGGCAGCCTGCTGATCCGCGACCCCAAGGACACCCTGGAAGTCTACGGTGGCGACGACCTGGCACTGCGCGAAGGTTATCGCGCGCTGATCGGCGCCCTGGAACGCGACCCCAGCACCCTGCAGCGCGAACCGTTGCGCTACGCCCTGTCGATGCTCGGGCTGGAGCGTCAACTGGCCAAGCGCGAGGATATGCTGGAGATCATCGGCAAGCGCCTGCCGCAAATACAGTCCCAGGTGGAACACTTCGGCCCCGCCCACGAAAACGTGATCGCGGCCTGTGGTGCGCTGTACCAGGACACCTTGAGCACCTTGCGCCAGCGGATCCAGGTGCACGGCGACATGCGCAACCTGCAACAACCGAACAACGCCTCGAAAATCCGCGCCCTGCTCCTGGCCGGTATTCGTTCGGCGCGGCTGTGGCGCCAGTTGGGCGGTCATCGTTGGCAGTTGGTCATCAGCCGTCGCAAATTGCTCAAAGAGCTTTACCCGTTGATGCGCAACGAATAAGTCGCAGCAACAAGCGTTTTTCAAGCCGTTACGCGTAATACGCCGGTCAGTTGGCGACGGACCGGCGAATTTTTTCATGTATGATACGCGCCCCATTTCGTTGCCCGACTGTCCGAGAACACCCCATGCAGCTCTCTTCGCTCACTGCGGTTTCCCCTGTTGACGGCCGCTACGCCGGCAAAACCCAGGCCCTGCGCCCTATTTTCAGCGAATACGGCTTGATCCGTGCTCGTGTCCTGGTTGAAGTGCGCTGGCTCCAGCGCCTGGCCGCTCACCCTGCCATCAGCGAAGTGCCGGCGTTCTCCGCCGAAGCCAACGCTGTATTGAACACCCTGGCGGAAAACTTCTCCCTGGAGCACGCCGAGCGTGTAAAAGAGATCGAGCGCACCACCAACCACGACGTAAAAGCCATCGAATACCTGCTCAAAGAGCAAGCGGCCAAGCTGCCAGAGCTGGCCCAGGTCAGCGAGTTCATCCACTTTGCCTGCACCAGCGAGGACATCAACAACCTGTCCCACGCACTGATGCTGCGCGAGGGCCGTGATGACGTGATGCTGCCGCTGATGCGCCAGACCGCCAATGCCATCCGTGAGCTGGCGATCCGCTTCGCCGACGTGCCGATGCTGTCGCGCACCCACGGCCAGCCGGCTTCGCCGACGACCCTGGGTAAAGAACTGGCCAACGTGGTGTACCGCCTGGAGCGTCAGATCGCTCAGGTCGCAGCCGTGCCGTTGCTGGGCAAGATCAACGGCGCCGTGGGCAACTACAACGCCCACCTCTCGGCCTACCCGGAGATCGACTGGGAAGCCAACGCCCGCGCCTTCATCGAAGATGAGCTGGGCCTGGGTTTCAACCCGTACACCACGCAGATCGAACCGCACGACTACATTGCCGAGCTGTTCGACGCGATCGCGCGCTTCAACACCATCCTGATCGACTTCGATCGCGACATCTGGGGCTACATTTCCCTGGGTTACTTCAAGCAGCGCACCATTGCCGGTGAAATCGGTTCGTCGACCATGCCGCACAAGGTCAACCCGATCGACTTCGAAAACTCCGAAGGCAACCTCGGCATCGCCAACGCCCTGTTCCAGCACCTGGCCAGCAAGTTGCCGATCTCCCGCTGGCAGCGCGACCTGACCGACTCCACCGTACTGCGCAACCTCGGTGTGGGCTTCGCTCACAGCGTGATCGCGTACGAAGCCAGCCTCAAAGGCATCAGCAAACTGGAACTCAACGAGCAGAAAATCGCCGCTGACCTGGATGCCTGCTGGGAAGTGCTGGCCGAGCCGATCCAGACCGTGATGCGCCGTTACAACATCGAAAACCCGTACGAGAAGCTGAAAGAGTTGACGCGTGGCAAGGGCATCAGCCCTGAAGCGCTGCAAACTTTCATCGACGGCCTGGACATGCCAGCCGCCGCCAAGGCCGAGCTGAAACTGCTCACCCCGGCCAACTACATCGGCAACGCTGTAGAGCAAGCCAAGCGCATCTGATCATCGCAAGACCCTTTGAGACGCCCGGCCGCGCCGGGCGTTTTTATTCCAGTCTGAAAAGTGCTTTATTTCAATAGGTTACACATGAATCCTGACATCCCTCTTCAACTTCTGGGCGGCATCACGGCACGGGAATTCCTGCGCGACTACTGGCAGAAAAAACCGCTGCTGATCCGCCAGGCCATTCCTGATTTCGAAAGCCCGATCGACGCCGACGAACTGGCCGGCCTGGCCCTTGAAGAAGAAGTCGAGTCGCGCCTGGTGATCGAACACGGCGAGCGTCCGTGGGAGCTGCGTCGCGGCCCGTTCGCCGAAGATGCCTTCAGCGCCCTGCCCGAGCGCGAGTGGACCCTGCTGGTGCAAGCGGTTGACCAGTTCGTACCGGAAGTCGCCGAGTTGCTGGAGCAGTTCCGTTTCCTGCCAAGCTGGCGCATCGACGACGTGATGATCAGCTTCGCCGCGCCGGGTGGCAGCGTCGGCCCGCACTTCGACAACTACGACGTGTTCCTGCTGCAAGCCCAGGGCAAGCGCAACTGGAAGATCGGCCAGATGTGCAGCTCCGAAAGCCCGCTGCTGCAGCACGCCGACCTGCGCATCCTCGCCGAATTCGAAGAAAGCGCCGAGTGGGTACTGGAACCGGGCGATATGCTCTACCTGCCACCGCGCCTGGCGCACTTCGGCATCGCCGAAGATGACTGCATGACCTACTCGGTCGGCTTCCGCGCACCAAGTGCCGCCGAAGTGCTGACCCACTTCACCGACTTCCTCGCCCAATACCTGACCGACGAAGAGCGCTACACCGACGCCGACGCCCAGCCGGTCAGCGATCCGCACCAGATCCAGAGCGACGCCCTCGACCGCCTGAAAAGCCTGCTGGCCGAGCACATGAGCGATGAGCGCATGCTGCTGACCTGGTTCGGCCAGTTCATGACCGAACCGCGCTACCCTGAACTGGTTGCCGGTGAGGAACTGGGTGAAGAAGACTTCATCAGCGCCCTGCAAGACGGTGCGATCCTGGTGCGCAACCCGAGCGCGCGCATGGCTTGGTCGGAAGTGGACGACGATGTACTGCTGTTCGCTAGCGGCCAGAGCCGTTACCTGCCGGGCAAACTGCGCGAGCTGCTGAAACTGGTGTGCTCCGCCGACGCCCTGCACGCCGAGAACCTCGGCCCATGGCTGGCCGACGAAGACGGCCGCGATCTGCTGTGCGAACTGGTCAAGCAAGGGAGCCTGGGGTTTGCCGATGAATAAGATTCACGTAAGTGTCGCGGACTGGCAAAAGGACATCGCTGAGATACGGCGCATTCGTGAAGCGGTATTTATCGCTGAGCAATCGGTTCCACCTGAGCTGGAATGGGACGCGGACGACGCTGATGCGGTGCATTTCCTCGCATTTGAAGGCGACTTTCCGATTGGCACCGCTCGCCTGCTGCCCAGCGGCGAGATTGGCCGCGTCTCGGTACTCAAGGACTGGCGCGGGCTGAAAGTCGGCGACAAGCTGATGGAAGCGGTGATCGGCGAAGCCGAGAAACGTGGCCAGACCAAGCAGTTCCTCAGTGCGCAGGTGTATGCGGCGCCGTTTTACGAGCGGCTGGGCTTCAAGATCGTCAGTGACGAGTTTCTTGAAGTCGGGATTCCGCATGTGGATATGGTGCGCGAGGGCTGACTCCAGACCGCGCCGCCTGCATCGCAGGCAAGCCAGCCCCCACATTTGACCGAGGCCTTCCCTTGGAATGCGGTCAAAATGTGGGAGCTGGCTTGCTCGCGAAAGCGATATCAGCCGCACTACAAATGCCCTGCACTGCCAGGGCATTTTGCCGTCTACGATTCAACAAGCACCCCATCCAGCCGACAAACTGGCACTATCCAGCCTAAATGACTCGCAGAGATAACGGACATGTCCCTACGCACCCTGCTCACCGCCCTGCTCCTGACCGCCAGCGTCACGGCCATGGCCGACACCGAAGTCGTCAACCCGAGCAACCGTACCAGCGCCGACCTGCTGCCAGTGGCGCAGAATTTCATTGGCAAGGACGGCACCGTGAGCGCCTACGGTAACCAACTGATCGTCAAGGCAGACCCCGCCAAGATCCAGGACCTGCGCGCCCTGCTCTCGCAGCTCGACACCCCGGCCAAGCGCCTACTGATCACTGTCGACACCAACGAGAACAACCAGCAGAGCGGCGACAACCAGACCCGCATCATCAGCTACGGCACCGCCAGCCGTGAAGGCGGCGTGCAGCAGATCCAAGCCAGCGAAGGTGTACCCGCACTGATCCAGGTCGGCCAGAGCGTTCCGCTGACCACAACCCAGCCGGATGCCTACGGCCGCCCGCAAAACCAGACCCAATACCGCAACGTAACCCAGGGCTTCTACGTGACCGCCAGCGTCACCGGCGAGACCGTGCACCTGGCGATCAGTACCAACCGTGACCGCATGAGCCAGGAACGTCCCGATGTAGTGAACGTACAAAGTACCGACACAACTGTCAGCGGGCGCCTGGGTGAGTGGATCACCCTGGCCGGCATCAACCGCGAGACCCAGGCCGACAAATCCTCCACAACCCGCACCTACTCTACTCAGGGCCGCGATGACCTGACTTTGCGGGTCAAGGTCGACACCCTGAACTGAAGCACCAAAAACTGACTGATGAGTCGTCTTAGACTAAAGATGTAGTGCTTGAAAAATAGCACTACAAAACATTTGACGATCCAAAAAAGCATGGGCATGATGGCCTCGCTCCCGCTAATCAGGGGCCCTGGCAAGGGCCTTCGGATCGCGCTCCAAGCTACCCACCCGAGCCGATTCGTGTCTGTACCGCCCACAAGGTGTGTTTGACGAGGTTGCGACTGGAACGAAGTTGTCCCGAGGGACGGAAGCCAACCAGGTAACCCGGCAATACACTGATGGATCGTACAAAGGCCCACGACGCCCGAAGACCGCCCGCAGTTCGCCTCTACCTGCTCAACTCCTCCTTGAGTCTATCGTTCATCCCGTCGCATTCCCCCGCCAGACCCGACATGACCGCCTAGGCTTCTGGTCAGCGAGCAGCCCTGCCCATGCATTGAATGCACGGCTGGAAAACGGATCTTCTAAACAAGACGCGACGAGGTTTACTCCCATGGCACTGACACGCGAACAGCAAATTGCAGCCCTCGAAAAAGACTGGGCTGAAAACCCACGCTGGAAAGGCGTGACCCGCGCTTATTCCGCTGCTGACGTCGTCCGCCTGCGTGGCTCGGTTCAACCTGAGCACACCTTTGCAAAACTCGGCGCCGAGAAGCTGTGGAACCTGGTCACCCAAGGGGCCAAGCCTTCCTTCCGTCCCGACAAAGATTTCGTCAACTGCATGGGCGCCCTTACTGGCGGCCAGGCAGTCCAACAGGTAAAAGCCGGTATCCAGGCGATCTACCTGTCCGGCTGGCAAGTGGCAGCGGACAACAACTCCGCTGAATCCATGTACCCCGACCAATCGCTGTACCCGGTGGACTCGGTTCCAACCGTGGTCAAGCGCATCAACAACTCGTTCCGTCGTGCCGACCAGATCCAGTGGAAAGCCGGCAAGAACCCGGGCGACGCAGGCTACATCGACTACTTCGCACCTATCGTGGCTGACGCAGAAGCCGGCTTCGGCGGCGTACTGAACGCCTACGAGCTGATGAAGAGCATGATCGAGGCTGGCGCTGCCGGCGTGCACTTCGAAGACCAACTGGCTTCGGTGAAGAAATGCGGCCACATGGGCGGCAAGGTACTGGTCCCAACCCAGGAAGCCGTACAGAAACTGACTGCTGCCCGTCTGGCGGCTGACGTTGCCGGCACGCCAACCATCATCCTGGCGCGTACCGACGCCAACGCGGCTGACTTGCTGACCTCGGATTGCGACCCGTACGACAAGCCGTTCGTCACTGGCGAACGTACCCAGGAAGGCTTCTACAAAGTCCGCGCCGGCCTGGACCAAGCCATTGCCCGTGGCCTGGCCTACGCCCCGTATGCCGACCTGATCTGGTGCGAAACCGCCAAGCCGGACCTGGACGAAGCCCGTCGCTTCGCTGAAGCGATCAAGAAGGAATACCCGGACCAACTGCTGTCCTACAACTGCTCGCCTTCTTTCAACTGGAAGAAGAACCTGGACGACGCGACCATCGCCAAGTTCCAGCGCGAACTGTCCGCCATGGGCTACAAGCACCAGTTCATCACCCTGGCCGGCATCCACAACATGTGGCACAGCATGTTCAACCTGGCGCATGACTACGCCCGCAACGACATGACTGCCTACGTGAAGCTGCAGGAGCAGGAATTCGCTGACGCCGCCAAGGGTTACACTTTCGTGGCGCACCAGCAGGAAGTGGGCACCGGCTACTTCGACGACATGACCACCGTGATCCAGGGCGGCACCTCGTCCGTGACCGCACTGACCGGCTCGACCGAAGAAGAGCAGTTCCACTAAGCACCGCCTACACGGCCACTGCAGCCCCAAGGAAGACCTAACCGCAGTGCCGCACAAAGATCACGCCCCGACCTGTTCGGGGCGTTTTTTTGCACAGCTGAAAATCCGACTGACACAACACAGATCAAAATGTGGGAGCTGGCTTGCCTGCGAGGGCAGTACACCAGCCACCGCATTCATTTGCTGACACACTGCCATCGCGGGCAAGCCCGCCCCCACAAGGGAAATGCATTCAGCCCGGAGATTTTCGGCAAAACATTGATCCAGAGCGGTATTTGCGCGCGAAAAAACGGTTAAAAGATCCCCGCCGACAACTAAGCGACAATCAAGCAAGTAACGCTAACTTTCCGCGCCGCACGAGAAACATTCGCTTAAACCCCACGCAAACAATATTCATTATCATTTGGCGCATAAAAACTTCGTTACAGGCTAAACAAAACACATTTGATAAAATGCCCGCTAATGCCCGCTACACAAGGGCTACAGCCCCATCGAGGTGCACTATGTCCTTATTCCATCGAATAATTTCGCCATAGGAATTTTACTTGCCCGGTGTTTAGCCATAAAATCACCGCGATTGATTGCAGTGCGACATATCGTCACTGCATCGTTACTTTTTCGAGCTCAGAGACCTTTGCTCTCTGTTAAGGATTTCCAGCATGACCGAAGCGACAGGACTCATGGCCCACAACTGGGGCTTTGCCATTTTCCTCCTCGGTGTTGTCGGCCTCTGCGCCTTCATGCTCGGCGTCTCCAGCCTCCTCGGGTCAAAAGCCTGGGGCCGCAGCAAGAATGAACCGTTCGAGTCCGGCATGCTGCCTACAGGTGGCGCCCGCTTGCGGCTCTCAGCCAAATTCTATCTGGTCGCGATGCTGTTCGTGATCTTCGATATCGAAGCCCTCTTTCTCTTTGCCTGGTCTGTGTCCGTCCGCGAAAGCGGCTGGACCGGATTCGTCGAAGCTCTCGTTTTCATAGCAATTCTGTTGGCAGGCCTTGTCTACCTATTCCGAGTGGGCGCCCTTGATTGGGCTCCGGAAGCTCGTCGTAAGCGGCAAGCGAAGCTGAAACAATGAGGCTTTGGCGATGCAATACAATCTCACCAGGATCGACCCGGATGCTCCTAACGATCAGTACCCCATCGGCGAACGGGAAACCGTCTCCGATCCGTTAGAAGATCAAGTCCACAAAAACATCTACATGGGCAAGCTGGAAGACGTGCTGAGTGGCGCGGTCAACTGGGGGCGTAAGAACTCCCTGTGGCCGTACAACTTCGGTCTTTCGTGCTGCTACGTAGAGATGACCACCGCCTTCACGGCTCCCCATGACATCGCGCGCTTCGGCGCCGAGGTTATCCGGGCATCACCGCGCCAGGCGGATTTCATGGTTATCGCCGGCACCTGCTTCATCAAGATGGCGCCGATCATCCAGCGCCTCTACGAGCAAATGCTTGAACCCAAGTGGGTGATCTCCATGGGTTCGTGCGCCAACTCCGGTGGCATGTACGACATCTACTCCGTAGTCCAAGGGGTGGACAAGTT
Organism: Pseudomonas sp. FP2335; assembly: GCF_030687535.1. NCBI lineage: Bacteria > Pseudomonadati > Pseudomonadota > Gammaproteobacteria > Pseudomonadales > Pseudomonadaceae > Pseudomonas > Pseudomonas sp. FP2335. The sequence continues at coordinate 3,682,496 of NZ_CP117437.1, forward strand.
CCTGCCCGTGGATGTCTACGTGCCTGGCTGCCCGCCTCGCCCTGAAGCGTTCTTGCAAGGCTTGATGCTGTTGCAGGAATCGATAGGCAAGGAACGTCGCCCACTGTCCTGGGTTGTCGGAGATCAAGGCGTGTATCGCGCCGAGATGCCTTCGCAAAAGGAACAGCGCCGCGAACAGCGAATCGCAGTCACCAACCTGCGCAGCCCTGACGAAGTCTGATCCAGCACCGCTTCTTTTATAGAACGATACCCTGGCTTCATTCTTTACGTTGACCGAAAGCGATAAAAAAACCATGACTACAGGCAGCGCTCTGTACATCCCGCCTTATAAGGCAGACGACCAGGATGTGGTCGTCGAACTCAATAACCGTTTCGGCCCTGACGCCTTCACCGCCCAGGCCACACGTACCGGCATGCCGGTGCTGTGGGTGGCGCGCGCCAAGCTCGTCGAAGTCCTGACCTTCCTGCGTAACCTGCCCAAGCCGTACGTCATGCTCTATGACCTGCATGGCGTGGACGAACGTCTGCGCACCAAGCGTCAAGGGCTGCCGAGCGGCGCCGATTTCACCGTGTTCTACCACTTGATGTCGCTGGAGCGTAACAGCGACGTGATGATCAAGGTCGCGCTGTCCGAAAGCGACCTGAGCGTCCCGACCGTAACCGGTATCTGGCCGAATGCCAGCTGGTACGAGCGTGAAGTCTGGGACATGTTCGGTATCGACTTCCCCGGCCACCCGCACCTGACGCGCATCATGATGCCGCCAACGTGGGAAGGTCACCCGCTGCGCAAGGACTTCCCTGCCCGCGCCACCGAATTCGATCCGTTCAGTCTCAACCTCGCCAAGCAACAGCTTGAAGAAGAGGCCGCGCGCTTCCGTCCGGAAGACTGGGGCATGAAACGCTCCGGCACCAACGAGGACTATATGTTCCTCAACCTGGGCCCGAACCACCCTTCGGCCCACGGTGCCTTCCGTATCATCCTGCAACTGGACGGCGAAGAAATCGTCGACTGCGTACCAGACATCGGCTACCACCACCGTGGTGCCGAGAAGATGGCCGAACGTCAGTCGTGGCACAGCTTCATCCCGTACACCGACCGTATCGACTACCTCGGCGGCGTGATGAACAACCTGCCGTATGTGCTCTCGGTCGAGAAACTGGCCGGCATCAAGGTGCCAGACCGCGTCGACACCATCCGCATCATGATGGCCGAGTTCTTCCGGATCACCAGCCACCTGCTGTTCCTGGGTACCTACATCCAGGACGTCGGCGCCATGACCCCGGTGTTCTTCACCTTCACCGACCGTCAGCGCGCCTACAAGGTCATCGAAGCCATCACCGGTTTCCGCCTGCACCCGGCCTGGTATCGCATCGGTGGCGTGGCCCACGACCTGCCGAACGGCTGGGAACGCCTGGTTAAAGAGTTCATCGACTGGATGCCAAAGCGTCTGGACGAGTACCAAAAGGCCGCGCTGGACAACAGTATTCTCAAGGGCCGTACCATCGGCGTCGCCCAGTACAACACCAAGGAGGCCCTGGAGTGGGGTGTCACTGGTGCTGGCCTGCGTTCCACCGGCTGTGATTTCGACGTGCGTAAAGCCCGCCCGTACTCCGGCTACGAGAACTTCGAGTTCGAAGTACCGCTGGCAGCCAATGGCGACGCCTACGACCGTTGCATCGTGCGCGTCGAAGAAATGCGCCAGAGCCTGAAGATCATCGAGCAGTGCATGCGCAACATGCCGGCAGGTCCGTACAAGGCGGATCACCCGCTGACCACGCCGCCGCCGAAAGAGCGCACGCTGCAGCACATCGAAACCCTGATCACGCACTTCCTGCAGGTTTCGTGGGGTCCGGTCATGCCGGCCAATGAATCCTTCCAGATGATCGAAGCGACCAAGGGTATCAACAGTTATTACCTGACGAGCGATGGCGGCACCATGAGCTACCGCACCCGGATCCGTACCCCAAGCTTTGCCCACTTGCAGCAGATCCCTTCGGTGATCAAAGGCGAGATGGTCGCGGACTTGATTGCGTACCTGGGTAGTATCGATTTCGTTATGGCCGACGTGGACCGCTAAGCATGAACAGCACGCTTATCCAGACAGACCGTTTCACCCTGAGTGAAACCGAGCGCTCGGCCATCGAGCACGAGCTGCATCACTACGAAGACCCGCGCGCGGCGTCGATCGAAGCCTTGAAGATCGTCCAGAAGGAACGTGGCTGGGTGCCGGACGGCGCCCTCTACGCCATCGGCGAGATCCTCGGCATCCCTGCCAGCGACGTTGAAGGCGTGGCTACGTTCTACAGCCAGATCTTCCGCCAGCCAGTGGGCCGCCACATCATTCGCGTGTGCGACAGCATGGTCTGCTACATCGGCGGCCACGAATCGGTGGTCGACGCGATCCAGACCAAACTCGGCATCGGCCTCGGCCAGACCACTGCAGACGGGCGCTTCACCCTGCTGCCGGTGTGCTGCCTGGGCAACTGCGACAAGGCGCCGGCGTTGATGATCGACGACGACACATTCGGTGACGTACAGGCAGCTGGCGTGACCCAATTGCTCGAGGGCTACCCATGACCCTGACATCTTTCGGCCCGGCCAACCTGATCAAGCGTTCGCCTGAAACCCACCCGCTGACCTGGCGCCTGCGTGACGATGCCGAGCCGGTATGGCTCGACGAGTACCAGGCCAAGAACGGTTACGCGGCGGCGCGCAAAGCCTTCGCCGACATGGCCCAGGACGACATTGTCCAGACCGTGAAGGACGCCGGCCTCAAAGGTCGCGGCGGTGCAGGCTTCCCCACGGGGGTTAAGTGGGGCCTGATGCCCAAGGACGAATCCATCAACATCCGCTACCTGCTGTGCAACGCGGATGAAATGGAGCCGAACACCTGGAAAGACCGCATGCTGATGGAGCAACTGCCCCATCTGCTGATCGAAGGCATGCTGATCAGTGCCCGCGCACTGAAAACCTACCGCGGCTATATCTTCCTGCGTGGCGAGTACACCACCGCCGCCAAGCACCTCAACCGTGCCGTGGAAGAAGCCAAGGCCGCGGGCCTGCTGGGCAAGAATATCCTCGGTTCGGGCTTTGACTTCGAACTGTTCGTGCACACCGGCGCCGGGCGTTACATCTGCGGTGAAGAGACCGCACTGATCAACTCCCTCGAAGGCCGCCGCGCCAACCCGCGCTCCAAGCCGCCCTTCCCTGCCGCCGTAGGCGTGTGGGGCAAGCCGACCTGTGTGAACAACGTAGAAACCCTGTGCAACGTGCCGGCGATCATCGCCGACGGCGTGGACTGGTACAAATCGTTGGCCCGCGAAGGCAGCGAAGACATGGGCACCAAGCTCATGGGCTTCTCCGGCAAGGTCAAGAACCCTGGCCTGTGGGAACTGCCGTTCGGCGTGACCGCACGCGAGCTGTTCGAGGACTACGCCGGCGGCATGCGCGACGGCTACACCTTGAAAGCCTGGCAACCAGGCGGCGCCGGCACCGGTTTCCTGCTGCCCGAGCACCTCGACGCCCAGATGTATGCCGGCGGCATCGGCAAGGTCGGCACCCGGATGGGTACGGGCCTGGCGATGGCGGTGGACAACACCGTTAACATGGTCTCGCTGCTGCGCAACATGGAGCAGTTCTTTGCCCGTGAATCCTGCGGCTTCTGCACCCCATGCCGCGATGGCCTGCCGTGGAGCGTCAAGCTGCTGATGGCCCTGGAAAAAGGCGAAGGCCGCGAGGGTGACATCGAGACCCTGCTGGGTCTGGTCGGTTTCCTCGGCCCGGGCAAGACCTTCTGTGCTCACGCACCGGGCGCCGTAGAGCCATTGGGCAGCGCAATCAAATACTTCCGCTCGGAGTTCGAAGCCGGTATCGCGCCTACCAGCGCCGCCGTCCCGCCTCTGGCGAAGCCGATCGTAGTCGGCGCGTAACGCTTAAAAAGCGAAGGGTCCGTGCCCTTCGCTTTCTCATGTGCTGACGCCTTGATGGCTGTGTAGATGCACATGAATAACAAGATTCCATTAGCCACGCCCGCTGACAACGGGCCAACGAAGAACTTTGAACCATGGCCACTATCCACGTAGACGGCAAAGCGCTCGAAGTCGATGGGGCAGACAACCTGTTACAGGCGTGTCTGTCACTCGGCCTCGATATTCCGTATTTCTGCTGGCACCCCGCACTTGGTAGCGTCGGTGCCTGTCGCCAGTGCGCGGTCAAGCAATACACCGACGAAAACGACACCCGTGGTCGTATCGTCATGTCCTGCATGACCCCAGCCACCGACAACACCTGGATTTCCATCGATGATGAGGAATCCAAGGCGTTCCGCGCCAGTGTCGTCGAATGGCTGATGACCAACCACCCCCACGACTGCCCGGTCTGTGAGGAAGGCGGTCACTGCCACCTGCAAGACATGACAGTGATGACCGGCCACAACGAGCGCCGTTATCGCTTCACCAAGCGTACCCACCAGAACCAGGACCTCGGCCCGTTCATTTCCCACGAAATGAACCGCTGCATCGCCTGCTATCGTTGCGTGCGCTTCTATAAAGACTACGCCGGCGGCACCGACCTCGGCGTGTTCGGCGCCCACGACAACGTGTACTTCGGTCGCGTTGAAGATGGCGTGCTCGAAAGCGAGTTCTCCGGCAACCTCACCGAGGTCTGCCCGACCGGTGTATTCACCGACAAGACTCACTCCGAGCGCTACAACCGTAAGTGGGACATGCAGTTCGCCCCGAGCATCTGCCATGGCTGCTCCAGCGGTTGCAACATCTCCCCGGGCGAGCGCTACGGCGAACTGCGTCGGATCGAAAACCGCTTCAACGGTTCGGTCAACCAGTACTTCCTGTGCGACCGTGGCCGTTTCGGCTATGGCTACGTCAACCGCGAAGACCGCCCACGCCAGCCACTGCTGGCCAACGGCGGCAAGCTGAGCCTGGACGAAGCGCTGGATAAAGCCGCCGACCTGCTGCGCGGCCGCAATATCGTCGGTATCGGTTCGCCCCGCGCCAGCCTCGAAAGCAACTTCGCGTTGCGCGAACTGGTCGGTGCCGAGCACTTCTACAGCGGTATCGAAGCCGCTGAGCTGGAGCGCATCCGCCTGGTCCTGCAAGTGCTGAACGACAGCCCGCTGCCAGTCCCGAACATGCGCGACATCGAAGACCACGACGCGATTTTCGTGCTCGGCGAAGACCTGACCCAGACCGCTGCCCGCGTGGCCCTGTCGCTGCGTCAGTCGGTCAAGGGCAAGGCCGAAGAAATGGCCGACGCCATGCGCGTCCAGCCATGGCTCGACGCGGCGGTGAAAAACATCGGCCAGCACGCGCTGAACCCGCTGTTTATTGCCAGCCTGGCTGAAACCAAGCTCGACGACATCGCCGAAGAATGTGTGCACGCCGCACCAGACGACCTGGCCCGCATCGGTTTTGCCGTGGCCCACGCCCTCGACGCCAGTGCGCCTGCCGTCGAAGGCCTGGACAGCGAAGCCGTCGCACTGGCCCAGCGTATCGCCGACGCCCTGCTGGCCGCCAAGCGTCCATTGATCATTGCCGGCACCTCGTTGGGTTCCAAGGCGCTGATCGAAGCCGCCGCCAACATCGCCAAGGCCTTGAAGCTGCGCGACAAGAACGGTTCCATCAGCCTGGTCGTGCCGGAAGCCAACAGCCTTGGCCTGGCCATGCTCGGTGGCGAGTCCCTGGACGCCGGCCTGCAAGCGGTGATCGACGGCAACGCCGACGCCATCGTGGTGCTGGAAAACGACCTGTACACCCGCACCGATGCCGCCAAGGTTGACGCGGCACTGGACGCTGCCAAGGTCCTGATCGTCGCCGATCACCAGAAGACCGCCACCAGCGACCGTGCCGACCTGGTGCTGCCAGCCGCCACCTTCGCCGAAGGCGACGGTACCCTGGTCAGCCAGGAAGGCCGTGCCCAGCGCTTCTTCCAGGTGTTCGATCCGAAGTACATGGACGCCAGCATCCTGGTTCACGAAGGCTGGCGCTGGCTGCATGCCCTGCGCGCCACCCTGCTGAACCAGCCGATCGACTGGACCCAGCTCGACCATGTGACCGCTGCCACCGCCGCGAGCGCGCCGCAACTGGCCCGCATCGTCGACGCCGCGCCGTCCGCCGCGTTCCGCATCAAGGGCATGAAACTGGCCCGTGAGCCGCTGCGTTACTCCGGTCGTACCGCCATGCGCGCCAACATCAGCGTGCACGAACCGCGTACTCCGCAAGACACGGATACCGCGTTCGCCTTCTCCATGGAAGGTTACTCGGGGTCGGCCGAACCGCGTCAGCAGGTGCCATTCGCCTGGTCGCCGGGCTGGAACTCGCCGCAGGCCTGGAACAAGTTCCAGGACGAAGTCGGTGGTCATATCCGCGCTGGCGACCCGGGCACCCGCCTGATCGAAAGCACCGGTGATTCGCTGAACTGGTTCGCCGCCGTCCCGCGTCCGTTCAACCCGGCCCAGGGCACCTGGCAGGTTGTGCCGTTCTTCCACCTGTTCGGCAGCGAAGAGAACTCTTCCAAAGCCGCGCCGGTGCAAAGTCGCATTCCTGAAGCCTACGTGTCGCTGGCCAAGTCCGAAGCCGACCGCCTGGGCGTCAACGACGGTGCCCTGCTCAGCCTGACCGTGGCCGGCCAGACCCTGCGTCTGCCGCTGCGCATCAATGAAGAGCTGGGCGCTGGCCTGGTTGCACTGCCTAAAGGCATCGCCGGCATTCCAGCGGCGATCTTCGGCAAAACCGTTGACGGTCTGCAGGAGGCAGCGCAATGACTTGGTTCACTCCTGAAGTGATCGACGTGATCATCTCGGTGGTCAAGGCCATCGTGATCCTGTTGGCCGTGGTCGTTGCGGGCGCCCTGCTCAGCTTCGTCGAACGTCGCCTGCTGGGCTGGTGGCAGGACCGTTACGGTCCGAACCGCGTTGGCCCGTTCGGCATGTTCCAGATCGCGGCCGACATGCTGAAGATGTTCTTCAAGGAAGACTGGACCCCGCCCTTTGCCGACAAGGTGATCTTCACCCTGGCACCGGTGGTGGCCATGAGCGCCTTGCTGATCGCCTTCGCGATCATCCCGATCACCCCGACCTGGGGCGTGGCGGACCTGAACATCGGCTTGCTGTTCTTCTTCGCCATGGCCGGTTTGTCGGTCTACGCGGTGCTGTTCGCCGGTTGGTCGAGCAACAACAAGTTCGCCCTGCTGGGCAGCTTGCGGGCCTCGGCCCAGACCGTGTCCTACGAAGTGTTCATGGGCCTCGCGCTGATGGGCATCGTGGTGCAGGTCGGCTCGTTCAACATGCGCGACATCGTCGAGTACCAGGCGCAGAACCTGTGGTTCATCATTCCGCAGTTCTTCGGCTTCTGTACCTTCTTCATCGCTGGCGTCGCCGTGACTCACCGTCACCCGTTCGACCAGCCGGAAGCGGAACAGGAACTGGCCGACGGCTACCACATCGAATACGCCGGCATGAAATGGGGCATGTTCTTCGTTGGTGAGTACATCGGCATCATCTTGATCTCGGCCCTGCTGGTCACGCTGTTCTTCGGCGGCTGGCACGGTCCGTTCGGCATCCTGCCGCAGTTGGCGTTCTTCTGGTTCTTCCTGAAGACCGCGTTCTTCATCATGTTGTTTATCCTGCTGCGCGCTTCCATTCCGCGTCCACGATACGACCAGGTGATGGATTTCAGCTGGCGCTTCTGCCTGCCGCTGACCCTGATCAATTTGCTGGTGACGGCTGCCGTTGTGTTGTTGAACACGCCCGCCGGCGCGGTTCAGTGAGGATTTGACCCATGTTCAAATATATTGGCGACATCGTTAAGGGTACCGGTACCCAGTTGCGAAGCCTGGTGATGGTGTTCGGTCACGGCTTTCGCAAACGCGACACCCTGCAATACCCGGAAGAAGCGGTGTACCTGCCGCCGCGCTATCGCGGCCGTATCGTACTGACCCGCGACCCCGATGGCGAAGAGCGTTGCGTAGCCTGCAACCTGTGCGCCGTGGCGTGCCCGGTGGGTTGCATCTCCCTGCAGAAAGCTGAAACCGAAGACGGTCGCTGGTACCCGGACTTCTTCCGCATCAACTTCTCGCGCTGCATTTTCTGCGGCCTCTGCGAGGAAGCTTGCCCGACCACCGCAATCCAGCTGACCCCGGATTTCGAGATGGCCGAGTTCAAACGTCAGGACCTGGTGTACGAGAAAGAAGATCTTCTGATCTCTGGTCCCGGTAAAAACCCTGATTACAACTTCTATCGTGTTGCAGGTATGGCCGTTGCCGGTAAGCCGAAAGGCGCCGCACAAAACGAAGCCGAGCCGATCAACGTGAAGAGCTTGCTGCCTTAAGGAAGAAAGATGGAATTCGCTTTCTATTTCGCGTCCGGTATTGCAGTGGTGTCCACGCTTCGCGTGATCACCAACACCAATCCTGTGCACGCCCTGCTCTACCTGATCATTTCGTTGATCGCCGTGGCCATGACCTTCTTCAGCCTCGGCGCGCCGTTCGCCGGTGTACTGGAAGTGATCGCCTACGCTGGCGCCATCATGGTGCTGTTCGTGTTTGTGGTGATGATGCTCAACCTCGGGCCGGCTTCGGTCGCCCAGGAGCGCGTCTGGCTCAAACCCGGCATCTGGCTCGGCCCGGTCGTACTGGCAGCCTTGCTGCTGGGTGAACTGCTGTATGTGCTGTTCGCTCACCAGAGCGGCCAGGCCATCGGCCACACCACCGTAGACGCCAAGGCCGTGGGCATCAGCCTGTTCGGCCCATACCTGCTGGTGGTCGAACTGGCTTCGATGCTGCTGCTCGCTGCAGCCATCACCGCCTTCCACTTGGGCCGCAACGAAGCCAAGGAGCAATGACGATGCCTGCTATCCCTTTGGAGCATGGTCTGGCGGTCGCCGGCATCCTGTTCTGCCTTGGCCTGGTCGGCCTGATGGTCCGCCGTAACATTCTGTTCGTGTTGATGAGCCTGGAAATCATGATGAACGCTGCGGCACTGGCCTTCATCGTTGCCGGCGCACGTTGGGGCCAGCCGGATGGACAAGTCATGTTCATCCTGGTGATCAGCCTGGCAGCCGCCGAGGCCAGTATTGGCCTGGCGATCCTGCTGCAACTGTATCGTCGCTTCCACACGCTTGATATCGACGCTGCCAGTGAGATGCGCGGATGAACATGATCTTTCTGACTTTCGTATTTCCCCTGATCGGTTTCCTGCTGCTGTCGTTCTCTCGCGGACGCTGGTCGGAAAACCTCTCGGCCCTGGTGGGCGTGGGTTCCATTGGCCTGTCGGCGATCGTCGCCGCCTATGTCATCTGGCAATTCAACGTCGCGCCGCCGGAAGGCGGTCACTACACCCTGGTGCTGTGGCAGTGGATGTCGGTGGAGGGCTTCAAGCCCAACTTCGCCCTCTACGTCGACGGCCTGTCGATCACCATGCTTGGCGTGGTCGTCGGCGTGGGCTTCCTGATCCACCTGTTCGCGTCCTGGTACATGCGCGGTGAAGCGGGCTACTCGCGCTTCTTCTCGTACACCAACCTGTTTATCGCCAGCATGCTGTTCCTGGTGCTGGGCGATAACCTGTTGTTCCTGTACTTCGGCTGGGAAGGCGTAGGCCTGTGCTCGTACCTGTTGATCGGTTTCTACTACAGCAACCGCAACAACGGCAACGCGGCACTCAAGGCCTTTATCGTCACCCGTATTGGCGACGTGTTCATGGCCATCGGCCTGTTCATCCTGTTCCAACAGGTGGGCACGCTGAACATCCAGGAACTGCTGGTACTGGCGCCGCAGAAATTCCAGGTCGGCGACTTCTGGATCACCCTCGCTACCCTGATGCTGCTGGGCGGCGCCGTGGGTAAATCCGCGCAACTGCCATTGCAAACCTGGCTGGCGGATGCGATGGCCGGTCCTACCCCGGTTTCCGCACTGATCCACGCCGCAACCATGGTCACCGCCGGTGTCTACCTGATCGCCCGTACCCACGGCCTGTTCACCCTGGCGCCGGACATCCTGCACCTGGTGGGCGTCGTTGGCGGCGTGACCCTGGTACTGGCCGGCTTCGCCGCGCTGGTACAGACCGACATCAAGCGGATCCTCGCCTACTCGACCATGAGCCAGATCGGCTACATGTTCCTGGCCCTGGGCGTTGGTGCCTGGGACGCGGCGATCTTCCACCTGATGACCCACGCTTTCTTCAAGGCCCTGCTGTTCCTTGCTTCCGGTGCGGTGATCGTTGCCTGCCACCACGAGCAGAACATCTTCAAGATGGGCGGCCTGTGGAAGAAACTGCCACTGGCCTACGCCAGCTTCATCGTCGGTGGTGCCGCCCTGGCCGCCCTGCCGTTGGTGACCGCCGGTTTCTACTCCAAGGATGAAATCCTCTGGGAAGCCTTTGCCAGCGGTAACCAGAACCTGCTGTACGCAGGCCTGGTGGGTGCGTTCATGACCTCGCTGTACACCTTCCGCCTGATCTTCATCACCTTCCACGGTGAAGCCAAGACCGAAGCGCATGCAGGCCACGGCATCTCCCACTGGCTGCCTTTGTCGGTGCTGATCGTGCTGTCGACCTTCGTCGGCGCCATGATCACCCCGCCCCTGCACGGTGTACTGCCGCAAAGCGTCGGCCATGCCGGCGGCGAAGCCCAGCACAGCCTGGAAATCGCCTCGGGCGCCATCGCCATCGCCGGTATCCTGCTGGCAGCCCTGTTGTTCCTCGGCAAGCGTCGCTTTGTGACGGCCGTGGCCAACAGTGGCATTGGCCGCTTCCTGTCCGCCTGGTGGTTCGCTGCCTGGGGCTTCGACTGGATCTACGACAAACTGTTCGTCAAGCCTTACCTGGCCATCAGCCATGTACTGCGCAAAGACCCGCTCGACCAGACCATCGGTTTGATCCCGCGCGCCGCCAAGGCCGGTCACACCGCCCTGAGCCGCAGCGAAACCGGTCAACTGCGTTGGTATGCCGCTTCCATGGCTGCCGGTGCTGTGCTGGTTATTGGTGCCATCGTCGTGGTAGCGGTCTGATTATGAACACTGCCAACTTTGCGAACTTGCGAAAGGAAACGAGCCTGTCATGATTCTGCCCTGGCTAATCCTGATCCCCTTTATCGGCGGCCTGCTCTGCTGGATGGGTGAACGCTTCGGCGCCACCCTCCCCCGCTGGATTGCGTTGCTGACCATGTCCCTGGAACTCGCTCTCGGCCTCTGGCTGTGGGCCCATGGCGACTATTCATTTGCTCCGGCACCGGGCGTCGATCCCACCTTCGCGCTTGAATTCAAGCACGTGTGGATCCAGCGCTTCGGCATCAACGTGCACCTGGCCCTCGACGGCCTGTCGCTGTTGATGATCCTGCTGACCGGCCTGCTGGGTATCCTTTCGGTACTCTGCTCCTGGAAAGAGATCCAGCGTCACGTGGGCTTCTTCCACCTGAACCTGATGTGGATCCTGGGCGGTGTGGTTGGCGTGTTCCTCGCCCTCGACCTGTTCATGTTCTTCTTCTTCTGGGAAATGATGCTGGTGCCGATGTACTTCCTCATCGCGCTCTGGGGTCACAGTTCTTCGGACGGCAAGAAAACCCGGATCTATGCGGCGACCAAGTTCTTCATCTTCACCCAGGCTTCCGGCCTGATCATGTTGGTGGCGATCCTGGGTCTGGTACTGGTCAACTTCAACAACACCGGCGTGATTACCTTCAACTACGCCGACCTGTTGAAAACCAAGATGTCCCTGACCACCGAGTACATCCTGATGCTGGGCTTCTTCATCGCCTTCGCGGTGAAGCTGCCGGTGGTGCCGTTCCACTCCTGGTTGCCTGACGCTCACGCCCAGGCACCGACCGCGGGTTCCGTGGACCTGGCCGGTATCTTGTTGAAGACTGCCGCTTACGGCCTGCTGCGTTTCGCCCTGCCGCTGTTCCCGAATGCCTCGGCCGAGTTCGCGCCGATCGCCATGACCCTGGGTCTGATCGGGATCTTCTACGGTGCGTTCCTGGCCTTCGCCCAAACCGACATCAAGCGCCTGATTGCCTTCTCGTCCGTTTCCCACATGGGTTTCGTACTGATCGGCATCTACTCCGGCAGCCAACTGGCGCTGCAAGGCGCGGTGATCCAGATGCTGGCCCACGGTGTCTCGGCCGCTGCACTGTTTATCCTGAGCGGTCAGCTGTACGAGCGCCTGCACACCCGTGACATGCGTGAAATGGGTGGCGTGTGGTCGCGCATCGCCTACCTGCCGGCGATCAGCCTGTTCTTCGCCGCCGCGTCCCTGGGCTTGCCGGGTACCGGCAACTTCATCGGCGAGTTCCTGATCCTGATGGGGGCCTTCGTGCAGACGCCATGGATCAGCGCCATCGCAACGTCCGGCCTGGTGTTCGGTTCGGTCTACTCGTTGATCATGATCCACCGCGCCTACTTCGGCCCGGCCAAGTCCGACACCGTCCTGCAAGGGATGGATGCTCGCGAACTGATCATGGTGCTCGGCCTTGCGGTACTGCTGATCTACATCGGCGTGTACCCGCAACCGTTCCTGGACACTTCTGCCGCAACGATGCATGGCGTGCAGCAGTGGTTCGGCACCGCCTTCTCTCAACTCGCTTCGGCCCGGTAAGAGCGCTATGGAATTCACGATCCAACACTTTATCGCGCTTGCGCCGCTGCTGATTACCAGCCTCACCATCGTGGTGGTGATGCTGGCCATCGCCTGGCGCCGCAATCACTCGCAAACGTTCCTGCTGTCCTGTGCCGGTCTGAACCTGGCCCTGCTGTCGATCATCCCGGCCCTCAAGGTCGCGCCACTGGCCGTAACGCCACTGATGATGGTCGATGACTTCGCGCTGCTGTACATCGCACTGATCCTGGTGGCGACACTGGCCTGCGTCACCCTCGCCCACGCCTACCTCGGCGAAGGCGGCACCGGCTACCCAGGCAACCGCGAAGAGCTGTACCTGCTGATCCTGCTGGCTGCGGCCGGTGGCATCGTGCTGGTCAGCGCACAGCACCTGGCGGGCCTGTTCATCGGCCTGGAACTGCTGTCGATCCCGACCTACGGCCTGGTGGCCTACGCCTTCTTCAACAAGCGTTCCCTGGAAGCCGGCATCAAGTACATGGTGCTGTCGGCCGCCGGTTCCGCGTTCCTGTTGTTTGGTATGGCCCTGCTGTACGCCGAAGCCGGCAGCCTGAGCTTCACCGGTATCGGTCATGCCCTGGCCACCACCAGCATGCCTGCGCCGATTGCCCAACTGGGCCTGGCCATGATGCTGATCGGCCTGGCGTTCAAGCTGTCGCTGGTGCCGTTCCACTTGTGGACCCCGGACGTGTACGAAGGCGCCCCGGCGCCGGTGGCTGCGTTCCTGGCTACCGCGTCGAAAGTCGCCGTGTTTGCAGTGATGGTGCGTCTGTTCCAGATCTCCCCTGCCGCCAACACCGGCGTCCTGAGCGACGTACTGACCGTGATCGCCATCGCGTCGATCCTGTTCGGTAACCTGCTGGCACTGACCCAGAACAACCTCAAGCGTCTGCTGGGTTACTCGTCCATCGCACACTTCGGCTACCTGCTGATCGCCCTGGTGGCGAGCAAAGGCCTGGCCGTGGAAGCCATGGGCGTGTATCTGGTCACCTACGTGATCACCAGCCTTGGTGCGTTCGGCGTGATCACCCTGATGTCCTCGCCGTTCAAAGGCCGTGACGCCGACGCCCTGTACGAATACCGCGGCCTGTTCTGGCGCCGTCCGTACCTGACCGCCGTACTCACTGTGATGATGCTGTCCCTGGCCGGTATCCCGCTGACCGCAGGCTTCATCGGCAAGTTCTACATCGTCGCCACCGGCGTTGAAGCCCACCAGTGGTGGTTGGTTGCCTCGCTGGTACTGGGCAGCGCCATCGGCGTGTTCTACTACCTGCGCGTGATGGTCACCCTGTACCTGATCGAGCCAAACCTGCGTCGCGTGGATGCCGAGCTGCATTGGGAACAGAAGGCAGGCGGCGTGATGCTGCTGGCCATCGCCCTGCTCGCGTTCTTCCTGGGCGTGTACCCACAACCGTTGCTCACTCTGGTGCAGCACGCGGTGTTGGGCGTTTGATCGCTTAGCAAGATGCGGTAAACAAAACGGCGCCTTCGGGCGCCGTTTTGCGTTTTTAGCAGTGAGTGCATTCCAACAGGCATTCCTGTGCCCGAATCGTCACACGGCCCTCCGACACTTGAACGGATTGTTCTGACGAATGCGGTCAAAAATAGGGGAGCGGGCTTGCCCGCGAATGCGCAGTGTCAGTCACAGATACGTCGACTGATCTGACGCTTTCGCGGGCAAGCCCGCTCCCACAGTTGGTCGGTGTTGATGCGCAGTAGGTAATTCCCTGTGAGAGCTGTCGAGCTTTAGCGAGGCTGCGAAGGCGATGGCACTGTTGGTGGAGATATTGCCCTCCACCATCGAACCTCCCACACAGGTCGGTGCTCCCACAGGGGGGACTCGGTGTGGCGTTAGAACGCGATACCGACCTTCACTCCATACTCATCACGCTTGAGCCTGGTGTTATCCGCCAGTTCCGAATCGTCATCCAGCTTGTACTCGGTACGGGTGTAGTACAGGCCAGCAACCACCGGCAGGTCGCCCTTCTGGTTCATCAGCAGGCTGACCTCCGCGTAGGGGTTGGTGCGATCCTTGAGGTCCACGGTATCGCTGCCAAGGCCATCCACCTTGATCTTGGCGCGGCCGTCGAGGGTATGACGGGCACCGGCTTCAACGCGCAAGGTCATGTCGTTGAACTGGTGGTTATAGCCCAGGGCGGCCTTGGCAAATGGCGATTTGCTGGTCAGTTCCAGGTCGTAGTCATTGGAGTCCAGCTCATAGCGGGTCCAGCTGTAGCCGCCACCGACAATCACGTCGACCGAGTTGCGCGCATCCAGCGCGGCACGCCAGCCGAGATCGAGGTCGGCCTGGCCTTCCTTGAGCTTGTTGTCGCTTTTTTTGCCGTATTTGGCTTCGACACCGGCCTGGTAGATGAAGCCGGATTCAGCGGTGAGCTTGTTGCCGAAGTTATAGAACAGGCCCGCTTCGGGCATGTCGTCCTTGTCACTGCGGCTGCCGCCTTCAAGCTTGAAATCGTTATAGCTGCCCAGCAGGCCGAAAGTGGAAATCGGTGCTGTGGACGGTGCGGCAAACACCACGGCCGGCGCTGCGACTAGCGCGAATACCGAGGTGTTCTTGAGGATTGTTCCGAATAGCCTGGACATCGTTTTACATCTCCTTGTCATTTGAACAAATCATTCCGGAACCGATTCGAGCCTGAATGTAGGAAAAAGGTTCGAATTGATTTGCTCGGATCTGGAGATAAAACGGTTCAGCGAAGGCTCTATTTCAATATTTTCAGCAACCCGCCAACACCAGGCCCTCAAGTACCGGGCGAAGTTGCGGATGCGCTGGCAAGCGAATGCCAAAGGTCTCGTGCAGCAACGTCAGCAACTCATCAGCGCTGGCGACCACCTGTTTTTCGCTCGACCTATCCAGGTAATGCACCGCGTAGTGGCCGTTGTTCAGCGTATAGCGTTTGCCCACGGCCAACAGCGCTGCCTTCAACTGGCCCACGAACGGCGACCCCGGATGAGTGGACACGTACCAGTTGCCGATTTCGTAGTCGATGTCCGCCTGCACCTGCAGGTCGAACACATACAAACCACGCCATTGCCCCGCGACTTCGGCCCATAACGTGTAGCTGCCATCTGCATTGTGCGTCAGCCGATACGGCTCGTGCGCCGTGGCCTGCACGGCCTCGCTGTCCAACTGCAATGGGCTGCTGGGCACCATGCCGCCAAAGCCGACATCGGTGATGTAGCGCACGCCGTCCACGGTCACCAGGCTCAAGCGATGGGTGCGTGCGGTGCGCGCATCCGGCGGCCCGCCCATCACCACCCGGCCGGTAATGCCGCGTGCGTCGAAACCGAGTTCCTGCAACAGCAACAGGAACATCTGGTTCAACTCATAGCAATAACCACCCCGCCCATCGATCAACACCTTCTGCTCGACACTCGCCAGATCGATGGGCACCGGCAGGCGCAGCAAGGTCGACAGGCTTTCAAAGGCAAACGTGCACACATGACGCAACTGCAGGTCACGCAGGGTTTGCA
Organism: Pseudomonas sp. FP2335; assembly: GCF_030687535.1. Classification (NCBI taxonomy): domain Bacteria; kingdom Pseudomonadati; phylum Pseudomonadota; class Gammaproteobacteria; order Pseudomonadales; family Pseudomonadaceae; genus Pseudomonas; species Pseudomonas sp. FP2335. The sequence continues at coordinate 3,698,608 of NZ_CP117437.1, forward strand.
GGGTCGGCGCGGGTGGAGTGTCATAGCCCAGGCGTCGCAGGTACAACTGTCGATGACTCAGGTGGGACATGGCGCACTCCTTGGGCACGTGGCAGAGGCGTCACTATGCCGCGCCGACGTGCGGATTGTCATTTTGAATGAACCTTTTTGAACGCCGCCCTATCCATTTATAACAACACAGGGAGGCAACATGAGTACCGCAAAAATCTACACGATCAATTACCAGCTGCACGGACAACCGAAGTCCTTTGTGGTGCGCGCCGAAGTGATGAACAACGCCGAGGCCTGGCACTGGGCGGCGGTGGATGCCGACATCGCCCATGTAAGCCGCATTGGCCGGGTCGGACACGAACAAGTGAAGAAGACCACGCGCCCTTGGGCGGAAAAGTTCGGTATCACCGAGGTAACTTGGCTCGCACCCAAGTAAGTAAAAGCCCCGCTGAAGCGGGGCTCTTTCTATCCAGTGTGCGAAGATGCCCGCCTACGCCACTGGAGACTGCACCCGGATGTTCGAGCTCAAACCCTGCGACCCCGTCACCTACCGCCGCCAAACCCGCCGCAGCACACTGATTGTGGCGGTGCTGTTCCTGGCCCTGGCGATGCTCTTGTCCAGCCTCGCGGTGATGCTGTTCGGCGAACCCGGCGGCGACAACTTTCGCTTCAACGTCGGCGGCGTATTTGCTGGCGTACTGATCACCCTGGCACTGGTGCGCGGTCCTTTCTGGAGCCAAACCTGGCTTGCACCGGCCGTATATGGCTGGCAACTCAAGCGCAGCCTGATGAGCGTGACCAACGTGATGCACAAGGTCACGGAACGCGTGCAGGCGAATGACCCCAGCGCAATCAAGCTGCTGCGTTTCTACCATCTGGGCCTGACGCAAATGCATGCACTGGATGCCAACTCCAGCGCGCAAGTGCAGTTGATCGGCGAGATCGAGGCGCATAAGGCGAAGATGCAGGCACTGGGGATGGATACCGAACAAACCCGTCTCGATCCGGCCTGGCTGGACCACGTCAAGGCAGCCTGAGTCAGCGCGCCCGCCAGCAAAACAACGCACTCAGCGCAATCGCCGCGCCGGCCAGGCCAAACACCAGCGGTGCCGAGGCTACCGGCAGCAGTAAACCCGCCAGCAACGGTCCGAGGCCCGCGCCGATGTCACGCCACACGGCATTTGACGCGAGCGCCGAGACGCGCATCGAACCCGGGTTGCGCTCGGCCACCAGGGTGGTCACCAACGGCAGTTGCAGCGCACGCAGCACCAGCACCGCGGCCGCGCCCGCAATCACCCAGTAGCTGGAAAACGCCGTCAGGGCCAAGGCACTCAGGAACGAAAACAGCAGCAACATCGAGGTCGCGCCAAATCGCTGTGCCGCGCGACCGCCCAACGGGCTCAGGAGCATTTCCGAAAGATAACGCAGCGCCATCAAACCACCGGCGATCAGTACCGCGTCGCCGCCGAGAATCTTCTGCGCTTGGATCGACAGACCGAAAATAAACAACCCATCCAACGCCACGCCTTCGATAAACGACCACATCGCCACACTGTCGGGCCACTTGAAGCGGCGCCCGGTGCTGTGCAGATCATGGCCCGCAGTGGGCAAGCCGCGCGCCATCCACAGGCCCACCAGGCAGGCGCCAGCAAGAATAAGGAAGATCGGCCGCGGACCGGCCCACAGCGTCAGCCAACCGCCCAGTGGCAGCGCCAGCATGGGCCCCAGGGCGATCACCGCCCGCGAGCGCCCGGCACGGCGTGCGGCACCGGCTGGCTCTGAGGTGGCGAGTACTTGGGTCGACAGGTTCAGCGCGGCAAAACACAGGCCCCAGATCAGCCGCAGCCCCAACAAGGCGGCGAAGCCCGACAACATTGAATTGCCCAGGGCGCACAGCGTCGCCGCAGCGGCGGCGATCATGCAAGTCAGACGGTCGCCGTTGCGTGCGTAGAAATTCAGCACATGCCGGTAACCGAAAATCCGCACCAGGCGATTGGCCGCCAGCAACACCCCGGCCTGGGCCAGGGTAATGCCAAACGCTTGGGATTCCATTGGCAGCAACAAGTACAGCAGCACGTCACTGGGCAGGCAGAAAGCGAGGGTCAGTGCAGCCCGGCGAGAGGTCGTGTCAGCAGTACGTTGGGCCAGGCTGGTCATAAAACTGAAACATCCCGAAATATCCAGGTCGCCACGGTAGCCTTCCACACGCGTGTTTTACAACGCCCTACCCGGCCTTTTTTCCGTAGGGCAACAGACGCAGGCCGCTGGCCACCGCCCCCACCAAGGCAAAGCCACAGCCCAGCCACAATGCGACTTGCGGGCCGCTGTCGACGAACAGGTGAAAACACAATGCCACCAACGACGCGCCCAATGTCTGCCCAAGCAAGCGTGAAATCGCCACGATGCCACTGGCGCCGCCGCTGCGGGCCAACGGCGCACTGGTCATCAAGGCCTTGAGGTTGGGTGACTGGAAGAAGCCAAAACCGGCGCCACACAACGCCATCCGCCAGCCAATATCGAACGCCGACGCCCCATCGCCCAGGCTGGCCAATGCGGCCATACCGGCACTGAGCAGCAACAGGCCAATGCCGCACAACAGCCCCAGTGACACCCGGTCCGCCAAGCGTCCGGCCACCAGCGCCATCACCGCGACCACTGCCGGCCAAGGCGTCATCAGGAAACCGGTTTGCACCTGGCTATGGCCCAACACCGCCTGCAGCAGGAAAGGCAACGACACAAAGGCCAGGCCTTGGGCACTGAAGGCGCAAATCGCCGTCAGGGACGACAAGGCAAACAGCGGCCGCTTGAACAGATCCAGGGCCAGCATCGGCGCGGGATGCCCGGCCTGACGCCGCAGCAGTAACACACCGCAGACCAGCGCCAACGCAATCAACCCCAACGTCAACGCCCCCTGGGCACCATGCACCGCCGTGCCCAGGCCAAGCACCAACAGGGCGAACAATCCAGCACACAACAACGCCGCGAGGCGGTCGAACGCGTGCCCGGTCATCGGCAAGGTGGGCAACGAACGCAGGCCCAGGACCAAGGCCAACACCCCCAGCGGCACGTTGATCAGGTACAGCCAGTGCCAGGTGCTGACCGACAAAATCGCCGACGCCGCCGTCGGCCCGAGGGTAAACGCCAGCCCCACCACCAGCGAGTTATAGCCCAGGCCGCGGCCAAGCATGTTGGACGGGTAGATATGCCGCAGCAACGCGGTATTCACGCTCATGATCGCCGCGGCGCCCAGGCCCTGCACCACCCGCGCGGCGGTCAGGGTCTGCAGCGAACCGGCCAGGCCGCAAAACAGTGACGAGACGATAAACAGCAGTAAGCCGCCGAGATACACCCGGCGGTGCCCCAGCACATCGCTCAGCGACGCGAACGGCAGCACGGTGGCGATGATCGCCAGTTGGTAGGCGTTGACCACCCAGATCACCGACGCGGAATCCGTGCCGATGCCTTCCGCCAAGGTCGGTAACGCGGTATTGACGATGGCCGTGTCTAGGGTCGCCATGCCGATCCCCAGGGAAATCGCAATCACGGCAGGCAGGCGTTTATTGAGGGGCAACCCATCGGCAACAGAAGACATGAACGATCCGCGCAGGTGACAAAGGTGTCTAGAGTAAGGGCTGCGCGGAGTTTTTTCAGTGGCTGATTACAGGGCTGTCAGCATTTTCATGTTAAGCCGTGCTCAACGCGCCAGCGCGCTCAGGTCCAAACGCCCTTCGTTGATCGGCGGGCACCAGTAATATCCGCCGGTCAACGGCGTACTGATGCGATACAGGCCATCGACAATCCCGTCTTCCAGGCCGCTCATGCGGCGCAGTTGCGCTTCGAACGCATCGAACGAATGGCCGAACGCAAGGAACATCAACCCTGCCTGGCCGTTCTCGGCCCAAGGCATCGAGCGGCGGACCACAAAGGCTTCCGGGGTGAAGCTTTCCTGGGCGGTGCGTTTGGTGTGGGCAGATTCCGGGGCGTCGTCGAGTTCTTCGTTGTCGCCATGGCGGCGGCCGATGATGTGGTCGCGCTCCTGGGCCGGCAACGCGGCGAAGCCATCGAGGTCGTGCTGCCATTGCTGGATTGCGGCGAAGCTGGCGCCGCTGTCGGTCAAGGCGGCCTCGACGGCAGCGTCGTCGTGGGGGTTTTCGGTGCCGTCTTCGTAGTCGGTGAGGTCGAAACCGGTCTTGTAGCGGAAGCCTTCGGTCGACTGCACAAGACTGAACGCCGGGGCCAGGGCTTTTTCCAGCGCGCGGCTGCGCAACAGCAGTTCACCGCGATCCACGCCATGCAGCCAGACCCACAGCGCATGCTGGGTGGACGGGTTATGCGCGCCCGGGCCGCTGACGGTCGGGAACGTACGCAGGCCATCGATCTGCGCACCGAGCGCAGTCACCAGCGGCTCACCGAAACCGACCACTGCCGAATCCGTCAACTGCACCAGTGCGTCCAGCGCAGCGGGCACAGCGTCCAGGGAAGCCACGGCAAAAAACAGATGGCGTGCCTGCAAAGGCACCGGTGCGGCAAGAATGCCCGGCTGGTACTGACTCATGTGAACTCCTTCAAAATAAGGCGCGCAGTTTAACCGCCGCGCGCAAGCGTGAGTACAAGAATGCGCACAAGCCTTGCCTTAGAGCCTGTTGATGGGTGACTCTCTAGTCATGTTTTGCAACTATTCCAGGGGTAGCGACATGACCACCAGCAACCTGCTCGCCCAGCTGTTTCCCGCCTCCGCCGCCGAGATTCCCGAGCAATACCGCCTGGCGGCGCCTATTGAACAGCGCGAGTATCTGGTCGATGGCCAGTTGCGGATCTGGAATGGGCCGCTCGCCCAGGTGCAGAGCCCGGTGCAACTGGGTGAAAAACGCGTGCATATCGGCAGCACGCCGTTGCTGGACGCCGACACCGCCCTCACCGCCCTCGACGCCGCCGTGCGCGCCTACGACCGTGGCCAGGGTGAATGGCCGACGATGCGCGTGGTCGAGCGCATCAGGCACGTCGAAGCGTTTTTGCACCGCATGCGCGAGCAGCGCGACGTGGTGGTCAAGCTGCTGATGTGGGAAATCGGCAAGAACCTCAAGGACTCGCAGAAAGAATTCGACCGCACCTGCGACTACATCACCGACACCATCAACGCCCTCAAGGAACTCGACCGCCGCTCCAGCCGCTTCGAGCTGGAGCAGGACACCCTCGGCCAGATCCGCCGCGTCCCCCTGGGCGTGGCACTGTGCATGGGCCCCTACAATTATCCGCTCAACGAGACGTTCACCACGCTGATCCCGGCGCTGATCATGGGCAACACCGTGGTGTTCAAGCCGGCCAAGCTTGGCGTGCTGTTGATTCGCCCGTTGCTCGAAGCGTTCTGCGACAGCTTCCCGGCCGGGGTGATCAACGTGATCTACGGCAGCGGCCGCGAGACCGTCAGCGCGCTGATGGCCAGCGGCAAGATCGACATCTTTGCGTTTATCGGCACCAACAAGGCTGCCAGCGACCTGAAAAAGCTGCATCCAAAACCCCACCGCTTGCGCGCGGCGCTGGGCCTGGATGCGAAAAACCCTGGCATCGTGCTGCCCGAGGTGGACCTGGACAACGCAGTGAGCGAGGCCGTCACCGGCTCCTTGTCGTTCAACGGCCAGCGTTGCACCGCGTTGAAAATCCTCTTTGTACATGAAGACGTAGTCGCCAGCTTTATTGAGAAATTCAACCAGAAGCTGACCACCCTCAAACCCGGGATGCCGTGGGAAGACGGTGTTTCGCTGACGCCGCTGCCGGAAGCCGGCAAGGTCGACTACCTCAACGGCCTGGTGGCCGATGCCGCGCAACACGGCGCCCAGGTGGTGAACGCCCATGGCGGCGAAAGCCGCGGTTCGTTCTTCTACCCGGCGGTGCTGTACCCGGTGAACCCGCAGATGCGCGTATACCACGAAGAACAGTTCGGCCCTGTGGTGCCGATCGTGCCTTACCGCGACCTGGAGACCGTGATCGACTACGTGCTGGACTCGGATTTCGGCCAGCAGTTGAGTATTTTCGGCACCAACCCCGAAGCCGTCGGCAAGCTGGTGGACACCTTCGCCAACCAGGTCGGCCGCATCAATATCAACGCCCAGTGCCAGCGCGGGCCGGACACCTTCCCGTTCAACGGGCGCAAGAACTCGGCCGAGGGCACGCTGTCGGTGCATGACGCCTTGCGCGTGTTCTCGATCCGTACGTTGGTGGCGACCAAGTTCCAGGAGAGCAACAAGGCATTGGTCAGCGATATCCTGAAAAACCGTGACTCCAGCTTCCTGACGACCGACTACATCTTCTAAACACACCGCTGGCCAGTCTTGTGTGGGGCTGGCTTTTGTGGGAGCTGGCTTGCCTGCGATGCAGGCACCTCGGTCTTTCAGTCAGACCAGGGTGATGCAATCGCAGGTAAGCCAGCTCCCACAGTTGACTGCACGCGTCCTGACTATTGAGGCCATTTTAGTACCGATGAACCTGCCCCTCTTCGCCCGGCGCCTGCTGCGCCCGCTGCTCGACCCGTACCGCCGCTATCGCCACGCCAAGCTGATCCACGCCGTGCGCGTGTCCATCGGCCTGCTGGCGACGATCCTGCTGACCACCGGGATCAACCTGCCCCACGGCGAGTGGGCGTCGGTGACCATGCTCATCGTGATCGGCGGCTTGCAGCACCACGGCAATATCGGCAAGAAAGCCGTGGAGCGCGCCTACGGCACCTTGATCGGCGCCAGCGTCGGCTTGCTGCTGGTGCTGCAACAGGCGTGGCTGGGCCAGCCGCTGCTGACCTACTTGCTGATGTCCGTGGTGTGCGGGTTCTTTTCCTATCACGCCATCGGCAAGGGCGGGTACATCGCGCTGCTGTCGGCGATCACGGTGTTTATCGTCGCCGGGCATGGCGACAACCCTATATCGGATGGCTTGTGGCGCACCGTCGACATCCTCATTGGCATCGTGCTGGCCCTGGCCTTCTCGTTCGCCCTGCCGTTGTATGCGGTGTATTCGTGGCGCTACAACCTGGCCAGTGCGTTGCGTGATTGTGCCGAGATTTATAGCCGGATTATCAGCGGGCGGTCGGTCACCGATGATGAGCATTTCAAACTGCTTAACCGCCTGAATGCGGCGATGCTGCAATTGCGCTCGCTGATGCCCTCGGTGTCCAAGGAAGTCAAAATTTCCATGACCGAATTGGACGCTATCCAGCGTCATCTGCGCCTGTGCATCAGCACCCTGGAGATTCTTGGCAACACGCGTCCCGATCCTCGCGATGAACAGGCGATGGCGCGGATGCAAGTGATGTTGAAGGCCGAACATCGACAGATTCGCGTGCAGTTGGTGGGGATGGCGCGGGCGTTGAAGTCGGGGGTGGTGGAGCGCTTGGAGCGGCACGGCAACATCACAGCAGCGGAGCCTGTGCTGGATACACCGGTCTATAGTGCTCTGGATGGGTATCAGTTGTTGACGTTGCAGTTGTTGAGCAATGTCGATGCGATGCGTGCGCGGCTAGCAAAAACGTCAATCCGGTGGAGCATCTAAACAAGCGAAAACCGGAACAGATACAAAAGCATCTGCTCCGGTTCACCACCTGTCAGAAAATAACCAACGTCAACAAATTCCCCAGTTCAGACGCATTGATCTCACCACCGCTATAAAGGTTCTTACCGTAACGAGCCAAGAAGCCGGCACTGTCAGTTGACCAGAACGCTTGGTGAGCTTGCCCCCGCCAGCTCCCGCCACCATACACATCATAGATCTCCCGAAGCTCACCCAAGCTCGGCAACCGCCCTCCTCGGCCACTTGCCTGGCTGCCACTCTCGTGATAACCACCACCACCGCCAAAGTCCATGAAGTACTTCACACCGCCTACGCTAACGGTATAACCCAGTACATTGCCATCAGCATCAGTCACCGTGATGTACGCGCTTCCATTACCACGGACGCTGACTGCTCCCGTCTGCGAATTCACCCGCGCACACGCTTCATTGTTTGAGCGGTAGGTGTAAGGAGTGCGGCCGCCAGTGGCAGATCGCGTAAAGACACCTGGACCGCTGTGAGGTGCATAGTTTGGGTCATCTCTCCATAACCAGATACGTTGGTTCAGTGTAACTGCTCCGGTATTTATGGAGAGGGCAGCCCCCCGCTGAATGGTCGTGGTGCCAGACGAAGGCTGGGTGTCATATAACCCCACTGCCCTGTATGCATAACTGCGAACCTGAGCAAGAGTACGCGTATAGCTCCAGTCCCCACTCGCGTTTACCGGACGATCGATCAGCTGAACGTTGTTTTCATATAGCCGGACTTGCTGGTTGGCTGTGGCTTTGCCCTTAAGCGTCACGCTAGTGTCGTAGGTAGTAGCGTTGTTGGCCAGCTGGCCCCGTGAGTCGTGTACGGTCAGAGTAGGCGTAATGAAAGTTAAATGCTGAACGGTGTATTTGCGCACTGGAAACATCAATGCATCGGTCTTGTTTGCGCTGCGGTTGAAGCTGACCCAGCAACGTAACTCCAGTTCCGAAGCATTCTTGAGCGTACGCAATTCAGACACCAATGCCGGGGTGCTAATGCCACTCGTCACGCCGCCGCTGCCAACAAGTTCACCATCCAACAACACGCGCTCGTAGTCAGTGTCATCAGCATTTTTGCCGTGATACTCCAGCCAAACCCGTTGGAATTCTTGGGCAAAGTGCCAGGGCCCTGCCATCACCAGTTCCGTGCCAACAAGTGCACCCGTGTTGAGCGTATCGCCGCTATGCCCTTGGATGACGGGTTGCTGAAACGTCGGTGGCAACAGTTCCAGACTTAGTGCCGGCGACGGTGTTTCCCGCCCTCCGCGGATCAACCAGTACTGCACGGTGATGAACCTTCCGCCAGCCTGAATGTTAGCCCCCACCGTTTCCGCCGGCACATCAAAGTCAACAGTTTTGAATGTATTGCCAGGCTTGGTTTCGCAATAGGTCCCAACGCCATCATCACCTGTAAAGCACATTTTAATTTCATCAGAGGGCAGGATCTGCGGAGTCGTAACCCGGACTGTCGCGCCGTTTAGTGCCGCCTCGGCTTGCAACTTGTCGGGGTTTTTCTGCGCTTCCAGTACCTCTGGGCGGAGCAACGTGCCTATCGGGCTACCAACGGTTACTTCAAGCACTTCAGAATGCAACGGCCGCGAGCCATTCGCAGGAATCAGGGAATAACTCAAGCGGATAGTCCCGCCGAGATTGGCGTCTGCGTAGTGCCTGTCCAGTGAAAATAGAACAGGTCTACCCGCTGTCGCTGTGCTGAGACGGATTTCACCGTTGGTACTGCCGGTCGGGGCGCTTCCTACCAGGCGCCATTGAAAGAGGTCGCCGGGGGCGGTCCTCAAATAGGGCAGTGTGATATCGAGCTGACCAAACAGGTCACGCGGGTCCAAGTTGTCCTGATCATCGACCCTATCGATTTCCGGCCGTGGCATTTCAGCTAATCGAGGGCCGAACTCCACGAACGTCGATTCGGACTCGCGAACGGTTTGCGTGCCCGCCCCCAGCAGGCGGACCACGCCATCGTCGACCTTATAGAAAACCCTCACTGGGCCCAACCCAATGAACCGCGAAAAAATGGCGTTAGAGACCGTGCGAAAACGCGTTGGCGGCGGTGGATCGCCTGCGATGTGGCTGACTTCATAGGAGACAATCCCCCCGCCCGGCAAGTAAGCCTCCATACAGAGGGTGACCAGGTAACCGGGGTCGTAGGGGGTGAAGGACGGGTTGGGATACTCAACGGTGACGAAAGGTTCGCTGGGGTCTACCACGCCCCCCAGGGCTTGCACCACATTGACCGCCGGCATATTCGCAATCGTGCCGGAGATCAGGACCGTCAACGACTGGGAGGTGGCTATTGATGTTCCCAATGGGAAATCCAGCCGCCAGGTAATCTTCATCGAGCCCTGGACCAACTGTTTGATAATGTCCTCATCTACATTGAAAAAACTGGACCGGCCCGGATTAACCAAGGCATCGGGCAATTCCACTGTAAAGGTGGAACTATCGGCGCGGGTACAGCTCAACGTCACTACGATACGAGCGCCCGCAGGCGTCAAGCTTCCATCTGGCAGCCGACGAGGAGTAACAACCTCGACCCGGAAATTGCTTCCCGCCTCTTCGTCATAGTTGACTGTTGTCGCGTCCATAAAGTTGACTTGGAAGTACGCGCGCTCAAGCAGGCTCGGATCTAGCTCGGCTAGCAGGTTCACAGCTTGAGAAAAGTGTTCAACATGCCCCGAGCGATTTTCAACCTCATCAAAAACCTGATAGCGGATAGATATCAGCCCGCTGCCGGTACCAATGATCGCAGGGGGGACCTCCACCTCAATCGGTTTCAGGCCTTCAGCATGCTCATCATCGAGCTCAAAGATCACCAAATTCAAGATTGTGTCCCAGTACAGATACACCTTATCGCGCACACGTTTGCCGGGGTAATCGATGGTCAGCGTCACACCTAGCGCCGCACGCTCTGGCGTCAAGACTGCACCAGGGCCTGCCAGGTCAGCAGGCAAACTCAACTGCAGTTTATCGTGGTAGCCCAGCCCAGGCTGCTCGTCGAGACCTGGCCTTTCCACCTTGGCGAAAACAGTCAGATTGTCCGAGGTGCTAGGGGTGCCGGGGCCATTTCGAACCACACGTGAAAACACCGGAAATGTGAGGCCTAGCGGAAACCGTTCTTCTTCTATGACAAGCCGGAAGAAGCTATTGGTTTCCTCGCCGGACCTGACAAAGTCCGACGCCAGTGGGATGACACTATTCTGCGCGTAAATCTCAAAAGTATCGCCGATGCTTAATCCGGTCCATCGGGAGAGCGTGACAAGCAAATAGGGCTGAAGATGGCGTGCGCCCAAGCCTATATCTGCCCCCACTACACCTAGTACCGGGTTGGAAAAAATCGGCGGTTCAAGATCATTGACGTGCGTGGAAGGCTGGCAACAAACAGGCAGGTGCGACTGCACCGCTGGTTCTTTAGACATGATTGAACTCCTTGAACGCGGGCCTTTCAGGCCACGAGACAAGGAAATCAAACTCCTGGAGAGTCTTAGCGTCTACCTGTCAGAACTGACAGTCACGACGAGTGGTACTGCATTGCGTGGTCATCTTGCGAGCGTGACATTTGTGCTTTGCAAGTGGGTTCACATCTTTCCCTACATATTTTTCACGATTTATTCACATCTGCAGCCGTAGTGTGAAGCCTCATCCGTTACAAATGTTGCATATCAAGCCCGCCGCCCCAGCGGGCTTTTTTTTTGCCTCGGATCTGCTTTAACGCGAAGCCTTGGCGACCGGCGCCGCCGCCTGTTCACGAATCGCACGCTGGGTATCCAATACCCGCGCCAACGCGGTTTCAGCCTCGGGGCTCTGTTGCGGGACACGAATGGCCGCCGACACCAACGTGATCAACTTGGCCATCACCTCGGCATCCGTCGCCGGGCGGCCCAGGCTCATGGAGTTCATCAGCAGGCGCAGTTCCGTGCCGGCCATCACTCCGGAAATCGCCTTGAGCGCAAATTGCAGGCGTACGCCCAGTTCATTGCGCGGCAGGTCCGGCAAGGCCAGGGCGAAGGCTTCGAAGAAACGCTGGAACACCGGCTGGTAATGCACCTTGAGGTATTCCTGGATAAACGGCGAGGTGTCGCTGTACACGCGACCGAGGAAGCGGATGAACGAACGGCCTTCCCCACTGGCTGGGTCGCTGCGTTCCAGGCCCATGGCCGGGGCGAACAGCACGCCGAGCAGGGTGTCGCAATCGAGGGGGCCGTCGGATTCGGCCTCGCAGCGGGCCAGCAGCTCCAGGCGCTGCTCGTTGAGCGGCTCCAGGCGTTGCATCAACAGGGTTTTCATCAGGGAATCCTTGTCCCCGAAGTGATAGTTCACGGCGGCCAGGTTGACTTGGGCACGTTCGGTAATCTGGCGTAACAAAACCGCGTCATATCCGTACTTGATAAAGAGGGCCTCAGTCGCATCCAGCAATCGAGTTTTGGTAACGTTTGGAGCGCTGAGTTTCTTCGCGACCATAAGAGTTCCACGGCGGAAATATTGTTTTAAAAAATAATTTGATTTTTTATACCGGGGCCGCCCGTCGAAAGCAAGTAGTGACACACCACCATGCTATCCAAAGCCTTTGAAAACGGGGACATGGAGGCTGGTCAAAGGGGTTGATGGGGGCTCGAAACGGCCAGCGGGAACTTCGTTTCAAAGGGTAAAACCGCTCTACATCCATGGCTGGCGAAGCGCATTGAACGCGGTTACTATTCAAAGAATATTTTAAAAACAAGAAATAAAACCGGTCCATGACGCCTACCCGGCAGCACCCGATCTTGTTACAAGGCTTTACCGGGAGTACGGGGTAGCGTCGAGACTGAAGGCGTAGTCATGATGACAGATACCCCCGCGCACCCAGGCTTGATCTCCCTGCAAGGCATCGGCAAACGCTACCAGTTGGCCGGGCAGCCATTGTCCATTCTCAATGATGTGTGCCTGTCCATCGCCCGTGGCGACAGCTGCGGTATTCTCGGCGCCTCCGGTTCCGGCAAAAGCACCCTGCTCAATATCCTCGGCCTGCTCGACTTGCCCAACTGTGGCAGGTACCACTTCGCTGGCCACGACATCTTCAACGCCACGCCCGATGAACTGGCCGCGATCCGCAACCAGCAGATCGGTTTTGTATTCCAGAGTTTCAACCTGCTGCCGCGCCTCAGTGCCCTCGATAACGTCGCCCTGCCCCTGAGTTATCGCGGCGTGTCCCGCCATGAATCGGTGGCGCAGGCGCTGCGCATGCTTGAACAGGTCGGCCTGGCCGACCGCGCTCACCACCGCCCCGCCGACCTCTCCGGCGGCCAGCGCCAACGGGTCGCCATCGCCCGGGCGCTGGTGGGCAACCCCTCGGTGATCCTCGCCGACGAACCCACCGGCAACCTCGACAGCAGCACCGCCCAGGACATCATGGACCTGCTCCTGGCCCTCAACCGCGAGCAGCACGTCACCCTGATCATCGTCACCCATGACCCGCAGATCGCCGCACGCCTGGAGCGCAAGATCCTGGTGCGCAACGGCGTGGTGCAAGAGGCCGCGCACCCATGAGCCTGCGGGTCGAGCAGAGCCTGAGCCAACTGCTGCATGAAGCGTTCCTCAGCCTGCGCACCCTGGGCAAGCGCTCGGTGCTGGCGTTGCTCGGCATCGTGATCGGCAGCTCGTCGGTGGTGGCATTGATCAATATCGGCCACAACGCGGCGGTGGATGCCGCGATGATCTTCAAGGACATGGGCACCGACACCCTGATCGCCGGGTTCCCGCCCAAGGGCAGCAACGCGGTGACCATGCGTGCGCGCCTCGACCTCGACGCCGTCCGCCAGGCCGTGCCGGGCATCGCGCATATCGGCGCGCTCAGCCTGTTCAGCGGGCCCGTCGTGTTCCATGGGCGTACGGCCAACGCCAACTACGTCGGCAGCACGCCGGGCCTGCCAGATGCGATGCGCTTGAGCCTGGCCGAGGGGCGTTTTTTGTCGGAATTCGATGCCAATGAAACCTACGCGGTGATCGGCGACCAACTCGTGCAGGCCCTGAGCGCCCCCGGCGACCCGCTGCAACTGGGAGATCGGGTACGCATCAACGACTACCTGTTCCTCATCGTCGGCATCCTGCACCGCCAACCGCGCGCGATGTTGATGCCGGTGCAGGGCGGCGAATCGCTGTTTATCCCGGCCGAAGGCATGCGCCGCATCTACGCCACCCCGCAGATCAACAACGTGGTGATCCGTGCCGCACCCGGCCAGGACATGGAGCACATGGCCGCAGCCGCCAGCGCCGCGCTGCAACCCCAGCTCAGCGAACACAGCGTGGACATCACCGTGCCCCAGCAAATGATCGACGGCATGACCCGGCAAAGCCGCACCTTCGCCTACCTGCTACTGGCGCTGGGGGCGATCTCCCTGGTGGGCGGCGGGGTCGGCGTGATGAACGTGATGCTGATGAACGTGTCGCAGCGCCGCCGCGAAATCGGCATCCGCATGGCCCTCGGCGCGCGTCAGCGTGACATCCGCAACCTGTTCCTGCTCGAAGCCGTGACCCTCACCGCCGTCGGCGCGCTGTGCGGCGCGGTGCTGGGCATGGGCGCCGCGTGGCTGTACGCCTGGCTGTCCGGCTGGGAGTTTGCCCTGGCCGTCGCCGCCCTGCCCCTTGGGGTCGGCAGTACGTTGTTGGTGGGTCTGTTCTTTGGTATCTACCCGGCGGTCTCGGCCTCGCGGTTGCAGCCGGTGGAGGCCTTGCGCGATGAATAAATGGCTCGCCGTCGTCGCCCTGATCAGCCTGCCGTGCATGGCCGCCGACGTGCTGATCAACCCTTCGGCGCCCAGCAGCGCGCGCAGCGTCTCGTTGAATGCCCAGGTCACCGCCCTGACCCTGGGCGATGCGGTGTACCTGGGCCTGCGCAACAATCCGGCGATCCGCAGCGCGTACCTGCAACGGGTGGCGCAGAAGTTCGACCTGCGCGTGGCCGAAGACGTCTTCAGCCCCAAGCTCACCCTCAACAGCTACTACCGCAGCACCCGCGGTTCGGCCGACAACGCACGCAACGCCAACGTGGCACCGGCCACCAGCCTGCTCGGCGAGTACGGCACGCGCCTGAGCATGGCCTGGACCCAGCAACTGAACAACGCCAATCGCGCCGGCCGCTACCGCAGCGACGGCCTCGACCTGGCGCTGATCCAGCCGCTGATGCGGGGGGCCGGCTGGGACGCCACCACCGCCCCACTGCGCCTGTCGCGCCTGGCGGAACAGGCCAACCGCCTCAACCTCAAGGCCACCGTGGCGCAGACCATCAGCCAGATCATCGCCACCTACCGCGAACTGCTGCGCGCCCAGGAACAACTGAGCATCGTGCAAGATGCGCTCAAACGCTCCGACACCCTGCTGGAAGTGAACAAAGCATTGATCAGTGCCGGGCGCATGGCCGAGTTCGAAATCGTGCAGACCGAAGCCGACATCGCCACCCAGCAACTGGGCGTCGAAGAAGCCCGGAACCAGCTCGACACCACCCGCCTGGCGTTGCTGCGCCTACTGGCCCTGGACCTGTCCACGCCGATTCGCGCCACAGAAGCCCTCGAGGCCAGCCCCATGCAGATCGACAAGGGCCAGGCCTTCAACCTCGCGCAAAACCAGCAGCCGGAATACCTAGCCGCCCTGCTCGGCAGCCAACAGGCCGACCTCAACCTGGTGATCGCCAAGGATTCCGGACGCTGGCAAGTGGACCTGGTCGCCGGCGCCAACCAGATCCGTGACGCTTATAACAACGACGCCGGCAGCCGCAACAACCGCACCTGGGACAGCTACGCCGGGGTGCAGGTGCAGATCCCCATCGGCGACATCAGCACGCGCCAGGCCGAAGTGCGCGCGCGGGTGAACGTGGAAGACCAGCAGATCCGCATCACCGACGCCCGCCAGGCCCTGGAGCGCAGTGTCAACGATGTGGTGCGCGACCTCGGCACCCGCTGGCGCCAATATGAAATCTCCCAGCGCGCCGTGGAGCTGTCGCGGCGCAAGATCGAGATCGAACGGGAAAAACTCAGCGCCGGGCGCTCCACCAACTTCCAGGTGCTGAGTTTCGAGGCCGATTTGCGCAATGCCGAAAACGCGCAGCTCAATGCGCTGATCGCTTATCTGAACGCCCAGACCCAGCTCGACTTGACCCTGGGCATGACGCTGGAAAGTTGGGAAATCGCCCTCAATGACTACTAATCAAAAACGCCTGCTGGGCGCCGGGTTGATCGTGCTGTTGGTCGGCGCCGGGCTGACCTGGCGCAGCACCGCCGAAAGCCCGGCCACCGCCACCGAGCAATGGCTGGCGGTGAACCCCGAGCCGCTGGTGCATCAGATCGGCCTGGTGGGCAAGATCGAGCCCGACACCACCCTCATCCTCACCGCGCCCTTCGATGGCAATGTCGAGGCGAACCTGGTGGAGCAAGGCCAGCGGGTCGACGCGGGCCAGGTGTTGCTGCGCATGGACCCGGCGACCCTCGAAGTGCAACTGCGCGAAGCCCTCGCTGCCCAACTCAAGGCACGTCGCACCGTGCAGGAGATGCAGGACTGGGACAGCAGCCCTGCCGTCAGCCGCGCGCGGCGCAGCCTGCGCACCGCCGAAATGAACGCGGGCAACACCCAACGCAAACTCAGTGAAAGCGAAAACCTGTTCCAGCGCGGCATCATCCCGCGCAACGAACTGGACGACCTCAAGCAACAGACCCGCCAGCAACAACTCGATCTCGCCGCGGCCCGCAGCGAACTGCAACAGGCCATCGACCAGGGCAAGGGCGAATACCGCCAGATCGCCGACATGGAACTGACCAATGCCACGGTCAAATACGACGCCCTGCGCACGCTGCTGGCAGGCCGCGAGGTCAAGGCGCCGTTCTCCGGAATCGTGGTGCCCGCCCCCGGCAATACCTCGACGCCAGGCAGCAACAACGCGCCGGTGCAGGCCGGCAGCAAGGTCAACCAGGGCCAGGTGTTGTTTGGCCTGGCGAATATCGAGCGGTTGAAGATCGTCGCCAAGGTCTCGGAATTGGACATCAACAGGTTGCATCAAGGCCAGGCCGTGGAGGTGCTCGGCGACGGGTTTGATGGCGAACGGCTCAACGGCGTGGTCAGCGTGGTCAGCGGCTTGGCGATTGCCGGTGACAGCCAGGGCAGCGCGCAGTTTGCGGTGAGCCTGTCGATTCCCAAGCTCACGCCACAGCAGTTGCAGCGGGTGCGATTGGGCATGAGTGCGCGGTTGACCATTGTCACTTACAACAATGCACAGGCGATCGTGGTGCCGGCGCAGGCGCTCGCTGGCGGTGAAGTGGAGTACCGGGAGGCGCTGGACAAGCCGGTGGAACGGGTCAAGGTCACGACCGGGCAAGCGACGGCGCAAGGGGTCGAGGTCTTCGGCCTAAAACCCGGCTTTATCAAAACCCCCAGATAACCTTGTAGTGAGCGGGCTTGCCCCGCGCTGGGGGGCGAAGCCGCCCCAAAACGGTCCGCCGCGGTGTATCAGAAAGACCGAGGTGCCGGGATTTGGGGCGGCTTCGCCCCCCAGCGCGGGCAAGCCCGCTCACTACAAGGTCGGGGTCAGTTTTGAGGCGAGGGCTTTGGCTTGGAGTGCTACGTCGGTGACGGCCGTGCTTTCCCACCACAGCCCCCGCAACGGCGGGCCCATGGCGAACAAACGGCTGCTGACTTGCCCTTGCGAGTCCACCACCGCCCCACCCGCATCTGCCGCAATCCCCAATGCCAGCGGCCCGGGCCGGATCAAGCCGCGCTTGAGCAATTGCTGTGGCAGCGGCCGGGCTACGCGGCGCCAGTCATATTCGATGCCGCTGGAGTTGATCAGCGCCGCCCCCCGAACCCGAGTGATTGCCTGCTCGCCGCGATAGCGCACGCGAATGCAAACGCCGTCTACCGACGGCTCCAGGCCTTTGTACGACGCCGCCTGAATACGCAAGCGCCCCGCTTCATGCAAGCGCGCCACCAACTGCGCGCTCAACGGCGGTGAGCGGTGGTGATGACTCTCCCACCACGGCCGCACATGCCTCACGAACTGACGCTTTTGCCGCTCACTGGCCTGGCTCCACAACCGGCCGATATGCGCACGCACGGTGTCCAGCGGCGCTTGCCAATCGATGCCCTGGGCCTGTGCGATCCGGCATTGGCGGCGCACCTCGCGCAGCAGTTGCCGAGGGCTGCGCAGGCTCGGGTCTTCGGCGAGAAAGTCCACCCAGGCCGGCGGCTGCCGACGCACATGGGGCAACAACCCATGCCGTGAAAAAACCTCGATAGGCCCGCGATGCCCGGCCAGTTCCAGGGACACCACGGCGTCGACCATGGTCAGCCCGGAGCCGATGATCAGCACGCTGGCCTGCGGGTCAATCTGGGTCATGCTGCTCACGTCCCATGGGTCAACCGCCGCCGCGTTCAAACCGCTGGACTCGGTCTGCGGCGTACGCGCCGCCGGAAACATTCCGGTGGCCAGCACCGCAAAGGCGCCGCGCAGTTGCTGGCCGTTATCCAGGGTCAACAACGTCGCCGCTTCATCCACTTGCACATCGACCACTTCGCCGCGCACATGCTCGACCGTCGACGCCGACAACGCCTGGGCCTGCGCCAACCGCTGCTGCGCATACAAGCCAAAGATCCCGCGCGGTGGGAACAATTCGCTGATCGGCACGCGCTGCTGGTGCGCCTGCGGCCAGCCACCGGCACCGATGTAGTCGGTGAGCCATTGGGTCAGGTCATCGGCGTTGTCCGGGTCGACGCTCATGCGTGCGGCGTTGCCGTTCAACGTGTGGCCCAGCTCAACTGCGCTGTAGGCCTCGCCACGGCCGAGTTCGGCGCGCGGTTCGATCACCAGAATCCGCCGCTGGCCCGGCCGGCGCAGTAGTTGCACCGCGAGCATCGTGCCACTTAGCCCGCCGCCGATGATCAAAACATCGGCGTTGCGGATGGAGTCAGTCATGCCTGTTCGCCTTTACTGTTTACCCAGATAAATGTCGTGCAAGTCGCCCCGCGCCAGCAGCTGCGCCGCGTTGCCACTCAAGGCCACGCGGCCAGTATCCAGCACGTAACCGTGGGACGCATAGGTGAGCGCGACGTTGATGTTCTGCTCGGCGATCAGGAAGCTCACCTGCTGCTCGCGGTTGAGCTGAGCGATGATCGCGAAAATCTCCTGCACGATCATAGGCGCCAAACCCATGGACGGCTCGTCGAGCAGTACCAAAGTAGGACGGGTCATCAACGCCCGGCCAATGGCGACCATCTGCTGCTCGCCGCCGGAGGTCAGCCCGGCGCGGGTGTGGCGCCTGGTCTTGAGCCGGGGAAACCAGCTGTAGATACGCTCCAGGTCGTGCTCCATGTCCTGGCGACTCAGGCGCCGCACAAAGCCGCCGCTGCGCAGGTTGTCTTCCACGCTCAGTTGGCCGAACACATGGCGGCCCTCCAGGACGTGAACCATGCCTTGGCGCACGCGCTGGCTGGGGTCGACACCGGCCAGGTCGGCGCCGGCGTACTCAATCACCCCCCGGCTGACTTCGGCGCGCTCGGCGCGCACCAGGCCGGAAATCGCCTTGAGTGTGGTGCTCTTGCCTGCGCCATTGGCGCCGAGCAAGGCGACGATGGCGCCCTTGGGCACGTGCAGCGAAACCCCGGCCACCGCCAGGATCGCACCGTCGTAGATCACTTCGATGTCGTTGACCGTCAGCAACGACGGGGTGGCGGATGCAGCGGCGGGCTGGTGCATGGTTTATTCATCCCCGATGCAGGTGCGCGGCGTCAGGCCTTTTTCCTTGGCGAAGGCGGCGGATTTTTCGTCGATCAACGGCCGCAACAGTGCACGGTCGGCCGGGATCCATTCACTGACCAACGTCCAGTTGGCGCCGTCCCATTGCTGTACCCGCGCCGAACCGCCGCCTTCGTGGTCACGGCACGACAGCTTGAGGTTTTGCATCAGGCCCAGGTAGCCCATGTCCTTGAGGCGAGCGTCGTCGATATTCAAGTGCTCCAGGCCCCAGCGGCCTTCTTCGCCGTTGAGCGGGCGCTTGCCGAACTTGGCCTGGGCGGTACGTATGGCTTCCACCGCCACGGCGGCATTCACCAGGCCGGAGTTGTAGTAGACGCTGCCGAAGTTTTTCAGGTCCTTGAGGTCGCTGTGGCCCTTGTCGAGGATGTAGTGCTTGAGGCGTTTGTGGATCTCGAAGTCGGCACCGGCCGGGTAAGGCGTCAGCGCCAGGTAGCCTTTGGCTGAGCTGCCAGCGGGCAACACGTCTTCGCTGGAACTGGCCCAGATGTCGCCGATGATGTGGTCGACCGGAAAGCCGAAGCGTGCGGCAGTCTTCACCGCCACCGGGGTGGATACGCCCCAGGTGCGCAGGAACACCCAGTCCGGGTTGGCCTGGCGCACCTGGCGCCATTGTGCCGATTGCTCGTTGCCTGGGTCGGCCACCGGGATCTGGATATTTTCAAAGCCGTACTTCTCGGCGAGCAGCTTCAGCGGGCCGAGGGTTTCGCGACCATAGGCCGAGTCGTGGTAGACGGTGGCGATCTTCTTGCCCTTGAGTTTGTCGAACCCACCCTCGCGCTGAGCAATGTAGTTCACCAGCGTCGACGCCTCACTGTAGAAGGTCAGCATCACCGGGAAGTTGTACGGGAACACCGTGCCGTCGGTGGCCTCGGTGCGCCCGTATCCGAGGGTGATCAGCGGGATCTTGTCCACTTCCGCACGCTCGCTCAGGGCATACGCCGCCGGTGCGCCGTTGGGCTGGTACACCGCCACCGGCGCGCCATCCAGGCCGTTCTTGAAGCGCTCGTAGCACTCGATGCCTTTCTCCGCCGTCCACTCGGTCTCGCACTCTTGCCACACCAGCTTGACGCCGTTGATACCGCCTTCGACCTCGTTGATATAGCGCAGATAGTCGATCATTCCGGCCCACACCTGCACGCCGCTGGACGCATAGGCGCCGACGCGATAGGTCGCCAGGGGAATAAATTGCTGATCGGCCGACGCCACGGCCTGGGGCACAGCACCGGCCAATGCCGCCAGTGCAAAGGCAGCACCGGCGAAAGAACGTTTCAAGGATGCACGCATGAAGGATTCTCTTGGGAAGTTAGAAACGCAGCGGCCACTGCCGCACACGGTCACGCAGGTTGTGCAACAAGCGAATCAAGCCCTCGGGTTCCTTGATCAGGAACACGATGATCAACACGCCAAAGATGATTTTTTGCAGGTTCTGCAACTGCCCCGCATCCACCGCGCCGCCGAACAACGCCTGCCCAGCATGACTGAGGAAAATCGGCAGCAAACTGATAAAGGCCGCACCGACAAAGTTGCCGGCGATGCTGCCCATACCGCCGATAATGATGATGAACAGGATCTGGAATGAGCGATTGATGTCGAAACTGCTGGCGCTCGCCGTGCCCAGGTAGGCAAAGGCCCACAGCGCACCGGCGATGCCGAGGTAGAACGAACTGACGGCAAACGCCAGGCGCTTGTAGCGCACCACCGGGATGCCCACCACGGCGGCGGCGGTGTCCATGTCGCGGATCGCCATCCAGTTGCGTCCGACCTGGCTGCGCACCAGGTTGATCGCGGTCCAGGTCAACACCACCACCGTCACCAGCGTCAGCAGATAGCGGCCCAGCGGCGTGTTGAGGTCATGGCCGAACAGCGCCAGCTTCGGCGCGGAGATGGTCCCGGAGGACCCGTAGTTGTAGAACCAGGGGAATTTGACGAACAGCCACTCCAGGAAAAACTGCGCGGCCAAGGTGGTGACCATCAAATAGAAGCCCTTGATCCGCGCGCTGGGCAGGCCGAACAACAGCCCGACCAGCGCGCTGATAATCCCACCGCCCAGCAGCGCCACCGGCAAGCCCAGCTCCGGCAGACGCAGCAGAAAGCCATAGGTGGCAAACGCGCCGACGGCCATGAAACCCGCCGCGCCCACCGAAGTTTGCCCGGTGTAGCCAGTCAGCAAGTTCAGGCCAAGCCCGGCCAGCGACAACACCAGGAACGGAATCAGGATCGCGTTCAGCCAGTAGTCATTGCCCCACAACGGCACCACGATGAACGCCAGCGCCAACAGGCCGATCAGGCCCCAAGGGAGGCGCCGCTGGATCAGCACCAACGGCGCGCAGTGTTGCGCAACAGGAATCGACATGGTTTCAGACTCGCTCGATGGCGCGCTCGCCGAACAGGCCGGCGGGACGGATATACAGGAAGGCCAGGGCCAATACGTAGGCGAACCACGGCGTGATGCCGCCGCCGATCAACGGGCCGATATACACCTCGGCGAGGTTCTCCGCGGCCCCGACAATCAGCCCGCCGACGATCGCCCCGCCAATCGAGGTAAAGCCGCCGATGATCAGCACCGGCAGGGCCTTGAGCACCACCAGCGACAGCGAAAACTGCACGCCCTGGCGCGCGCCCCACAACAGCCCGGCGACCAGCCCGACCACCCCGGCCACGGCCCAGACGATCTGCCAGATACGGTTGAGGTTGATACCGATGGACAGCGCCGCCGTGGTGTCATCCGCCACCGCGCGCAACGACACACCGATGCGGGTCTTGTTGAACAACAGCGCCAACACCGTCACCAGCACCACCGCCACCGCCGCCGCGATCAGGTCAAACTGGCTGAGCATCAGCGGGCCGACGAACAGCGGCACATCGTCGATGCCCAGATCCAGAGCGCGCACCTGCGAGCCCATCAGGCCCTGGGCGAGGCCTTCGATGATGAACGAGAGGCCGAGCGTGGCCATGAACAAGGTGATCTGCGAACGGTTCACCAAGGGCCGCAGCACCAGGCGCTCGATCAGCAGCGCACCGAGGCTCATCACGATCACCGTGAGCAGCAACGCCAGGGCAAACGGCACCCCCTGATCATGCAGGCTGACGAAGGTCAGCGCGGCGAACAGCAGCATCGCGCCCTGGGCAAAGTTGAACACGCCGCTGGCCTTGTAGATCAGCACAAAGCCGATGGCGACCAGCGAGTACATGGTGCCGGCGAGCAGGCCGCCGAGCAGGGTTTCGAAGAAGAACGTCATCAGTGCGCCGCTCCCAGGTAGGCCGCGATCACTTCGGGGTTGGCTTGCACTTGCGCGGGCGTGCCGTCGCCGACCTTACGTCCGTAGTCGAGCACCACCACGTGGTGGGACAGGCCCATCACCACGCCGATGTCGTGTTCGATCAACACCACGGTGGTGCCCAGGTCACGGTTAACGTCGGCGACGAAACGTGCCATCTCCTGTTTTTCCTCGGCGTTCATGCCGGCCATGGGTTCGTCGAGCAGCAACAGACTGGGCCCGGCGATCAGCGCCCGGCCCAACTCCACGCGCTTTTGCAGGCCGTAGGACAGGTTGCCCACCAGCACATCGCGGTGGGCTTGCAGTTCGAGAAATTCGAGCATGCCCTGGGCGCGCCGGCGGAACGCTTCGGCCTCGCGGCGTGCGCGGGGCAGGCCCAGGGCTTGCTCGATGAACGTGCTGCGCATATGCCGCGAGAGGCCGGTGAGGATGTTGTCGAGCACGCTCATTTTCTTGAACAGCGCGTTGTTCTGAAAGGTGCGGCCGATGCCGCGGCGCGCCGCACCCAATGGGTCGATGCGGTGAAAGTGCCGGTCTTCGAAGACGATCTCGCCGGCATCGAAGCGATACACGCCGTTGAGCACATTGAGCAACGAACTCTTGCCCGCGCCGTTGGGCCCGATCAACGCGCAGATCTCACCGCGCTGCACGTCAAAGGACAAGGCATTGATCGCCTTGACCCCTTTGAACGACAGCGAGATGTCGCGTACCTGGAGAATGGTTTGGCTCATGCGATGTCCCGTTTGAATTCAGCCAGCCACGTAGGCGAAGCGGTGGCTTTCAGGGGTTGCCAGATGTAGGCCAGGCGCTGGAAACCGAGCAGCTTGCGCACGCGGTTTTTCAGCAGCCGGCGCAGGCCGCTTTGCGGGTGGGCGATGGCCCACTCGCACAGGCGTCGGCGCCAGGTACCGTGGGGCGCGAGGCGGCTTTCGATTTCCGCAGCCAGGTGCTGCAGGCGTTCGGCAGACAACAGCAAGCCGGTGGGCGCGACTTCGCGGCGGTCGCGCTGCGCCGAGGCCAGGCTTTCCGGGAAAGCCAAGCCGTGGCCGGTGTTGAGCCACTGCTCCAGCAGCACCGCCAGGCCGCCCTGCCAGTGGGTGCCCTCTTCGCTCCACAAGGCGGTTTCGCCGGCCGGTTGCCACCAACGCACGAGGTGTTGCGCGGGGTCGACCGGGCCGAGCAACTGGACGAAATCCAGCGGGTTGGCGCACGCCCAGTGCCGTTGCTGACGGCCTTGCACATAAGAATGGCTGGGGCGGATACGCCATAGTTGGTGCTGCACCGCTTCCGCCTCCAGGTCATCGGCCAAGGTCAGCACCTGCCCGTCGACGGCTTGGGCGGCCAGGGCCAGCAGCAACAGGTTCGGCTCAAACGCACCGCACAAGACCAAGCGCGACTGCTCGTTGAAGCCTTGCTGGCGCAAACCATCGGCCAGGCGCTCAACGTCACGCAAGGCGTCGATCCAGCGCCACGCATACCACTGGCCCTGGCGCTTGTGACGCAAGGCGGTGTGCAGCGGGGTGATCTGCGCCCAGTGGTGCAGTTGTTCAAGGGCCTTGGGCAGGTTGCCAAGCAGTTCGGCGGGCCATTCCACGGCCAGCGGGCGTTTTAGTTCATGCACGCTCATAGGGAGTATTCCTATAGAGGGTTAAGCGTGCGGTGGTCCGCTGGCTGAGAGTGGTGTGTATCGATGCAGTGCAGGAGTCGTGCCTACAGGCACATCCGCCGAAACCCTGCTGTTTCTCACCTATCATCGCCCCGGCGCTCGGTGCGGATTGAACAAAGTGTGTGTTCGCTGTTGCGAGAGCAACATTTTAGCCAATGACTGATTGCCCTCCGTAATTGCTATTTATTCTAAACAAATCACGGATTAAACCTGTCACCTTTGACAGTATAAAAACCCCATCGCCCCCGATAACCTACTCCTCCCTTTTTCACACAGTGGACATTCGGTATGACGCTCTTCAGAAAAAACCATTCCAATGACACAATCGGAACTTGCACAGCCTCCCTTAACAACGATCCTGATTTCGCATCCTTTTCTGCCAATAGGTTCACCTTTTACCCCAATGACACGTTCAATACATGGACCGTGATTGCAGAGGCACCAGAAAACGGCACCGGCACCCACCAACTCTTTACGTTCTCTATCCCGATGGAAGGCAACGTCAACCAAAAAAAATATTTATTGGGTGGCCACTCTGCTGGCGATGCCAGCGCCTATTATGTCAAGTCCATATTTGGAACCTGGCATAACTATCTTGCGAAAAGTGGTTCAATAACCGTTACCGTCAACGAGCAGAATCAATCGTTCACAGCAGACTTCAACTTTGACGCACAGAGCGGTTCCCATGCCATTGGTGTAACCAATGGCGCACTGAATGTAATGGGTTATAGCGAAGAGCAAAAAACCGATGATGAGGGTTCGGTGTCGGCCATAATCACCGGCGCGATTGACTGGGACTATCGATCCACCGAGGTCGAGTACACCTACGAAGTCGACTCCGATATGCCTTCTTCAATCCTGGCCTGGTCACGTCAATATGTAGATAGACCCAATACCTCCACCCACATCCTCAGCATACGAATCGCCGACAACCTTACCGCTGGCATTTATGCAATAAGCGCAACCAGCCAGCAAGTCAGATCCTTCTTTTACGACATGAATCAGAGATTCATAGCCTATCAGGCTGTGAGCGGGACATTGAAACTTACTTCTGTACCCGACTCAAACAACAAATTACTCGACGGTACTTTCGACTTTATAGGAACTACTTCCGACGGCGCGGACACTATCAACGTAAGTGATGGAGTTTTGCACATTCAAAAATAGGTTATCCGTCACTAGCAAGAGGCTTGCCGTTAGGCGGTCAGCAAGCCTCACTATCAAGTCGATGTATTACGCCCTGCTGGCGCGCCCTTCAACATGGCCTAACGTGCGATACGCCGCACCGGGATGAGCGGCCGTCAATCGCGCCCCGTCGCCAAACAGCTTCTCGCGCAACGTGCCCTCGGCGTACTCGGTCTTGTACACACCGCGCCTCTGCAACTCCGGCACCAGCAACTCCACGGCGTCGATAAAGGTCTCGTGGGTCAATGCGTAGGCCAGGTTGAAGCCGTCCACGTCGGTCTCGTCCACCCATTCCTGAAGCAGATCCGCCACGGTTTCCGGGCCGCCGACAAACAGCGGGCCAAAGCCACCAATGCCAACCCAGTCGGCCAGTTCATTGGGTGTCCACACCTTGTTCGGATCAGCGGTGGAAAACGCTTCCACCGCCGACTGGATCGCATTGGTGTGCACATGCTTGAGCGGCTCATCCGGCTTGAACTGGCTGAAGTCGATACCGGTCCAGCCGGAAATCAGCGCCATCGCGCCTTCGTAGCTGACGTAGGACTTGTACTCATCAAACTTGGCCTTGGCCTTCGCGTCCGTCTCGCCGACGATCACCGTCTGCAAGTTGAAGATCAGGATCTTCTTCGGATCGCGCCCGGCCTCGGCGGCACGGCGGCGGATGTCGGCGACGGTCTTTTTCAGCAGCACCTTGGACGGCGCAGCGACAAATACGCATTCGGCCTGTTCGGCGGCGAACTGCTTGCCGCGACTGGAAGCACCGGCCTGGTAGAGCACCGGAGTGCGCTGCGGCGAAGGCTCGCACAGGTGAATGCCGGGCACCTGGAAGTGTTTGCCGAGGTGGCGGATCTCGTGGATTTTGCTCGGGTCGCTGAAGATGCGGCGTTCACGGTCGCGCAGCACCGCACCCTCCTCCCAACTGCCTTCCCAGAGTTTGTAGCAAACCTCCAGGTATTCCTCGGCGTAGTCGTAGCGGGCGTCGTGCTCGGTCTGGGCTTTCTGGCCGAGGTTCTTGGCGCCGCTTTCCAGGTAGGAGGTGACGATGTTCCAGCCGATACGGCCCTTGGTCAGGTGATCGAGGGTGGAGAGACGCCGCGCAAACGGATACGGGTGCTCAAAGGACAGCGAGGCCGTCAGGCCAAACCCCAGGTGTTCAGTGACCAGGGCCATCGGCGCGATCAGCGACAGCGGGTCGTTGACCGGCACTTGGGTGGCCTGGCGGATCGCCGCTTCACCGTTGCCTTGGTACACGTCGTAGATCCCCAGCACGTCGGCGATGAACAGGCCGTCGAACTTGCCGCGCTCAAGGATCTTGGCCAGGTCGGTCCAGTATTCCAGGTCCTTGTACTGCCACGAACGGTCACGCGGGTGCGCCCACAAACCGGGAGACTGGTGGCCGACGCAGTTCATGTCGAAGGCATTCAAGCGGATTTCACGGGACATCACAGCACTCCGTTGAGGTGGTAGTTGCCGACGATCTGGTACTTCGCGCGCAACGGATCATCCAGGGTCGAGGGCAGCGCGGTGCGTTGGCCGGTGAGTTCGAATTCGGCGTTGCTCGCGGCGATCAAGGCTTCGGCGGCGGCGATCTGCGCTTCGGTGGCAGCCACCGGGCCGGGATGGGTTTCGGCGCGTTCCAGCAAGGCGGCAGCCACGTCCACGCGGATCTGCAAGTCGCCGAAGCGGCTGATCACATAAGGGTCTTCGCTTTTCTCGACATGGCGGCGGGTGCTGTCCAGCAGTTGGCGCGCAAGGTTCAATGCGGTCATGGGTGAGTTCCTCAGTTCCAGGCGTGGCGCGCGGGTTTCACGCCGTTGAGCACGAAGTTGCCGATCAGGTGGTATTTCCAGCGGGCCGGGTCGTGCAGGGTGTGGGTGCGGGCGTTGCGCCAGAAGCGGTCGAGGTTGTGCTTGCCAGTGACCGAGCGGGTGCCGGCCAGTTCGAACAGTTTGCTGCTGGCCAGCAAGGCGGTTTCGGCGGACAGCACTTTGGCCTGGGCGACGACCAGCGAGGCGTGGGCGACGCTGTCTTCGCTGGGTTCGGCGAGGGCGTGGTCGACGGCGCGGCCGGCCTTGGCGAGGATGGCTTCAGTGCCGTGCACACGCCATTCCAAGTCACCGATGGCGGCGATGGTGAACGGGTCTTGCCAGCCGTGCTCCTGCTGGCTGTCGATCCACGGGCGCGCCTGGCGGGCGAAGATTTTCGCTTGCTCAAGGGCTCCGAGGGCGATGCCGGTGTCGACCGCCGCCTGGATGATCTGCGAGATCGGGCCGTTGGCGGTGGGCTGGTCGAACGCTTGGTGCGCAGGGATGACGGCAGACAGGGGTACGCTGACGCCATCGAGGGTCACGCCGCCGCTGGCGGTGGTGCGCTGACCGAAGCCGTCCCAGCTGTCGATCACGTTCAGGCCCTGGGCATCACGCTCGACGAAGGCGATAAATGCCTGACCCTTTTCGTTATTGGCGACGGTGGGCACGATGTGGGCGAACAGCGCGCCGGTGCAGTAGAACTTTTCGCCATTGATTTGCGCGCTGTCGCCATGGAAGCGGATTTGCGTATCAAAGGTGCCGGCGTTTTTGCTTTTGGCTTCGGAGAACGCATTGCCAAAGCGATAACCGGCCAGGACCTTGCCGAAGTAGTAACACTTTTGTTCCTCGCTGGCGGTTTGCAGCAGGATGTCGACCACGCCCAAGTGGTTTTGCGGGATCTGCCCCAGGGACGGGTCGGCAGCGGAGATCAACTTGATCACCTCCGCCACGGTCACATAAGACACCTCGGCACCGCCGTAGGCCTTGGGAATGGTGATGCCCCACAGACCGCTGGCGGAAAACTCTTCAAGCTCGGCGACGGGCAGGCGACGCTCACGGTCGCGCTCACTGGCCTCGACGGCAAAGCGGGCGGCCAGGCGCGTGGCGATCTCGATGGCTTGCGCGTCCGAGCGGATGATATGGGCAGGGTGTAAAGGGTGGGCAGACATGGGCCGACTCCAGGCTCCGATGGGATAACGGAGTGATTGCAGGAGTCGTGCCTGAATTTAATCGCCAATAAAATCAGCGGCTTGCTGAGGAAGTCCTGGGATGGAGCGCGTTTCAAACCAGCAAACTGTGCATCCACTGTTGCGTGGCAAACAGTTAGATCACCACGTTGCGGATAAAGCGCACCGCGACGTCACCGTCATTGCGATAGGTGTGCTGCTGATGACTGGCGAACATGAAAAACTCGCCGGCGCCGATGCGGTTTTCTACGCCAGCCACGACCAGGGTCAGGCTGCCCTCGAACACAAACAGTTGCTCACTCCAGCCTTCGAGGTCGGGGTCCGGGCAGTAACGGTCGCCGGGCTCCAGGCGCCACTCCCACAGTTCCACTTCGCGCCGCGCGGTGGCCTTGGCCAGCAACACCGCCTTGCTGCCGTCGATCTCACCGGCCCAGGCCAGCTCGTTGATGCGGCTGTGGTCGCGCACATCCGGGGCCTGGATCAGGTCGCTGAACGCCACGTCCAAGGCTTCGGCCACCCGGTCCAACGTGGACAGGCTGACATTCTTCTCGCCGGCTTCGATGGCCACCAGCATGCGCCGGCTGACTCCGGACTTTTCCGAGAGCGCGGTCTGGCTCAAGTCGGCGGCGTGGCGCAGGCGACGAACGTTCTGGCTGACGTGCTGCAGGACCGAGGCCCGTTGCGGATTTTCTTTGTGCACTATATTGCTCAATGGGTGGGTGTGCGCAGTATACTGCCCAGCGTGCGGCGCATTGTGCGGTCCGTGCCTTCCCCTTGCAAGACCGAGCCGCCATGACCACCGCCAAATCCCCCTCGCGTTTCAACCGTTTCAGCAAAGCCGAATGCATCCTGGTGTTCATCACCATGATCTGGGGCGGCACCTTCTTGCTGGTGCAACACGCCATGACCGTCAGCGGCCCGATGTTTTTCGTGGGGCTGCGCTTTGCCGCCGCGGCGATTGTGGTGGGCTTCTTTTCCTTGCGGACCTTGCGTGACCTGACCTTGTTCGAGTTCAAGGCCGGGGTGTTTATCGGCGTGGCGATCATGTTTGGCTACGGTTTGCAGACCATTGGCTTGCAGACGATCCTCAGTAGCCAGTCGGCGTTTATCACCGCGCTGTATGTGCCCTTTGTGCCCTTGCTGCAATGGCTGGTGCTGGGCCGGCGCCCAGGGTTGATGCCAAGCATTGGCATCATGCTGGCGTTCACCGGCTTGATGCTGTTGACGGGGCCTGCGGGCGCATCGTTGAACTTCAGCCCCGGCGAAATCGCCACATTGATTGGTGCAATAGCCATAGCCGCCGAAATCATTTTGATCGGTGCCTATGCCGGGCAGGTGGATGTGCGCCGGGTTACGGTGGTGCAACTGGCAACGGCCTCGGTGCTGTCGTTCATGATGGTGGTGCCGATGGGCGAGGCCTTGCCGGGGTTCTCGTGGTTGCTGCTGTTCAGCGCGGTGGGCCTGGGCTTGACCAGCGCGGTGATCCAGGTGGCGATGAACTGGGCGCAGCAGAGTGTTTCGCCAACGCGGGCCACGCTGATTTATGCCGGGGAGCCGGTGTGGGCCGGTGTGGTCGGACGGATTGCCGGGGAGCGTTTTCCACCGATTGCGATGGTAGGAGCGGCGTTGATTGTAGCGGCGGTGATTGTGAGTGAGATGAAGACCAAAGGGCAGAAGGCAGCCGAGTTAGAGAGTGACTTGGAGCAGGAGCGTCTGGGCTAAGCCCCATCAACACGCCTTTGTAGTGAGCGGGCTTGTCCCGCGCTGGGTGGCGAAGCGGCCCCAATCCAGTCACTGCATTCTTTCAAGCAAACCGAGCTGTCTGGGTTTAGGGCGGCTTCGCCACCCAGCGCGGGACAAGCCCGCTCACTACGGGGATTGCATTCCAACATTGGTTGCTGCGTATAAGTGCGTATTGGGAGTTTTCGGCCTACCTTGTAGGATCCTGCCACATGTTGCCGTTTGGTGATCGAGAAAGCGGCACGTATGATGCATCCCAAACTCCCGCAGATTAGAAGCCTATGTCCCTGATAGTTCTACTGCTGCTGCCGTTTCTTGGCAGCTGTCTGGCAGCCTTGCTGCCGCATAACGCACGTAACACCGAATCCCTACTGGCCGGCCTGGTGGCCCTGGTCGGCACCGTTCAAGTCGCCCTGCTCTACCCCCAGATCGCCCACGGTGGCGTGATCCGCGAAGAATTCATGTGGTTGCCCAGCCTGGGCTTGAACTTCGTGTTGCGCATGGACGGGTTTGCCTGGCTGTTCTCGATGCTGGTACTGGGCATCGGCACGCTGGTGTCGCTGTATGCGCGCTATTACATGTCGCCGGACGATCCGGTGCCACGCTTCTTTGCGTTTTTCCTGGCCTTCATGGGCGCGATGCTCGGGCTGGTGATCTCCGGCAATCTGATCCAGATCGTGTTTTTCTGGGAACTGACCAGCCTGTTCTCGTTCCTGCTGATCGGCTACTGGCACCACCGCGCCGACGCGCGACGCGGTGCCTATATGGCGTTGATGGTCACCGGCGCCGGCGGTTTGTGCCTGCTGGCAGGCGTGATGCTGCTGGGGCATATCGTCGGCAGCTACGACCTCGACCAGGTGCTGGCGGCGGGCGAGCAGATCCGCGCCCACGCGCTCTACCCGATCATGCTCGCCCTGGTGCTGATCGGCGCGCTGAGCAAAAGCGCGCAGTTCCCCTTCCACTTCTGGCTACCCCACGCGATGGCGGCCCCCACGCCGGTGTCGGCCTACCTGCATTCGGCGACGATGGTGAAAGCCGGCGTGTTCTTGCTGGCCCGCCTGTGGCCGTCGCTGTCCGGCAGCGAAGAATGGTTCTACATCGTCGGCGGCGCCGGCGCGATCACCCTGCTACTCGGCGCGTACTGCGCGATGTTTCAAAACGATCTCAAGGGCCTGCTGGCCTATTCCACCATCAGCCACCTCGGGCTGATCACCCTGCTGCTGGGCCTCAACAGCCCGCTGGCCGCCGTCGCTGCGGTGTTCCACATTCTCAACCACGCCACCTTCAAGGCTTCGCTGTTCATGGCGGCGGGCATCATCGACCACGAAAGCGGCACCCGTGACATTCGCAAACTCAGTGGTCTGGTGCGTTTGATCCCGTTTACCGCGACCCTGGCGATGGTCGCCAGTGCGTCCATGGCGGGCGTGCCGCTGCTTAACGGTTTTCTGTCCAAAGAAATGTTCTTCGCCGAAACCGTGTTCATCTCGGCGACCAAGTGGGTGGAAATCACCCTGCCGGTGATCGCCACCATCGCCGGTACGTTCAGCGTGGCCTACGCGCTGCGCTTCACGGTCGATGTGTTCTTCGGCCCGACAGCCACCAACCTGCCCCATACGCCACACGAACCGCCGCGCTGGATGCGCGCGCCGGTGGAACTGCTGGTGTTCACCTGCCTGCTGGTAGGGATCTTCCCGGCGCAGATGGTCGGCTCGATCCTCGCTGCCGCCGCACTGCCCGTGGTGGGCGGCGTGCTGCCGCAGTACAGCCTGGCGATCTGGCACGGCTGGAACGCGCCGATGATCATGAGCCTGGTGGCGATGTCCTGCGGCGTGGTGCTCTACCTGTTGCTGCGCAAGCAACTCAAGCGCGGGCGCTTCGATTACCCGCCGATCATCAGCTACTTCAACGGCAAGCGCGGCTTCGAGCGCTGCCTGGTTGTGATGATGCGCGGTGCACGCAAGATCGAAAAACGCATCAGCACCAAACGCCTGCAAACCCAGCTGTTCCTGCTGGTGTTGGCGGCGGTGGTCGCAGGCCTCATCCCGATGCTGCACAGCAGCCTCAGCTGGGGCGACCGGCCGAAGATCCCCGGTTCCATCGTGTTCGTTACCTTGTGGCTGCTGGCGATTGCCTGCGCCGTCGGCGCCGCGTGGCAAGCCAAGTATCACCGGCTGGCAGCCCTGACCATGGTCAGCGTGTGCGGCCTGATGACCTGCATCACGTTCGTGTGGTTCTCCGCGCCGGACCTGGCCTTGACCCAACTGGTGGTGGAAGTGGTGACCACCGTGCTGATCCTGCTGGGCTTGCGTTGGTTGCCACGACGGATCGAAGAGGTTTCGCCCCTGCCGGGCAGCCTGCGCAAGGCGCGGATTCGCCGGGTGCGCGACTTTCTGCTGTCCACCGTGGTAGGCGGCGGCATGGCGTTGCTGTCCTACGCGATGCTGACGCGCCAGACGCCCAACGATATTTCCTCGTTCTACCTCAGCCGCGCCCTGCCCGAAGGCGGCGGCAGCAATGTGGTCAACGTGATGCTGGTGGACTTCCGCGGCTTCGACACCCTCGGCGAAATCACCGTGCTCGGCGCCGTGGCGCTGACGGTGTACGCGCTGCTGCGACGTTTCCGCCCGTCCAAGGAGAGCATGCAACTGCCCGCGCAACAGCGTCAGTTGGCCCCGGACGTGGCCACTGACCTGGTCAACCCGCGCCAGGCCAGCGACACCGCGCTGGGCTTCATGATGGTGCCCGCAGTGCTGGTGCGCCTGCTGCTGCCGATTGCGCTGGTGGTGTCGTTCTACTTGTTCATGCGCGGCCACAACCAACCGGGCGGCGGGTTTGTCGCCGGGCTGGTGATGTCGGTGGCGTTCATCCTGCAATACATGGTCGCCGGTACGCAGTGGGTCGAGGCGCAGATGAGCCTGCGGCCGATGCGCTGGATGGGCTTCGGCCTGCTGTCGGCGACGCTGACCGGGCTGGGTGCGCTGTTTGTCGGCTACCCGTTCCTGACCACCCACACCTGGCATTTCAGCCTGCCGCTGCTGGGCGACATTCATGTGGCCAGCGCGCTGTTCTTTGACGTCGGCGTGTACGCCATGGTGGTCGGCTCGACGCTGCTGATGCTCACCGCCCTCGGTCACCAATCGGTGCGCGCACACAAACCAAGCAACCAGGCCAAAGTGGTTGCCGCAACGGAAGGAGCCGCCTGATGGAAGAAGTCATCGCAATTGCCATCGGGGTCCTCGCGGCCTCCGGTGTGTGGCTGATCCTGCGGCCACGGACATTCCAGGTGGTGATGGGCCTGTGCCTGCTGTCGTATGGGGTCAACCTGTTCATCTTCAGCATGGGCAGCCTGTTTATCGGCAAGGAGCCGATCATCAAGGACGGCGTGCCGCAAGACCTGCTCAACTACACCGATCCGCTGCCCCAGGCCCTGGTGCTGACGGCCATCGTAATCAGCTTCGCCATGACCGCGTTGTTCCTGGTGGTGCTGCTCGCCTCCCGGGGCCTGACCGGCACGGACCACGTCGACGGCCGGGAGCCCAAGGAATGAATTGGGTCAACCAACTGATCATCGCCCCGATCCTGCTGCCGCTGCTCACCGCTGCACTGATGTTGATGCTCGGCGAAAAACGCCGGCCGCTGAAAGCCAAGATCAACCTGTTCTCCAGCGTGCTGGGCCTGGGGATTGCGGTGCTGTTGCTGTACTGGACGCAAAAAGGCGGCCCCGGTTCGATTGGCGTGTACCTGCCGGGCAACTGGCAGGTGCCATTCGGCATCGTGCTGGTGGTGGACCAACTGTCGGCGCTGATGCTGGTACTCACCGGCATCATCGGCGTGAGCGCGCTGCTGTTCGCCATGGCCCGCTGGGACCGTGCCGGCACCAGTTTCCACGCCTTGTTCCAGGTGCAGATGATGGGCCTGTACGGCGCCTTCCTCACCGCCGACCTGTTCAACCTGTTCGTGTTCTTCGAGGTGCTGCTGGCGGCATCCTACGGCCTGATGCTGCACGGCTCGGGCCGTGCGCGGGTGTCGGCAGGGCTGCATTACATCGCAATCAACCTGCTGGCCTCGTCGCTGTTCCTGATTGGCGCGGCGATGATCTACGGTGTCACGGGTACGCTGAACTTTGCCGACCTGGCGCTGAAAATTCCGCTGGTGCCGGAGGCGGATCGTGGCCTGCTGCATGCGGGGGCGGCGATCCTCGCCACCGCGTTCCTGGCCAAGGCCGGCATGTGGCCGCTGAACTTCTGGCTGGCTCCTGCCTATTCCTCGGCGAGTGCGCCGGTGGCGGCGATGTTTGCGATCATGACCAAGGTCGGCGTATACACCGTGCTGCGCTTGTGGACGCTGCTGTTCTCCGGCCAGGCCGGTGCGTCGGCGCTGTTTGGCGGTGACTGGTTGGTGTACGGCGGCATGGCAACCATTATCGGCGCGGCGCTGGCGATGGTCGCGGCACAACGGCTGGAGCGCATGGCCAGCTTGAGCATCCTGGTGTCGGCGGGGATCTTGCTGTCGGCCGTGGGTTTCGCCCAGCCGAGCCTGACAGCAGGCGCGCTGTTTTATCTGGTCAGCTCGACCCTGGCGTTGAGTGCGCTGTTCCTGCTGGCGGAGTTGATCGAGCGTTCGCGTTCGGCCAACGACTTGCCGCTGGATGAGGAAATCGATGCGCTGCCCAAGGCCATGGAATCCCTGCATCCGCGTCCGGGGGTGAACCTGGATGATGAACAGCAAGCCGTGGTCGGCCAGGTGATCCCCTGGACCATGGCGTTCCTCGGCTTGAGCTTTATCGCCTGCGCGTTGCTGATCATCGGCATGCCGCCGTTGTCCGGGTTTATCGGCAAGCTGAGTTTGCTCAGCGCGCTGATCAATCCACTGGGCCTGGGCGTGAGCGTCGACGCGCCGATCCGTCCGGCAGCCTGGGGCCTGGTGGTGCTGCTGGTGCTCTCTGGCCTGGCCTCGTTGATCGCGTTCGCGCGCCTGGGCATCCAGCGCTTCTGGACGCCGGAAGAGCGCCCCTCGCCGCTGCTGCGCCGCTATGAGTGCGTGCCGATCTTCTTCCTGCTCGGGTTGAGTATCCTGTTGACCTTCAAGGCCGAACCGCTGATGCGCTACACCCAGGCCACGGCCGTGAGCCTGAACAACCCCGAGCACTACGTGATGGCGGTGATGGCCACGCGTCCGGTGCCGAGCCCCGAAGCGAAGAGCGCCGCGCTGGAGGTGCAGCCATGAAACGCCTGTTCCCTGCTCCGTGGCTGTCGTTGGCTCTGTGGTTGTTATGGCTGGTGCTGAACCTGTCGGTGAGCCCCGGCAACCTGCTGCTCGGCGCGTTGTTGGGCGTTCTCGCGCCGTTGCTGATGGCGCCGCTGCGGCCGTTGCCGATCCGCATCCGCCGCCCCGGGGTGATCATCCGCCTGTTCTTCGTGGTCGGCCGCGACGTGATCGCGTCCAACCTGCAAGTGGCCTGGGGCGTGCTGACCTGCGGCACACGCCCACCGCGTTCGCGCTTTATCAAGATCCCCCTGGACCTGCGCGACGCCAACGGCCTCGCCGCGCTGTCGATGATCACCACCGTGGTGCCCGGCACCATCTGGTCGGAACTGGCGCTGGACCGCAGCATCCTGCTGTTGCACGTGTTCGACCTGGAGGATGAAGCGGCGTTTATCGAGCACTTCAAATCCACCTACGAGCGGCCCCTGATGGAGATCTTCGAATGAGCGCCCTGCTCTCCAATGCGATCCTGTTCAGCCTGTTCCTGTTTTCCCTGGCCATGGTGCTGACCCTGGTGCGCCTGTTCAAGGGCCCCTCGGCCCAGGACCGGGTCCTGGCGCTGGACTACCTGTACATGCTGGCGATGCTGATGATGCTGGTGCTGGGCATTCGTTACGCCAGTGACACCTACTTTGAAGCGGCGCTGTTGATTGCACTGTTTGGCTTCGTGGGCTCGTTTGCCCTGGCGAAATTCCTGCTGCGTGGCGAGGTGATTGAATGATGCCGTTATGGGTGGAAGTGATCGTGGCCGTGCTGCTGGTGTCGAGCAGCGTGTTCGCCTTGATCGGCGCAATCGGCTTGTTGCGCATGAAGGACTTTTTTCAACGCATGCACCCGCCGGCGCTGGCTTCGACGTTGGGCGCGTGGTGTGTGGCATTGGCGTCGATTGTGTACTTTTCGGCACTCAAGTCCGGGCCGGTGTTGCACGGCTGGTTGATTCCGATTTTGTTGTCGATCACGGTGCCGGTGACCACATTGCTGCTGGCGCGCACGGCACTGTTCCGTAAGCGCATGGCGGGTGATGATGTGCCTGCCGAAGTCAGCAGCCGCCGCTGATCGCTCAAGTGAACACAGTATAAATGTGGGAACGGGCTTGTGTGGGAGCGGGCTTGCTCGCGAATACGGTGTATCAGTCGCCAGATTTGTTGACGGACACTCCGCTTTCGCGAGCAAGCCCGCTCCCACACAAGCCAGCTTCCACAGTGGATCGAGTGAGCCGTTAAAACGATGTGCAAAAAAAAACGCCCCGAACCAGTCGGGGCGTTTTTTATTCAGCCTTTAGCAATCAAGCCTGATCAGCCAAGCGCCACGTCGTCCCACCCTTGCCGTCTTCCAACACCACGCCCATGGCGGTGAGTTGGTCACGGATACGGTCGGATTCCGCCCAGTCCTTGTTGGCCCGTGCGTTCAGGCGCGCCTGGATCAGCGCATCGACTTCAGCCGCATCCACACGCCCTTCGGCGCCGGCCTGGAGGAAGTCATCGGCTTCCATCTGCAACACGCCCAGCACGCTGGCCAGTTCTTTCAGGCGTGCGGCAAGGCCAGCGGCGGCGTCGAGATCGCTCTCGCGCAGGCGGTTGATCTCGCGCACCATCTCGAACAGCACGGCGCAGGCTTCTGGGGTGCCGAAGTCGTCGTTCATCACCTGGGTGAAGCGCTCAACGAACGCTTCGCCACCGGCCGGAGCAACCACCGGCAAGCCTTTCAACGCGTGGTAGAACCGCTCCAGCGCGCCCTTGGCGTCCTTGAGGTTGTCTTCCGAGTAGTTGATCGCACTGCGGTAGTGGCTCGACACCAGCAGGTAACGCACCACTTCCGGGTGATACTTTGCCAGCACGTCGCGGATGGTGAAGAAGTTGTTCAAGGACTTGGACATCTTCTCGCCATTGATGCGAATCATGCCGCAATGCATCCAGGCATTGGCGTAGGTCTTGCCGGTGGCGGCTTCGCTCTGGGCGATTTCGTTTTCGTGGTGCGGGAACTCGAGGTCGCTGCCGCCGCCATGAATGTCGAACGTCTCGCCCAGGCAGCAGGTGGACATCACCGAGCATTCGATGTGCCAGCCCGGCCGCCCGGCGCCCCATGGCGACTCCCAGCTCGGCTCGCCCGGCTTGGTGCCTTTCCACAGCACGAAGTCGAGCGGGTCTTGCTTGGCTTCATCCACTTCGATACGCGCGCCGATGCGCAGGTCTTCGATTTTCTTGCGCGACAGCTTGCCGTAGCCCATGAACTTGGCGACGCGGTAGTACACGTCGCCATTGCCCGGAGCGTAGGCGTAACCCTTGTCGATCAGGGTCTGGATCATCGCGTGCATGCCCGGGATGTGGTCCGTGGCGCGTGGCTCCATGTCCGGTTTGAGGATGTTGAGGCGCGCCTCGTCCTCGTGCATCGCGGCAATCATGCGCTCGGTCAGCGCGTCGAACGACTCGCCGTTTTCATTGGCACGGTTGATGATCTTGTCGTCGATGTCGGTGATGTTGCGCACGTACGTCAAGTCATAGCCGCTGAAACGCAACCAGCGGGTGACCAGGTCGAAAGCCACCATGCTGCGGCCGTGGCCGATGTGGCAGTAGTCGTATACGGTCATGCCGCACACGTACATGCGCACCTTGTTGCCATCCAGCGGCTTGAAGACTTCTTTGGTCTTGCTGAGTGTGTTGTAGATCGTTAGCACGACAATTCCTTCTCTCTAGGCAAAGCCGGTCAGGCCTGCCTGATCACTGGCCCCACGAATCACGCAAGGTCACGGTACGGTTGAATACCGGAGCGCCTGGTTTCGAGTCCTTGATATCCGCGCAGAAGTAACCTTCGCGCTCGAACTGGAAACGGTCTTCCGGCTGTGCTTCGCCCAACGAGGGTTCGGCACGACAACCAGTGAGTACTTGCAGGGAGTCAGGGTTGATGTTGTCGAGGAAACTGGCGCTGTCTTCCGCCTTTTCAGGGTTCGGCGAACGGAACAGGCGATCGTACAGGCGCACTTCGCACTCGATGCTGGCGGCGGCCGGCACCCAGTGGATCACGCCCTTGACCTTGCGGCCTTCCGGGTTCTTGCCCAGAGTTTCCGGGTCGTACGAGCAACGCAGTTCGACGATGTTGCCATCGGCGTCCTTGATCGCTTCGTCGGCACGGATCACGTAGCTGCCACGCAGGCGCACTTCGCCATTCGGCTCCAGGCGCTTGTAGCCTTTTGGCGGCTCTTCCATGAAGTCATCGCGGTCGATGTAGATTTCACGGGCGAACGGCAGCTTGCGCACGCCGAGTTCTTCTTTCTGCGGGTGGCGCGGCAGTTCGAGGTGGTCGACCTTGTCTTGCGGGTAGTTGGTGATCACGACTTTCAGCGGACGCAGCACGCACATGGCGCGTGGGGCGTTCGCGTCGAGGTCCTGGCGAATGCTGAATTCGAGCATGCCGAAGTCCACCACGCCGTCGGAACGGTTGGTGCCGACCATGTCGCAGAAATTGCGGATCGAAGCCGGCGTGTAGCCACGGCGGCGGAAGCCCGACAGCGTCGACATGCGTGGGTCGTCCCAGCCGTGTACGTGCTTTTCATCGACCAGTTGCTTGAGCTTGCGCTTGCTGGTGATGGTGTAGTTCAGGTTCAGGCGGCTGAACTCGTACTGGCGCGGGTGCGCAGGAACCGGCAGGTGCTCCAGGAACCACTCGTACAATGGGCGATGGCTTTCGAACTCCAGGGTGCAGATCGAATGGGTGATGCCTTCGATGGCGTCCGACTGACCGTGGGTGAAGTCGTAGTTCGGGTAGATGCACCACTTGTCACCGGTCTGGTGGTGATGGGCGTGGCGGATGCGGTACATGATCGGGTCGCGCAGGTTCATGTTCGGCGAGGCCATGTCGATCTTGGCACGCAGCACGCGGGCGCCGTCCGGGAACTCACCGGCACGCATGCGTGCGAACCAGTCCAGGTTCTCTTCCACCGAACGGTCGCGGAACGGGCTGTTCTTGCCCGGCTCGGTCAGGGTGCCACGGTATTCCTTGGCCTGTTCCGGGCTCAGGTCGTCGACGTAGGCCTTGCCGACCTTGATCAGCTCGACGGCCCAGTCGTGCAACTGGTCGAAGTATTGCGAGGCATAGCGCACTTCACCGGACCATTCGAAGCCCAGCCACTTCACGTCGCTTTCAATGGCGTCGATGTATTCCTGGTCTTCCTTGGCCGGGTTGGTGTCGTCGAAACGCAGGTGCGTGACGCCACCGAATTCCTGGGCCAGGCCGAAGTTCACACAGATCGACTTGGCGTGACCGATGTGCAGGTAGCCGTTTGGCTCAGGCGGGAAACGGGTGACGATCTGCGTGTGCTTGCCCGAATCCAGGTCCGCTTGGATGATCGGGCGCAGGAAATTGACCGGGACGGCAGGTCCGGCCTTGGAATTCGAGGTAGGGTCGACAGTGGGCTTGCTCATAGGATCCTTGAACAGACAGGTACGTGGCCGGTTGAGGCCAGATAAAACAAAGCGCTCATAATAGCCGAAGCGGTCAAGACACTGACAGGCCACGACCCAAAACTGCTGCTTTAATTACTGCTTTAATGACGAACGCGATAAAAAACCACCTCGAAATTCCTGCCGGGCACGCTAAACTGCGCGCCTTGGCCGAAGTTTCGCCAAACCGGTAAGGCGCCCGGGCGTCCGTACCTACGAATTCCTTGAAAGAGAAACGACCATGACTCAAGTCAAACTGACCACCAACCACGGTGACATCGTCATCGAGCTGAACGCCGAGAAAGCGCCGATCACCGTCGCCAACTTCATCGAGTACGTAAACGCCGGCCACTACGAAAACACCGTTTTCCACCGTGTCATCGGCAACTTCATGATCCAGGGCGGCGGTTTCGAGCCAGGCATGAAAGAAAAGAAAGACAAGCGCCCAAGCATCCAGAACGAAGCGGACAACGGCCTTTCCAACGACAAGTACACCGTCGCCATGGCCCGCACCATGGAGCCGCATTCGGCCTCCGCGCAGTTCTTCATCAACGTGGCCGACAACGCCTTCCTGAACCACAGCGGCAAGAACGTGCAGGGTTGGGGTTACGCGGTATTCGGTAAAGTCACCGAAGGCCAGGACGTCGTTGACAAGATCAAAGGCGTACAGACCACTGGCAAAGCCGGTCACCAGGACGTTCCGGTAGAAGACGTGATCGTCGAGAAAGCCGAGATCGTTGGGTGATATTGCTGATTTCAGATTTGCATCTGGAAGAGGAGCGCCCGGATATAACCCGGGCGTTTCTGGATTTACTCCACGGCCGCGCCCGTGGCGCCCAGGCGTTGTACATTCTGGGGGACTTCTTTGAAGCCTGGATTGGCGACGATGGGATGACCCCTTTCCAGCGCTCGATTTGCGCAGCCCTGCGCGAGCTGAGCGACAGCGGCACCCCGATTTTCATCATGCATGGCAACCGCGACTTCCTGATCGGCAAGGCGTTCTGCAAAGCTGCAGGTGCCACCTTGCTCAAGGACCCGAGTGTCGTGCAACTCCATGGCGAGCCGGTGCTGTTGATGCACGGCGACAGCCTCTGCACCCGCGACGTCGGCTATATGAAGCTGCGGCGTATCCTGCGTAACCCGGTCGTGCTGTTTATCCTGCGCCACCTACCCCTGCGCACCCGCCACAAACTGGCGCGCAAGCTGCGCAGTGAAAGCCGTGCACAGACACGCATGAAGGCCAACGACATTGTCGACGTCACCCCCGAGGAAGTGCCACGGGTAATGCAGCAGTTCGGCGTACGCACCCTGGTCCACGGCCACACCCACCGCCCCGCCATTCACAAGTTGCAGATTGGCGAGCAAGCGGCCAAGCGCATTGTGCTGGGGGACTGGGATAAACA
The DNA here is from genome assembly GCF_030687535.1 of Pseudomonas sp. FP2335. Lineage (NCBI taxonomy): Bacteria > Pseudomonadati > Pseudomonadota > Gammaproteobacteria > Pseudomonadales > Pseudomonadaceae > Pseudomonas > Pseudomonas sp. FP2335. The sequence continues at coordinate 3,739,917 of NZ_CP117437.1, forward strand.
GGGCTGGGCGTTGCAGGTGGATGAGCAAGGGTTTCAGTTGGCGGCGTTTGATTTCGTCAATCCGCAACTGACGCTGCCTGGCGCCTGAACCTCAAACACCACTGATCCAATGTGAACACCGATCCAAATGTGGGAGCGGGCTTGCCCGCGATAGCGGGGGGCAGTCAACTCATGTATCGACTGAACCACCGCTATCGCAGGCAAGCCAGCTCCCACAGGGGTTTGCATTCCACACTCGCGTTTTGTGCCTACGACTCATCAGCCAGAAATATCTGTGAAGGCAGCGTGAAACCGCGCAGCTTGAGCAGTGCCAATGGCCCTGCATCCAGTTCGGTGCGCAGATGCCAAGTCAGGTAGATACCGTCAGGCGCCTTGAGCTCCATGCGATAGAGGCTGTCGCCATCGTCCAATGGCGTGACGCGGGCTTTTTCCAGTAAACGGATCAGCCCCCAGATGCCTTGGTAATCACCCAACAGACGTTCGCCGGCATGCACACTGGTCCAGCTCAGGCTCACCCCGGGGTAATCGCTACGGCCTGGCCAGTTGAAGCGCTGCCAACGTTCTTTTTGGTTGAAGTAGTGGTGTTTTTCGCCATTGAGAACAAAGGTGGTTTGCACCACGTCTCTGACCGCCTTGCCCTGGAGCTCGAAGCTCAGCCCCATGCCACCGTCGGTGTAGAGCACGTCCGCCAAGTTGCTGAGCTGGTTGATGGCTGACAGAAACTGCGGATTGAAACGCAAGCCCTGGCTATGCAACGGATCGACCACCCAGCGATTGCCCTCCTTGCGCAACACGCCGCTCAGTTGATGCTGCAAGAACTGCTCGATCCGCCCTGAGTCAGCACGAATCATTTGTCCCAACATCGGCAACGAGGCGTCACTGCCTGTGGCGGCAAACGGGTAGCGGCTGGCAAACGCGCTGTGCCAGGGCGTCACGATCGCGCGTTGCCACTGGCGGTTAAGACTCGCCGCTGAAGGTTGCAGCACCCGCTGCCAGGCTTGGTCCATTGGACGCACGAACAGCGCCTCGCCGAACCCGGCCCACTGCGCACCCAGGCTGGCAGCAATCAGCCTGCCGTAGGACTGGGTGTCGGTCAGATCGATACTTTTTCCCTGGAAGACCGTTTGCGCCAGGGTCTGGGTCATGGCCTGCGGGTCCGGGGCGTGACTGACTTGCTGCAGTTTCAGACGAGCGCGGGTGATTTGGGTGAGAAAAGCATGCAAGGAGAGCTTATTACCGTCGTCGTTGCTCATCAGTGAAAGCAGCGGACCGAAAGTGGCATCCAGGGGGCTGCTCGGCTCATGCGTCAATCCGTCGGTCACCGGCGTCTCGTCCCGGCCGATCAACTGTTGCGCCGACTGGATCAGAGAGTCTCCAAGTGTGCGGCCACGGTGACTTGCATGCGCTTGGTATGCCACCGTGCTCATCAGTGCAATCAATGGCGACTGGCGCACATCGCTCATCAACGTCAATTGGTCGATGACATCGGCCATCCGTTCGGATTGCTGCCAACGCAGACTGTTGAGGAAGTCCAGCCACGCGCGGGCATAGTCCTGGAAGTAGCGCTCGGTAAGACGCTCGCGCAGTTTTTCTGGCGTCAGATCGGGATCAACATCGATGGGCTTGTCGCTGAGCACCCAGTCGATTTCCTCGCGTCGGGCGCTGGCAATATCGTCAATGGCCTGGCGCACATGGCCCTCCCAGGCTTGGCGGGTGAACACCCCCGCGACCCTGGCGTCGGTGGAAAACAGTGCCAATGCATCGGTATCGGCGACCATCTGGTGCAGGCTCAAGTCCGGCGAATGATTGGCGGCGGCATCGAGCACCTGTTGGTACAGGCTGGCTTCGGCGTTGCGTCGACCCAACTGGCCTAGCAAGACCTGCCGGACCTGAGCGACCCGCTGCCAGTCAGCCGCGATGCGCCACTCGGGATGTACAGCCAACTGCACGCTGTAGAACTGCCAAAGCGTCGGCGACAGGCTCTGCCAAATACCGGGTGACAAACCGGCGCGCAGTGGCTCAGCCTCGCTCAAGGTCTTGGCCAGGAAGACAGAATCGGTTTTTTCCGGGCGGGCCATCATCAGGTAAGCCTTGAGTTGATCGTAGGCAACACGGGCGTAGCGGGCGCGGTCCGTGCTGTCCGGTGCAAGGTTGATCAACGTGTCGAGTTGGCGTTGCAAATTCTCGACCGCCGGGTCGCGCATCAATCGGTTATTGCTTTCGACGTAGTGCGGCCAAAGGGCTTCAAGCAAGGCTTGGTTCTGGTTCAAGCCAAAACGTTGATACCACGGCGTGCCGTGCTCGGCGCGGTAGTCCAGCCGGGCGAGGACGCGAGTCAGCTCGTTGAGGGCCTGAAATTGCTGGTCGCCTTGAGCCGATTGCTGCAGCGCAGCGAGCGACGCGTGTACTTGAGCGACCTGCGCGCGGTTACTGGCGAAGGACAGCCACAAGCCCATTGCCCAGACCAGCATCAGCATCACCGTCACGGCGTAACCCACGCGAGCGGCGCTCCAGCCCACTCGACGCCGTACGGGCTTGTCCGCCAGTACGCCGTTCCAGGCGGGGTCCGCCGGCCAATAATGGCCCGTCTGCTCATGCTGCACCGGCAGGCTGAACCACACGCCACGCAGAGGTACTCCACGGGCGGACTGGCCCAGCAACGGCGCGAGCGCCTGGCGCCAACGGGTAATGCCTTCGGCCTGCAAATCGCGAGACAGCCGGAGCAGGAAATCATGGGTAGTCTGATCATGCATCTGTGCCAGACCTGCCTGACGCAGGGGCTCGATCAAGCCTTGCAAGCACGCTTGCAGGGCGACGACGGTCAGCTTCGTCGGCAACACACTGCCAACCGGCTCGACCCTGCGCTGGGCCTGCGGCCATTGGCTGGCGCAGACTTGCCACAGGTGCAGAGGGATCTGCCAGCGCAGCCCACGGGACAGTTCGCAAAAATGCCGAACACCCTCACCCATTGCGACATCATCGAGGCTTTGCTCACTGCTCAGCGCCCAGACCACAGCATCCAGCGCACGCCAGCGGCTCAACTCGCGCCACTGTGCAAGGGCTGCCTCGTCCAGCCCGGAATGGACACTGCCACCCCATAACAACACCGTGTCTTGCCCTTCCAGCCAGTTCTGTGGTGTCAAGCCAGGGGCGATAGCGCTGATCTGATCCGGTTCGCCAAACACTAAAAACAAGCGGACTTTGCTGCGCCAGAAGTAGCCGTGCTGTGTGCGAAGAGACTTGCGTAGCGCCTCCAGCCACGGTTTTTCTTCAGGCTCGACAGGACTCGGAAAAGCACCCCAGGGCTCAGCCACTGTCACCACCAACCCCGTTGCCCAGCCAACCGCAACACGGTCCCAAGCCAATACAATCAGCGGGCAAAACCAGCAAAGCGCGAGCCCGATGAACAGGCCTCGTAGTGCCAGATCCTTGAGCGCCAGCGCTGGCCAAGCGAAATAGTCGCTGCACAATGCGTAGAGCAAGCAGCCGAGCATGACCAGCAACCACGCGACCACCAGATAACCCAACCCCACGCCGACCAAAGAGGCCTTACGTCCACCCTTAATGATTGCCATGAGGTACCACCACTCCAATCGCCAGTCGCTTCTCGGCGTCCTGACTCAACCAGCCGCAGGGCTGAGCTGCCACCTTCGCCTGCAACAGCGCCAGCGACATACCGATGAAAGGCGCCAGGTTCCCCAGCAGGCCCCAATGCATGCTCAGTTGGTGCTCGGCTGCGCACCAGCCTCCCTGCGCAAACGTTAGCTGGCTGGTTGTATCCAATGCCAAACAGCTGGGTGGCGGCCCATCAAGGCCGGCATAACATTGCACCTGCGCGCACAGTTGAGCGGGCGACTCATGCGCCTCGCTCAATAGATACTCACCCCGATGCAACAGCTGCCTGGCTTGCCGATCCACTACCCACAGAAAGCCCGCTTCGCCTGGCAGCTCAGGGTCTTCGGCGCGTTCCAAAGACACCACGCCGGCACACAAGAACCAATCCCCCGCCTCCTGGCAGCGCGGGTAAAAGCCTTCAATCAGCGCATCGAGGTCGGCCAGATCGGCCAATGGCACGCGGGTATCGGGCAGCCTCACGCCGGCCTTGGCCAACTGTTGAGTGAACGCGCGCTCGCTGCCCGTATCACCCGCCCAGGCAACGCCGCACAACCTTGGCCAGCGCGCAGATAACTCAGGAAGTGCAAGGGTCAACCGGGCAAGGTGGCGGGCCAAGGCAGGGCCGCGTTCGGTGAGATTGCTCAGTGACAATCGACACCGTAGCGCAGGCTGCGTCGCCCCCGGTATCAGCGACGGTTTCGGGACGGGCGTGGCGGCCATCAGCCCGCGGTACTGCGCCTGCTCGTCGCCCACCGGCCCGAGCAACAACACCTGTTGCACCGGCAACCCCAAACCACGCCGCCGCCACCAGCGCTGCAGGTCGCCATCACGGGTGCGGCGGTACACATCCGTCTGGAACTGAGCGATCTGCCAAATCAATACACGCAGCGCCAATACCAACGCCCAACTCAATGGCAGCACTGCACTCCATAACCACAGTTCTACCTGAGGCTGGCCTTCGGGCCAGAGCGCAAACAGGGCTGCCGCCTGCACGCTCAAGAGCACCAGCAATGCCAGCCACCAGCCTCGCCAATGGGGTGCTCTCGGCGCAATAACCTGCGGATACAGCGGCGGCCGAGTCATGGCGACACCCCCATCGATGAGGTCGCAAGGGTGCTCACCAAACGACAGCCGCACTCACACCGATGCCCGTGCAGCGCCACAGGTTTGCCGTCCATCGTGGAACCCGCAGTGCCTTCACTGATTTTGTTCAAACCGTGCTTTTTACAGCGGACGGGGTCGCCCAGGCAGGCCACCGGTTTGCCGAAGGCCAGGAAATGACCTTGCAACACCTCGCCGCCAAAGGGCTGCAAAGGATCACCGACACGCACTAAAGGCAACATCAGGCCACCTCCCCGTCGATCTCAAACAAGCTGCCCGCCGCGCGCAACATGGCAGTGGTGCGTTCCAGGCGCTCGGCCAGATCCTCCTGGGCGATTTGAGTTTTCAGCTCGGCGGCCACCAAACCGATGTGCGCGGTTGGCTTGAGGATTTGCTCGGCCCCCGGCAGGAAAGGCACCACCAGGCCCGTGGCCTTGTCGATGACCTGATAACCGATGGTCGCGCCGCCGATACCGGCGGCAAGGCCACCCAGGGCATTTTTTCGCTTGATGCCATACACCGTGGCCCCAACCACCATCGCCACACCCAGCATCCGCCCCGCCACCACCACCGGGGAAAGCTCGCGGCTGTTTTCATTGCCAAAATAGGTCATGCGGTAGAAAAAATAACCGGCCCACAGCTCACGGGTTTTCAATGCGTCGTGCATAAACCAGGCGCGGGAATCGTGGATTTGGTCGTCGAACAGCGCGACCAGCAGGGCCATATTTTCTTCCGTACTGGGCGTACCTCGGTCATCCCGGAACAACTGTTTGCAACGTCGCTCGCCCGCCGCCTTGAGTGCGGCGTGGTCCTTGGCTTCGTCATCTTCGTTGAGCAGGTAGATCGCGTCGCGCAGCACCACGTCCAGCACGTAGCCCTTCAAGCTGGTTTGTTCGCGTTTGCTGCCGGTGTAGTCGGCCTTGAACTCGGCAGCGGCCTGACTCAGTTGGGTCTGGTCGATCTTCGGTTCGTAGATGGGCGGGCCGGGATAATTTTTGGCGGCCTCGGGGGCTTGTTGACGGTCTTTTTTTAGACCGCTTATCAACGCTTCATAGTGTTCGCGTTGCTGGCCCTCATCGTAGGCCGTGGTCTCGTGGGCTTGAGTGAAAAAGGGTTGGTGTTTGTAGCTGTCGTTGGCAAAACGGCCGATGCGCCAGCCAGTGATCCAGCCCAGTTGGTCGGCCAGGGTGTCTTCGACGGTAGTGGTGAGCTGGATAGGTTGGTAGGACCAGGGGGGAGTGGCGGTGGGTGGGTCGGAAGGGATGCCTGGGAGGGTTTGGCGCCAGGCGTTGAAGCGTTCGATAACGAGGGGGCTGATATCGAACTCCTCTTTTGTGTCCGGCCCCAACCTCCGCCAAGACTCGTTGCGCTGCAAGCTTTCAGGCAATGCCTGCTCCGGAACCTGCAACGGTGCGCCCGCAGCGAAGGCTTCGGCATACAGGTCGTGCAAGGCGATCTGTGAAACTAGTTCATTGGTACCACCGCGTGCCTTGCCCTGATCATTTTTTGGGTAGCCGCCCCCCACATCGGAATGAACACCGGGGTAGACCACTTCGATGGTGTTGGCTGGGTACTTGCCATCTTCATTGCGTATCGAATCCAGCGGGAAACACGAGCGCTGTTCGAATCCCGCGACGAAATGGCGGCAGCACTTGACCAGATCAGGGAAACGTTGGGCGTCGGGCAATAACTGAGTGTTATCGGCCCAATCCATATGCCCTGCAAAAAACGGCGCGGCGTGAGCGATGCCGACCGAGGCCACGGTATCCAGCAGGCCGAGAAACTCGACGCTGATTGGCAGACCAATCAGGCTTTGTTCGGGGCGCTCAGCGCCTTCTGGGGTGTCGAATAGCTGGCTTAGCCAAGAGACAAAAGTGCGGGCCTCTGCGGCGCCTCGGGAGAAACCGTATACGAAGAGTTTGATTCCCAGAACCTTGGGCTGCGCTACCGGCACGCGGGCTTTCAAAGGGGCAAGCAGGCTGGTCATTACGGAGCGACGATTGCTTGGGCCAAGGGTACTCATCAAGGGCGTAGGCCACGTGCTCATTTTGGTGACCGCTTCTGCACAGTCATCCTGCAACAATCGATTCCTGGTCAACGCCCAATGCAACGCATCAGCGATGGAGACCAACGCCCAGTTGATGCGATCCTCTCCACCGGTGGCGTACTTCAACCCCTTCTCGCTGTAATCCAACTCGCCTACTTCCGGAAATGGAGTGCCAACACCGGGCATGTAGTAAGAGTAATAGCCGCTCTTTTGGGCCTTTGGACCTTGAAGCGATGCATGAAAAAGTTTAGCAATATTGCTAGGGTGATCCTTTTGAGTGTCGTTATTTTCGTTATTATTGGTTCCATCGAAAAACAAACTTACGTGCAAGCTGTGGCAACATTCAAAACGTTGGCTTCTTCCTTGGGAATCGCGCTGCCGGCAAAAATACCTCTCTTCAGCCATCTGCTTATTATAGTTCTCGCTTACCCTTACCGCGTCAGTTGGCAATCGACCACCGAGAGGAAAAACAGGTGGACCAAAAGCGTTATCTTTTGAGTTATTTTTTAATTCGGGCATACAGCTGGCTCCTGCATATCAAGTGGTTCTTGGATCGGATAGCTTGGGTGACCATATACCCAGCACGAGGTCGTCACCTCCACGCGATTACAGGTCAAAAAATGAACATTCAGACTGCAAGATTTTTTTTCAGGCCACTCCGGAATGGCAACAACAGCTCTATAAACCCTGTAGCTCTCAGCGTGCCTTGCATAAACCTCGTGAAACTTATTCGACGTAACAGATGGCATTTCTGCGGACGAATTAGGATCAACCTCCCACTCAACCTCCACTTCCAACCCCGGCCGCCACTTAACTGGCATAATGATGCAACACGAACTCCCTCCTCCGCCGTGCGCTCTATAGCCATTCACCGAAAACCAATTAATCGCAGTACCTTCAACATGATTGATCGCTGCTATATTCCCGGCCACCATTTTATTTTCTGTAAACGCACACCCCAACAACACTAAAGTCGCCAGGCCGCCCCCCATAAAACCAAAGCAAAGCAAGCATCTCTTCAGGCTCATAACCTGCTCCTTACACACTCACTCAAATTACCAATATAATTTTCTCGACTGGCCGCCAAGACTAATGAGTCGGACCAAAAACGTTATACTTTGAGTTATGTTCTAATTGGGGCATACAGCTGGCTCCTTCATATCAAGTGGTTCTTGGATGGGATAACTTGGATGACCGTACACCCAGCACGAGGTCGTCACTTCCACTCGCTTACAAGTCAAAAAATGAACATTCAGACTACACAATTTTCTTTCTGGCCACTCCGGAACATCAACGACTGCGCTGTAACGTCGGTAATTGGATTTATGCTTGACCATAAAGGCTTTGAACTCATTCGTTCCTATCGGAGGCGTAGCAACATCGCTGTTCGGATCAACCTCCCACTCAATATCCATCTTCAACCCCGGTCGCCACTTAACTGGCATAATGATGCAACACGAACTCCCTCCTCCGCCGTGCGCCCTATAGCCATTCACCGAAAACCAATTAATCGCAGTACCTTCAACATGATTAATCGCTGCTATATTCCCGGCCACCATTTTATTTTCAGCGAACGTACACCCCAACAATGTAAGAACCAATAACCCACACAGGCATTTCAAAACCGCGCTTATCTTTCCAATAAAACACACTACCGACCTCAGCAACGAGAAAAACAAACTCTGCCCCCTAAAAAAATTAATCATGAAACGCGTCACTTCGCACATACAACTGGCTCCTTTGCATGCCTGGGCTCTTTGACAGGATAATCAGGCTGGCCATATGTCGAGCACGAGGTCGTCACCGCCACTCGCTCACAAGTCAAAAAATGAACATTCAGACTACATAATTTTCTTTCTGGCCATTCCGGAAGATCCACCGTAGCACTGTAACGCCGATATTTGGCTTTATGCTTAACTTGTTCAGCTCTATAGCCATCACTCCCCAACGGCGGCCACTTCGAATAAGCATAAGGATCCAAGTCGACTTCCCATTCAACATCCACCTTCAACCCCGGCCGCCACCTAACCGGCAAAATAATGCAACACGAACTCCCTCCTCCGCCGTGCGCTCTATAGCCATTCACCGAAAACCAATTAATCGCAGTACCTTCAACATGATTAATCGCGGCTATATTCCCGGCTACCATCTTATTTTCGGTAAACGCACACCCCAACAACATTAAAGCCGCCAGGCCGCCCCCCACAAAACCCAAGCAAAGCAAGCAACGCTTCAACCTCATAACCTGCTCCTTACATACTCATGAAAATCACCAAAATAATTTTCCCGACTGGCCTTCAAGGCTAATGAGTAGAACAAAGAAAAACGCTGCTCCCGGCCTCCAAGTGCTTGATAAAACTCTCCGCTGTTCATTAATTCCTGCGCATCGCTGATACACCCCATCAACTCGAACTGTTCGTCGCTCAATTCCAGAAAAGGTGAAACGTGAACGGCGCTCTTTCCACCCAATGCATGTCCCTTGAGCCACTGCATTTGCTCATCGCGATCAAACCAGCCCCAAAAAAAAGCCAGTTGCCGAAACTCAGTGCGTTGTTGGTCGGTAAAAATCGAAGACATCAATAAGGGAAAGCTGCGCGGGTCGTAGTAACGCAACAGTCCGGCTTTACCGCCCCAGCGGATTTGCGAAAGTGCTCGCAGCGCGTGACTCAGGGTTTCAAAGGCCAGCGGCGAGATCACCACCAACACGCGTGCGTCGGCTGCGCCGTGAGTCAGTAGTTCCTCCAGCCAGGCTTTATGCCGCCAATGGGTCAAGTCCAGGCGCATCAATAGGGGGGCCTGGTCCAGCATGTGTTCCTCGGGGGTTCCCGTGAACAGTGAAAACCAGGGGATCGCTGGCCTTATTTGCTCCAGCGCCCCGATAAGGTCGGTGTGCCAGGCAGCCTGATCAAACAACAGATCTACAGAGTGCACACCGGCGGTGGCACATACGTGTTCGACCTGGTCCTGCCATGGGATAGGTGCTGACATTTCACTCTCTCCTGATCAACCTTCACGCATCAAAAGGGTGATGGCCTTTGCGCGTGCTCTCTTGAGGCAGTCCTCACACACCGACTGCGGCAACTCACGCAACGCAAAGCTCTGGCCCGCAGGCTGCTCCCACACATGCTGCCCCTTGAGGAGCAACTTGCCGGGGCTGTGGATGTCGATTGCGCCACTCGGGTGGATCCGCAGGTAACCGCCACCACACCCCAGGGTGATGCCGTTCCTGGCGGTCAGGTGCACTTGCCCCTGCACCGACTGCACGCTGATGTCCTGCTGTGCGATCAAATTGAGCAAATCACCGTGGGACTCGATTTCCAGCGGCCCCTTGCCCGAAACCAGGCGCATGCCGTGTTGCTGAGCGAGCAGGGAAATGCCTCTGTTGGCGTGAGCCGAGAGTTGCTGGGCGGCGGCTAGATGGATGTCGTCGTGGCTTTGCAGGTACAGCGCGTCGCCGCTTTTGAGCAGCAGGCTGGACGGCGTAACCGCGCCAATACCTTGGGGAGCGCTGAGCAGGATGGCCGGGGCTGCCAGGTCTTTTGCGTCAGCCTGCAACTGCTGTAAACCGTTGATGGACGGTTGAGGGCTTCGGTGGGCCTGGGCGATGGTCTGCCAGTCGGCCATTTGCTGCGCAGCTCCCTGTATCAGCTGCGTGGCCGGGTCCATCGCCAAGACCGCGCCAGAGGCTTTGCTCTGTTGATCCGCACTGATCAGCAGGCCTTTTGCGGCCCGCATCGCGCCCCAGCCGTCAGTGCGCAGTTCGAACCCCTCGCCGCGTTTTTTCTTTGCGGCATCTACGATATGACCGAGGTTTAGCTGGCTCTTGCCGCTGTATTCGGTGCTGAGCTTGATGTGCTCCTCACCCCGGGTATCATCCATGCGCAATTTGTTATTGGCCGGCGTGCGCAACACATTGCGTTTGTAGTTGCGCAGGGTGACGTGATCAGGGCGTGCGCTGTCGTGCAGGGCGTGGGCAATATAAGGGCGGTCTGGGTCACCTTGCTCGAACGCCACGGCCACTTCGGTGCCCGCGATCAGTGGCAGGTGCAAGCCGTGAGTATCCCCCGCATAAGGCCGGGCCAGGCGCAGCCAGAGGCTTTCCTCGCCGCGCGTCCAAGTGTCGCGATCAAACAGGAAATTGACCTTGTAGCGCCCCTCCAGGTCGATATGCGCGTAAGGGTCGTTCACCCCCGGGTTGGAGACACGAGCCGGGACGGTGCCGGCGATACTTGGCTTGGGTTGCAACGGCGGTCGGTAACACACGGTTTCCGAATAGGGGATGGCGCCGAAGCTGACCTCAAGGCTGCGATCGCGGGCAGCACGGGTTGTCAGTTGGGTGATCACCACCCTGGGCATGAACGCCTTGGGCGCGCCGCCGGTAATGGTCAGTACCTGGCCTGGCGCCAGCGTTGCACTGGTGCTAAGCCCGCTGAGCCGGGTCTGGTTATTGAGGTAGCGTTCATGCCGCAGGCGCGCGTAGCTGTAGCCGCTTTCGGTGGGCAGGTCCTCGTCGGTATCCAGCCTGTTCCCGAGCACGCTGTAGGGTTCGGCATAGTGGTATGCCTCGCCATAAGTGGTGGTGGCACCACGGGTCTGGTCGATGTCGCCGTCGAGACACGCATTGGCATCCCGGTATTGATAAGCGCGAACGTTGACGTGTTGCTCTACAACCTGATGGTGGGTTTGCAGTTTCCACACACAGTCCTGATCGCTGCTAAGCCCGGAGGGCGGTCGATAGGGCAACTCGACGTCGAACTGGTAGTAACGCTGGTGATCGTGAAACTCCACGACATCAAGATTCAATCGCTCATCGCGAACGAAGCGATACCAGATGCCAACGTCGGCCAGCAGCCGTGAAATAAAGGCCAGATCACTTTCGTCGTACTGCATGACCTGCTCGCGCCTGGGGTAGTCGCGCAGCAGTTGGAAGTAAAAATCTTGCCCTTCAAAACCGTGACGGCTACGCAGGATGTACTCAACGATCTGCGGCACGGATTGCTGCTGGTAAATGCGAAATTGCTTGCCCTGCGCCAGCAGCGCCAAACGTGGTTCGAGGATGATTTCGTAGCGGCCTTCATCACTGGAACCAGACAGGCGTTTGAAGCCGGTGACAACGCCGGTCAGGGTGCGAAGTGGCTTGTTTTTTGGAGGTGGCTGCCAAACCAGGACAGGCTTGGGCGGCAAGGAAAAAAGGCTGAAAGTTGCGGGTTTGCCCAGCACTCGGTCGACCGCCAGATCGCGCTCGGTGCAGGTGAATTCGATGTGGTACTTGAAGGGAAGGCTCAGCTGCTCTTCGCCGCGAAAAGCCAGCACGTCGAGCAACGGATCGACACCGTAGACCCTGAGCCTGTGTCGGCTGTGATCAAAGAAAGCGCTCGGCAGTACGCTCGTATTCATACCTTGTCATCCCTGGACGGTGCGAAAGTCCAGAGAGTAAAGATTTGTTATCGGCGAATAATGTCGGAAAGGTCCTCTTTAAAAGCAGGGCACTTCCCAACCTATAGCGTCGGTTGCCGATGTGAACACAGATCCAACTGTGCGGGCTTGCTCGCGAAGGCGGTGTGTCAGTCAACCAAGGCATCGACTGAACCACCGTCTTCGCAGGCAAGCCAGCTCCCACAGGGGATTGCATTCCACATTTCGTGGATCAGTGCCCGGAAGCCGCCGGCCCCGCCTTCGCCGTAAACGGCGGCTTCGCCAGCCACACCAACAGCATCAACCCCATGAACATCCACCCCAGCAACGTGAAGTAATCCACGGTGGACATCATGTATGCCTGGCTGGTGAGGATCTGGTCCAGCTGCGTGTAGGCTTTCTGCCCTGCCCCGCCCAAGGCATCCAGCGCATTGCGTGTGGCCGAGTCGTAGGTGGTCATGTTTTCACTCATGTAGGCATGGTGCTGGTCTGCGCGGCGAATCCAGATCCAGGTGGTCAGCGACGCCGCGAAGCTGCCGCCCAGGGTCCGCAGGAAGGTCGCCAGGCCGGCGCCGTCGGCGATCTGGTGCGGCGGCAGGTCGGACATGAGGATGCTCAAGGTCGGCATAAAGAACAGCGCCACGCCGATGCCCATGAACAGCTGCACCAGGGCGATGTGCTGGAAGTCCACCTCATTGGTAAAGCCCGCCCGCATGAAGCAGCTCAAGCCAATTGCCAGGAACGCCAGGCCCGCCAGCAGACGCAGGTCGAACTTGTGCGCGTACTTGCCCACGAACGGCGACATCAACACCGGCAGGATGCCGATCGGCGCCACCGCCAGGCCGGCCCAGGTGGCGGTGTAGCCCATCTGGGTTTGCAGCCATTGCGGCAGGATCAGGTTGATCCCGAAGAAGCCCGCATAACCGAGGATCAACACGATGGTGCCGATGCGGAAGTTGCGGTGCGCGAACAGCTTCAGGTTGACCACCGGGTGTTTGTCGGTGAGCTCCCAAATGATGAACACCGCCAGGGCAATCACCGAAATCGCCGCGCCGATGATGATGAAGTTGGATTCGAACCAGTCCAGGTCATTGCCCTTGTCGAGGATGATCTGCAAGGCGCCCACACCGACGATCAAGCTGAGCAACCCAACGTAATCCATCGGTTGGTGGCTGGTGACCACCGGGCGTTTCTTCAGCTGCGAACGCACCACCATCACTGCAAAGATGCCGATCGGCACGTTGATAAAGAAGATCCACGGCCAGCTGTAGCTGTCGGTGATCCAGCCACCGAGGATCGGCCCTGCAATCGGCGCCACCACCGTGACCATCGCCAGCAACGCCAGGGCCATGCCGCGCCTCGCCGGCGGGTAGACCGCGATCAGCAAGGTCTGGGTCATCGGGTACAACGGCCCCGCGACCAGGCCTTGCAGGACCCGGAAGGCGATCAGCTCGGGCATCGACGTGGAAATACCACAGAGGAACGACGCCAACACAAACAGGATGGTCGCCCACAGGAACAGCTTCACCTCGCCAAACCGGCGGCTGAGCCAGCCGGTGAGCGGCAAGGCGATGGCGTTGCTCACCGCAAACGAGGTGATGACCCAGGTGCCCTGCTCCGAACTCACGCCAAGGTTGCCGGAAATCGTCGGCAACGCCACGTTGGCGATGGTGGTGTCGAGCACCTGCATAAAGGTCGCCAGCGACAGGCCAATAGTGGCCATCAACAGGCTGGGTGGCGTGAAGGAGGCGTTATTGCTCATCAGCGTTGCACAGCCTTGGGCGCGGCGAGGCTGTTGTCATGGATCAACTGGGTGATCATGGCATCGGCCTCGGCGAGCTGGCGGTCATACACGTTGGTGCTGAACGAGGCTTTTTGCGGCGCCTGTTGCGCCAGCACCGGGCCGCTCTGGTCGTGCAGGTCAACGCTGACCTGGGTCGACAAGCCCACCCGCAGCGGGTGCTTGGCCAGCTCGGTGGCGTTTATGTGGATGCGCACCGGTACCCGCTGCACGATCTTGATCCAGTTACCCGTGGCGTTCTGCGCCGGCAGCAAGGCAAATGCACTGCCGGTGCCCGCGCCGAGGCTATCGATGGTGCCGCTGAATTTCACGTCACTGCCATAGATGTCCGACTCGATGTCCACCGGCTGGCCGATGCGCATATCGCGCAGCTGGGTCTCCTTGAAGTTGGCGTCGATCCACAGTTGGTTCAGCGGGATCACCGCCATCAACGCGGTGCCTGGTTGCACGCGCTGGCCCAGTTGCACGGTGCGCTTGGCGACGTAGCCGGTGACCGGCGCGATCAGGGTGCTGCGCGCATCGGTCAGGTAGGCCTGGCGCAGTTGCGCGGCGGCGGCTTGCACGTCCGGGTGGGAGCTGATCACGGTGTCATCCACCAGCGCGTTGGTGGTTTTCAGTTGTTGCTCCAGGTTGGTCAGGGCGTTCTTCGCGGCGGTCAGGCTGTCGCGGGCGTGGGACAGTTCTTCCTGGGAAATCGCGCCACCCTGGGCCAGGGTTTTACGCCGGTTGAAGTTGTCCTGGGCGGTTTGCACGTCGGCTTTCTGCGCGTTGACCTGGGCCTTCATGCCGTCGACGTTGCTGTACAGGCCGCGCACCTGGCGCACGGTGCGGGCCAGGTTGGCCTGGGCACTTTGCAGGCCGACGGCGGCGTCGTTCGGGTCGAAGTTGACCAGCACCTGGCCTTCGTGGACCAGGTCGCCATCGTCGGCGCCGATGCTGACCACGGTGCCCGTGACCAGCGGGGTGATTTCCACCACGTTGCCGTTCACATAGGCGTCGTCGGTGCTTTCGCTGAAGCGCCCGTAAAGTTCGTGCCAGGCCCACACGCCGACGACGCTGAGGATGACGATCAGCGCCAGGCCGATCAGCATCACTTTGCGTTTGCGTGGGTTGTTGTCTTTCGGTTGTTCGGTTGCGTTGGTGTTTTCGGCAGTGGCCATGACAAGTACCTCAAATTATTCCGTGCGTGTGGCTGGGGTGGTCGCTGCCACGTTGTCGGCGCTGTAGCCGCCGCCCAGGGCCTGCATCAGTTGAATCGACAGATCGATCTGCGCGGCATTCAGGGTTGCCAGCTGACGCTGGGCCTGCAGCAGTTGCTGCTCGATGCTCAGCACATCCAGGTAGTTACCGATCCCGGAGCTGTAGCGCTGCACCCCGGTGTCGTAGGACTGCTGGGCAATGTCCGCGGCATGTTGCTGGGCCTGGATCTGCCGGCCGGTGTCGCGCAGTTGCGAAAGGGTGTTGCCGATATCGCCCAGGGCTTGCACCAGGGTTTTGTTGTACTGCGCCACCGCCAGGTCGTAGTCGGCGTCGCGGGCATCAAGGTCGGCGCGCAGGCGGCCGCCGTCGAAGATCGGCAGCGAGATCGTCGGTGCAATGTTGAAGAAGCGGCTGGCCGACCCGAACATCGCATCGCCCAGCAACGACTCGGCCCCAGCGCTCGCGCTCAGGTTGAGGTTGGGATAGAAGCGCGTCTTGCTGGCATCGATGTTCCTGCCTGCCGATTCGACCCGCCAGCGTGCGGCGATCAGGTCCGGGCGCCGCCCCAGCAGCTCGGCCGGCAGCACCGAGGGCACGGCGACCGCGCTGGGTTTCAGCACAGTGGGCCGGGCCAATTCATTGCCACGGTCCGGGCCTTTGCCGAGCAACACGGCCAGGGCGATCTTGGCGCTTTTCAGCTGTTTTTCCGCGTCGATCAATTGCGACTGCGAGCTGGCTTCCAGGCTTTCGGTCTGCTGGTACTGGTATTGGCTGTCGATGCCCGAGTTCAGCCGGCGCTTGCCCAGGTCGAGCATCTGCCGGGTGCGCTTGAGGTCGTCATTGGCCAGGTCGCGCACGATATGGGCCTGGCCCAGGTCGCTGTAAGCCTTGGCCACGTTGGCGGCCAGGGTCAGGCGCGCGGCCTGCTGGTCGACCTGGGCGGCACGCGCCTCGCCCAACGCGGCTTCCCAGGCCGCACGCTGGCCGCCCCAGAGGTCGAAGGTGTAGTTGAAGCTGGCGCCAATATTGCGCACGGTCGAGTAGGCATCGCCCTGCCCGCGTGGGTCCTGGTCCTTGGCCAGGCGCGAGCGGGTCACACCGGCGCTGGCATCCAGGGTTGGCATACGCGCCGCGTCGGCGGCGTAGGCGGCGGCTTCGGCCTGATGGGCACGGGCGCTGGCCACTTGCATGTCCGGGCTGTTTTGCAGGGCTTCCTGGATCAGGCCGTCGAGTTGCGGGTCGCCGAGGCTTTTCCACCAATCGGCGCTGGGCCAGGCGGCACTCGACAGGGTCACGTCGCTCAAGGTCTTACCCGTTTGCAAAGTGCCGGCGTCGAGGCGTTTGCCTTGGGTGTCGAGGCCGCTGTAGTTGGCGCAACCGGCCATGCTCATGGCCACCAGCACCAGGCTGAGTGCACGTGTGTTCATTGATTACCTACCCGCTGGATGACGATGGCGTCACCGGCAGCTACCAGAATTTTCTTGAGGATGCGCTCCAGGGTCTGCAGCTCGCCGGGCTCCAGGGCGCCGGCCAACTCGTTCATCGACTGGGCGCCGATGTGCGGCAGCATGTCGGCCAGGCGCTGGCCGTCTTCGGTGAGCACCAAGCGCACTTGGCGCCGGTCCTGCTCGGAACGCTGGCGCGCGAGCAAGCCTTTCTGTTCCAGGCGGTCGAGCATGCGGGTCATGGAACCGCTGTCCAGGGACAGGTGGCGGCACAGCTCTGCCGGGGTGTCCACGTCGAACTGGGCAATGATGATCAACACCTTGAACTGCGCGGCGGTGACGCCGTACGGCTCCATATGGGTGTCGATAATGCGGTCCTTGAGCAGCGCCGCCCGGCCAAGGAGCAGGCCGAGGTGGCAGTTGCGAAAGCTGTCAGGGGTGAAGTGGGGCATCGGAAGTCACCTTATTACTGCCTAGGCAGTGAATGTATGACAAGATGTTACTGCCTAGGCAGCGAATGTCAAAAGAAATTATTAGCTTGCTTGGTAATTGGCGGATGAATGGTGGGTTTCTAAGGATTACCTGATGGGTTGCGACGCCTTCGCTCAGTAATCTGCGTAGTCCCTTGGCCAGTCGATAGCGACCTTTCCATGACCTCTTTGAAACAGCTTGCCTGCCTCGCGGCAATCAGCCTGGCGGGTGCGCAAGCGGCCTTTGCGGCTAATTGCACCGTCACCACCAACACCAACGAAACCCTTAATTTCGGCGCGAGCCTGGCCAATGGCAGCCTGACGGTTCCCGCTGACACACCCGACGGCACTGTGATTTACCAGGACACCGTGCAATCGGTTCGAAACGAATGGAAATGCACGGGCGCTTCGCAATACGGCCTGGTGATGAACCCTGCACTGGGCTCGGTCACCAGCGGCTCGACCTACCCTATCGGCAAGACCGGGCTTTCATTCCGGATCTGGATCGACGCACTGAGCCGCTATGAGAAAAGGCCTTTCACGCTCAAGCCAGACAATTACGGCATCTCCCCAGGCTCGGTACGCCTGGAAATCGTCAAGTCAGGCCCGCTGTCTCCACAGGTCAAGGTCGCTGCCGGCAACCTGGGCAACTTGCAAGCTGACGATCTGATCATCAGCAAGTACAACCTCACCAACCCCCTGGTGCTGAACGCCGCCTCCTGCCAGACCCCTTCCGTCCCCGTCGCCATGGGCGACGACTATCAGCTCTGGGAGTTTCGCGACGCAGGCGCAACCCCTCGCACCATTCGCTTCAACATCGGCTTGAACCAGTGCCAGACCGGTATCAATAAAGTCACCTATTCGCTCAAGGCCACCACCTCCGTCATCGACGCGGCAAAAGGTGTCGTCGCGCTCAATGGCGGCTCCACGGCCAAAGGCATCGGCCTGCAATTGATGGATGATGCTGGGCAACCCATCGCGTTTGATACGACCTACACCTTCAGCGGTTTCACCACCACGGGCGCCAACTTCAAGATCCCCTTGTCGGCCTCGTATTACCGCTTGCCCACCGGCAACGTCGAGGCTGGCAGCGCCAACACCGAAGTCACCTTTATCGTGAACTACCTGTAGCAAACTAAGGATCGTCTGATTTTTCCTAAACCCGGCCACGCCTAGAGTGCCGGGATGCGATTAAAGAACTATCTCCACCAGATCAGCCCCGTCCTGTCCACACCCCATGCCGCACGCCGGCTGCTGCGGATTTTTGCGCTGGTGCTGCTGGTGGGCATGCTGGGCGGCGTGTACAGCTTCCTGCTGTTTACGTTCAACAACGAAATCTCCCAGCGGCGCAGCTACATGAGCAGCGCCATCGCCGAGGCCCATACCTTTTTCACCACCCGTGAAGCCCTGCTGGAAAGCCTCAGCCTGTCGGCCACACGCAAGGCCGAATTGAACCTGCCGGTGAACGATGAGGAAATCCGCCTGTTGCTCGGCAAAATCCCGGGTAAGCAATGGAGCATCTGGCTGACCCAGCGCATGCGCGACTTCCTGAAGGCCAAGCAGCTCAACCTGCTGTACGTCGGCACCGATGCCCAGGTACTGCGGCTGTACGATGCGGGGCCCGCGGCCGCCGATTTTCCCGCGTCCATGCTGGCGCAACTCAATGCGCTCAAGCAGCAGAAAACCCTGCAGGAACTCTGGCTGACCCACACCGACGACGGCCACTCGCAGCTGTATATCTTTATCCGCCTGGATGAACGCGACCTGAACTCCGGTTGGCTCGGCCTGGAAATGGATGACCGCGAAGTCTCCAAGGCGTTGAGCGACCACAGTGCTGGCAAGTTCACCATGTTCAACGCCCAAGGTATGCCTCTATTCAGCAACAGCCGTAACCCGCCGCCCGGGCAATACCTGCCGCACCTGCGCCAGCAGGACTTCTTCGGTTTTGTCGGCGACGGCTGGCTGCCCGAGCAATTGGTGTTGCGCAAACAGCTGAAGTCTTCGGACTGGCAGCTCACCTACTCCATCGACCTGCGTGCCGTCCTTTGGGCGCTATGGCCGCAGATGCTCGGCGCCCTGCTGTTCTGCCTGCTGACCATCAGCCTGGTGTGCCTGCTGACCCGGCGCCTGGAACACCGCTTCATCACCCCCGCCATCCACCGCATCCAGGCGCTGGTGGAAAGCGAGCTGTTCAGCCGCGATGTGATCCAGACCGCCCCGGTGGCCCTGTGCGTGCTGCGGCGCACGGACGGCGAAGTGGTGCTGGAAAACACCCTCGCCCAACAATGGCTCGGCCAAGCCGGCGTGCACCTGGGGCCGGGCTGGATTCGTGGTGCCTTCGACCCCGACGCCCCCAGCCTCACCGACTACTTCGAGGCTGCCGATGGTCGTCACCTGTACCTGAGCTGCGCACCTACCCGCTACAAGGGGGAAGACGTGTTGCTCTGCGCCTTCAGCGACATCAGCGCACGCACCCAGATCGAAGCGGCGCTGGAACAGGCACGCCAATCCGCCGATGCCGCCAACGAAGCCAAGACGCTGTTCCTGGCGACCATGAGCCACGAAATCCGCACGCCGCTGTATGGCGTGCTCGGCACCCTGGAACTGCTCGCCCGCACCCGCCTGGATGCCCAGCAGAAAAGCTACCTGCATGCCATCGAAGGTTCCTCGGCGACGCTGCTGCAACTGATTTGCGATGTGCTCGACGTGTCAAAGATCGAAGCCGGCCAACTGGCCCTGGAGTTGAGCGAGTTTTGTGTGCCCAGCCTGGTGCAGGAAGTGGTGCAGGGTTACGCCGCCGCCGCACAGAGCAAGGGTTTGCAGCTGTATGCGTGCCTCGACCCGCAACTGCCGCTGCGCCTGATCGGCGATGCCAGCCGCTTGCGCCAGATCCTCAACAACCTGCTGAGCAATGCGGTCAAGTTCACCGACTCCGGGCGCGTAGTACTGCGGGTCAAAAAGCTCAGCTGTGAAGGCGAACGGGCGTGCCTGCAATGGCAAGTCTCGGACACTGGCAAAGGCATCGCCCAGGAAGACCAGGCGCTGATCTTCGAGCCTTTCTACCAGACCGAAGGCAACCCCCATGTGATCGCCGGCACCGGTCTCGGCCTGCCCATTTGCCTGCGCCTGACCCACTTGATGAACGGCACCCTGCGCATGGTCAGCGAGCCGGGGCTGGGCAGCAGCTTTTCCCTGACCGTGCCGCTGGAGCAACCCGCTGGCCTCGCGCCGTCGCTGCTGCCGCTGTTGGCACAGGAGGTGGTGTATGTGCTCTCGCCTGTACGCGAACTGGCCGACAGCCTCTGCGGCTGGCTGCGCCGCTGGGGCGCCCGTGCGCAGGTTGGCCCGCCGTCCAGCGCCGAGCTGGCCGCACCCGCGGTACTGCTCGAACTGGTAGAGCGCAGCCTGGACACCTCCTGGCACGGCCCACGGGTATTCGCCAGCAGCGATGGTGCCCACGAACCGCAGTTCACCGGCGATGGCTGGCAGGTCAACCTCAACGACCTGAACGCAATCCACCAGGCGGTTCGACACGCCCAGAACGGCCAGGCCGCACCGTCCCAGGCGCGTTGCGAGCGGCGCGACCTGCACCCCTTGCACCTGCATATCCTGGTGGCCGAAGACAACGTCATCAACCAGTTGATCCTGCGCGACCAGCTTGAAGAGCTCGGTTGCACCGTAGAGCTGGCCGGCGATGGCGAAGAGGCCTTGTCCCGCTGGCACGAAGGCGCCTTCGACATCGTCCTCACTGACGTCAACATGCCCAAGCTCAATGGCTACGAACTGGCCGAAGCCCTGCGGCGCCTTGGCTGCAACACCCCGATCATCGGCGCAACCGCCAACGCCCTGCGCGGTGAAGATGCCTTGTGCCTGGCGGCCGGCATGAATCACTGCCTGGTCAAACCCTTCACACTGCGAGCCTTGTTCACTGCCCTGGCTCCCTACGCACGAGCTACCCATGAAACCCTGTAGCATTTTGATCGTTGAAGACCATCCCTTTCAGCACCTGTATCTGCAGAACCTGTTCAGCGAGTTGGGTGATTTCGACCTGGTGTGCGCCAGGGACGGCGAAGAGGCGCTGGCGTGTCTGAAACAACGTGACTTCGACCTGGTGCTTACCGACCTACTGATGCCGGGCATGGACGGCGTGCAATTTATCCAGGGCCTGGCCGCACAACCGTCGCGCCCGGCCCTGGCGATCATGAGTGCCGCCTCACGGCGCATGCTGATGGGCGCGAGCCTGGTGGCGAGCAACCTGCAAGTAAAGGTGATCGGGCTGATCTCCAAGCCGGTGAATGCTGCCGCCTTGCGCTGCCTGACCGATCAATTGCTGGCGCTGCGTCAGGTCGTACCGGCAGAGGCGCAGCCCGGCATTGATTGCCAAAGCCTGACGAATGCCCTGGTCAACGGCGAACTGCAAGCCTGGTTCCAACCCAAGAAAGCCCTGAGCAATGGTCGCATCGTTGCGGCTGAAGCGTTAGTGCGCTGGGTTCACCCCGAGCATGGCCTGTTACTGCCGGGTGTGTTCCTGCCGGCCTTGATTGCCTGCCACCTGGAAGAACGCCTGTTGTGGTGCGTGCTCAAACAAGCGATGGCCGCCCAAGCCGTATGGCGCCAACAAGGCTATGACATCCCGGTGTCCATCAACCTGCCCACGCACCTGCTCAACAGCCACGACCTGCCCGACCGCATTCTGGCGTTCGTGCTGGAACACCAGGGGTTGCCGGCACGTATCTGTTTCGAGCTGATGGAATGCTCGGTGCCCGACGATATCAGTAATTTCTACGCCGGCGCCTGCCGCTTGCGCATCAAGGGGTTCGGCCTGTCCCAGGACGATTTCGGCAAGGGCTACAGCTCGTACATGAACCTGGTTTCGGCGCCGTTCACCGAGGTAAAGATCGACCGCGCCCTGGTACAGGGCTGCAACACCAACGAAGAACTGGCCCAGGCACTCACCAGCATCGTCAGCCTCGGGCGTCAATTGGGCTTGATTGTGGTCGCCGAAGGTGTAGAAACCGCGCAAGAACTTGCGCTGTTGCGTAAGATCGACTGCACTCAGGTCCAGGGTTTCCTGATCTCCCACGCCGTCTCTGCGGATCAGTTCCAGCAATTGCTGACCCACGACGGGCCGGCGAGCGCCTATTGACCGGCTGCCGGGTGTGGAACAACACCGTTAGCTTGCGAGGTCACCGCGTCATGCATCCCCCCAATGCCTTCCTGGAGAAACTCACCAGCAGTTCACTGCGCCTGAACAAAGGCTTGCAGGTATTGGGAGCCTTGGTGCTGTTGCTGCTGGGTATCAGCTACCTGGGGGTGCAACGCATGGTCCAGGAGCAGCATGAAACCCTGCAATTCCATTTCGCCCGGCTGATGGAGAATATCCACGAGCAGGAAGCCTTCCTGCACGAAGTCTCGCGGGGCAGTATCCAGGGCGAACTCAACCCTTCGGCCCTGCTCCCACCCGTTGCGCAAAAGCCGCTGCCCGAAGAAGGACCGAATATCTATGAGGGTCGCGGGCTGCCGTTTTCCCTGCCCTACAGCCTGAAAATCAACCCGGACAAGATCGCCGCCGCCGAGTACCCCAAGGTGTTCGCCCTCGGCACCTACTTGTCGGCTTACTACAGCGCATTCTGGGCCGCCTCTCACTATCAGTCGCCCCAGGTAATGGTGGTCAACAGCCCGGACAACTTCGACATCAGCGTGCCCGCCACCGGCCGGCTGCGCGATGGCGGCCAGGTGCCCGTCGGTGCGCTGCTGGACGTGCTGACCCAGTTGAGCGAACGCCTGCACGCACAGAATTCGTCGCGGACGGATCATCAAGTGCACTGGGAACCCTACGCCCCCACACCCGATCACAACGGTGCGCCCGTGCTGCTGGGCTATGTCGACATCAACCTGGCCTCGACCGCGCTGACCATCGACGGCGCCAACACCTGGGTGGTGGTGGCCTCTCTGCTGGACCTGGCCAAGGTCAATCACATCGAGCGCTTGATGCAGTGGTCGATCTACGACAACTTCACCTTGATCACCCCAGCCGGCATGACACTGACTGGCGCGGTGAAGCCCGGCCAAGTGCTGAACGAGGGCGTGAATGTCACCCGCGACGGCCTGGTGTTCAAGCTGACCAGCCAGGACGGCCAGCCCTGGACGGCGATCTACGTGATCAGCCTGCAACGCTTCCTCGACTACGCGCTGTGGCCACTACTGTGCCTGCTGGCCGTGGCGCTGGCGATGCTGGGCTGCAGCCGCGCCTTCAACCGTTGGTACACGGCACGGGTGGTGTTGCCTGCCCATCAGGCCCACGCCAGCATCGCCGAAAGCGAGGCGTTCAGCCGCGCGGTCATCGACACCGCGCCGACCGGCCTGTGCGTGATCCGCCGCAGCGATCATCATGTCCTCCTGCAAAACCAGCGGGCCCAGCAATGGCGGGACGCCCGCGCCTTGTTCGAGTTGCTCAAACAGCAGCCGCACACCGTGCCGGGCCAGGCCGACCTTGAAAGTGACGGCCACCACCTGCACGTGGCCTTCGTGCCCACCCGTTACCAGGGCCAGGACGCGTGGTTGTGTGCAGTGCACGACGTCACCCGGCACATCGAAGATGCCGCCGCCCTGGAGGACGCCCGCCAGGCGGCCGATTCGGCGAACCAGGCCAAGAGCCGCTTCCTCGCGACCATGAGCCATGAAATCCGCACACCGCTGTATGGCGTGCTGGGCACCCTGGAGCTGCTCGGCCTGACCTCGCTCGCGCCACGTCAGCAGGATTACCTGCAGACCATCCAGCGTTCGTCCACCACCCTGTTCCAGTTGATCAGCGACGTGCTGGATGTGTCGAAGATCGAAGCCGGGCAAATGACCCTCGAACTCCAGGATTTCTGCCCGCTGGAATTGACGCAAGACTGTGTGCGCACCTACAGCGCGTTCGCCCGCTCCAAGGGCTTGCAGCTGTATGCCTGCATCGACGCGAACCTGCCGGACAGGGTGTGCGGTGACCCGCTGCGGATCCGCCAGATCCTCAATAACCTGCTGAGCAATGCGATCAAGTTCACCGACAACGGGCGCGTGGTCCTGCGCCTGCGCGGCCTGGAAACCAGCGATGGGCGGATCGACCTGGACTGGCAAGTCAGCGACTCCGGCGTGGGCATTTCCCAAGCACAGCAGCAACAACTGTTCGACCCGTTCTACCAGGCCGAAGATGCCACCAGCCAGGCCGGTGCCGGCCTGGGCCTGGCGATCTGCAAATGGCTGTGCGAGCTCATGCACGGGCAACTGAAGGTGGTCAGCGAACCCGGCCTGGGCAGCAGCTTTACCCTGCAAGTTGCACTAAAGCCCGTGCCAGGCACGTTGGCCGACTGTCCGGCCTTCAGCCCCGGTACGCCGGCTGTCTACGTGCGCGCACTGGAACCGGAGCGGGCGCAACACATGATCGATTGGCTCAAACGCCTGGGTCTCGACAGCCGCGCGCTGGCAACCGACCTGCCCGCCTGCGCCGTGTTGGTGGACTTCACCGACAATCCGGCATGGCCCGGCACACGCATTATCGCCAGCGCCGGAGGGCCGAACCCGGCGCAACGCTGCGGCGGTGATTGGGCGGTCGACGCCGACGATGTACGCGCCATTGCCTGGGCGATCTACCTGGCGCAATACGGCGCCGACGCCGGCCAGCGCCCCGCGCCATCCGCCCAGGCACGCCCGCTGAACCTGCACGTGCTGGTGGCCGAAGACAACGTGATCAACGCGGCCATCATCCAGGAACAACTGGAAGCCCTGGGCTGCTCGGTGGTACTCACCGCCAACGGCGAACAGGCACTGACCCAATGGGTGTCCGGACGCTTCGACCTGGTGCTGACCGACGTGAATATGCCAGTGATGAACGGTTACCAGTTGGCCGAGGCATTGCGCCGGCGCGACGCCACACTGCCGATTATCGGGGTGACCGCCAATGCCATGCGCGAAGAAGGCGAACACTGCACAGCCGTCGGCATGAATGGGTGGATGGTCAAGCCGCTGAACCTCGCCAACCTGCGTGCGCAATTGCAACAACACTGCAAGATCGAAGTGCCCGCCGTCGTCGAGATGCCGGCGCTGTCGCCCAAGATGCGCGAACTGTTTGTCACCACGCTGCGTCAGGACGTGCACACCACCCTGGCCGCACTGGACAACCAAGACGCCAATGGCGCTGCACAACAACTGCACAGCATGGCCGGTGCCCTCGGCGCCGTGCAGCTCGGTGATATGGCCAATGCCTTTGTCGAGCTGGAACTTCGCCTGGCCGGCATGGCCGTCACGCCCGCCCTGGCCTTGGAGGTGAGGCGCAAACTGACGAGCCTCACGGCATTGCTCGACACCTTTGAATAACCTCACTCTGGATAATCACCCCATGGAAACCCTCAACGTAGTCATTGCAGACGATCACCCCATCGTGCTGGTCGGGGTACGGGAACTGGTCGAGCGCGATGAGCGTTTTCGCGTGGTGGGCGAAGCCGTGTGCTCCAACGAATTGGTGACGCTGCTGGAAAACACCGCCGTTGACCTGGTGATCACCGACTTCAACATGCCGGCGGACTCGCCCTACGGCGATGGCCTGAAACTGGTGGAGTACCTGGTGCGGCGCTTTCCCAAGGTGCGCGTGCTGGTGCTGACGATGATCTCCAACCCGCTGATCCTGACGCGCTTGCAGGAATTGGGCGTACTGGCCGTGATCCAGAAGAACCAGCTGCACAATGAGATCCAGGCGGCGCTCAAGGCCATCGCCCGGGGCAATCCGATCCGCAGCAGCGGGCCGCTACCGACGTCGGTGATGGAGTCCGGCGCCGATTTGAATGAGCGGTTTACCCGGTTGTCGCCCAAGGAACACGAGATCCTGCGTTTGTTCGTGGCCGGACAAAGTGTCAATGAAATCGCCCGGGGCTTGAACCGAAGTGCCAAGACCATCAGCACGCAAAAAGTGGCGGCGATGCGCAAGTTGGAAGTTACCAGCGACCAGGACTTATTGGCTTATTGCATAGAACGCAACTTGTTCAACTAGCCCTTATTCAAACAATCGGATTTCTAAGGATCGTCTGATGTCTAACTAATGGCCAGGGCTTTATTGTGTTGTTTCAACTCCCAGCATGGAAAACAACATGAAACAGCTCTCTCGGACACTTCTGGCCCTGTCGATCTTTGCCGCCGGCAATGCGTTCGCCGTCGACCCGCCTGCCACACCGACCAAGGCTGGTAGCGGCACCATCAACTTCACCGGCTCCATCAACAACGATGCTTGCTCGGTGGAAGGCATTGGTTTGAACAAAACCATTTCGGTGAACATGGGTGAAGTGTCGATCAAGGACATGGGCACCGCCACCGCACCGCAAGGCACCGGCACCCTGAGCGCAGAGAACTTCGACATGAAGATCAGCTGCAACGCCGGCACCAAAGTGGCAATGCTGTTCGAACCGACCAAAGGCGCGGGCTCGGGCATCGTTGCCGGAACCAAGGTGTTGAAACTGATCGACGGCCTGGGCGCCGCCAAGAACGTCGGTATCGCCCTGCTCGATGCCAACGGTGCCTTGATCGACTTGAGCACCCCGGCCACTGCAAAGATCGAGAACACCCTGCAAGACAGCAATACCACGCTGAAATTCTCGGCCGCCTACGTTACCACCGCCGATGCCAAAACGGCCGTGGCTGGTCGCGGCGACGCCACCCTGCCGTTCACGCTGCAATACGAATAACCCGCGCGAACGCCCAGGCACAGTGCAGGGCCATACGGCCCTGCACTTTCATTCAACAGCGCGGTAGCCATCATGTTTTATCGTCACACTCTATCCCTCTGCGTGGGCCTGTTGGGCCTGCTTGCGGCTAACTCGGCCACGGCCGGCATTTCATTGAGCAGCACCCGCCTGATCTTCGACGGCACGCATAAAGAAGCCGGTATTACCGTGCGTAACAACGGCGAAACCGTGTTGATCCAGTCATGGGTCGACACTGACAACGCTCCATCCGCACCGTTTGCCGTGACCCCGCCCCTGGCACGAATCAATGGTGAAGAGCAGCAACTGCTGCGGGTGATCTACGAAGGCCAGGGCATGCCAACCGACCGCGAGTCGATGGTGTGGCTCAATGTGCAGGAGATCCCCCAGGCTTCGAAACTGCAGAACACCCTGCAACTGGCCGTACGCCAGCGCATCAAGCTGTTCTTCCGCCCTGCGGGCATGAAGAACGAGGCCTACCTGGCACCGACCGAGCTGATGTGGAGCCTGGCCGAGCGTGCCGGCAAGCCGGTGCTGGTGGTGACCAACCCGGGCCTGTATCACGTGTCAATTGCCGAAATCACCCTGCATGCCGGCGGCGTCAAAGAACATCCTTTTGATTCGATGATGATCGCGCCCGGCGAACAAAAAGAGTTCCCCCTCAAACAACTAAGCCGGGACAGTTCGCCAACATTGTTGTTCAGCAGCATTAATGACTATGGCGCACAAGACCGATACACCGCACGCCTTTCAAACAGCGCCGACAGCCGCGCCACGTTGAATAAAGAATCGCCATAACCCGTCTGCCATTCTGGCAAACGCACTTTCACTGTATTTCTCTTCGCTCCGTTAGTTCGTATCGGAGGTGATATAGGGTTCCTGCATGTTTTTAATCAAGCGCAACGGATGGTCGCCGCTGCTGGTTGCCCTGGGTTTCAGCACGGCATGCCAAGCCGACGGTGAGGAACAGTTCAATACCTCCTTTCTGCAAGGCGCGGCCTCCTCGGTCGATCTGCAATCGTTGCTGGCCAGTAGCAACGTACTACCCGGTAACTACCGGGTGGACTTGTATGGCAACGAAACCCTGGTGGGCCGTCGCGATATCGACTTCCGACGCAACCCCGGCAACGGCAGGATCGAGGCCTGCCTGACCCTGGATATGGTGCAACAACTGGGTGTCGATATCGCCAAGCTACAGGCCAGCGGCAAGCTCGAAGGCAGCGACCCTGACGCCTGCCTCGACCTGCCCACGTTGATCCCCGGTGCCAGCATGCGCTACGACGTGCCGCGCCTGCGCCTGCTGGTGAGTGTGCCGCAGATCGCCATGGAGCGTGGCCGCCGTGGTTACGTGGACCCGGCGCTGTGGGATGCCGGCGTGTCGGCGGCATTCATCAACTACCAGTTGAGCAGCAACCGCAACAGCACCGAGGCGCAAAATACCCTGTCCAACAACCTCGGCCTGCGCAACGGGATCAACCTGGGCGGCTGGCGGTTGCGCAACGAATCCAACTTCAACAGCAGCACCGACCGCCCGAGCACGTTCAAGAGCAACCGCACCTACGTGCAACACGACGTGACCGCGCTGAAGGGCCAGTTCAGCGCCGGGGATATTTTCTCCGACGCCGACCTGTTCGACAGCGTGCGCTATCGCGGGGTCAAGCTGGGCTCCGACGATGGCATGCGCGCCGACAGCGAGCGCGGCTATGCGCCGATCATCCGCGGTATCGCGCAAACCAGCGCCACTGTGGAGATCCGCCAGAACAACTACATCCTCTACACCGCCAACGTGCCGCCGGGCCCGTTCGAGATCAGCGACATCTACCCCAGCGGCTCCAACGGCGACCTTGAAATCACCGTGATCGAAGCCGATGGCAGCCGCCGGGTCACGGTGCAGGCGTTTTCCAGCCTGCCGATCATGGTGCGCGAAGGCCAACTCAAATACAGCCTGTCGGCGGGCCAATACAACAGCAACAGCGACGGGCAACAGTCGCCACAGTTTGTCAGCAGCACCCTGGCCTACGGCATCAGCAGCAACTTGTCCGGCATCGTCGGCGTGCAGGCCAGCCAGGACTTCCAGGCGATGTCCGTGGGTGTCGGGCGCAACACGCCGATCGGCGCCGTGTCGCTGGACATGACCCACTCCGCCAGCCGCACCTTCGGCCAGGCCGTCACGGGTAACAGCCTGCGCGCCTTGTATGCCAAGACGTTTACCGGCACCGACACCAGCTTCACCCTCGCCGCCTACCGCTACTCCACCGAGGGCTATCGCACCCTCACCGAACACGTCGAGGAACTGAGCAGCGACGGCCAACGGCGCACCGGCAACTCAAAAACCCGCACTGACCTGACCGTCAACCAGAGCCTGGGCCGCAACCAGCAATATGGCAGCCTCTACGTGAACGCCAGCGACCAGCGCTACTGGAGCCGTGGCGGCTCGCAAAGCCTGTCGGCGGGCTACAGCAACTATTGGGGTGAGGTGAGCTACAACGTTGCCGCCACCTACACCAAGGATGTGGGCAACGCCGGGCCGTCGAACAATGACACCCTGGTCAACCTGTCATTGTCCTTCCCGCTCGGCTCGACACCCCGCGCGCCGAGGGCCTTTGTCTCCGCCAGCACACAGAAAGACAACGACACCGCGCAAGTCGGTATCAACGGCTACCTCACGGAAAACAGCGACACCTATTACTCGCTGCAAGGCGGCAACAGCAGCACCGGTGGCAGCACCGGCTCGGCCAACCTCAGCACCCGTACCTCGGTGATGGATGTCAGCGCCAGTTACAGCCAGGGCCGTGGCTACAACTCGCAGAGCCTCAACCTGGCCGGCTCGGTAGTAGGCCACGGCGGCGGGATCAACCTGGGGCAAACCGTGGGCGAGACCTTTGCGCTGGCGCAAGTCGAAGGCGTGAGCGGAGTGAAGATCGGCAGTTTTTCCGGGGCCAAGACCGGCAGCAATGGCTACGCGGTAGTGCCCAATGCGCAGCCCTATCGGGTCAACTGGATCAGCCTTGACACCCGTGACCTGGGCGCCGATATCGAGATCGACAACGCCACCCAACAAGTGGTGCCGCGTCGCGGTGCCGTGGTGTTGGCGCGCTATGTCAGCAAGACCGGGCGCCGCGTGCAGTTCGCGCTGTTCGATGCCAAGCAACAGCCGATCCCGTTTGGTGCTTCGCTGGAAGACACGGCGGGCAAGCAGATGGCGATTTCCGATCCCAACGGCAAGGCGCTGGCCTTGGTTGAGCAGGATACGGGCACGTTGGTGATCAAGTGGGGGGAGCAGCAGTGCCAGGCGAACTATGCGTTAGGGGAACGCAACAAGGCGCTCAATTATGAGCGGGTGGACTTGAAGTGCACCCCACAATTTCAGGAACACCAATAACTCAATGTGGGAGCGGGCTTGCTCGCGAATGCGGTATGTCAGTCAACAGATTCATTGGCTGATCCACCGCATTCGCGAGCAAGCCCGCTCCCACATTTTTTACTGTGTATGACTCAAAAGTCGCGTTTGTAGAAGATGTCCAGGGAGCTGGCCACGCCACTCGCCACTTCCAGGTACACCTTCTTGCTCAACAGATACCGCAGCGCAATCGTGCTCGCCGGTTCAAACACCCCCACCCCGTAGCGCAGGCTGAGTTTCTCGGTGATCTTGCCGCTGGCCACCACCGCCGTGGTGGTGCCGCTGCCTTGGGTGTCGAGTTCAAAGTCCTGGATACCCAGGTTCTTCGCCAGGTCCGACGTAACCCCGGCGCTGCCCATCAAGCCCAGCCCCAGTGCGGCTTGGGCGAGCATATTGTTGTCTTCGCCGGTGGTGGTCAGCGGACGCCCCAGCACCAGGTAGGACAACGCCTGCTCCTGGCTCATGGCCGGCTCGGAGAAGATTTGCGTGGTGGGCTGCTCGGCGCTGCCGCTCAGACGGATACCGGCGATGATGTCGTCGGTCTTGCGGATCGCTTCGATGTCCAGGTACGGCTGATCCAAGGGGCCTGCGAACAGCAACCGCGCGCGACGCACATCGAGCTTCTGCCCATAGGCACGGTAGCGGCCATCGTTGAGCCACAGCTCGCCACGGGTGTCGAGGTTGTCGCCGATGTGCACGTGCCCCTGCACCTTGGCGGTGAGGCCAAAGCCGGAGAAGTTGAGCTTGTCTTCGCCCACCGCCACATCAATGTCCATCGCCATGGCCATCGGCGGTTTGCCCTCTTCGGTCTGGCTGCCGATGATCACGGTGTCGCCGGAGACCTTGACCGTGGACGGCGGCAACTCCCGCACGGTGATGTCACCGCGTGGGATCTGCACCTTGCCGGCGATGGCCAGCTTGTCATCCTTGAGGCTGATTTTCAGGTCGGGCGCCACTTCGAGCACGGCGTAAGGCTCCACCGTGACCGGCAATTGCGAGCCTTGCAGGCTGAGGTCCACCGCCAGGGCGCGACCCCAGTCGATCCGGCCTTTGAGGCTGCCCTGCCCGGCCTTGCCACTGCGCCAGCCACCGTTGAGTTGCACGCTCTCGCCAGCAATCAGCGCCTGCACGTTGAGGCCCTCAAGGCTGATCGGCAGTTCCGGGCCGGACACTTCGCCCCCCACCAGATTGACGTTGCCGTTGACCTGCGGCGCGAGCAGGCCGCCGGAGATACGTCCGTTGCCGTTGAGCTTGCCGCTGAGGGTTTCCACCATCGGCACAAACGGCCGCGCCACCGCCAGATCCAGCCCGACCAGGCTGAAGTTGCCGGTGATCGGCTTGTTTTTCGGCAATGGGTTGATCTGTGCCTGCACCGTCAGTTCACCGAGTTTGCCGCCATGGAAGTTCAGCTGGGTGTCGATGCGCTTGGGGTTGAGGGTGGTTTCCAGCTTCAAGGTGTCGTAGGGGAAGTCCAACCACTGGTCTTTGTCCTTCACGCGCAAGGTGCCGCTGCCGGCATCCACCGCGATCACGCCCTTGGGGCCGCTGTCGGGCAGGTCCAGTTGGAGGTCGGCGTTGAGCTTGCCCTGCCAGGCGAAGTCCTTGGGCAGAAACGCCGCCAGGCTGTCGATGGGGAATTGCTTGAGGTGATAACGCAGCTTGGGCTCGGGCATCAGGCGCTGGTCTTCACCGCACAGGCTGGCAGGGCCGGACACCCAGCAGTGCGCGGCGAAGGTCAACTTGCCGTCGACCATGCGCTCGATTTTCGCCGGGGCTTGCAGCTTCCAGTCCTGGCCGCCGGCTTGCACATCGCCACTGGCCAGGCGCCCGCGCCAGTTGCCTTTGTCGAGGTTGCCGTCCAACGCCAGGGCGAGTTTGACCAGCGGGCCGGCCAGGTCGAGTTGGACCTTCTGGTTCTTGATGTCGCCTGCGGCGCTGGCGGTCAGGGTGCCGACCTGGGTGTCACCGGATTGGATGCCGCTGCCCTTGAGGTCGATCTTCGCGCGCTGGGCGCTATCCAATGTGGCGTCGAGGCTCAGGCTTTGCAGGCGATTGTCGGCAAAGGCCAGTTGCTGACCCTTGAGGCCGAGTTTGCCTTGGGGCGCGTTGAGGCTACCGGCCACGTCGAGACGCCCGTTGATTTGCCCCCGCAACTGCGGCCACAGCTGGGCCAGGCGCGCCAGCTTGATGTCGATCTGCCCGGCGAGGCGTTGTTGCAGGCTGCCGCTGCCGTTGATGCGGTTGTCGCCCAGGCGTATATCCAGGTTGGCCAGGGTCCATTGATCAGCGGCACCTTCGGCCTTGGCCGCGAGTACGGCGGTTTGCCCACGCAGGCGCCCCTTGAGGTCAAGGTCGGCGTTCAGCTTGAGCTGCTCGTTCTTGAACTCGCCCTTGCTGCGCAACGGTCCGGCGAGGGTGCCGGGCAGTTCCGCGACCCAGTACGCCGGGTTCAGCGCCGACAGGTCGAGTGCGGTGTCCCAGGCGATGCCGTCGGCGAACTGCACGTTCAAGTGGCCTTCGGCCTTGCCTTGGCCGGCGGTGAGCTTGAGTTCGGGCAGGAAGATTTGCTGGAGGTCGCCACTGAACGGCGTGACCACATTGAACTTGCCGGCGGGACCGTCGAGGTCGGCCTTGAGGTTGCCCAGGTAGTTGCCGTCCTTGTAGGAAATCTCACCGTTAAACGTACGCAACGCCACCTGCGGTTCGTCGATCACCGGGTACAGGCGATGCCACGGGAAGTCCAGCCAATCGATCTTGGCGTCGGCACTGAAGCCTTGCTGCCAATCCAATTGGGCCGTGAGCTTGAGGCTTTGTTTATCGCCTGCCGTCAGGTCCAGGCCGGCGATCTGCGCGCCCTTGGCGTCGACCTTGCCTTGCAGCAGCAGGTCCACCGGGCCTTTTTCCGCGGGCAGTACGGCTTTGCCCAGCAGTTGGTAGCCGCTTTTCAGGTCGCCCTTGGCCGTGAGCTCGAGTTGATTGAGTTGCAGGGTGTCGGGCAAGTCGGCGCTGGGCTTGAAGCCATCGGCGGTGATCTGCACCTGTGCCGGGAGGTTGTCCGCCAGGGGTTGCAGCTCGCCGTTGAGCTTGGCGGGCAGGTAACCGCTGCTGTCGGCGTCGAGCTTGAGGGTCTTGAGCAGGTCGCCTTCGACTTTCAGCGCGACAGTCCAGGGCGCGCCGCCTGGCGCGTAAGGCAGGCTCAGGTTGCCGGTAACGCTCAATGGCCAATCGCCGGTGGGTTGCAGCAGGCCAGCCAGGTCCAGTACCAAATCGTCGCGTTGCAGGTGCACTGAATCGATCTGCATACCTGCGACGGTCCAGTGCGCGGCCAGTTGCAGGCCCTTGAGTTCTTCGCTGCCGTTGAACAGCAGGCTGCCGACACGAACGTCGCCCAACTGGATCGCCACGGGCAGTTTCAACTCGGGCAATTGGATCGGCCCGCTGCTTTGCTCGGTGGAGGGTGGAAATTGCAGGCTGACCTGCTCCACGTCCAGTTGGTTGACACACAAGGTCATGCGCAACAGGCACGCGGGCGACCAATCCACTGTCGGCGCCTTGAGCTCGACGCGGCTGCTGTCCTGTTGCCACAACAGGTGTTCGGCGCTCCAGCGACCACCCAAATGGCCCTGGAAATTCTCCACGGTCAAGCCCGGCACACGGCCCAAGGCCCAGCGGCTGCCCGCCTGGGTGCCGAGTACCGCCCACAGGGCCAGCAACAGCACGGCGAGGATCGCCACTATGGCCAGCCCCGCTATTTTCACACCACGCATCACAACTCAGGCCCCATGGAAAAGTGCAAACGAACGCCGCCCGGATCTTCGAGGGCATGGGCCAGGTCAAGGCGGATCGGCCCCACCGGCGAAACCCAACGGATGCCGACGCCCACGCCGGTCTTCAAGCTGGGCATTTCCAGGGTATTAAACGAGTTGCCCTGGTCGATAAACGTTGCGATCCGCCATTTCTCGGCGATGGAATATTGATACTCGGCGCTCAGGGCCACCATATAGCGGCCGCCAATGCGGTCGCCGCGGTCGTTTTCGGGGGACAACGTCTGGTATTCGTAGCCGCGCACGCTCTGGTCGCCACCGGCAAAGAAACGCAGCGACGGCGGCACTGACTTGTAGCCATTGGTGGCACTGCCGCCGACCTGGGCGCGCGCAAGGAAGCGATGGTTGTCCCACAAGGTGGTCAGGCCTTTGACCATGGCCGTGCCGTAAAGCAGGTTGGTGTCGGAGCCCAGGCCTTCTTTGGCCACCTTGGAATCAAATTGCAGGCGGTAGCCGTGGTGCGGGTCGATGCGGTTGTCGCTGCGCAGGTAGGAATAGTTGATGCCCGGCATCACCAGGTTGCTGAGGCCGGAATCATTGCCCAGGCGATATTCTTCGCGCTGGTATTTGAGCGAGATCACCCGGGTCCAGCCGCTGGGCAGCTTGCTGTGCCATTCGGGGCCGAGGGTGAGCAATTTACTCAGGGTGTCGGTGTTGGCCAGTTCTTCGTTCTGATAGCCACCGGCGAAGCGCAGTTTGTCGGTGAGGGGCGGGTCCAGCGGGATGTCGTACCACAGCCCGACGTTCTGCCGAGGAGCCGACAATTCGGCTTCCCAGCCGTAACTGTGGCCCTGGGGGTTGACCCAGTGACGTGTCCAGTTGGCCTTGCCACGTGGGCCGACGTCGGTCGAAAAACCCAGGCCAAGGCCCATGGTGCGTGGCTTGCGGGTCTGCAGTTGCACGGCTACCGGAATCACATCGTTGGCCGAGGCGGCGGGCGCGGCGTCCACGCGCACGCCTTCGAAAAAGCCGCTGGCTTGCAGGTTCTGGTTGAGCTCGGCGATCAGTTCGGAATCGTAGGGAGCGCCGCTTTTGAACGGCACCATGCGTTGCAGCAGTTCTTCGTCGAACGGCGTGTCGCCCTTGAAGTTGACCTGGCCCAAGGTATAACGCGGACCGCTGTCATAGATCAGTTCGATGTCGGCGACACCCGCCTTAGGGTCCACCGCGAGTTTCTGGCTGGTAAAGCGCCCACTGAAAAAGCCGTAGCGCGAGGCCTGGTTCTGGATCAGACGCTTGGCGTCTTCGTAATGGCCGTGGTTGAGCACGGCGCCGGGTTTGAGGTCGTCGCTGGCGGGCACGCGAAATGCCTTGAGGTTCGCGGCCTGGCCGTCGACCCGAATGGTCACGTCGCGCAAATGCACCGGTTCGCCGGGGTCGATGGTGAGGATCAGGCGCGGGTTCTTGCCGCCCTTCACGTCGCTCTCGATCTGTGGCTGATAGAAGCCCAGGGCCTGTGCCGCTTTACGCGCCTGCTCCTCGGCGCCACGGCTGAACCGCAGCAAGGCCTCTTCATCACGATCGCCCACCCCGCCGATGTAGCCTTCGATGTTGGCTTTCAACGCGTCGTTTGAGGGCTTGATGCGCACGTCCAATTCGCTTTGCGCCAACGCGCCGCAGCTTGTGAACAGCAGAATCAAGCCGCTGGTAAATCTTCCTGGAAACTTCATAGGCGCGGATGCTACACGAGCTTGGGAGCTTCTTAGAACTCGGATGAATCTGAAAAATTCTGCGCTAAGCCGTTGCAGCATGTAACGCCTGGGGATTGGGGTGGAAAAAAACATGTTCCAGCACAGGTCCTACGGCGACTTCACCAATCTCCTCATAGCCCTGGCGTTTATAGAACTCCAGATAGCGAGAATTCCCAGTGTCCAGCACCACACCGGATGAGTGCGGGTCTTCGGCGCACCAATTGTGCACCGCCTCCAGCAGTTGCTCGCCGTAGTGTTTGCCCTGGAATTGCGGGTGAATACCCAACAGCGGCAGCATATGCACCGCGTCGCCGGGCAGACAGGCCAGCACCGCGTGGTGGTAGTCGAGGTAACGCCGGGTGCCACGCACCCCGGTGCTCAGCCACATGCGGATCTGCCAGGCCCAGCTCTCGGTGATCCCCAGGCGGCGCTGCGGGGGGGCGATCAGCGCGATGCCGATCAGGCGGTCGTTGACGAACAGGCCGATGGCGGGAAGCTTCTGGAAAAAATGCTGCTTGACCAGTTCGCGCACGGTGGCGCGTACCCGCTGTTCATAACCGGGACGTTCGGCTTCGAAGATGTAGGCGAACGTCGGCTCATGCCGATAGGCCTGGTACAACAGGGAGCGGGCCTCGCGGGAATAGCCGCTGTTGAGCAGGCGAATTTCGGCGGTGGCAGTGGACGTGTCCGGCATACAGTTGATCTCCCTGGGCGCCATTGAAAAGGATGGCGTTCTTATGGGTACGAACCTACGCGACTCCAGTCGTTCCCAGACATTAGCAGTGCATCCATCCTACCGCCACGCTGGCCCCCGTCCGACTTGTCGGCTAGCATCGCCCTTTTGCCCAGACTGGACTGCCGACCATGAAAATCGTCTCCTTCAATATCAATGGGCTGCGCGCCCGCCCACATCAGTTGGCGGCGCTGATTGAAAAGCATCAACCGGATGTGATCGGCCTGCAGGAAACCAAGGTCCACGACGACCAGTTCCCCCTGGCCGAAGTGCAGGCTCTTGGCTATCACGTGTACTACCACGGCCAAAAAGGCCACTACGGCGTGGCCCTGCTTTCGCGCAAGCCGGCATTGAGCCTGCACAAAGGTTTCGCCAGTGATGAAGAAGACGCCCAGCGCCGTTTTATCTGGGGCACTTTCGCCGACGAGCACGGCACTCCGATCACCATCATGAACGGCTATTTCCCACAAGGTGAAAGCCGCGACCACCCGACCAAGTTCCCCGCCAAGCAGCGCTTCTATGAAGACTTGCAACAGCTGCTGGAAAGCCAGTTCAGCAATGACCAGCCGTTGGTGGTGATGGGCGACATCAACATCTCGCCGGAAGACATCGACATCGGCATCGGCCCGGACAACGCCAAGCGCTGGCTGAAAACCGGCAAGTGCAGCTTCCTGCCGGAAGAGCGTGAGTGGATGGCGCGCCTGAAGAACTGGGGCCTGGTGGACAGCTTCCGTCACCTGAACCCGGATGTGGCCGATCGTTTCAGCTGGTTCGACTACCGTAGCCGGGGGTTCGAGGATGAGCCCAAGCGCGGGCTGCGGATTGACGTGATCATGGCGTCCAATGGCTTGCTGTCACGGGTCAAGGATGCGGGGGTGGATTACGAATTGCGCGGGCTGGAAAAGCCGTCTGATCACGCACCGATCTGGCTTGAATTGAGCTGATCTCAGGTTGC
This sequence comes from Pseudomonas sp. FP2335, assembly GCF_030687535.1. Lineage (NCBI taxonomy): Bacteria > Pseudomonadati > Pseudomonadota > Gammaproteobacteria > Pseudomonadales > Pseudomonadaceae > Pseudomonas > Pseudomonas sp. FP2335. The sequence goes on from NZ_CP117437.1 coordinate 3,777,345, forward strand.
ACCCAGTCAACCCGTGGGAGCTGGCTGGTGTGGGAGATTCTATGGTGGAGGCAACATCTCCACCGACAGTCCCACCGCCTTCGCAGCCTCGCTAACTCCCACAGGGGATTGGCAATGCCTGGGCGATCTCCAGCCGAGCGCCTATTGAGCATCAACACCAATCAACTGTGGGAGCGGGCTTGCCCGCGAATGCGGTGGGTCCGTCAGTGCATATTGTTCTGACATTGCGCTTTCGCGGGCAAGCCCGCTCCCACATTTTTGCCCTGTGAACACCTGTCATATTTACGCAATCTTACTGACTTATTCTCGCGGCACTCCCTTTGGCCCAAGAAGGTGCCGGCATGCGGCTGCGCGCTCTGTTCCTGCTGACTCTGTTTCCCCTCCACGCGGTGTGCGCCGCCCTGCCCGTTCCCGATCAAGGCCCCGCTTTGCGCATCCAGGGCTCCAACACCATTGGCGCGGCACTGGGGCCGGCGTTGGTCAAGGGGTTGATGGAGCACCAGGGCTTGCAGGCGGTGCACAGCGAACCCGGCGACGGCGCCAATGAGCTGCGGGTACTGGGCAAGAATCGCCAAGGCAAAACCGTATTGATCGAGATCGCCGCCCACGGCTCCAGCACCGGGTTTGCCGCGCTGAAAAAATCCAGCGCCGACCTGGCCGCGTCATCCCGCCCGATCAAGGACGGCGAACTGGTCGAGCTCGAGCCCCTCGGCGACCTGAAAAGCCCCGACGCCGAGCAGGTCATCGCCATCGACGGCCTGGCCATCATCCTCAACCCACAGAACCCGTTGGCCAGCCTGAACACCGAGCAACTGGCGCAGATCTTCAACGGTGAAGTGACCACCTGGGAGGCCTTGGGCGGTGTCGGCGGCGCCATTCATTTATATGCGCGGGATGACCAGTCCGGCACCTACGACACCTTCAAGGAACTGGTGCTGCGCCTGCGCGGCAAACCGCTGGCGGCGTCGGCCAAACGCTTCGAGTCCAGTGAACAGCTGTCCGATGCCGTGAGTCAGGACCCCCAGGGTATCGGCTTTATCGGCCTGCCCTATGTGCGCCAGGCCAAGGCCGTGGCGATTGTCGATGGTGACTCGCAGTCGATGTTACCGCTCAACAGCCTGATCGCCACCGAGGACTACCCACTGTCGCGCCGACTGTTTTTCTATCTGCCGCCGTCCAGCCACAACCCGTGGGCCAAGGCGCTGGTCGACTTTAGCCAGAGCAGCAAGGGCCAGGCGATTGTCGCCGCCAACGGGTTTATCGCGCAGCGGGTGCAGGCGATGGCCGTGGAACCGCGCCCATCGATGCCTGAGGACTATCAACGTATCGCCCGTGAAGCCCAGCGCCTGACCGTGAACTTTCGTTTCGAAGAAGGCAGTGCCAGCCTGGACAACAAGGCACGCCAGGATTTGCAGCGAGTGGTGGCGTATCTCAAAGGCCACGACAAGCTCGACCGCCAAGTCACCCTGGTGGGCTTTGGCGATGCCAAGAATGACCCGCAGCGTGCGGCGCTGCTGTCGAAGTTGCGGGGCATGGCGGTGCGGCGCGAGCTGGTCAAGAGCGGCGTGGTGCTAAGGGATATTCGCGGGTTTGGCGCGCAGATGCCGGTGGCGGCGAATACGGCGGATGAGGGCCGGATCAAGAATCGGCGGGTGGAGGTTTGGGTGTACTGAACCCTGGTTTTGTGTTGTTAACACTGGCCTCTTCGCGAGCAAGCCCGCTCCCACATTTTGAATGTGTTCACAAATCAAAGTGTGGGAGCGGGCTTGCTCGCGAATGCAGGCGACTCGTTCCTACTTACTGCCCGCTGCGCATCAACTCCCGGGGCACATACTTGCCAATCTCGAACTTGCCAATCGCCGCCCGGTGCACTTCATCCGGCCCATCGGCCAGGCGCAGGGTGCGTTGCATGGCGTACATGTAGGCCAGCGGGAAGTCGTTGGACACCCCCGCACCGCCATGGATCTGGATCGCGCGGTCGATCACCTTCAACGCCACGTTCGGCGCCACCACCTTGATCTGGGCGATTTCGCTTTTCGCCACTTTGTTGCCCACGGTGTCCATCATGTACGCCGCCTTCAAGGTCAGCAGGCGTGCCATGTCGATCTCCATGCGTGAGTCGGCAATCTTGTCGATATTGCCGCCCAGGCGCGCCAATGGCTTGCCGAACGCGGTGCGGCTGACCGAGCGTTTGCACATCAATTCCAATGCGCGCTCGGCCATGCCAATGGAGCGCATGCAGTGGTGGATACGGCCTGGGCCAAGGCGGCCTTGGGCGATTTCGAAGCCGCGACCTTCGCCGAGCAGGACGTTTTCGTACGGAACCCGCACGTTGTCGAACAGCACTTCGGCGTGGCCGTGGGGCGCGTCGTCGTAGCCGAATACCGGCAGCGGGCGCACGATCTTCACGCCAGGGGTGTCCACCGGCACCAGGATCATCGAATGCTGCTGGTGGCGCGGTGCGTCGGGGTTGCTCAAGCCCATGAAGATCAGGATCTTGCAGCGCGGATCACAGGCGCCGGAGGTCCACCATTTCTTACCGTTGATCACCCATTGGTCGCCCTGGCGCTCGGCACGGGCGGCCATGTTGGTGGCGTCGGATGAGGCCACGTCCGGTTCGGTCATGGCGAAGGCCGAGCGGATCTCACCGCGCAGCAGGGGTTGCAGCCAGCGTTGTTTCTGCTCTTCGTTGGCGTAGCGCACCAGCACTTCCATGTTGCCGGTGTCGGGGGCGGAGCAGTTGAACGGCTCCGGGCCCAGCAGGGAGCGGCCCATGATTTCGGCCAATGGCGCGTATTCGAGGTTGGTCAGGCCGGCACCCAGCTCGGATTCCGGCAGGAACAGGTTCCACAGGCCTTCGGCTTTGGCCTTGGCTTTCAGCTCTTCCATGATCGCGGTGGGCTGCCAGCGGTCGCCTTCGCTGACCTGGCGTTCGAACACCGGCTCGGCGGGGTAAACGTATGCATCCATAAACGCAGTGACGCGTTCACGCAGTTCCTGAACCTTGGGCGAATAGGCGAAATCCATGAGCAGCTCCCTTCTCTGAGAGGTTGTTTAGGTCATGCAATCGATGCTAGAACAGCGTTGATAATTTACCTAGCCTATTCTCGGCGTGTATTAACATTCATCACCGATATATGATCGACGTATGACCACCTAACAATAAGAGCGCAACGAAATGAATCTGAGCAAGGTCGACCTCAACCTCTTTATCGTCTTCGACGCGATCTACACCGAAGCCAACCTGACCCGCGCCGGGCAGATCGTGGGCATCACCCAGCCAGCGGTGTCCAACGCCCTGGCGCGTCTGCGCGAGACCTTCAACGACCCGCTGTTCGTGCGCACCGCCCAGGGCATGGTGCCCACACCGATGGCTCAGAACATCATCGGCCCGGTGCGCAATGCGCTGTCGTTGTTGCGGGTGTCGGTGCAGGAAAGCCGCATCTTCAACCCGCAGCAAGCGGCCAAGACCTACCGCATCAGCATGACCGACCTCACCGAAGCGGTGATTTTGCCGCCGCTGTTCCAGCGCCTGCGCCGCCTGGCACCCACGGTGGTGATCGAGAGTTTCCTGTCCAAACGCCGCGAAACCACCAAGGAACTGGCTGCCGGGCGCCTGGATTTCGCCGTGGACGCGCCACTCAACACCGACCCCCAGGTGCGCCACGTCAAGCTGATGGAAGACCGCTACGTGTGCGCGATGCGCAAGGGCCACCCGCTGGCGGGCAAGGACAAGCTGACCCTGGATGATTACCTGGGGCTGACCCACATTCATATCTCCAGCCGCCGCAACGGTTTGGGCCATGTGGACCTGGCACTGGGCAAGATGGGCTTGCAACGCAAGATCGCCCTGCGTTCCCAGCATTATTTGATGGCGTCGCAGGTGTTGCAGCAGACCGACATGGTCATGACCGTGCCCGAACGCTTCGCTCGCCGTCATGAATTGCACTGGTTCAACCTGCCGGTGAACGACGTGCCGCCGGTGGAAACCCATCTTTACTGGCACGAAAGCACCGACCAGGACCCGGCGAACCGCTGGATGCGCGAGCAGATGATCGAGTTGTGCCAGCAAGTGACGGCGCACGAAAAGAAATTGGATGGCAAGCAGGCTTGAGTGGCTTTTTTGTGGCAAACGCTCTTGTTACGGATGGCGACCTGCTTGACGTTAACGTCAAGCAGCCATTAGCTTAGCGCCCAAGACTTCTTCCTGGGCACTGCCATGAGTACCACCTACAGCATCTCCGACCTCGCCCGCGAGCTCGACATCACCACCCGCGCCATTCGCTTCTATGAAGAACAAGGCCTGCTGGCCCCGGAACGCCGGGGCCAGGAGCGCATCTACTCGGCGCGGGACAAGGTCAGCCTCAAGCTGATCCTGCGTGGCAAGCGTATCGGTTTTTCCCTGGCCGAATGCCGCGAACTGATCGAACTCTACGACCCCACCAGCGGCAACCACATCCAGCTCAACAGCATGCTCAGCAAGATCGCCGAGCGCCGTGAGCAGTTGGAGCAGCAACTGCTGGACATCGAACAGATGAAACTGGAACTGGACACCGCCGAAGAGCGTTGCACCCAGGCCCTGGCCCACACCATGAGCCAGGTTGGCCATTGATCAGAAGGTAACTGCCATGTCCCTCCCCTCCCATGTGCGCCTGGTGGAAGTCGGCCCGCGCGACGGTTTGCAGAATGAAGCCCAGCCGATCAGCGTGGCCGACAAGGTCCAACTGGTGGACGCATTAAGCGCCGCAGGCTTGAGCTATATCGAAGTCGGCAGCTTTGTCTCGCCCAAATGGGTGCCGCAGATGGCCGGGTCGGCCGAGGTGTTCGCACAGATCCAGCGCAAGCCCGGCGTAACCTACGGCGCGCTCGCGCCGAACCTGCGTGGTTTTGATGATGCGCTGGCCGCGGGGGTGAAGGAAGTCGCAGTGTTCGCGGCGGCATCCGAGGCGTTTTCCCAGCGCAATATCAACTGTTCCATCAGCGAGAGCCTGGAACGTTTCGCGCCGATCATGGCCGCGGCCAAACAGCACGGCATCAGCGTGCGTGGTTATGTGTCGTGCGTGCTGGGCTGCCCTTACGAGGGCGAGATTGCGCCGGAGCAAGTCGCCGCGGTCGCACGGGAGTTGTATGCCATGGGCTGCTACGAGGTGTCCCTGGGCGACACCATCGGCACCGGCACAGCGGGGGCCACGCGGCGGTTGTTCGAGGTGGTCGGCGCGCAGGTGCCACGGGACAAGCTGGCCGGGCATTTCCATGACACCTATGGGCAGGCCATCGCGAACATCTACGCCAGCCTGCTGGAAGGGATCCATGTGTTCGACAGCTCTATCGCGGGCCTCGGTGGCTGCCCCTACGCCAAGGGCGCCAGTGGTAACGTCGCCACCGAAGATGTGCTGTACCTGCTCAACGGCCTGGGTATCGACACCGGTATCGACCTGCAGGCGTTGATTCGCGCGGGTGAGCAAATCAGCCACGTGCTGGGTCGGCCGACGGGGTCGCGAGTAGCCAAGGCGCGTAGGGCCAGTTGAGTAGCGTAGCCGTGACAATGTGTTACCGCACGACTACACATCGAGTAACACGGGAACATATTTTGTCGCATTAGCCGTAGGCTGTTGCCCACACAAAAACCAAGTAATTGATTTTAAAGGATTTTTAAAAGTTGGCACGGCTCCTGCTATCTCTATGGCATAACAAGAATAAAAAGCGCCAAACCTAATAAAAATAAGACGAAACGACTCTGACATAACAAAAACAACACGGCAGAGACGCAGCTAACAGATTTTTTTGGAGAAGATGTGCTTCGCAGGGAACGGCATCGCCGAAACCCGCGACCAGTAGAGAACAATAAAACTACCTTCAGGTAGCTACCCACTGGTTGGATCGCGTACGAAGAAGCAGATCAGCGCTCAAAAAAATACGTTTGCTCTTGACCCCGGATGGGGGTCGCCAAAAACAGCGGTAAAGGGTAACGGTTACCAAAAACAACAATAGACCGCCCCTCAATAATAAAAAAAGAGCACGTAACGACAAATTAAAGGGGACCTTTGGGTCCCCTTTGTGCTTTCTGCGATTCAGCGATTTGCCTGACACCGCGCTATTCAAAATGTGGGAGCGGGCTTGCCCGCGAAAGCGGCGGATCAGGCAACACACCTGTAACTGACAGACCGCTATCGCAGGCAAGCCAGCTCCCACATTGAGCCTCACTGTGACGGGGGCTGCATGCGCAACTCTTGCATCGAAATCTCGCGCATCCGGAATTTCTGGATCTTGCCCGTCACCGTCATCGGAAACTCATCCACGAATTTGAAATGCCTGGGCGTCTTGAAGTGCGCAATGCGGCCCTTGCACCAGGTTTGCAGCTCCAGCGCGTTGGCCACATGGCCGGGATGAAACTTGACCCAGGCGACGATCTCTTCACCGTATCGCTCGTCGGGAATGCCGATGACCTGCACGTCTGCCACCGCCGGATGGGTGAAGAAAAACTCCTCAAGCTCACGCGGGTACACGTTCTCTCCGCCACGAATGATCATGTCCTTGTTGCGCCCGGCGATGCACACGTAGCCGTGGGCGTCCATGCTTGCCAGGTCGCCGGTGTGCATCCAGCCAGCGTCGTCGATCGCTTCGCGGGTGGCGTCGGGATTGTGCCAGTAGCCGAGCATGACGCTGTAGCCACGGGTGCAGAGTTCGCCGATCTCACCGCGCGCAACCGTGTTGCCGTCGGCGTCGATGATCTTGCTTTCCAGTTGCGGCTGGGTGCGGCCAACCGTGGTCACGCGGCGCTCCAGGTCGTCATCCGCACCGGTTTGCAAAGACACCGGGCTGGTTTCAGTCATGCCGTAGGCTATCTGCACCTCGCTCATGTGCATCTCGCTGATCACCCGGCGCATCACTTCGATGGGGCAGGTGGCGCCGGCCATGATGCCGGTGCGCAGGGTGGACAGATCAAAGTCGCCAAGCTGCGGATGATCGAGCATGGCGATGAACATGGTGGGCACGCCATACAAGCCGGTGGCACGTTCTTCGGCGACGGCAGTCAGGGTCAACAGCGGGTCGAAGCCATCATTCGGGTAGATCATGGTGGTGCCATGGGTGATGCAGCCCAGGTTGCCCATGACCATGCCGAAACAGTGATACAGCGGCACAGGGATCACCAGGCGATCCTGCGCGGTCAGGCCCAGGCTTTCGCCGACCATGTAGCCATTATTGAGGATGTTGTGGTGACTGAGGGTGGCACCCTTGGGAAAGCCAGTGGTGCCGGAGGTGTACTGGATATTCACGGCCTGATCGAAGCGCAGGCTGGCCTGGCGGGAGTGCAACTGTTCGGGCGGGATACCTGCCCCGAGCGCCGCCAACTGCGACCACGGCAGGAATCCCGACGGCGGGCTGGGGTCGAGACTGATCATGCCACGCAGGTCCGGCTTCAAAGCCTGCAGCATCCCGTGGTAATCGGAGGTCTTGAACGCCCCGGCGCACACCAGCCACTGACAGCCGGATTGCTTGAGCACGTATTCCAACTCGCTACTGCGATAGGCCGGGTTGATGTTGACCAGGATCACGCCCAGCTTGGCGCTGGCGATCTGGCTGATGCACCACTCGGCGCAATTGGGCGCCCAGATCCCCAGGCGGTCGCCGGTTTGCATGCCCAGGGCGAGGAAGGCGCGGGCGTGCAGGTCAACGGTTTCAGCGAGTTGGCGCCAGGTGTAGCGACGTTGTTGATGGCGCACTACCAGGGCTTCGCCATCGGGAAACTGTGCAGCGGTTTGATCAAAGGCCTGGCCAATCGTCATGGCCAGCAAGGTCTTGTCCTGAGAACCGCGGCTGTAGCTCGGATTCGGTTGTTCCATAACGACCCCTATTGTCTTTTTTGTTAGGTTGACGTTTACGTAAGCTACGATTGACAGCGCCTTAACGCAAGCTTACGTTAACGTAAAGGTGAGCGCCCTCCTCCCGGCGTTGAACCCACATAAAAACAACGCTCACATTAAGGTGCCTGTCCATGAGTTACCCGTCCCTGAACTTCGCCCTCGGCGAAACCATCGACATGCTGCGCGACCAGGTGCAGTCCTTCGTCGCCAAGGAAATCGCCCCCCGCGCGGCACAAATCGACAGTGACAACCTGTTCCCCGCCGACCTGTGGCGCAAGTTCGGCGACATGGGCCTGCTTGGCATCACCGTCCCGGAAGAATACGGCGGCGCTGGCCTGGGCTATCTGGCCCACGTGGTGGCCATGGAAGAGATCAGCCGCGGCTCGGCGTCGGTGGCGTTGTCCTACGGCGCCCATTCCAACCTGTGTGTGAACCAGATCAACCGCAACGGCAATCACGCGCAGAAACTCAAGTACCTGCCCCAACTGATCAGCGGCGAACACGTTGGCGCCCTGGCCATGAGCGAACCGAACGCCGGCTCCGACGTGGTCTCGATGAAACTGCGCGCCGACAAGCGCGGCGACCACTATGTACTCAACGGCAGCAAGACCTGGATCACCAACGGCCCCGACGCCAACACCTACGTGATCTACGCCAAGACCGACCTGGAAAAGGGTCCCCACGGCATCACCGCATTTATCGTCGAGCGCGACTGGAAGGGTTTCAGCCGCAGCAACAAATTCGACAAGCTGGGCATGCGCGGCTCCAACACCTGCGAGCTGTTTTTCGATGACGTGGCGGTGCCCGAGGAAAACATCCTCGGCGTACTCAACGGCGGCGTGAAAGTGCTGATGAGCGGCCTGGACTACGAACGCGTGGTGCTGTCCGGCGGCCCCACCGGGATCATGCAAGCGTGCATGGACCTGATCGTGCCCTACATCCACGACCGCAAGCAGTTCGGCCAGAGCATCGGTGAATTCCAGCTGATCCAGGGCAAGGTCGCCGACATGTACACCCAACTCAATGCCAGCCGTGCCTACCTCTATGCCGTGGCCCAGGCCTGCGAGCGCGGCGAGACCACGCGCAAGGACGCCGCCGGCGTGATCCTCTACAGCGCCGAACGCGCCACGCAGATGGCCCTCGACGCGATCCAGATCCTGGGTGGCAACGGCTACATCAACGAATTCCCCGCCGGCCGCCTGCTGCGCGACGCCAAGCTGTACGAAATCGGCGCCGGCACCAGTGAGATCCGCCGGATGCTGATCGGCCGCGAACTGTTCAACGAAACCCGCTGAGGGAGCGCGCCATGGCCACCTTGCATACCCAGCTCAACCCGCGCTCGGCGGAATTTGCCGCCAATAACGCGGCGATGCGCCAGCAGGTCGATGCCCTGCACACCCTGCTCGCCCACGTCAGACAAGGCGGCGGCGCGCAAGCCCAGGAGCGGCACACCTCACGCGGCAAACTGCTGCCGCGCGAGCGCATCAACCGCCTGCTCGACCCAGGCTCGCCCTTCCTCGAACTCAGCCAACTCGCCGCCCATCAGGTGTATGGCGAGGACGTACCCGCCGCCGGCGTGATTGCCGGGATCGGCCGCGTGGAGGGCGTCGAATGCATGATCGTCGCCAACGATGCCACCGTGAAAGGCGGCTCCTACTACCCGCTCACGGTGAAAAAACACCTGCGCGCCCAAACCATCGCCGAGCAGAACCGCCTGCCGTGCATCTACCTGGTGGACTCCGGCGGCGCCAACCTGCCGCGTCAGGATGAAGTGTTCCCTGACCGCGAGCACTTCGGGCGGATCTTCTTCAACCAGGCCAACATGAGCGCCCAGGGCATCCCGCAGATCGCCGTGGTGATGGGCTCTTGCACCGCCGGCGGCGCGTATGTGCCGGCCATGGCAGACGAAGCGATCATGGTGCGCCAGCAAGCCACTATCTTTCTCGCCGGCCCTCCCTTGGTAAAGGCCGCCACGGGTGAAGTGGTGAGTGCCGAAGACCTCGGCGGCGCCGATGTGCACTGCAAGATTTCCGGGGTGGCCGACCACTACGCCGACAACGACGAACACGCCCTTGCGCTGGCCCGGCGCAGCGTGGCCAACCTCAACTGGCGCAAACAGGGCGAGTTGCTGCAACGCACGCCCGTAGCGCCGTTGTACAGCGGCGAGGAGCTGTATGGCGTGATCCCCGCCGATGCCAAACAGCCGTTCGACGTGCGCGAAGTGATCGCACGGCTGGTGGATGGCTCGGTGTTCGATGAGTTCAAGGCGCTGTTCGGCACCACCCTGGTGTGCGGCTTTGCGCACCTGCACGGCTACCCGATAGCGATCCTGGCGAACAACGGCATCCTGTTCGCCGAAGCCGCGCAAAAAGGCGCGCACTTTATCGAGCTGGCCTGCCAGCGCGGCATTCCGCTGCTGTTTTTGCAGAACATCACCGGTTTCATGGTTGGCCAGAAATACGAAGCCGGCGGCATCGCCAAGCACGGCGCCAAGCTGGTCACGGCGGTGGCCTGCGCCAAGGTGCCGAAGTTCACGGTAATCATCGGCGGCAGCTTTGGTGCAGGTAACTACGGCATGTGCGGCCGCGCGTATGACCCACGGTTCTTGTGGATGTGGCCGAACGCCCGCATTGGCGTGATGGGCGCTGAACAGGCCGCCGGGGTGCTGGTGCAGGTCAAGCGCGAGCAGGCCGAACGGGCCGGTAACGCCTTCAGTGCCGAGGAAGAACGAGCGATCAAGCAGCCGATCCTCGACCAGTATGAAACCCAGGGCCACCCCTACTATTCCAGCGCACGCCTGTGGGACGACGGTGTCATCGACCCGTTGCAAACCCGCGACGTGCTGGCCCTGGCCCTCTCTGCTGCGTTGAACGCCCCCATCGAGCCGAGCCGCTTCGGCGTGTTCCGCATGTAAATGGAGCTGTACCCATGAGCGATTTCAATACCCTCGAACTGATCACCGACAGCCGTGGTTTCGCCACGCTGTGGCTCAGTCGTGAAGCCAAGAACAACGCGTTCAACGCCGAGATGATCCGCGAACTGATCATTGCCCTCGACCGGGTACAGGGCGATCCAACCCTGCGCTTCCTGGTGTTGCGCGGGCGCGGCAGGCATTTCAGCGCAGGCGCCGACCTGGCCTGGATGCAGCAGTCAGCCGAACTGGATTACCACACCAACCTGGACGACGCCCGCGAACTGGCGGAGCTGATGTACAACCTGGCCAAGCTGAAGATCCCGACCCTGGCGGTGGTGCAAGGCGCGGCCTACGGCGGCGCGCTGGGCTTGATCAGTTGCTGCGACATGGCGATTGGCGCCGATGATGCGCAGTTCTGCCTGTCGGAAGTGCGCATCGGTCTGGCCCCCGCGGTGATCAGCCCATTCGTGGTCCAGGCCATCGGCGAACGTGCGGCACGGCGCTACGCCCTCACGGCCGAACGCTTTGGCGGCCAGCGCGCGCGGGAAATCGGCCTGCTGGCGGACAGTTATCCGGTTGCCGACCTCGACCTGCATGTCGAACTGTGGATCACCAATCTGTTGCAAAACAGCCCGGCGGCAATGCGCGCCAGCAAGGATTTGCTGCGTGAAGTGGGCAACGGCGCCCTCACCCCGGCGTTGCGGCGCTATTGCGAAAATGCCATCGCACGGATTCGCGTGAGTGCCGAGGGCCAGGAAGGCTTGCGTGCCTTCCTGCAAAAACGTCCGCCCAGCTGGCAAGCACAGGAGCCGCGCCCATGAGTCCATTGACCACCGTACTAGTGGCCAATCGCGGTGAAATTGCCTGCCGCGTCATGCGTACCGCCAAGGCCATGGGTCTGACCACCGTGGCCGTGCACAGCGCCACCGACCGCGATGCGCGGCATAGTCGCGAGGCGGATATTCGGGTCGACCTGGGCGGCAGCAAGGCCACCGAGAGTTACCTGCAGATCGACAAACTGATCGCCGCCGCCCAGGCCAGCGGCGCCCAGGCGATTCATCCGGGCTATGGCTTCTTGTCGGAAAACGCCGCATTTGCCCGTGCGATTGAGGCCGCAGGCCTGATCTTTCTCGGCCCGCCCGCCTCGGCCATTGATGCGATGGGTAGCAAATCCGCCGCCAAGGCGCTGATGGAAACCGCCGGCGTGCCGCTGGTGCCGGGCTATCACGGCGCCGCCCAGGACCTGGAGACCTTCCGCGACGCGTGCGAGCGCATCGGCTACCCGGTATTGCTCAAGGCCACTGCCGGCGGTGGCGGCAAGGGCATGAAAGTGGTCGAGGACGTCAGCGGGCTCGCCGACGCCCTCGCCTCCGCACAGCGGGAGGCCTTGTCGTCGTTCGGCAATGGGCAGATGTTGGTCGAGAAATACCTGCTCAAGCCACGCCATGTGGAGATCCAGGTGTTTGCCGATCAGCATGGGCATTGCCTGTACCTCAACGAGCGCGACTGCTCGATCCAGCGACGCCATCAAAAGGTCGTCGAGGAAGCCCCGGCGCCGGGCCTGAGTGTTGAACAGCGCAAGGCCATGGGCGAAGCGGCGGTGTGTGCGGCCCAGGCCATCGGTTACGTTGGGGCTGGCACCGTGGAGTTTCTGCTGGATGCACGCGGCGAGTTCTTCTTCATGGAGATGAACACGCGCCTGCAAGTGGAACATCCGGTGACCGAAGCGATCACCGGCCTCGATCTGGTGGCCTGGCAGATTCGCGTCGCCCAGGGCGAGGCGCTGCCCATCACCCAGGAACAGGTGCCGCTGATCGGGCATGCCATTGAAGTGCGGCTGTATGCCGAAGACCCGGCCAATGATTTCCTGCCGGCCACCGGCCACCTGGCGCTGTACCGCGAATCCGCACCAGGCCCTGGGCGCCGGGTAGACAGCGGCGTCGCCCAAGGCGACAGCGTGTCGCCGTTCTACGATCCGATGCTCGGCAAGCTGATTGCCTGGGGCGAAGACCGTGAACAGGCGCGCCTGCGCTTGTTGAGCATGCTCGATGAATTTGCCGTCGGCGGGCTCAAGACCAACCTGGGCTTTTTGCGACGCATCATCGAACATCCGGCGTTTGCCGCGGCGCAGTTGGATACCGGGTTTATCCCGCGTTATCAGGATGCACTGCTACCGGAGCCAGGCGAGTTGAGCGATGTATTCTGGCAGGCGGCCGGCGCGGCCTTCATGCAGAGCCTGCCCAAGGCTGATGGGCCGTGGGCCGACACTCGCGGCTTTCGTGCCGGGCTGCCAGCCGAGGTCTCCCTGCATTTGAGCTGCAATGGCCAGGATCGGCTGGTGACACTGTCGACAGACGCGCCGCAGTTAAGCGGCGAACAGTTGCTGATCGAACACCAGGGCGTGCGTCGCGCCCATCTGGCCGTACGCAGCGCCGACACCCTGTACCTGCGCTGGGACGGCCAGATGCATGCGGTCAGCCTGTTTGACCCGATTGCGGCGGTCGAAGCCGGTCAGTCGCACCAGGGCGGCCTCACGGCGCCGATGAACGGAAGTATCGTGCGGGTGCTGGTCGAGGTTGGCCAAACCGTCGAGGCTGGCACGCAATTGGTGGTGCTGGAGGCGATGAAGATGGAACACAGCATCCGCGCGCCCCAGGCCGGGGTGATCAAGGCACTGTTCTGCGAAGAAGGCGAAATGGTTGCTGAAGGTTGCGCGCTGGTGGAGCTCGCCACGGCGGACTAAAACTTCACCGTGGCCTGCACCACCACGCCCAGGATGCGGCAATCCGCGCTGAACAGCTGCTTGGGATAGGTGGGATTGAGCGGCACCAGGTACAACTGGCCGCTCTCTTGCACCAACTGGCGGAAGGTGGCCTGGGGGCTGTCGGCCCATTGTGCGACCACCAGCTTGCCCGGTTCGGGGGTGATGGCCGGGTCCACCAGGATCAGCATGCCCGCGCTGATGCTCAAGCCGCTGGGCGCGGTCATGGCATCGCCCGTGACCGGCAGCCAGAAGGCGGCGCCCCGGGCGTGGTAATCCGTCGGTTCGAAGCGTGGCGCGGCATAGGTCCCGCGCTCCTCGCGCACTTCACACAGGCCTTTCCAATCGCTGACCGGGTAGCGGAAATACGGGTTGTACTTGCCGGTCGCCGCCGGTGCTTCAGCGCTGCGTTCGCGAATGTGCAGCGTCACCTCCAGGTCACCCAGGCCCAGCTCGGCCAGCACCCGATTCATATCTGCCACGCGCGGCGTGCGACGCTTCGTCAACCAGTGGCCGACGCCCCCCTGGCTCATGCCCAGGCGCTTGGCCAGTTCGGTTTGGGAGACCTTGGCGTCTTCCATGTTGGCTTTGACCAACGCTATCCATTTATCCATGGGGCCTGAGCATACGGCAGGCATATTCCAGGGCAATAAACAGTTTGTAGTAATCCATAAAACGACATAAATACGATACGTACTATCATCGGACATAAGGTTTTCGCCCCCCACACGGAGTACCGCCCCTTATGACGACAAGCCTGTATTCACTGCCCGACACAACCGAAACCGACGACCCGCTGGACATGCGCAGCAGCGGCGCCGCCCAGCGCGCGCTGGACTATTACTTGAAAGAAGATATGTCGACATCGATCCAGGACGACATCCTGTTCCGCGTCAAATCCGGCATCAGCCAGGAGGAAGCACTGGTGCATGCCTCGGATTTGTTGCGCAGTGCGGCCGCCACCGCGTATGAATCGGCGAACAGCCATCAAGGCAACCAGCGGGACCTGGCGTTTTCAGTGGTGTATTTGATTGATATGGCAAAGGCGATGGTGGAGCGGTCGTTGCAGGTGCCAGAAGCCCAGGCGAACGTTTAGCGGGCACGCGGGAAAATATTTCTATCCCACGGATAAAAACATTTGACTTGCAAATGATAATGATTATTATTGGACCCAGCTGATCGCGAGATCAGTCGATAGACCAAGGGACCTTAGGTCGGACTCTTGGAATATCTCCTCATCAGGCTAATCACGGTTTTTGACCCGGCTCTTTGGCCGGGTCTTTTTTTTGCCAGTTTCCCTGGCATGGCTTCAGGCTAATGAAGACTGTGTGTTGCTTGATGGCGCGCATGGTAGCAAAAGACCATCGCGAAAAGAAAGCCGAACGAACGCCCTGCGTCGGATCTCTGCGAATTAGCGCTTGAGAATCAATCTCATAGATTCTAAGCTGCTGCGGCGTCATGGACGACGCCCCCCCCTTCTCCATGCAACAATTTTGCATCAAGATTTTGCCCGACTCCTGTGTAAGATACCTGCCACAACACTCATACTCAGGCAATCAGACTATGACCGTGGCCTTGACCTCCATCCGGATCAGCACCGACTTCGACAGTGGCAATATCCAGGTGCTCGACGCCAGCGATTCCTATCAGTTGTTGCTCGCCATCAAACCCGACACCCGCAGCCCGCATTTCCAATGGTTCCACTTCAAGGCCGAAGGCATGCATGTGGGCCACACCCACACCTTCCGCCTGAGCAACGCGAGCCAGTCTTCCTATAAGCACGCGTGGAGCGGCTACAACGCCGTGGCGTCCTACGACCATATCAACTGGTTCCGCGTGCCCACGCGTTTTGATGGCGACCTCTTGCACATCAGCCTCGAAACCCGTGAGAAACACGCCTGGTTTGCCTATTTCGAACCCTATAGCCGTGAGCGCCACGACTGGCTGATCGAACAGGCCCTGACCCGTGCGGGCACCCAGTTGCTGGCCACCGGAAAAAGTGTCGAAGGCCGCGACATTCAGTTGCTGCGCCGTGGCAAAGGCGGCGAAGGCCGACGCAAGGTGTGGATCATCGCCCAACAACATCCCGGCGAACACATGGCCGAATGGTTCATGGAAGGCATCATCGAACGCCTGCAACAGGACGGCGACATCGAGCTGAAAAAACTGCTGAAAGTCGCCGACCTGTACCTGGTGCCCAACATGAACCCTGACGGTGCATTCCACGGCCACTTGCGCACCAACGCCATGGGCCAGGACCTCAACCGAGCCTGGCAAAGCGCCAGCGAAGAACTCAGCCCGGAAGTCTTCTTCGTCCAGCAACAGATGGAGAAGTACGGCGTCGACCTGTTCCTCGACATCCACGGCGACGAAGAAATCCCCTACGTGTTCACCGCTGGCTGCGAAGGCAACCCAGGTTACACGCCGCGTATAGAAGCCTTGGAAAAACACTTTCGCAGTCACCTGAGCGCCCTGACCCGCGACTTCCAGACCACCCACGGCTACACCCGCGACCTGCCGGGCGAAGCCAACATGACCCTGGCCTGCAATGCCGTTGGGGAAAAGTACGACTGCCTGTCGCTGACCCTGGAAATGCCGTTCAAGGACAACGACGACGCGCCCAACCCGCACACTGGCTGGTCGGGCAAACGTTCGATGCAGTTGGGCAAGGATGTGTTGAGCACCGTCGCCGACATCGTCAGCGTTTTGCGCTGACGCCTGTCATGCTGCGCAGCACGCCATCGCGGCGGATCAGCCCGTGGAACAACGCCGCCGCCAGGTGCAACAGCACCGTCAGGAACAACAGGTAGGCGAGAAAGCCATGGGCCTTGCGCAGCACTGCGAACAACGGTGCATTTGCCGCCACCAGCGCGGGCAATTGCACCGAGCTGCCGAGCATCACCGGGTCGCCGGCGGCCGAGATCATCGCCCAGCCCAGCAGCGGCAACACCAGCATCAAGCCGTACAACATCCAGTGGGACGCCTTGGCTGCCAGCACTTGCCACATCGGCAAATCGGCAGGCAACGGCGGTTGGCGCGTGGAAAAGCGCACCACCAAACGCACGATCACTAGCGCCAGAATCGCTATCCCCAACGGCTTATGCAGATGGATCAACCACTCGTGCCGCTGCGACACTGACGCCGCCAGCCCCGCGCCGATAAACAGCATGGCGATGACCATCAGCGCCATCACCCAGTGCAGCAAGCGCGCCAATGGCGCAAAAAACCGCGGTTGGGCATTCATGGCTTCGACTCCTGAGGGGCACGGTGCAGCGGGCTGACTTCACCGGCACGGCGCAGATATGAACTGGCATACGCCGCCGAACGTGCGGCCAACAGCGGATCATTGGAGGCTTCGATACCGCTGGGCAAAATCAGCGGGTCGAAGTTGATGTCGCGACAATCGCCGTTCGCTTGCGGCTGGCTGCTCTGCAACACCAGCGTCCCGGCGTTCAGCACCTTGTGCGCGCCTGCCCAGGTCTTGCTCGCGTCGTCCAGCGGGTCGCCGGGGTTGGCCAGGGCCATGTTCAACTGCCAACGCAGGGGGCCAGCGCCTAGACGCTGCACCAGGTCCTGCTCAAGAAAATCAGGCCCCGCCGGCGCGGTATCACCCGCTGCATCCTGACTCAGCGGCACCATTGCCCAACGCACGGCCTGGCGCTTGCCATCGGCGTCCACCAGATAAAACGCATTGATCCCGTTGTAAGTTTCGGTCGCATAGCTGGCCGACGGCTTGGCCGTCTTGACCCACGCCAGAAACGCCGCCGTCTCCGGATGCGTGGCGAAAAATGCGGGCATGCTCGACGGGTTCGGCTTGCCGGTAGCCGGGTCCGGCGCGCCGGCCTTGAGCAGCGCGTAAAAAGCCTCGGGCGTACCCACCGGGAATACCGGCATGCTGTTCATCCCGGTGCGCCATTGCTGGCCGTTGGCCTGAGTGAATTGCACGGCAAAACTGCGGATCGGCACACTGCTGTCCGGCGCATACGGGTTGCCGCTGGGCAAGGCAAAACGGCCAATGACCGGAGTCTTGGCCGCACTGAATACCTGTGCGCTGGAATAGGCACGTGCCTCGGGGCTACTTTCGAAATAACCCGCAACGCATACGCCCTTGGCATGGTTACGCCGGAAACCCGGGTGCACACCGTTGTTGGTTTCCAAGGCATTCACCAAGGTTTTCGGACGCAGGCGTTGTGGGTCGAGCGTGCCGTTGACGTAGGCAAACGCCCCGGCCACCAGCGCGACCACGGCACCGATACCGGCGAGTCGCGCGATCAGGCTCGCCGTACTCAACGGGGGACGGGGTGGTGATGAGTGATCTACCATGAAGGAACTCCAGGGCCAGGGGCCTCAGGGGGGTGGAACATAAGGTCGGAGCATTAGGACGAACGCCAACCGCCTCTATTCCCTGGCCATTGACTTAATTTTCCGGCCCCGGGAATAACCGCCAACGCCGGACGTCTCTCTAGTCCCAGCGCAATGACCAGCCAGAACTCCATGCATGAACTCGACGCAGCGTTACGTGAACTCATCCCCAGGCTACGGCGCTTTGCCGTGTCCCTGACCCGTAACGCCAGCAGCGCCGACGATCTGGTGCAATCGACCCTGGAACGGGCGCTCACCCGTTGGGTCGGCAAGCGCAGCGAAGGCGATTTGCGTGCGTGGCTGTTTTCAATCCTCTATCGGCAGTTCCTCGACGCTCACCGGCGCACCCGACGCTATGCGCGCATGCTCGAATTGTTCACCGGCCGCGAGGATGCGCAGCCGTCGGTGGAACGCACGGTGATCGCCCAATCCACCCTGCAAGCCTTCGACCTGCTCAACACCGAGCAGCGGGCCCTGCTGCTGTGGGTCTCGGTCGAAGGCTTGAGCTACAAGGAAGTCGCCGACATCCTGGAGGTGCCCGTCGGCACCGTGATGTCGCGTCTGTCCCGCGCGCGCCAAGCCTTGCGTCAACTCAGCGATGGCGAAATTGCCAGCCCTTCCCTGCGGATACTCAAATGATCAGCCTGCCCCCCAGCGAACGCGATTTGCATGCCTACGTCGACCACCAATTGGCGGACAGTGACCGGCGCCTCCTCGACACCTGGCTGGCCGCCCACCCCGACGTCGCGGCCCAGGTCCACGCCTGGCAGCAGGACGCACAATTGCTGCGCGCCGCACTCGGCGCAGGCCTGCAACAGCCGAGCAACCCCGCGCTGGACCCGGCGCTGATCCGCCAACGCCGCAAACGCCAGACCCGCCGACACTTCGCCACGGCGGCGCTGCTGTTGCTCGCCGTCAGCCTCGGCGGCATCGGCGGCTGGCAGGCCCGCGAAGCAACGCAAACGCCCCTGCTGCCCATGGCCGACGCCATGCAGGCGTATCGCTTGTTTGCCAGGGACGGCGTGCTGCCCGCCGACTATCACGTGCAGAACGGCGGCAGCATGCAAGCCTGGATCGACCGCTACTTCAGCCAAGCCAGCCGCCTGCCGGACTTGAGCGCAGCCGGCTACACAGCGGTCAGCGGGCGTTTGCTCACGACCGACCAAGGCGCGGCGGCGATGGTGTTGTATGAGGATCAACAAGGTCGGCGCATCAGCTTCTATATTCGCCCGCCGGGCCCGGACAACGGTTTCCTGCCCCGTGGCAGCCGCAGCGCCGATGGCTTGCAGGCCGAGTACTGGTCCGGCGGCGGCTACAACTATGCGATGGTCAGCCCAGAGGGCGAGCCCACCACGGCACTGCTGAAGTTCTAGAAGCCCCCGCCCGGAATCACGCTGCGCAAGTCGATACCGGCCGGCGGCGGGAGCTGGCCATCTGCTTTTGCGATCGCTGGCCAGCGCATTTTGTATTGGTTAAATTGGCGCGCTTTCCCGCAAAATAGCGCCCCTCACTAGACGGAACCCGCCCCATTGGCCCTACCCAGCACCCTGCGCCGTTTATTCGCCAAGCCTGCCGCGGCCGCGGTTGAAGAGGTGTCTGCGTATTTTCAGGACAAGGCCCAACGCCAAGGCTACACCCTCAGCCCCAGCCAGCAGCAGGTCATCGAACGCATGACGCTGCTGGCCGGGGCCTTGCAGCAAGCGGGGCCAGCGCCGCGCAGCCTGTATCTGCACGGCGCCGTGGGACGCGGTAAAAGCTGGTTGCTCGATGGTTTTTTCCAGGCAATGCCCCTGGCCGAGAAGCGCCGCGTGCACTTCCACGATTTTTTTGCCCGCCTGCACCAGGGTATGTTCCGCCATCGCCAGCAGCCCGACGCCCTCGCGGTGACCCTGGATGAATTGCTCGAAGACTGTCGCGTGCTGTGTTTCGACGAATTCCACGTCCATGACATCGGCGACGCGATGCTTATCACACGCCTGTTCAAAGCGTTGTTCGAACGAGGCGTGCTGGTACTGGTGACCTCCAACTACGCGCCGGCGGGGCTGCTGCCGAACCCGCTGTACCACCAGCGGTTCAAGCCGGTGATCGAGCTGATCGATGCGCGCATGGACGTCATGGAGGTCAACGCGCCCCAGGACTACCGTGGCTTGGCGCAAAATCACGACCAACAGCGCTTCACCCAGGGCCGCTTCGTGTGCCCGGGCAGCCCGGCACAACGCCAGGCACTGGGCTTGCCAGCGGCCGATTGCGCCGCCCTCAGCCTGACCGTCGGCACCCGCCAGCTGCGAGTCCGTGGTCACGAGGGGCGCACCATCGCCTTCACCTTCAACGATGTGTGCGAGCAACCCACGGCGGTGCTGGACTACCTGCTGCTGTGCGACGACTTCGACCACTGGATCATCGACGGCCTGCCGGAGCTGGCGGAGTGCCCGATTGCCGTGCAGCAGCGTTTTATCAATCTGGTGGACGTGCTCTACGACAAGGACAAACACCTGATCCTGATCGGCGAACAACCGCTTGCGCACGCGTTGCGCGGCCAGGCCATCGACCTCTCCCGCACCGTCAGTCGCCTGGGGCAATTGCAACAGAGCGACGCGTAACCGTTATCATGGGCGCCGCTTGCGTCCCCACCGCCCAGAGACTGCGCCGTTCATGCATACCCTCGCCCAACTCAAGGCCGGCCAACTGGCTGGCATCACGCGCCTGGACCTGTCCTGCGGGCTGACCGAATTCCCCCGGGAAATCTTCGCGCTGGCCGACTCCCTGGAAATCCTCAACCTCAGCGGCAACGCCCTGAGCCACCTGCCTGAGGACCTGCACCGCCTGCCGCACCTGCGCGTGCTGTTCTGCTCGGACAACCGCTTCACCGAACTGCCACCATGCCTGGGCCAGTGCGCCAAGCTGAGCATGATCGGCTTCAAGGCCAACCAGATCACGCAGGTGCACGCCGCCGCACTGCCGCCACTGCTGCGCTGGCTGATCCTCACCGATAACCAGATCAGCCAATTGCCCAGCGAATTGGGACGGCGCCCCTTGCTGCAAAAACTGATGCTGGCCGGCAACCAACTGACGCACCTGCCGGAAAGCCTGGCCGGCTGCCACAACCTCGAACTGCTGCGCATCGCCGCCAACCGCTTCACCCGCCTGCCGCAATGGCTGCTGGCGCTGCCAAGCCTGACCTGGCTGGCGTATGCCGGCAATCCGGTGGAAATGGCGGTGGAGCTGCCTGGCGATGACAGCACGCCGAATATCCCCTGGTCCGAACTGGAACTGGCCGAAGTGCTGGGCGAAGGCGCCTCGGGGGTGATCCATAAGGCGCTGTGGAAAACCACGGGGCAATCCGTCGCGGTGAAGCTCTACAAAGGCACCATCACCAGCGACGGCTCGCCCCTGCATGAGATGCAAGCGTGCATCGCCGCCGGGCTGCACCCCAACCTGATCAAGGTCGAAGGTCGCGTGATCGGCCACCCTGAGGGTCAAGCAGCGCTGGTGATGGACCTGATCGACCCGAGCTACCGCAACCTCGCCGCCCTGCCGAGCCTGGCCTCGTGCACCCGTGACATCTACGCACCGGGCACCGTGTTCAGCCTGGAGGTGGCGTTACGCATGGCGCGGGGCATCGCCTCGGTCGCCGCGCATCTGCACCGGCATGGCATCACCCATGGCGACCTGTATGGCCACAATATTTTGTGGAATGAAGCCGGTGATTGCCTGCTTGGGGATTTTGGCGCGGCGTCGTTCCATGCCACGACGGATACCGAGGAGACCCGGGCGTTGCAGCGCATTGAAGTGAGAGCGTTTGGGGTGTTGTTGGGGGAGTTGTTGGCGCGGGTCGAGACCCAGGTGAGTGACGCGCTGATCGGGTTGCGCGAGCGTTGCTGCCAACCTGATGTGCTGGCGCGTCCAGGTTTCGCAGAAATCGAAACCTTGCTAGGGGCTATCGGACACCACTAACCCCATGTGGGAGCGGGCTTGCCCGCTCACACATTTCGGACTGCATGTGGTCTGCTGGAATCAGCCAGCCAGGCCGACGAACATGTCCTGCACGTCGTCGTGGTTGTCCAGGCCTTCGAGGAAAGCCTCGACTTCGGCCATCTGCTCATCGCTCAAACCGCTCACCGGGTTCTTCGCGAGGTAGCCCAACTTGGCCGACAACACGGTGAAACCCTGCTCCGGCAGTGCTTTCTGTACCGCATCCAGGTCAGTGGTCTCGGTGATGAACAGGGTGGTGCCCTCTTCTTCACCGGCTTCGAAATCCTGGGCACCGGCTTCGATCGCGGCCATTTCAGGATCAGCGTCCGGCGTGTCCGCCGAGGCTTCGATCAGGCCGACATGGTTGAAGTCCCAGGCCACGGAGCCGGAAGCACCGAGTTGGCCCTTGCGGAACGCCACGCGGATTTCCGCCACGGTGCGGTTGATGTTGTCGGTCACGCACTCGACGATCAGCGGTACCTGGTGCGGCGCGAACCCTTCGTAGGTCACTCGGTGGTACTGCACGGTTTCACCCAGCAGGCCTGCGCCTTTCTTGATCGCGCGGTCCAGGGTTTCCTTGGGCATCGAGGCCTTTTTGGCCTGTTCCACCACCAGACGCAGGTGGGCGTTGGTGGAGGTGTCGGCGCCGTTGCGGGCGGCGATGGTGATTTCTTTCACCAGCTTGCCGAAGATCTTGCCCTTGGCATTGGCTGCCGCTTCTTTATGTTTGACTTTCCACTGTGCGCCCATGACTCGCTCTCTTCTGTCCATCGCGCCCAAACGTCTACTGGCGGGCGCTTTGGGGGCAGAGTTTATAGGGCAAAAACGCAACGTTCCACCAAAAAACCGTCAGGGCGCCAACTCGAAAAACGCCTGGATCAGGCGCAATGAGCGACGCCGCTCCAGGCAGCCGAGCAGATGGCGGTTGACCAAGCCGTCGCCTTGCAGGGGAATCGCCCGCACCCGTGGGTCGGGGCTGACTTCCATCGACGACACCACCCCCACGCCCAGTTCAGCGGCGACGGCCTCGGTCACCGCCTCGCGGCTGTCCAGTTCCAGCAACACCTTGGGCTGCACAGCGGCCGCCTGACAGGCCTCATCAAAAGTGCGCCGGGTGGTGGAGGTCGGCTCACGCAGCACCATGATCACTCCGTGCAACTGCGCCAGCGCAATGCCCGCGGGCTGCATCGCCCAGGGGTGGCTGACCGGCACCAGCGCGCAAATCCGCGATTCACTCAACGCTTGCAGATGCAGGCCGTTGCGCGGCTCCACTTCGGTCAACACCGCCACATCCGCGTGCTCCGAGAGTAACGCCGCCAGGGTTTCCTGGGCGTTGCCCAGGCGCAGGTTGACGGTGATGCCGGGGTAGCGCGCGCGCAGGCTGGCGAGCATCGGCATCACCAGATGCGGGCCGTCGGCTGCCACTTCGAGGCGCCCGCTGAGCAACTGGCGATTGGCTTCCAGCATCGTCTGCGCCTCGTCCACCAGGCCGAAAATCGCCCGGGTGATCGCCGCCAAACGTGCGCCCTCTTCGGTCAATTCCACCCGTCGCGCGGTACGGCGCAGCAAGGGGATCTGGTAGTGCTCTTCCAGGGCCTTGATGTGCCCGGTCACCGCCGGCTGGCTGATAAACAGCCGCGCCGCCGCCCGGGTAAAGCTGCCCTCGCGGGCCACGGCATCAAATGCACGCAGTTGGAACAGGTTCATGGTTATCGGCCTCACTGATAGCTCGCATAACAACAAACAATTTGATTGATAACAAGCCAAACTGCAATTTAGGCGCCGTAGCTTGAATCGATGGCTTGACGAGGATTTGCAATGACCGCGCCTGTACTGCTCACCCCTGGCCCCCTGACCACCTCCGCCCGCACCCGCCAGGCGATGCTGGTGGACTGGGGTTCATGGGATGAGCGCTTCAACCAACTGACCGCCAGCGTCTGCGAGCAATTGCTGGCGATCATCGACGGCGCCGACAGTCACCACTGCATAACGTTGCAGGGCAGCGGTACCTTCGCCGTCGAAGCCGCCATCGGCACGCTGGTGCCCCGCGATGGCAAGGTGCTGGTGCTGATCAACGGCGCCTACGGCAAGCGCCTGGCGAAGATCTGCGACGTGCTGGGCCGTGCCGTCAGCACCTTTGAAACCGCCGAAGACCAACCCACCACCGCCACCGATGTCGACCGCCTGCTGCGCGCCGACCCGCGCATCAGCCACGTTGCCTTGATTCACTGCGAAACCAGCACCGGCATCCTCAACCCGCTGGCCGCGATCGCCGAGGTGGTCAAGCGCCACGGCAAGCGCCTGATCATCGACGCCATGAGCGCCTTCGGCGCACTGCCCATTGACGCCCGCGCCGTGCCGTTCGATGCGCTGATCGCCGCCTCGGGCAAGTGCCTGGAAGGCGTGCCGGGCATGGGCTTTGTCTTTGCCGACAAACAGGCCTTGGCCGCCGCCCAGGGCAACTGCCACTCCCTGGCGCTGGACCTGTTCGACCAGCACGCGTACATGGCCAAGACCGGCCAATGGCGCTTCACCCCGCCGACCCACGTGGTCGCCGCACTGCATGAAGCGCTGGTGCAATACGCCGAAGAAGGCGGCCTGCCCGCACGCCATCAACGCTATGCGCGCAATTGCCAGGCGCTGCTGGACGGCATGGCCGACCTGGGCCTGCGCAGCTTTCTGCCGGCGGCGATCCAGGCGCCGATCATCGTCACGTTCCACGCCCCGCACGACCCGCGTTACCAGTTCAAGGACTTCTACGAACGGGTCAAGGCCAAGGGTTTCATCCTCTACCCCGGCAAATTGACCGAAGTCGACACCTTCCGCGTCGGCTGTATCGGCCATGTCGACACCCCGCAAATGCGCGCCGCCGTCACCGCCATCGGCGACGCACTGCGCGCCATGGGCATCACCCCTTCCTCTATTGGATCGCCAGCATGAACTATCAGACCCCCAACACCCTCCAGGCCGTGATCCTCGACTGGGCCGGCACCGTGGTCGACTTCGGCTCCTTTGCGCCCACGCAGATCTTTGTCGAGGCATTTGCCGAGTTCGACGTGCAAGTCTCCATCGAAGAAGCCCGCGGCCCGATGGGCATGGGCAAGTGGGACCACATCCGCACCCTGTGCAACCAGCCGCAGGTGGCGGAGCGCTACCGCCAGGCATTCGGGCGCACGCCAACGGATGATGACGTGACGGCCATCTACCAGCGCTTCATGCCCTTGCAGATCGAGAAGATCGCCGAGCACTCGGCACTGATCCCCGGCGCCCTCGACACCATCGCCCGCTTGCGCCTGCAAGGGCTCAAGATCGGTTCCTG
This sequence comes from Pseudomonas sp. FP2335, assembly GCF_030687535.1. Classification (NCBI taxonomy): domain Bacteria; kingdom Pseudomonadati; phylum Pseudomonadota; class Gammaproteobacteria; order Pseudomonadales; family Pseudomonadaceae; genus Pseudomonas; species Pseudomonas sp. FP2335. Next base: position 3,802,538 of record NZ_CP117437.1, read on the forward strand.
CTCCGGCTACCCCAAGCAGGTGATGGACAAGGTAGTCGCGCTGGCCGCCACCAATGGCTATTACGCCGACCATGTGGTCGCCACCGACGAAGTGCCCAACGGCCGCCCCTGGCCGGCCCAGGCCCTGGCCAACGTGATCGCCCTGGGCATCGATGACGTGGCCGCCTGCGTGAAGGTCGACGACACCGTGCCGGGCATCCTCGAAGGCCGCCGCGCCGGGATGTGGACCGTCGCGCTGACCTGCTCCGGCAATGCGCTGGGCTTGACCCATGAGCAGTTCCGCGCTCTGGACGCCAGCACCCTGGCCAGTGAACGCACGCGCATCGAAGCACTGTTCGCAGGCTCGCGCCCGCACTACCTGATCGACACCATCGCCGAGTTGCCGGCGGTGATCGCCGAGATCAACGCACGGCTGGCCCGTGGGGAAATTCCGCAAGGTCACTGATAGAAGTCAAGACAACGGCATTTACCCCAGGCAAAGCGCTCAAAACCGGCATACAGTTAAGTCACTGCGTCACTGAAGAACGCAATGCTGTTCCGTGAAGAAACTGTAGCTGTGGCGAGGGTGCTTGCTCCCATCGGGGCGCGAAGCGGCCCTGAACAGAGGGACTGCTGCGCAGCCCAACGGGAGCAAGCGCCCTCGCCACAGGATTGCCCTGATGAGTGAGGAACACAGCGATGCCGTGGAAAAACTCCGATACGCGTTACAGCACCATGTCGATTGCGTTGCACTGGTTGATGGTGGTGCTACTGGCGGTGGTCTACGCCTGCATTGAATTGCGCGGCCAGTTCCCCAAAGGCAGCGGGGCGCGAACCCTGATTGTCGAGATGCACTTCATGTTGGGCCTCACCGTGTTTGTGCTGGTGTGGCTACGCCTGTTTGCACGCAGCCTGGGGGTGGCGCCGAAGATTGTGCCAACGCCGCCGAAATGGCAGAGCCTGTTGGCGACGCTGATGCACGTCGCACTGTACGCACTGATGATTGGCATGCCGATCGCCGGTTGGCTGGTCGTCAGTGCCGAAGGGCACTCGGTGATGTTCTATGGCATTGAACTGCCGCCGTTGATCGCGGAGAACAAGGCACTGGCCAAAGAAATCGAGGGCTGGCATGTGTGGTTCGGCAAGGTCGGGTATTGGTTGATTGGGTTGCATGCATTGGCGGGGATTTTTCACCATTACATCCTGCGCGATAACACGGCCTTGCGCATGATACCCGGCAAGCGCGCTACCCCATGAAACCCCGGCGGCCCTGAAGGCCGCCAGTGTGGATGAAGATCAGACGGGTGCCGGGCCGAAAACGCCCGGCTTCGATCTGCTGCTTCAAGGCCAGCAGCGCTTTGCCGGTGTAGAGCGGTTCCAGGGGCAGGCCGCAGGCCTTTTCTGTTTGCTCGATAAAGTCCAGCAGCAGCGGATCGACCTTGGCAAAACCACCTCGGCTGGCGTCCAGCAGTTCATAACCGCCCCGCACGATAGCCTCCACGTTCTGCGCCACACCATGGTCGTCCGGTACCGCCATAGCGCCGTACACCGGGTGTGCGCCCGTCTCCGCCAATGCCAATCCGGCCAACGTGGTGCCGGTGCCCGCCGCCAGCCACCAGGCGTCGTAGTCGGCCCAGCCCAGCACGTGCAACTGCGCGCGAACCTGCTCGATGAGCACGCCGCAACCTGTTGCACCGGCGAGCCCGCCGCCACCTTCGGGCACCGCATGCAGATCGGGATATTGCTCACGCCACGGCGTCCAGAACCCCGGCTGATGCCGCGCGCGATAGCCGCCATAACCCAGCCAGTGCAGTTGCATGCCGAAGGCTTTCAGGTCGAGTACGGTGGGCGTGTCCTGGGGATGGCCGCGCAGCAGGCCCACAGTCGGAAAACCAAAGCGCTTGCCCGCCGCCGCCAGCGCATGCAGATGGTTGGAGTAGGCGCCGCCCAGGCTGATGATGCCTTGGGCGTTGTGCGCTTGCGCCAGGTGCCCGCTGAGCTTGAACCACTTGTTGCCGCTGATCAGCGGGTCGATGCGATCCAGGCGCAGCACGGCCAACTCGACGCCTTGCAGCCAGTCCAGGCGCAAGGGCTCAAGGGGAGCGTGGGGAAGCCAGTCAAACGGGCCCATCAGGTGCATCTCTGTGCGCAAAGGGCCCGTAGTCTATGTGCCTTACAGCTCGGCGGCCAGTCGCGAGCCTTGGTTGATCGCGCGTTTGGCGTCCAGCTCGGCCGCCACATCTGCGCCGCCGATCAGGTGCACATGCTGGCCCGCTGCGAGCAAACCGTCCTGCAACTCGCGCAGCGGGTCCTGGCCGGCGCAGATGACGATGTTGTCCACCGCCAACACCTGGGGCTCGCCCTCGGCGCCGATGCGGATATGTAAACCTGCATCGTCGATCTTCAGGTATTCAACGCTGTTGAGCATCTGCACCTGCTTGTTCTTCAGACCGGTGCGGTGGATCCAGCCGGTGGTCTTGCCCAAGCCGTCGCCGACCTTGGAGGCCTTGCGTTGCAGCAGGAACACTTCACGCGCCGGCGCATGCACTTGCGGCTTGATCCCGGCTACGCCACCACGGGCCTGCAACTGGGTGTCGATGCCCCACTCTTTCCAGAACGCTTCACGGTCAAGGCTGGTGGACACCCCCTGATGCACGAGGAATTCCGAAACGTCGAAACCGATACCGCCCGCACCGATCACCGCCACGCGCTTACCTACCGGCTTGCGTTCCAGGATCACATCCAGGTAGCTCAACACCTTGGCATGCTCGATGCCCGGGATCGCCGGGGTGCGCGGCGCAATGCCGGTGGCCAGGATGATCTCGTCGTAACCGCCGGCCTTGAGTTGCTCGACGTCGACGCGGGTATTGAGGCACACCTCCACGTGGGTGGTCTGCAATTTGCGCTTGAAGTAGCGCAGGGTTTCGAAAAACTCTTCCTTGCCCGGTACACGCTTGGCGATGTTGAACTGGCCGCCGATTTCGCTGGCGGAATCGAACAGCGTCACCTGATGCCCCCGCTCGGCGGCAACCGTCGCCGCAGCCAGACCGGCAGGCCCGGCGCCCACCACCGCGATCTTCTTGATCTGCTTGACCGGCAGGTAGTTCAGCTCGGTCTCGTAGCACGCCCGCGGGTTGACCAGGCAAGTGGTCAACTTGCCGCCAAAGGTGTGGTCCAGGCACGCCTGGTTGCAGCCGATGCAGGTGTTGATTTCATCGGCACGTCCAGCGGCGGCCTTGTTGACGAATTCCGGGTCGGCCAGGAACGGCCGCGCCATGGAGACCATATCGGCATCGCCTTCAGCAAGGATCTGCTCGGCGATTTCCGGGGTGTTGATACGGTTGGTGGTGATCAGCGGGATCTGCACCGCGCCACGCAGCTTGGCGGTGACTTTGCTGAACGCGCCACGCGGCACCTTGGTGGCGATGGTCGGGATCCGCGCTTCGTGCCAGCCGATGCCGGTGTTGATAAGCGTCGCACCGGCCTGCTCGATGGCTTTGGCCAACTGCACGATCTCTTCCCAGGTGCTGCCGCCTTCTACCAGGTCGAGCATCGACAGGCGGAAAATGATAATGAAGTTCGGGCCTACCGCCTCACGCACACGGCGCACGATTTCCACGGCCAGGCGCATGCGGTTTTCGTAGCTGCCACCCCAACGGTCGGTACGGTGGTTGGTGTGGGCGGCGAGGAACTGGTTGATGAAGTAGCCTTCGGAACCCATGATTTCCACGCCGTCGTACTCGGCGACCTGAGCCAGCAACGAGCAGTTGACGAAATCCTGGATCTGCTTCTCGATGCCCTCTTCGTCCAGCTCCTTGGGCTTGAACGGGTTGATCGGCGCCTGGATCGCGCTCGGTGCAACCTGCTTGGGGCTGTAGGCATAGCGACCGGCGTGGAGGATCTGCATGCAGATCTTGCCGCCGGCGTCGTGCACGGCCTGCGTCACGATCTTGTGCTTTTGCGCCTCGTCGTCGGTGGTCAACTTGGCCGCGCCGGCATACACCCCGCCTTCATCGTTCGGGCCAATGCCGCCGGTGACCATCAGGCCCACGCCGCCACGGGCGCGCTCGGCGAAGTAGGCCGCCATGCGCTCGAAACCGCCGGGTTTCTCTTCCAGGCCGGTGTGCATCGAGCCCATCAAGGTGCGGTTGCGCAGGGTGGTAAAACCCAGGTCCAAAGGGGCCAACAGGTGCGGGTAGGCAGCAGCGGTCATGGTACAGCTCCACAACGGATCATCACGGGACGTGGCGCACTCGAACGGTGTGCCATCGGTTTATGTCCCACAGACTAAGAGGCACTGGACTACGGCTCAATGACCGAAACTGACAAGTTATTGATCCAAATGCGCAGCGCCCCTTGGCAAGCCGCCCCATGGGCCCTACCCTAGTCGGCGAACCCTGCACACGGTCTGTTGTCTGTTGCCCCATGCGTAAACTTCTAGCTTTTACCGTCTCCCTGGCCCTGGTTGCCGCCGTCACCACGTATCTGGTCTGGACCCAGGAGCGCCCTGTGGCGCATTACCTGTCAGACCTGCGCATTACCCTTGCGGTGAACGAAGGGGTGCCGGCCGATCGTGGCAACCTGCTGGGCATCCAGCCGGAACTGTTCCCTGCCGACTACCAGAGCCTGGAACGCCTGCACCTGAAGCTGGCGGCCTATCTGCAAAATGCCCGGGATCAGGGGCTGATCAACCCCAAGACCATCGTGGTGCTGCCGGAACATATCGGCACCTGGCTGATGCTCACCGGCGAAAAAAATGAGGTCTACCAGGCCCTGCACGCGAAGGATGCGATGAACTGGCTGTCGGCCAGCAACCCCTTGCTGTTCGCCCGTGCCTGGATCAGCGCCACCGGCGATAACCGCATGGACGATGCCTACCTGCGCATGAAAGCCTCCGGCATGGCGCGGGACTATCAGTTGGTGTTCGGCGGCTTGGCCAAGGAGTTCGGCGTCACCCTGGTGGCCGGCTCCATCGCCCTGCCCAACCCGAGTGTGAGCCAGGGGCAACTGCAGGTCGGCCATGGCGCGCTGTACAACGCCAGTCTGGTGTTCAGCGCCGAAGGCCTACCGGTGGGCCAGCCGCAGCGCCAGCTCTACCCGATCTACGATGAGCGCGGCTTTATCACGCCAGGCGATGAGAACGTCGTCAGCGTGGTCGACACACCGGCCGGCCGCCTCGGCGTGCTGGTAGGCAGTGACAGTTGGTATCCGGACAACTACCGCAAACTCAACGAACAAGGCGCTCAACTGATCGCAGTGCCGGCCTTTGTGCTCGGTCGCGATACCTGGGACCGACCGTGGCGCGGGTTCAAAAGCGTGTCGACACCGCCGGAAATCAGCCTCAAGCCCGAAGAACTCAGCGAAGGCGAGGCCTGGCGCCGCCTCACCCTGATCAGCCAACAACCCATCAGCCAGGCAACCGCCGGCATGAGCGTGTTTTTGCGCGGGCAATTCTGGGACCTGGGCACCGCCGGCCACAGCTTCCTGAGCGACAACGGGCAGATCAGCGCCGACGGTGAAGCCCGTGGCGCGCGCATGTTGAATGTCTGGCTGTGAAACCGGTGCGCCTGGGGGATCTGTCGGTGGGCTTTGTGCACACCTTGGCAGATGCCATTCAAAGCCACGGACTGGACCCGCAACCGCTACTGCTGCAATACGGCCTGGACCCTGCGCGTCTCGCCGAAGCCGGTGCGCGGTTATCGATCCCCCGTTACATGCGCCTGGGCCACGCGGCCATCCAGCTCACTGGCGACCCGAGCCTGGGCCTGCGCATGGGCCAGCTCAGCCGGCTGAGCCAGGCGGGCCTGGCCGGGGTCACCGCCGCCCAGGCGCCCAACGTTCGTGAAGCCGCACGCACGCTGACGCGTTTTGAAGCGTTGTACGGCTCCAACTATCGCGGGCAATCGAGTTTTCATGAGGACGCCGAGGGCGCCTGGCTGCGCTTCTATTCCATCAGCCCCTACAACGCCTACAACCGCTTTGTGGTGGATTCGATCATCGCCGGCTGGCTGCACCAGCTATCGAGCCTGGCCCAACAGCCGGTGCAGGCACAACGCATTGAAATCGAATTTGAAGCACCGGACTACAGCGAACAATACAACCGGCTGGGCGACAGCCCGGTGCAGTTTGGTGCCGCGTCCAATCAGCTGCGCCTGAACCAATCCACCCTGGCCCTGCGCAATCCACAACATTGCCCCAGTACCTGGCATTTGTTGTTGCAATTGTGTGAACGGGAATTGGAGCAGTTGACCCGCACCCGCAGCCTGCGCGAGCGCATTACCCGGTTGCTCGGGCCGATGCTCAATGGCGGCCGGGAACCCGACCTGGAAGAAGTGGCGGCACGCTTGAAGCTGCCGACCTGGACATTGCGCCGCAAACTGGCCGACGAAGGTACCCAGTTCCGCGCGATTCTCAACGACACCCGCCGCGACTTGGCCATGACCTACATTCGCGATACGGAGTTGGCGTTCGGCGAGATCGCCTACTTGCTCGGTTTTGCCTCGGCCCAGGCGTTTCAACGGGCGTTCAGGCGATGGAACAACCAGACCCCAGGGGAATTTCGCCGCAGTCAGCGGCATTCCGCCTGAAGTCGGTCTTACAGCTCGGTGGCATCGTCTGCGGGTTCCAGCGGGTCCAACTCAATCGCGTGGTACTCGAGCAGTTCTTCCTGGTAGTCGTCCATGGTGGGCTCCTTGTCTGATTGAAAGCGGTTGCAGATAAATGACCTGCCTGACCAGCCTAAAGTGCCGTTATGACGAAAAAAAGTCAGCGTCATGACGTTCCTGCACCTCAGGATTAAACGTAGCAGCGTTGTGTCGATTTAGCACTTGGGTTTTTAGTTGCAATTGCAATTATATGTGAAACTCCATTAGGGTACGGCCATCCGTCTTCAGGGAGCCCACCCATGCCCGCCTCTACTGCCCACGCCGCACAACTTTGCATCGCGGCGCTCGATAGCGCCGCGCACTCGCACAATTCGCCGCTATACACGGTGATGACCATGGCCAACACCCTGGAATCGAGCAGGCAGGCCTGGGTGATTCGCGCTCAGTCCCGCTCGCGGCGGGTAGGCAGCTGGCCCACCTGGTTCGCGCGCAATACCGCGGAAAAACCGCTGCTGTACCTGCACAGCGCCGCGTCGTCGGCGCAATTGTGTGCGCTGTCCGGGCAGACGGCACAGCGCGGCATTCTGTGCAATGACATCGAAAACCACCCTTCCGCCTGGCCCAAGGGCGCACAACCGTCCTTGCCGTTGTGGCTCGCGACCAACCCGCATTGCATGCCATACGATCCGGCTTCGGGCGCAGAAACCCGGGCGATTGTGCTGGCGGGGTTGCAGGCACTGTATGTCGACGGCAAACCTGGGTTCTATTACCTGGCGCTGCATGATCAAGACGGTGCGCGCACCTTGAGCGAGCAAGACCGTGAGGACGCGCTCAAGGGCATGTATCCGCTACAGCGAGGGCATACGGGTGATGTGCGCTTGCTCGGCGCTGGTCAGGCGCTTGAAGAGGTCGTCCACGCCGCGCGGCTGCTCAAGCAAGATTGGACTATCCGCGCACAACTATGGAGTTGCCCCAGCTACACGCGCCTGGCCCGTGAAGCGGCAGGCGCCGAACGCTGGAACCGCCTGCACCCCACAGCGCCCCGGCGCGGTTGCCACTTGCGCAGTTGCCTGTCGGGGAGTGACGCGCCGGTGATCGCTGTCACAGGTTACCCGCAGCCGATCGTTGATCAGTTGGCGGGCTATGTGGATGCCCGGTTTGTACCGCTGGGGGCGGGAACGGTGCAGGCTTCGGCGCCGAGTCGGTATTGGATTGTGGTGGCGGCGCTCAGGGCTTTGGCCGATGAGGGGCGTATCGATTCACAGCAGGTAGAAACGGCGATGGCCCGCTATCGACTGTCATGAAGTGGACTGCAAGGTTCTTCAGATCTTGCTGCGACTGCGCACTGCCAACGTGGCTGTGCGCTCCAGGGTATCGGCAAACACCTGGCGCTGCTCCGGTTCAATTTGCGACAGGAACAACTCATCCACCGTGCTTTCGTAGATCTTCCACATTTTCTTGCGCAGCACTTTGCCCGCCTCCGTGATGGTGGCGAATGACCCGCGGCCATCGCCGTCAAAACGCGAACGCACCACCAGCCCGTCTTTTTCCAGGCGGTCCACCAGCCGCGTGAGGTTGTAGCGCTCGATGGCCAGTACATCCGCCAGTTCATGCATGCGGCGGGTGCCCTCGGGGCCGCTTTCCAGGCCCCACAAGGCGTCGTACCAGGCATACGCCGGCAATCCGGCAGCGGCCAGGCGCCGTTCGATTTCACGGATGACGGTCCTGTGGGCCCTGACAAAACGGAACCATACGTCCGGCTCTTTCGACGACATGCAACACCATCCGGGGAATTTCAAGAAGGTTGCAATAGTAGCTCATCCCGCGTTAGATTCGGCCATGTAGTTGCAATTGCAACTACATGGCCGACACTCCCACAAAGAGCCCGCCACCTGAAATCCGCCTAGCCTGGAGCCTCACATGTCCCCGAACAACGCAGTCAGACACGACGACGACCCACAGGAAACCCGCGAGTGGCTGGAGTCCATCGAATCGGTGTTGTCCACCGAAGGCCGCCCGCGCGCCCACTACCTGATCGATCAGTTGCTGGATTTCGACGTTGCGCGCCATGGTGATTTCTACGGACGGGTGACCACCCCCTACGTCAACACCATTGCGGTGGACCGCCAATTGCCCTACCCCGGCAACCTGGCCATCGAGCGGCGCACCAATGCCTACATCCGCTGGAACGCCATGGCCATGGTGTTGCGGGCGGGCAAACACTCCGGTGTCGGTGGGCATATCGCTACCTATGCGTCAGCCGCCGTGCTGTATGACGTAGGTTTCGACCACTTCTTCCGTGGCCGAACCGACACTTTTGACGGCGACCTGGTGTACATCCAGGGCCACTCCTCACCCGGCATCTATGGCCGCGCCTATCTCGAAGGCCGCATCAGCGAGGCGCAACTGGACAACTTCCGTCGCGAGGCCGGTGGCGAGGGTATTTCCTCGTATCCGCATCCACGACTGATGCCGGATTTCTGGCAATTTCCTACGGTGTCCATGGGCCTCGGGCCGATCACCGCGGCGTACCAGGCGCGCTTTATGCGTTACCTGGAATTACGCGGCCTCAAGCAGCACCAGGGCCGTAAAGTCTGGGCGTTCCTGGGCGACGGCGAGATGGACCAACCGGAATCCCTGGCGGCGATTTCCCTGGCCGGGCGCGAGAAACTCGACAACCTGATCTTTGTCGTCAACTGCAACCTGCAACGGCTGGACGGTCCGGTACGCGGCAACGCCAAAGTGATCCAGGAATTCGAAAGCCTGTACCGCGCCGCCGGCTGGAACGTGATCAAGGTCATCTGGGGCGGCGGCTGGGATGCCCTGCTGGAGAAAGACCAGACCGGCCTGCTGCGCCAACGCATGATGGAATGCGTGGATGGCGACTATCAAAACTACAAGTCCCAGAACGGCGCCTACGTGCGTGAACATTTCTTCGGCAAATACCCGGAGCTGCTGGCACTGGTTGCAGATATGTCCGACGACGACATCTGGAAGCTCTCACGAGGCGGGCATGATCCGGACAAGGTCTATAACGCCTACGCCGCCGCCATGCGTCACACCGGCCAACCCACGGTGATCCTGGCGAAAACCGTCAAGGGCTACGGCATGGGCGAAGCCGGCGAAGGCCAGAACATCAATCACCAGCTGAAGAAAATGGGCGCTGATGCCGTGAAGGCGTTTCGCGACCGCTTCGACCTGGAAGTGGCCGACGAACAACTCGCCGAGACTCCCTACATCAAACCTGCCGCCGACAGTGAAGAAGCGCGCTACTTCGCCGCCCGCCGACAGGCGTTGGGCGGCTATGTGCCTGCGCGTCACAGCGCCGTGGAGTCGCTGCAGATCCCTGAGCTATCGGCCTTCGGCGCCCAGCTCAAGGACACCGGCGAGCGCTCGATTTCCACCACCATGGCCTTCGTGCGCATCCTCGGCACGCTGCTCAAGGACCCGCACCTGGGCAAACTGATAGTGCCCATCGTGCCGGATGAATCGCGCACCTTCGGCATGGAAAGCCTGTTTCGCCAGATAGGCATCCACTCTGCCGTCGGACAGCTCTATACGCCGCAGGACGCCGGGCAATTGAGCTACTACAAGGAGAGCAAGGACGGGCAGATCATGCAGGAAGGTCTGAATGAGTCCGGCGCGATTTCCGCATGGATTGCGGCGAGTACGTCCTACAGCAACCACGGTTTGATGACCGTGCCGTTCTACATTTTCTACTCGATGTTCGGTTTTCAGCGCATCGGTGACCTGGCCTGGGCAGCAGGCGATGCGCGGGCACGGGGTTTCCTGCTGGGCGCCACCGCCGGACGTACTACGCTGATGGGCGAAGGCTTGCAGCATGACGATGGTCACAGCCATATCCTGTCGTCGGTGATTCCGTGCTGCGTGTCCTACGACCCAACCTTTGCCTACGAGCTCGCGGTAATTATTCGCGAGGGCATGCGGCGCATGTATGTCGAGCAGGAGGACATTTACTACTACATCACCCTACTCAACGAAAACTACCCGCACCCGGCGATGCCAGACGGTGTGGAGGATGGCATTCTCAAGGGCATTTACCCGCTCACCCAACACGCGCAGGCGCAGGTACAACTGATGGGCAGCGGTTCGATCCTGCGGGAAGTGATTGCGGCTGCCGAGTTACTGGAGAAGGATTTCTGCGTGCACAGCACTGTGTGGAGCGCGACCAGCCTCACCGAACTACGCCGTAACGGGCATGAGGTGGAACGCTGGAACCTGTTGCACCCGCAGAGCGAGCCCCGAGTGAGCTATGTCGAACAATGCCTGGCCGGTCAAACCGGGCCGGTGGTGGTGGCGACGGACTACATGAAGTTGTTTGCCGATCAGATTCGCCCGTTCGTCCCCGGCCGCCGCTTTGTTGCCTTGGGCACCGATGGCTTTGGGCAATCGGATACGCGGGAAACCTTGCGTGCGTTCTTCGAGGTGGACCGCCACTTCATCGCACTGGCGGCGCTCAAGGCGCTGGCGGATGACGGCGTGATCGGTCGCGATAAAGTCAGTGAAGCGATCAGACGCTACGGGATCAACGTCGACAAGGCCAACCCCGTGACGGTCTGATTTACGGCGCCGGTGTCGGCAGGGGCGCAATTGCTTCTGTTGGTGCCGGTAGCGCCGGGTTGCTGGTCGCCGGTGCGGCGGCAGGCTCTTGCTGCGGCGCAATCGGCGCGGGTTCCACAGGCGGCGCAAGCGGCTCTGAAACGGCAGGCTCTTCCTTCGGCGCCTCGACCTTCTCGGCAGCCGGAGCGACTTTAGGCTCTGGCACGCCCAAGTCAGCTTTCGGCTGCTCGGGAATATGCTCGGCCTTTTTCACTTCCTGGGGCAGGAACACATCCACCAGCGCAAAGTAACGCTCGTAGAACTTCGGCGCCGAAACGGTCTCGCTTGCGACTTTGACCATTGAGTCATCGGTGGAGCCAATCGGCATCGACACCGAACCCAGCACGCCAACTCCCAGGCTCGCGGAGTTGTTGACCTTCTTCAGCGCGTAGCGATCCTGCAAGGCGTTGGCAAACATCGTCGAGTGGTTGGTGCCTTTGCCATCATCGGCGCACACCACGTTGAAGCTGATCTGCAGATGAGTCTCGCCGGTCTGCTGGAAACTCTTGTTACCCACCACCAACTTCGGATCGCTGCTGGTGATGATGTAGCCCTGGCTGAGCAGGGCGCGTCGCGCCGCTTCGCACGCCGCCACATCACTGACCGGATAGGATCGGGAAAAGGTGCCGGAGTCGTCGAAATTCTCATGTTCATAAATAGCGGTCTTGGGTGACGAGCAGCCCGCGGCGCCCGCCAGCACCAGCGCCAACCCAAGGCTGCGCAAGTGAAATGATGTCGACATTGAAAATCCTGAGCAAAACAGTTCGGGCGGTATTGTGCAACAGAACGAGGCCTTGGCGCGCGCATTCCTGTCGGTAAAACGTCACAGCCTTACGTCGTGGGCCCCGCAGGAAAAAGCCCTGCGCACATATGATCAATAAATACGCGCAATTTGGCCGAGGCGTGGCGACTTGATGGCCACAGCAGCCAGAAACTGCCACGGTGTTCCAGGTAGTCATCCAGCACCCGCTGCAAGCGCCCTTCCCGCACGGCCTGGTTGACCATGTAATCAGGCAGGCAGGCGATGCCCAACCCCTCGTGCACCACATGGTTGAGGGACTCGATGGTGGTGCTGACCAGCGGTGTACGCAGGATCGGTTCTGCCGCGCCGGCTTCGAGGCGCAAGGGCCAGGGCTCCAGCTTGCCGGTCGCACAGAACTTGTGCCGCAGGCACGCGTGATCGTTCAAGTGCCGCGGCTGTTGTGGGGTGCCGTGTTCCTGGAAATACGCCGGCGTACCCACCAGCACCAGTTGGTAATGCCCCAGGTGGCGTGCCATCAGGCGCGAATCTTCCGGCTTGCCGGTGCGAATCACCGCGTCGAACCCTTCCTCGATCACATCCACCATGCGGTCGGAAAAATCCACATCCAGCTCGATCTGCGGATAGGCCCGCATGAAGTCGCTGAGCACCGGCATCAATAAACCGCGTACCTGCGGCACACTGATGCGTAGTTTGCCCCGAGGCGTGGCGCTGGCGTCGGTCAGCTCGCGCTCGGCGGCCTCGACCTCAGCCAGGATGCGCCGTGAACGCTCAAGGAACAGCGCCCCTTCGGCGGTCAAAGTGATACTGCGCGTACTGCGGTGGAACAGGCGCACACCGAGACGCTCCTCCATGCGTGCGATGCTTTTGCCTACAGCCGAGGAGGAAATACCTAACACTCGACCGGCAGCGGTAAAACTGCGGGCCTCCGCCACCTGCACGAATACCGAAAGGCTGCCCAGACTGTCCATGATGTGGCCCTCAATTGCGGACACTGATGTCCGATAAGTTCGGAACCTTAGCCTGTTTTTCCGCACCCCGCAGCCCCCTACCCTGTGTCCTGGCCTTTTGCAGGGATACAGCGTTATGACATCACTTACCGAGTCCACCCCAACAGCCCAGCATGACGGGTTGCCGCTGGGCGGTTTATTGGCACTGGCGTTTGCCGGGTTTATCACCATCCTCACCGAAGCCATGCCCGCCGGGCTGCTGCCACAAATGGGCGAAGGCCTGGGTGTGTCACCCGCGCTCGTCGGCCAATTGGTCACGCTTTACGCCTTGGGTTCCTTGCTCGCGGCCATCCCGCTGACGATGTGGACCCGTGGCTGGCGCCGACGGCCATTGCTGCTGGTGGCCATTGGCGGCTTTGCCGTGGTCAACAGCATCACCGCATTCTCCAGCCATTACGGGCTGACCCTGGTGGCGCGCTTTTTCGCCGGAGTTTTCGCCGGGTTGCTCTGGGCGTTGCTGGCGGGTTACGCAAGCCGGATGGTCGCGCCACATCTGCAAGGCCGGGCGATTGCCTTGGCGATGCTGGGGGCACCGCTGGCGTTGTCGCTGGGGGTCCCCGCGGGGACTTTGCTCGGCACCGTCGTAGGCTGGCGCCTGAGCTTTGCGATCATGACCGGGCTGACGCTCGTGCTGCTGATCTGGGCCCGCTGGACCTTGCCGGACTTTGCCGGGCAAACCGCAGGCAAACGCCTGGGGTTGCGTCAGGTACTGACCCTGCCCGGGATTCGTCCGGTGTTATGGATAACGTTTACCTACGTGCTGGCCCACAACATTCTCTATACCTACGTCGCCCCGTTGTTGGTGCCCGCCGGACTTGCGGGCGAGATTGACCGTGTGCTGCTGGTGTTCGGCTTGGCCGCGCTGTTGAGCATCTGGCTGACGGGCGTGTTGATCGATCGCTGGTTGCGCAAGCTGGTGCTGATCAGTTGCGCGTTGTTCGGGCTGATCGCCCTGGCGCTGGCGTTCTGGATCACTTCGCCGAGCGTGATCTACCTCTGCGTGGCCTTGTGGGGCCTGGCGTTCGGTGGCCTGCCAGCCCTGCTGCAAACGGCATTGGCCAAGGCAGCCGGCGACTCGGCGGATGCCGCACAATCGATGCTGGTCACCGTTTGGAACCTGGGCATCGCAGGTGGAGGATTGGTCGGTGGCGTGTTGTTGCAAGGCTGGGGCGTGATTGCATTTCCATGGGCGGTGGTGGTGTTGATGCTCCTGGCCCTTTGCAAACGCCCATGAAAAAGCCCCCGGTCTTTTCAGGCCGAGGGCTTTTTATTCAAGCGGGCATCAGAATTTCTTGATGTCAGCCTGGGTTTCCAACTGCTTGCGGTACGCAGCAAAGTCCTGCTGACCACTGCGGGAAGCGAGGAAGCGGCGGATTTGCGCCTTTTCTTCGTCCGTCGGGGCAACAGCCTCGTTGACGCCGTTCAAGCGCACGATCACCAGGCTGCCGTCAGCCAGGGTCACGGTGGTAAAGGTCGGCTTGTCCTTGGCCGCAGGCTTTGGCATGCGGAACAGGGCTTGCAGCACGGCTGGGTCGATAGATTCCTGATTGCGGGTGGCCGCTTCAGTCACTTTCCACGCCTGGCCGTCGATGGCTTGATTCAGCGGGGTCTTGCCATCACGCAGGCTGGCGATCAACTCGTCAGCGTGGACCTTGGCCGCCGCACTGGCACGTTCCTTGGTCATCTGGGCGCGAATCGCCGCTGCAACGCTTTCCAGCGGCAGTTGCGTTGGCTTCAGATGCTCTTTGGCACGCAGTACGATGATGGTTTCCGGGTCCAGTTCGATGGCGCTGCTGTTGGCACCCTCATCCAGCACTTCCGGGCTGAACGCTGCGGTGATCACGGCACGGTTGGCCGCAATGCCTTCGCCACCTTCACGACCAAACGGCGCGGAGGTGTGCACGGTCAGCTTCAGGTCGGACGCTGGCTGGGCCAGGTCGGAGGCTTCGAATGCCGCATCTTCCAATTGCTTGGTCGCTTCGACAAAACGCTGCTCAACCTGCTGGGTCTTGAGGTCGCGGGTCAGCTTGTCTTTCAGGCTGGCAAACGATGGCACTTGAGGTGCTTCAACGCCCAACAGCTTGATCAGGTGCCAACCGAAGGTCGAACGAACCGGCGCCGACACCTGATCCTTGTTCAACGCGTACAAGGCAGTTTCGAAGTCTGGATCGTAGACGCCAGGACCGGCAAAACCGAGGTCGCCGCCGTTGTTGGCCGAACCTGGGTCCTGGGAGAACTCCTTGGCCAGGGCTTCGAACTTCTCGCCCTTGGCCAGGCGTGCCTGGATGTCTTCGATCTTCGCCTTGGCTTGCGCGTCGGTGACCTTGTCGTTGACTTCAATCAGGATGTGCGCGGCACGACGCTGTTCAGCGAGGTTGGCGGTTTCTTTCTGATAGGCAGCCTGCAGATCTTCGTCCTTGACGCTGACTTGATCAAAGAACGATGCCTTCTTCAGCTCCAGATAGTCGATGACCACTTGGTCCGGCGTCATGAACTCTTTGGCGTGCTGGTCGTAGTAAGCCTTGACCTCGTCGTCGGTGAGCTTCACCGCGGCCGGGTTGGCCTTGATATTGACGGTGGCGAAATCGCGGGTCTGTTTTTCCAGACGGGCGAATGCCAGCACTTCGGCATCGGTGACGAAACCGCTGCCGGCGATACCTGCGCGAACCTGGCCGATGAGCATTTCCTGGGTCAGCATCTGACGGAATTGCATACGGCTGTAGCCCAGCTGACGGATCACCTGATCAAAGCGCTCGGGGCTGAACTTGCCATCCACCTGGAACTCGGGGGTCAGCAGGATCGTTTGATCCAGTGCCGCCTCGGAGAAGCCGAACTTGGAGTCGGCAGCGCCTTGCAGCAACAGCTTGCGATCGATCAGACCCTTGAGGGCCGCTTCGCGCAGCAGTTTTTCGTCCAGCAGTGAAGCATCGAAATCCTTGCCCAGCTGTTGCATCAGCTGACGGCGTTGCATGTCGACGGCCTGGCTCAATTCGGTTTGAGTAATCTCTTCACCGTTGACCTTGGCCACGTCCTGCTTGTTGTTACCCGATGCCTGGAAAATGGCCTCGATACCGGTGAACGCCATCAACGCGACGATGATCCCGATAATGGTCTTGGCAATCCAGCCTTGTGAATTGTCCCTGATATTTTGCAGCATGCGTCCCCCAGAAACGGTTGAACTTCAAAAATTGGCAACCGTGGAGCGTGGGTAGAGTACGGATATAAGAAAGGCGCATCCAAGGATGCGCCTTCTCGCAACTGGCGGAGCGGACGGGGTTGGTATCTGCCCCCGGCTTGGCGACCCGATGGATACATGGGTCTGCTGCCGCTCCGCTGCCAGGTCGAACCTGCGTTCGACCCGGGTAGGTAAAGGCTGGATCGAAGCTTAGTTAACGGCTTCTTTCAGGGCTTTACCGGCTTTGAAACCTGGTTTCTTGGCAGCAGCGATTTGCAGTGCTTTGCCAGTCTGTGGGTTACGGCCAGTGCGAGCTGGGCGGTCGGTCACAGAGAAAGTACCGAAGCCTACCAGTACTACGGAGTCGCCGGCCTTCAGAGCGCCAGTGACGGATTCGATTACTGCATCCAGCGCACGGCCAGCAGCAGCTTTCGGGATATCAGCGGATGCAGCGATAGCATCAATCAGTTCCGACTTGTTCACTCTAAGTCCCCTTATATATCTATTGAGTATGATTCTAAGTTTTTTGGTAAACAGCAAAAATCAGTGCTGAATGGCCTACAGACACTTATAAGAGCCGCTTTATAACAAGGGCTCTAAAAAGCTGTCAAGGAAGCCCCCAGGCTTATTCGCATTAATGCGTGCTAATTCTTTCCTTGGAATCAGACTCGCGCTTTTCATCCTTTGCGACTATCTCCGGAGCCACATCCGGCAAGGGCTCCGGCGCGTATTGCAGCGCAATTTGCAGGACCTCGTCAATCCATTTAACCGGTTTAATCTGCAGATCCTGCTTGATGTTGTCAGGAATTTCCTTCAAGTCGCGAACATTCTCTTCAGGAATGATCACGGTCTTGATCCCGCCACGATGTGCCGCAAGCAATTTCTCTTTCAAGCCACCAATGGCCAGTACCTGACCGCGCAAGGTAATTTCGCCGGTCATGGCCACGTCAGCTCGCACAGGAATACCAGTCAACGCCGACACCAGGGCCGTGCACATGCCTACACCTGCGCTAGGACCATCCTTCGGGGTCGCCCCTTCCGGCATGTGGATGTGCGTATCGTGCTTCTCGTGGAAGTCCAGGGGAATCCCCAGGCTCTTGGCGCGGCTGCGCACCACGGTCTGTGCGGCGGTGATGGATTCGACCATCACGTCACCCAGCGAACCGGTCTTGATCAGCTGGCCTTTGCCAGGGATCACCGCGGCTTCGATGGTCAGCAATTCGCCACCCACCTGGGTCCACGCCAGGCCGGTGACCTGACCGACTTGATCCTGCTGCTCGGCCAGGCCGTAGCTGAATTTACGCACGCCGAGGAAGTGTTCCAGGGAGTCAGCCGTGACCTTCACCGAGAAGCGTTTTTCCAGTGCATGTTCCTTGACCGCCTTGCGGCAGATCTTCGCGATCTGGCGCTCCAGGCCCCGTACACCGGCCTCGCGGGTGTAATAACGCACGATGTCGCGGATGGTCCCGACCTCGAATTCGATCTCGCCCTTCTTCAGGCCGTTGGCAGAAATCTGCTTGGGCGCGAGGTATTTGACGGCGATGTTGATCTTCTCGTCTTCGGTGTAACCCGGCAGACGAATCACCTCCATCCGGTCCAGCAAGGCTGGCGGGATGTTCATGGAGTTGGAGGTGCACAGGAACATTACGTCGGACAGATCGTAGTCGACCTCCAGGTAATGGTCGTTGAAATTATGGTTCTGCTCAGGGTCGAGCACTTCGAGCAAGGCCGATGCCGGATCGCCACGCATGTCGCTGCCCATTTTGTCGATTTCATCGAGCAGGAACAGCGGGTTGCGCACACCCACCTTTGTCATCTTTTGAATCAATCTTCCTGGCATCGAACCGATGTAAGTACGGCGATGACCACGGATTTCCGCCTCATCCCGCACGCCACCGAGGGCCATGCGCACGAATTTGCGGTTGGTCGCATTGGCAATCGATTCGGCCAGGGAGGTTTTACCCACACCCGGTGGACCGACCAGGCACAACACCGGACCACGAATTTTCTTCACGCGCTTTTGCACCGCGAGGTATTCGAGGATGCGTTCTTTGACTTCCTCAAGACCGTAGTGGTCGGCATCAAGGATGTCTTCGGCACGGGCCAGGTCCAGGCGCACTTTGGTCTGGGCCTTCCACGGCACCTGCACCAGCCAGTCGATGTAGGAACGAACCACGGTGGCTTCGGCCGACATCGGCGACATCTGCTTGAGCTTGTTCAACTCGGCAGTGGCCTTGGTCAGGGCGTCTTTAGGCAGGCCGGCGGCATCGATGCGCTTTTTCAGCTCCTCGATTTCGTTGTGGCCTTCCTCGCTGTCGCCGAGCTCTTTCTGAATGGCCTTCATCTGCTCATTCAGGTAGTACTCGCGCTGGCTACGCTCCATTTGTTTCTTCACACGACCACGGATGCGCTTCTCGACCTGCAGCAGGTCGATTTCGGCATCCAGCAGCGCCAACACGTGTTCAACACGGGTCGACAGGTCGATGATTTCGAGGATGTCCTGCTTCTGCTCGATCTTCAGCGCCATGTGCGCGGCCATGGTATCGACCAGGCGGCTTGGCTCATCAATGCTGTTGAGGGACGACAGGACTTCAGCCGGGACCTTCTTGCCCAACTGCACATACTGCTCGAACTGCGAGAGCAGGCTGCGTACAAAGACTTCGGATTCGCGCTCCGGCGCTTCGACTTCGTCGATCAGCGCCACTTCAGCGCGCAGGTGGCCGTCCACCTCCATGAAGCGCTCGACCGCACCGCGCTGCTCGCCTTCGACCAGCACCTTGACGGTGCCATCAGGCAGCTTGAGCAATTGCAGGACAGTGGCAATGGTGCCGACGCGATACAGGGCATCTTCGCCCGGATCATCATCAGCGGGATTCTTCTGGGCCAACAGCAGGATTTGCTTGTCGCCCGTCATCGCGGCTTCGAGCGCCTCGATTGACTTCTCGCGCCCCACGAACAGCGGGATAACCATGTGCGGATAGACGACGACATCACGCAACGGCAGGAGAGGCAATTCAATGGTGGTCTTCATGATTTCGCCTCTATGACAGATGAAAAATAAACTTGAAACCAAGATGGGGGCTGCATGCAAAAAAAACAAGCTTAATGCCAGCAGGAAAACGCAGGAAAAATCCCGCAATTAAAAGTGAGTGCAAAAACAAAGGGGCCCCTAGAGGCCCCTTGTTTGTAAAGCAACTGCAAAACGCTTACGCGTCGGGCGCAGCCTTGGCAGTCGGCTCACTGTTTTCGTAGATATACAGTGGCTTGGACTTACCTTCTATAACGCTTTCGTCGATCACCACTTTACTCACCTCGGACTGCGAGGGGATTTCGTACATGGTGTCGAGCAACACGCCTTCCAGGATAGAACGCAGACCACGTGCACCGGTCTTGCGCTCCAGCGCCCGCTTGGCCACCGATTTGAGCGCGTCGGTACGGAACTCGAGGTCCACACCTTCCATCTCGAACAGCTTGGCGTATTGCTTGGTCAGGGCGTTTTTCGGCTCGGTGAGGATCTGAATCAGAGCAGCCTCATCCAGCTCGTCCAACGTCGCCAGGACCGGCAGACGACCAACGAATTCCGGGATCAGACCGAACTTGACCAGATCGTCAGGCTCGACTTCACGCAGGGACTCGCCAACCTTCTTGCCTTCTTCCTTGCTGCGTACTTCCGCACTGAAACCAATACCACCACGGGTGGAACGTTGTTGAATTACTTTTTCCAGACCAGAGAACGCACCGCCACAGATAAACAGGATGTTACGCGTATCAACCTGTAGGAATTCCTGCTGCGGGTGCTTGCGGCCGCCTTGTGGCGGTACAGAAGCAACTGTGCCTTCGATCAGTTTCAACAGGGCTTGCTGCACGCCTTCACCGGAAACGTCCCGGGTGATCGACGGGTTGTCGGACTTGCGCGAGATCTTGTCGATTTCGTCGATGTAGACAATACCCATCTGGGCCTTCTCTACGTCGTAGTCGCACTTCTGCAGCAGTTTCTGAATGATGTTCTCGACGTCTTCACCCACGTAGCCAGCCTCGGTGAGGGTGGTGGCGTCGGCGATGGTGAACGGAACGTTCAGCAGGCGAGCGAGGGTTTCTGCCAGCAGGGTTTTACCCGAGCCTGTAGGACCGATCAGCAAGATGTTGCTCTTGCCGAGTTCGACCTCGTCACCTTTCTTGTCACGCTGGTTCAAGCGTTTGTAGTGGTTATACACCGCTACGGCCAGAACCTTCTTTGCACGCTCTTGACCGATGACATACTGGTCAAGGATGCCACTGATTTCTTTAGGCGAAGGCAATTTATGCGCACTGCTCTCGGCCTGGGCTTCCTGCACCTCCTCGCGGATGATGTCATTGCACAGGTCGACGCACTCGTCGCAGATAAACACCGAGGGGCCGGCAATCAACTTGCGCACTTCATGCTGGCTTTTGCCACAGAAGGAGCAATAGAGCAGCTTGCCGTTGTCCTCGCCGTTGCGGGTGTCAGTCATTCGTTCGATCCAAATCCGATAGGCTTGCAACACAAGATGAAGGCTTATGCGGGCTTTTTCAAGCCCGCAAGTGGTCGGGCATGCCGACCAGCCCTATTTTGAGCGGCTTAATTAAGCTGGGCGACGGTCAATCACTTTGTCGATCAGGCCATAGGCTTGCGCGGCTTCGGCACTCATGAAGTTGTCACGGTTGGTGTCGCGCTCGATTTCTTCCAGGGTACGTCCGCTGTGCTTGGCCATCAGCGTGTTGAGACGCTCACGGATAAACAGGATTTCCTTGGCATGGATCTCGATGTCCGACGCCTGGCCTTGGAAACCGCCCAGTGGTTGGTGAATCATCACGCGCGAGTTCGGCAGGCAGAAGCGCTTGCCCTCGGCACCCGCGGTCAGCAGGAATGCGCCCATGCTGCAGGCCTGGCCAATGCAGGTGGTCGACACGTTCGGCTTGATGAACTGCATGGTGTCGTAGATCGACATACCCGCCGTCACCGAACCGCCTGGGGAGTTGATGTAGAGATGGATGTCCTTGTCCGGGTTTTCGGCTTCAAGGAACAGCAGCTGCGCACAGATCAGGTTGGCCATGTAGTCCTCTACGGGGCCAACCAGAAAGATCACTCGCTCCTTGAGCAGGCGCGAGTAGATGTCGTAGGCGCGTTCGCCACGAGCGGACTGCTCTACAACCATCGGGACCAGGCCGCCAGCGGCCTGGATATCAGAGTTCTGCTGAATATAGGAATTACGGAACATGCTCTGCAGTTACTCCCAAATAGTCATGTCTTGAAAACGCATAAGCCAGCGCGAGGCTGGCTTATGGTTGTATTTCCAACGAGTTGGACAATCAGTCGGCTTGTGCTGCTTCCGCCGGTTTGACTGCTTCTTCGTAAGAGACCGCTTTATCGGTCACCTTAGCCTTCTGCAGAACAGTATCCACAACTTGTTCTTCCAGCACAACCGAACGTACTTCGTTCAGCTGCTGGTCGTTCTTGTAGTACCAAGCCACGACCTGCTCAGGCTCCTGGTAGGCCGAAGCCATTTCCTGGATCATTTCGCGAACGCGATCTTCGTCAGGCTTGAGCTCGAACTGCTCAACCACTTTGGCCACGACCAGACCCAGCACAACGCGACGCTTGGCTTGCTCTTCGAACAGCTCGGCCGGCAGTTGATCAGGCTTGATGTTGCCACCGAACTGCTGAACCGCTTGAACGCGCAGGCGATCCACTTCGTTGGACAGCAGGGCCTTAGGCACTTCGATCGGGTTGGCGGCCAGCAGACCGTCCATGACCTGGTTCTTCACCTTGGACTTGATAGCCTGGCGCAGCTCGCGCTCCATGTTCTTGCGAACTTCGGTGCGGAAACCTTCCAGGGTCGCTTCCTTGATGCCGAATTGAGCGAAGAACTCTTCGTTCAGCTCTGGCAGCTTAGGCTCGGAAACGCTGTTGACGGTCACGGTGAACTCGGCGGCTTTACCAGCCAGGTCCAGGTTCTGGTAGTCAGCAGGGAAAGTCAGGTTCAGAACACGCTCTTCGCCGGCTTTAGCGCCAACCAGACCGTCTTCGAAACCAGGGATCATGCGGTTGGAACCCAGCACCAGCTGAGTACCCTTGGCGGAGCCGCCAGCGAATACTTCGCCGTCAACCTTGCCAACGAAATCGATGTTCAGTTGGTCTTCGTTCTGAGCGGCGCGATCGGTCACTTCAAAACGGGTGTTCTGCTTGCGCAGGATTTCCAGCATGTTGTCCAGGTCGGCATCGGCCACGTCAGCGCTCAGGCGCTCTACGGCGATACCTTCGAAGCCGGCAACTTCGAATTCCGGGAACACTTCGAATACGGCAACGTATTCCAGGTCCTTGCCAGCTTCCAGGGACTTAGGCTCGATCGACGGCGAGCCAGCAGGCTTCAGGTTCTGCGCTTCTACGGCTTCGTAGAAGGAAGCCTGGATCACGTCACCCACAGCGTCCTGGCGCGCATCAGCACCAAAACGACGCTTGATTTCGCTCATTGGCACTTTGCCTGGACGGAAACCAGCGATCTTGGCCTTCTGGGCAGTCTGCTGCAGACGCTTGTTGACCGCAGTCTCAATACGCTCTGCCGGCACGGTAATGCTCAGGCGGCGCTCGATAGCAGTAGTATTTTCAACAGAAACTTGCATGGATATTCCTCGTTGCACAGACGTTAGCCGGCCATTTCCGACCCCAATCAAGGGCATGCATTCTAGAGGGTCAAACTCAAGAAGTCACCCTACTGCAAATACGCCCGAAAACAGCCGGCAATTTATCGGTACGAAGGCACTGATGCACCCCGCCCCGGTGACAAATACACCCCATCACGCCAGGGCTCTGCGTCGCCCCTTCTATATATAGAAGAGGTCGTCATCCACCTCCCTGACGGCCCACCCCGCAAACAGGGCAAGCAGACAGCGCGGTATCATCGAGACACATAAATACGATGAAACGCCCTGCCGTTGCGGCCCAGCACCTGCGGCCGCGAAAACCAGAACTGCCAAAACCAAAAAAGGCGCCAGACTGTTAAATCTGGCGCCTTTCGAATATGGGGTGGACGAAGGGGATCGAACCCTCGACAACGGGAGTCACAATCCCGTGCTCTACCAACTGAGCTACGCCCACCATATTGCATTAACAAAGAACTCAAACATCTTCTTTGTTGAACCTCACCTCACCTTGCGGCAGGGCGACGCCTTGAAATTGGTGCGGATGAAGAGACTCGAACTCTTACGCCTCGCGGCGCTGGAACCTAAATCCAGTGTGTCTACCAATTCCACCACATCCGCGCTGGAGCTCTTAAAGCAAAGGCGCCAGACGATTAATCTGGCGCCTTTTCAAAATATGGGGTGGACGAAGGGGATCGAACCCTCGACAACGGGAGTCACAATCCCGTGCTCTACCAACTGAGCTACGCCCACCATCTAACACTACTTGTGCCAAAGCTGCCTAATGGCGCACCCGGCAGGACTCGAACCTGCGACCATCCGCTTAGAAGGCGGATGCTCTATCCAGCTGAGCTACGGGCGCCTTATTAATCTGTACTCTTGGAGGATTACAAACTAAGTGCTTCCAGCCTTGCAGAACAACACTCTATTCTGCTCGACCTTCTTAACCAGTGCTAGGCTGTGCCCGACAAGTGCGACGAATAGTATAGACGCCCCGGAAAGCCGTCAAATCTTTTTTGAAAAAAATTCATTTTATTTAAGGGGTTAGGGCAATTTGCAGACCAAGCGCCTTTGCCCTCACGCTGTGGCATGCGAGAATGCGCACACATTTCTTCCCCCTCTCGATGGTTAATCACGCGTAATGACTGCACAACTTATCGACGGCAAATCAATCGCCGCCAGCCTGCGCCAGCAGATCGCCAAACGCGTCACCGAGCGTAGCCAGCAAGGCCTGCGCACGCCTGGCCTCGCGGTGATCCTGGTCGGCAGCGATCCTGCCTCTCAGGTTTATGTCTCGCACAAGCGTAAAGACTGTGAAGAGGTCGGCTTTATTTCCAAGGCCTACGACTTGCCTTCCGACACCACCCAACAGGCCCTGACCGACCTGATCGACAGCCTTAATGACGACCCGGCAATGGACGGCATCCTGCTGCAATTGCCGCTGCCCGAGCACCTGGACGCGTCCAAGCTGCTGGAGCGTATCCGCCCGGACAAGGACGTCGACGGCTTCCACCCCTATAACGTCGGCCGCCTGGCCCAGCGCATCCCGCTGCTGCGCCCTTGCACCCCCAAAGGCATCATGACCCTGCTGGAAAGCACCGGTGTCGACCTGTACGGTCTGGACGCCGTAGTCGTGGGCGCCTCCAATATCGTAGGTCGCCCAATGGCCATGGAACTGCTGCTGGCCGGCTGCACCGTGACCGTCACCCACCGCTTCACCAAGGACCTTGCCGGCCACGTCGGCCGCGCCGACCTGGTGGTGGTTGCCGCCGGCAAGCCAGGCCTGGTCAAGGGTGAGTGGATCAAGCAAGGCGCCATCGTCATCGACGTGGGCATCAACCGCCAGGAAGACGGCAAGCTGGTCGGCGACGTGGTCTACGACACCGCCCTGCCCCGCGCCGGCTGGATCACTCCAGTGCCAGGCGGCGTCGGCCCGATGACCCGCGCCTGCCTGCTGGAAAACACGCTGTATGCGGCAGAAACCCTGCACAGCTAATAACCAGCAGCACTGAAAAAGCCCTGCCTTATCGCAGGGCTTTTTATTGCCCGGCATAAAAACCTTTTTTTCTTAGTTTTTAAGCACTTTCGTCTGGTTCTCGAAGAACATTCGACAGTTTCTGATCCATACTTCTAGAATGTAACGTAATTTTTCAAAGCACCCGTTTTCCAACGGTATTTCCTTACTTCTTAGCGAGTTCATCCGCGTGAAAATTCGTCTCTCCATCGCCAGCCTATTTTTTGTATTTACAGGCACCTTCGCGCACGCCGCCGAGACCATCCAGGCCCCGCGCGACACCTCCAAACTGCAGATCGCTTCCGGCAGTGCCATGCTCGTGGATCTGCAGACCAACAAAGTCATCTACTCCAGCAACCCCGACGTGGTGGTGCCGATTGCCTCGGTGAGCAAGCTGATGACCGGCCTGATTGTGCTCGAAGCCAAGCAGAACATGGACGAATACATCGACATCAACATCAAGGACACGCCAGAAATGAAAGGCGTGTTCTCCCGCGTGAAGATCGGCAGCGAAATGCCGCGCAAAGAAATGCTGTTGATCGCGCTGATGTCCTCGGAAAACCGCGCCGCCGCCAGCCTGGCCCACCACTACCCGGGCGGCTACCCGGCGTTTATCGCCGCAATGAATGCCAAGGCCAAGGCGCTGGGCATGACCAGCACCCACTACGTCGAGCCCACCGGCCTGTCGATCCACAACGTATCGACTGCCCGCGACCTGAGCAAATTGCTGGCCGCCGCGCGCCACTACCCGATGCTCAGCCAACTGAGCACCACCAAGGAAAAGACGGTGTCGTTCCGCAAACCCAACTACACCCTGGGTTTCTCCAACACAGACCACCTGATCAACCGCGCCAATTGGGACATCAAGCTGACCAAGACCGGCTTCACCAACCAGGCCGGCCACTGCCTGGTGCTGGTGACCAGCATGGGGAATCGTCCGGTATCGCTGGTGATTCTGGATGCCTTCGGCAAATTCACGCACTTTGCCGATGCCAGCCGCATTCGCAACTGGGTCGAGACCGGCAAGAGCGGCTCGGTGCCGGATGTAGCGTTGCGCTACAAGGCCGACAAGAATCTGAAAAACCGCCCGAACGCGGCAGAAGTACGCCGCTAAAAGAATGTGGGAGCGGGCCTGTGTGGGAGCGGGCTTGCTCGCGAATGCGGTGTATCAGCGACAGATACCTCAGCCGACCCACCGCATTCGCGAGCAAGCCCGCTCCCACATCCCACACAAGCCTGTTCCCAAATGAGGTTTGCGACGTCCTGCTTTACTGTGTTTCTGCCAACACCTTGAGCGCCTGCGCCGCCGCCCGCTCCTGCCCGGCCTGGGCCGTGGCGTTCGCCGCCTCACGCCAGCGCTGCGCGTCCACCTTGGCAGGCAACTGGCTTGGCCGCTGGGTGAGGATCGCCCAACTCCCGGCGCTCTTCCACTTCGATTCAAACTCGCTGAAGCTCATCAACAGGCGCCGGTCCATCCCGGCGCGCAGCAGCACCGTGCTTTTCTGCTGATTGAACCCCACCACGACCACGTACCGTGCGTCAGACCACAGGCTGCCGCCAATCCGCGCCATCACCGGGTAACCGGCTGCAACCTGTGCCAGCAACGCCGTCAGCTGGGTATCCAGCGGATACACCATCAACCCGTACTCACGCGCCAGCACCTGCATGTTGCGCTCCAGGTCCGCCTCGCCGCCCGGCAAGCGCAGCGGCTTATCCAGCAGACCCGGTGTCATCACAATGCCTTGTTGCGACAGCATGCTGGCCAGAGCAGCAGGGCCACTCTGATAAGCCTCGCTGCGGAAAGTCGGCACGCCATTGAGCTCGACCCGCTCCGGCAGGCCCGGCAGTTTCGACGGGTGCCCGGAACAGGCCGCGAGCCCCAGGGCAAAGGCCAGCAACAAGGATGTTTTTACGTTCGACCGTAACCGCAATTTTTTACTCTCTTGATCAACTGCCGGTAAGGGCCCTGATCATAGGACGCTCTGCCACGCGGGTATAGCCTCAGGCGTCAGTAAAGCGTGCGGCATAGAGCAAACAAGTTGGACGGACACGACCATTGGTCAATAGCAGGCAACCGCCAGGTAGCTAGACTGTCCATTGAGAAGACTGTGTGTGCCCCGAGCGGGGCGAAAGGAGGCCCTGATGAGCCTTGCAACGACGATAATCCTGTTGATCTGTGGTTGGCTGGCCGTTGCCGCCGCCATGTTGTGGGGGGTGCTGCGTATTGCCCGTCGACACCACCCCCACGCCAAACCCGCCAAGCCCCACAAGGCCGCGGTGCACCACGCCTAACCAGGCATGCAGCTGAAATCCTGGGTCGCGGCAACTTCCTTGCCGTGGCCATCCTTCAGCGACGCGCGCACGGTAGTGCCCAGGCTCGACTCCACCAGGGTGTAGTGCTCACCGGCCTTGAAATTCTTGTACTCGACCCGCCCCTGGCAGTCCTGCTGATTGTCGTCGCCCGGTTCTTCCTCGTACAACGTCACGTCCAGGCGATGGTCGCCCGGTGTCACTTCAAAAAAGCGCCCATCGTCCACGCGCTTGCCATCCACGCGTTCGGCCATCAGGTCATTCGGCGCTTCTTCCTTCAATCCTATCCATGCTTCGCTCGGGTCCGCCTTGGGGATCGGGCCGGCGCACGCCGACAACAACAGCACGGCACCGAGGGTTGGAATCAACAACAGAGGTTTAAGTGACATGGCAGGGCTCCAAAAAAGACGATGTGTCCGATGGGTTACAAGCTTGCGGAGCCGACCTGTGTTGAACAAATGAATACGCATGAAACGATCTTCAGCCCCTTCCTAAATGTTCCTTCACCTGGCTGAAAGGCGCGTGTTAGGTGGGTCGGGCAAGACTGCCGGGGTTTGCAATCCTGCTCCTTTCGGAGGTTCACGCATGCTCGGGCTGGTAAAGACCGCACTGCAAAAGCCGTACACGTTTATCGTGTTGGCCATATTCATCTGCATCATCGGGCCGATGGCGGCCCTGCGCACCCCCACGGATGTGTTCCCCGACATCGGCATCCCCGTGGTCGCCGTGGTCTGGCAGTACAACGGCTTGTCGCCGGATGCCATGGCCGGTCGGGTGATCTACACCTACGAACGCTCCCTGAGCACCACTGTCAACGACATCGAACACATCGAATCGCAATCACTGCCCGGCATGGGCATCGTCAAGATCTTCTTCCAACCCGGCGTGGACATCCGCACCGCCAACGCCCAAGTGACCGCCGTGTCACAAACCGTGCTCAAGCAGATGCCACCCGGCATCACGCCGCCGTTGATCCTCAACTACAGCGCCTCCACCGTGCCGATCCTGCAACTGGCATTCTCCAGCCCGAGCCTGTCGGAAGCGAAGATCCGCGACCTGGTGCAGAACAATATCCGCCTGCCCCTCAGCGCCCTGCCCGGCCTGGCCATGCCCACGCCCATGGGCGGCAAGCAACGCCAGATCACCCTCGACCTCGACCCGCAGGCACTGGCCGCCAAAGGCCTGTCGGCCCAGGACGTGGGCACCGCCCTGGCCCTGCAAAACCAGATCATCCCGGTGGGCACCGCCAAACTCGGCCCCAACGAATACACGATCCTGCTCAATAACAGCCCCAAGGCGATCGATGAACTCAACGACTTGCCGATCAAGACCGTCGACGGCGCGCTGATCACTATCGGCCAAGTCGCCCACGTGCGTGACGGCTCGCCGCCGCAAACCAACATCGTACGTGTCGACGGCCACCGCGCCGTGCTGATGCCGGCCCTGAAAAACGGCAGCATCTCGACCCTGTCGATCATCGACGGCATCCGCCAGATGCTGCCGCGCATCGACGAAACCCTGCCACCCTCGCTGAAAACCTCGCTGCTGGGCGACGCCTCGGTGTTCGTCAAGCAATCGGTGGGCAGCGTGGCCCAGGAAGGCATCATCGCCGCCCTGCTGACCAGCGCGATGATCCTGCTATTCCTCGGCAGCTGGCGCTCGACCCTGATTATCGCCGCGTCGATTCCCCTGGCCGTGTTGTCAGCCATCGCGCTACTGGCCGTCAGCGGGCAAACCCTCAACGTGATGACCCTCGGCGGGCTGGCATTGGCGGTGGGGATTCTGGTGGACGACGCCACCGTGACCATCGAAAACATCAACTGGCACCTGGAACAAGGCAAGGCGGTGAAGACCGCGATCCTCGACGGCGCCGCGCAGATCGTCGGCCCCGCGTTCGTCTCGCTGCTGTGCATCTGCATCGTGTTCGTGCCGATGTTTATGCTGCAAGGCATCGCCGGTTACCTGTTCCGGCCGATGGCCCTGGCGGTGATCTTTGCCATGGCCAGCTCGTTCATCCTCTCGCGCACCCTGGTGCCGACACTCGCGATGTTTTTGCTCAAGCCGCACACGCCGGAACCGGGCGCGGGTCATCACCCGGAAGACGAGTTCATCAACCACCACGAGGGTGAGCAACACGCCAAACCGCGCCATGCCGCGCTGCAAGCGGTGCTGAATTTCCAGCAGGGTTTTGAGCGCCATTTCTCGAATATCCGCGACACCTATCACAGCCTGCTGCTGTTGGCGCTGGGCAATCGCAAGCGCTTTATCGTCGGCTTCCTGGCCTGCGTGCTCGCCTCGTTCCTGCTGCTGCCCAGCCTGGGCCAGGACTTCTTCCCGGTCACCGACGCCGGCGCCCTCGCCCTGCACGTGCGCCTGCCGCTGGGCACGCGCATCGAAGAAAGCGCCGCCGCCTTCGACCGCATCGAAGCGCGGATTCGCGAAGTGATCCCAAGCGATGAACTCGACACCATCGTCGACAACATCGGTATCCCGCTCAGCGGCATCGACATGGCCTACAGCAGCAGCGGCACCATCGGTCCACAGGATGGCGACATCCAGGTCAGCCTGAAACCACACCACGCGCCCACCGCCGACTACGTGAAAAAACTGCGCGAAGCCCTGCCGCAAAGTTTCCCTGGCAGCCACTTCGCGTTCCTGCCGGCCGACATCAGCAGCCAGATCCTCAACTTCGGCGCCCCGGCCCCGCTGGACGTGAAAATCTCCGGGCGCAACGATGCAGAAAACCGTGCCTATGCGGTGGAACTTGAACGCCGTCTTCAACACGTACCCGGCATCGCCGACCTGCGTATCCAGCAGTCCACCGGCTACCCGTCGTTGCAAGTCAATGTCGACCGCCTGCGCGCCAATGGCCTGGGCATCACCGAGCGTGACGTGACCAACAGCATGGTCGCCTCCCTCGCCGGCAGCTCGCAGACCGCGCCGACCTTCTGGCTCAACCCAGCCAACGGTGTGTCGTACTCGATCGTCGCAGCGACCCCGCAATACCGCCTCGACAGCCTGCCATCCCTGGAAGCCTTGCCGGTCACCGGCGCCGACGGCCAATCGCAGATCCTCGGCGGCGTGGCGGACATCTCCCGCGTGCAAAGCCCGGCGGTGGTGACCCACTACAACATCGAGCCGACCCTGGACCTCTACGCCAACGTACAAGGCCGCGACCTCGGCGGCGTAGCGCGCGACGTGCAAAAAGTGCTGGATGACACCGCGTCGATGCGCCCCAAAGGCGCGACCATCAGCCTGCATGGGCAGATCGACGCATTGCATGAAGCCTTCAGCGGTTTAAGCCTGGGCCTGCTCGGTGCGGTGGTGCTGATCTACCTGCTGATCGTGGTCAACTTCCAGTCGTGGGCCGACCCGTTCGTGATCATCACGGCATTGCCGGCCGCACTCGCGGGGATCGTATGGATGCTGTTCCTCAGCGGCACCTCGTTGTCGGTGCCGGCGCTCACCGGCGCGATCCTGTGCATGGGCGTGGCCACCGCCAACTCGATCCTGGTGGTGAGCTTCTGCCGCGAACGCCTGGCCGAACATGGCGATGCGCTCAAAGCCGCGATGGAGGCCGGTTACACGCGTTTTCGCCCGGTGTGCATGACCGCCCTGGCGATGATCATCGGCATGTTGCCACTGGCCCTTTCCGAAGAACAAAACGCCCCCCTTGGCCGGGCGGTGATCGGTGGGTTGATCTTCGCAACCATCGCCACCCTGTTGTTTGTCCCCGTGGTCTTCAGCCTGGTCCACGGTCGTCACCCTACTCGCGCAGTTGCTGGAGAAACCCCACATGTCGCCTGATCACAAACCCTCGCGCAAGCGTCTGATGCTCATGGGTGTCGGCGGCCTGACCCTGGCCGCCCTGCTGGTCGCCAACGGCCTGCACGCCCGCACGTTGCATGAACAAGCAGTGACCGCCTGGACGGAAACCGCTGCCATTCCCCAGGTGCTGGTGTTCCAGCCGCAACAGAACGCCGCCGGCGATACCCTGCGGTTGCCGGCGCACCTGGAAGCGTGGAGCAAGGCACCGATCCACGCGCGGGTCAGCGGCTATTTGAAGGACTGGAAAGCCGACATCGGCACCCAGGTCAAGGCCGGGCAGGTTCTCGCCGAAATCGACAGCCCTGACCTCGACCAGCAACTGGCCCAAGCCCATGCACGACTGGTGCAGGAACAAGCCAACGCACGCCTGGCGCAAACCACCGCGACCCGCTGGCAAAACCTGCTGGCCAGCCACTCGGTGTCACGCCAGGAGGCCGATGAAAAAACCTCCAACGCCGCCGCCGCGAAGGCCAACGCCGACGCCGCCGCCGCCGACTGCGCGCGCCTGTCGGCCCTGGCCAGCTACAAGACCATCCGCGCACCGTTCGCCGGCACCATCACCGCACGCAACACCGACATCGGCCAGTTGATCAAGGCCGATACCGACAGCGATCCGGAGTTGTTCAACATCGCCGACACTCACCAACTGCGCCTGTATGTGCCGGTGCCGCAGAACTATGCCGCGGTGATCCACCCGGGCCTTGAAGCCGAACTGACGGTGCCCGAGCATCCTGGCCAACACTTCAAGGCGCGGCTGATCGGCGACTCCACCGCCATCGACCGCCGCTCCGGCACCCTGCTCGCACAGTTCGTCGCCGACAACCCCAACGGCGAACTGCTGCCCGGTGACTACGCCGAGGCGACGCTGCCGATTCCGGCCGACACCCACGGCGTGAGCATCCCGGCCAGTGCGCTGATCTTCCGCGCCCAAGGCACTCAGGTCGCGGTGCTGGATGCGCACAACCACGTGCACCTGCAAACCATCCACATCGGCCTCGACCTCGGCGAACGCCTGGTGATCGACCAGGGCCTCAAACCCGCCGACCGAGTGGTCGACAATCCGCCCGATGCCCTGCGCGAAGGCGATCCGGTGCAACTGGCGGACGCCAGCGGAGGTGCCCATGCGCCCAAGGCTTAACCCCCTCGCCGCCTTGATGCTGCTGGCCTTGCAGGGCTGCTCCATGGCACCGACCTATCAAGTGCCCTCGGTCAACCTGCCGGCGGGCTATCGCGAACAGACCCGCGATGGCCCATGGCACAGCGCGCAACCGGCCGACACTTTGGCGCCGGCATGGTGGAAGCTCTACAACGATGCGCGCCTGAACGACCTGCAACAGCAACTGCTCAAGGCCAACCCGGACCTCGCGGCGGCACTGGCCCACTTCGATGCGTCCCAGGCATACGCCAGCCAATTGCATGCCGGGCTGTTCCCGCAAATCAGCGCCAGTGCGCAGCCACTGCGCCAACGGCAATCCGACTCGCGACCGCTGCGGGGCAGCACCCAGCCATCGGTGTACAACAGCAATACCGCCGGGTTTTCGTTGAGCTACGACCTGGACCTGTGGGGCAGAGTCCGCAACCAGGTCGCCGCCGGCGATGCCCAGGCACAGGCCTCTGGCGACGACCTGGCAGTGGCCCGCTTGAGCCTGCAGCATCAGTTGGCGAGCTTGTATGTGCAGCTCAACGGGCTGGATGCACAGGCACGCATTCTCAACAGCTCGCTGGAGGACTTCAGCCAGGCATTGCAACTGACCCGCAGCCGCTATGAAGGCCAGATCGCCTCGGAACTGGACCTGACCCGCGCACAAAACCAACTGGCCGAAGCCAAGGCGCAATTGGATGACATCCACGGCCAGCGCAACCTCACTGAGCATGCGATAGGCGAATTGGTCGGTGTGGCGGCCAGCGATTTCACGCTACCGCCGAGCCCACAGTTGATCGCGCTGCCGCAGATCCCAACGCAGTTGCCCAGCCACCTGCTGCAACGTCGCCCGGACATTGCCGCAGCAGAACGACGAGTGTT
This sequence comes from Pseudomonas sp. FP2335, assembly GCF_030687535.1. Lineage (NCBI taxonomy): Bacteria > Pseudomonadati > Pseudomonadota > Gammaproteobacteria > Pseudomonadales > Pseudomonadaceae > Pseudomonas > Pseudomonas sp. FP2335. The sequence goes on from NZ_CP117437.1 coordinate 3,835,519, forward strand.
CGCCGCCAATGCCAATATCGGCGTGGCCAAGGCGGCGTGGTACCCGGATTTCAGCTTGACCGGCTTGATCGGCGGGCAGACCCAAGGCGTCGGCAACCTGCTTTCGGCAGGCAATCGCTATTGGGCGCTGGGGCCGCTGGTCAACTTGCCGATCTTCGACGGCGGTCGTTTGAGCGCCAATGAACGCCAAGCCAAGGCCGAATTCGAAGAAGCCTCGGCGCAGTACCGCAGCCACGTGTTGAGAGCCGTGCGCGAAGTCGAAGACAACCTGGCGCAACTGCGGGATTTGCAGCAGCAAGCCCAGGATGAACAAGCGGCGGCAGATGCGGCGCAGCATACCCAAGCGCTGGCGATGAACAGCTACCAGGCGGGCGCCGTGAGTTACCTGGATGTGGTGACCGCCCAAACCGCCGCGTTGCAGGCACAGCGGACATTACAGGCGGTGCAAACGCGGCAGTTGCAAGCAAGTGTCGGCCTGCTCACCGCCCTCGGCGGCGGCTGGCACAACACCTTGTAGTGAGCGGGCTTGCCCGCGCTGGGGGGCGAAGCCGCCCCAAATCCAGACGCCTCGGTCTTTCTGATACACCGCGGCGGACCGTTTGGGGCGGCTTCGCCCCCCAGCGCGGGGCTTGCCCGCTCACTACAATCAGGCGGCGAGTTTGCCGTTGGCGATAGCAGCAGAAGCGGCAACCATTGCGCGCAGCAACACCGCACAGCCCGCCGCCAGATCATCCGGGGCAGCATTCTCGATTTCGTTATGGCTGATACCCCCTTCACACGGCACAAAAATCATCCCCGCCGGGCCCAGCTCGGCGACGAAGATCGCGTCGTGCCCTGCCCCGCTGACAATATCCATGTTCGACAGGCCCAACCCGTTCGCCGCATCCCGCACCGCGTCCACGCAGCCCTTATCGAAATACAGCGGCGGGAAGTCCGCCGTCGGCACCATCTCGAACGTCAGGCCATGCTTGGCACAGGTGTCGTCGATCACCTGGCGTACCTGGGCGATCATCGAATCCAACCGCGCCGGTTCCAGATGACGGAAGTCCAGGGTCATGCGTACTTCGCCAGGAATCACGTTGCGTGAACCGGGGTAAGCCTGCAGGCAACCCACTGTCCCACACGCATGAGGCTGATGCCCCAACGCCGCGGCATTCACCGCGGCCACCACGGCCGCCGCACCGACCAGGGCATCCTTGCGCAGGTGCATCGGCGTCGGCCCTGCATGGGCTTCAACGCCGCGCAACTTCAGGTCGAACCACTTCTGCCCCAACGCGCCGAGCACCACGCCGATGGTCTTTTTCTCGTCCTCAAGAATCGGCCCCTGCTCGATATGTGCCTCGAAATAGGCGCCAACCTTGTGCCCGCTCTCCGGTCGTGTACCCGCGTAACCAATGGCATTCAACGCATCGCCGACCGAGACGCCATCGGCATCCTGCTTGGCCAGGGTATCGGCCAAGGTAAACTTCTGCGCAAACACTCCCGAGCCCATCATGCACGGAGGAAAGCGCGAGCCTTCTTCATTGGTCCAGACCACCACTTCCAACGGCGCTTCGGTTTCCACCTTGAGGTCATTGAGGGTGCGCAGGACTTCCACACCGGCGAGCACGCCGAAGCATCCGTCGAACTTGCCACCCGTGGGCTGGGTATCGATGTGGCTGCCGGTCATCACCGGGGGCAGGTTGGGGTTGCGACCAGGACGACGGGCGAAGATGTTGCCGATGCCGTCGACCGTCACCGTGCAACCGGCGTCTTCGCACCATTGCACGAACAGGTCGCGGGCCTGACGGTCGAGGTCGGTAAGGGCCAGGCGACACACGCCGCCCTTGGGCGTGGCGCCGAGCCTGGCCAGGTCCATCAGCGACTGCCACAGGCGGTCACGGTTGATGTGCTGATGGGGCGATTGCAGAACGTCGAGGGCAGCGTTCATTGGGGATCTCCTCAGGCTACATTTCTTATGGATTGAACCCTTTGCAACAGTGAAAAGAGGTCAAGTCTTGACGGCAACCGGACTGGCCCCGCGCTTGGCATTCAAGCCGTAATACAACAACCCACCCAACGCCGAGCCGGTAAACCAGCCGTAGCTGTAGAACCAGCTGAACGCATCGCTGCCCAACGACAGCAACGTCAGCACCACAGGCACGCCAAACGCGATAAACCCGCTCCAGTTCCACGCCGGGTACACGTCATCGCGGTACAAACCGGCAAGGTCGAGTTGTTGTTTGCGGGTGATGAAGTAGTCCACCACCATGATCCCGGCGATCGGTCCCAGCAGGCTCGAATAGCCGAGCAACCAGTTGGAGTAGACGGTCTCCAGGCTCACATCGGAAACGATCAGCCCGAGCTTTTTCAGCAGTTCATGCCCCATCAACACCAGCCCCACCAACCCGGTGAGAATCACCGCCGTGGTGCGGTTGATCAGCTTGGGCGCGATGTTCTGGAAGTCATTGGTCGGCGAGACAATGTTCGCCGCCGTATTGGTGGACAGGGTCGCGATGATGATCAGCAACATTGCAATCGCCACCCACACCGGGCTCTGGATATGCCCGATCAACGTCACCGGGTCGGACACACTCACGCCGACCAGTTTCACCGACGCCGCGGTCATGATCACGCCGAGGGCGGCGAACAGGAACATGGTCAGCGGCAGGCCGAAGATTTGCCCGAGGATCTGGTCTTTCTGGCTTTTCGCGTAGCGGCTGAAGTCGGGAATATTCAGCGACAAGGTGGCCCAGAAGCCCACCATTGCGGTCAGGCCGGCCATGAAGTAACCGGTGAGGCTCGCGCCTTCCGGGCGTTTCGGCGGGATCGCCATCAACTCGCTGATGGACACATTGGGCATCGCCCACACCAGCAAACCAATCCCGACCGCCACCAACAGCGGTGCCGAGAGGGTCTCCAGGCGCTTGATCGACTCGGCGCCGCGCAGCACCACCCAGAGGTTCAACGTCCAGAAAATCATGAAGCCGATCACTTCGCCGGTACCCCCGAGGGACTTCCAGCCCTCGAAAACCGAGCCCAGGAACAGGTGGATCGCGAGCCCGCCAAACATCGTCTGGATACCAAACCAGCCGCACGCCACCAGCGCGCGGATCAGGCACGGCACGTTGGAGCCAAGAATGCCGAACGACGAACGCAGCAACACCGGGAATGGAATCCCGTACTTGGTGCCAGGAAAGGCATTGAGGGTCAGCGGGATCAGCACCACGATGTTGGCCAGCAAAATCGCCATCAGCGCCTCGCCCACCGACAAGCCGAAATACGCCGTCAGCACGCCACCCAGCGTATAGGTGGGCACGCAGATCGACATGCCGACCCACAGCGCGGTGATGTGCCATTTGTTCCAGGTTCGTTCATGCACCTTGGTCGGTGCCATGTCGTGGTTATAGCGCGGGCTGTCGAGGACGTCGGGGCCGGCGTCGAGTTCGTACAGGCCGTTGCGTTCAATGACTTGCGATCTGTTCTGTTGCATGGCCGCTCCACGGTTTTTCGAATTATTGTTGCTCACCCAGCGTGTTGCGCCGGATGGCCGGAGTACCTCGTAAACAACATGACATCACGGGCCCGGCCAGCCGCCACTGCACTCAATAACCGTGCCGACCACTGCCCCGCTACCCGCACCGCTTATATAACCAACTGATGTTTATCAGCTTTCCCATTGAACCCAGGGTACTTGCCAGGTTACTCAGGCTAAATAATCTGGAAGTTGCCCGAACTGTCAGGACTCAATCTGGTGCAACACAATTATTTTTATTTCCTAGCGCCGTCAAGCGGCATATCTCAAGCGTCTGATTTGCAATAAGAAATGTTGCTCAATTTATGAACCTGTCAAGTGCGTCAAAACGGTGAACACACGCCTCATTTTGGTGATTATTGTTTTTTGTCTTTAAAAATCATGCACTTAAACACGATATAAGCTTATGTAAATTCTGCTTGCTCAATCGAAAAACTCGGGCTAGTTTCTATTCCTGTCACCGATGACAGGAATAAACCACTCATCGGCCAGCAGCATTACAACACTTAGAACTGGCACAAGCCGGTCAAGCCTGTGAGGAACTCGACATGTCGCTGTTGATCCGTGGCGCCACCGTTATTACCCATGATGAAAGTTACCGCGCCGATGTTTTATGCGCAGGCGGTCTAATCCGGGCTATTGGTACAAACCTGGATATACCCGCCGGCACTGAAATACTCGACGGCAGCGGCCAATACCTGATGCCCGGCGGCATCGACCCCCACACCCATATGCAACTGCCCTTCATGGGCACCGTGGCCAGCGAAGATTTTTTCAGTGGCACGGCGGCAGGCCTGGCGGGGGGCACCACCTCGATCATCGACTTTGTAATTCCCAACCCGCAGCAGTCCTTGCTCGAAGCCTTTCACCAATGGCGCGGCTGGGCGGAAAAATCCGCCGCCGACTACGGCTTCCACGTGGCGATCACCTGGTGGAGCGAGCAGGTCCGCGAAGAGATGGCCGAACTGGTCAACCACCACGGCATCAACAGCTTCAAGCACTTCATGGCCTACAAGAACGCGATCATGGCGGCGGACGATACCCTGGTAGCCAGCTTCGAGCGCTGCCTGGAACTGGGCGCGGTGCCCACCGTGCACGCCGAAAACGGCGAGCTGGTGTATCACCTGCAACGCAAGCTGATGGCCCAGGGCATTACCGGGCCGGAAGCGCATCCACTGTCGCGCCCCTCCCAGGTCGAAGGCGAAGCGGCCAGCCGCGCGATCCGCATCGCCGAAACCATCGGCACACCGCTGTATCTGGTGCATGTCTCCACCAAAGAAGCGCTGGATGAAATCACCTACGCCCGTGGCAAAGGCCAGCCGGTGTATGGCGAAGTCCTCGCCGGCCACCTACTGCTGGACGACAGCGTCTACCGCCACCCCGACTGGCAAACCGCCGCGGGCTACGTAATGAGCCCGCCGTTCCGCCCACGTGGGCATCAGGAGGCGCTCTGGCAGGGGCTGCAATCGGGCAACCTGCACACCACCGCCACCGACCACTGCTGCTTCTGCGCCGAGCAAAAAGCCGCCGGGCGTGACGACTTCAGCAAGATCCCCAACGGCACTGCCGGTATCGAAGACCGCATGGCGGTGCTGTGGGACGAAGGCGTCAACAGTGGGCGCCTGTCGATGCAGGACTTCGTTGCGCTGACCTCCACCAACACCGCGAAGATCTTCAACCTCTACCCGCGCAAAGGCGCGATCCGGGTGGGCGCGGATGCCGACCTGGTGCTGTGGGACCCCGAGGGTACGCGGACGATTTCCGCCAAGACCCACCATCAACAAGTCGACTTCAACATCTTCGAAGGCAAGACCGTGCGCGGCGTGCCGAGCCATACCATCAGCCAGGGCAAGCTGGTCTGGGCCGATGGCGACCTGCGCGCCGAGCGCGGTGCCGGGCGGTATGTGGAGCGGCCGGCGTATCCGGCGGTGTTTGAGCAGTTGAGCAAGCGGGCTGCGCATTCCAGGCCCATGGCTGTGAAACGCTGACACCGCCTTCGCGAGCAAGCCCGCTCCCACACTGACTGTATTCACAAATAAAAATATGTGAACCCAATCCAATGTGGGAGCGGGCTTGCTCGCGAAGAGGCCAGCACAAGCAACACAAAAACCAATGCCCATCAGAGGCAGCACCTCAATAACCGTGAGGCCACCACCGTGATCCAGACCCTGACCCACCTCCCCCATCCCACCGAAGATGGACCCACCCTCGCCGGCCACTTCACCGACCTGGCACCGCCCCTCAACGCCCGCCAGGCCCAACTGGAAGCCTCGCGCTGCCTGTACTGCTACGACGCGCCGTGCGTGAACGCATGCCCCAGTGAGATCGACATCCCGTCGTTCATCCGCAACATCCACACCGACAACGTGCAAGGCGCCGCGCAGAAAATCCTCTCGGCCAACATCCTCGGCGGCAGCTGCGCGCGGGTTTGCCCCACCGAAATCCTGTGCCAGCAAGCCTGCGTGCGCAACAACGCCGAGGAATGCGCCCCCGTGCTGATCGGCCTGCTGCAACGCTACGCCGTGGACAACGCGCACTTCAGCGAACACCCGTTCCACCGCGCGGCGTCCACCGGCAAGCGCATCGCCGTGGTCGGCGCCGGGCCCGCCGGTCTGGCCTGTGCCCATCGCAGCGCCCAGCACGGCCATGACGTGGTGATCTTCGAAGCCCGGGAAAAAGCCGGCGGCCTGAATGAATACGGGATCGCCAAGTACAAACTGGTGGATGACTTCGCCCAGAAGGAACTGGATTTCCTCCTGCAGATCGGCGGCATCGAGATCCGCCACGGCCAGCGCCTGGGCGACAACCTCACGCTGAGCGACCTGCACCAGCAGTTCGACGCAGTGTTCCTCGGCCTCGGCCTGGCTGCCAGCAAACAACTGGGCCTGCCCCATGAAGATGCCCCCGGGCTGCTCGCCGCCACCGACTACATCCGCGAACTGCGCCAGGCCGATGACCTCACCCAACTGCCCCTGGCCGACCGTTGCATCGTGCTCGGCGCCGGCAACACCGCCATCGACATGGCCGTGCAGATGGCCCGCCTCGGCGCCCGCGATGTAAACCTGGTGTACCGCCGTGGCCTGGCGGACATGGGCGCCACCCAGCATGAGCAGGACATCGCCAAAGCCAACCAGGTGCGCCTGCTGACCTGGGCCCAACCCGAAGAAGTCCTGCTGGATGACCAAGGCCACGTACGCGGCATGCGTTTCCTGCGCACACGCCTGGAAAACGGCCGCCTGCACCCCACCGGCGAAACCTTCGAACTGGCCGCCGATGCGATCTTCAAAGCTATCGGCCAAGGCTTCGACAACGCGGCGCTGCACGATCCACTGGCCCAGCAACTGCAACGCGTCGGCGAGCGGATCTTTGTCGACGAGCAGCTGCGCACCAGCATTCCCGGGGTGTATGCCGGCGGCGATTGCGTCAGCCTCGGCCAGGACCTCACCGTGCAGGCGGTGCAACACGGCAAGCTGGCAGCCATTGCCATGCACGCCCAACTAATGCTGAATATGGAGGCTGCGTAATGGCCGATCTCTCGATTGTGTTCGCCGGTATCAAAGCCCCCAATCCATTCTGGCTGGCCTCTGCGCCACCCACCGACAAGGCCTACAACGTAGTCCGCGCCTTCGAAGCCGGCTGGGGCGGCGTGGTCTGGAAAACCCTGGGTGAAGACCCGGCGGCGGTCAACGTGTCGTCACGTTACTCGGCGCACTACGGCGCCAACCGCGAAGTGCTGGGCATCAACAATATCGAGCTGATCACCGACCGCTCCCTGGAGGTCAACCTGCGGGAAATCACCCAGGTGAAAAAAGACTGGCCCGACCGCGCGCTGATCGTCTCGCTGATGGTGCCGTGTGTGGAGCAATCCTGGAAAAACATCCTGCCCCTGGTGGAAGCCACCGGCTGCGACGGTATCGAGCTGAACTTCGGCTGCCCCCACGGCATGCCCGAGCGCGGCATGGGCGCAGCGGTCGGCCAAGTGCCGGAGTACGTCGAGCAGGTGACGCGCTGGTGCAAGACGTATTGCTCGCTGCCGGTGATCGTCAAGCTCACACCGAATATCACCGACATCCGCGTGGCGGCGCGGGCGGCCTATCGCGGCGGCGCGGATGCGGTGTCGCTGATCAACACCATCAACTCCATCACCAGCGTGGACCTGGAGCGCATGGTCGCCCTGCCCGTGGTCGGCAGCCAAAGCACCCACGGCGGTTATTGCGGCTCGGCGGTCAAGCCGATCGCGCTGAACATGGTCGCCGAAATTGCCCGCGACCCGCAGACCCAGGGCCTGCCGATCTGCGGCATTGGCGGCATCGGCAACTGGCGCGATGCGGCGGAGTTCGTGGCCCTTGGCTGCGGCGCGGTGCAGGTGTGCACGGCGGCGATGCTGCATGGGTTCCGGATTGTGGAAGAGATGAAGGACGGGCTGTCGCGGTGGATGGACAGCCAGGGCTACAAGAGCTTGCAGGAATTCTCCGGGCGGGCGGTGGGCAACACCACGGACTGGAAGTACCTCGACATCAACTACCAGGTCATCGCCAAGATCGATCAGGCGGCATGCATAGGTTGCGGACGTTGCCATATTGCCTGCGAGGACACCTCGCACCAGGCGATTGCGAGTTTGAAACAGGCGGATGGCACGCACCTATACGAGGTCATCGATGACGAGTGCGTGGGCTGCAACCTGTGCCAGATCACCTGCCCGGTAGCGGACTGCATCGAGATGGTGGCGATAGACACTGGCAAGCCGTATTTGAATTGGACGCAGGACCCGCGTAATCCTTATCGGGAGGCTGTGTAGTCCTTTAAGCCGCCTTCGCGAGCAAGCCCGCTCCCACATTCAACCGCATTCCTCCAGATAAAATGCGGTCCACTGTGGGAGCGGGCTTGCTCGCGAAGAGGCCCTCAGCCCCACCACAAAAATCAGGGCTCCAACCCAATCCCGCGCAAAATCACCCCGGTCACCGTCTGGATCGCCCGCTCGAACTGCATATCCGACAACGGCTGGTGATCATTCAGAATCTTCACCTGGTGATCAAAGTCCGCGTAGTGCTGGGTCGACGCCCAGATCATGTACAGCAGGCTCGACGGTTCCACCGGCAGGATGCGCTTGTCCTCCACCCACTGGCGAATCTTCGCCTCTTTCATCTTGGCCCAGTCGTACAGGCTGGCATCCAACGCCTCACCCAGTGTGGGCGCACCGTGGATGATTTCGTTGGCCCAGACTTTCGAGCCATACGGCCGCGTGCGCGAGCGTTGCATCTTGGCGCGGATGTAGCTGCTGAGCACCACGCGCGGGTCATCGAAGGTCTCGAAGCTCAGGGCGTCCTGCTTCCACACTTCCAGCAGGTCGAACAGCACCGCGCTGTACAGCTCGCTCTTGGTGGTGAAGTAGTAGTGCAGGTTGGAACGCGGCAGTTGCACTTCTTCAGCGATGTCGGCCATGGCGGTGCTGCCATAGCCCTTTTCGGCGAAGATCTTCTCTGCCGCCAGCAGGATTTTCTCGACGTTGACCCGACGAATGCCAATCTTGTGATTGCCCATGAGGGCTCCCCGACAACAACATGGGTTAGAGACTACCACCGGCTCTAGATCGCGGCGACAGGCCATACCGAAACTTCGTACACTGCCCGCTTCTCCCCATTGATTGGTATTGAACAATGTTGATCAAAAAGACCCTGACCACCCTCACCCTGCTCGCTTCCCTGCTGGGCGCTTCGGCGGCCTTTGCCCACGCCCACCTGAAAAGCGCCACGCCCGCCGCCGACAGCACCGTCGCCGCGCCCGCCGACCTGCGCCTGACCTTCAGCGAAGGCGTCGAAGCCACCTTCACCAAGGTCTCCCTGAGCAAAGACGGCACCGAAGTCGCCATCAAGGGCCTGGCAACCCCGGACAAGGACAAAAAAACCCTGGTGGTCACCCCTGCCGCGCCGCTGGCTGCCGGCAACTACAAGGTGGTGTGGAACGCGGTATCGGTCGACACCCACAAGAGCAACGGTGAATACAGCTTCAAGGTCGGCCAATAAGCCATGGCGACGCTGTTGGTGCTGTGCCGTTTCGTGCATTTCATTGCGGTGCTGTTGATGTTCGGGGCCTGCGTGCTCAAGCCCTGGCTGCTCGGCAACGAAGTGCAACCGGTGCTGGACCGGCAACTGCTGCGCGGCACCCGGGCACTGGCCTGGGTCGCGCTGTTGTCTGGGATCACCTGGCTGCTGCTGATCACCGCCAGCATGGCTGGCAGTTGGGACGCCGCATGGCAACCGACCACCGTCGAGTTGGTGCTGGGCAAGACGTTTTTTGGCCAGGTGTGGGTGTGGCATCTGCTGCTCAACCTGTTGCTGTTGACCGCATTGATCAAACCCTGGCCGACGCTGCGCCTGCCGCTGATCGCGTTGCTGCTGGCCACCCTCGCCCCCGTGGGCCATGGCGCCATGCTCGATGGGCTCAGCGGGCGCCTGCTGATCCTCAATCAGGTGGTGCACCTGGCCTGCGTCGGCGCCTGGCTCGGCGGTTTGTGGGTGCTGGTGTTGATCCTGCGCCAAACCCAGGGCTATGCGCTGGAGCCGATCTTGCGGCGGTTCAGCGGCGTGGGCTATGGCTTGGTTGCGGGATTGTTGGTGACCGGGTTGATCAACGTTCGCGTGCTGACTGGTCAGCTATGGCCAACGCCGCTGTTCAGCGGTTTCGCGTTGATTCTGCTGATCAAGGTGATGCTGGTGCTGGGCATGCTCGCCCTGGCGCTGTTGAATCGATTACGAATCGAACGCTGTGACGAACGCCAAGGCAGCCTGAAGGCCAGTGTGCTGCTGGAGTGGCTGCTGGGCATTTCAGCGGTCGCCGCCGTGTCCCTCCTCGGCACCCTGCCGCCGATGGTCATGACCCAGTAGCCCCCTCAAGTCGAACATCAATCAAAATGTGGAAGCGGGCTTGTGTGGGAGCGGGCTTGCTCGCGAATACGGTGGATCAGCCAATACACCTGTAACTGACACACCGCTTTCGCGAGCAAGCCCGCTCCCACACTTGAACCGTGCCCATTCTATAAACGGTGGCGAGCCAGGTCATCGTATAACTTCTGATTGACAACCCCCACAAACCACGCAAATACTCAGCTCAATGTTGTACGACGACGTACGACAAATAATAAAAACAACAAAGCAAGGGAGCTCCACTGTGAGTCAATTCGCCCGCAATTCCTGCGTACGCCTGGGCCTTGTCAGCCTCGGCAGCCTGATCGTCACCCTGCCCCTCGGCGCCCACGCCGACGGCTTTCTCGATGACGCCAAGGCCACGCTCAACCTGCGCAACGCCTACTTCAACCGCAACTTCACCAACCCGAGCAACCCCCAGGCCAAGGCGCAAGAGTGGACGCAGAACTTCATTCTCGACGCCAAGTCCGGCTTCACCCAAGGTACCGTGGGCTTTGGCATTGACGTGCTGGGCCTGTACTCGCAGAAGCTCGACGGCGGCAAAGGCACGGGTGGCACCCAATTGTTGCCGATCCACAGCGACGGCCGCCCGGCAGACAACTTCGGACGCCTGGGCGTGGCGCTGAAAACCCGCTTGTCGAAGACCGAACTGAAGGTCGGCGAATGGATGCCGGTGCTGCCGATCCTGCGCTCCGACGACGGCCGCTCCCTGCCCCAGACCTTTCGTGGCGGCCAGCTCACCTCCAATGAAATCGCCGGCCTGACCCTCTACGGCGGCCAGTTCCGTGGCAACAGCCCACGCAACGACGCGAGCATGGAAGACATGTTCATGAACGGCAAAGCCGCGTTCACCTCCGATCGTTTCAACTTCGGCGGCGCCGAATACAGCTTCAACGAAAAGCGCACCCAGGTCGGCCTGTGGTACGCCGAACTCAGCGACATCTACCAGCAACAGTACCTCAACCTCACGCACAGCCAGCCCGTAGGCGACTGGACCTTGGGCGCCAACCTCGGTTTCTTCACCGGCAAGGAAGACGGCAGCGCCCTGGCTGGCGACCTCGACAACAAGACCGCTTTCGCCCTGCTCTCGGCACGCTACGGCGGCAACACCTTCTATGTGGGCCTGCAGAAACTCACCGGCGACAGCGCCTGGATGAAGATCAACGGCACCAGCGGCGGCACCCTGGCCAACGACAGCTACAACGCCAGCTACGACAACGCCAAGGAAAAGTCCTGGCAGGTGCGGCACGACTTCAACTTCGTGGTGCTTGGCGTGCCGGGGCTGACGCTGATGAATCGCTACATCAGTGGCAGTAACGTGCACACCGGAACGATCACCGACGGCAAGGAATGGGGCCGCGAGTCGGAACTGGCCTACACCGTGCAAAGTGGCGCGCTGAAGAACCTGAACGTGAAATGGCGAAACTCGACCATGCGTCGCGACTTCAGCAACAATGAGTTCGACGAGAACCGACTCTTCATCAGCTACCCGATTTCACTGCTGTAAACATTCACGTCGAACCCGCCTGTGCAGCCAACGCAAATCCCCCTGTGGGAGCGGGCTTGCTCGCGAAAGCGGTGGATCAGTCAGCACACCTGTAACTGACACACCGCTTTCGCGAGCAAGCCCGCTCCCACACAAGCTCGCTCCCACACTTGAATTGCATTCGCCGCAAGGAGCGTTGACAAGCCGGGGAATCTGTAACGATACTTTGGCCTAGTCATACGACAACCTACAACAACAATGGAACGCCCATGACCACGACCACTCCCGCTCCCTTCAACCGCCTGCTGCTCACTGGTGCCGCCGGTGGCCTGGGCAAAGTCCTGCGTGAACGCCTGCGCCCTTATGCCCGCGTACTGCGCCTGTCGGACATCGCCGAGATGGCCCCGGCCGCTGACGACGCCGAAGAAGTCCAACCCTGCGACCTCGCCGACAAACAAGCCGTGCACCGGTTGGTGGAAGGCGTCGACGCCATCCTGCACTTTGGCGGTGTATCGGTGGAGCGTTCCTTTGAAGAGGTCCTCGGCGCCAACATCAGCGGGATTTTCCATATCTACGAAGCTGCACGTCGGCATGGGGTCAAACGTGTGATCTTCGCCAGTTCCAACCACGTGATCGGCTTTCACAAACAAGGTGAAATCCTCGACGCCCATTCGCCCCGTCGCCCGGACAGCTACTACGGCCTGTCCAAGTCCTACGGCGAGGACATGGCCAGTTTCTACTTCGATCGCTACGGCATCCAGACCGTGAGCATCCGCATCGGCTCGTCGTTCCCGCAACCGCAGAACCGCCGCATGATGCACACCTGGCTAAGCTTCGATGACCTGACCCAACTGCTCGAACGCGCGCTGTACACGCCAGACGTCGGCCACACCGTGGTCTACGGCATGTCGGATAACCTCGACACCTGGTGGGACAACCGCTACGCCGCACACCTGGGCTACGCGCCCAAGGATAACTCCGAAGTGTTCCGCGCCCAGGTCGAAGCCCTGCCACCAGTGGCCGCCGATGATCCGGCCAAGGTCTACCAGGGCGGCGCCTTCTGCGCGGCCGGGCCGTTCGGGGACTGACCCATGAGTGCAGAACTGATTGTCAACGCCCGCAACGTCGTAGGCGAATGCCCGGTGTGGGTGCCCGCAGAAAACGCACTGTACTGGGTGGACATCCCCCACGGCGGCCTGCAACGCTGGAGCGCCGCCAGCGGCCACATCGCCGCCTGGAAAGCCCCGCAGATGCTCGCCTGCATTGCCCGCACGACGGCGGGCAACTGGGTCGCCGGCATGGAAAGCGGCTTTTTCCAGCTCACCGCGCACAACGACGGCAGCCTCGACAGCACGCCCTTGGCCCGCGTCGAACACCCCCGCGCGGACATGCGCCTGAACGATGGCCGCTGTGATCGCCAGGGCCGCTTCTGGGCCGGCAGCATGGTGCTGGACATGGGCTTGAATGCGGCCGCAGGCATTCTGTATCGGTACACCGCTGGCCAGGCGCCCCATGCCGAACTGGACGGTTTCATCACCCTCAACGGCCTGGCCTTCAGCCCCGATGGGCGCACGATGTACGCCTCGGACTCTCACCCGTTGGTGCAACAGATCTGGGTATTCGACTACGACATCGACAGCGGCACGCCATCCAACCGCCGCCTATTCGTGGACATGCACCAGCACCCCGGCCGCCCCGACGGCGCCGCAGTGGACGCCGACGGTTGCTACTGGATCTGCGCCAACGACGCCGGGCTGATCCACCGTTTCACCCCCGACGGACGCCTCGACCGCTCCCTCAGCGTCCCGGTGAAAAAGCCCACCATGTGCGCCTTTGGCGGCAGCCGGTTGGACACACTGTTCGTCACCTCGATCCGCGATGATCCGAGCGAACAGTCGCTGTCGGGTGGCGTGTTTGCCCTCAATCCTGGCGTGCAGGGTTTGCCCGAGCCGACTTTCACCCTCTGACGGGACAGCCCTGATGATCGAACTCAAAGACGCCCTCACCCACCTCACCCTGGCCCCCGCCATCGGCGGCAGCATCGTCAACTGGCAGGTCATCGCCACCGGCCAGCCATTGTTGCGCCACAGCGATGAGCACGCCGTGAACAGCGGCCTGCCGGGCAAACTGGGCTGCTACCCACTCGCGCCCTGGTCCAACCGCATCGCGGCAGGCGGCTTCAACAACCCCGACGGCTGGCTGGCCCTGCAACCCAACAGCCGCACCGACCCGTTGCCGATCCACGGTTCGGCGTGGCAGCAGGCGTGGCAGGTGGTCAGCCAGTCGGCGGATGAAGTGGTGATGCAGGTGTTGTGCGACACACCGTTCGCCTATCGCGCCGAGCAACGCTTTGGCTTGCGGGACGGTGAGTTGAACATCGCGTTAACGGTCACGCACCTGGCCGAGAAAGCCGCGTGGCATGGGTTGGGACTGCATCCGTATTTGCCCCGCACACCCGGCACGCGGTTGCAGGCCAAGGCTTCGCAGGTGTGGCTCAGTGATGCGGCGAAACTGCCCACGGGCCTGGCGCCGGTGCCAGTGGATTGGGATTTCCAACAGTTGAAAGGCCTGCCCGACGGCCTGGTCGACAACGGCTTCTGTCACTGGGATGGGCAGTGCCGCATCGAGCAACCGGACCTGGGTTACGCCCTGGAATGCCAGGCCAGCGGCGCCGATTACTTCCTGCTCTACTGCCCGCCGGGGTTGGAGTTCTTTTGCATCGAGCCGGTAAGCCACCCGGTGAATGCCCATCATCTGCCCGGCAAGCCGGGGTTAAAGTTGCTGGAACAAAACCAGTCGGCACATCTGTCATTCAAGCTGAAATACCTTCCAACTGTGGGAGCGGGCTTGCTCGCGAATACGGTGGCGCAGTAACTCATTCAGCGCCTGGCACACCGCTTTCGCGAGCAAGCCCGCTTCCACAGTTTTGATCGCTGTTGTGTCAGTGTCACGGTGGGCTGTTTTTGAGGCGCCCTGCGGTGTCGATACTGACCACCACGGACAACCCCGGCCTCAGCCGTTCGCTCTCGGCCTGATCCGCATCCACCGTAATCCGCACCGGCACCCGCTGGGCAATTTTCACGAAGTTGCCGGTGGCATTGTCTGCCTGCAACAGGCTGAACTCCGACCCGGTGGCCGGTGAAATATGCTGCACCGTGCCATGAAACTTGCGGTGGTTCAGTGCATCCACGGTGAACGTCACAGGTTGCCCCACCTGCACGTTGTCCATCTGGGTTTCCTTCATGTTTGCGATCACCCACAACTGCGGCGGCACCAGTGCCATCAGTTGCGCGCCGGAGTTGACGTAGGCCCCCAGGCGCACGCCAATCTGCCCCAGCTGGCCGTCACGTGGTGCGGTGATGCGCGTGTTCGACAGGTCGATCCGCGCCAGTTCCACCGCCGCATCCGCACTCGCCACCGCCGCTTCCAGGGAACCGCGATTGACGATCACCGTCTGTAAATCCTGCCGCGCGATTTCCAGGCTCGCCTGGGCCTGGGCCACCGCCGCGAGGGTCTGCGCGTTCGCGGCACGGGTCACGTCCAGCTCGCGCCGGGACACCGAACCATCGCTGATCAGCTCTTCATTGCGGCGCAAATCCGCGGTGCTCTTGCGCGCCTGCGCCTCACTGTCCGCCAACGCCGCCTGGCGCAGCTTGATGGTGGCTTCGGCGCTGTTGCGCTGCTGCACCACGTTGGCCAGCGACGCCTTCTGCACCGCCAACTGTGCCAGCGCCTGGTCGAGGCGCTGTTTGTAGATGCGATCATCCAGGCGCACCAGCAGGTCGCCGGTCTTTACGTATTGGAAGTCCTGCACCGGGACTTCAAACACGTAGCCGCTGAGCTGCGGCCCGATGATCGTGACCTGCCCGCGCACCAGGGCGTTTTCGGTGGTTTCCACTGCACTGCTGAACGGCGGCAGTTGCCAGGCGTAAAGCACGATCAGCACGCCGACAATGGCAATCGCGGCAAAGCCCAGGGACGAGATGATCCGCACCCGCAGCGGGCGCAGTTCGGTGGGCACCGCGCCCGGCGGCGTGCTGCCTTCGGGGGTGGCGGCGATGGCGGTGGTGGTCGTGGTTGAAGGTTCGGTCATGTAGGTGCGCCGCTGGGTTGAACGGGAGTGGCTGCTCGAGTGGTACTCATCAGCCACAGACTGCGGATAAAGATCCAGATCATGGTCAGCATCGCGATGATCGCGATCAGCATGAACACATCGTTGTAAGCCATCACATTCGCCTCACGGGTGGCCGCCGTCGCGAGACTGCGGATGCCCATGAGGTTGCGCAACTCGGGGTCGGCGATCACACCACCGTAGGCCGAGCCACCGCTCGCCACCCGCGCGGCCACACGCGGGTCCAGCAGGGTCAGGTGTTCGACGATCATGCTCGAATGAAACTTCTCGCGCACGATCTGGAACGTACCCAGCAGCGCCGCGCCGATAAGGCCGCCGAGGTTCTGGCAAATGCCGAACATCACTGAAAAACTCACCAGATTGCGCGGGTTGGCCAGCACGTTCTTGGTGCCCAGCACCATGGTCGGCCCAAGGAAGAACGTGCCGCCGAAGCCTAGTAGGAACTGGCTGATGTACAGGTTCTGCGGGCGGGTCAGGGTGCTGGAGAAACTGTCCATCACCGAACCTGTGGCCATCAACGCCAGGGAAATCACCAGAGGCATCAGCAGATGCGCCGGGTTGATCGTCAACGCGCTGACCGCAAGCCCGGCAATCGCCCCGGCCAGCATCACCAGGTACAACGTGTGCATTTGCTGGTAGCTCATGTTCAGCACCTGCATGAACCCCACGGCGCCGGTGGACTGCTCGGACAGCACCATACGGATCAGGATCACCGCCAACGCCAGCCGGATCATCACCCCGCTGCCCAGCCAGCGGGTCATCAGCATCGGGTTGGCGCGGTTATGCTCGATGGCCAGGCCAGCCATGATCAATACCAGGGAACACGCCGAGGCGACGCCGATCCACGGCGCTTCCAGCCACCAGTCGATCCGGCCCAGGGACAGCACCGCACACAGCAGGGCCACGCCGCTGGCCAAGAGGGCGAAGGTCAGGAAGTCGAGTTTTTCGAAGGTCTTGAAACGATCACCAGGCGGCAACTTGAGCAGGAACACACAGCCCAGGCAGATCAGCGCCAGGCCCAGTTCGAACAGGTACAAGCCGCGCCATTCGGCAATTTGCAGCAAGTCCTCGGAGAACAACCGCGCCAGCGGCAACGCCAGTTGTGCCGTGCCCAGGCCCAGCACCAGGGATTTCAAACGCCACTTGGCCGGGAAGGCCTGGATCATGTAATACAAGCCCAACGAACTCAGTGCCGCGCCGACCATGCCGTGGGCCGCCCGCACCGCAATCGCCGAACTGAGGTCGTTGACGAACAAGTGCCCGAAGGTCACCAGCGCGTACAGCACCAGGAACACCTCGGTAAACGCACGCAGGCCGAACTGCTGGCGGAACTTCACCAGCAACAGGTTCATGCACACGTTGGTCATCACATAGGCGGCGGGCAGCCAGGCCATTTCCGCAGTGGTCGCACCGAGGGCGCCTTGCAGGTATTGCAGGTTGGCGATGACCAGCGCGTTGCCCAAGCCGCCGGTGATTGCCACCAGCACGCCGACCAGTGCGAACAGCCAGCGCTTGGGCGTCGGGTGCAACGGGGTGGACGGCGAACCGGGCAGGCTCGGCCGCTCGTGGGGCTGCCAGGTGCGGGGGGTGTATTTGTCCATTCGACGACTCAGGTAAACCGGTACTCAGAGACAGTAAACCTGAGCGAAGTTCATCTTGCCATCGAGAAGGTACAAATGATGACTGAAGTGTGCGCCGGAAAAAATGTGGGAGCAGGCTTGTGTGGGAGCGGGCTTGCTCGCGAATGCGGTGGATCAGTCACTACATTTGCTGACTGACACTGCGCATTCGCGAGCAAGCCCGCTCCCACATTGGATCTGCGGCCTGTTCTGAGTCAGATCCAGCCCAGCCAGCTCCAGTAAGTGGCAGCGAACACCAGCATCAAGCCATAGCCGATCAGCGTCACCAGAATCCCCACCTTGGCAAACTGCCGCGCCGTAAACGTCCCGGTGCCCAAACACACCATATTCTGCGGCGCATTGATCGGCAGGATAAACCCGTAGCTCATTACAAACCCCAGCAACATGGTCATGCCCAACCGACTGAATTCCCCAGGCAAGGTCTGCAACACCGCAATCAAAATCGGCAGCAACGCCGAGGTCAGCGCCGTGGCACTGGCGAAGCCCAAATGAATCAGGATCAAAAACGCGCCCAGGATCGCAAACACCCCCAGCGGCCCGACTTGATCCAGGCCGGTATGCGCCACCACCTGGGAGCCCAGCCATTGCCCGGCCTGGGTGGTCAGCAGCGCGGTGCCCAGGCTGATGCCCACACCAAACACAATCACCGTGCCCCACGGAATGCGCGACTGCACATCCTTCCAGGTCATCACCCCAAGCCCCGGCAGCAGCAGGAACACCAGCCCGGCGTAAGTGGTCGAGGTGGTGTCGAAGTTGTGCAGGCGCCCTTCGGTGGCCCAGGCCAGCAGCAACAACACCGACACGCTCAGCAGGCGTTTCTGCGGCCCGGTCATCGGGCCGATGTCCACCAGTGACTGGGCCACCGCCTCCTTGCCACCGGGAATGCTATCGGTCTCCGGCGGCAGCAGCTTGAGCACCAGGAACAACAGCACCGCCGACATGATCAACGCCCACGGCGCCCCGGCGATCAGCCAGTCGATCCACGACACGCGCTGGCCAAGCATCTTGTCCATGAAACCGACGGTGAGCAGGTTCTGCGCCGCAGCAGTCTGGATGCCGACGTTCCAGATACTGGTGCCCTGGGCCACCACGATCATGATCGCGGCGGCGATGTTCGAGCGCTTGTCCACGCCGAATGCAGCGATCACGCCCATCATGATCGGCACCACACAGGCACTGCGCGCCGTGGCGCTGGGCACCACCAGGCTGAGCAGGATGGTCACGGCAATCGCCCCCAGCAGGATGCGCCGGGTGCTGGTGCCGACCCGGCTCAGCGTCACCAACGCAATGCGCCGGTCCAGGCCGGTGTGGGTCATGGCCGCCGCGATAAACAGCGCGCCCGCCACCAGCGCCAGCGCCGGGTTGGAGAACCCGGTCAACGCCATGCTGATGGCCGGGCTGGTGCCGATCAGATGCGCAGGGTCTTGCAGCGACGGCGCAGTGCCCAACAGGAACGCCATCAGCGACGTGATCATGATCGCGCTGGCCTCGTAGGACACCGCCTCGGTGATCCACACCACCACGGCAAACGCGAGGATCGCCAGCATGCGATGCCCGGCCACCGGCAAGTCCGCCGGCAGCGGCAACAGCAGCACCCCGGCCATCACCAGTACGGCGATGACCAGGCCCAAGGGCAATTTGAAGGGTGCAGCGATTGTCGCGGGGGCGTTCATGGCGGGCTCCGTCAGCCTTTAAATCAGGCCGCAAGCATGGCCCAAATTGCCGCACCCGGTGTTGACGGGTATCAATCGCTCCCACAAGGGCTTGGGTTTACGCTTCAACTGAGCAGTTGGCTCAACACCGCCCGCAACTTGCCGGGCTTGACCGGTTTGTTCAGCAACGGCGCATCCAGCCGACGCAAGGCGCGACGGCATTGGTCGGTGCGGTCGGCGGTGATGATCACCGCGGGGATCTTGCAGGCGAAATGCTCGCGCAACTGCTTGACCACCTCGCAGCCGACCACGCCGTGGTCGAGGTGATAGTCGGCGAGGATCAACTCCGGCGCCCTGCCCTGCAACACCGCCATCGCACCGACCTGGTCGGTGGCGGTGAGCACTTCGCAGCCCCACTGTTCGAGCAGCGCGCTCATGCTTTCGAGGATGCTGGTTTCGTTGTCGATCACCAGCAAGCGCCGCCCCGGCAGCGGATTGCCGGTGGTCGGTTGTACCGGCAGTTGGCTGATCGCCAGGGGCATCTCGGCACTCAGCGGCACTTCGATGCTGAACATCGAGCCGCGCCCCGGCCAGGAGCGCACGGCAATCGGGTAGCCAAGGATCTCGGCGATCCGCTCGACAATCGCCAAGCCCAACCCCACCCCCTTGCGATCCGCTGCACGGCCGACATCCAGCTGGTTGAACTCAAGGAAAATCGCCTCCAGCCGATCCGCCGCAATCCCGCGCCCGGTGTCCCACACCTCCAGGCGCAGGCAATCGCCCCGGCGTCGTGCGCCGAGGAGGATGCAGCCGTCGTCGGTGTAGCGGCAGGCGTTGCTGAGAAAGTTACGCAGAATCCGCGTCAACAAGCGCAGGTCGGTGCGCACCGCGTAATGCCCGGTGTGCACGCGCAAATTCAGCCCGGCCGCCTGGGCCACCGACTGGAATTCCGAGACCAGCGGCGCGAACACTTCATCCAGGCGATACAGGGCCACATCCGGCTTGACCGCCGCCTGGTCGAGTCGCGAGATGTCGAGCAGGTCGGTGAGCAGATCCTCGGCGCCTTCCAGCGCCTGGTGCGTGCGTTCCACCAGTACCCGCTCGACATCGGGCAACTGGCGCTCACGCAAGGTGGCGATCAAAAGCCGTGCGGCGTTCAGTGGTTGCAGCAGGTCATGGCTGGCGGCGGCGAGGTACTTGTCCTTGCTGCGGTTGGCGGCCTGGGCGGCGTCGCGGGCGTCGCGCAGATCCTGTTCGATCTGTTCGCGCTGGGCGATCTGCTGCTGCAGATTGTGGTTGGCTTCCAGCAATTCATCGGTGCGTGCGGCGACGCGCTGCTCCAACTCGTCGTTGAGGCGGATATAGCGCTTGCGCTCGGCCTCCAGCTCATCCAGGCGTGCGGTCAGCTCCGGGTAGTGACTCTTGCGCGCCGACTGATCGCCCAGCCCCAGCAGCGCAGACAGCGCGCGTTGCGGGTCGTCAGAGTGCTTCGCCATAAACGACCTCAACATCACGCTGGCTCGACGCGCGCGGGTTGGTGAGGATGCACGGGTCATCCATTGCATGCTCGGACAAAAACGGAATATCCGCCACACGCACCCCGTGCAGGCCGAGGGTTTCGTGGAAACCGATCGCGTGCTTCAACGCGATCAGATGCTCCACCAACCGCCCGCAGATCTGCCGGTGGTTGAGGCCCCGGCAGTCGATGCCGAACGTCTCGGCAATCACCTGGAAACGCTCCGGCGCCGAGCTGTAGTTGAACGCCACCACATGCTCCACCAACACCGCGTTGCACAGCCCGTGGGGCAGGTCGAGGAAGCCGCCGAGGCTGTGGGACATGGCATGCACCGCGCCAAGGATCGCGTTGGAGAACGCCAGTCCGGCCTGCATGCTACCGAGCATGATCTTCTCGCGCAGGGCAATGTCGGTGGGGTTGGCGATCATCTGCACCAGGTTGCCGTTGATCAGGCGCATGGCTTCCAGGGCATGGGGATCGGTCAGCGGGCCATGGCCGGTGGAGACGAACGCCTCGATGGCATGCACCAGCGCGTCGATGCCAGTGCAGGCGGACAGGAACGGGTCCATGCTGGCGGTGGTTTCCGGGTCGATCAGCGACACATCCGGCACCACCGCCTTGCTGACGATGGAGAACTTCATGCGTTCCTGCTGGTTGGAAATGATCACGAACTGCGAGACATCCGCCGAGGTGCCGGCGGTGGTGGGGATCAGGATCAGCGGCGGGCTGGGCACGCGGATGGTGTCCACGCCTTCGAACTCGAGAATGCTGCGCCCGTGGGCGACCACGATACCGATGGCCTTGCCGCAGTCCATCGGGCTGCCGCCGCCAATGGCGACGATCACGTCACAGTGGTTTTCACGGTAGACCTCGGCGCCGGTCATCACTTCTTCAACGCGGGGGTTGGGGGACACGGCGGAGTACAGGCAGTAATCGATACCGATGGCTTGCAGGCTGGCTTCGACGTCGGCGACCCAACCGGCGGCGATCACCCCGGGGTCGCTGACCACCAGCACCTTGCGCGCGCCGAAGGTCTTCGCGTAATTGCCGACGTTGTGCCGGCAGCCGGCGCCAAAAATGATTTCAGGCGAGACGAATTTACGCAGGAGGCTGAGGTTTGGGCTCATTGGAAAGCCTGTTTTTATTATTTTGGAAGGATGGGCTCCACACTAACCGATCCGGGGGCGATTGCAATCAGACCAATGGGTCATTTCCAATGGGGCAAATACTGCGGGATTCCTGCCCAATCGCTGACTTCAGGTAGTCCATTCATTTTCGGCGCACCATTGCTGCACATCTGCAATCAGTTGCGTTGAAAACGGTTGAAAATCGGGAATTTTTTTCTCGTACTTTTTGACGCTCTCTGCAAAAAAACTGACAAAAGCGGCACCGATTAATTTTCGTTGAGCAGTTTTGTCTTTTTTCAGTGGAACGAAATCTTCTTCGTCCAAGGCGATATCCAGACCGAGCATTTTGTCTTTGCCGTAGTAGCGGCAAATATTCTTGCGCTCAAGCTTCTTGGGTACGCATCTCACGCAGACCGCCAATTCCAAATCAAGGTTGGGGTATTTCTTTTCGAGAGTTTCACTGAGGCCATTTAGCTCATCAGTGATCTCAAAGACGTTTGTCCAGCTCGGGGAGTCCGATGTGGTATCGACTCGCATGATGAAATCCTTATATCAGTGCCTGCATTTATTGCCTGGTGGCAACTTTCCTCGACGCTTGAAATATTTTCCGATTTTTAGACTTTCCCATATCCGCATGTTGCCCTTCGTAGGCGCTGCCATGAGTGATGCCCATAGCCCTTGGTCCTTTAGAAATAACCTTTTCGTTTCGCGAATGAGGCGGCCGAACGCCTCGCTGTTCTGGCCTGCTGTTGAGTGATGATGCCCGTTTTGACCAGTGCATTGTGTATGGCTCCCCCGGTCCGCTTTAATGTCTCATATCAGGCACATGTAAAAGTCATAACCAAAATGAAACTCGCAGACAGGCGATTTGAGCCTGCACCAGATTTTCTCTGACTATAAGTTAAGATAAAACAGCTCCACTTCTTGCGGATCTTCGGCAATTTTCAAGACAGCTTTATATTTTTCCTCAAGGTCTTGGATTAGCCCTCCAACACTCAGCAAATAGAGAGCAGGATAATCAGTAGAGGAGCGGATCCATTCACCTGAATCAACCTCATCAAACCATCCCTGCGCTAGCCCAATACTACTCAGCAACTGCTCTTTCCAGTCAGCTCTTTCCTCGAGCTTTTCGAATGAATAAAGCCATATTGAAAATCGGTCATTGAAGCGCTCAAGCGTTTCTCCAGGGCTTTTCAGTGCCCGCCAATCGGTCAGTTCGACGACAACGTGGTTAGATGTGCGTATTTTTATAGTCTGCTCGATAATGGATCGCGACCAGCTTTCTGGATATGTAAACCTTTCGTCTCTAAGCGCTTTATCAAGAACAGTGTTGACGCCCACCATCAAAGCCGGATCGGAAAGCTGGAGCGTCAGATGAAGAGAAAACCACCCCTTATTCTTGGACAAATTCATCGTATAGCGAAAGGTCCGACCACTTTCGCTTAGCCTTTCAAAACATCGTCCTTTTTTTAGCACATACCCACATTCAGCAAACGGCCCTGCTAAAAACGAAGTGAGTATTTTCAACACATCCTTTACGGTATCAGTCATTACAACAACCTCCAAAGTGGAACCCTAGCCTCACTTACAGTGACACCTTTTGTACTTTTTCCAGACCGTCCAAATATACCTTCCCCATCAGAGATCACTTTATCTTTTGCAAGCTGTGCGTTCGACCTTACTGCACCGCCGGATTTAACTTCAACCGAAACAACTTTTCCTGACTTGTTGTTTCTTATCAAAATATCAACGTAGCGTCCTCGCCCGGCACCTGGCGTTTTGACATAAACCTGTGTACCAAGAACGGTCACATTGGGGTTATTCAGTAGTTTTTGATGTACCAGATATTCAGCTGCCTTACCGTTGGTTTTGTTCTGCTGACGCTGTGCTGAAGAACACGTCCAACCCCAGGGATCGATCCACCCAAAAGGGTTTGGTGAGTACTGATAGAGATTCAGGCCACCCGCCAACCCAACCGGATCCGGCGTCGTAAACCGCCCCACATCCGGGTCATAAAACCTGAATGTATTGAAGTGCAGCCCCGTCTCCCGATCCAGATACTGCCCCTGCAACCGCAGGTTCTGTTCTTCAATGTAGTCAGGCTCACGTACCTCTTCCAGCGTGCTGCCCCACACCCGATAGATCGCGCTCCAGACCTTAGGCCCGTCGGTTTCAGTCAACTGCTCCGGCAAGCCGTTGAGGTTGTTGTGGTAGTAGCGGATCTTCTGTTGCGGACCGATGCCATCGACTCGCGCCAACGGCTCGTAGCCTTCGTCTACGTAGACGTAAAGGCTGGTCTGGCGGTGTTTATGCTCCTGCAACAGGCGCAGGCCATCCCAGGTGAAGCGGGTTTCGCCCAGCAGACGACCGCTGCTGTCCCGCTCGGTTTTGGCGATGCGCCGACCCAGTGGGTCGTAGGTCATGTGCACCATATTGCCGCTGGCGTTGTGCACTTCGATCAGCCGGTGCTCGGCGTCGTAGGTGAAACGTTGCAGGCCACGCAGAGTACTGCGTTTTTCGATCATTCGACCGAAGCCGTCGTAGCGGTAGCGTTTGTCCTGGTAGGTCAGTAGCTTGTTGTGCCTCACTAAGCCGGCACTAGACTGTGCCCCGTCCAACAGGTTGGCGGCAGCATCGTAGCCGAAGGTTTCCAGCTGGCCTTGAGTGCTGTCCTGACTAGCGATAATCCGGCCGGTTGCGTCGTAGTGCAGCAGTTGGCGTTGACCGCCTTCCAAACGACCGATCAGATTGTCAGCCGGGTCGTATTCGAAAGTCTTTTGTTGGGCTGGTGGCAACTGTCGGGGCTGGCCTGTAGGGCGGCGCGTTCGCGAACGCAACCGACCGCAACGGTCGTATTCGCTGCGGGTGGTGATCTGGCCTTGGGTACGCAGGACTTCGCGGTGCAGGCGGTCGCGTTCGAAGTCGCTGATGACCTGGCCGTCCAGGTTGATCTGGTGCAGGTGGCCGCTGCCGTAGTAAAGGCGGTTGAGCCAGCGGCCATCGGGCAGTTGCGTCTGGCTCAAGTTGCCGAGTTCATCATAGTGGTGTTGCAGCTTGCCGGTAGCACTCTGCTCGCACGTCAGTTGGCCAAGCGCGTCATAGGCAAAACCCAGTGCTTGAGCATTGCCTTGCCGGTCGGTGGTGGTGACGTCGGTGAGTTGGTCCAACGCGTCGTAGGTGTATTCGGTTCGGCCCTCGTCAGTCTCCTTGATCCGCATACGCCCAACAGCGTCGCGTTGCAGGCGATGCACGGTAGGAGATGCATCATCCAGCGGGACGTATTCGACGGAGACCACGTTACCCAGCGCGTCATAGGCATAACGCCGCGCACTGCCATCGAGGTCTTGCTGTTGCGTGAGTCGATCGCCCTGGTCCCAGGCGAAGCGATAGTGCTCGCCGTTTTCGTTGGTCAGGGTTTGCAATCGACCGTAGGCATCGTGCCGATATTCGATCTGGCGGCCATGGGCATCAATGCGCCGCACCAGCTGCCCGCGCCGGTCATATTGGTAGCGGGTAGTGTGGCCCGCCGCATCGGTGTAGGCGCTCAACTGACCACTGGTGTTGCGCAGGTAATGTTCAATGTAACCGTAGGGCCGTTCGATTTGCAGCAATCGGCCGTGGCTGTCGTGTTGATAGCGCTGCCGCTCACCAACTGCATCGATAAAGGTTTGTAAATGACCTCGACGGTCGTACTCGAACCTTGTGGCATAGCCCGAACAATCGACCTGCTCGATCAACTGCCCGGTTTCATTCCAGCGCTGGATTTTGCGCTTGCCCGTGGCGTCGGTGATTTCGATGACCTGCCCAACTCCATCATGGTGATAGCGCACAACGTGCCCCAGCGGGTCGGTTTCACTGACGCAATTGCCGCGTTGATCGTATCGATACTGCCAGCTGTGGCCGGCTGCATCGGTTTCAACCAATGGCAGCGACCAGTGTTCCAGCCACACCGTCGATTCAATACGGCCCAGCGGATCTTGTGTGCTGCACAGATTGCCGGATTCGTCGTAGCCGAATCGCCACTGGCCACCCAGAGGATCGGTAGCCCCCAACAACTGGCGCTCGTCATTCCAATCGAACTGCCAGGTGTGCCCCAGGTTGTCGGTGTATTCGGTGATCTGGTACTGCGGGTTCCACTTGCGGGTGCTGACCCGTTGCAAGCCATCGGTAATCCGCGTAAGCCCGACTAGCAGGTCGTAGTCAAACTGATAATCGTCGCCCTCATCGGTCCAGTGCCGTACCACTCGCCATTCACGGTCGTCCACACAGGCCCATTGGTAAAAGCAGCGCAGGCCGGTGGGCAGTTGGTGTTCGACCATGCGCTGGCCGCTGTCATAGGCGAAGCGGCGCTGAACATGCCCATCGGCATCGCGCACGGCTGCAAGATCGCCGTGCGTATCGTAGGTATAGCTGGAGAGCGTTTCACGACGGTGATCGGGGTACAGGCGCTCGATCTGTTCGACACGGCGGGGCCATTGCTGGCTGTAGCTCAGCTCGATTCGCACAACGCCAAAGGTATCGCGCAACTGGCTCAGGCGGCCCTGATCGTCATAGTCGAGGAAAACGCGGTTGTCATTGCGATCTCCCCACTGGCCCAAGCGCAAATGCGCAGGGTTGTCCGGTGTGGGTTCGAACAGCCGATACAGCCCGTCGACACGCTCAATCAGCAGGTGGCCGCTGGCATGGCGGCGTACGCTCAAGCCTTCGCCGGCGCTGAACACCGCAGCACCTAGCGGGATCACGCCCATGTCGATCTGCCGAGCCTGCTCGTCGGTGTAGATCAGCCGTTCGCCGCCTTTGGGATGCGGGCCCATTTCGACGAAAACCTCATAGGCCACACTCCAATTCGCACCGAACAGACCGTTACGGCGCTCATCCCGGCTGCTGTAATAGCGCTGCCACTCGATTGGCAACAGGCCAGGCAATGCAAAATCCAGGTCGTCGTCACCGTCGAGCATCTTCGCCCCCGTGGCGCAGTGCACCGGGTTGGGCGAGCCGCGCACTGCTGACGCAAGCGCGTTGCTCACCTGCCCTGTGCCCCACGACACCAACCCACCTACCGTCATGCAAGGCAACGTGCTGAAGAACTTCGCCCCACCACCGCGCGATGCCAACAACGCCGTTACCGCCAGCCCTACACCCGGCGCCTTGCCGCTGCGAATCTCACGCACCACCACCGGCGCGCCGCCGATGACCACGTTGGACGAAATCTGCACCTTGCCCACCGTGGCTTCGCAGGTGCTTCTGTCCCCACTGCGCACGGCGGGCTGGCCGTTGATGAATACCTTGCTGGAACCTTCGGCGAGGTACTGCTCCGGCATGGGCGGGTGTTTAGTGCAGTCGACGGTATCGGCAGGACAAGGCACAGCGCCCGCCACCGGCGCAGCGACCGTAGGACGCCAGAGCTGAGAGAAAAAACCTTCGGCGATATCCAGATAAGTCGGTTCACTGCCCGCTTCTGGCACGGCGGCGGCGATTTTTCCGGCCGCCCGCGCTGCAGGCTTGCCGTTGATAAACACATCCGGCGAACCGTTGCTGATGAATACATCGATGACGGGTGGGAAGAGTGCGTTGGCGAAAGACTCACATAATCGCGAAAGGCCTTTATCGGCGCCGCTTGCACCCATGCCGAGCCCGACCACCACACCGACCGCGGCCCCCAGCACAACGCAGCCTAGGCCACCTGTCGCCACGCTGATGCCGGTTGCAGCCACGACGGCCGCCGTGGCCAGTGCCGTCACGGCCACCGTCGCCGCAACTTCCAGCACGCCGCCCAACACATCCGCCAACATCGAGCTGTGCAACAGCGCGTCGCCTTCGCGGGCAGCCCACAGCGTATCCGTCATGCGCAACAGTCCCTGTCCGAAAAGGCAGGATCAAATCACGCAGTACCGTTATTTCTCAGGTGAGACTTTCCGAGGGGGTCGTAGGATGGGTCCCAAAGACCGCTTGAGCACCGGCCAGCACGAGGCTGGCCGGCGGTAGATCAACGGCTGGCGAAGTACATGGTCACTTCAAAGCCGATACGCAGGTCGGTAAACGCGGGTTTTTTCCACATGGGACGTTCCTCTTGTTGTGCCGGAAGATTCCGGTCGGGTCATTAATGCATGGGGGGTGTGGGAGGCGAATGCTACTTTCGAAGGAGTTCGCGCACTGCAATGGTCTCAGGCAGACAGGGATCCAAATGTGGGAGCTGGCTTGCCTGCGATAGCGGTGGGTCAGCTACAAACTTGTAACTGATACACCGCCATCGCAGGCAAGCCAGCTCCCACAGGGGACTGCATTTCAAGCCTGGAGGGTTAGAAGAACCCCAACGGATTGATGTCGTAGCTCACCAGCAGATTCTTGGTCTGCTGGTAGTGATCCAGCATCATCTTGTGGTTCTCACGCCCCACACCCGACTTCTTGTACCCGCCAAACGCCGCATGCGCCGGGTACAGGTGGTAGCAGTTGGTCCACACGCGGCCGGCCTTGATCGCGCGGCCCATGCGGTAGGCACGGTTGATGTCGCGGGTCCACAGGCCGGCACCGAGGCCGAATTCGCTGTCGTTGGCGATCGCCAGGGCTTCGGCTTCGTCCTTGAAGGTGGTGATGCCCACCACCGGGCCGAAGATTTCTTCCTGGAACACACGCATCTTGTTGTGGCCCTTGAGCAGGGTCGGCTGGATGTAATAGCCGCTGGACAGGTCGCCCTCCAGACGCTCGGCCGCGCCGCCGGTGAGCAGCACCGCGCCTTCTTCCTGGGCGATTTTCAGGTACGAGAGGATCTTGTCGTATTGCTGCTCGGACGCCTGGGCGCCGACCATGGTCTCGGTGTCCAGCGGGTTGCCGCGCTTGATCTTGACGATCTTTTTCATCACCTCGGCCATGAACGCGTCGTAGATCGACTCCTGCACCAGCGCCCGCGACGGGCAGGTGCACACTTCGCCCTGGTTGAAGAACGCCAGCACCAGGCCTTCGGCGGCCTTTTCGATGAACTGTGGCTCGGCGTTCATGATGTCTTCGAAGAAGATGTTCGGCGACTTGCCGCCCAGTTCCACGGTCGACGGGATGATGTTCTCGGCGGCCGCATGCATGATGTGCGCGCCGATGGGCGTCGAGCCGGTAAAGGCGATCTTGGCGATGCGCTTGCTGGTGGCCAGCGCTTCGCCGGCTTCGCGGCCAAAGCCCTGGACGATATTCAGCACGCCCGGTGGCAGCAGGTCATTGATCAACTCGGCAAACACCATGATCGACAGCGGCGTCTGCTCGGCCGGCTTGAGCACGATGCAGTTACCAGCGGCCAGGGCCGGGGCGAGTTTCCAGGCCGCCATCAGCAGCGGGAAGTTCCACGGAATGATCTGCCCGACCACGCCCAATGGCTCGTGGAAGTGATAGGCCGCGGTGTGTTCGTTGATCTCGGCGGCGCCGCCTTCCTGGGCGCGGATGCAGCCGGCGAAGTAACGGAAGTGGTCGGCAGCCAGGGGCACGTCGGCGTTGAGGGTTTCGCGCACGGCCTTGCCGTTGTCCCAGGTCTCGGCCACGGCCAGTACTTCAAGGTGCTGCTCGATACGGTCGGCGATTTTCAGCAACACCAGCGCGCGGTCCTGGGCCGAGGTCTTGCCCCAGGCGTCGGCGGCGGCGTGGGCGGCGTCGAGGGCCTTGTCGATGTCGGCGGCGCTGGAGCGTGGGAATTCGGCGATGACTTCGCCGGTCACCGGCGACGTATTGGTGAAGTAGTTGCCATCGATCGGCGCGACAAATTCACCGCCGATGTAGTTGCCGTAGCGCGCCTTGAAGCTGACGATAGCGCCTGGGGTGCCGGGTTGTGCGTAGATCATGATGAGGCCTCTGTCGGGGTCCGGGCCTGTTGGTCAACAGGCGATGAGCCGATAGTAAAGAGCCCCCGCTACCGGGCGAATGCGCCGTTGGCAGGGGGGCTATGGTCATTTGGTCGTAGAACTAGTGCTTGGCCACCAGTTCCTTGGGCAACTTGAAGGTCCAGAGCATGCCGCCCTGGTTGAAGTCCTTCACGCGCTTGGCCACTTCACCGCCCCACAACGGCACCGCGCCACCCCAGCCGGAGACCACCGAGACGTACTGTTCGCCGTCCATGTCCCAGGTCACCGGCGAGCCGAGCACGCCGGAGCCGGTCTGGAACTCCCAGACTTTCTCGCCGGTCTTGGCGTTGAACGCTTGCAGGAAACCTTCCGGCGTGCCGGTGAACACCAGGTTGCCCTTGGTGGTCAGCACCCCGCCCCACAGCGGCGCGAAGTTCTTGTGGCGCCACACTTCCTTGCCGGTTTTCGGGTCGATGGCGCGCAGCACGCCGATGTAGTCCTCGTTCAACGGCTTGATGGTGAAGCCCGCGCCGAGGAATGCCGCGCCTTTCTTGTAGGCGATGCCTTCGTTCCAGATGTCCATGCCCCACTCGTTGGACGGCACGTAGAACAGCCCGGTGTCGCGGTTGTAGGCCATCGGCATCCAGTTCTTGGCACCGAGGAACGCCGGCGCTACGAACACCGAAGTGCCCTTGGTTTCACTGCCCGGCGCGCCGGGGCGGCTGGCTTCGTTGTAGATCGGCCGACCGTTCTTATCCAGGCCGGTGGCCCAGGTGATCTTGTCCACGAACGGGAAGCCACGGATGAATTTGCCGTTGGTGCGGTCCAGCACGTAGAAGAAGCCGTTGCGGTCGGCGGTAGCCGCCGCTTTGATTTCCTTGCCGCCTTCGGTGTAGTTGAACGAGATCAGCTCGTTCACGCCGTCAAAGTCCCAACCGTCGTGGGGGGTGCTCTGGAAGTGCCATTTGATGGTGCCGTCGTCCGGGTTCAGCGCCAGGCGCGAAGACGAATAGAGGTTGTCGCCCGGGCGTAGATGGGAGTTCCACGGCGCCGGGTTGCCGGTGCCGAACAGCAGCAGGTTGGTTTCCGGATCGTAGTAGCCGCCCAGCCACGGCGCCGCACCGCCGGTCTTCCACAGGTCGCCGGGCCAGGTCTTGCCCGCCTCGCCGCCGGAAATACCGTTCTCCACCGCCTTGCCGTCCTTGTACACGTAGCCCATATGGCCTTCGACAGTCGGACGGGTCCACAGCAGGTCGCCGTTTTTCGGGTCATAGGCTTCGATCTTGCCGACCACGCCGAACTCGCCACCGGCCACGCCGGTGATCAGCTTGCCGTTGATCACTAGGGGCGCGGCGCTGATGGAGTAGCCTTCCTTGTGGTCGGCCACCTTCTTGCTCCACACCACCTTGCCGGTGTCCTTGTTCAACGCCACCAGCTTGGCGTCAAGGGTGCCGAAGAACACCAGGTCGCCATACAGCGCCACGCCACGGTTGATCACGTCGCAGCACGGACGGATGTCATCGGGCAGGCGCGCGTCGTATTGCCAGAGTTTCTTGCCGGTGCGCGCATCCACCGCGAACACCCGCGAATAGGAACCGGTGAGGTACATCACCCCGTCCTTGACCATCGGTTGCGCCTGCTGGCCGCGCTGTTTTTCGCCGCCAAACGAAAACGCCCAGACCGGGCGCAGGTCCTTGACGTTGTCCACGTTCAGCGTGTCCAGCGGGCTGTAGCGCTGGCCCTGCACGCCGAGGCCGTTGGTGACGATCTGCTCGGGGTTTTTCGGGTCCTGGAGAATGTCCTGGTCGGTCACGGCGGCCAGGGCCTGGCCGGATAACAGGATGGCACCGAGCAACACACTCAAGGCGAAGGGTTGGCGGCGTGCGGGTTGGGTCATGACGGCTACCTCTGCGGTTTTTTGTTATACCCGGGAAATTTTCCCGGTCTGGTGCAGATTCTTGGGCGCAGGGGCCGCCGTCACAATTGACCGCAGTATCGAGTTTGCTAGTTCCTTAGTAGCGGGTGCATCTGCTCGCGCTCGTAGCGCGGGTACAGGTGGCTGACGCTGCGGATCAATTCGTAGCGGGCAAGGCTGATCGCGGCGAAGCGCTCGGGGATCGGGCTGCGGATCATCTCGCTCATGTCATTGCCGTTGGCGGCGCCGTCGCGCAGCAGTTGATCGAGCCAGCTCAGGTAGTCGCGCATCTGTTCGAAGGGCTGCGCATCCGTGGCGATCGGGCCGTGACCGGGCACCACCAGGGTCCAGGGCAAACCTTGCAGGGTGGTGATGTCGGCCAGCCAGGCGGAGAGTCCGGGGCTGTTGGGGGTGGTCAGGGCGCGTTGGTAGAAGACCAGGTCGCCGGTAAACAATACGCCGGTGCTCTGGTCCAGAATCGCCAGGTCGGCGCCGGTATGCCCGGTCAGCGCCAGCAGGCGCAGATCATGATTACCGAAGCTGCGCACACCGGGCTCCAGCACTTGGCCCGGCAACACCACTTCAGTGCCGCGCATCCAGTCGCCGACCATGCGATAGAGGTTTTCCGCCATGCTGTCGCCTTGCTCGTGCAACAGCTTTGTGGTGTCGGCCAGGGCGCCAATGGGCACGTCCTTGAATGCCTGATTGCCCAAGGCGTGGTCGGGGTGATGATGGGTCAGCAACACCTGGATCACCGGTTTGGACGTGACACTGGCGATGGCCTGGCGCAAGGCTTCGCCGTAGCGTCTGGACGGCCCGGTATCGATCACCACCACGCCCGCCTCGGTGACGATAAACGCCACATTGACGATATTGCCGCCATTGGCCTTGGCGAAATTCTCGGTGCTGCCTTCCAGCAGCCAGGTGCCTTCGGCGATCTGCCGGGGTTTGAGGGCATAGTCCATGTCGGCCACGGCGGGCAGACTTAGGGCCAGGCATAACAACAGTATCCAGCGCATGCCGCGCTCCTTCTGGTCAGGGGATGGCCGCGTCGAACTGGTTGCCACTGTTGTCGCGCAGCACCAGGCGCGTCTGCCCGGCGCCCTCGATGTCGAACGCCAGGTTAGGGTTCTCGCTGACCGCCGGGAACAGCTCCAGCTCGGCCATGACCTGGCCGTTGTCCCCAAGCAGTTGGGCGTGGTTGAGGTAAAACTCGGGGATGCCGCTGACCATGCCGTTGTCCATCGGATGCGCAACCTGCACGCGCACGCGGCTGTACTCGCCACGGGGATAACGCCCGCCGAGTACCTCGCCGATATGCTCTTCCCACCCCGGCTGGGTGCGCACCACGC
This sequence comes from Pseudomonas sp. FP2335, assembly GCF_030687535.1. NCBI lineage: Bacteria > Pseudomonadati > Pseudomonadota > Gammaproteobacteria > Pseudomonadales > Pseudomonadaceae > Pseudomonas > Pseudomonas sp. FP2335. The sequence goes on from NZ_CP117437.1 coordinate 3,868,596, forward strand.
TCGGCGCGGTGCAGCCGCCGCCTGCCGCGTCGATCAGGGTCGAGCCGACGTGCCACACGCCGTCATCGGTCAGCACCGCGGCGCGCAGCGGCGTGGCCTGTTCGATGCGGATGCGCAGCGACAGCCAGGGCAACACCCCGGCCTTGGGTTGGAAGTCGACGATTTTTGGCAGCGGGTTCAGCTCGGCCCAGGCGAAGATGCGCACCACCCGGCCCTTGAAGGCCCGCGCATCGATTTCCAACGGTACCTGCCGCGCGTCTTCGGCGAACGGCGGTGCCAACAGCTTGACCCGCTCGTCGAACACGAACGGCGCGTCGTTCAGGAACTGCTTGTGATAGAACGCCCACATCACCGACGGCACCGGATCGACCTCACTGGCGGGCGCGGCCAACGGCAACAGGCAGGCCAGTAACACCGTCAGGCGCCAGTTCATTGGTACATCTCGGGCACTTCGTAACGCAGGCCGTATCGGCTGTAGATCGCTTGCAGGCTGCCATCGCGGATCAGGCCTTCCAGCGCTTCCTCCACGGCATAGGCCAGTTGCCGATTGCTTTCATGCACCGCCATGCCGATCTCCCAACGTTGCCGCCCCATGTTCGGGTAAGCGTTTTGCGCCAGGGCCAGTTGCGGGTCGTTGGCCTGATGCACCTGCCAGTCAATCTCGCCACGCATCGCCATCACCGCGTCGACCTCCCCGGCCTTCATCGCCGCAAAAGCCTGGGGCACGTTGGGATAGTGACGGGTCTTGCGCGCCAGCATGCCGTTGAACACCGAGGTCAGGTAAAACGACGGCACGCTGTCGACTTCGACACCAATGGGGTGTTCCTCGAACACCGCCACGCTGGCGACCTTGTCCAGGCGGCGGCGGTCGTACGCCACCTGCCATTGTTCGTTCTGGTACGGCCCGAACATCACCACATGGCCGTTTTCCAATTCACCCTGGTCGTTGCGCCGCTGCGCGTATTCGTGGTCGTAAGGCGCGCGCAGCATCAGGTCGGCCAGTTGCTGGTTGTGCAACGGGCTGCCGCGCCAGATGTAGTCGCGCAGGTCGTCGTCGAGCTTCTCGCCGGCCGGCGCCCAGATCAGCTTCAGTTGCACGCCCAGGGCCTTGGCCAGCGCCTGGGCCAACTCCACGTCCACCCCGCGCGGGGTGCCGCCGTCGTCGAAACTGTAGGGGGCAAAATCCTTGTACACCGCCACCTTCAACTCGCCGGCGGCGATCATCTGGTCATAGCTGCGCACCTGGGCCTGTGCCGCCTGGCAGCACAGCAAGGCCAGGCCGAACACGGCGCTGAGCAGGCGCATGGCTTACTCCTCGACGCGCACGGAATCCAGGTACGTACGCACCGCCCACAGGGCTTCCTGGCTCAGGTAGTCGGCCATTTTCGGCATGTATACACGGCCATCCCGCACCGCACCGTGGCGCACGCGCTCGACAAACCACTCATCCCCGGCATCGCCTTCGTCTAGCATGCGCAGGTCGGGGGCGATGCCGCCGGACTTGGCTTCCAGACCGTGGCACGCGGCGCAGTTCTGGTTGTAGGCGGAGGAGCCGATTTCGACGGCCCTGTCGTGCTCAGGGGACTTGCGATACGGGTTGTTGGCGGCCCAGCCATCGGCGTCGAGCGGTACGCCCGCATCCTTGATCGGCGTCAGTCCTTTGGTCTCCACAGCCTGGGGCACCACGTTGCCATGGGCCCAGACGTTACCCACACCGATCACACCCACCAACAGGCCGGCCACGAGCAAGGCATTGCGTTTTGTTGTCATTATTTTTGTCCTCAGGATTGCACGCAAACCTCATTGCAGAGGCTATGGCAACCATCTTAGGAACCCGCCGTCCAGCACCGTATGCTGCTTTGGTGGTCGCGTCCTACTCCCTTGGTAGTAGGGCTTGTGGGGCACGTCCAAATCAGCGGCGGTTCGGGAAGTCTTCCCGGCAACAGCGGGAAATTTTCCGTATCCAGCCAGCGCCTCGGCGCACCACCCTGTGCAGGCCAAAACCTCAACTGGGAACTGCAAACCATGACAATAAGATCGCTCCCCTCCCGCTCCCCCGTAAGCCTTGCCGTGCAAGCCTTTTTGCTGGTGGGCAGCCTGTCCTTCAGTGCGGCAGGTTTTGCCGCCGCCGAACCTGCCGCCAAGCAAACGCGCAACGTCACCTGGGAAGACATCGCCAACGACCACCTGACCACCAAGGACGTGCTGCAGTACGGCATGGGCACCAACGCCCAGCGCTGGAGCCCGCTGGCCCAGGTCAACGACAAGAACGTATTCAAGCTCACGCCGGCCTGGTCTTACTCGTTCGGCGATGAAAAACAACGCGGCCAGGAATCCCAGGCCATCGTCAGCGACGGCGTGGTCTACGTCACCGGCTCGTACTCCCGCGTATTCGCCCTCGACGCGAAGACCGGCAAACGCCTGTGGACCTACAACCACCGCCTGCCAGACAACATTCGCCCGTGCTGTGACGTGGTCAACCGCGGCGCAGCGATTTTCGGCGACAAAATCTACTTCGGCACCCTTGATGCGCGCCTGATCGCCCTCGACAAAAACACCGGCAAAGTGGTGTGGAACAAGAAGTTCGGCGACCACGCCGCCGGCTACACCATGACCGGCGCACCCGTGCTGATCAAGGACAAGGTCAGCGGCAAGGTGCTGCTGATCCACGGCAGCTCCGGCGATGAATTCGGCGTGGTCGGCCAGCTGTATGCGCGCGACCCGGACACCGGCGAAGAGGTGTGGATGCGCCCGTTCGTGGAAGGCCACATGGGCCGCCTCAACGGCAAGGACAGCACCCCGACCGGCGACGTCAAGGCGCCTTCGTGGCCGGATGACCCGACCACCGAAACCGGCAAGGTCGAGGCCTGGAGCCACGGCGGCGGTGCACCTTGGCAGAGCGCGAGCTTCGATGCCGAGACCAACACCATCATCGTCGGCGCCGGCAACCCCGGCCCGTGGAACACCTGGGCGCGCACGTCCAAGGACGGCAGCCCCCACGACTTCGACAGCCTCTACACCTCCGGCCAGGTCGGCGTCGACCCAAGCACCGGGGAAGTGAAGTGGTTCTACCAGCACACACCAAACGATGCCTGGGACTTCTCCGGCAACAACGAACTGGTGTTGTTCGACTACAAGGGCAAAGACGGCAAAGTGGTCAAGGCCACCGGCCACGCCGACCGCAATGGTTTCTTCTATGTGGTGGACCGCAACAACGGCAAGCTGCAAAACGCCTTCCCGTTCGTGGACAACATCACCTGGGCCAGCCACATCGACCTCAAGACTGGCCGCCCCGTCGAGAACGAAGGCCAACGCCCAGCCAAACCGTTGCCGGGTGAAACCAAGGGCAAGCCGGTGGAAGTCTCGCCGCCGTTCCTCGGCGGCAAGAACTGGAACCCCATGGCCTACAGCCAGGACACCGGCCTGTTCTACATCCCGGGCAACCAGTGGAAAGAGGAATATTGGACCGAAGAGGTCAACTACAAGAAGGGCTCGGCGTACCTGGGCATGGGTTTCCGCATCAAGCGCATGTATGACGACCACGTCGGCACCCTGCGGGCGATGAACCCCACCACCGGCAAGGTGGTGTGGGAGCACAAGGAACACCTGCCGCTGTGGGCCGGCGTGCTGGCGACCAAGGGCAACCTGGTGTTCACCGGCACCGGCGACGGATTCTTCAAAGCCTTCGACGCGAAAACCGGCAAGGAGCTGTGGAAGTTCCAGACCGGCAGCGGCATCGTCTCCCCGCCGATCACCTGGGAACAGGATGGCGAGCAGTACATCGGCGTGACCGTTGGCTACGGCGGCGCGGTGCCGTTGTGGGGCGGCGACATGGCCGAGCTGACCAAGCCGGTGGCACAGGGCGGGTCGTTCTGGGTATTCAAGATTCCGAGTTGGGATCTGAAAACCGCTCAACAATAACCCTTACAAGGTGGCTGTAGTGAGCGGGCTTGCCCCGCGCTGGGCGGCGAAGCCGCCCTAAGACCAGACACCTCGGTCCCTCTGAAACACCGCGGCGGACCGTTTGGGGCGGCTTCGCCGCCCAGCGCGGGGCAAGCCCGCTCACTACAAAGGTATCGTGATGAACTATTTGCCCGTATTGCTCCTGATCGCTGTCTGCGTGGCCCACGCCGATGACGACACCCCGCTGATCATCAACGGCTGCACCCTTGCCGAACACAGCCAATGCCCCGGCGCCAACCTCAAGGGCGCTAACCTGCGCAACCAGAACCTCAGCGGCATGAACCTGACCGGCGCCGACCTGCGCGATGCCGACCTGCGCCACGTCAACCTCGACCTGGCCAACCTGGAAAAAGCCCAACTGCAAGGCGCCAACCTCACCCGTGCCAGCCTGCAACAGGCCAACCTGCGCCTCGCCGACTTCAGCGGCGCCACCTTGATGGCCGTACAAGGCTGGGGCCTGTTTGCCCAGGGCGCGCAATTTGAAAACGCCAACCTCAGCGCGGCCTATCTGCAATTCGCACGTCTGTCGGGGGCGAAGATGCACAAGGCCAACCTGCGTGCGGCAGACCTGGAAATGACCTGGCTGAGCAAGGCAGATCTGCAAGGGGCGGATTTGAGCGATGCCAATTTGCAGGAGGCCAAATTCGGGGAAAGCAATCTGGAGAAGGCCACCCTTACGGGTAGCCGCCAGCACTATGCGAACTTCCAGGATGCGAATATGGAGGGCTGCAAGGATTGCCCCACCACCTGGGATCGTTAGCGCACCGCAGACCTATAGGTGTGTGAGCTTGTGTGGGAGCGGGCTTGCTCGCGAATGCGGTGTGTCAGTATCAGATAGGCTAGCTGACCCACCGCATTCGCGAGCAAGCCCACTCCCACATGAGGCCGGTGTGCATCAGAGAGAACTCGTCACCCCGCCACCCGCACCACCCCCATATCAATCCCCACATGCACCAACTCCGCATGGGAACTCACCTGCAACTTGCTCTTGAGCAAAGTCAGGTGGTTGGACACCGTCTTGCTGCTGATACTCAGCTGTTCGGCAATCTGCCGCGCCGGGGTGCCTTTGGCGAGCATCAGGAAAATCTCCAACTCCCGTGGCGTCATGCTGTGCAAACGCGGGTCGGTGGGCTGGCAGGCGAGTTGGGTGGCCAGGGGTTGTTCAATGTAGGCGTGGCCATCGAGGATGCGCCGCACCGCTTCGATCAACACCTGGGGCGCCGAGCTTTTGGTCAGGTAGCCCGCCGCGCCGGCGTCGAGCGCCTGGCGCACCAAGGGCAGTTCATCGTGCATGCTGAAAAACAGCACACGCAGTTGCGGCAAGCGCTGGCGCAGGCGCCGGGTGGTTTCCAGGCCGCTGATGCCGGGCAAACCGAAGTCCATGATCACCAGATTCGGCACCGCCTCGTGTACCCGCGCCAAGGCTTCTTCGCCGCTGGCCGCCTCACGCACTTCAATGGCCGGCAACAATGCGCGCAACAAACTGGCATAACCCTGGCGAACCACGGCGTGGTCATCCACCAACAGAATATTCATGACGCCTCCACAGGCATGTCCAACGCCAGCGCCCAACCGGCGCCGGGATGACTGATGATCTTCAATTCGCCGCCCAAACAGCGCGCACGTTCATACATCGAATGCAGGCCCACACCGCGCCGCTGAGGCTGCTGCGCGCCGTGGCCGTTGTCGCGCACCCACAGGCGCAGGCGCGTCCCGCGATGCTGCAAACGCACGCGCACCTGGCTGGCGCCGGCGTGGCGCACGATGTTGGTCAAGGCTTCCTGGAGCAAGCGATACAGGTGGGTCTTGTCGGCCGGGGACAGCGGCGGCAGCGCCTCGCTGACCTGCAACTGGCAGTCGATGCCATGGCTGGCACGCCATTGCGTCACCAACATGCCGAACGCCTCGGCCATCGGCAGGTGTTGCAGGGCCACCGGGTAAAGGTCGTGGACCAGTTCGCGAAAGCCCTGCTGCAAGTGGTCGCAGTGTTCTTCCAGCAGATGCACGGTACGCGTCAGCGTGGCGGGTTGATGGGCGATCAGCGGCAACAGGCACACCTGGGCGCGAATCCCCGCCAGGTACTGGCCGAGGTCATCGTGCAGGGTCTGGGCCAGGCGGGTGCGCTCTTGTTCCTGCACCGCCAGCAGGGTTTGGGTCAGCCGGGTGTTGTCGGTGCGCGCCTGTTCGAGGGCATCGGTCATGCGGTTGAAATGCCGCGCCAGTTGCTGTGCCTCCGGCACCCCGGCGCTGCGCAGGCGCACATTGAGACGGCCGCTGCACACGTGCTGCAGGGCCAACAGCAATTCGTCCAGCACACCCATGCCACGGCGCACCGCCCAGCGAATGGTCAACAGGCTCAGGGCCAATGCCAGCGCACACAGGCCCAGCAATTGCTGCAAGGAATCCCAGACCTCATCGATCTCGTCACGCGGGTCGACGCCGATGGACACGCGCCGGCCATCGGCCAGGTCGAGCACCTCGGCACTGTGGCGCGCCTGGGCAAACAGCAGGCGCCCGAGCCACGCATCCAGCCCCTCTTGCTCCGGCGCGGGCGGGGTTTCATCGGCGCCCAACCAGTGCACGCGCACATGGCGCAGGCTGGCGGTGAGGCGTGGTTGCAGGCTGGCCGGATCGCGCACGGCAGTTTCACTCAGGTAATGCACCACCGCTTCGGCCGACTGCAACTCGCGCTCCACATCCGCCAGGGCCTGATGCATCAGCAACGCCGTGCAGGCGCAGGTGACCAGCGCGAAGAAACCGCACACCCACAGGTTGATCCGCCACAGCGCTGACATGCCTAGCGCGCCAGCACAGTCGGCACGAGCGCCGCCGAGCGCGGTGCGTGGGGTCGGTCGATGCCGATCAGGCTGACGATCAGCAGGAACGGCAAGAGCAACGCCTTGATAATTCGCATGATCGTGCAACCCCCGCAGCGGATACTGGAGCCCCATGCTAAAACCGCACCGCGTGCGGCGGGCTACTACCTTGGTACTGCCCCAGCGCTACTTTCTGCATATTTGCAGGGGTAACCGGGCTTTATATGCTGGCGCCAACTGTCTTGGAGTGCCTTATGCGCCAGCTCGCCCCTTTCGCCGTGACCTGCCTGCTGGCACTCACCTGGGCCACCGCCGGCCAGGCCGCCGAGGCACCGCTGCAAGTGCAGATCGGCTACCTCGGCTATCGCCCGGACCCGGGGCCGTTGCTGTCCAACGTGATTGCCGAACCCACCGATGCCGGGTTGCGGGGCGCCGAATTGGCGATCATCGACAGCAACAGCACCGGCGCCTTTCTCAACCAGCGCTACAGCCTGATCGACGCGACAGTCGATAACCCCGAAGACCTGCTTGCCGCCGCGCAGAAGCAACACGACCAAGGCCTGCGCCTGTTTGTCGTCAACGCCCCCGCCGCCAGCCTGCGCCAACTCAGCGCCGCACTGCCCGACAGCCTGCTGTTCAACGCCGGCAGCCCCGATGACAGCCTGCGCAGCACCGACTGCCTGGGCAACGTGCTGCACAGCCTGCCCAGCCGGGCCATGCTCGCCGATGCGCTGGCGCAATTTCTGGTGACGCGCAAATGGCAGAAGGCGCTGCTGATTGTCGGCCCCACTCCGGACGATCAAGCCTACGCCGCCGCCCTGCGCCGCGCAGCCAAGCGTTTTGGCCTGCAACTGGTGGCCGAGAAAGCCTGGCGTTTCGACAACGACCAGCGCCGCAGCGCCCAGGCCGACATGCCGTTGTTCACCCAGACCGCCGAATACGACGTGGTGCTGGTCGCCGACGAGCGCGGCGACTTCGGCGAATACGTGCCCTACCAGACCTGGTACCCGCGCCCGGTCGCCGGCACCCAGGGTCTGACGCCCACCGGCTGGCACAAGAGCGTGGAAACCTACGGCGCCGCCCAACTGCAAAAACGCTTCGAAGCCCTCGCCGGACGCTGGATGAACGACCGCGACTTCGCCGCCTGGATGGCCGTGCGCAGCGTCGCCAGTGCGGTGAGCAAGCTGCGCGAGGTCGACCCGATGAACATCCGCCAGCTGGAGATCAGCGAGCAGTTGCCGCTGGACGGTTTCAAGGGCCGCAAGCTCAGCTATCGCCCGTGGAATGGCCAACTGCGCCAGCCGATCCCCATCGTGCAACCCCGTGCACTGGTGAGCACCTCGCCCCAGGACGGTTTCCTGCACCCTTTCAACGAAATGGACAGCCTGGGCTACGACAAACCCGAGGTGACCTGCCGCTTTCCCTGAACACACAACAACAACAATAAGGAATACGCCATGCGCCGCACCCTGCTCTCCTGCGCCCTGCTGCTTGCCGCCGGACACGCCGTGGCCGCCACGGCCTGGGTCTCCAACGAGAAAGACAACAGCCTGAGCCTGATCGACATGCAGACCCTGCAAGTCACCGACACCCTCAAGGTCGGCCAGCGCCCACGCGGCCTGCTGCTGTCCCATGACAACAAGCTGCTGTACATCTGCGCCAGCGACTCGGACCGCGTGCAGGTGATGGATGTGGCCACGCGCAAGATCGTCAAGGAGCTGCCCTCCGGCAAAGACCCCGAGCAATTCGCGTTGCACCCCAACAACCGCTGGCTGTACGTCTCCAACGAAGACGACGCGCTGGTCACCGTGATCGACACCGAGACCGCCAAGGTGCTCGGCCAGATCAACGTCGGCGTCGAGCCCGAAGGCATGGCAGTGAGCCCCGACGGCAAGTGGGCGGTGAACACCAGCGAAACCACGAACATGCTGCACTGGATCGACACCAGCACCCAGACCCTGGCCGACAGCACCCTGGTGGACCAACGCCCGCGCTTCGTCGAATTCAACCATGACGGCACGCAACTGTGGGCCTCGGCGGAAATCGGCGGCACCGTGACCATCCTGGATGTGGCCAGCCGCGCAATCCTCAAGACCCTGACCTTCAAGATCAAAGGCGTGCACCCGGACAAGGTGCAGCCGGTGGGCATCAAGCTGAGTGCCGACGGCAAATACGCCTTTGTCGCCCTCGGCCCGGCCAACCATGTGGCGGTGATCGACGCCAAGACCTACGAGATCCTCGACTACCTGCTGGTGGGCCGTCGTGTGTGGCAGCTGGCATTCACCCCGGATGAGAAACAGTTGCTGGCCACCAACGGCGTGAGCGGCGACGTGTCGGTGATCGACGTGGACAGCCTCAAGGTGCTCAAGTCGGTCAAGGTCGGGCGTTATCCGTGGGGCGTGGTGGTCACGCCATGAACGCGCTGGACGCCAGCGCCATCAGCTTCTCCTACGGCGCGCGCCAGGCGTTGCGCGAGGTGAGTTTCAGCCTGGCGCCCGGGCGTTTTGCGGCGTTGCTAGGGCCCAATGGCGCGGGCAAATCGACCTTGATTGCGCTGCTCACGCGTTTATATGACTTGCAGAGCGGCGACATCCGCGTGGGCGGGCATTCATTGCGCGAGGCGCCGCGTGAGGCATTGCGCCAACTCGGCGTGGTATTCCAGCAAAGCACCCTGGACCTGGATTTGAGCGTCGAACAGAACCTGCGCTACCACGCCGCGCTGCACGGCCTGTCGCGGCGTCAGACCGAGTTGCGGGTGGAGGCCGAACTGGCGCGCCAGGCCCTCGGCGAGCGGCGCCGGGAAAAGGTCCGCGAACTCAATGGCGGCCACCGCCGCCGCGTGGAAATCGCCCGCGCCCTGCTGCACGAGCCGCGCCTGCTGTTGCTCGACGAAGCCAGCGTCGGCCTCGACCCGGCCAGCCGCCTGGCGCTGAACCAACATGTGCGCACGCTGTGCCTGGAACAAGGCATCAGCGTGCTGTGGACCACCCATTTGCTCGATGAAGTGCAGGCTGACGACGCCTTGATGATTTTGCATCGGGGTCGCCTGGTAGCCAGCGGGCAACTTGACCGCCTGCTGCTGGAGCAAGGCGACGACCTGAGCGGTTTGTTCGCACGCCTGACCCGCGCAGAGGTGGCGGCATGAACGCCTACTGGCAGTGTTTCAGCGGCATCGTCCTGCGCGAATGGCTGCGTTTTGTCTTGCAGCGCACACGGTTCCTCAGCGCCCTGGTGCGGCCATTGCTGTGGCTGCTGGTATTCGCCGCAGGCTTTCGGGCAGCGTTGGGCATCTCGGTGATCGAACCCTACGACACCTACATCCCCTACGAGGTGTACATCATCCCGGGGCTGGCCTGCATGATCCTGCTGTTCAACGGCATGCAGGGCTCGCTGTCGATGGTCTACGACCGTGAGATGGGCAGCATGCGCGTACTGCTGACCAGTCCGCTGCCACGCACGTTTTTGCTGTGCAGCAAGCTGCTGGCGACCTCGTTGATTTCGCTGTTGCAGGTCTACGGGTTCCTGGCGATTGCCTGGGTGTATGGCGTGCAACCGCCGGCCCTGGGCTTGCTGATCGCCTTGCCGGCGCTGTTGCTGGTGGCGTTGATGCTCAGCGCGCTGGGCTTGCTGCTGTCCAATGGGATCCGCCAATTGGAGAACTTTGCCGGGGTGATGAATTTCGTGATCTTCCCGCTGTTCTTCCTGTCGTCGGCGCTCTACCCACTGTGGAAGATGCGCGATTCCAGCGAGTGGCTGTACTGGCTGTGCGCGGTCAACCCGTTCACCCACGCGGTGGAACTGGTGCGCTTTGCCCTCTACCAACGCTTCGCCGGCCTGGCCCTGCTGGTGTGCCTGGGGCTGACCGTGGTGTTCACGGTGTTGGCGGTGCTGACCTTCAATCCGCAGCATGCCGCCCTGCGCAAAAACGGCTGATCTACTCCTTTAGTACTGGTTTTCGTGTCTATCGTCGCATTCCCAAGGCAGCGGGACTGACGTGTAATGGCCGCATAACGATAAGGATTGACCTGCCATGCTGCCCGCCCGACTGCCCCTGCTGGTCTTGCTGTGCCTGCTCTGCGCCAACGCCCAGGCTGAGGCGCCGTTGTTTTCCACCGACGGCTACCGCATCAGCCTGTACCGCAGCCCCACGCCGGCACAGGCGCCCGGTGCGACCATCGTCGACACCCCTGCCCTGCAAGCCCTGCTCACCCAGAACCCGGCGCCGGTGTTGATCGATGTGTACCGGCGCCAATACCTGCAAGGCCGCTTCATCGAAGACCAGCCCCACGCCAACCTGCCCGGCAGCCACTGGCTGGCCAATACCGGCGACGGCGACCTCACGCCCGAGTGGCAAAGCTACTTCGCACGCCACCTGTACACATTCACCGGCGGTCAGCTGACCCGGCCGTTGGTCTTCTACTGCCGCTCCGATTGCTGGTTGAGTTGGAACGCGGTAAAACGAGCCGCCAATCTGGGCTATACCTCGGTGTATTGGTATCGCGATGGCCTGGATGCGTGGGAAGCGGCAAAACTGCCAGTGATGGCTGCGACACCCGAGCCCTTTCAATAAAAAACCACAACAAGAAGGTGAACGGCCATGTACAAAATCCTGATTGCCGACGATCACCCGCTGTTTCGCGAGGCGATCCACAACGTCATCAGCGACGGCTTTCCCGGCAGCGAAGTGATGGAAACCGCCGACCTCGACAGCGCCCTCGCGCTGACCCAGGACCACGACGACCTTGACCTGATCCTGCTGGATTTGAACATGCCCGGCATGCACGGCCTCAATGGCCTGATCAACCTGCGCAACGAATCGCCGACCATCCCGGTGGTGATCGTCTCGGCCGAGCAGGACAAGCAGATCGTGCTGCAAGCCATCACCTACGGCGCCGTGGGGTTCATCACCAAGTCGTCGCCGCGCCAACAAATGACCGAAGCGATCCAGCAGATCCTCAACGGCAACGTATACCTGCCGCCCGACATCATCCGCACCCAGAAAAACCCCAACCAACGCCGCATGAACGACACCCCGGGCTTTGCCCCGGAGCTGCTGCAGGCACTGACCCGCAAGCAATTGCTGGTGCTGGAGCGGATGACCAAGGGCGAATCGAACAAGCAGATCGCCTACACGCTGGAGATTGCCGAAACCACGGTGAAGGCCCATGTGTCGGCGATCCTGCGCAAGTTGAATGTGCATAACCGGGTGCAGGCGATCCTGAGTGCCGGCGATATCGACTTCGGCTCGTACCTGCGCCGCTGATCCCCCTGCCCTATGGAGATCCACTGTGGGAGCGGGCTTGCTCGCGAATGCGGTGGGTCAGTCACTAGATTCATTGACTGACCCACCGCATTCGCGAGCAAGCCCGCTCCCACATTTTGATCTGCGTTTTGTCAGGGGCGGCCGAGTAAGTGACTCATCGCTGTCTTTAACTTCATCGGCCGCACGGGCTTATGCATCAACGTATGCCCCAACTCACGAATCTGCTGCTTCAACTCATTGCTGTAGTTGGCCGTAATCATCAACGCCGGGATCGCAGTGCCGCGCCGGGCGTTGATGCGGGCCACGGCGTCGACGCCGTTCTGGTCGTCGTCGAGGTGGTAGTCGGCGATCAGCAGGTCCGCCTCGGCATGGTAGTTGTCCACCTGCCGGGCCAGGTCCTGTTCCGACAAGGCGGTGGTCACCCGGCAACCCCAGCCTTCGAGCAAAGTGCGCATGCCCGCGCAGATCGCCGCGTCGTTATCCAGCACCCACACCCGCGCGCCCTGCAAACGTTCCAGCAGCGCTTCGCTCATGCACGGCATCGGCAGCGACTTGGGCGCGGTGGCGCTGAGCGGCACTTCCACGCTAAACATCGAGCCCTTGCCCGGCCAGGATTTGACACTGATGCGATGGCCAAGGATTCCGGCGATTTTCTCGACGATGGCCAGGCCCAGGCCCAGCCCGCGATCCTGGTCCGGGCGCTGGACGTCACCGCGCTTGAACTCCTGGAAAATCTCCTCCAGGCGTTCCTCGGCAATACCCATGCCGCTGTCCCACACCTGGATCAGCAAACGCTGCTGCTGGCGTCGGCAGCCCAGCACCACACGGCCCTGGTAGGTGTAGCGCAGCGCGTTGCTGAGCAGGTTGCGCAGGATTCGTGCGAGCAGCTGGATGTCGCTGCGCACCAGCGCCGAGCAGCCGACAAAGTGCAGCTCCAGGCCTTCGGCGCGGGCCAGTTCGGTGTATTCGGCGGCGAGGTTTTCCAGCAGTTCGCTGAGGGCGAACGGCGCCATGTCGGCCTTGATCACCCCGGCGTCGAGCTTGGAAATATCCACCAGGGTGCCCAGCAGGTTTTCCACGTCTTCCAGGGAGTTGCTCACGTTGCGCACCAGGGTTTCGCTGGGGCGCTCCAGCAGTGCGCTGGTAAACAGGCGTGCGGCGTTGAGCGGTTGCAGCAAGTCATGGCTGACGGCGGCGAGGAACTTGGTTTTCGACAGGTTGGCCTTTTCCGCCTCTTGCTTGGCTTCGCGCAGGCGGGTTTCCATGCGTCGGCGCTCGTCGATTTCCTGCAACAACTGATCGTTGAGCGCAGTCAGTTCCGAGGTGCGCTGGGCCACGCGCTGCTCCAGGTGTTGATAGGCCTGGTGCAGGGCCTCGGCGGTGCGGCGGCGCTCGGTAATGTCGCGGATCAGCACGAAGATCCCCACCACCTCGCCACTGGCGAGCAGGTTCGGCACGTAGGAGCGCAGCATGTAGCGCTCCTGGTTGTTGATGTTGGTTTCGGCGAATTCGAACGTCACGCTCTCACCCGCCAGGGCGCGGGCGACGTAAGCGTCGAGGCGCTGGCAGTGCTGCTCGCTGTGCACTTCGCGCAGGCTCTGGCCGAGCATCATGCCGCGCGGCCAGCAGTACCATTCTTCGTAGACTTTGTTGGTGAACTCGTAGACCAGGTCGGCGTTGAGGTAGCCGATCAGCGCCGGCACGTTGTCGGTGATCAGACGAATCCAGCGTTCACTTTCCTGGGCTTTTTGCGCCGCGGCCTGCTCGCCGCGCAGGGTTTCGGCGCGCAGCCGCGCGTTGATCAACAGGTGGTTGCTGGCCTTGAGTTCGGCCATCGCCTGGTTCAGCGCGTCGGTGCGTTCGCGCACCTGTTCGGCAAGCACCACCGAATGCTGGAACGTGGTGTACGGGTTGTTGCCCTGGGTCATGCCGGATTCGATACGCTCGATCAGGGCCGCGTTGATCCGCGCCAATTTGTGATTGGCCTGTTGCAGCTGGGCGACCTGGGCGCGCAGTTCAGCGTCGGCCACGGGCAATGGCGACCCCGGTGAAGGTCTGGTTGATGTGCATGCCATTGAACTGTTCTCCGTAGGTATTGAAGCCCAGCACCCGTCTCTCGCGCAGGTAATTGCCGATGTGTTCGAGGTCGCCGTTGTCTTCCAACTCCATGCGGCGCAGGAAGCAGTCGCAGCCGATGGTCAGCAGCAGGTCGCCGAGGCGCGTGTGCAGGCCGTCGAACAGGCTTTGCAGGTTCGGCAGGATCGGCCCGGGCCGCATCACGGTGAGCACGATGCCGTTTTCCACCGCACAGTAGAAACTCAGGCTGAGGTCTTCGTGCACTTGCTGGATAGCGCGCACGTAGTACTGGTCGTGGATACGCACTGCCAACGGGTGAGCGGCGAAGACGCGGTGGTCGAGGTCGGCCACGGCTACGCCGATGTGCCTGGCGTATTCTTCGGCGGCCGGTTCGGCGTTGAGTTCGAACACCCGGCGTGACGGGCTGTCGGCGCCGGTCACCACCAGCTTTTCGGTGCGCGGCAGGATGTGGTGGGTGGTGAACACCTCGAAATCCAGCCAGGTATTGACCAGCACCACCACCGCCGCGCCGCTGTGGAACACACCATTGAAGTACACGTGGGTGTGGGTGAGGAAGTTGTCGTCGCCGGCCGAACCGCCGAAGTGCGGGATGTCGCCCAGGGCCGCGCTGAGGGCGGCGAGGACCATTTCTTCCCGGCTCGACAGCCCGTCGAGCAAGGTCAGCGCGAAGGTGTTGCCCTTGATCGGCGCCAGGGTGTTGCTGCGACAGCCGCCGACCAGGCGTTCGACCATGTCCTGGGCACCGATCAGGCTGAAGTGCTCGACTTGATCGATCAGCTCGGTGGCGATGGAAAAGTGCGCGTGGTTGAAGCCCATCGCGGTGATGCAATTGCGTCCGTAACCCTGGGGTGTGATCTCGCCGGCACTGGTGCAGCCGACCACGCGCACCTTGCCGAAGCATTGTTGCAGCGCTTGGCCAAGGGCCCGCAGGTCATAGGACGCAGAGCAGAAAAACAGCACAAAACCCAGGTACGGGTGCAGCAACTGCCGGGCCAACTCTTCGGCGGCCTGCCCGGCATCGGTGGCCTGGGACATGGCACTGACTACGCCTTCACTGTTGTGCATCGTTGGTTCCCCCTCTAAGGCGTCAGTGTACGAAGGCCGAGGGGTGGGCCCTATGCTACTTGGGTACTGGGTGGGGGGATGCGTTGGGATGAGACTCTGATAAACACTGGAGACTAAAATGTGGGAGCGGGCTTGCTCGCGAAAGCGGTGGATCAGCCAATGAATCTGTTGACTGACACTCCGTCTTCGCGAGCAAGCCCGCTCCCACATTTATGACTGCGTTACCAAGTCAAGACAGCACCTACGGCGAAGGTATCGGTGTCTTCATTCTGCGCATTGGTGTCATGCCCCTTGATCTGGAACTGGTTGTACTCCGCCACCAGCTTCAGGTTGGCATTCACGTCATGGAACAGCGCAATCCCACGGGTTTCATAATCCGCGCCGCTGCCGACCACGCCGTTGCCGTCGTCCTTGGTCTTGCCATAGGACAGCGCCAGGCGGTTCTTGCCCAGTTTGTACGAGCCCTGCACCAGGTAGCCGTTGCTGTCGACATTACGCAACGTCGCCTCCCCGGCGTTGTTGGTGAAGAACGGGTTGATGCCCTTGGCCTGGAACCCCGAGCCGGTCAGCGACAAGCCGCCCATCTTGGCCTGCACGCCGTAGCCAAGGCCCTTGGAGGTGACGCTGGCGACGTTGGAGTCGGTGTTGTCGGAAGTCTGGTAGCTGCCGTTGAGCCAGCTGTAGATCTTCGCGCCGCCGACGTCGAACTGGTAGGTGATCTCGCTCTCGGTGCGCGGGTTCTTCTGGTAGGCCTTGCCCAGGGCACTGCTGTCGTTGGTGTCGACCGGGTCCAGGATGCCGACGGCGACGCGCAGGCCGTCCATCACCGGGGTGCGGTAGGTGATCTGCGAGCTCGGGAACGGGTACGGGTAGCCACTGCCGATGTTGCCGAACGACACGCCACCGCCGTCCACCAGGCCGAGGCTGTCGCTGACCTGGCCGTAACCGGCGAGCAACTCATCGAGCAGGATGTTGGAGCGGGCGAACAGGCCGAAGTCCTTGCCGATCAGCACTTCGCCCCACTCCGGGTTGGCCACGGTGCCGTAGAACTGACGCACGTCGATGGCGGTGTCGGTGCCGTTGGTTTCGCTGTCGTTGATGGTCACCCAGAACGAAGCGCGGGCGCCGAGCTTGAGGTCGTCGACCTGCTTGCTCATGTTGAAGCCCAGGTAGTTGGGCAAGAAGCCCATCTTCACGCGGGCCTGGCGGCGGTCGTACTTGTCACCCGCGCGGTCGACGTCGCTGTTGACGTAGAAGGCGTTGATGTAGCCGTCGGTGGAAAAGGTGGTTTCGTCCTTGTCGTACAGCATGATTTCGGCGTTGGCCAATGGGCTCAGGCCGAGGCCAACGATGAAGGCAGGCAACAGACGCAGGGGGACATTCTTATTGTTATGCATGGCGCGCTCCGCAACGGGGACTTGATGTCGGAGGCGATTATCGAAACCCCGCAAGCCACGGCCTACGCTGCCTTGGCCTTGGTTTGCGGGTGCTTTGGGCGGGCCGCGGGTGCCCGGCAAGTTCGGCGTAAGCCAGGCCCGGCACTTAGTGCGTAAGACCGGCCTTGATCAACATGCCGACCGCCACCAGTACACAGAGGCCGGCAAACCCGACCTGCAAGGTGCGCGCAGCAATCACCGAGCACAGGCGCCGGCCGGCGAGCATGCCGACGATGCTCGCGCCGATAAACACCCAGCCCACCGATTCGATCCGCACCCCGGCATGGAATGAGCCCGCCACGCCGATCAACGAGATCAGGCTGATCACCATCAACGAGGTGGCGACGATGCCGCGCATCTGTACATCGGTGAGCTGCTTGAACGCGGGCACGATCAGGAAGCCGCCACCGACGCCGAGCAGCCCGGAGACAGCGCCGGTCACCGCGCCCAACGCCGCCAGGGTCGCACTGCATTTGGCGGTCCAGGCCAGGCGCCCGGTCTGCTGGTTGAGCATGCAGTTTTTCTGGCCCCAGGACGCGGTGCCGTGATCACTCGGCCCGGCCTCGGTTTTTTCGCGCTGCAACATGCGCCAGGCCACCAGCACCATCAGTGCGCTGAACAGGCCCATCAGCACGGCTTCCGGCAGTTGATGGGCGAGGAACACACCCACCGGCGAAAACAACGCGCCCAACAAGGCAATCAGCAGCGCGGCGCGGTAGCGCACCAGGCCGTGGCGCAAACCGTCGATCGCCCCCACCGCCGCCGCCGCGCCCACCGCGAGCAACGACACCGGCGCGGCCTGGGTCATGCTCAGGCCCAACCCCAGCACCAGCGCCGGCACCCCGAGGATGCCGCCGCCCGCGCCGGTCAGGCCCATGACCAGGCCCATCAATAATCCCAACACCGTGGCGAGCAGCATTCAGTCCACCTTGCTCAGACGGGTCAGCCATTCACGGCCCTTGAGCATGCCGTTCCAGTAGAACCACGGCAGCAACGTGGCCTTGAGCAACCACATCGAACGGCGCGCACGGGTCGGGTCCAGGGCAAAGGTCGGCAACAGCTTGCCGCCGTAGCCGAACTCGGCGAGCACCACCTTGCCCTTCTCCACCGTCAACGGGCACGAACCATAGCCGTCGTACTTGAGCGGCAGCGGCGCCTGTTGACGCAGGGCCAGCAGGTTTTCGGCCACCACCACGATCTGCTTGCGCACCGCCGCAGCGGTCTTGGCGTTGCTGGTGGAGCACACGTCACCGAGGCCGAAGATATGCGGGTAACGTAGGTGTTGCAGGCTGTGGGGGTGCACTTCGCACCAGCCGGCGGCGTCGGCCAGCGGGCTTTGGCGGATAAAATCCGGGGCGACTTGGGGCGGGACCACGTGCAACAGGTCGAAGAACCGTTCTTCCACCGTGACGGTGCCGTCAGCGTCGTGCACCTCGAACCAGGCTTTGCGGGCCGGCCCGTCGACCTTGATCAGGTTGGACCTGAAGGTCAGGCGGGCGTTGTATTTCTCCACGTACTTCATCAGCGGCGGCACGAACGTCGGCACGCCGAACAGCGCCATGCCGGCGAGGTTGAATTCGACGTCGATGTTGTTCAGGTCGCCCTGCCTGAGCCAGTGATCACAGGACAGGTACATGGCCTTCTGCGGCGCGCCGGCGCATTTGATCGGCATGGCGGGCTGGGTAAAGATCGCCTTGCCGCCCTTGAGTTGCTGCACCAGTTGCCAGGTGTAGGCCGCGTATTCGTAGCTGTAGTTGGACGTGACGCCGTGGTGCCCGAGGGTCGCTTGCAACCCTTCGATTTGCTCCCAGGCCAGGCGCAGGCCGGGGCACACGATCAAGTTTTGCCAGCTGACGCGCTGGCCGCTGTCGAGGACCAGGGTGCGCTCGTTTGGCAGCAGTTCACTGACGGCAGCCTGAATCCAGGCAACGCCATTGGGCAACACATCGGCCAGGGGCCGGCGGGTCTTGCGCACGTCGTAGGCACCGCCGCCCACCAGGGTCCAGGCGGGTTGGTAGCAGTGATAATCGTTGGGTTCGATCAGGGTGATGTTCAGGTGGGGGTCGCGCTTGAGCAGGCTGGCCAGCAGGCCGATGCCTGCCGAGCCGCCGCCGATGACTACGATATCGCCACTGATGGTCGGTCCCCAGTGTTGGTCGGTCATGGTCTATTGCCTTTTTTTATTCAATGCACACAAGGGGCGCTGCCGGATGGCGTCACGCCCAACTTTTGATGACCGCGCCGCAGTACAGGCCGGACAGGGTCTTCATCACTTGGATCACTTCGTGACTGGCCAGCCCGTAGTAGATGTACTTGCCTTCGCGGCGGGTGGCGACCAACCCTTCATCACGCAGGATGCCCAACTGCTGCGACAGTGTGGGCTGACGCACGCCGGTCATGGTTTCCAACTCGCCGACATTGCGTTCGCCCTGGGTCAACTGGCAGAGGATCAGCAGGCGGTCCTCATTGGCCAGCGCCTTGAGCAATGAACAGGCCTTGGACGCCGATGCGCGCAACTGGGCGACTTCGCCTTCACTCAGAGTAGATTCCATTTGCCTCGGGTCCTTTGCGTCACTTAAGCTCAAAACATTATGTGAAAACGTAAACTGATTGTAACCACTTTTTTCTCCACCGGGGACAGCCGCCATGCCAGCGTTGATTCAAGCCTTTCTGGACGAGGCATCGTCGACCTACACCTACGTCGTCTATGAACACCACGGCAGCCCGTGTGCCATCGTCGACTCAGTACTCAATTACGACCCGGCATCGGGGCGTACCGATACCACCCAGGCCGACAAGGTCATCGCCTTCGTGCGCGAGCAGGGCTTGCACGTGCAATGGCTGCTGGAAACCCACGCCCACGCCGACCACCTGTCAGCTGCGCCTTACCTGCGGCGCACCCTGGGCGGCAAGATCGCCATCGGCCAGTGCATCAGCACCGTGCAGGGTGTGTTCAAGAACCTGTTCAACCTGGAGCCGGAGTTTCGCGCCGATGGCTCGCAGTTCGATCATCTGTTTGCGCCGGATGAGGTGTTTCATATCGGCAACCTCACGGCCCAGGCCCTGCACGTGCCGGGGCATACGCCGGCGGACATGGCCTACCTGATCGATGGCCGGCTGATCCTGGTGGGCGACACGCTATTCATGCCCGACGTCGGCACCGCCCGCTGCGACTTTCCCGGCGGCGATGCGCGGCAGTTGTATGGGTCGATGCGCAAGTTGCTGAGCTTTCCCTTGGAAACTGAACTGTACGTCTGTCATGACTACCCACCGCAGGGCCGCGCGGCGAAATGCCTGACGACCGTGGCGGAACAACGGGCCGGGAATATTCATGTGCATGACGGGATGGATGAGGCGCAGTTTGTGGCGATGCGCACCCAACGCGATGCAGGCCTGGGCATGCCGACCCTACTGCTGCCGGCGATCCAGGTGAATGTACGGGCGGGGAATATGCCGCCGGCGGAAGACAATGGGGTGGTGTATCTGAAGATTCCGCTCAACCAGCTCTGAATCGATGTCACTCAAAGTACGACGACTTGGAGGGGGCAAGCCCCGACCACAGTTCGTCGACGTGCTTGAAGCC
The DNA here is from genome assembly GCF_030687535.1 of Pseudomonas sp. FP2335. Taxonomy (NCBI): domain Bacteria; kingdom Pseudomonadati; phylum Pseudomonadota; class Gammaproteobacteria; order Pseudomonadales; family Pseudomonadaceae; genus Pseudomonas; species Pseudomonas sp. FP2335. The sequence continues at coordinate 3,888,819 of NZ_CP117437.1, forward strand.
CCACTCTTCGGCATTTTCCCGGCCGACAATCTTGTCGCTTTGTTCGGCCAGGTTCACCACAACCTGGGGAATCGGCAAGCGTGACCGTGCAGAGAAAAACACCTTGACCCTGGGGGTGAGTAGCGATTTCGGGCTTTGTTCGACCACCACGCCAATGCGCCCACTCTCCAGGCGCACCAAGGCGCCGACGGGATAAATCCCCACGCAGCGCACAAACGCCTGGAACACCTGATCATCGAAATGACCTTTCCACTCCGCCATTTTCCGGATCGCGTCGGCGGGCCCCCAGCCGCGCTTGTAAGGGCGCTCCGAGGTGATCGCATCGTAGACGTCGCATACCGCCCCCATCTGGGCGAACAGGCTGATCTGCTCTTGCACCAAGCCACTGGGATAACCGCTGCCGTCAGATTTTTCGTGGTGATGCAGGCACACATCCAGCACCAAGGCACTGATCTGCGGGCACAGACGCAGCAACCGGGCGCCTTCCACCGGGTGCTGGCGGACGGTGTGAAACTCCACCTCGGTAAGCCCGGCCGGCTTGTTCAAAATCGCCTCGGGAATCATCATTTTCCCCACATCATGAAACAACCCCGCCAGCCCGGCTTCCTGGACCAGCTGCGCAGAGAGATCCAACTGCCGTGCCAGCGCGATCATCAAGCCACTGACCGCGACGGAATGCATGTAGGTGTATTCGTCGGCCTTTTTCAGCCGCACCAGGCTGAGCAAGGCATGGGGATGGCGCAGCATGGACTGCGAAATCTCTTCCACCAGGCCGGCCACATGATGCACATCCACCGCCCGCCCCATGCGCAGGTCGCTGAACATACTGACCACTGCACGTTTGGCGACCGCACACACCCTCACTGCGCGCGCGACCTCCGCCTTTGTCTCTGCCGGAGTCGGTTCCACCGGGCGCGTTTTGACCGGGCTGCTGAGCGTGACCTGGGCCGGGCGGGCGGGCGGCGGCGTGTCGCAGCCTTTTGCAGTGTCTATCCAGACCCGCTGGACCTGCGACGTCAACAAACGCTGCAGGTCGTCTTCGCAGTCCAATAAAAAGCTGCTCTTCCAGAACCCGTGGCAGATCCACGGGCCATCCAGTTTATGAAGGTACATGCCCAGGCAGACCTGAGAACACGCAATGCATTTGAGCATCTATCACCCCCCCCCCAAGGCCTGACCTGCTACACGATCAACTCACGGCGAACTTCGCGACGATCTGCTTGAGGTCCACGGCGAGTCGGGACAGTTCCTGACTGGCCACCGACGTTTGCCCGGCCGCCGACGAACTCTGGATGGACAGGTCGCGGATGCTGATCAGGTTCTGATCGACGGACCGGGCAACATGGGCCTGCTCTTCCGAGGCCGTCGCAATCATCAGGTTGCGCTCGTTGATGTCGGTAATGGCCTGGGTGATCTGGGTAATGGCCACGCCCGCTTCATGGGCGACCTTCAGCGAATCCACCGCTTCGTTGCGATTGAGGACCATGGACGCCACCGCCTCACTCGAACAGGCCTGGATTTTCGCAATCATCTGTTCGATTTCCTGGGTCGACGTTTGCGTTCTGTGGGCCAGCGCCCGCACTTCGTCGGCCACTACCGCAAAGCCCCGGCCCTGCTCGCCGGCCCTTGCCGCCTCAATCGCCGCGTTCAAGGCGAGCAGGTTGGTCTGCTCGGCGATGGAGCGAATCACTTCGACCACCCGGGCGATGTCCTGAGCCTGCTTGGCCAGGCCTTCGACTTCCACGCCGGTCTGCTGCACCGTGGCACTGAGTTTTTCGATCGAGGCGATGGTTTGCGTGACGCGCTCCTGGCCTACGCTTGCCGAGCGCTGGGAATCCTGGGTCGACTGGGAAGCGGAGACCGCATTCCTCGCGACCTCCTCCACTGCCGCCGTCATCTCGTTGACCGCCGTCGCCGCCTGGTCGGTCTCCATGCTTTGGCGCTCGATGCCAGCGGTGGATTCACGGGTGATCGCACTCATTTCTTCCGCAGCCGAAGCCAACTGCCCGGATGCCTCCGAGATATGCTGCAAGGTGCTTTTCAGGTTCATTTGCATGGTGGCAGTCGAGCGTTGTAGCTCGGTCAGTTCGTCCTTGCCGCTGATGGCAATCGCCACGCGCAAATCACCGTCGGCGATTTTGCCGGTCGCGATCATCAGCTCACGCACCGGGCCAATGATGCTGCCGGCAAACAACCGTGCGACGACCACCGCGATCAATACCGAGCTGGCCATCAGCACCCAAGTGAACAAGCGGGCCGCATCGTGTTCGCTCGCCGCGACTTGCACGGCCGCCTTGGACCCCTGTTCATTGAGCACAATCAGGTCATTGATGGAGCCCTGCACTTCACGGGCGATAGGGCCGTTGACGTCGCGCAGGTACACCGACATTTGTTCCGGGGAAAACGTGGCGGCTTGCGCGAGGAATTCATCCATTTTCTGGCTGTAATGCTTGATCTCGCTGAGTGCGTCGTTGTACTTGGCTTGCTCCTCGGGGCTCGACACCATCGGCGCATAGCTTTCGGCAATCTGCAGTACTTCGGCGCGAACAGCCTTGAGTTTTTCCAGGGAGGCCGGGTCCTTGTCAGGGAACTCCATGGCGTAACGACGCAGATCCAGGCGAAGTTTGTAGAACGTGGAATCTATCTGGCCCGCCAGGCGAATACTGGGCAGCCAGTTACTTTCGATTTCAACCGTCGATGAATAAACCTTATCGACTTTTATCAGCGTCATCGCGCCCTGTATTAACAGCAGGAGACAAACCACACCGAAGCACAATGTGGTACGAAAGTTCAACTTCAAGGATCTCATGGACATCGTGGCTCACCCTTCCCCTTGGTCGCATGGGACACGACCTGACAGGTTTAACTTTGTTTAAAAGTATGTGAAAAAAGCGTGAGCCGTCATGCAATTTTTTATTAATTAGCGCGAATAAAAATGACCCATATCATTGCTTAGCTAAACATCAGATTAAATGCGACCGCCTTGTGCCGATATTCACACCATCAGGCCATCGCGCGGTAACGGCAGCGCAGTTTTATAACGCACTTGTTTAAGGGCAAAACTGGAGCGGATATTCGCCACACCCGGCACTTTGGTCAAAAAGTCCATCATGAAGCGCTCCAGTGACTGGATCGTCGGTACCAGCACCCGGATCAGATAATCCGGGTCACCCGCCATCAGGTAGCACTCCATCACTTCCGGCCGATCCGAGATCGCGCCTTCAAACTGCTGCAACGCCAGTTCGTTCTGCTTCTCCAGGCTCACATGAATAAACACATTCACGTGCAGCCCCAACAAATCCGGGTCCAGCAGCGTGACCTGCTCGCGGATCAAGCCCAACTCTTCCATCGCCTTGACCCGGTTGAAACACGGCGTGGGCGACAGGTTGACCGAGCGGGCCAGGTCGGCGTTGGTGATGCGGGCGTTCTCCTGCAAGGCGTTGAGAATGCCGATATCGGTACGGTCCAGTTTGCGCATGAGACAAAATCACCTGTTTATTATGTTTATGCAGTTTTTTTATCCGCAAATGATCGCGAGCGCAACGAAACACAGATAAATATTCTCCTACGCCCCGCCTATGATTGTTGTAGGACAAGATTTCCCCTACCCGGGGTCTGACTGTCAGCTAGCGCGCCCACTACAAGAAATTCACAAGATAGAGCGTAGAAAGCCATGACCCAGCAGTACGAACCACTGCGCCTGCACGTTCCCGAACCCTCGGGCCGCCCAGGCTGCAAGACCGACTTCACGTACCTGCGCCTGACCGACGCCGGCACCGTGCGCAAACCCGCCATCGACGTAGAACCCGCCGACACCGCCGACCTGGCCAAGGGCCTGATCCGCGTGCTCGACGACAAGGGCCAGGCCCTCGGCCCGTGGGCCGAAGGCGTGCCAGTGGAGATCCTGCGCAAAGGCATGCGCGCCATGCTCAAGACGCGCATCTTCGACAACCGCATGGTGGTCGCCCAGCGTCAGAAAAAAATGTCGTTCTACATGCAGAGCCTTGGCGAAGAAGCCATCGGCAGCGCCCAGGCCCTGGCCTTGAACATCGACGACATGTGCTTCCCCACCTACCGCCAGCAAAGCATCCTGATGGCCCGCGAAGTGCCGCTGGTGGACCTGATCTGCCAACTGCTGTCCAACGAGCGCGATCCGCTCAAGGGCCGCCAGTTGCCGATCATGTACTCGGTCAAGGAATCCGGTTTCTTCACCATTTCCGGCAACCTCGCTACCCAATTCGTACAGGGCGTGGGCTGGGGCATGGCCTCGGCCATCAAGGGCGACACCAAGATTGCATCCGCCTGGATTGGCGACGGCGCCACCGCCGAATCCGACTTCCACACCGCCCTCACCTTCGCCCACGTGTACCGCGCGCCGGTGATCCTCAACGTGGTCAACAACCAGTGGGCCATCTCCACCTTCCAGGCGATTGCCGGCGGTGAAGCCACCACCTTCGCCGGACGCGGCGTCGGTTGCGGCATCGCCTCCCTGCGCGTGGACGGCAACGACTTCATCGCGGTGTACGCCGCCTCCGCCTGGGCCGCCGAACGGGCGCGGCGCAACCTGGGGCCGACGCTGATCGAGTGGGTCACCTACCGCGCCGGTCCGCACTCCACCTCGGATGATCCGTCCAAATACCGCCCGGCCGACGACTGGAGCCACTTCCCCCTCGGCGACCCGATTGCCCGCCTCAAGCAGCACCTGATCAAGATTGGCCAGTGGTCCGAAGAGGAACACACCGCGGTCAGCGCGCAGCTGGAAGCCGAAGTCATCGCCGCGCAAAAAGAAGCCGAACAGTACGGCACCCTCGCCGGCGGCCAGATTCCAAGCGCCGCGACCATGTTCGAAGACGTCTATAAAGAGATGCCGGAGCACTTGAAGCGCCAGCGTCAAGAGTTGGGGGTCTGACATGAACGATCACAACAACAGTATCGAAGTGGAAACCGCGATGACCACCACCACCATGACCATGATCCAGGCGCTGCGCTCGGCCATGGATGTGATGCTCGAACGTGACGACAGCGTGGTGGTGTTCGGCCAGGACGTCGGTTACTTCGGTGGCGTGTTCCGTTGCACCGAAGGTTTGCAGGGCAAGTACGGCAGCTCGCGGGTGTTTGACGCACCGATCTCCGAAAGCGGCATCATCGGCGTCGCAGTGGGCATGGGCGCCTACGGCCTGCGCCCGGTGGCCGAGATCCAGTTCGCCGACTACGTCTATCCCGCCACCGACCAGATCATCTCCGAGGCCGCGCGCCTGCGTTATCGCTCGGCCGGGCAGTTCACCGCGCCGCTGACCATGCGCATGCCTTGCGGCGGCGGCATCTACGGCGGCCAGACCCACAGCCAGAGCATCGAAGCGGTGTTCACCCAGGTCTGCGGCCTGCGCACGGTGATGCCGTCCAACCCCTATGACGCCAAGGGCCTGCTGATCGCCTCGATCGAAAACGACGACCCGGTGATCTTCCTCGAGCCCAAGCGCCTGTACAACGGCCCGTTCGACGGCCACCACGACCGTCCGGTGACGCCGTGGTCGAAACACCCGCAAGCGCAAGTGCCGGACGGTTACTACACCGTGCCGCTGGACGTGGCCGCCATCGTGCGTCCGGGTTCCGCCGTGACCGTGCTGACCTACGGCACCACCGTGTACGTGTCGCAAGTCGCCGCCGAAGAAACCGGCATCGACGCCGAAGTCATCGACCTGCGCAGCCTGTGGCCGCTGGACCTGGAGACCATCGTCAAGTCGGTGAAAAAGACCGGGCGTTGCGTGGTGGTGCACGAAGCCACCCGCACCTGCGGCTTTGGCGCCGAGCTGGTGGCGCTGGTGCAAGAGCATTGCTTCCACCACCTGGAAGCGCCGATCGAACGCGTCACCGGCTGGGACACCCCCTACCCGCACGCGCAAGAGTGGGCGTATTTCCCAGGGCCGTCCCGTGTGGGCGCGGCGTTGAAACGGGTCATGGAGGTCTGAATGGGCACGCACGTAATCAAGATGCCGGACATTGGCGAAGGCATCGCGGAAGTTGAACTGTCGGTGTGGCATGTGAAAGTCGGCGACATGGTGGTTGAAGACCAGGTGCTGGCGGATGTGATGACCGACAAGGCGATGGTGGACATTCCCTCGCCGGTGCACGGCAAGGTGATCGCCCTCGGCGGCGAACCGGGTGAAGTCATGGCCGTGGGCAGTATCTTGATCAGCATTGAAGTGGAAGGCGCGGGCAATGCCAAGGACGCGCCGGTGATAAAGGAGGCGCCCAAAGCGGCGCCCGTGGCACCTGTGGTAGAAGCCAAGCCCGCGCCGGCTGCCGTTGTCAGCAAACCCGCGCCGGCACCTGTTTGCCGTGCAGCCGACGAACGTCCCCTGGCCTCCCCGGCCGTGCGCAAGCACGCATTGGACGCCGGGATTCAGTTGCGCCTGGTCCAGGGCACGGGCCCGGCCGGGCGAATCCTGCACGAAGACCTCGACGCCTACCTGCAACAAGGCACAGCGAAGGCTTCAGCCACCGCCAACCCCTATGCCGAACGCAACAGCGAAGAGCAGATCCCGGTGATCGGCATGCGCCGCAAGATTGCCCAGCGCATGCAGGACGCCACCCGCCGCGCCGCGCATTTCAGCTACGTGGAAGAAATCGACGTGACCGCCCTCGACGAGCTGCGTGTACACCTCAACGAAAAACACGGCGCCACACGCGGCAAGCTGACCCTGCTGCCATTCATCGTGCGTGCCATGGTTGTTGCGCTGCGCGATTTCCCGCAGATCAACGCGCGTTACGACGACGAAGCCCAGGTCATCACCCGCCTCGGCGCAGTGCATGTGGGCGTCGCCACCCAGAGCGACGTCGGCCTGATGGTGCCGGTGGTGCGTCACGCTGAAGCCCGCAGCCTGTGGGGCAACGCCGAGGAGATCGCGCGCTTGGCCACCGCCGCGCGCAATGGCAAGGCCAGCCGTGACGAGCTGTCCGGCTCGACGATCACCCTGACCAGCCTGGGCGCGTTGGGCGGCATCGTCAGCACGCCGGTGCTGAACCTGCCGGAAGTGGCCATCGTCGGCGTCAACCGAATCGTCGAGCGGCCGATGGTGATCAAGGGCCAGATCGTGGTGCGCAAAATGATGAACCTCTCCAGCTCCTTCGATCATCGCGTGGTCGATGGCATGGACGCGGCGCAATTCATCCAGGCCATTCGCGGCCTGCTCGAACAACCCGCCAGCCTGTTTTTGGAGTAAGTCATGCAAACGTTGAACACGACGCTGCTGATTATCGGCGGCGGCCCCGGCGGTTATGTGGCGGCGATTCGCGCCGGCCAACTGGGCATCCCGACCATCCTGGTAGAAGGCCAGGCGCTGGGGGGGACTTGCCTGAATATCGGCTGCATCCCCTCCAAGGCCTTGATCCATGTGGCCGAGCAATTCCAGCAAACCGTGCACCTCAGCCAAGGTTCGCCCCTGGGTATCGATGTGGATGTGCCGACGTTGGACATCCGCAAAAGCGTGGCATGGAAGGACGGCATTGTTGACCGCCTGACCACCGGCGTTGCCGCACTGCTCAAGAAACACAAAGTGCAGGTGATCCACGGCTGGGCCAACGTGGTCGACGGCAAGACCGTCGATGTCGGCGACCGGCGCATCCGCTGCGAACACCTGCTGCTGGCCACCGGCTCGAAAAGCGTCAACCTGCCGATGCTGCCGATTGGCGGGCCGATCATCTCGTCCACCGAAGCCCTGGCACCGACCCGCGTGCCCAAGCGGCTGATCGTGGTGGGTGGCGGTTACATCGGCCTGGAATTGGGGATTGCCTACCGCAAGCTTGGTGCCGAGGTCAGTGTGGTCGAGGCGCAGGATCGTATCCTGCCGGCCTATGACGCCGAGCTGACGGCGCCGGTAAACGAATCCCTCAAGCAACTGGGGATGAAGCTGTACCTCAAGCACAGCGTCACCGGGTTTGCCGACGGCCGCCTGCAAGTGCGTGATCCGAACGGCGAGACCTTGTCACTGGGCACCGATCAGGTGCTGGTCGCCGTTGGTCGCAAACCCAACACCCAGGGCTGGAACCTTGAGGCGCTGGACCTGGAGATGAACGGCGCCGCGATCAAGATCGACCAGCACTGCCAGACCAGCATGCGCAACGTGTGGGCCATCGGTGATGTAAGCGGCGAGCCGATGCTGGCGCACCGGGCCATGGCCCAGGGCGAAATGGTCGCCGAACTGATCAGCGGCAAGCATCGCGAGTTCACCCCGGCAGCGATCCCGGCGGTGTGTTTTACCGACCCGGAACTGGTGGTGGTCGGCAAGACCCCGGATGAAGCCAAGGCCGCAGGCCTGGATTGCATCGTGTCGAGCTTCCCCTTCGCCGCCAATGGCCGGGCGATGACCCTGGAGTCGAAAACCGGCTTCGTGCGGGTGGTGGCACGTCGCGATAACCACCTGATCGTCGGCTGGCAAGCGGTTGGCGTCGGCGTGTCCGAGCTGTCCACCGCCTTTGGCCTGAGCCTGGAAATGGGCGCGCGCCTGGAGGATGTGGCGGGCACGATCCATGCCCACCCGACCCTGGGCGAGGCCGTGCAGGAAACGGCTTTGAGAGCCTTGGGGCACGCGTTGCACCTGTAGAACCGCAACCCCCTGTGGGAGCGGGCTTGCTCGCGAATGCGGTGGATCAGTCAATAAATCTGCTGACTGACACACCGCATTCGCGAGCAAGCCCGCTCCCACACCAAGCCAAGAATGAAGTATTGTTGCGCCCATTCAGAAAAAAACCGACTTGACCAAAGATAGAGGGTGTCATGGGTAACGAAAGCATCAATTGGGACAAGCTGGGTTTTGACTACATCAAGACCGACAAGCGGTTTCTCCAGGTCTGGAAAAACGGCGAATGGCAAGAAGGCACCCTGACCGACGACAACGTGCTGCACATCAGCGAGGGCTCCACTGCCCTGCACTATGGCCAGCAGTGCTTCGAAGGTCTCAAGGCCTACCGCTGCAAGGACGGTTCGATCAACCTGTTCCGCCCGGACCAGAACGCCGCCCGTATGCAACGCAGCTGCGCCCGCCTGCTGATGCCGCATGTGCCGACCGACGTGTTCATCGACGCCTGCAAACAAGTGGTCGCGGCCAACGAGCGGTTCATCCCGCCGTACGGCAGCGGCGGCGCGCTGTACCTGCGCCCGTTCGTGATCGGCACCGGTGACAACATCGGCGTGCGCACCGCGCCGGAGTTCATCTTCTCGGTGTTCTGCATCCCGGTCGGCGCCTATTTCAAAGGCGGCCTGGTGCCCCACAACTTCCAGATTTCCACCTTCGACCGCGCCGCGCCACAAGGCACCGGTGCCGCCAAGGTCGGTGGCAACTACGCCGCCAGCCTGATGCCAGGTTCGGAAGCGAAGAAAGCCGGTTTCGCCGACGCGATCTACCTGGACCCGATGACCCACTCGAAAATCGAGGAAGTCGGTTCGGCCAACTTCTTCGGGATCACCCACGACAATAAGTTCATCACGCCGAAGTCGCCTTCGGTACTGCCAGGCATCACCCGCCTGTCGCTGATCGAACTGGCCAAGACCCGCCTGGGCCTGGAAGTGGTCGAGGGCGAAGTGTTCATCGACAAGCTGGACCAGTTCAAGGAAGCCGGCGCCTGTGGTACCGCAGCGGTGATCTCGCCGATCGGTGGTATCCAGTACAACGGCAAGCTGCATGTGTTCCACAGCGAGACTGAAGTGGGTCCGATCACCCAGAAACTCTACAAAGAGCTGACCGGCGTGCAGACCGGCGATGTTGAGGCGCCAGAGGGTTGGATCGTCAAGGTCTGAAAATGACCTGATCCTGCTGCTCCAAAAGGCCCATTTACTGCTGAAGGTAAATGGGCCTTTTCATTTCCCTGGATCACTGGACGCCTGAACACCTGTGAGATCTGACAGTAGACGCTAAAAATCATCGAGCCTAATTTGCAACTCTCTAGTTGATAAAACGAGGAGTTACACATGGCCAAGTACGAACTGCGTGTTTACGCTGTGGATTTTGAAGGGGACGGCAGTAAAGAGATCGTGATGGAGACTTACATTAACGAGGTTTTTGATTGGGCTGTCTTCGCGTCGTCCCGTAAGCAAGACGGCGATTATGATACGGCCTCTTCTACTAACGACGCCGACGGTGACGGGGACTACGATGATGACGACAAAAAACTGTACTTGGCCGTCGCCAATGCGTTTGCCAAGATGACCGCCTACGCCATCAAGAAACGCAAAAAAAGGACTGGGAAGTAAACCGTACACGGCATGACCAGTTTGCCTTCGGTCATGCATCTGAAACCTTGATGTTTTCTAAAATCTTCTTGCCCATACTGACCCGCGGCTCTACCCCATATCCCAGGGTTTCATAAAACCCCGTCACCGCCTCATTCCCGCCGGATATCTGCAGGTTGATCTTCATGCAACCCAGCGCCGTCAACGCCTGTTCCGCATGGCGCACCAGCGAAGACCCCAGGCCATGCCGCCGATAATCGGCATGCACCGCCACTGAATACAGCCAGCCACGATGGCCGTCGTAACCGGCAAGAATCGTCCCGATCACGGCCTTCTTATCCGTGGCCACAAAAAACAGCCCGTCGTTGACCGCCAGCTTCTTATCGATCGCCAGGGTCGGCAGGTTGTGCGCCGTGTCATACCCAAATGCCTCCTGCCACAAAGCCACCACCTGCGCCCGGTGCTGGCGGTCGCGATACGGCCCGATGGGGTGGCGGGACAACAGCGTCTTCTCCATCACCAACGTGCGCTCATTGCCATGGTAGACATCGCGCACGGTATGAAACCCCAACCTGGTATAGAACGGCTCGGCCGTCAGTGAAGACGGCACGCTCAACACCGTCACGCCGGCCTGGCGGGCACGCAGTTCAATTTCGGTCATCAGCAACCGGCCAATCCCCTGCCCCTGCAGCGCCGGGTTAACGAACACCGAGCGCACCACGTTGGCATCCAGCGCCGCCGTGGCGACGATGACGTCGTCCTGCACCGCCACCAGCACCACCCGGCGCGTCAGCAAGGCCAGTACCGCATCGGGGGTGAAGTTGCTCGCAACCCGGGCGATCACATCTGCCGGGTAATCCTTCGCGTTGCTGCTGTGCAGGGCAGCCAGGATGACCTGGCTGATGCCCTCGGCATCGGCGGGTTGGGCGAGACGAACGGCGGTAGGCATGATTCCTCCTGGCTGACGGCGTTTTAGCAAACGCCACAATACCAATGTGGGAGCGGGCTTGCTCGCGAATGCGGTGGATCAGCCAGCTCATCTGTTACTGACACACCGCATTCGCGAGCAAGCCCGCTCCCACATTTTTGATTGCATTCCACAGCCGGCAGCCGATTCGGTCGCGCCACCCCCAGTTTCAGCTTTCCCGGCTGAGCCGCCCCCTCGTTTCAGCCGGGATTCATCCCGCACAACCCACAAAATAGCCGCACTGCTCAACCTCATGGATTCGTGCACCCATGCAAACCACCAACACCGTCTTGATGATTCGCCCGGCGCGCTTTGCCTTCAACCCGGACACCGCGATCAACAACCGTTTCCAACGCCAGCCCGTCGACCCACTGAGTGCACAGCAGAAAGCGCTGGAAGAGTTCGACGGCTATGTCGACACCCTGCGCCAGCACGGCGTCGAAGTGCTGGTGGTGCAGGACACCCCGGCGCCCCACACCCCCGACTCGATCTTCCCCAACAACTGGTGGAGCAGCCACGCCGACGGCAGCCTGGTGCTGTACCCGATGGAAGGCCAGAACCGCCGGCTGGAACGCAACAAAGGCGTGCTGCAAGTGCTGGAACAACGCTTTGCGATCAACAGCACCATCGACCTCAGCCACCTGGAACAACAGAACATCTTTCTCGAAGGCACCGGCAGCATGGTGCTCGACCGTCAGCACCGCATCAGCTACGCCTGCCACTCCGGGCGCACCCATCACGACGCCCTGCGCCAGTTCGCCGAGCGCCTCGACTACCAGCTCTGCGTATTCCACGCCGTCGACCGCCACCATGCGCCGATCTACCACAGCAACGTGATGATGAGCGTCGGCCGCGACCTCTCGGTGGTGTGCCTGCAAGCCCTGCCGGATGCCGACGAACGCCTGGCCCTGGAACGCTCGCTGCGCGACACCGGCAAGGACATCCTCGCCCTCGACTTCGACCAGCTCGAAGCCTTCGCCGGCAACATGCTCGAAGTCCACGACCGCGACGGCCAACCGCTGCTGGTGATGTCGGCCAGCGCCTGGGGTGCCCTGCAACCGGCGCAGCGTGCGCATGTGGAACGCCACACCCGGCCGGTGGTGGTGAATATCGACAACATCGAACGCATCGGCGGCGGCAGTGCCCGCTGCATGCTGGCGGAAGTGCACCTGCCAGCCCGTCCCTCATTTCAATAAGGAGTCTTGCCATGACCCGTTACATCGACGTCAACGACCTCAGCTACCTGGTGTCGCAAAAAGGCCTGCAAACCTGCATCAGCGAGATGGCCGAGTACATCCGCGCCGACTACCTGCGCTGGCAGGACTTCGAAAAGTGTGCACGCCTGGCCAACCATTCGCCGGACGGTGTGATCGAGTTGATGCCGGTGTCGGATGCCTCGCTGTACGCCTTCAAGTACGTCAACGGCCACCCGAAAAACACCCAGGCCGGCATGCTCACCGTGATGGCCTTCGGCGCCCTGGGCGATGTAGACACTGGCAAACCGGTGCTGCTGGCGGAAATGACCCTGACCACCGCGATCCGCACCGCCGCCACGTCGGCGCTGGTGGCGCGCTACCTGGCACGGGACAACAGCCGCAGCATGGCACTGATCGGCAACGGCTCGCAGAGTGAATTCCAGGCCCTGGCCTTCCACGCCATGCTCGGCATCAATGAAATCCGCCTGTTCGACATCGACGCCAAGGCCACCGCCAAGCTGGCGGCCAACCTCAAGGCGTTCCCGGCAATCAAGGTGATCCTGGCCAGCAGCGTGGCTGACGCAGTGAAAGGCGCGGACATCGTCACCACCGTCACTGCCGACAAGGCCTACGCGACCATCCTGACCGACGACATGATCGAACCGGGCATGCACCTCAACGCCGTCGGCGGTGACTGCCCCGGCAAGACCGAGCTGGACCGACGTATCGTCGAGCGTGCCCGCGTGATCGTCGAGTACGAGCCGCAAAGCCGTATCGAAGGTGAAATCCAGCACATGCCGGAAGATTCGCCGGTGACCGAGCTGTGGCAAGTGATCAACGGGCAAAAACCTGGCCGCGAAAACCCACGCCAGGTCACTTTGTTCGACTCGGTGGGTTTTGCCATCGAAGACTACTCGGCGCTGCGCTACGTGCTGGATGTGGCCACAGCCCTGGACGTGGGCAGCACCCTTGAACTGGTGCCGGACCTGGCCGACCCGAAAGACCTGTTTGCGCGTCTGGCCCAGCCGGTCGCACAGCAGAAAAAGCGCGCCTGAGACCGCTCTGGCCTGCCGCTTTGCACCGAGGGCGGGCCAGTTTTTAAGGGATGAAAAGCCGATTCAGCGGGTGTCACAGCCGATTCCGCTGCATTGCCTGTTTTAACAGCGCAATTCGCGCTTTATGCGAGGGGTAAACGACACAAAAAACGCACCACCTTGAAGCATTCTCTCCGCCAACAAGAACGATTTGTTTCAACTCATTTACTGCCCTGACATCAATTACAAAATATAGGGACTACACCATGACTCCACTGCGATCACTCTTCGCTGCGTTGCTGTTGCCACTATGCGCCACCGCCGCCCACGCCCAGGAGTGGAAAGAAATCCGCTTCGGCGTCTTCCCCGAATACCCGCCCTTCGAATCCGTGGCCGCCGACGGCAGCCTGCAAGGTTTCGACATCGATCTGGGCAACGCCATCTGCGCCAAGCTCGAAGTCAAATGCACCTGGGTGCACAACGAATTCGACGGCATGATCCCGGCCCTGCGTGCGCGCAAGTTCGACGCCATCATGTCGTCCATGGCCGTGACCCCGGCCCGCGAAAAAATCATCGACTTCACTGACCGCCTGTTCCTCAGCCCGACCTCGGTGATCACCCGCAAGAGCGCCGACTTCGGCGACACCCCCGAGTCGTTGAAAGGCAAGCAAGTCGGCGTGCTGCAAGGTTCGCTGCAAGAGGCCTACGCCCGTGCACACCTGGCCAAGCTCGGCGCGCAGATCAAGGCGTATCAGTCCCAGGACCAGAACTATGCCGACCTGCAGAACGGCCGCCTTGATGCGACCCTGACCGACAAGCTCGAAGCCCAACTCAACTTCCTGTCCAAGCCGGAAGGCGCCGACTTCAAGACCGGCCCGGCGTTCAAAGACCCCACCCTGCCGCTGGACATCGCCATGGGCCTGCGCAAGAACGACCAGGAATTGCGCGCGCTGATCAACAAAGGCATCGCGGCGGTGCAAGCGGATGGCACCTACGCACAGATCCAGAAGAAATACTTCGGCGATCAGGACATCTACAACGAGTAAGCCAACACCGACCCTGTGGGAGCGGGCTTGCTCGCGAAGGCGATGTGCCAGACACACATCCAGTGACTGACACTCCGTCTTCGCGAGCAAGCCCGCTCCCACAGGGGGATATCTGTGCCCTTCAGAGATACTCCCTCCATGAACGAATTCCTAAACTTGCAAGGCTACGGCCCCATGCTCGCCCAAGGCGCGTGGATGACGCTCAAGCTGGCGTTCCTCGCCCTGGCCCTCAGCCTCGTCCTGGGCCTGATCGCCGCTGGTGCCAAGCTGTCCAGCGTCAGATGGCTACGGGTGCCGGCCACGCTGTACACCACGCTGATCCGCAGCGTGCCGGACCTGGTGCTGATCCTGCTGATCTTCTACAGCCTGCAACTGTGGCTCAACGACCTGAGCGAAATGGCCGGCTGGGATTACTTTGAAATCGACCCGTTTACCGCCGGGGTGGTGACCCTGGGCTTTATCTACGGCGCGTATTTCACCGAGAACTTCCGCGGCGCGATCCTCAGCGTACCCGTCGGCCAACTGGAAGCGGCCACCGCCTACGGCCTGAGTCGCTGGCAGCGCTTCCATCTGGTGCTGTTCCCGCAACTGATGCGCTTTGCCCTGCCGGGCCTGGGCAATAACTGGCTGGTGCTGCTCAAGTCCACCGCGCTGGTGTCGATCATCGGCCTGTCGGATCTGGTCAAGGCCGCGCAAAACGCCGGCAAGACCACCAACGAGCCGTTGTATTTCCTGATCCTCGCGGGCCTGGTCTATCTGGTGATCACCACCCTGTCCAACCGCATCTTCAAGCGCCTCGAACGGCGCTACAACCTCGGCATCAAGGGGATGGCGCGATGATCGAACTGTTCCAGCAATACGGCCTGGCCTACCTGTTCAGCGATGGCGCGGGGTTGTCCGGCGTGGCCATGACCCTGTGGTTGTTCATCATCTCGGTGGTGTTCGGCTTTTGCCTGTCGATCCCCCTGGCGCTCGCGCGGGTCTCGGAGCACTTCTGGCTGCGCTGGCCGGTGGAGGTCTACACCTACCTGTTTCGCGGCACACCGCTGTATATCCAACTGCTGATTTGCTACACCGGGCTGTACAGCCTGGAGGTGGTGCAGGACAACGCGCTGCTCAACCAGTTTTTCCGCAACGCGCTGAACTGCACCCTGCTGGCGTTTGTGCTGAACACCTGCGCCTACACCGTGGAAATCTTCGCCGGGGCAATCCGCAATATTCCTCACGGCGAAATCGAAGCGGCCCGCGCCTACGGCCTGCACGGCTGGCGGCTGAACCTGTTTGTGGTGGTGCCCGCCGCACTGCGCCGTGCATTGCCGGCCTACAGCAATGAAATGATCCTGATGCTGCACGCCACTTCCCTGGCGTTTACCGCCACCGTCGCCGACATCCTCAAGGTGGCCCGCGACGCCAATGCCGAGACGTTCCTCACGTTCCAGGCCTTTGGCATCGCCGCCCTGCTCTACATGCTGCTGTCCTTTGCACTGGTGGGCCTGTTCCGACTGGCCGAACGTCGCTGGATGCGTTTTCTTGTTCCTACCCGAGGCTAACCCATGAATCAGTCCGCGCAGGCCCTGGCCGCATACCCTCTGGATGTACCCGTGGCCAAAGCCGCCACCGCCGCCGTCAAGCTGCAAGTCGAAGGCAT
Source organism: Pseudomonas sp. FP2335 (assembly GCF_030687535.1). Classification (NCBI taxonomy): domain Bacteria; kingdom Pseudomonadati; phylum Pseudomonadota; class Gammaproteobacteria; order Pseudomonadales; family Pseudomonadaceae; genus Pseudomonas; species Pseudomonas sp. FP2335. The sequence goes on from NZ_CP117437.1 coordinate 3,904,938, forward strand.
CCACAAACGCTATGGCGAACACGAGGTGCTCAAGGGCGTGTCCCTCAACGCCCGCAACGGCGACGTGATCAGCCTGATCGGCGCCAGCGGCTCGGGTAAAAGTACGATGCTGCGCTGCATCAACTTTCTCGAACAACCCGACGCCGGGGTCATCACGCTCGACGGCATCAGCATCGAAATGCAGCAAGGTCGCGCCGGCACCCGCGCGCCGCACCAAGCCCAACTGCAAAACCTGCGCACGCGCCTGGCCATGGTGTTCCAGCACTTCAACCTGTGGAGCCACATGACCGTGCTGGAAAACATCACCATGGCCCCGCGCCGGGTGCTGGGCGTCAGCGCCGCCGAGGCGGAAAAACGCGCGCGGATGTACCTGGACAAGGTCGGCCTGCCGGGCCGCGTGGCCGATCAGTACCCAGCCTTCCTGTCGGGCGGCCAGCAACAACGCGTGGCGATTGCCCGCGCCCTGGCCATGGAACCGGAGATCATCCTGTTCGATGAACCCACCTCGGCCCTCGACCCGGAACTTGTAGGAGAAGTCCTCAAAGTCATACAGACGTTGGCTGAGGAAGGTCGTACCATGCTGATGGTCACCCACGAAATGGGCTTTGCCCGCCAGGTGTCCAGCCAAGTGCTGTTCTTGCACCAGGGCCGTGTCGAGGAACAAGGCGGCGCCGAGATCCTTGACCACCCCAAGAGCGAACGCTTGCAGCAATTTCTTTCCAACCGTTTGAAGTGAAACCCATGGATACCAAGGCCAACGGACCCCATACCTCCCCTGCGCTGGATCGCATCGATGAAGCCATCATCGAAGTGCTGCGTCACCAGGGGCGCATCACCTACGAAAAGCTCTCGTCGCTGGTGCACCTCACGCCCAGGCCCTGCCTGGAACGGGTGCGCAAGCTGGAGCGACGCGGGGTGATTCGCGGGTACGGGGCGATCATCGATGTGCAGATGGTCTCGCCGGGGCTGTCACTGCTGGTGCTGGTGGCCTTGTCCAACCAAAGCGGGCGCTCGGCGCAGAAGGCGTTTGAAGCTTGCGTGAAAAACTGCCCGCAGGTATTCGAATGCCAGCTGATCAGCGGGCCGTTCGACTACAGCCTGCGCATGCGCTGCCGGGACATGGAGCATTACCGGGTGCTGACGGAGACCTGGTTGAACAATGACGAGTTGCATATCGATAAGTTGGTGGCGCATCCGGAGTTGGCCGTCGTCAAAAACACCGCTACAGAGCTGACCTGAAAGGCAACTCACCAAACACTGCATAACCCTTGTGGGAGCAAGCCCGCTCCCACATTTTTATGCGTGCCCGCTTGAGATTCGTTTACCGGGTTTGGCGCCAATCAGTTTGGCCTGCCCGTCCTTCTGCTTGCCCGTGCGCGCCTCGCTGATCAACCCCGGGATCAACTTGCCCTCCGGCAGGTTCTTCCAGAACCGACTGGGCAAATGCCCCTCCATCACCTTGGGGTTCAAGCGCGCCGGATTGAAGATGTGGCTGTAGTAGGTCAACCACATCTCACTGTGGGGGTCCTCGACATTCTGCGCCAACTGCCGCCACGCCTCGGGGCATTCACGCTGGTGGATCAACTGCTCGCCGTCGTAATACACCCCGTCCAACGGCGTGGCGATCATCCAGCGATGGCGCCCCATGCGCCCGACAAAATGCTGGCTGGCAGTTTTCAAGATGTCGTGTGCCGGTTCATGCCACGCCACGTACTCCGGTAATTCGGGCCCTGCCCCGGCCGGCAGCGCAACAAAGCGCACAAACGCATGCAAGTGGTGCGCCTCTCGGCTGACCTGTTTGATCCGCCGCTGCAACTCGCTGCCCAATTTGTCCCCCGCCAGCATCGCCGTGCGGTCGCCATGACTCACGCGCCATAACACTTCATACAACAGGCTCCAACGCTGCTCGCCGTGATAGCAGGCGGCCGACTCGAGCAATTCGAGCAGCGCCTTGGGCACCCGCGTCTGGAACGGCCCAAGCCCTGCGGGGATCGGCTCGTCAGTGGCAAACAGGTCGGCCACCTCGGCTTCGCCCCAGCTTACCTGGCTGGGATCGACCTGATGGCTGAGCAGCCAGCGCGCCTGGTCGCGCCAGGTGCTGAACAGGTTGTCGCATTCCAGGCTGATCATCCCCACAAGCCCATTTGCTGCGGCTGCGGACGATCACGCAATTGCTCGCGCAGCAGCACGCTGGTGCTGTCGGCCTGTTGCGGGTGGTAGTCGCTGGTGATGAAAAACGGCTTGGCCTTGGCTAGCACGCAGCGCATGCGTGCGAGGTCTTCGAAGCGGATCTTGCGTTCACGGCGCAGGTCCACCAGCCGTTGGGTGGTGCGCAGGCCAATGCCGGGAATGCGTGCGATCAAGGTCGGTTCGGCGCGGTTGAGGTCCAGGGGGAAGACGTCGCGGTTTTCCAGGGCCCAGGCCAGCTTGGGATCAATATCCAGGGCCAGGTGACCGGGCCCCTTGAACAGTTCGGTGGCGTTGAAGCCGTAGCTGCGCAGCAGGAAATCGGCTTGATACAAGCGGTGCTCGCGCATCAGCGGTGGCGCGGCCAGGGGTACGCTTTTCGGGCTGTTGGGGATGGGGCTGAACGCCGAGTAGTACACGCGGCGCAGCTTGAAGCTGCCGTACAACGCCTCGGCTCCATGCAGGATGGTGCTGTCGTCGGTGTCGTCGGCGCCGACGATCAGCTGCGTGCTCTGCCCCGCTGGCGCGAAACGCGGCGCGCGCGGCTCGTTGAATACGGTCTGCTCGCCGCTGTAGATGGTCTGCATGGCCTGCTTGATCGACACGATCTTCTTTTCCGGCGCCAGGGTTTGCAGGCTGGCTTCGGTGGGCAACTCGATGTTCACGCTCAGCCGGTCGGCATAGCGCCCGGCCTCGGCGATCAGCGCCGGGTCGGCATCGGGAATGGTCTTGAGGTGGATGTAGCCGCGGAAATCATGCTCCTCGCGCAGCAGTTTGGCGACGCGTACCAACTGTTCCATGGTGTAGTCGGAGGAACGGATGATGCCGGAGCTGAGAAACAGCCCGCTGACGCAATTGCGCCGGTAGAAATCCAGGGTGAGGGTCACCACCTCCTCCGGGCTGAAGCGTGCGCGGGGCACGTCGCTGGAGCGGCGGTTGACGCAGTATTGGCAGTCGTAGAGGCAGAAGTTGGTGAGCAACACCTTGAGCAACGAGACACAGCGCCCGTCCGGTGTGTAGCTGTGGCAGATGCCCATGCCGTCGGTGGAGCCCAGCCCGACCTTGCCCTCGGAACTGCGCTTGGGCGCGCCGCTGCTGGCGCAGGAAGCGTCGTACTTGGCGGCGTCGGCGAGGATGCTGAGTTTTTCGATCAACTGCATGGAAGGCTACCGATACTGGTTTTTTGTACAGTATCAGCAGCCCCCCCTATGTCACAAGTGCAGCCTGTCAGCTCGCGGTAGCGAGCAGCAGGTCTTTCACCGAACGCTCCTGGCCACGGCTGCGGTCGTTTTCGTGCAACGACGCGGCAATTTCATCGGCACGGATCGGCAGTACCGACAGCAGCGTGTCGCTCAAACCATGGCTGGCCTGGCTGAAGCCCTGGATATAAATGCCGGCCTTGCAGCGCTCGTCGGTGACGATGCGGTAATCGCGGGCCACTTCGAAGTCGCCCATGTAGGCTTCCAGCGGTGCCAGCAAGGCACGATGGGTCTGGCGCTCGTAGCCGGTGGCGAGGATCACTGCATCGTAGTGGTTGACGCAGGTTTCGCCGTTGGCGTTGTTGCGCAGCACCAGTTCAATACCCAGCGGGCCAGGCGTGGCTTTCTCGACCACGGTCATGGTGCGGAACGCCTGGCGCGCGATACCGGAGACTTTCTGGCGGTAGAAGATGCCGTAGATGCGCTCGATCAGATCCAGGTCCACCACCGAATAGTTGGTGTTCTGGTACTCGGCGACCAGGCGTTCGCGCTCCTCGCCCACCTGCTGGAACACCAGGTCGGTGAACGCCGGCGAGAACACTTCGTTGACGAAGGGGCTGTCATCCGCCGGCTTGAGCGCCGAACCGCGCAGGATCATGTCGACTTGCACCGACGGGAAGCCGTCGTTGAGGTCGATAAACGCCTCGGCCGCGCTCTGGCCACCGCCGATGATCGCGATACGCATCGCCTTGCCGTCGATGCAGGGCTGCTGGGCCATGCGCTCCAGGTACTGGGAATGGTGGAACACCCGGCCGTCACCCTTGAGCGCCTTGAACGCCTCGGGAATACGCGGCGTGCCCCCGGCGCTGACCACCACCGAACGGGTGGTACGCACATGCTGCTCGCCCACTGCGTCGCGGGAGATCACGCGCAACGCTTCAACCTGCTGTTGATGCAGGATCGGCTCGATGGCCAGCACTTCCTCGCCGTAGCGCGCCTGGCTCTGGAACTGCCCGGCGACCCAGCGCAGGTAGTCGTTGTATTCCATGCGGCACGGATAAAAGGTGCCCAGGTTGATGAAATCCACCAGGCGCCCGTGGGTTTTCAGGTAATTGACGAAGGAATAAGGGCTGGTGGGGTTGCGCAGGGTCACCAGGTCCTTGAGGAACGAAATCTGCAGTTCGCTCTGGGTCACCAGGGTATTGCCGTGCCAGCGGTAGTCCGCCTGCTTGTCGAGAAACAGCACGTCGAGTTTGCCCTGGGCTTTTTCGCGCTCCTGCAGGGCGATGGCCAGCGCCAGGTTCGAAGGGCCGAAACCGATACCGATCAGGTCGTGAACCGCGGGCGAAGCAATTGCCTGTGTCATTCCAGTGTCCTCTGGATAAGCCCCTTGGCGGTGGGGCGGGAATACCTTCAAGACCTGCACAACAGGTCGTGTGTTGATAGGAAACGAGGACAGTGAAATAAAATTTAACCGATCAGCGCTCAGTGTGCGTCCCACTCGCGCATCCGTACCCGGCAGTGCTTCATCGCGTTGACGATGTGTTTTTCCACGAGGCTGCGGGAAATCCCCAGGCGCTCAGCAATTTGCGGGTGGGACAGGCCGTCGAGCTTGCGCAGCAGGAAGCTGTCGCGGCAGGCCTTGGGCAGTTCCGCCAGGGCCCGCTCCACCATCGCCAGACGCTGCTCGTGGGCGTGGCTGGCGTGGGGCGATGAGTTGGCGAAGCGCCCTTCGGTGTCCAGCACTTCCAGCGGTTCGACCTGGCGCAACGCGTTGCGGCGGTGCCCGTCGATCACCAGGTTCAGCGCCGTGCGGTACAAAAACGCGCGTGGCTGGTCGATCGGCGTGTCGCTGGAGCGCTCCAGCACCCGGACATAAGCGTCATGCACCACATCCTCGGCCACCTGTCGGTTGCCCAGCTTGGCGTTGAGGAAACACACCAGCTCGCGATAGTAGTTTTCCAACATGACTCCCGACCGCCGGAAGAGGCGGCATCCGTTCCTTGTGCACTGTAAGAAAAGATACCCAAACGATGATGGCAGTTTGGGTGCGTGCAATTTATAGTAATTCTCATCTACTTTTAAAGAAGTGTTGTACCAACGGACGTTTTTTTTAACCCATGGAGCTGTAACCGCTTGTGTAACCGCCTAAATCCCCGCGCAATCCCCTCGTTTAACAGTCAGCTCTGCGCAACTGCGCCCCGAACTTCCCTGGCTGGAACCAAAGCATGAAACGCTCTCGACCCGCCCGACGCGCGCTGCTTGTTGTCGCGTGCCTGATCCCCGTCATCGGCGTTGCCGCCTGGCAAGTGCTGCCCTCGGACCGCGACGCCCTCGCCACCGTCACCGTGACCCGCGGCAATATCGAAAACAGCGTCACCGCCCTCGGCACCCTGCAACCGCGCCGCTATGTGGACGTCGGCGCCCAGGCGTCGGGGCAGATCCAGAAGATCCACGTCGAAGCCGGCGACCACGTCAAGGCAGGCCAACTGCTGGTGGAAATCGACCCGTCGACGCAAAAAGCCAAGCTTGACGCCAGCCGCTACGGCATCCAGAACCTCAAGGCGCAGTTGCAGGAACAGCAGGCCCAACTGGCACTGGCGCAGCAGAAATACCAGCGCCAGCAACGTCTGACGGCCGGCAACGCCACCCGCGAAGAAGACGTGCAAACCGCCAAGGCCGAGCTGAGCGCCACCCAGGCGCGGGTGGCGATGTTCCAGGCGCAGATCCTCCAGGCCCAGGCCAGCCTGCGCAGCGACGAAGCGGAGCTGGGCTACACGCGCATCTATGCGCCGATGGACGGCACCGTCGTCGCGGTAGACGCCCGCGTCGGCCAGACCCTCAACGCGCAACAACAGACCCCGCTGATCCTGCGCATCGCCAAGCTGTCGCCGATGACCGTGTGGGCGGAAGTCTCGGAGGCCGACATTGGTCACGTCAAACCGGGGATGACTGCGTATTTCACCACCCTCAGCGGCGGCAACCGGCGCTGGACCAGCACCGTGCGGCAGATCCTGCCGATCCCGCCCAAGCCGCTGAACGAAACCCAGGGCAGTGGCAGCCCCAGCAGTTCCAACAAGAGCGGCAGCGGCCGCGTGGTGCTGTACACCGTGCTGCTGGACGTGGACAACAGCGACCACGCGCTGATGGCCGAGATGACCACCCAGGTGTTTTTTGTCGCCAGCCAGGTCAAGGATGCCCTCACCGCCCCCGTTGCCGCGCTGCTGGGTACAGCGAACGCCGATAAACAGATCGCTCGTGTGGTCGCCAAGAACGGCCGCATCGAGGAACGCGAAGTGCGCCTGGGTATCAGCGACCGCCTGCGTGTCGAAGTGCTCGACGGCTTGAACGAAGGCGATCACCTGCTGATCGGCCCAGCCGACGGCAACGGGGGTTGAGTTGGCCACGCCCCTGATCGAACTCAAGAACATCCGCAAATCCTACGGCGGCGGCGACAGCCCGCAGGTCGACGTGTTGCGCGGCATCGACCTGGCGATCCACGCCGGGGAATTCGTCGCGATTGTCGGCGCGTCCGGCTCGGGCAAATCGACGCTGATGAATATCCTCGGCTGCCTCGACCGCCCCACTGCGGGCGACTACCTGTTCGCCGGGGAAAACGTCGCGCACCTGGACGGCGATGCGCTGGCCTGGCTGCGCCGCGAGGCGTTCGGCTTTGTGTTCCAGGGCTACCACCTGATCCCGTCGGGCTCGGCCCAGGAAAACGTCGAGATGCCGGCGATCTACGCCGGCATCAGCGCCGCTGAACGCCACGCCCGCGCCAAGGCCCTGCTCACCCGCCTGGGCCTGGCCGAGCGCACCGGCAACCGTCCGCACCAACTCTCCGGCGGCCAGCAGCAACGGGTATCGATTGCCCGCGCGCTGATGAACGGCGGCCATATCATCCTGGCCGACGAACCCACCGGCGCCCTCGACAGCCACAGCGGCGCCGAGGTGATGACACTGCTCGACGAACTGGCCAGCCAGGGCCACGTGGTCATCCTGATTACCCACGACCGCGAAGTGGCGGCGCGCGCCAACCGCATCATCGAGATCCGCGACGGCCAGATCATCAGCGACTCGGCCAAAGACGCCAGCTACGTGCCGGCGGTCGCCAACAGTGATGCCTTGCAAGCCGTGGACCTGCGCCAGCGCCTGATCGACGGCGCCGAGCACAATGGCGCGTGGAAGGCCGAACTGGTCGACGCCGTGCAGGCCGCCTGGCGGGTGATGTGGATCAACAAGTTCCGCACCGCGCTGACCTTGCTGGGGATCATCATCGGCGTGGCGTCGGTGGTGGTGATGCTGGCGGTGGGCGAAGGCAGCAAGCGCCAGGTCATGGCGCAGATGGGCGCGTTCGGTTCCAACATCATCTACCTCAGCGGTTCGTCGCCCAACCCGCGTACGCCGCTGGGCATCGTTACCCTCAACGATGTGGCGGCACTGGCGGCGTTGCCCCAGGTCAAGCGCATCATGCCGGTCAATGGCAGCGACGCCGGGATCCGCTTCGGCAACCTCGACTACCTGGCGTACGTGGGCGGCAACGACATCAACTTCCCGGAGATCTTCAACTGGCCGGTGGTCGAGGGCAGCTACTTCACCGAGGCCGATGAGCGCGCCGGGGCCACCGTGGCGGTGATCGGCCATCGCATCCGCGAGAAGCTGTTCAAGGATCTGCCGACGCCGATCGGCCAATACATCCTCATCGAAAACGTGCCGTTCCAGGTGATCGGCGTGCTTGCGGAAAAAGGCTCCAGCTCCGGCAACAAGGACAGCGACGACCGCGTCGCCATCCCCTACACCGCCGCCAGCGTGCGCCTGTTCGGCACCTATAACCCGGAATACGTGGCGATTGCCGCCGCCGATGCGCGCAAGGTCCACGAAGCCGAGCGGGCCATCGACCAGTTGATGCTCAAGTTGCACAACGGCAAGCGCGACTACCAGCTGACCAACAACGCGGCGATGATCCAGGCCGAGGCGCGCACGCAGAATACGCTGTCGCTGATGCTCGGTTCGATTGCCGCGATCTCGCTGCTGGTGGGCGGTATCGGTGTGATGAACATCATGCTGATGACCGTCCGCGAGCGTACCCGTGAAATCGGTATCCGCATGGCCACCGGCGCACGCCAGCGCGACATCCTGCGCCAGTTCCTCACCGAAGCGGTGATGCTCTCGGTGGTCGGCGGCCTGTTCGGCATCGCCCTCGCGCTGCTCGTCGGCGGCGTGTTGGTGCTGGCCGAAGTGGCCGTGCAATTTTCCCTGGTGGCGGTGTTCGGCGCGTTTGGCTGTGCGCTGGTCACCGGTGTCATCTTCGGCTTCATGCCGGCCCGTAAAGCTGCCCGGCTCGATCCGGTTAAGGCGTTGACCAGTGAATAAACCGTCCCTTTACCTGCCCGGCCTGTGCCTGTTGCTCAGCGCCTGCGCCGGCCAGCCGCCGGCTGTCGACAGCGGCATCGCCGCACCCGCCGCCTGGCAATATGCCGAACGCGAGACGGCGCAGGCCCGCAATGCACGGTGGTGGACGCAGTTCGGCAGCCCACAGCTCAACCGCTTGATCGAGCAGGCGCGCCGCGACAGTTTCGACGTCGCCGCCGCCATGGCCCGCGTGCGCCAGGCCCAGGCCAGCGCGGTGATCGCCGGTGCGCCGCTGCTGCCCGAGGTGAAGTTCAACCTCACCGCCAGCCGTGAACGGCTGTTGCGCGGCAGCGGCAACTCAGACCTGAACGCCACTGCGAGCAACAACACCGTCAACAGTTATGACACCAACTTCACCGCCAGCTATGAACTGGACTTCTGGGGTGGCCGCGCCGCCGCCCGCGACAGCGCGGTGCAGACCTTGCGCGCCAGTGAGTTCGACCAGGCCACAGTGGAGCTGACCCTGCTCGGCAACGTCGCCGACCGGTACGCGCAGACCCTCGCCGCACGCGAGCGCCAGCAGATCGCCGCGCTCAACCTGGCCAATGCGCGCAACGTGCTCGACCTGGTGCAGACCCGCTACGACGCCGGCTCCGCCACTGCCCTGGAACTGGCCCAGCAGAAAAGCCTGGTGGCCAGCCAGCAACGGCAATTGCCGTTGATCGAGCAGCTGGCCGAAGAGTCGCAGATCACCCTCGCCGCCCTGCTCGGCCAACCCGTGCAAGCCGTGGACCTGGGCAACGAAACGTTCCAGGCCCTGACCTGGCCGACCATCGGCAGCGGTGTGCCGAGCCAGTTGCTCAGCCGGCGCCCCGACCTGGCCCAGGCCGAAGCGCAACTGGCCGCCGCCAGTGCTGACGTCACCGTCGCCCGCGCCGCCATGCTGCCAACCCTGACCCTTGGCGCCACACTCGGCAGCGGCGCCTACAAGGCCAACGAAATCCTGCGCAGCCCGTTCTACACCCTGACGTCCGGCCTGATCGCGCCGATCTTCAACAATGGCCGTTTAAGCGCCGAGCGCGACAAGGCCCGCGCACGCCAGGATGAGCTGCTGCAAACCTATCGCGGCGCGATCATCAACGGCTTTGCCGATGTGGAAAAATCCCTCAGCAACATCACCCGCCTCGACCAGCAGCGCCACTGGCAAACCGAAGAACTGCAACAGGCGCAGACGGCCTTCCAGATCGCTCAAAGCCGCTACCAGGCAGGCGCCGCGGACTTGCTGACGGTCCTGGAAACCCAGCGCACCCTGTACGCGGCCCAGGATTTGAACGTGCAGTTGCGGCTGTCGCGCGTACAAGCCAGCATCGCCCTGTACAAAGCACTGGGGGGCGGCTGGGAAAGCAATATCCGATAAACAAAACTCCATTTCCTTACAGAAGTTGTCTGTTCGCCCTACATTTTTTGACCCGGGGTCCTTGGTAAAAAAGCCGCTATCTCACGGCTGCCCGGGACCTCTTGATGACTGTTGTAAAACACCTGCTCTGCGCCTGCCTGTGGCTGACGGCAAGCCTTGCCCATGGTTTGCCGCTGATCAGCCCCACCGCCATCGACTGGCAACTGGACTGCCGCCTCCCCGCCTTCGCACACTTGGCTCCCGACGTGCTTGAGCGCACCCAATGCGGCATCGTCACCGTGCCGCGCAACTACGCCGCGCCCCGGCAAGGCAAACTGCGCCTGTACCTGACCCGCGTCGGCGCCCGCGACCCGCTGAGCCGCCAAGGCGTGGTGTTCGCCCAACCCGGCAACAGCCCCCAGGCCAACCACAGCGGCACCTTTGCCATCCTCCTGGCCGGCAGTTGGAGTGCCCATTCCACCCAGGCCTATCGCACCCTGCTCAATCGCTACGATGTGGTCGAACTCACCCCGCGTGATCTCAGCCAGGAGAGCGGGGTCGAAAACGCGGCACGGGACATGGAGTTCGTCCGCGCCCAACTTGAAGAGACCCAGCTCAATTACCTCGGCAGCGCCGACGCCACACGCCTGGGCAGTCGCTACGCGGCGCTGTTTCCCGAGCGGGTCGCGCGCATGGTGCTGGTCAACGCCGAGCGTGGCGAGGCGAACCTTACGCAAGTCGAGCAATTGCGCCTCAAGGCACCACCCAAGTCTGAGGCCAGTGCATGCGTGATCCGATGGGTCGGCGACTTCCTGGCCTTCGGCAAGCAGCCGCCACCTGCCACCCACTGCCTCGACAAAGGCGATTGGGAGTAGCGCACCGTTTGCGACCTGTTGCCGCTGAAAACGACACCTTGCGTTGACGCTCCAGGCTAATCGTTATTAAGTGCTATTTATCCGCATTAATACGATAAATCGACGCCATGCTAAGCCGCCCGCTGAAACGCAAACGCCAGAAGCTCTCCGACGTGATTGTCGAGTCGGTCAAGCGCTCCATCGTCACCGACGCCTTGAAGCCCGGCGACCGTTTGCCCACCGAGCGCGAGCTGATGGAAAGCTTCCAGTGCTCCAAAGGCTCGGCCCGCGAGGCGCTCAAGGCCCTTGAGGTCGAGGGTTTGGTGAGCACGCGCACCGGGCCCAGCGGCGGTGCATACCTCAACCAGGCCGGCACCGAACCGGCCAGCCGCGCGCTGCGTAACTACCTGCACTTTCAGCATCTGGATGGCGAGCAGGTGTATCAGTTGCGCAAGGTCATCGAAGTGGAACTGGCGGTCTCGGTGCTGGGGCGCTTGAGCGAAGACGACTACCAGGCCCTGCAAGACAACGTGGCCTTCTGCAGCGCCCCGGAAGACAGCGAGGCCGGTCAACGCGAACAGCGCCTGGCAGAACTGGAGTTCCACAACCTGCTGGCCAGGGCGTGCCCCAACCCGTTGCTGAGTTTCATGGCGCAGTTCCTCAATGATCTGCTGCGCGACCTGGTGGTGCTGAAAAAGGCCTACAAACCCAAGCGCAAGCAGTTCGACGCCGCCAACCTCGACTATCACAAACAGTTGCTGATTGCCTTTCGCGCCGGTGATGAAAGCGCGGTGCGCGGTTTGATGCATGAACATATGTGCGATGCCGAACACCACATGACCGCGCTTGAAGGCCAGGTCAGCCCGCATTTTCTACTGGAGTTCGATCACCGCCCCTAAAAACAACACAGTTCCAATGTGGGAGCGGGCTTGCTCGCGAATGCGGTGGGCCAGCAAAGCATCTCGTCACTGATGCACCGCATTCGCGAGCAAGCCCGCTCCCACATTTTGACCGCATTCCAACCAACACTCGCGTCATCCAATAAATAACAGGCCTGCCCACAGGCCCAAGCTCCACCGTATCGCCCTTGCCGCTCCTGCCAATAACTAAACCAGGGAGTCACCCCATGCAGCGTCGTACGTTATTGAAAGCCAGCCTCACCGCAGCCGCCGCCCTCAGCCTCCCGCTGAGCGTGCGCCACGCATTCGCCGCCGAGCCCTTTACCTTTTACGGCCTCAAGTCCATGTCCGGCGCCTTTGCCAGCTATGGCAAGTTTGCCGACATGGGTTCGCGCCTGGCGGTGGAACAACACGCCACCCTTCTCGGCCGCCCGCTGAACTACAAGGTCATCGACACCGAAGGCAACGCCGGCAAGGCGGTGCGCAAGGTGCAGGAAGCCATCCAGCAGGACGGCGCGCGGTTCTTCCAGGGCTGCACATTGTCGTCGTCGGCACTCGCGGTGGCCAAGGAAGTGGACAAGGTCGGCGGCGTGTTCATGACCCCGGTGGGCGCCGATGAAGTCACTGGCAAGGATTGCAATCGCGCGACATTCCGCTGGTCGGTGCCCACCTACGGCGCGATTCGCGAAACCATGCTGCCGCTGATCAAGCTGCTGCCGGACGCCAAGCGCTGGTACACCATCACCCCGCAATACGTGTTTGGCGAAGCACTGCTCGAAGGCGCCAAAAGTGTGCTCAAGGACAGCGGCCTGGAACACATCGGCAACAGCTATCACTCGTTGCAGGAACAGGAATTCTCCGGTTACCTGACCAACGCCATCGCCGCCAAACCCGATGTGCTGGTGCTGCTCAACTTCGGCAGCCAGTCGTCAAACACCCTGCGCCAGGCAGTGAACTTCGGCATCAAGCAGCGCATGAAAGTACTGCTGGTATGGTCCGCCGGCCTCGACCAGTTCCAGGAACTGGGCAGCGACATCCTTGAAGGCGTGTACCTGGGCGCGCAGTACTGGCATCAGGTCGACACCCCGCTCAACCGCGAACTGGTCAAGCTGACCCAGGCCAAATACGGGATCAACCCCACCTACCCGCTGGCCGCCGACTACATCAGCACCAAGGTCATGCTCGACACCATCGTCGCCACCGGCAGCTTCGACGGGCCGACCGTGGCCAAGGCCATGCAGGGCCTGAGCTTCGATGGCCCGACCGGCAAGGAATCGATCCGCGCCGGCGACCACCAGGTGATCAAGGATTACTACCTGCTCGTCGGCAAAGCCGCCAGCGAGATGGCCGACAAGGACGACCTGGCCAAAGTGCTCAGCGCCGGCCAATCCTTCCCGCCAGTGGACGCCACGGGCTGCACGCTCGCCTGACCCCCTGAATATTGCAGGCAGGGCCGCGCAAGCGGCGTCCTGCCGAGGGTTCCTGCATGCTTAATCTTTACCTGTTCCAGATCCTCAACGGCCTCGGGCTGGGGATGATCTACTTCCTCATCGCCGTCGGTCTGACCATCATTTTCGGCCTGCTCAACTTCGTCAACTTTGCCCATGGCGCGTTCTTTTTGCTCGGTGCCTACATCTGCTACACCGCCGTGAGCCTCACCGGCAACTTCTGGCTGGCGCTGCTGATCGCGCCGCTGGTGGTGGCCGCTTTGGCGTGGGTGATCGAGCGATTATTGATCCAGCGCATCTATCACTTGCCGCACATGTTCCAGATCCTGGTGACCTTGGGGATAGCGCTGATCATCCAGGAGGCCAGCGTGATGATCTGGGGCCCGGTGGGCAAAAGCGTCGCCGTGCCGGAACTGCTGCGCGGGGTGCTGGTGATCGGTGACTTTGTGTACCCGCACTATCGCCTGTTCCTGATCGGCTTCTCCGGGCTGGTCGGCCTGGGCCTGTGGCTGCTGCTGGAACGCACGCGCTTCGGCGCCCTGGTGCGCGCCGGCAGTGAAAGCACCGAGACCGTGTCGCTGCTGGGCACCAATATTTTCCGTTTGTTCTCGATGACCTTCGCCCTCGGGGTGGCCCTGGCCGGTGTCGCCGGGGTGCTGTTCGCGCCCTTGCGCGGCGCACAGCCCTTTGTCGGCCCGGAAATTCTCGGCGTGGCCTTCGTGGTGGTGGTGATCGGCGGCATGGGGTCGTTCAGCGGAGCGCTGGTCGGCGGTTTATTGGTCGGCGTGGTGCAAAGCCTGATGACCACACTCTGGCCCCAAGGTGCGAGCCTGATGATCTACGGCGCGATGGCCGTGGTGATTCTGGTGCGCCCTTACGGCCTGTTCGGGAGAGCCTGACATGAGCGAGAAAAATCCCCTGCCGTTTGCCAAGACCCAATCCCGTGCGATGTTGCTGTGGGTGCTGGCCGTACTGATCGGCCTGCCGTTGATCTTGCCTTCGGCGACCCTGGCCACCGAGATCCTGATCTTTGCCATGGCCGCCCTCGCCTGCAACCTGCTGCTGGGCTATACCGGGCTGCTGTCGTTCGGCCAGGGCATCTTCTTTGGTGCCGGGGCATATTGCGCGGCGCTGCTGATGCTGCATTTGCAGATGGGCCTGTTCACTGCGTTGCTCGGCGCGGCCGTGGCCGGTGGTTTCCTGGCCTTGTTGGTCGGCGCCCTGGCGATCCGCCGCACCGGCATCTACTTCGTGATGCTGACCCTGGCCTTCAGCCAGATGGCCTACTTCGTCGCCTACACCCTCAGCGACTGGACCGGCGGCGACAACGGCCTGCTCAGCGTGCCGCGCCCGGAAATCCGCGTCGGTGACACTGTGCTGCTATCCCTGGCCGACGCCCGCGCCTTCTACGGCTTTGTGGCGGTGCTGTTCCTGCTGATCTTTATCGGCGCGCGCCGGGTCATCGCCTCGCCCTTTGGCAGCACGCTGATGGCGATCCGCGAAAACGAAACCCGCGCCGCGGCGATCGGCTACGACACGCGTCATTTCAAGATCCTGGTGTTTGTGCTGTCCGGCGCAGTCACCGGGATCGCCGGTGCGCTGTACGCGATGCTGCTGCACTTCGTGCCGCTGTCGAACATCGACCTGGCGATGTCCGAGAACATCCTGATCATGACCATCGTCGGCGGCACCGGCTCGCTGTTCGGCTCGTTGCTGGGTGCCGGCTCCATCGTGCTGCTGGGGGATTTCCTCTCCGACCTGTGGCCACGCTGGCTGATGCTGCTGGGGGTGATCCTGATCCTGGTGGTGATCTTCATGCGCGGTGGTTTGTGGGGCGGCCTGGCGTCGCTGTTTGAAAAAGTGCGCGGCGCTCGCAAGCCCGCAGTGGTGGCCAAGGAGGAAGTGCTATGAGCATCC
Organism: Pseudomonas sp. FP2335; assembly: GCF_030687535.1. Classification (NCBI taxonomy): domain Bacteria; kingdom Pseudomonadati; phylum Pseudomonadota; class Gammaproteobacteria; order Pseudomonadales; family Pseudomonadaceae; genus Pseudomonas; species Pseudomonas sp. FP2335. The sequence goes on from NZ_CP117437.1 coordinate 3,920,190, forward strand.
TGCTGGAAACAGAGAACCTGGAACTAGCCTACGGCGCCTTCCATGCGGTGAACGGCGTCAACCTCAAGGTCGAAGCCGGCACCATCCACACCATTATCGGCCCCAACGGTGCGGGCAAGACCAGCCTGTTCCATTGCCTCACCGGCGAGCGCCAGGCCACCGCCGGGGCAATCCATTTCGACGGCAAGAACCTGATGCGCAAACCGGCCCACGGCCGCGTCGGCCTGGGCATGGCGCGCTCGTTCCAGTTGACCAGCCTGTTCCAGAACCTCAGCGTGCGCGAAAACCTGCGCCTGGCCGCCCAAGGCCGTGACGGTGCGCGGGCGCTGAACTTCTGGCGCCGTGTCGACAGCAAACGCGAGCACCTGGAGATGGCCGACCAGGTCTTGGAACGCCTGCAACTCACTGCCCGCGCCGACACCCTGGCCGGCGAGTTGTCCCACGGCCAGCAGCGGGTGCTGGAGGTGGGCATGTCGATCTGCTCCAAGCCCAAACTGTTGATGCTCGACGAGCCCACCTCGGGCATGGGCATCGATGACATCCCGATCATGACCCAACTGATCAGTGACCTCGGTCGCGACCACACGGTGCTGCTGATCGAACACAACATGAGCATCGTCATGTCCATCAGCCAACGCATCACGGTGATGAGCCACGGGCAGATCCTGGTGGAAGGCACGCCGGAATTCGTGCGCGCCGATGAACGTGTGCGCACTGCGTATCTGGGGGAGGCCGCCTGATGCTGATCGTCGAGAATATCCATTCCTACTACGACAAGAGCCACGTGCTCGAAGGCGTGTCGCTGAACGTCAACCCTGGTGAGCTGGTGACGCTGCTGGGGCGCAACGGCGCGGGCAAGACCACTACGTTGCGCAGCATCCTCGGCATCATCTGCCCGCGCCAGGGCCAGATTCACTTCAACGGCCAGGCGCTGGTGGGGCAGAAGATTTTTGAAATTGCGCGCCAAGGCTTGGCGCTGGTGCCGGAGAACCGCGGGATCTTCCGTTTGCTCACGGTCGAGGAAAACCTGCGCATCGCCGCCCGCAAGACCAGCCGCTGGCAGCTGGAAGACGTGTACGGCATGTTCCCGCGCCTCAAGGAACGGCGCAAAAACGCCGGGCATGCCTTGTCCGGCGGCGAGCAGCAGATGCTCGCCATTGCCCGCGCCCTGCTCAATGACCCCAAGTTGCTGATCCTCGATGAACCCACCGAAGGCCTCGCCCCGGTGATCGTCGACGAATTGGTGAAGATCCTGCGCAAGATCAAGGACGACGGCCTGCCGGTGCTGCTGGTGGAACAGAACCTGATGGTCTGCGACAAGCTCGCCGACCGCCATTACGTACTCGAACAGGGCCGCGTGGTCTACGAAGGCAGCGCCGCCGCCTTCCGCGCCGACCCGAGCATCAAGAACCGCTATTTGGCCCTGAGTGCCTGACCGGAGAATGCAGATGAACAGTTTTGCGCAACCGCTCCAGAGCAACGCCCCGCTGATCAACCGCGACCGCCTGTGGCAGTCGCTGATGGACCTGGCCCAACTCGGCGCCACGCTAAAAGGCGGCGTGTGCCGCCTGGCCCTCACCGACCTCGACCGCCAGGCCCGCGACCTGTTTGTGCAGTGGTGCGAAGCGGCCGGGTGCAGCGTCAGTGTGGATGCCATCGGCAATATCTTTGCGCGCCGCGCCGGGCGCAATCCCGCCCTGCCCCCGGTGATGACCGGCAGCCATATCGACACCCAACCCACCGGCGGCAAGTTCGACGGCTGCTACGGGGTGATGGCCGGGCTGGAAGTGATCCGCACCCTGAACGATCTGAAGATTGAAACCGAAGCGCCGATTGAAGTGGTGGTGTGGACCAACGAAGAAGGCTCGCGTTTTCCGCCGTGCATGATGGGTTCCGGCGTGTTTGCCGGGAAATTCGATTTGCAGGAGACCCTGGCCAAGCTCGATGACCAGGGCCTGTCGGTGGGTGCCGAATTGCAGCGCATCGGTTATGCCGGTTCCCGCGCGGTGCTGGGCAACCCGGTGGGGGCGTATTTCGAAGCGCATATCGAACAGGGCCCGGTGCTGGAAGATCGCGCCACCACCATTGGCGTGGTCATGGGTTGCCTGGGCCAGAAGTGGTTCGACCTGACCTTCACCGGCGTCGAAGCCCACGCCGGGCCGACACCGATGCACCTGCGCAAGGACGCACTGGTCGGCGCTGCCGAGGTGGTCAGTGCAGTCAACCGTATCGCCCATCAACAGCAACCCCACGCCTGCGGCACGGTGGGTTGCCTGAGCCTGCATCCGGGTTCGCGCAATGTGATTCCGGGCCAGGTGCACATGACCCTCGACCTGCGCCACCTGCATGCCGACAAGCTGCAAGCCATGGTCGACGAGGTGCGCGGTGTGATTGAAGCCACGGCACAACAACACGGCCTGGCTTATGAGCTGACACCGACGGCCGACTTCCCGCCGCTGGACTTCGACCCGGCCTGCGTCAACGCCGTGCGCGACGCTGCGCGCAGCCTGGGCCTGAGCCATATGGACATCGTCAGCGGCGCCGGGCATGACGCGATTTTCGTCGCGGAACTGGGCCCGGCCGGGATGATCTTTGTGCCGTGCGAAGGTGGTATCAGCCACAACGAAATCGAAAACGCCGCGCCGGATGACCTGGCGGCGGGCTGCGCGGTGTTGCTGCGGGCCATGGTCAATGCGGCGCAGGGGGATCGGGCATGAGCGATATCGGGCAACTGACGGCGGTGCAATTGCTGGCGCATTTTCGCGACAAGACCCTGTCGCCGGTGGAGGTCACCGAGGATGCCTTGCTGCGCATCGAACGCTACAACCCGGTGGTAAACGCTTACTGCCATGTGGACCCGGAGGGCGCGTTGCACGCTGCGCGCGCCTCGGAACAACGCTGGTTCAAGGGCCAGCCGTGCGGCGCGCTGGACGGTGTACCGGCCTCCATCAAAGACCTCACGCTGACGCTCGGCATGCCGACCCGCAAGGGCTCGCGCACCTCATCTGCCGACGGGCCGTGGGACGTCGACGCGCCCTTCCCGGCCTTTATGCGCAAGGCCGGCGCGGTATTGCTGGGCAAAACCACCACGCCGGAATTCGGCTGGAAAGGCGTCACCGACAACCCGCTATACGGCATCACCCGCAACCCGTGGGACACGCGGACCACGGCGGGTGGTTCGTCCGGCGGCGCGGGGGCGGCGGCGGCGTTGAACCTGGGGGTGTTGCACCAGGGCAGTGATGCGGGCGGCTCGATCCGTATCCCCTGTGCGTTTACCGGCACGTTCGGGATCAAGCCGACCTTTGGTTATGTGCCGCAGTGGCCGGCCAGTTCCATGACGATTCTGTCGCACCTGGGGCCGATGACCCGCACGGTGCAAGACAGCGTATTGATGCTGCAAACCATCGCCCAGCCGGATGCGCGGGACGGTTTGAGCGGTGCGCCGAGGACTGCGCCGTGGCTGACGCCGGGGGCAGACTTGAAGGGCTTGCGGGTAGCGTACAGCCCTGCGTTCGGCTACGTGGACGTGGACCCGCAAGTGGCTAAAGTGGTCGCCCAGGCGGTTGAGGGGTTGGTGCGATTGGGCGCTCATGTCGAACAGATCGACCCCGGTTTCAGCGACCCGCTGGAGGTGTTCAGCACCCTGTGGGCAGCCGGGGCCGCACGTTTGACCGGTTCGATGAGCGACGCGCAAAAACAGCTCTTGGACCCCGGCCTGCTGCGCATCGCGCAACGGGGCGAACGCTTGAGCCTGGATGACTTCAGCGCGGCCCTTGAAGCGCGGGCGGCGTTGGTAGCGCGGATGGCTGCGTTCCACCAACATTACGACGTGCTGGTCTCGCCAATGATGCCGATCACCGCATTCGACGCCGGGCACGACGTCCCGCCGGGCTCCGGGTTACAGGAATGGACCGAATGGACACCGTTCACCTACCCCTTCAATCTCACCCAGCAACCGGCCGCGTCAGTGCCCTGCGGGTTGGCGGCGAATGGCTTGCCGGTGGGGTTGCATGTGGTCGGTGCGCGGTTTGCCGATGATGTGGTGTTGCGGGTTTGCCAGGCTTATTCAAAGGCATTCCCTACCCAGCACCTGCAAGCCCCAGTAACTCCGACCTGAAATGCAATTGAATGTGGGAGATTGGCAGTGCCCGGGCGATCTCCAGCCGAGCACTCACTCCCCATCAACCCCCATCAACTGTGGGAGCGGGCTTGCCCGCGAAAGCGGAGTGTCAGTCACAGAATTATCGACTGATCCACCGTCTTCGCGAGCAAGCCCGCTCCCACACAAGCCCGCGCCCACAGTTCTGAGCGCATTCCACTACAATGCCCCCATTCATTCTCCGGGGCTCCCATGGACATCGAACTGGCACGCACCTTCCTCGAAATCACCCGCTGCGGCAGCCTCGCCGCGGCGGCCGAGAAACTGCACGTTACCCAGACCGCCATCACCGCCCGGGTCAAAAGCCTGGAAAGCCAGCTGGGCAGCACGCTGTTCATCCGCAACCGCGCTGGCGCGCGCCTGACCGCGGATGGCGAAGCCTTCGTGGTCTACGCCAACCAGTTGCTGCAAACCTGGGAAGCCGCGCGCCGCGATCTGCCGTTGCCCGAGGGCTATCGCAACGTGCTGCACATCGGTGGCGAGGTCAGCCTGTGCAACCCGTTGATGCTCGGCTGGGCCCAGGCCCTGCGTGAACACATCCCCGGCCATGCGCTGCGCACCGAAGTGCGCGAAGGCGAATACCTGCTGCGCCAGCTGGAGCTGGGGGTGCTGGATGCCGCCCTGGTGTTCCAGCCGCAATACTGGCCGGGGTTGCAGGTGGAGCAGGTGCTGGAAGAAAAACTGATCCTGGTGCAACTGGTCAGCAACCCGGTGCCCTACGTGTACATCGACTGGGGCCCAGGCTTCCGCCAGCAACACGACGCCGCCCTGCCGGACAGGGCACGCGCCGCGCTGAGTTTCAACCTGGGCCCGCTGGCCTTGCAGTACATCCTGGAAAACGGCGGCGCCGGGTACTTCCGCACGCGGGTGGTACAAAGCTACCTCGACAGCGGCGTGATGCAGCGCGTGGCGAAGGCGCCGGAGTTCAGTTTCCCGACGTATCTGGTGTACTCGCGGGCACGGGATTCGACGGTGTTGCAACACGCGCTGGAGTTACTCCGGGGCGTGGTCAAGGCCGAGAGCGACTGGTCGCAACGCTGGGACCCGGTACTTTGAAACACACATGCGACCAGCAGAATGTTCAGGCCGGGCTACGCTCCAACACCACAAAAATAGCCAGGAGTCGGCATGCGTACCCGCTCACGAAAACGGCGTCACCTGCTGTTTGTGTTGCTGCTGGGTGGTGGCGTTCCTGCTGCTGACGGCTTCCTGCTCAGCGGTTTGCATGACGGCCGGAAAGTGAGTTACCACTTCTGCCAAATGCCGCCGATGATCATGACAACTATCCAAATGTAAGAAATGCGATAGGGCCACAACGCCCATCGCTTGAGCGCTATGGGAACTGATGCAAGTTCGGCCTCTGAAACTAGCCCTGCCTTCAAATAGGGCTTTGGATTCGAGAGGAAATCAATCATCAGCCCCATGCGATGAAATCTGTCGATCCGCTGGTTTTTTCCCCAGAAACGCTTATGCCTTCGAACCTTTTCGTTTTCACTGAAGTATTTTTCCAACTCATCGAGCTTTCGATACTCCGCAAATAACATCAGCCCCAAAAGGATGAATACGCCGGCCATCAATACAATGCTGTAGATAAGAAAAAACGACATTGTTAAGCCCGCTCCGGTTCAAAAATCAAAACGCCATCGACCTCTACAACTTTCCCCCCCAGAAAGGCACCGCTATCACCCATCCTGTCACCGCCTAAATACCCTCCCCCCGCTCCCCCAATAACTGCGCAGACCAGTTCACTCTGTCCTTTCATCGCCACACCCAAAGCGACTGAACATAGGCGACGCGCAACTTTTGCACCTGCCGCTCCGAACCAAGCAGCCCCCGCCCCACCATACACGCCTCCTTGATCTCCAATCCCGCAGCCCCGACATCCATCGCCAAACCCACATACGTGCCCTTCCCAAACCACTTCGACACCTGCGCAATCGCCCCCATGCGCTTGGCATACCCATCGATCTCGCCCTTGTGCAAAAAGCTCTTGGTGGAAATCCCCAACACGTTCTTCAACGACTGATTGCCACGCAACCCCGTGCCAAATCGCGCCGCGCCACGCAGTTGTGTGTCGAGCAATTCAAACAACACCTGGCGCTGGCGAATAAACGTCTGACGGTCCAAGCCACCGGCCTTCAAGCGCTGATGCAACTGCTCGATGTATTCCAGCGTGCGCAGCACTTCATCCAGGTGCCGCGCCCACGCCGAGGTGGTGCTGCCCACACCTATCGAGCCATAGGCCGAGAGCGACAGGTCGCAACGCTAGGACCCGGTACTTTGAAACACACATGCGACTAGCAGAATGTTCAGGCCGGGCTACGCTCCAACACCACAAAAACAGCCAGGAGTCGGCATGCGTACCCGCTCACGAAAACGGCGTCACCTACCATCTGTGCCAGATGGCCCAGATGACTGCTGCAAAAAACCAAATTCCCGCTAAGCGATAAGGCCACAACACCCAGCGTTTGAGGGCTAGAGGAACAGAGGCCAGTTCGGCTTCGGTCACGAGGCCTGCTTTCACAAAGCGCTTTGAGTCAGATAGGAAGTCGACCATCAGCCCCATCCGTTGAGACTTGTCTATCGGCTGGTTCCTTCCCCAGAAGCGCTTATGTTTGCAAACCTTTTCGTTTTCACTGAAGTAGCTTTCCAGCTCGTCGAGCTTTCTATATTCCACAAAGAGCATCAGTCCCCAGATAACAAAACACCCACCCATCAACACGATGCTGTAAGCGAGAAAAAATGACATTGTCATGCCCCCTCTGGCTCAAAGATGAATTGGCCATCGACCTCTAAGACTTTCCCCCCCAAAAAGGCACCGGTATCGCCGAAAATTGAGCCTCCTGCATACCCTCCTGCAGCACCGCCAATAATTCCACAGGCCAACCCACTGCGCTCCCTAAGCCCTACCGCCAACACGATCCTGCATGCACTACGAGCAACCTCTGCGCCATACCTCCCACCAATCGAAGCCCCCGCCACACTCCCCGCCAACCGCCCACTCTCCACATACTTCGCCCGCCGACACTGCGCCTCCCGCCCCATCACACACGCTTCCTTGATCTCCAAACCCGCAGCCCCGACGTCCATCGCCAAGCCCACATACGTGCCCTTCCCCAACCACTTCGACACCTGCGCAATCGCCCCCATGCGCTTGGCATACCCATCGATCTCGCCCTTGTGCAAAAAGCTCTTGGTGGAAATCCCCAACACGTTCTTCAACGACTGATTGCCACGCAACCCCGTGCCAAACCGCGCCGCGCCACGCAGTTGTGTGTCGAGCAATTCAAACAACACCTGGCGCTGGCGGATAAACGTCTGACGGTCCAAGCCACCGGCCTTCAAGCGCTGATGCAACTGCTCGATGTCTTCCAGCGTGCGCAGCACTTCATCCAGGTGCCGCGCCCACGCCGAGGTCGTGCTGCCCACACCTATCGAGCCGTAGGTCAGCAGGCTTTGCAGCAGGTCATAGTCATTGATCACGGCTGTGCCGACCGATGCCTTTTGCTCCAGCTCGCGCCGCACTTCTTCGGCGCGGCGCATCAACCAGGCTTCCTCTCGGGAGCAGCTCACGCTGTAGGTGTCGGGAATCACCACCAATTGCCCCGGCGTCACCAAGCCGTGGCGCAGGTGGTGGTTCAACACGTCAAAATGGTCCGAGCGCTGGCGGCTCAGGCCGTGGCCCATCAAGCGGGTTTTCAAACTGGTGAGATCGATGGTTTCGCGGTTGATATAGCCCTGCGCCATGCCCTGCATCCCGAATCCAATAGAGATGGCGTCGAAATATAAGCAGGCACTGCCGCCCCGGACACAAGCCCAGGGGGCGACCATTCAATTTGGGAAGCGGCCTACATAGGCGCAGAAACAGTGCTGACAGAAACCAGCCTAATAACCGGTCATTTCCAGGTAACCCACCCCACCGTCGAACTGCACCGGTCCTTCCCAGTAGGGAATACCAAGATTCATCCAGGCGTTCGGGTTGAGCGCCGTTGGGGTGATGTCCAGCTGTTTGCCGGGAATGTTCAGTGACCAGCGCGTGGGAATCGTGCGCCCGTCAAGAGTGGTGGTCGCCAACGGTGTCAGTTGGATGTCGGCGTTGTGCAGGGTCTGGACCTGACCCTGCTGATCGATCCAGGTGCCGGTGAGGTAACCCGCGCCGTTCTGCTGACGCACGCGGAACAGCATCAACTGTTCACCGCTGTCCAGGTGCAGGGAGAACCAGTCCCAGCCAGTCTGGCCCGCGGCGAGGGGTTGGCTGCTCCATTCGCGGTCGAGCCACGCGGGACCGCTGACCTGATAGGTGTGGCCGTCGATGCTGACGCTGCCGCTGGCGCGGAAAAACGGTTGGCTGTAGTAGTACGACGCCTGGCCCTGGTCGGATTTGCGGCTGTAGCCCTTGTCCCCTTGCAACACCAGCGGGCGGCTGGAGGTCAGGTGCAGGTCATAGGCGAACTGCGCGCCACTGGCCTTGAGTCGCATGTCGGCCAGTGGGCTCGCGGCGCCAGGTTGGCTGGCGAAGTCCCAGTCGTCGATCCACGCATTGAACGGCACCGCCTGCGCGCCGGCCTGGCCGACGCCGCCGCGGGCGTAGCGTTCGGCGGCGTAGTGGCGCGTGGCGGACGTGACGGCGGCGTGGCCCAGCCAAACCGTCGAGTCGTGCCAGCCGGGCTGCGTCGGCCCGGCCTTGAGCGCATTGCGAAACAGCGTCCATTGCACGCCGAATTCATTGCCTTGGGCGTCCTTGAGGTTGGCGGTGACGTACCACCACTCGATGCGAAAACCGTCGTGAGGGCCATGGTCGCCAGGAAAGCTGAACACCCTGCCGGGTACCACCTGGGCAAAGTCCGCCGCCGCGCTGCCCAGACCGGCGAAGCTTTCCTCGGGCGCCGGGACTTTGTCGCACGCGCCCAACAGCAGCAAAACCGCGGACAACGTCGCTCTAATCTTCATGGGCAAAGGTCCTCAACAAGTCCGCCGGACGACTGCGGTACAGCTGCCACAGCGGCCAGGCCGACGCCAGCAAGGTGGCCAGCAGCGCCAGTGCCAGCAACTGCGCAAGCTGCCACGGGAACACCTGCAACGGCAGGCGCCAACCGAACGCCTGCACGTTGATCACCGCATCCAGGCACCACGCCAGCAACAGCCCCAGGGGCACGGCGAGGACCAGCGTGAGCACCGCCAACAGCCAAGTCTGCCCCAGGTTCAGCAACATCAATTGCCGCCGTGTCACGCCCAGCGCCCACAGCGGCGCAAGTTGACCGAGGCGGCTCTGGCTCTGGGTCAACAGGCTGATAAACAGCGCCACGCCGGCGACGCCAAGGGTCAGGCTGTTGAGCGCCGCAGTGGCGGCAAAGGTGCGTTCGAACACCTGGCTCGACCAGCCCTTGAGTTGCTGTTGATCGACGATGCGACTGTCCTCCAGGGCAAACCCGCGCTGCACTTCACGCACCAGCGGCGGCACATCCTGTGGCAACACCCGCAGGTTGAAACGTGCCGGCGCCAGGGTCGGCCAGTGCGCCAGCAGGTGCTTGGCATTGATCAACAGATGGCCCTTGGGGTTGCCATAGTCGGCATAAATCCCCACCAGGACGGGCGACCAGACGCCTCGGGGTGTGGGAATACTGACCGTATCCCCCAGTTTCACCGACAGGCGCCGCGCCAATTGCTCGCTGAGCATCAGGCTGTCGCCTTGCAGCAAGCGGTCCCACGGCGCGCTCGCAGCCTCGAGCAACGGCCAATGCTGGCGATAGGTCGGGTCGTCGACCACACCGAACAGATCCGCCGGCCAACCGCGCAATTGCACGGCGACCTGCCAGGTCGGCAGTACCGCCTGCACCAACGGCTGTTGCGCCAGCCAGGTGTTGAGCTGTTCGGCTTGCGCCGGGTTTTGCGGATTGAGGTACAGCTCGGCCGTCAGGCGTTGCTCCAGCCAGTTGTTGAACGTCTGGCGGAACCCCGAGGTCATGGAGCCCGCGCCGATATTTGCCGCCAGGGCCAATAACAGTGCCATCAACGCCAGGCTCAACGCGGGCAGCTGTTGGCGGCAGTCAGCTAGAAACCATTGCCCCAGCACCGAGCGACTGCGCCCCAGCACGGCCTTGAGCACGCCATTGAGCATCACCGGCAAGCCCAGCGCCGCCCCCAGCAACAAGGCCGCCATCAGCACAAAACCGGCGGCCAGGCTGTCGCCCAGCAGCAGCGCGAGCAACGCGATCAACAGCGCGGCGGCGGCGACCCAACCCTGGCGGCGCAACCAGCGCCCATGGGCGTCGTGCCAGGCTTGGGCATTGGCCAGCGCCAGCAAGGGCAAACGCGCCGCCCGCCACACGCTACTGGCGCCGGCAAGCAGCGCGCCGAGCAGGCTCAGGCCCAGCCCGGCGGCCCACCACCAGGGGCTCAGGCTCAGTTGGCCAGCGACTTCGGCGCCATAGAGGCCCCGCAAGCTCGCCGCCACATCCGGCAGCAGCAGGCTCGCCAGCACATAACCGCTGGCCACCCCGAGCACGCCGCCGAGCAAGGACAACACGCCCAGTTCCACGGCCAGGCTGAGGATCAGTAGCCGCGCACTGACCCCGCAGGCGCGCAAGGTGCGCAACAGGCCACGACGTTGCTCCAGGGCCAGGCCGATGGCGGCGTGCACGATAAACAGCCCCACCACAAAGGACAAAAAGCCCAGGGCATCGAGGTTCAGGTGAAAGCTCTCGGTAAGGCGCGACAAGTTGTTGTCTTCGCCCTGCCTGAGTTGCAACCCGGCGGGTGGCGTGGGCTGGGCGGCGGCGTAGGCCTTGTCCAGCAGCAAGCGCGACAGACGCCCGGGCATGTCCAGCACGGGCTGGGCGAAGCCAATGTCGGTCAGCAGCAGCCCGGGGGCCATGTCCTGCCGGACCTGCAACGGCGCCAGGCGATGTCCGTTGGTGGTCAACGGCTGGTCACCCTCCTGCAACCCGAGGGCATGCAGGGTTTGCGGCGCGATCCAGGTACGCCCCGGCGGCTCGAAGAACGCCAGCATCTGCGCCTGGCTCAAGCGCTGGCCCGCCACCGCGCCGCCGCCCGGCAGCGACAACGGCTCGATGCCCATTAATTGCAGGCGCGTGTCTTCATGCCCCTGGAGCTGCACCCGCCCCTGCACCACCGGCGACACCGGCCACCCCATCCGGCGCAACTCGGCGAACAACGCCTGGGGGAAACTCGCCCCATCCGGCGCGCTCAGGCTGGCCTGGGGCTCGCCGCCGATCAATTGGCTGGCCCGCGCGTAACTGTCCCGCGCCTGGCTGTTGAGGGCCTGCACCCCGGTCAGCAACGCCGTGGCCAGCCACAACCCGGTCAACACGCTGAAAAACTGCACGGGATGGCGCCGCCAGTGGCTCAGCAGTGCGCGCAAGGCCCAGTAAAACACCGCCATCTCAAACAGCGTCCGCCGGGACAACCCGGCCACGGTGCAGCACCACTTGACGCTCCAGGCGTGCGGCGATGCGCGAGCTGTGGGTGACCATCAACAGGCTGGTGGGGCTGTCGCGCAACAGATCCAACAGCAATTGCAGTACCTCATCGCTGGTGGCTTCGTCGAGGTTGCCGGTGGGTTCATCGGCCAACAGCAGCGACGGACGCGACGCCAACGCCCGCCCCACCGCGACCCGTTGCTGCTGGCCGCCGGAGAGCTGTTCGGGATAACGCTTGAGCAAGTCGCCCAGGCCCAGGCGTTCCACCAATTGCGCTTGCCATCGCGGGTCAAACCGCCCGGCCAGGCGCGCCTGGAAGGCCAGGTTGTCGTCGACGCGCAGGCTGCCGATCAGGTTGAACTGCTGGAACACCAGGCCGATTTCGGTGCGACGCCAATCGGCCAGTTGTGCCTCACCGAGTTGATCAAGGCGTTGCTCACCGACGCGGATGCTGCCGCTATCCACCCGGTCCAGACCGGCCACCAGATGCAACAAGGTGCTCTTGCCGCTGCCCGACTCGCCCATCAGCGCCAGGCTGCTGCGCGCCGGCAGTTGCAAGTCGACCCCGCCCAGCACCGCCAGCGGACCTTGCGGGGTTGCGTAGCTTTTAAAGACACCTTGCACCTGCAACATGGGAGCACTCACCAAAGGACTGAAATCGAGAATAACGGTTGGCCGACAGGCTCACGCAAATTTTTCACATGGATTTCACCGGTTGCCCACCCATCGCCCTCTAAATTGCCCATCACACGCCAAATACCTGCAACTTTTCCGCCGGTAGCAATGGCAACTTCTAGCACTCACATGTTCAGCGAAAAGACAGCAGCCCTGTGCCACGCTCCAGTTCCACTACGGGCTTCTATTTGTAACGTTGCGCCTGTTTGATTTAACACTGCCAACAGTGCCCATGGTGATTAGTGTGGTTGACCTTACTCTGACCAAACCGCGCTCAATCCGAGCCGTTATCAAACGCCTGCGAAGGCTCTGGATCGGCACTGCGGCCGTCGGCCTGCTGCTCACCGGCGCGATGTTATGGCCGTCGTCACCGCCCGATCTGGGCGTCGGCAGCCGGCTGCTCAGCTCAGGCCTGTTGGCCCATTGGCACAGCGGCGAGGTGATTGTGCTGGTGCGCCATGAAGAGCGCTGCGACCGCTCCGCCAATCCTTGCCTGGGCCCTCCCGAAGGTCTGACCGTGAATGGCAGCCAACAGGCGGTAAAACTCGGCAAAGCCTTTAATTCATTGGGCATGGAGGCCAGCGACATCCTTGCCAGCCCGGCCGTGCGAACCGCCCAGACGGTGCATTTCATGTTTGACAAAAGTGAGTTCAGCTCAGGCGAAAGAGCCATCTGCGGCGCGGCCATGGGTGAAGAAATGCTCAGCCACAAACTGCCTGGCCGCAATCTGGTCTTCGTCACTCACAGCGGCTGCATCGCCGACTTCGAAAAGACCCTGGGTTTCCCCCACGCGACGTTCCCCGAGTACGGCAGCGCACTGTTCGTGCAGGTGCTGGCGAACGGCAAGTTCAAGACTCTGGGCATCGTCAACAACAAGGATTGGCCCGCCGTACTCAAGCAACTCTAGAACTTAAATACTTACCGCCCCAGCCATGTTCAGCAAAACGACAGCCAACTTCTGGCATGTTTAGTTGTGCCTGTTAGTTAAGGACGTCATGAATATTTTCAGTGACTTAGTGGAAACTTCAATGTTTTACGCTATGACTTTCATACCCTCTCCCGCTTGCCGCGAACGTCAAGGAGCGACGTTTTCATGACCCGATTCAAACCCCTGCCGCTGCTGTTGCTGGCCGTTATCGCATTCTATTTGTTACCCCTGGGCCTGCACGGTTTGTGGATCCCGGATGAAACCCGCTACGCCCAGATCAGCCAGGAAATGCTGCTGAGCGGCAACTGGGTCACACCGCACTTCATGGGCGTGCGTTACTTCGAAAAACCTGCCGCCGGCTATTGGCTCATCGCCCTCGGCCAGGCGGTGTTTGGCCAGAACCTGTTCGGTGTGCGCATCGCCTCGGCCGTGACCACCGCCCTCAGCGTGCTGCTGGCCTATCTGATCGCACGGCGGATGTGGAACGATCCACGCAAGAGCCTGACCTGTGCGCTGCTGTATCTGAGCTTTGGCCTGGTCGCCGGGCAAGCCGGGTACTCCAACCTCGATCCGCAATTCACCTTCTGGGTCAACCTCAGCCTGGTCGCGCTGTGGTTTGCCCTCGACAACACCACCACCCGTGGTCGCCTGGCCGCGTGGACAATGTTGGGCGGGGCCTGCGCCATGGGCTTCATGACCAAGGGTTTCCTGGCCTGGGCGCTGCCGGTGCTGATCGCCGTGCCCTACATGCTCTGGCAGCGGCGCCTGGGCGAGTTGTTGCGCTATGGCCCGCTGGCCATGGCAGTGGCGCTGCTAATGTGCCTGCCCTGGGTATGGGCGATCCATGTGCAAGAACCGGACTACTGGCGGTTCTTCTTCTGGAACGAACATGTCCGCCGCTTCAGCGGAGCCACCGCTCAACACGCCCGGCCGTGGTGGTTCTTCCTGCCGATCATGGTGGTCGCGTGCCTGCCCTGGGCTGCGCTATTGCCGGCCACCTTGAGCAAGGCCTGGACGCAAAAACGCCAGCCAGCGGTGGGCTTTCTTGCGCTGTGGCTGTTGTTGCCGCTGTTCCTTTTCAGCCTGAGCAAAGGCAAGCTGCCCACCTACATCATGCCGTGCCTGCTGCCGCTGGCGTTGTTGATGGGGCATGCGCTGAGCGACCTGGTACAACAGGGCAAATCGCGCTCGATCCGCGTCAACGGCATGCTCAACTTTGGCATCGGCATGGCGGCGATGGTGGCGCTGATCTACCTGCAAATCACCAGGCCGCCGTATGGCAATAGCCACGCGGAGATGTTCAGCCTGTCGCTGATGTTCATCGTGCTGCTGGGCTGGATCCTCACGAACCTGCTGCAAGCGTTCCGCCCGCTGACGCTGTGGGCGATGCCGGTGCTGGGCATCGGCTTGCTGGTGGTGCTGTTGCCGGCGAGCATGCCGGCGCAAGTCACCGACAACGAAATGCCCGACCAGTTTGTGCTGGAGCACCTGGACGAACTCAAGCAAACCAGTGCCTTGCTCAGCAACGAATTGGAAAGTGCCAGCGCCCTCGCCTGGCGCCTGCAACGGCCCGAAGTGGGGTTGTATGAGACCGAAGGCGAGCTGCGCTATGGCCTGCAATATCCGGACAGCGCACAACGCAAGATCAGCCTGGACCAGGTTGAAGACTGGCTGAGGGACGCCCGCCGCAAAGGTTCGGTGGGCGTGCTGATCCGCGTCGGCAGCACCAGTGAAATGCGTCAGGCCGGGCAACTGCCCCTCGGTGGCACGCGGTATGACAAGGGCTACCTGCAACTGATCATTTATCCGAAGCTGCCATGAACCAGCGATTCACAGAGAAACACGGCGCCCTGCTGCTCCTGCTGGCGGTCACGGCATTGATGCTCTTGCCGGGCCTCGGCGGCCGTGACCTGTGGGGCCCGGAAACGCGCTGGGCCGACATCGCCTTGCACATGCTGCAAAGCGGCGACTACTTCGATCCCTACCTCAAGGGCGTGCCTTACTACGACAAGCCCCTGCCCTCCTACTGGCTGATCACCGGCCTGGCCCACGTGATGGGTGGCCTGGGCCCGTGGTCGTTGCGCCTGCCGTCGGTGCTGGCGGCGTGGTTGAGCGTGTGGCTGGTCTACCTGATCGGCGCACGCCTGCTGCACAAGGGCACCGGCCTGCTTGCAGGCTGGATGCTCGCCACCACCTTCTACTTCATGTTCTGGGCACGGGTCGCCACCGCGGATGTGCTTACCGTGTGCGGCGTGCTGGCGGCGGTGTGGTGGTATTGGCGCGGCCCGGATGACACGCGGCTGGGACGCTACACGGTGTTTTTCCTGCTACTGGCATTGACGTCCCTGTTCAAAGGCTTGATCGGCTTTGTGCTGCCGGGCCTGGTGCTGCTGCCGCACCTGCTCAGCGAACAACGCTACAAACGTCACCTCAACCTGCGCCTGCTGCTGGCGCTGCTGATCGCCGCCGGGGTGTATGCGGTGCCGTTCGTGCTGTCGCACTTCTACGGCACGCCAACCTATGGCCAAAGCGGCCTGGCCCTGGTGTTCCGGGAAAACGTAGTGCGCTTCTTCGACCCCTTTGACCATATGGGGCCGATCTATACCTACCTGATCTACCTGCCCGCCTACACCTTGCCCTGGACACCCTGCTGGCTGCTCGGCCTGTGGCTTGCCCTGCGCCATTGGCGCACCACGCCACCCAACGTGCGCTGGCTGGTGTGGGGCCTGGGCCTGCTGTTCATCTTCTTCACCGCCAGCGGCAGCCGCCGCAGCTATTACGTGCTGCCGCTGGTGCCGTTTGCCCAACTGCTCGGCGCCTGGTGGCTGCAGGAACACCTGCTGAAAAAACCGGCCGCCCGGCCACGCTGGCGCACAGGGTTTGGCATCGCCGCGGGCCTGTTGCTGCTGATACTTGGCGTGGCGTATCCCTGGACCAACGGCAACGGCGGCGTGACCCGCTTCGCCGAAGACGTGCGCGCCGAAGCCGTCAAACGCGCGCCTTGGGAGCAATGGCAAATGGTGCTGGTGGAAGTCGACAACAAGCTGCCGATGTACCTGCAAAACGGCGGCAAACCGTTCTACTACGTGGCCCAGGACCAGGACTTCCCGCGCCAGGGCGACAGCGCCGCGTTCATCGCCTGGCTGGACAAAACCAGCGGCCGGCACTTCGACCCGCAGCACACCCTCATCGTCGCGCAATTCAGCAAAGACGACCCGACGCCGTTGGCGTACCTGGGGGCGGACCACCAGGTGATCGTCACCCAACCGGATAACGGCGAGCGCATGTTCAAGAAACGTGAGGAAGGCAGCGTGGCGTTTTTGCCCGGGCGTTAAGGCGCCCCTTTCGGCAGGCTTGCAGCATGGATGAACGCTTCATCCAGCGTGCTGGCGCCATAGGCCGTCATAAAGCCTTGCCCATCGGTGAAGTGATTGAAGCGATGCGCGCGAGCAACGCCATCGGGAAGCCGTTGGCGTCGCGGTGCAATTGGGTACGCAACGCGTCGTGGCGGGCCACCGGTTGCTCGACTGCGCGCTGGAGCAGCACGGGCTCCAGTGGGCCGGTCAGGTCGACATAGCCGCCGATGTTGTAGAGCGGCGAATCGCCCTGGCGCAGTTGGTCGAGCCAGATGTCCTATTGGGCGGGATGGGAAAATGCTGCATAAGATCCTTCTCATGGAGGTCGGGCACTGACCGCGCAGAGAGGCCCACTACGGCGAAATTGCCGGATTTGAGCATGGGCCCCCGGGACTGTCTGTCAGCCGAAACCCGGACATCCAAATGGATAGCAACGGGCTTGGCGAACGACTCAGTGCTGAAACGATTAAATAGTTGTAGGAGATTGGCTACATCTTCCCGATGTCGATGAGCAACGGATGCTCTCAACGAAAATATTTTCCTTCCTATTTCAATTACTTAATTAATAAGCACGGCACTCCATGACTTTTTTTCGGCGGAATTGCCTGTCAGAAACGTCGAATTAATGACGTTATTTTTATGGCAGCTTCTATCACGCATTTCCGCTACATATGTAGGACAAATCCCCTGGTTGAATGGCTTTTCGAGCGCCGATGACTGTTCTGGAAGAACGGATCGCCCCGAACCCGCCAGGGTGTCCGCTGACGGTTTTTGACATCAAGGATGAGATGGCTATGAGTTTGACGCAGAGCATTGGCACCCCCGAGAGCCCGCATTTCTATGCCGAAATGGGTGAGTTGATTGCCAACAGCGGCCACGGGGATTTTGCCGCGAACATGCTGCATCTGGTGGACAAATGGGTGCCGATCCATCTGGTGGACCTCAGCGAATGGACCCTCGACGAAGCGCGCGACACGGTGCTCGACATCAAGTTGCTGGGCAGCGCCGGGATCAGACAGGCTTTGTCAGCACCGCAGATCGTGCACCCGCCCAGCGACCATCCCCTGTTGCGGGACATGTTGCACATGCAAGACCCGTTGCTGATCCAGATGAAGGCCAAGGCCCATAGCGCCCATCCCCGGGGCGGTTCGCACCAGTGCAACCTGGTGTCACGCCAGGGCAACCGGCGCTGTGTGATTTCGTTCTACCGCCCACCGACCCAGCGCGGGTTTTCCCTGGCCGAGTTGTCGTTTCTCAAGTGCCTGTCGGACACCCTGCTGCCGCTGATGGAGCGCCACGCGCAGATCCTGCGCCAGGCCCCCGCCGTCGACAGCGAACCGGCCCCCACCTCACTCGAGCAGTCGCAGTTGCAACGTGAGTTCTACAAGCGCCTGGCCCTCAGCGAGGTGACCCTGTCGGCGCGCGAGCAGGAGGTGTGCCTGGGGCTGTTGACCGGCGGCACCGTGCCGCAGATGGCGGAAAAACTCAGCGTGAAAAACAGCTCGATCGAAACCTACCTCAAGCGCGCCGCCGCCAAGCTGGGCGTGAGCGGCCGGCATGGTTTGGCCAAATGGATGGTGGGCGCCTGATGCACAACCTCAGATTCTCCACGCTGGCCCTGGCCTGCCTGCTGGGCGCTGGTGGCCGAGGTCAACCTGCACACCGCGCTGGGCGGCGCGTGGGGCGTCACAGCCCCGACTGCCGCAACCGATACTCCCCCGGCGTCAGTTGCGCATAACGCAGGAAAAACCGGCTGAAATACGCCGGGTCCTTGAACCCCAGCTGGTAGCAGACTTCATTCGCCGAGCTGCCGGTAAACAGCAGCAGACGCTTGGCTTCCTGCATCACCCGCTCCAGGATCAGGCGCTTGGACGGCAGGTCGGCCAGGCGTCGGCACACCTCGTTGAGCCTGGCCGGCGTGACGCCAATCGCCTCGGCGTAGCGGGCCAGCGGCCAGTGTTCCAGGTAGTGGGCTTCGATCAGTTCGTTGAAACGATGGAAGATGCGCAGGTCTTCATGCCGCGTCGGACGTGCCGGCAGGGAGTGGGCGCACAGACGCAGCAAGCGGATCATGATCAACCGCGTGAGGCTGTCGAGGGCGGCGGCGCGCCCTGCCCGCTCGGCGTTGATCTCGCTGCACAGTTCTTCGAAGAGTTGATCCAGGCCCTGGCTGTCAGGCGCCAATGCGACGCAAGCCGAGCCTGAGGCGAGGCTGGGATCGGCATCGATCAATGCCCATACCAACTGCTGGCGCACCGTCAGCACGTGCCCATCGGCGTCCGCTTCAGTGACAAAGGCGTGGGGCACCGTCGGCGCCGTGAGGAAAAACATCGGCCCCGATTCGACGTACTGGCGATCGTCCAGATACACCCGCACCACGCCGCTCTTGACGTAATGCACCTGGAAAAACCGGTCATGCCGATGCACCGGCATATTGCGCCCGAAAAATCCCGCCAGGTTGGCCAGCCGGTCGTAATGCACCTCGGCGTCGCTGTAACGCTGGTCGTAGACCTGCCCGATGTTGATGTTGGGGATCGGCTTCACGCTGCTCTCTTCTTGTTGTTTTAACGCTGCTGGATTTTGCCACGCTTGACGGTAGTTAACATATTAAATATAACGTTAACACATGAACGATCTGCCGCAAGGTCGGCGTGATTGTTCGAGGCGGGCCGCGACAGGCCCTTCTCCCCACGGCCACTCAAACAAAAAGTACAACACTATGAGCACCGTCAATTCCATCGCCAGCCGCGAGCTGGCCGAGCACGATCGCACCCATCGTTTAGTCACCTGGCGCCTCATGCCGTTGCTGCTGGTGTGTTACCTGTTCGCCCATCTGGACCGCATCAACATCGGCTTCGCCAAGATGCAGATGAGCAGCGATCTGCACTTTAGCGACACGGTCTACGGCTTCGGCGCCGGGTTGTTTTTTATCGCCTACGCGCTGTTTGGCGTGCCCAGCAACATGGCGCTGGACCGCGTCGGGCCGAGGCGCTGGATCGCCAGCCTGATGGTGGTGTGGGGCCTGTTGTCCACCGGCATGTTGTGGGTGGAAAGCGCCCGTGGCTTCTACGTGCTGCGTTTTTTGCTGGGGGTGGCCGAGGCCGGGTTTTTTCCGGGGATCCTGGTGTTTCTCAACCGCTGGTATCCGGCACGCCGACGTGCCCAGGTCACCGCGCTGTTCGCGATTGCGGTGCCGATGGCCGGGGTGTTGGGCGGGCCGCTGTCGGGGGCGATCCTCGAACACTTCCACAACGTAGGCAGCCTGCGCGGCTGGCAGTGGATGTTCCTGATCGAAGGCGCGCCCGTGGTGCTGTTGGGGTTGGTGGTGCTCAAGTGGCTACCGGATGGTTTCGACTCGGTGCCGTGGCTGAGCGCCGCGCAGAAGCAGCAACTGCATGCGCAACTGCGCAGCGAAGAACAACGCAAGACCATCACCTCGTTCAGCGGCATCCTGCGTGACCCGCAGGTGTGGCTGCTGGTCGCGGTGTACTTTGCGGTGATGCTGGCAGTGAACACCCTGGCGTTCTGGATGCCGACCCTGATCCACGGCGCGGGCATCGGCCGCGACAGCCAGGTCGGCCTGCTCAGCGCCGTGCCTTACCTGGCCGGGTGTTTTTTCATGATCGGCTGTGGGCGCTCGTCCGACCGCTTGCGTGAACGCCGCTGGCACCTGTGCGTGCCGCTGTTGATGGCGGCGCTGGGCATTGCCGTCGCCGGGCTGGCGCCGGAAAACCCGCTGCTGGTGATGGGCGGGCTGGTGCTGGCAGGCATGGGCGCGAGCGCCGCGTTGCCGATGTTCTGGCAACTGCCGCCGGCGTTTTTGTCCAACACCACCCAGGCGGCGGGCATCGCAATGATCAGTTCGTTCGGCAGCGTGGCAGCGTTCCTCGCACCGTACCTGATCGGCTGGATGCGCGATGCCACCCAGAGCGCCAGCCTGGCGCTCTACGTGCTTGCGCTGTTCATCGCGCTCGGCGGTTTGCTGGTGCTGCGCACCCACGCCGCCATCGTCAATCCGCGCTAGCGCTTGATGTTTTTCAGGTCATCGAGCAGGCCCAACAGGGTCTGCAATTTCTCGTCGCCCAATTCATCCTGCAAACGCTGGTAGTTGGCTTCCATGCACGAGCTCATGGCCTCGAAACTTTCCCTGCCCTTGTCCGCCAGGGTCACCAATACGCGGCGCTGGTCCTGCTCGGCCTTGCGGCGATGCACCATGCCGGCGGCTTCCATGCGTACCAGCACGCCGGTCATGCTCGGTTTGAGGATGCAGGCCAGTTCGGCCAACTGGTAAATCTCCAGCTCACCGTGCTGTTCGAGGATGCGGATGATGCGCCACTGCTGCTCGGTCAGGCCGTGCTCATTCAGGGACGGGCGGAAAAAACTCATGGCGGCTTCGCGGGCTTGCAACAGGATCAAGGTCAGGGACTGGCGAGGTTTGAGCATAGGGATCAGGGTCACGATGGATTTGATTAATAATTTAACGAAACTCTAGCATTCCCTGCCGGCAAGTGCGCGCTATACGTTTGGCGCGTGCTGCCGGTGGCGCCCAGAATCAAAACCCCGGGCACGCAGGATCAAGACTTCCACCCCGTCAGGGCCCTTAATGGAGGCATCCGCTTTAGCGCCTTCCTTCACCTTTCAGGCTGCGCCATGATCAACATCGAAACCCCCACGTATTACACCGCCACCAAGAAGTACAACCTGAGTTTCCCGACCCTGGAGCAGGACATCGACGCCGACGTCGTGGTGATCGGCGGCGGTTTCTCCGGGATCAACACGGCCCTGGAGCTGGCCGAAAAAGGTCTCACCAATATCGTCGTGCTGGAAGCGCGCTACCTCGGTTTTGGCGGTACCGGCCGCAATGGCGGGCAGATCATGGCCGGCATCGGCCACGACCTGGAAAAGATCAAGAAGGACGTGGGCGAAGACGGCCTGCGCCAGGTGTTCGAGATCAGCGACCTGGGCGCCGACATCATCAAGCACCGCATCGCCAAGTACAACATCGATGCGGATTTCTGCCACGGCTACGGCTACATGGGCTTCAACGCCCGCCAGGAAAAAACCCTGCGTGCCTGGGAGAAAGATTTCAAGTCGATCAACAGCCAGCACGAGATCCGCTTTCTCGGCGGCTCCGACGTGCAGCAGATCATCGGTTCAAAGGCCTACACCAGTGCCCTGCTGCACATGGGCGGCGGCCATGTGCACTCGTTGAACCTGCTGCTGGGCGAAGCCACCGCGCTGGCCAGCCACGGCGTGCGGATTTTCGAGAACAGCCCGGCGCTGGAGGTCAGCTACGGCGAACGCATCACCGTGCGCACCGGGCGCGGTTCGGTGCGGGCCAGCAAGCTGCTGTGGGCCTGTGACAGTTTCCTCAACAAACTGGAACCGCAGCTGCACCGTTCGACCATCAACACCTATGCGTTCCAGATGATGACCGAGCCGTTGCCCGAAGAATTGATCCAGCGCATCAGCCCGATTCGCGGGGCCTACAGCGACATCCGCCCGGTGATCGACTACTACCGCGTGACCAATGAAAACCGCCTGCTGTTCGGTGCCGCGACGCCGCTGGTGGAGCATATTCCCGGCGATCTCAAGGCGTGGAACCGCCACCTTATGCTGAAGATTTTCCCGTACCTCAAGGAGGTGAAAATCGACCTCGCCTGGGGCGGCCCGATGGCGTGCAGCCCCAACCTGTTCCCGCAGATCGGCACCTTGCCGGGGCGCAGCAATGCGTTTTTCGTGCAGGGCTATTCCGGCTTTGGCGTGACCCCCAGCCACATCATCTGCAAGGTCCTGGCCGAAGGCATGAGCGAAGGCTCGGCGCGCTATGACCTGCTCAGCTCAATCCCGCGCCCGACCATTATCGGCAAGGACGCCATCCGCCCCTTGCTGCTGACGGCGGGCAAATCCTGGCACCAACTTTCCGGCTATTGGAACGGGCGCCGCTAACTATTTTTTACTCATCAGGAGCAACTGCCATGACCCTTACCACCCTCAAGCACAATATCCAGCTGTCCGAACTCGACGCCTGGGGCAGCGTGGCCGACCTCGGTTCCGAAATCCTCGAAGGCGAAGTGCGTGCCTTCGGCAAAATGACCTTTGGTGCACCTACCGACGCGATCAGCAGCGCCTACTTCGGTACGACACAGGGCAAGTTCCGCATGGTCTATCCGTTCAATGAGCAGGCCACCGTCGTGACCGGGGAAGTGATCCTCACCGACGAGTCCACCGGCCAGTCCACACGCTTCAAGACCGGTGACAGCTGGTTCGTCACCCAGGGCACGCCGGTGTTGTGGGAAGTGGTCAGCGAGAGTTTCGTCAAACACTACTTTGCCGTTGCCTGACAAACCCTTCGCTCCGGGGCCCCCCTGACCCTTGTAGTGAGCGGGCTTGCCCCGCGCTGGGGGGCGAAGCCGCCCCAAATCCAAACACCGCGGATTACCTGACTCACCGCAGCGGTCTTATTGGGGCGGCTTCGCCACCCAGCGCGGGGCAAGCCCGCTCACTACAATCAGAGCCAGGTGGCGTCCCAGAGTGAATAGTCGCCTAGGTGTTCAACCAAACCAGCCCGCAACGGGTTGGCCACGATATAACGCGCCATAGTGCGAATATCATCCTCCACACGCACAGCCCTATCGTAATAACCGGGTTGCCATACACGCGCTTGGCTTTGTCGACACCTGTTGATCGTCAGCGTACTGCGCGACTTGATACGACGTACCACGTCGCCCAGCGTCTGCTGCTTTAACTCAAACAGCCAATGAAGATGATCAGGCATGATGACCCACGCCAGCGAGTCGACCAGACCAAGCTCGTGCACCTGGCGGAACTCGGCCACCAGTAGGCGACCGAGGAACAGGTCGGTGAACAAGCGCTGGCGGTGGTGAGTGACAATAGTGATGAGGTAGCTGCGTCCGTGCTCCGAGTAGCGGCCGTGACGCAGACGATGGGTTTGAGGTGTTGAGCGCAATCCGTTGCTCCTGGGCAAAGTCCCTAAGAGCATTAACACTAGCCAGCGATTTACAGCCAACCAGCCCCACATAGTGACCAAATAAGTCTGTAGTGAGCGGGCTTGCCCCGCGCTGGGGGGCGCAGCCGCCCCAACAAGACCGCTGCGGTGTTTCAGAAGGACCGCGGTGCCTGGGTTTGGGGCGGCTGCGCCACCCAGCGCGGGCAAGCCCGCTCACTACGGCGCCTTACAAATGCCCCGGTCTAGCCCGCCGCCTGCATCCGGCTCGAACGGAAATCCTTCGGCGACACTTCAAACTGCTTCTTGAACGAACGACTGAAATGCGCCGAGTCGGTAAAGCCCCATTTGTAGGCGATCGAGGTGATCGACTCGCTGCGCAAGAACGGGTTGGTCAAATCATCCGCGCTGCGTTTGAGCCGTGCGCGCTGGATGTAGCGGCAGACGCTGTCGTCCTGCTCCTCAAACAACCGGTACAAGTGGCGCACCGAGATGTTCAAGCGGTTGGCCAGGCCGATCGGGCTCAGGCCCGGTTGGCTGAGTGACTCGTCAATGACCTTCTGTACATAACTGCGCAGGTTGTTGCCCTGCAACGACGCCACGCCCTCGCGGCCGTCATCGCCCTGCTCCAACGCCGAGCCCAGCAGCGAAACAAAAGCCGATTGCAGCGCCTCGACTTCACCGCCGCCATCCTCTGAGTTGTCCTTGCACAGTTGATCCATCAACACATGCAACATGCGCCCGCAGGCTTTGGTCGAGGAGATCTTGCCGAACGCACGCCCATCGCCACCCAGGTGTTTGCACACATCGGCGCGCGACAGGGACAGCGAGGCGTGTTCGATCAGGCCGAAGGGGATGATCTCAATGGAGCCCACCGAGTCCATCAGCAGCATCTCGCCAGGCGCCAGTTGCAGGGTCTGGCCGTTCTGTACGATCTGCGAGTAACCGCTGCGCTGGCTGACCAGGAAACAGTCCTGGTCGTTGTCGTGGTCGGCGTGGTGCGCCGGGCGCTTGATCAGCCCGGCATTGGTGCGCAGCATGGCAAGGCCGCGCGGCAAGTTGCTGATCTCGCCGATGAACAGCGAGCGGTTGAACGCCAGTTCCGTATCGAAATAGCCGCACGCGGCGCGCAGCTCCCGATTCCAAGTGTCCAGCCCGTCGTGCGCACGCTGAGGGATGCTCATGGGGTGTCTCCGCAATGGCTTCTTTTTGTTGTTCTCGGGCAATAGTTAACATGTTAGCTATATGCGCGCAACAACAACCTGTCTGCCCATTACGGTTGCACTAATGATGCCAATCAGCGGCTCGACAACAGCCGTTGCAGGCCCGCCAGGCTGGCGAGCAGATGCTCGCGCTGCACAGCGCTCAACGCGATGTACCGCCGGAACGCCGGCAGGCGATTGACCACCTCACTGCCGCCCATATGCTCCAGGCGCACGCACCATTGCCCGCCTTGCAGGTCGATGCGCAGGCGCTTGAAGTCCAGGGGCATCAGCGCCGCGAACAACGCCGCATCCGCCTCGATGCACGCCTGCAGTTCACGCCCCAGCGTCGGGTCACCGCCACGCTGACGCACGCGCATCCCGCTGCGCCGAATCGCGCCGCCATGGTGCACCTCCAGGCATGCCATGCCCTGTGTCGCAGCAGGCACGCGCAGTACAAATTCGGTCAGCACCAGGTGCATCAACAACTGTGATTCGGTGCGCTCGACAATCTCGAACGCCACGCCATCCACCTCAAGCTGCGCCAGCCCGAGGTTGCGCCGCAAACGCTCAAGGGTCAGCCCCGGGCGATAGCCCGACGGCGCTCGATCAGCGCGAAACAGCTCAAACAGCTTTTGCCGCAAAGTCGCTATAACCATGGCCAGCCTGCTCCGCGTGATAACTGAATTCCTTGGCCAACACCTCTTCTACCGAGGCGGGCTTGAACGGGTTGACCCTCTGCACCACCAGGGTCCAGAACAACGCATACAGCGCCGTACCGCCGAGCATCACGCCGAACGGCACGTAGATGTCGGCCGGGTTCATCCCCGGTGGCGTGATGAACCACATGCCCAGCAGGATGCCCGCGCTCGACACGATCTGCGGCAGCGGGAACCACGGCGAGCGGTACGCCCGTGGCAGATCCGGGCGACGAATGCGCAGGATCACCACCGACAGCGTCACCAGCAGGTAGGCAAAGCTCCAGGCACACACCGCCGCCAGCACCAAGTGCATGATGGTGTCGGTGTTGCCGCCCAGATACAACGCGTGCAGGCACGGGATCAGCATCGCCACCAGGATGCACAGCAGCGGCGTCTTGAAGCGCGGGTGCAAATAGGTAAAGACCTTGGGCAGCGCGCCGTCCACCGCCATGCCGTAGAGAATCCGCGGCACACCCGCCATCAGGGTGTTGATGGTCGCCGCACCGGCAAACAGAAACCCGATGCCCAGCCACAGCGGGCCGACCTGCCCCATCACCTGCTCGGCGAACCTGGGGATGGCCATCGGGGTGTCCAGCAAGTGCACGCCCGAGGCGGCGTCGAGCACTACGTTTTCCACCTGGCGCTTCATCGCCGCGCCATAGATGAACATGCACGACGCCACGCCCATCAGCCCGAGCATCATCGCGCGCGGCATCACCTTGGCCGACTGGCGCAAGTCCGGCGCCAACGGCGTGACAAATTCGCAGCCGACAAACATGAACATCGCCATGCCCACCAGCGACAGCACGGTGATCACGTCGGTGCCCACCAGCGACACACCGAACCAGCCGTCCAACTGCACCGCCGGCGCGGCAATCAGGCCAAGGACGCCGAAGACCATCAGGGTGGTCCACATGCCAAAGGTGAGGATGATTTCCGCACGGCCAAACGCGCTGACACCAAACGCGTTCAGCACGCCGAACACCAGCACGAACCCCACCCCCAGCAGCCACGAGCCACCGGCCGACTCGGCCAGGGTATTGAGGTGTTCGAAGTTCACCAGCGCCATCACCCCGGCGAGGATGGTCTCGGCCGTGCCGGCAAACACATGCACGATCAGGTAGGCGGACAAGGTGCCGGTGATCGCGAAAAAACGCCCCATGCCGCAGTTGATGTAGTCGTACACCGAGCCGGTGGTGGGCAGGATGGCGGCGGCTTCGGCAAAGGTCGTGGCCTGGGCCAGCATCATTACCACGGCGATCAGCATCGCCAGGGCAAACGCGCTGCCGCCGATGCCGAAGCCCATGGTGGCGGTGAGAATCACCGGGCTGGCCATGATCAGGCCGATGGTACTGGCCAGCGCGGTGGGGAAACCTACCGTGCCCCGGTTGAGGTGCGCGGTGAGTCGGTCATTGCTCGACATGGTGGGGTCCTCGAAAGCGGTTTTCTGGAATGTGTCGGCACTCTGCGCCCCACCCGTGTCGAGCGTCTTGCCCCTGTCTGCCGCCGCTTTTGTTGCTGCCTGCCACCGCGGGCGGCGTGGCGGCCAGGGTCAATTGCCTGGCACGCAGAGGAAAGACTTACGCCTGCGCGCTGGCCCTAATGCGCCCTCACTCTTAACCAAGATGGGGACAATAACAATGGTGCACACCCTGAAAAATCGCGGCCTTGGCCTGGCGTTCGCGCTGCTGGCGAGCCATGCGCAGGCGGTCGAGCTGTATGCCGATGCCGACAGCAAAGTCACCGGCAACTTCCTCGCCGTGTACGGCCTGTTCAACAGCCCGAAAAACTATGATGGCCGCAGCGGTGGTTCCACCTGGCGTGAAGCGTTCATCAAGTACGGCCTGAGTGTCGAGCAGAACCTGGGCAGCTTTGGTGGCGTCTACGGCACGGCGAATCTGGTGAGTTCCGGCACCTGGGGCGATGGCGACGCGTCCGGCGTCACCACCGGCCGCGAGCGCACCACCAAGTTTGACGAAGCCTTCGCCGGCTGGCGCTCCGGTGAGCTGTTCCCGGTACTGGGCAAGGATGGCGTGGACCTGTCGTTCGGCCGCCAAGTGCTGATGCTGGGTGACGGTTTCATTCTCAACGACGACGGCCCCAACCTCGGCAAAGGCGTCGGTGATGGCCAGTTCAATCGCGGCGGCGCCTACTACATCGCCGCGCGGCACGCCTTCGACAAGACCGCCGTGCTCCGCCTCGGCGGCAAGGACGGCGTGCACGGCAGCCTGCTGTGGTTCAAGTCCGACAACCCGGCCCAGGCCATGACCGAAATGGCCGCCGGCACTCTGGAATACAGCGCTGCACCCGGTACCCTGGGGCTCACCTATATGCATGGCATCGATGTGGACGAGCGCTACGCCACCGATGTACAGCGCCAGCGCAAGGGCATGAACCTCTACAGCCTGCGCGGCGCGGGCAATGCGGGCATCGACAACGCGCACCTGGCGTTTGAGCTGGCGCGCCAGGACCGTCGCGACAGCCAGCAAAACGCCGGTTACGCCGAAGCGGGCTATACCTTCGCCGACCTGCCGTGGTCACCCGACCTGACCTACCGCTACGCACGCTATTCGAAGAACTGGGACGCGATGTTCAGCGGTTTCAATCGCGGCCTGGGCACCTGGGTCCAGGGCGAAGTGGCGGGCAATTATTCCGGGCCGTTCAACACCAATACGACGGTGCAGCACGTGGGGCTCAAGCTCAAGCCGTGGGAAAACCTCACCCTCGGTGCGCTGTTTTTCAACTACAGCACCGTCAGCACCCGTGGCCAGTTGAACCTGGATGGCCGCGAGCTGGACCTGTACGCCGAATGGGCGGTGAACGAGCACCTGATCATCACGCCGTTGCTGGGCCTGTATAAGCCCAACAAGGATGCCGAGACCGGCGGCAACCAGGTCGGTGGCAACGGCACCAACGTCTACAGCCAGTTGGTGGTCGCCGTGCCGTTCTGAACGGCGCAGGCAGGCACAGGCAGGAAACCTGGCAGGCACAGTCAAGCCACCGAGGGGGGCCGT
The DNA here is from genome assembly GCF_030687535.1 of Pseudomonas sp. FP2335. Taxonomy (NCBI): domain Bacteria; kingdom Pseudomonadati; phylum Pseudomonadota; class Gammaproteobacteria; order Pseudomonadales; family Pseudomonadaceae; genus Pseudomonas; species Pseudomonas sp. FP2335. The sequence continues at coordinate 3,948,631 of NZ_CP117437.1, forward strand.
TGGTTAACCTCGGCCTTTCCTTTGTGAACTGCCAGGAACCTGCCATGAGCGATATTCCGCTGCTGCCTCAAGTCGAAGCATTTTTGCGTCGCGACCACGGGCTGTTCATCGACGGCGCCAGCGTGCGCAGCCATTCCAGCCAGACCCTGGCCGTGGTCAACCCGGCCAACGGCGAGGTCATTGCCCACGTGGCCGATGCCGACCTCAGCGACATCGACGCCGCCGTGGCTTCGGCCAATCGCGGCTTCGCGCAATGGTCCCAGGCCGCCCCGGCAACACGCGGCCAGGTACTGCTCAAGCTCGCCGACCTGCTGGAGCGCAACCGCGAAGAACTGGCGCAGATCGAGACCTGCCAGTCGGGCAAGATCATCCAGATCGCCCGTGCGTTCGAGGTCGACCAGGCCGCGCACTTCCTGCGCTATTACGCGGGCTGGGCCACCAAGATCAGCGGCCAGACCATCACCCCGTCGCTGCCCTCGTTCAACGGCGAGCGCTACACCGCCTTTACTCTGCGCGAGCCGGTGGGCGTGGTGGTGGGCATCGTGCCGTGGAATTTCTCGACCATGATCGCCATCTGGAAACTCGCCTCGGCGCTGGTCACCGGTTGCAGCATCATCATCAAGCCCAGCGAATTCACCCCGCTGACCATCCTGCGCATCGCCGAGCTGGCGATTGACGCCGGGCTGCCGGCTGGCGTGCTCAACGTGCTGACCGGCGGCGGCCACGTCGGCAAGGGCCTGGTCGAACACCCAGACACCCACAAAGTCTCCTTCACCGGCTCGGTGCCCACCGGCATCGCCGTGGGCCGCAGTGCCATGGGCGCCGGCCTGACCCGTGCCACCCTGGAACTGGGCGGCAAGAATGCCGCCGGGTTCCTGCGCGATGTGGACGTGGACAAGGCCGTGGACGGCATCTTCGAAGCCGGTTTCCTGCACGCCGGGCAAATCTGCGCAGCGGCCGAGCGTTTCTACGTGCATCGCTCGCAGCTCGACGCCGTACTGGAAAAACTCAAGCAGCGCCTCAGCCGCCTGACCATCGGCTCGCCCCTGGACGAACGCACCGAATTCGGCCCGGTCACGCACCATCAACACCAACTCAAACTACTCGGCTACATCGCCCAGGCCCGCGCCGAACACAACACCATCATCCATGGCGGCACCCTGCTCGACCGTCCCGGCTGCTACATCGAACCTACCGTGATCCTCGCCAACCATGCCCACGACACCCTGCTCAACGAAGAAACCTTCGGCCCCATCGCGACCTTTTTGCCTTATGACGACGAAGACGAACTGCTCGCACTGATGAACAGAGGCCCCTACGGCCTCAGCGCCAGCCTGTGGACCAACGACCTGGGCAAGGCCCTGCGCATGGTCCCGGCGATCAACGCAGGGACGTTGTGGGTGAACATGCACACCCTGCTCGACCCGGCGGTGCCGTTTGGCGGCAACCGGTCCTCGGGGGTTGGGCGGGAGTTTGGCGCAGCATTCATTGAGGATTACACCGAGCTCAAATCGGTGATGATCCGCTACTGACCCCCATCTTTGGTAGTGAGCGGGCTTGCCCCGGTACAAACCGGGGACATCGTTTACATGTCTAACCGGGGACATGGTTTACAGGTTAATACGCATGATCAGGAGGTAACTGATCATGCCCTGGAACCAAGAGTCTCCCATGGATCAACGAATCAAACTGGTCATCGACTGGCTTTCTGGTGACTTCAGCAAAAGCCAGCTAGCTCGGCGCTTCGACGTCAGTCGACCAACTGTAGATAAATGGATCTCTCGTCACGTTGACGGCGATTTGAAGTCGTTGGCAGAGCTGTCTCGACGACCTCATACCAGCCCAAACAAGACTGACGATGAGATCTTGGCTCGCATAGTGGCGATGAAAGAAGCGCACGATAAATGGGGGCCGAAGAAGCTTGTCAGGCTATTACGAATCGAGGATCCGTCAGTCGCCTGGCCATCGCCCAGCACGGCAGGCCAATGGCTTGACCGGCTTGGGCTGGTCAGTAAACGGCGCTTCAAGCGACGGCACAGCACTGCTCACAGGGAAATGCGCGAAGCCAACGAGCCCAACAAGACGTGGTGCGTTGATTACAAGGGGCAGTTCAAGATGCTCAACGCCCAGATGTGCTATCCCCTGACCGTTACGGACCATGCCTCTCGCTTGATTTTGGCCTGCAGGGCCCACCCCAAAATCATGACCTTGCCCGTCAAACACGCATTCGAGAGGCTTTTTCAAGAGTACGGGATGCCGGAAGTCATTCGCTCTGACAACGGCGTTCCTTTTGCTTCTCCAGGCCTGGCAAGAATGTCCACACTGGCAGTTTGGTGGATCCGCCTGGGTATCTACCCGGAGCGAACCATGCCGGGAAGACCTGCCCAGAACGGCCGGCACGAACGGATGCATCGTAGTTTGAAGTTTGAGTTGCCACTGGGGAAAAACCTGATTGAGCAGCAGCTCCTGCTGGAGCATTTTCGACATGAATTCAACTACATACGACCTCACGAGGCGCTGGGCATGAAGCGCCCGGGTGAGGTATATGTGCCGTCTACTCGACCTTATCCAGGATGTCTGCCGGATGTGGAGTATGCCGCGGAAATGAAAGTACGAAGCGTCAGACAGAACGGCTCAATCATGTGGAAAGGAAAGTTGTTGTTTGTAAGCGAAGCGCTATCAGGAGAGCGGATTGCGCTCAAAGAAGTTGAAGATGATGTTTGGGATCTGTACCTGTGTGACTATCCCCTAGGGAGGCTTGGACGAGGCATGAGCCGCGTCCAAGCCTAAAATGTGTAAACGATGTCCCCGGTTTCAGATGTAAAGGATGTCTACGGTTCTACACCCGCGCTGGGTGGCGAAGCCGCCCCAAATCCAGGCACCTCAGTGTTTCTGATATACCGCAGTGGCCCGTTTGGGGCGGCTTCGCCACCCAGCGCGGGCAAGCCCGCTCACTACATGGCATTGGGGTGGGGGCTGGGTTGTGGCGACGTCCAGGCTACCAACGCCCCGTTCCCAGACTGAACGGCGAAAACTCTGCAAACTGCCAGCGCAACGCCAACGCCGCCGGGCGCTTGACCACATGTTCCACGGTCAGCGTCCACAAGCGTTGTGCGCCCTCGAACTCTGCCACCTGCGGCCCGTCGAGAATCAGCGCGGTACGCCCGGCCACCTGCAGCACGTCCCCGGATTCAAAGTCGATAAACAACAACCCCGCCACCGGGTTCAACTGCAAGTTGCCCAGCGTGTTGAAGAACAGGTTGCCGGCAAAGTCGGGGATGGTCAGCACGTCTCCCTCGACCCGCACGAAGCCGGTGTTGCCGCCACGGTGGGAGACGTCCACCGAGCGCTCGCCATCGGTGTCCACGTAGCTGGCGACGAAGAAGGTGTCGGCGTTGCGGATCAGCGTTTGTGCGCGCTCATCCAGGCTGTCGGAGCGCTCGCTCTGTACGCCGGGTTTGCGCGCAACCCCATCGACCGGGCGCACCTGGATGTACTTGGGACAATTGCCGAACGAGTGCACCACCGCCACCGAGAAACCCTCGTGATCAAGGCTGCCAATCCGTCCGTTCATGCGGTTGCGGCGCCGGGTGTTGAGATCGATCCCCAGCACCCCCACCGCCGCCCCTGGATAAAACCCCGCGCGGGCCGGGTCGTTCAGGGGCGGCAGGCTGTCGACCTGCAAGGTCTGCGGGTCCGGCGAGTGGGCGAACCCCGGCGCGCCTTCCACCATCGTCGCCCACGGGATGCCCTGCGCATCCACCACGCCCAGCAGCAGGTAGGGCAACAACGGATAAAAATCTCGGTGTTGCTCCGGCAAGTGGTCACGGATCACCTTGGGCCCGACCACCGCCATGCGGTCGGCCACGCCAACGGCGGCTTGCATCTGCCGTTCACCGGCATGCCAGGGGGAATGTTCGATCGGGTTCATGGCGAGCACCTCAGGTTGTATGTGCCAATGCTGCGCCCCTCTCGCCTGCGAGGGAATCACCACCCCAGGCAATCCACTATTACGCCAGCTGAAATGCCGGATGCTCGCGCAATGCCGCAACACAGTGATCGACAAAACTGCGCACGCGCATCGGTGCGTTGCGGCCTTCGCGGTACACCACGTGCACTGGCAACGGTGCCTGCTCATACGCCTGCAACACCCGGCGCAATTGGCCGTTATGCAGGTGCTCGTGCAACGGATAGCTCAGGCAGCGCACCAGGCCTGCACCCTGCAGCGCCGCATTGATCGCGCCTTGCACGGTGGCGCAACTCAAGCGTGCGCGAGTCTTGAGCGGGTAGCCGGGAAACCCCCAATCCACCTGCTCGGCATTGGCGATCAGCCGATGCTGCTTGAGGTCTCGCGGATGCCGGGGTTCGCCGTGGGCGTTGAGGTAGTCGGGGCTGGCACAGAGGATCTGCCGCACCTGCCCCAGCGGCCGGGCGATCAGTGACGAGCTGGGCAGTTCACCAACAAGGATCGCCACGTCCAGCCCCTCTTCGTGCAGGTTGGGGTAATAGTCGTGGTAGCGGGCATTGAGGCGCACCTCGGGATAGCGCTGCAGATAGTCGGCCAACACCGGCGCCATCACATACCGGCTGAACAGCAACGGCAGGAACACCCGCAGATTGCCCTGGGCCTGCACATGCAAGCCCTTGGCCGATGCCTCGGCGGCGTCCACGGCGGCGAGCAGGCGCAAGCAGTCAGCCAGGTAGGCGCGGCCGGCGTCGGTGAGGCTCACCCCCTGGGTGCTGCGCTCAAGCAATGCCACGCGCAGGCGCGCTTCCAAACGTGCAACCGCGCGTACCAGGGTCGGGCCCGAGACCTGAGCCCTGCGCGCCGCCGACGCCAGGCTCGGCTGCCCGGCCAGCGCGGCGAACAGCTGCATGTCGCGATAGCGCTCCATCAATTGCGCCGGTTCAGGGCGGCGTCCTGGCCCAGGCGCTCGCCAAGAAAATCCACAAAGCTGAGGACCTTGGCCGGCACCCGGGCGCTCTTCTGGAACACCACCTGGATCGGCAGCGGCGCCGGTTCAAAGGCTTGCAGCACGATCTCCAGTTCCCCCGCTTCCACCAGCGCCGCGACTTGATACGACAACACCCGCGTCACGCCCCAGCCGAGCCGCGCCAGGTTGATCGCGGCGTTATTGGCCGAAACCACCAGGCGCGGCTCGATGGGCACGCTGAGCGGCTGGCCGGCGTCGACAAACGTCCACTCACTGACCAATTGGCTGGACGACGACGTGGCGATCTGAGCGTCACGCAACTGCGCCGGATGCGACGGCCGCCCATGCCTGTCCAGGTACCCCGGCGCAGCACACACCACGCGCCGCACTTCACCGACCTGGATCGCCTGCTGCCCCGGTTCGTGCAGATGACCGATGCGCACGGCCACGTCGACACCTTCGTCGGTCATGTTGACCACGCGGTCGACCAGCAGCGCATTGATCGTGACCAAGGGAAAACGGTCCAGATACGCCCCCAGCACCGGCGCCACATACAGTTCGCCAAACAGCACCGGCGCGGTCACCGTGAGGTGGCCACAGGGGATCGAATAACTGCCCGCCGCAGCCTCTTCGGCTTCATCCAGTTCGGCCAGGATGCGCCGACAGTCTTCCAGATAACGCTGGCCCGCCTCGGTCAGGTGCAGGCTGCGTGTGGTACGCGCCAGCAATTGCGTGCCAATGCGCGCCTCCATGGCGGCGATGGCCCGCGTCACGCTCGGTGGCGAGGTGTTCAAGCGGCGTGCGGCGGCGGCGAAGCCCTGCTCCTCGGCCACCGCGAGGAACACCTGCATTTCGTGGAATCGATCCATTGTTGATCCTTCTGTGGCTTACACACTTGCTGCCTCGCCAAAGGTGTCGACTTCAGGCCTGTTGTAGGCCGGCCGCCGTGCGCGGCATGCCGACAAAACCTGGCAACGCCTCGATGCTGGCCAGCCAGGCGCGCACCTGAGGGTAGTCGGCCAGCGACACATTGCCCTCCGGCGCATGGGCGATATAGGTGTAGAAGGCAATATCGGCGATGCTCGGTTGGTCGCTGGCGAGGAAGCGGCTTTGGCTCAGTTGCTGCTCCACCAGCTGCAGCAAGGCATGGGCGCGGCTGATGGCGTCAACCGTATCGATCTGGGCGCCAAACACCACCGCCAAACGCGCAGAAGCCGGACCGACATGCAGTTGACCGGCAGCCGCCGACAACCAACGCTGCACACGGGCCTGGCCCACCGGATCGCTGGGCAGCCATTGGCCTTTGCCATATCGACTGGCGAGGTACACCAGGATCGCATTGGAGTCGGCCAGTACCGTGCCGTTGTCATCGATGGCCGGTACCTGGCCAAAACTGTTGATCGTGGCGAGGAAGTCCGGCGCCTTGTGTGCGCCGTGCTTGAGGTCCACCAGGATGAATTCGGTGGGCAAGCCCAGCAGGGACAGCATCAGCTCGACTCGATGGGAGTGGCCGGACAACGGGAAACCATACAGTTTGATCGCAGGCTGGGACATGAAAGGCTCCAAAAAGGGGTAATCGACGCCACACATGTTCCACCGCGCCCCGGATCGTTGGAATCACCAGGATTCACAATCCAGCATTTCACCCGGCGAAACAATCATTCGCCAAACAATTCCACGATCAGGTTGAACAAGGTGGTCTTGACCGCGCTGTCCAACTCGGTCCAGGCCAGGCCGGTGGTGGCCTGGAACGTCCCCAACTGCAACTGGCGCGCCACGCAATTGGCCGGCAGCGCCCGCGCCGCCTGCTGCGGCAACACCCCCACGCCCAGCCCGGCGGAGACCAGTGCGAGCATGGTGGTGAACTCCCCCAGCTCGGAGGCGATCTGCAAGGGCATGCCCACGGCCTGGATAAACTCGTCGTAGAAGCCCGGCGCATAACGTCGCGCCAGGATGTACACCGGCACCTGGAGCAGGTCGCCGGGGTGGATCGACGCTTGTGCCGCCAAGGGATGATCCACCGGCAAGGCCACGCAGAAATGCTCGTGCAGCACCGCTCGGGTCTGCACCCCGGGGTGGGCGGCGGGCAGGCGCATCAGGCCGAAATCCAGCAGGCCCTGCTTCAGCGCCGCAGCCTGATCGGGGCCGGGCATGTCCTTGAGTTCCAGTTCGATGCGCGGGTAGCGCTGGTGCACCGCGCGGATCAACTGGGGCAACAGGTGCGGCAGCACCGACGACACAAAACCCAGGCGCACCCGGCCGATTTCACCGCGATTGGACGCCCGCGCCGCATCCGCCGCCCGCGCCGCCTGGTGCAGGGTGGCCTGGGCTTCCGGCAGAAACGCGCGGCCGGCGTCGGTCAAGGTCACCGAGTGGCGATTGCGGTCCAGCAAGCGCACGCCCAGGCCACTTTCCAGCACTTTGATCTGCATGCTCAGCGCGGGCTGCACGATCGCCAACTGCGCCGCCGCACGGCCGAAATGCAGCTCCTGGGCAAGCACCACAAAGGCGCGCAAGTGCTTCAGCTCCATAAATTTTCCATGGTTATCACGAATATTGATCAGCCCATCACAAATGAAAATTGGACGCTGCCGCGCCCCTGCGTTGAAGTAACACCCGGTCATACACGATATGACAGGGCTTGGCCTATAACAATGAGAACAAGGAGGCACCATGCTCGGCATGGCTAACGACACTTATCTGCTACTCGATGCACTGGTCACGATTATCGGATTGATATTGTTGATCACCCACCTCAAGGTCCACCCCTTTGTTGCCCTGACCGTGGCCGCGGGTTTCTTGGGGCTCACCTCCGGCATGCCCGTGGACAAGGTGATGAAAGCCTTCCAGGACGGCTTTGGCGGCGTGCTGGGGTTTGTCGGCATCATCCTTGGCCTGGGCACCATGCTCGGCAAGTTGATGGCCGATTCCGGCGGCGCCGACCAGATCGCCCGCACCCTGATCCGTGCCTTCGGCAAGCGGCGGGTGCACTGGGCGATGATGTTTTCGGCGTTCCTGGTGGGCATTCCACTGTTTTTTGAAATCGGCTTTGTGCTGCTGATCCCACTGGTGTTCATCGTGGCGCGGCGCACCGGGCTGTCGCTGATCAAGGTCGGCATGCCGCTGCTGGCCGGGTTGTCGGTGGTGCACGGGCTGGTGCCGCCCCATCCAGGCCCGTTGTTGGCCATCGGCATCTTCGGCGCAGACATCGGCAAGACGATTTTCTACGGGCTGATCGTCGGCCTGCCCACCGCGGTGATCGCCGGGCCGCTGTTTGGCAACCTGATCTCGCGCTATGTGCCCGGCACGCCGTCGCCGGAATTGATGGAACAGTTGGCCAAGGAATCCTCCGGTGAAAACCTGCCGGGCTTTGGTATCACCGTCACCACCATCCTGTTGCCTGTGGTGCTGATGCTGCTCAAAACCTTCGCCGACGTGGCCTTTGCCGCCGACAGCAGCTTGCGGGTGTGGATGGACTTTATCGGCCACCCCATCACCGCCCTGCTCGCGGCCTTGCTGCTGGCGTTCTACACCTTTGGCGCGGCGCGGGGTTTCTCGCGCGAACACCTGAGCAAACTGCTGGATGCCAGCCTCGCGCCCACTGCTGCGATTGTGCTGATCGTCGGCGCCGGTGGTGGTTTCAAACAGATGCTGGTAGCCAGCGGCGTGGGTGATGTGATCGGGCATATGGCGGTGCGTGCCGAGATTTCGCCGATCCTGCTGGCGTGGCTGGTGGCGGCGGTGATTCGCGTTGCGACCGGCTCTGCCACTGTCGCCACCATCACCGGCGCGGGCATCGTCGCCCCGGTGATCGGCTTGCTGCCTGGCGTCAACCGCGAGTTGCTGGTGCTCGCCACCGGCGCCGGTTCGCTGGTGCTGTCCCATGTCAACGACGCCGGTTTCTGGCTGGTGAAGCAGTACTTCAACATGACCGTCGTCGAAACCTTCAAGACCTGGACGCTGATGGAGACCGTGCTCTCCTTCGCCGCCCTGGGGTTCATCATGCTGCTGTCGTTGGTGGTGTGAAGCGTTAGGAGAGTGATCCCATGCAAAACGTTCTAGACAACTTCCGCCTCGATGGCCGCCTCGCGCTGGTCACCGGCTCCAGCGCCGGTATCGGCCTGGCGATTGCCCGTGGCCTGGCCCAGGCGGGTGCGCGGGTGGTGCTCAACGGGCGCAACCGCGGCACCCTGTGCGATGCGGCGGCCATGCTCACCCTGGAAGGCCTGGAGGTGCACACCCAGGCGTTTGATGTGACTGACAGCGCGGCGATCCAGGCCGCCGTGACCGATATTGAAGCGCGTCTCGGCCCGCTGGACATCCTGGTCAACAACGCCGGCATGCAACGGCGCGGGCCGCTGGAAGACTACAGCGAACAGCACTGGCGCGAACTGCTCAGCACCAACCTCGACAGTGCGTTTCTGGTCGGCCAGGCGGTGGCGCGGGTGATGATTGCGCGCAAGCAGGGGCGCATCATCAATATCTGCTCGGTGCAGAGTGAGCTGGGCCGCCCCGGGATCGCGCCGTATGCGGCGAGCAAGGGCGCACTGAAGATGCTGACCAAGGGCATGGCCATCGATTGGGGCCCCCATGGGCTGACGGTCAACGGCATCGGCCCCGGCTATTTCAAGACCGAGTTGAACGCCAACCTGGTGGCCAACCCCGAGTTCAGCGACTGGTTAGTGCAACGCACGCCGAGCCGACGCTGGGGTGACGTGGCCGAACTGGCCGGAGCGGCGGTGTTCCTGGCCAGCGATGCGGCCAGTTTCGTCAACGGTCATATCCTGTATGTCGACGGTGGCATCACCGCGCAGCTGTAATTTTGGAGAATCTCATGCACGCCATTGTCTGCCACGCTTCGAAAGACCTGCGGGTCGAGCCCCAGGACGAACCCCAGGCCCTCGCCCCCGACCAGTTGCGCGTGCGCATCGCCCGGGGCGGTATCTGCGGCTCGGACCTGCATTACTACCAGCACGGCGGCTTCGGCACCGTGCGCCTGCGCGAGCCGATGGTGCTCGGCCATGAAGTCTCGGCGGTGATCGATGCCGTGGGCAGCGACGCCGGCACGTTCAAGGTTGGCCAGCGGATCGCGGTATCACCCTCGCGCCCGTGCGGCGCTTGCCGCTATTGTCACCAGGGCCTGCCCAACCATTGCCTGGGCATGCGCTTCTACGGCAGCGCGATGCCCTTCCCGCATATCCAGGGCGCGTTTCGCCAGAGCCTGGTGATCGAGACCCATCAGGCCCACCTGCTCGCCGACGGCGTCAGCCTGGCCGAAGGCGCCTTGGCCGAGCCATTGTCCGTGGGGTTGCACGCGATCCAGCGCGCCGGTGCCGTGTTCGGCAAACGCGTGCTGGTGACCGGCTGCGGGCCCATCGGCAACTTGCTGATCGCCAGCCTGCGCGCCGCCGGTGCCGCTGAAATCGTCGCGGTGGACTTGTCCACCAGCGCCCTCGCCTGCGCCGAAAAAATGGGCGCCACGCGCACCCACAACATCGCCGACGGTGCCGATGCGCTCAAACGCTACACCGCGCAAAAGGGCTATTTCGACGTGATGTTCGAAGTCTCCGGCAGCGCCCAGGCCCTGCGCAACGGCCTGGAATGCATCGCGCCACGGGGTGTGCTGGTCACCGTCGGCCTGGGCGGCGACGTCACCCTGCCACTCAACCTGCTGGTCAGCCGCGAAATCGACCTGCGCGGCACCTTCCGCTTCCATCCTGAGTTCGCCCAGGCCGTGGACCTGCTCAACCGCCGGATCATCGACGTCACCCCGGTGATCTCCCACACCGTGCCATTTGGCCAGGCGGTGCAAGCGTTTGAGCTGGCGGCGGACAAGAGTCAGGCGATGAAAGTGGTGTTGGATTTTGGGGTGTTGGATCGGGATTGAGTTCTACTCACCCACGACCAAATACACGCCCTGAGCCTCAAGCATGCGAATCCTGCGATAGTCCGCCTCGACCACCGCAGGGTTGGCATGCACGAGATAGACCGTACCCGGCTGGCTGAACACATCATGAGTCGCACCTATCTGCTGCCCGTTCTCGACATAAAACACCGCATCGAAAAACGACTCGAGCTTAAGCAGCTCAGTCAGGAACAGGTCTTTATCAAAATAGCCTGCCGAACGGTTGATCAAGCACACGTTGTAGGTGTGTTGCAAACGTCGATAATCGAATGCCCTTGTCAACAATTGCACGAACATGTCGGCTTCGGTAATCGATAAAACCACCGCCTCAATTTGCCCAAGCCCAGTGGTCTGGGCGGACACATCCGGGCGCAAGATACCGTCGGTCCTTGCGGCAATTTCCACCAGTTTTGGCCCTTCCTCTGTAAACATCACCTCGGCGTGGCTCGGGCCGTTGCGGATACCCAGGCAGCGCACCACGGCTCGGGTGTAGTCCACCAGTATCGGATAGACCACAGCGTCGGGCTCGATCAGTTCATCAATGTCATAGACAGTGCCGCCCTCTTTGACACGCTGTTTTTGGTACCGCACGACTTCAGTGACTAGCTGCTGCCCCTCTAGCGAGACCATGTTCACCACATACTCCGACCCTGCCAGATACTCCTGGATCAGTACCTGCGAGTTGGGAATATTGAGTTTGTTCGTCGTTCCCAGCAGCTTTCCCACAGCCCTCTCGCAGTCAAGCAGGGTGTCACAGATATACACACCATCAGCGCCTGCACTTTCAAGGGGCTTGATGACCACCGGAAAACGCCCGTGATGCCTGATCCAGTCTTGAGCCAGTTCCCATGTGCCTGCGATGAACTGGCGCGCAGCGGGGAGTTGTGCATGGGTCACGCATTGGATCATGTCGTACTTGTTGCGACGGGCGCTGGTTTTATCAAAGTCATTGCGGTAAGGCAGTCGCAGCCGTTCATTCAACTGGTCAGCCAGCAATACACCGGTTTCGGCGCCGGCAATAATAAACTGCGGTTCGAAACGCTCGACACTTGCAAGGGTTGTGGCGAAATCGGCGTTGACGATCATTTGCTCATACAGCGCTTGATCAAAGCCTTTGTAGTAATAACCGTCCAAGTCGCCCGATGAGGCCACATGCATCAGTACACAGCCCTTTTCACTCAAGCGACTGGCTACAAATTTCCCGGATGAAAAACCATCGACTACGACGACCCTGATCATGGTGTACCCCTCTTGATTGCATACAACGCACGCCCCAACAGCAAAAGCACGATGATGCCGACCGCGGTGACACTCGCCATGGAAAACGCCACCCTTTTATCCAGGTACTGGAGCAACAGTACAAACACCGGGAGGGTCAGCAACACCAGAGAAACGTGAATTGGCGTGAGGTAGTAAATGGTTTTCTGGATCAGGAAAATCGGGAGCAAGTGCCCGACCACGACCAGAATCATCATCGGCACAATCAATTCCCTATCCAGCGCAAAGCCTGCGCCTGATACGGGAATGGCGACGACACAAACAACAATCATCGCCACGTTCCTGACGGCCAGAATTTCGTAGACTGACCATTGGCGCGCGAACATGTCCTTCGAGAAAACCGTATACATCACCGTGCCCAGTGCGCAGACGATCACGGCAACAATGCCCGACAAGCGTTGTTCCAGCGTGGTGTTGACAATACCGCTGTCCCCGGCAAAGGCGTTGAACAACATGATCCCCACCGAGATAAGCACCAGGCATGAAACCAGTGCATCTGCGAAGACAGCCTTGGCACTGCGTTTTTTGACGAGGGACATGATCAGGGTAAGCGCAGGACCGCAGGCGACCGAAGCAACGCCGACCACCGCTGGCTCCAAATAACGCAAGGCGTAAAACAGGCCGCCCCAGTTGAGCAGCACGGAGACGTTGATGATGACGATGAGCTTCCAATCGGCTTTGAGTTTGGACCGCAAGGAAGCCGAATCGAAATACAACGCGAGTGCCAGAAAAAAGCCAGCAGAAGTAACGAAGCAGTAGAACAACACCAACTGCGTAATGAGGGTTTGCGTGATAAATGCCACGTAGACATCGAACGCGGCGCTTAGCAGGCTGAACAACAATCCAATAAAAACGCCTTGTTTGAGCACGTCGGCACACCCGTTTTGTTGTTAGTTTCGCAACCTAACAAATCAGGTGTGGATTAAATACTGACCGAACGGCTAGGTAGGGCGGGCTGTCACCGCTCTTCGAGCCGCTCCCGCAAAAACCGATGCCCCACCGAAAACAACCGTCGATACGTCAACAGCACCGCCCCCACCGTGCCCAGCGCCGATGATGCGGCAATCAGGAACATGATCACGATCTGATACCGCACCGCATCCGCCGGGCTTTCTCCTGCCAGGACCTGGCCGGTCATCATGCCGGGCAGGCTGACGATGCCGACGACGGTCATCTGGTTCAGCGTCGGGATCATGCCCGCGCGCACGGCTTGGCGGATGGCGTCCTGGGCGGCTTCCCAGCGTGAGCCGCCGAGGGCCAGGATCATTTCGATGGTGTTGCGCCCCGAGGTCAGTTCCTGGGTCATGCGCTCGATGCCCAAGGACACGCCGGTCAGGGTGTTGCCAAGGATCATCCCGAGGATCGGGATCGCGTACTGCGGTTCGTACCACGGGTGGATACGGATCACCGCGAACAACCCCACCGCCGTGACCAGCCACGAGCTGCCCCACACCGACAATATGCTGTCGACCCGCTGCCCCTTGTACGTGCGCCGCCCGCGCCCGGCGGCAGAGATGCCGGCGATCAAGGTCATGGCGCACATCAACGGCAGCACCACGTACCAGTAGGCGAACTCGAACACCCAGCCCAACAGATAACCGATGGCCAGCAGTTGCACCACGGTGCGCACTGCCGCCCATAGCAGTTGGCGGCCCAGGCCCAGGCGCAGCAGCAGCGACAGCGCGCCGTTGATCAGGATCAGCGAGGCCGCGATGCCCAGGTCGAGGGCCGTGAGGTTCTGGTAGTTCATGGCTGGGTGGCTCCGCTCAGAACGCCCGCGTTCATGTGCAGGTGGATGTTGCTCATGCGCTGCGCCTGCTCGAGATCATGGGAAACCCAGATGCAGGCACGGGACTTGTCGGCGCAGAACCAGGCGTCAATCAGCGCTTCCACTTCGCGGGACGAGGTGGGATCGAGGGCGGCGGTAGGCTCATCCAGCAGCAGCACTTCGGGATTGAGTTGCAAGGTGCGGATCAGCGAGACGACCTGGGATTCGCCACCCGATAGATCAGCGGCGTTCTTCGACAGAAAATCCGCTGCCTTGCCAGCGTGGCCCAACAGGGTGGTAACCGCGCCCAGGTCGAAGCTGCGATTGCGCGAGGTCTTGAGGCTGAACGGGAAGCGCAGGTTGTCTTCCACCGTGCCTTCGAGCAACGCCGGGCGCTGGGACAGGTAGCTGACATGGCAACGGTAATGGGGAATCTCGGCGTTGCTGATCGGTTGGCCGTTCCACAGGATTTGCCCGGAACTGGGCGCGTCCAGCAGGGCCAAGGCGCGCAGGAAGACACTTTTGCCAGAGCCGGAGGAACCGGTGATGGAGACACGATCGGCTGCGTTCAAGATGAAATCGGTGGGCTGGAGCAACGGCACCTGGCGGCGCTCGTCCATGCGCGTGAGGGCGCGGGTTTCGATCAGTGCGCTCATGGACGCGGGGTTCCTTTCGATTCGGTTAAGCGCAATGGTGCCCCACGGGCTATACGGGGTCAAAATGTGGGAGCGGGCTTGCCCGCGAAAACGCTGGCTCAGCCACTGAGCCTGTATCTGACACGCCGCACTCGCGAGCAAGCCCGCTCCCCCCTGAATCTTGATCGATCAGCGTGTTGCACACCCCGACGATCCTGCCTATATTCCTCGCCTGGCGCCTTCTACGCCACCTTCCGCGGAAAGGGCTGCGCCCAGGACACTGCAACACCCTTATTTTTCTACGACTCCCGACCTTAAAGCGGACAAGGTTCAGACAAGGAGCTCGTATGTCCCAGCACTTCAACACCGACGGTCGCCTCAACCTTGAGCAACAGCGCAAGCGCGCCAAGGAACTGCTGGCGCGCCTCAAAACCCAAGACTCCAGCGCCACCCTGTCCCAGGCGCAATGGGCGATCGCCAAGAGACTGGGCTTCAGCAGTTGGCCTAAGCTCAAGGCCCATGTCGACGCCATCGACTTCGCCGCCCGCCACCCCGACTTCGCCGCCAGCGATGAAGCCCGCACCACCCACTGGCGCTGCGGCAATGACATCGCCCACAGCCTGCAGCTGGCCGGGTTCAAGGGCCGGTTCCAGATGCTCAGCGACCCGTTGTGCATGGGCCCGGTGCGCGACCTGCCCACTGACGATTACCAGGCCCTGCGCGCGGCCTTTATCAGCCAGGCGTTTGCCCTGGACAAGAACGAGGCCTCGCGCCGGCTGGCCGACGAATACCTGCAACTGGAAGCCTTGGCCCACGCCGAACACAGCGTGCTGTGGTGCGAAGCCGACGCTTACGACCAACTGTTCCTGATCCGCGCCTTGGCAGGCCTGGAGCGGGTGCCAAAGAAACTGGAGCTGATTGAGGTTGACCGCATACCCGGTGTGCAGCGCTTTATCGGTATCGGCCAATTGGCGCCCGACCTGCTTGCATGGCTGTGGCCGCAACGGCGCTTGATCGATGAGCAGGCCGTGCAACTGGCCAAACAGGCGTGGGCCGCGTATTGCGACAGCTCACCGATCAAATGGGCGCAGCTGGCTCACGGCACTCACCCGGCCCTGCCGTTTTTGGCGCCCGCATTGCTGCGGCAGTTGCAGGAGTTGCCCGGCGCCCGCGATGGCTTGTCGCTGACCGAGCGCCTGACCCTGAGCTACCTTGCCGAAGCCGGGCCAAAACCTGCGGGCCGGGTGTTCGCCGAGTTGATGGCCAAGCGCGAACCGCTGCCGTTCCTGGGGGACATGATGTTTTATGCGCTGTTGCGGCCGTTGATCGATGCGGCCGAACCCTTGCTGACGGAAACTCCAGCAGGATTGGCGCTGACCGAATTGGGCCGGGCGGTGCTCGATGGGCAAGCGTATTGGCTGGAGCATGCCAGCCATGAGCGGTGGGTAGGTGGTACACGGGTCACACCCGGCCAACCGCATTGGGTGATTGACGCACACCTGCACCCCCTCTGGCGCCACCCCTAAGTGCTTGCCCGCGCTGGGGGGGCGAGACCACCTGGCAGGTGAAATACGCTTACGACTTTGCCTCGGTCGGCGTACCGGGCCTGAGCTTCATGGGCATGTTTTAGCGACACGTGGTGATCGGCTGGCAGACGCCATCGTGCACGCGATCCGCCAGCAACTGCGCCAGTTCGATCAGTTGCGCGACACCACCTGGGTCGGCGATTACGCTACTGTACTGGCGCGACGAGGGTGAATCCGCAAACGACGGCCACCTGTTGCACGGCGCGGTTGTCCGCCACCTTAAAATTTCGAGGCTGATTGTTCATGCGTAATCTGATGTTTTCCGGCGTGTGCCTGCTTTCCACCGCCCTGATCGGCTGCCAGCAGCAACCACCCGCGAACGACCAGCTGGACGCAGTGCTGTGGACGCAAACGTCGATCGAGCACGAGCTGATTTACCGCCAGGTCTTCGCCAGCGCCACGCGCCAGCTGGATACTGCCCTGGCCGACCCGACCTGGGACGCCCTGGCCCTGCCGCCGCGAGACCTCGCCGGTTTGCCGCCGGCCGTGGTGGTCGACATCGACGAAACCGTGCTCGACAACGTGCCGCTCAATGCGCGGGACATCCTCACCAACCAGGTCTACTCCTACGACCGCTGGAACACCTGGGTCGACCAGGCCAAGGCCCAGGCCCTGCCGGGTGCCGTCGAGTTCTTGCAGGCGGCGGACAAGAAAGGCATCACCGTCTACTACATCACCAACCGCGAACACAGCCAGGTCCAGGCCACGGTCAACAACCTGCGCCTGCGCGGTTTTCCGGTGGCGCACAACGAACAGGTGCTGGCCGCCAGCACCCCGACCGGCGGCTGCGAACAGGCTGGCTACGGTAAGAACTGCCGACGCCAATGGGTCGCCAGCCATGCCCGCGTGCTGATGCTGGCCGGGGATTCCTTCGGCGACTTCGTGCAGGCCGAGCACAACACCCTGGCCGACCAACGCAAGGCCGCCGCACCGTACGTGGCCTGGCTCGGCCAGCGCTGGTTCCTGCTGCCCAACCCGACCTACGGCAACTGGTACAGCGCGCCCTATGGCGACCAGGAAAAACTGCCCTTCGAACGCAAGCGCCAGCTCAAGCAACAGGCGTTGCACCTGGAAAATTAGTTGTCAATTCTGGCGCCCGGATGCGTTGTCGATAGTGATGCAGACGCGGTATCCGGGCACGCGGTGAGGTGTCAGGCCTTTACGTTCTGCCGGATATTCCACCCAAACTTCACCGGCCCACCGTCCTTGGCACCGTCGGCCTTCTGCGGCTGGTAGCTGACATCCACGGTGGCGAAATTCAAGGCGATGCGGTCGTAGAGCAGATCATCCTTGCTTTCTGCGCTGGTGCTGTAAGACACCACCATGACTTCCTTCAACGTAATCACCAAGTACTCCACCGGGCTGGAGCCGCCCGCCTTGCGCACCACCAACCGCGCCTCGGGGTAATGTTTGCCGCTGGCGCAGGCCATCATCAGGTTGGGGCTGGATTTATCCAGCGGTTTGCTCAGGTTCAGGTTGTTGATATCGACCTTGCCCGCACCGCCCCCCGTACCCGAATGCATCGAACCCGTCTGCGACAACCCCCACGCCCATTCGGTGATGTCGATCTCGTCGCGGTGCGCCTGGTCCCGTGACTCGCCCTTGATATCGCCCAGTTTCAAAAACATATCGACGGCCATGTTGGCTCCCTCTCCTTAGTCAGCGCCGGAAATGGCGCGGGGCGAACTTTTCCTGATCCGACACGAGGGCCACAAGCCGCCACAGCAGGATCGGGAAGCGCCTGTCGGCAAACACCGAAACTTCCGACATTCATTTGCGCCACCGCGTCTTTAACCTCTCAACTCCCGAAAAACCCAGGAGTTAAGGAATGACGACCGCCCTGTTCAAAGATGGATTTCCCTCGGCCCACCGCACCACGCGCCAGCGAATTGAAAGCAGCATTGACCTGCGTCGACTGTTCTGCGCCATCGACGCCGACCCTGCGCTGATTGGTGCGGGGGTGGTGTATATCGATGAAGATTTCAATGTGCTGACACTGCGCGAGTTTCAAGCGGTGTGCAGTGTGCAGGTGAAAAAGGTTGTGTTGCGTGAGGCGCCGAGGGCGGTGGGGCCGGTGGAGTTCAAGCGGATGTTGGAGCATGAGCCGCGGGAGTCGGAATGGGTGGCGGAAGGGCTTATCGCTGCGGTGACATGCGCAGGAGCGGTACTGAGCTGGTTCGTCGTTACGACTGGAATTACGCTCATGCCGTTTACGGCGGGGACCAGTGTGGTGCTTACGTTTGTCGGCAAAGCCGCCATGGCCGCGAGCGTCACCCAATGCTTGATCGGCGTTGGTAGAACAACCGCTGCATGGATTGACCCGCAAGCACTGGAGCGTCTCGACGATGAAGCCTGGTACCAGGCGGTAGTCGCAGTATTGGATGGCATCGCCCTGGCTGGAATAGGGACATCCACCGTGACGACAGTCAAAGCAATCAATGTCAGTACCCAAGTAACCGGCAAACCAATTCGCCAGGTACTGAAAGGGCTGACACGACAAGAACGAGCAAAACTCAATAATGAATTGCTCAGCATCAATGACCCACGATTGACCACAAAACTACTCAAACTGAAGCAAGCCGCCGGCACTGCGACCAAACGTATCAGTGCAACACAGATGAAACGTATCACCGCTACTCACATAAGCGATTCAGTGGCAGGAATATTTGGCGTCACCAGTAGCGCCGTGTCCGGGAACATCAAGCCACTCGCTATCGGTCTCTATGAGGAAATCCGCCAATGAAAAAACGGCGAGCACAAAAGATCCTGGAAAAAATGGGCTACGACGAGCCCCCGACGCCAGACTGGAAAACCATGAGCCCAACAGATTTCTACTATTCAGCCTTCTACATCACAGACCCTCGACTGCTACGCAAACGCTACATGCATGTCATTGGTGGCTGGATACTTGCGGGCTGTTTTTCAATTGCGATGACCGGCGTTCTGGTTTTGGTCACCTACCTCTGCGGGGCACTCGAAGGAGAAACCTTGCGCAACTGGTTTTTTTCCGGACTGACGATCGGTGTGGTGTTCGCTATTGCTCAAATACAAGTGTTGTATGGTCACGCTCATTGGGTCTGGATAAATGTCGGGATCTACTGCCTGTGCTTTCTGAGCTCACTCCCCGCAATCACGTACACCCCCAACATTTACCTGTACTCCATGGCTCTTCTCAGCCCCCTGATCGGCCTACTCATCCTTAACAGCAACCGCTGCCGCGAACTGCGCCACAAGATGGTTGAACTCCGACACAAGCGCGAGCACATCATCGCCACCCTGAAAAAACAGGGCAAATGGAAAGGGTGGTAAATGCCGCGCTCACGCCGTTGGAAATAGTTATGCACCAACCGCCTGCAAAGGCTTCACCACCCGCGCCGCCGTATGTCGATTGACCGGCACCGGCAAGCCCAAATGCCCGCGCAAGGTGCTGTGACTGTACTCACTGCGGAACAAACCGCGCGCACGCAATAGCGGCAGCACTTGATCGGTAAAGCGCGCAAAGTCATCCGGCGCACCGACGTGGATGTTAAAACCGTCCACCGCCCCCTCGATAAACCAACGCTCGATCTCATCGGCCACGGTTTGCGGCGAGCCGACAAAACTGGAGAACGGCTTGGCAAAACGCAACGCCGCCTGGCGCAAGGTCAGGCCCTGGTCGCGGGTGACTTGTTTGATATTTTCCGCGTGGCCGCGATAGCCATTGCTGCCCAGGTCGCCCAGTTCCGGGAAAGGTTCGTCCAGCGGGTACTGGCTGAAATCGTGGTAGTTGAACGGCCGCCCCAGTTGCACCAGGGCCTTGTCCAGGTCCAGCGCGCCGTTGCGTTCCCGGTCGATGGCCTGGGCCTGCTCGTCGGTGTCGGCAATGATCGGCGAGATGCCCGGCAGGATGGTCACGTGATCCGGATTGCGCCCCGCGGCGGCGGTGCGTTGTTTGATGTCGCGGTAGTAGGCCTGGGCGTCCTCGAAATTGCCCACGCCAGCAAAGATCCCCTCGGCGTAATGGGCCGCCAGGCTGCGCCCGGATTCGGAAATGCCAGCCTGGAAGATCACTGGCTGGCCCTGGGCCGAACGCGCAATATTCAATGGCCCGGTCACTGAAAAAAACTCACCGTGGTGATCAAGGCGATGCTGGCGCTGCGGGTCGAGGAACACCTTGCTGCGCTTGTCACGCACAAACGCGTCGTCTTCATAGGAGTCCCACAGGCCCTGCACCACCTGCAGATGCTCGGCAGCCCGGCGATAACGCTCGGTGTGATCGATATGCTGCTCACGGCCGAAGTTGCCGGCGGCGCCTTCCAGGCCGGTGGTGACCACATTCCAACCGGCACGGCCGCCGCTGATATGGTCCAGGGACGCGAACTGGCGCGCCACGTTGAAGGGTTCGGTATAGGACGTGGTCAAGGTCGCCACCAGGCCGATGTTCGAGGTGGCGCCGGCGATGGCCGACAGCAGGGTCAACGGTTCCAGGCGATTGAGGAAATGTGGCGCCGAATCCGCGGTGATGTAGGGGCTGTCGACGATGAACACCAGGTCGAACTTGGCCGCTTCCGCCTGCTGCGCCTGGGCGCGATACCAGTCGATGTCGACGCTGGCATCGCCGGGAATTTGTGGGTGCAGCCATTCGTTCTGCGCAGTGCCGACACCGGTGAGAATGGCGCCGAACTTGAGTTGCCGGGGTGTTGTAGACATGAAAATGCTCCTGAAATAGATGGATATCACTGGAGAAACCGGATCAGAAATGTGGGAGCGGGCTTGCTCGCGAATGCGGTGGTTCAGCTGGAACAGCTTTGACTGATACACCGCTTTCGCGAGCAAGCCCGCTCCCACAGTTTTTTACCGAGTGAGTCAGTGGGTTCTCGCGGCGATGGCTTCGACTTCAACCAAGGCGCCGGGCAGTGGCAGTGCCACCACCTGCAAGGCCGTGCGCGCCGGTTTGTTCGGTTGCTCCGGTGTACCGAAGAACTGCGTGTAACCCGCCTGCAAACCGGCGAAGTCAAGCTTGCCGCCGGTCTCTTCGGCGCCGACCAGAAACACGCGCAACTGCACAATGTCACCGAGGTCGAGGTCTTGCTGGCGCAGGATCGAGCGAATCTTGTTGAACACTGAAACGGTCTGCACCTCAGTGTTGCCGTAAGCCGCTGGGGTGCCCGCCGGGGCGTTGGCATCGTGCAGGTCGGGCAAGGTGCCGCTGACGAAGATCAAGCTGGCCGACGCCGGTACGGTGACGGTCTGCGAGATCGGGAAGTGGCCGACGCTGGTCCGTTGAATGCTGTCGCTCATGGTGATGCTCCTCAAGAAGCGGCAAGCGCCGCGCGGTGTTGTTGCTCAGTGATCCGTTCGGCCAGTTGCGCGACCACATGCCGCGCCGAATTCGCCGCCGATTCCTGCCAGATACCCACGCCGCTCTGCACCAGGCCGTCACCGGCGAGGTACACGCGACCGAAACCCGCTTCGAGCAAGGCGCTGGCCTCGGCCGCAAAGTGTTCGCGTTGCAGCCACGGGCCTTCGCTGTAGGGGATCTGTTCCCAGGACACCGCCAGCGGGTGGCGCAGGTGTCTGGAATAGCCCGGGTGCAGCAACTCCACGGCTTCTTGCGAGGTGGCGTACTGTTCTTCCAGGGCTTTGGCGCCAAACCGGTCGGCGCCCTCGCCGGTCACATAACCCGCCACCAATAAACCGTCGCGGGTGTTGAGGTCGTTGCTCGGGTACCACAGCAGCCGCGCCGGGTGCTCGATCCACGACAGGCCGCCATAGGTGCGGTAGTCGGTCTCCCAGAAACGCGGCGACTGCCACGCGACTTTGGTCGCCTGGTCGCTGCGGGTGCTGAGCAAGGCCGCCTTGATCGGGTCGCTGAAGTCGGTATCCAGCTTGGCCAACAGCGGCAATGGCAGGGTCGAGATCAAGTAGTCGGCGCGTACCACCTGCTCGCGGCCGCTGTGTTGGTCGTGATACGTCACTGCCACGCCGTCTTCCAACTGGCGGATCTGGCGCACCTGGGCGCCGAGTTGCACGTGGTCACGGACCCGGGCGTAGAACGCATCGGTGATACGGTCCATGCCGCCGACCGGCTGGAACATGGTCGCCGAAAATTCCGGGAATTCGGTGTGCAGCAACGCGCCCCACAACTCCGGGTGCAGCAGTTGATCCAGTGCCAACGGGCTACGCGCAGCCGGCAACGCGCCGGGGTGCGCCGGGGAGTCCAGGTGCCCCGAACGAATCGTGCCTTCGAATGCCAGCGCTTGCGAAAGGTCGCCATACACCTGCAAAAACGCCAGCAGGCGCGTGCGTTCCTCGCGACTCAACACATCATCGAGGGCATCGCGTTGCACGGCTTTTGCCAGCAGGCCGGACAAGTGCCCGCGCGTATCGTTGAGCGCCTGGCCGACGCTGAACGCCGGTTTCTCCAGATCCGGCCGCACCTGGGCACCATGGCTGCTGTTGACCAGCACTTCCAGGGGCACCCCCAACTCACTGCAATAGTCGAGGATCGTGCGGTGCTGGCTGGGAATCCGCGCAGGCCCGGCGTTGAAGTAGTGGCCCTGATCAAACCCGGCGGTTTGCGTGCGGCCGTCCTTGTAGTGCACACGGTCGCCATGGCGAATGGTCCAGGTGCGGCCGCCGACCCGGTCGCGGGCCTCCAGCACTTGCACAGTGAACCCGGCGCGGCTCAGTTCCAGCGCTGTGACCAGCCCGGCGATCCCGGCGCCCAGCACCAGCACGCGGGTGCCCTGCCCCAGGCCGTCCTTGAGTTTCAGCGGTTGCGGGCGGCGGTGCGACGAAGGCCCCAGGCCCAGCGCCGCCAGCGCATCCTTGACCGCCTGCTCACCGCCCACCGCAGCAATGCTCGACAGTGCTTCACGTCGTGTCAGTCCCATACTCGCTGCTCCTTAATCCGGCAGGCCGGGTGGGTTGATCAGCGACTTGTCGACACGCTCCACGTCCAGGCCCCAGCGTTGCAGCACCTGTTCGTATTGGCCGCCGGCAATCGCGCTTTCCAGGGCGGTGTGGATCGGCTTGACCAGGCCGTTGTCCTTGCGCGTGGTCACGGCGATGTCGGCCTGCAACGGCCAACCGCCGTTGACGGTGCCGACGCGCTTGATGCCACCAGTGATCGCGGCCGAATAGGCGTACACCGAGTTCGGCCCGAACAGCGCGTCACTGCGCCCGGACTGCACCGCCAGTTGCGCGGCGGCCTGGTCGTCGAAGTACTGCAACAGCGCGGGCTTGATCCCGGCCTTTTCATTCGCTTCGTTCCAGGCCAACAGGACTTTCTCCTGGTTGGTGCCCGAACCAACGATGATCTTCAACCCGGCGATGTCCGAGGCCTGCTTGATCGCGTTGATCTTGCTGGTGCTCTTCACATAAAAGCCGAGCACGTCCTGGCGATAGGTGGCGAAGTCGAAACGTTTCTTGCGCGCCTCGGTCACGGTGACGTTGCTGATCACTGCATCGTATTTGCCCGAGCTGACGCCCAGCGGCCAATCTTCCCAGCTGGTCTGCACCACGTTGAGTTGCAGGCCAAGGCTGTCAGCGACCAACTGCGCGGTGTCGGCTTCGCTGCCGATGGTGGTCTTGTCATCGCTGGCCAGCAAAGCCAGGGGCGGCCCGGCCACGCCGGACACGGCCACCGTGAACTTGCCGGGCTGGGCGAACTTGAAGCCCGGCGGGATTTGCGCGATGGCCGCCTCGTTACGCGGCGCATGGATACGCACGCGGTCGGGGCTGAGGTCGACCTGTTGCACGGCGAACGCGCTTTGCGCAGCACTGACGGCCAGCGCCAGCAGGGCCACACGGGCAGTAGAGATAAACATGGGCAGTCACTCCTTGAGCTAAAGCACCTTGCCGAGAAAGGCCGCGGTGCGAGGATGTCGGGGTTGGCGGAAAATCTGTTCGGGCGGGCCCTCTTCGATGAGTTGACCGTCGCAGAGGAACACCACGTGGTCGGCGACTTCGCGGGCAAAACCGATTTCGTGGGTGACGATCACCAGGGTCACGCCGAGTTGGGTCAGGCCCTTGATCACGTCGAGGACCTCGCCCACCAGCTCCGGGTCGAGGGCCGAAGTGGGTTCGTCGAACAGCAGCACTTTCGGGTCCAGGGCCAGGGCGCGGGCGATGGCCACACGTTGTTGCTGGCCGCCGGACAGCTGGCGCGGGTAGGCGTCGGCCTTGTCCGCCAGGCCGACCTTGGCCAGCAGCGCCGACGCCCTGGCCTGGGCCTCGGCCTTGCTCCAGCGCTGGTGGGCCAGGGGCGCTTCGGCGATGTTTTCCCAGGCGGTGAGGTGCGGGAACAGGTTGAAGTTCTGGAACACGAAGCCGACGTCGATGCGGCGTTTGAGAATTTCGCGTTCTTTCAACTCGTAGAGCAGGTCGCCCTTGCGCCGGTAGCCGACGTATTCACCGTCGATGGTGATGTGGCCGCTGTCGATCTTTTCCAAGTGATTGATGGTGCGCAGCAAGGTGGACTTGCCCGAGCCCGATGGCCCGAGAATCACCGTGACCTTGCCGGGGTCGATGGTCAGGTCGATGTCTTTCAACACCTGTTGATTGCCAAAGCGCTTGCCCACGCCCTGGATTTGAATACGACCGGCGCGGGCTTCACTCATGGGATTTCTCCTTGAGCCAGCGCGTGATGCGCTGCAACGGCGTGGGCGGCAGCACCCGCGCAGTGCCACGGGCGAAGTAGCGCTCGACGTAGTACTGCGCACTCGTCAGCACGGTGGTGATGATCAAGTACCAGACCGTCGCTACGATCAGCAGCGGGATCACCGCCTGGGTGCGGTTGTAAATGACCTGCACGGTGTAGAACAGCTCGGGCAAGGCCAGCACGTAGACGATGGAAGTGCCCTTGACCAGGCCGATGATCTCGTTGAAACCCGACGGCAGGATCGAGCGCAGCGCCTGGGGCAGAATGATCCGGAACACCCGCCGCGACGCCGGTAACCCGAGGGCGGCCGCCGCTTCGTGCTGGCCGGCGTCCACACCGATCAGGCCGCCACGAATGATCTCCGCCGCGTAGGCCGCCTGCATCAGGCTCAAGCCCAGCACCGCCACGGTGAATTGGCTGAGCACGTCCACGGTGGACCACTCGGCGATCACCAGGTCGGTGAACGGCACGCCCAGCACGATGTGGTCATACAGGTAGGCGAAGTTGTACAGGATGATCAGCACCAACAGCGCCGGCATCGAGCGAAAAAACCAGATGTAGCCCCAGGCCAACGCGGCCAGCAGCGGCGAGCCCGACAGCCGCGCCAGCGCCAGGCCAGTGCCGAGGAGCATGCTGAACAGCGTACTCAGCAGCGTCAGCAACAACGTCTGGCCGAGGCCACGCAGCACCGACGGCGAAAAGAACCACTGGCCGAACACGCCCCACTCCCAACGCGGATTGGTGGCCAGGGAGTGCACGATGCCGAGCAGTACCAACGCGGCAAAGATCGACCCGGCCCAGCGCCAGGGATGCCGCGCGGGAACGACTTGCAGGGTCTTGATCGGAGTGGCGACACGCGCCGTGCGGACCGGGCTGGCGTGCTCGATCAGATCATAGGGTTTGGCGACGATGGGCATGTTCTCTTCCTCGCGGGTTGTGGCCTTAGAAGGCGTAAGTCAGCCGGGTGTAGTAGTAACCGCCGGTAAAACCGAAGGGCGAATAGGTGCCGTAGCTGCTGACCATGGTGCTGCTCGGCACGCCTTGTTTTTTCGGGTAGACGTCAAACAGGTTCTTGGCGCCGATGGCGACGTTGAGGTCTTTGGTGAGGTTGTAGCCAAGATCGAGGTCGGTGATCCACTTGGCGCTGTAGACCCGGTCGAGGCTGCGGTCGGCGGAGACGTTGACCTCCTTGTAGGAGCCGTAACGGGTCAGGGCCAGGTTGAGGTTGAAGCGCTCGATGCTCCAATCGCCGCCAAGGATCAGCTTGGTGCTCGGCTGTACGCCGGTGATCAGGTTGCGCGCCTGGCGATCCATCAGGTCGTAGGAGGTGCCGAGGATCGTGGTGGACTCCTTGTAGTTGAGGATCCTGGTCTGGTTCCAGTTGAACGCGGCGGTCCACTTCAGCGAACCGTATGCGCCGAGGTCCTGGTTGTAGTTGCTGACCAGGTCGAGGCCCTTGGTACGGGTGTCGGCACCGTTGATGAAGTACTGGCCGCCGGAGGTGGAAGTGATGCCGTTGCCTTGCAGGACTTGGGTGATTTGCGGGCCGAGCAAGGTGCCGGTGAGGGTGATGCGGTCGCGCAGGTTGATCACGTAGGCGTCGGCGGTGAAGCTCAGGCGGTCGGTGGGTGTGAGGGTGAAACCGAGGCTGAAGTTGGTCGAGCGCTCGGGTTTCAACGCTTGTGCACCGAGGGCCTGGGCGGCGGCCGAACCGACCGGTAGCACACCGTAGTTGATCGACTGATACACCCCGTCCACCACGCCATAGGTGGTGGAACGCGCACTGAACAGGCTGTTGGCCAGGGACGGCGCGCGGAAGCCATTGCTCACCGTGGCGCGCACGGCGAATTGTGGGGTGAAGTCATAACGGGTGGTCAGCTTGCCGCTGCGCGTGGCGCCGACGCCCTGGTTGTAGTGTTCGTAACGCAACGCGGTGCCCACGTACCAGTCCGGCACCGGGTTGAAGCCCACGTCTACATAGCTGGCCAGGCTGTTGCGCGAGGCGGTGGCTTCTTCATCCGGCGAAATGCCGTTGGTGACCTGCGCCCCGGACGACGCGCAATTGCCCGGTGCCACGCAGTAGCCGCCGTTGGCGTAGGACGCATAGTCACCGGCCTGCACCTCATAGGTGTCGCGCCGGTGTTCGAAGCCATAGCTCAGGTCCAGCGGCTTTTGCAGGCCAATGTCGAAGCCACGCTTGAAGTCGAGGTTGGTGGTCAGCTCGGTGGAAATCCACGTGCCCGAGGTGAAGTGATTCGGCGTGGCCTCGCCCAGGGACGGGTTCTGGTTGTGGGTGGTGCCCTGCTCCGCGTCGTTGCGCCCGTAGGTGGTGGACAAATCCCAGTCCCACTCGCCGACGGTGCCTTTGCCACCGAAGGCGGCCTGGAAGTCGTCTTCGTCGATAAACCAGGTCGGCGTGTAGCCGCCGGGGTAGCCGTTGGGGCCGGTGGTGATGGTGTTGGTGATGGTCGGCAGGCGGAAGTTCTGGCCCTGCTCGGCCTTGCGCCGCGAGTAGGTGGTAAAGGAATACAGGCTGAAGCTGTCATCGAGCGGCAGCTCGGCGTTGTAGCCCAGGGTCAGCAGATTGGTCTTGGGTGTGCCGTAGCCGCCGTAGGTAGAACGCCCCGCCTGCTCATGGGCCTGGGCGTAGGTGTAGCCGTTGGCGCTGGCCTTGTTGTCATCGTTCTGGCTGCGCGCATCAAGGGCCAACTGCACAATGCCGCCGTTGCCGATTTCAAAACCCTTGTTGAGGCTCTGTTGCACGGTCTGTTTCTTGCCGTCGTAACCCAGGCCTGCGTTGGTCACCGAGGTGCCGCTGGTGTCGGCCTTGAGGATCACGTTGATCACCCCGGCGATGGCGTCCGAGCCATATTGGGCGGCGGCGCCGTCACGCAGGACTTCCACATGGTCGATGGCGCTGATGGGGATCAGGTCCAGGTCAGCCGGGGCCGCGCCAGTGTTGATGCCGTTGATGTTCAAGGTGGCGCTGGTGTGGCGGCGCTTGCCATTGACCAGCACCAGCACTTCAGCGGCGCTCAGGCCACGCAGGTTGGGGGCGCGGGCGATACCGCTGGCGTCCCAGCCGGTTTTTTCCGGCAGGGTCAGCGACGGGATCACTGCACTCAGGGCCTCCATCAAACCGGGCTTGCCGGTGTTCTGCAATTGCTTGGCGCTGACCACATCGATCGGCACCGCGCTGCTGGTGACAGTGCGCTGCTCGGCGCCACGGTTGCCGGTGACCACTACGGTCGAAAGGGTGCTGTCATCCTGGGCCTGGGCGGTGTTGGCCAGCATTGCCAGGGCCAGTACGGCGGTGGGTGTTAGCGCTTGCTTCATAGCCATTCCTGCTTATCCAAATCGCGAAGTCGGGCAGCCACGCGGTCGTGCGCGGTGCTCGTTTTTTGGGGGGTGTGGCGGCGATTGGGGGCTAAGGCGCGTGCGGGGTGTGAATCGGCAACATACGTTGAATTCCCTTCCAACGATTCTGCTACGGGCATGATTACCCGGTTATGGCAGCAGAATCTGAATCACGATGAGTACCATCCGAGGTCAGGGGTAGGCTGTTGCGATCAAACATAACGGAATGGGTTTTGAAAATATAATGCTGTTTTGGTCTAAGCTAATATTCTTGTATTTCATTATTTATGGATTTTTTTATACATATAAATGATGTTTTTGAGTGCATATCCATTGCTGCGGTAACGGCGGCTCACTTTTGAAAAGCGCAAACCACAGTTCCATCTGAATACATGGAGCTCCAAATGTGGGAGCGGGCTTGCTCGCGAATGCGGTGTGTCAGTCAACTCATTCATTGGCTGATCCATCGCATTCGCGAGCAAGCCCGCTCCCACAGTTTTGACCCCGTTCGACCCGCACATACCGAGACGCCGGGTTAGCCGCACTGGGTCTAGGCGAGGTGCCGAGTGTTGGGGCGTGACCACTCGGCCTGTTGCGGATGCAACCTACATCCGCCTAGGAAGCATCTGACTTTTCGCGTCTGCCCTTCGCGCCTTAGCGTGCGTGTCCCTGCCAAGCAAAGGACATCGCCGACATGCGCCGCTATTGGATTACCAGAGGAGCCAAGACCACCGCCGGGGGGACCGTGCTCAGCGGGTTGCAGGGCTATGCGATCAGGGGTGTAGACATCGCCCTCGAAGGCCATCCGGTATCTTGCCCGGTATGCGCAACCACTGGCGTCATTGCGTGCATCGGCCCACGTCTGAGCCAGAACGCGCACGGGCGAAAGGTCGCCCTTTCGGACGATCTGTGCGACTGCCAATGCGACCCGCCACCGCGCTTGATTGCCGACCAGTTCGAGCGGTATCAGACCATCACCGAAACAGCCTCTGCACAGGCCCGAGTCACGCCAGAACCCGCCTCCCTAGCCCGTGCCCCAGGCTCCCGGTCATCCGCTGCGCTGCTCAACGACCAGATCGAGTCGGCCTGCGAGCGCGCCTGGCGGTTCTATCAGAACCAAGCCGAAGACCTCATCGCACCGCACGGCAAACTGATCGCCGATCCCAAACTGCGCAACCGCGTTATCAACGCCACCTACGCGCAGCTCTGGCAACTGGATAAGCGCTTTCAATGGGCCGGGCTTGCAGCGTTTGCGTCCAAGCAAGTGGGCTGTGGCCTGCTGCATGCGTCGGATGCCATCGAGAAGATCCAGGCCGAATACGAAGCAGCCGAGCAGTTGCGCAGAAGTGCCAGGAGTGGAGTCTTCGGGCTGTTCAGTGCCGACGAGCGCGAACGCCGCGCGCGACTGCAGGCGTACGAGCAGCGGCTGCGTGAGTATGAACAGACGCAGCGCAACAACCCTGTGCCGGGGGTTGATCTGAGACGGGTCGGTGACGGCTTGTCGGCCGTGCAGCAGCTTTATCAGCACGTGTATGAACGTTTGGCGCTGGGCAACACCACGTTGTTTCTGGATGTATTTCCGTTGCACGCGTTCTACAAGGAGCGGGGGTTGGCGTTGTTGGAGCGGTGTTTGCCGTTGCGTAAGAATATTCATGGCGATGGTCAGGCGGCGGTGTTGTGGCCGGTTGGGCAGGAGACGCTTAAATTCGGTAGTAACCACAATGAAATACTGCAAGCTTTTGAGGCGATTGAGGTAGGCGACATCACAAAAGGTGTTGAATATTTGGCCGCTCACGAACAGCAAAACATCCTTCAAACGGCTCTCTACAACGATAGAAAATTGGTCGCACTACTGCGCAGCAACCACCTTTCCTACATCACTGACATTCCGTCGGGAGCAGCGCAGGCCATCGAACTGACGCTTGCCAGTCAATGCCATTCACTCGATGACGGGCGCACAGTCGTATTTAGCAGCAAGCCATTCGCCAACTTGGCCGATATTGATCAACGCATGGCGTTCGTACTCAAAGCTGCGGCGCAGTTTGACGGCTTGCTAAAGGGAGCGCAGCGGCACCAGATCGAACAGGCGATCAAGGACATTGCCGAAGGACGGGGTGTTCAATGAACGACTGCATGAAGATGAGCCGGCAAAAGACCGTGTTTTTGCTGTCAGCCGTCACGCTCTCGATAGGCATAAGCCTGCACTTTCTCGCTGTAGAACCAGAGGTCGCCTTGATCTTTGGCGAACCCTGGGAAGACATGCGCAAGCGGTCCAGCGCATCCATTGGCCCGGCTATTCCCGGCCATCATTGGTTCGGCATGCCCAGGTCTGATGCCCGTCTTCACTTCATCGACCCTGAATATGCGTTCACAACGCCACCAGCACGCTTTCTCACAGTGAGTTTCGACAGTGACCAACATGTCAGTGGCGTGCGTATGTCCCCTCAAGTCGAACCACTTCTGCTCGACGACACACTCAAGGTCGTGCTGGATTTACAAGCGCAATGGCGCATGAGCGGGTGGGTGCCTGTCCGAGCAAAATACGACCCCCCCATAGAGGACACCCCTGAATGGCGTACCAAACTGCAGGACATCTACCAGGGTGGAACGTCTTATTGGCAGGCTGGGAACAAGTATCAGGTAATGCTGGTGACGCATCGTTTCAGAGATGAACGGCACCCCGATGAAGAGCGCTATCTGATCACGTTGAGCTTGGGCAAGCCATGGGTAAGACCGTGAATACAGGATTTGGGGGGCCGCCTGAGATCAAAAACAAAGCGAGGCAGCCTAGTAGCCGACCTGATCGATGAAGCTTGCGCATCCCCCTGTGGGAGCTGGCTTGCCTGCGATGGCATCGACTGGGTGGACCAGATACACCGAGGTGTCTGCATCGCAGGCAAGCCACATCCCACAGGCACCAGTTCCCACAGTTGAAAGGTGAACGACACACAATACCGGTCGGCTTTAAGGCCGCCGCGCTCTGACTTTTGATCTCGGGTCGCCCTGTCAAACACGCCGACCGAACCAAAGCTACCCACCAGTGCCCCTTCAATTGGACGGCCGCAGCAACTGCATCTGCTGACGATAATCATCCGTCACCTGCCGCGCCTGGCTGCCGCTGGTTATCACCCTTGGTGTGATCAGCACAATCAGCTCGGTACGGTCCTTGGACTTGCTGGTGTTGCCGAACAACCAGCGCAAGCCGGGGATTTTGCCGAGGTAGGGCACCGCACTCACGGATTCGGCGTTGTCCTGCTTGATCAAGCCGCCGAGCAGCACGGTCTGGCCACTCTGTACCGCCACCTGGGTGGAGACCGAGCGCGTGGAGATGCGCGGGTTGCTCTGCGTGTCGCTGGCCGCTTGGGTCTCGGCATCGCTGACCTGCTGCTGAATGTCCATGTACACCAGGCCACCCGGGTTGATCCGTGGCACCACGTCGAGGATCACCCCGGTCTGGACGTATTCGACGCTGCTCAGGGTGGTGTCCGAGGTGCCGGTGTTCACCGTGGTCTGGCTGATGGGAATGTTGTCGCCCACCTGGATCTGCGCCGGCTGGTTGTTCATCACCACCAGCGAGGGCGCTGACAGCACCTGGGTGCGGCCGTTGGTTTCCAACGCATGCAAGGCCACTTGCAGGTTGGAGCTGACAAACGAGTAGAACAACGAATCCGTCGCCCCCAGCCCTGCCCCGCCGCCGCCCAGGGCGCCTTGGCTGCCGGCGGTGTTGGCCACGGTGGTGCTGGCGGAATTGCCCGCCAGGCGCCCCAGGTACCACTGCACCCCAAGGTCCAGTTCACCGCTGAGCTTGACCTCGAGAATGCGCGTCTCGATCTGCACTTGCAGCGGCGGGTTGTCGAGGCGCTTGATCGCCGATTCGATTTCTTTCCATTGCACCGGACGCGTGCGTACCAGCAATTGGTTGCTGCTCTTCTGCGCGGTGATGCGGGTGCCGGCGTCGAGGCTTTTGGCCGGGGCGTCCTCAGTGGCGCCCTGCTCGGGATTGTCCTGGTCGGACTCGGGTGCCTGCTCCTCATCATCGGCAACAGACGGGTTGTTGTTCAGATTGTTGCTCAGGCCGCCGGGCGTGCTGCCCGACGTGCTGTTGGTGCCTGGCGACGACAGGGTCGCCGTGCGCAAGCCCGGCGCGACCTTGGCCGGGGCGTCATCCTTGATCGCGCCGGTACCGTAGATCTGCCGCAGGTATTTGGCGAGGTCGGTGGCCTTCATGTTGCGCACGTCGTACACGTACATCTGCGGCTCGTTGCCGCCGCCTTCGTCGATGGTATGAATCCAGTCACCGACCTCACTGAGGTACTGCGGCTGCGACGAGATCGCCACCACCGAGTTGGTCCGTTCGATTGGCAGGAAGCGCACCATGCCGGCCAACGGCATGCCACTGTCGGGGCCGAACATCTTTTGCAGCTCGGGCATCAACTCGGCCACCGACGCGCGCTGCAAGCCGAACACGCCCACCGACATGCCTTTGAGCCAATCCACATCAAAGGTGTCGATGGTGTCCTGGTAGTTGGCCAACTCCTCCGGCGTACCCGCCAGGCTCAGCACGTTGCGCGCCGGGTCCACCAGCAGGAAGGCATTTTCCCGGGCGAAGGGCTTGAGCAGTTTCTGCATCTCGGTGGCGGAAATGTAGCGCAGCGGGAACAGCCGCGCCGACAAACCATTGGACGGCTGCGCAACACGCATCTGCGGCACCAGCTTGCCCGCCACAGCCTGGTTGGCGGGCAGGATCACATAACGGTTGCCCTGTTTGATCATCGCGTTGTCGGTCCAGGACAACAGGGTCTCGAGGATCGACAGCGCCTGCTGCTTGTTCACCGGTTTGGAGGTGGAAAAACTGACGTTGCCTTTCACACCCTGGGCGATGCTGTAGTTCTCGTGCAGCAGGTCGCCCATCACGCTGTTGATCACCGCTTCGATGGGCTGGTCGGCGAAGTTGAACACGATGTCGCCGCCGCCCTGCTGCGCTGCTGCCGCGGCCGTGGGTGGGCGCACGAATTGCTGGTTGCCACGGATCAACTGGCGCTGCGGCGCAGCCTTGGCCTGTTGGGTGTCGGCCGCTACCGCCGGCTCACTGGCCGGGTCCAGCGGCGGACGTTGTGAGCCGGTGCCCTGCATCGCCTCGTGCATGAGCGCGTCATCGGCGTCGAGGTGGTCGGGCAGTGAGCCGCAGCCACCAAGGGAAACGGCAGTGGCCAGGCAAAACGCGGTGGTACGCAATGTATCGATCAAGGGGTGGGCTCGTGAGGAAGAGTAATCGGGGGGGTGGTCGATGGCGGTGGCAGACGCAGGGCCTTGAGGCTCAAGGTTTGCGTGCGGCCATCGAGGGCGAAGTGCGCTTCGCGGGGTGTCAGGTGTTCCAGGCGCCAGCCGTTGGGCAGGGCCTGGCCTTGGTGGATTTTCAGCGCGGGGCCGTCGAGCGGCTTGAGCAGCGCCACGCGCAGCTCGCCGTCGAGAACAATGCCGGTCAACACCAGGCTCGACAGGCTCGACGCCTGCGCCTGGCCAACCGCGCGATCAGGGCTGCGATCGGGGCTGAACAACGGCGCCTGCCAGGTGCCGGCCAGGCTTTCCAGGCTCGCCTGCGGGGCGGCCAGCACCTTGGCCGCCGCGGTGCTGCGCGCGCTCGGCGCGGGTGCCGGCAGCCACTGCGGCGCGTCGCCGATGCTGCTCAAAATGCCGAGCATCAACAGGCCCAATGCCGCCGACAACCCCAGCAAGCCCCACTCGATGGGGCGCAATACCGGAATCATCGGGCCACCTGCCCGGCGCCAGCCGGTTGCAGATAACCGCGCACCAGCAGGTGCACCACCAGCTTCCCGGCGCCACCGCTGGCCGGCGCATCGGCGCGGCGGCGGATGCTCATTTCATCCACGAACAGGAACGGCCGCTGGTATTCCAGTGCATGCAAGATGGCGGTCAGCGGTTCGATGGCGCAGTCCAGGGTCAGGCTGACCTTGACCTGGCGGTACGGCTCGCTGTCGTCCTGCTCCGGGGTGATCGGCATGCGCTGGGTCAACTTGCAGCCGCCGCCGAGGCTGGCCTGGCTGCTGATCAGGTCGGCGACGCGTTGCATCAAGTCGGCGGCCACGGCACTGGGGTCGTCACCGGGCAACAGGCTGGTGCTGCTCGCCGGGTCCTGGCGCGCCTGCTCCAATTGCTCACGCAACGACGCGCCCTGCTGCAACAGCCCGGCGTAACGTTGCTGCTGTTCGCGCAGTTGCTCGGCGCGCTCGCCCATGTCGCGCAGCGGGCCGGCGAACCAGCTGTCGATCAACAGCCAATACGTCGCGCCCAGCACCAGGGCCAGCACCAACAGCGCGGCGCCGCGACGTTCACGGGGTGTCAGGGGTCGGCGCATCGTTGGCCTCCTGGTGCAAGTGGGCGCGCAGGGCAAACTGATCCTTGCCGGTTTGCGCATCGGGCTGGATCACCCCTTCGAACCTGGCGTTTTCCAGGCTGCGGCACGCCTTGATCCGGGTGATCAAGGCGCTGGCCTTGGCGCTTTGCCCAGAGAGCGACACCTCGGCGCCATCGGTGATTTCCAATTGCTCGATCCAGGTGTCGGCGGGCAGGCAGGTGGTCAACTCGTTAAGCAGTGCCGCCAAGGGTGGCTGGGCCGCTTTGCGGCGGGTCAGGTAGTTCGCTGCACCGCGGGTATTGAGCAGTTGCTGGCGCAGCTGCTGGACCTGGGCCACCTGGTGTTTTTGCTGCTGGACGCTGGCGTGCATCACATCCAGCACGCGCTGGCGGTCGTTGAGCCACAACAGCATCGCCGCAATCACCAACGCCGCGCACAGCCACGGCAGGCTGCGTTGCAGGCCTTTGCCGCGGGCGCGCTGGCGTGGCCGCAACGGCGCGGGCAGCAGGTCGATGCCCAGGCCCGGCACATCGACCTGATGGGGATGCAAACCCAGGGCTGCGCAGTCGAGCAGGATCTGGTCGAGGCGTGTGCGCTGGATCGCCACCAGCGTCACTTTGAGGTGCATGCTAGTGCGCCGCTCCTGGCGTGCGACGAAGTACAGTTGTTCGGCGTCGAACGGGGTGAAACGGTCAAGTTCATAACCGACCACCGCCGTCAGGTTGCGGGCCGCCGCCAGCGGCAGTTGCAGGCTCTGTACCAGCACCATCGACGGCGCAAGCAGCAACACCTGGCGCACATGCTCGGGCACCGGCCCTACCGGCGCCGTCAAAGGCCAGGGGTAGCTGCGCTCAGGTGGCTCGTGCGCCAGCAACCACGCCGGCAGGCAGCCGCGCAGCTCCTTGAGCCACAGGCGCCAGCCCTGCTGCAACAGGCTGCCGCGCCAGCGCTGGGCAATGGGTTGAGCCCACTGCTCAAGCTGCGCCAGGGGTTTGGATAACGATCGATTCATTCTTGCCAACGCAACACCCGATACGGTTGTGCGCTTCCCTCCGATGGGCTCAATAAAACGGTGACTTGCAACCGCGCGTGGTAACCGCCAGGGCGTTCTGCCCGGCTGCTGATCACCAGCACTTCGCCGGGATCAGCCCCCACCGCGCTTTGTTGCGGCAGGTTCAGGGCCTTGCGCAGCAGTGTGCTGGCGAAGGCGGGATCGGGCCGGTCCAGGCCGCTCCATAAAGTGATCTGCGGCACCAACCGGCTGTACAGCGC
This sequence comes from Pseudomonas sp. FP2335, assembly GCF_030687535.1. NCBI lineage: Bacteria > Pseudomonadati > Pseudomonadota > Gammaproteobacteria > Pseudomonadales > Pseudomonadaceae > Pseudomonas > Pseudomonas sp. FP2335. The sequence continues at coordinate 3,984,386 of NZ_CP117437.1, forward strand.
CTGGGTCATGCCCGGCAACTGACGCAACTCTTCAACCACCCGGAACGGCGCCACACCTTGATTGCGGCGGGTTTCCAGGTCCTTGGCCAGGCGCGCAGCCTGGGCCGCGGAAGCGCCGCAGGCCAAGGCCACGCGGGCGAAATCAGCCGGCTCGGCACTGTTCAGATACAACTTGCCGCGCTCGCTGCGCAGGCTTACGCGCAACTGCGCGTCATCAAATACCAACGGCATTTGCCGCCCATCGGCGACCCACTGTTTGCTCTGCAGCGGATCAGCCAGCGCTTGCATCACCAGCGCGACGCCCGCCTCCGCCGCCAGCACGGCCTGGGTGTGCTGGCGATGCCACGTCGCCTGGCGCGTCTGCAGTTGCACCCACCCGGCCAGGCCACCGAGCAACAGGCTGAGCAACGCCAGCACCCACAGCACCAGCAACAAGGCCACGCCGCGTTGCTGCTTCATTGATCCGACGCTCCGCCGGACAGGTTCAGACGCAACGCCACCACCTGGCTGACCCACGGCACCGGCCCGCCGACCGTGGCGTCGATACGCACCGCGTAAGGCAGGCGCTTGGTCCACGGCCATGCGCTGATCCAACCAGTGGCTTGGCCTTTGGGGGACACGCCGCGATAACTGAATTGCAAGGCCTCGACATCGCGCAACAGCACCTGCGGCTCACTGCGCGCGGCCGGCACGCTGACCTGGGCGGTGGATTCGAAGCGCGCGAACGCCACCTGCAAGTCATCGCCGTGCAGTTGCAGGGTGAAGCGCTGAATTCCACCGCCAAGCACCCCAGGCAAGGTCGCGACAAACTGCAGGCGCTGCGCCGCACCGACAAAAAACCCGGGGGTCTGGCTGTCGTCTTCGGTCACGTCCAGCGGCAGCGCTTCGCTGATCGCCGTGCGCAAAAACTGCTGCGCGGCGCGCATTTCATCCAGGCTCACCGCGTAGCGCTGGGCCTTGAGCACCGCACGGTTGGCCCCCAGCAACGCGCCGCCGACCAGGGTCAGCAGCACGCCGAGCAAGCTGAGCACGATCATGATTTCGAGCAAGGTAAACCCCTGCTGGCGCCGGTTCATAACGGCGCCTTGTCGCTGGCAGCGCGCAATTTCAGCGTGCTGAACTGCGCCTGGCGCGGCCCTTCGCGCACCGTCAGATCGAGGCGAAACAAACGCGGCTGGCCCAGACGCGTGGGTTGCTGGGCGATGTGCAAGTGCCAGGCGATGCCCGCCAGGTTGCCCTGGCGGATGCCACTGGTCAGCGGCCCCGCCGCTTCCTGATCGAACACGCTGAGTGCCGCGTGGGTCAGGCGATCACTGTGCTGGACCTGCAACAACGACCGCGCGCTCTGGCCAAACGCGACCAGCAGCACCGTGCTGCAGATCGCCATGAGCATCAGGGCGGCGAGCATCTCCAGCAGGGTGAACCCCGCCTGGCGCTTCATGGCAACGCCTTGGATTGCACGCTGCCGGTCAGCCAGCCGATGTCGATGCGCCAACGCCGACTGCCACTGGCCAGCAACAGGTTGCCGCCGGTGGAGCTGCCATCCGGATAGAACGCCACCGCAGCGCCCACTTGTTCGGCGGTGTGCAGGGTCACTTGCAGGTCGGCCGGCCAGTGCCTGGGTGGCCGATCGGGGGCCTGCACGCTCAACCCTCGCAGATCAAACACAGTCGTGGCGGTTTGCCCGCTGACAATCGCCCGCGCCCGCGTGCTGCGCAGGGCATCGACAATCTGCCCGACCGCCTGGCGCTCGCGGGCGGTCTTGAGCCCTTGTTGCAGGCCAAACCCGAGCAACCCGGCGGCGATGCTGATCAACACGATCACCACCAGCATCTCCAGCAAGGTAAAGCCGCGTTGAGGGTTGGGCATGGTCGCGGGTTATTCCCAGTTGCCCAGGTCGGCGCTGTAGCCTTCGCCGCCGGGCTGGCCGTCCTGGCCGAAGAAGATCAGGTCGAACGCACCGTGCTCACCGGGAAAGCGATAGCCGAAGGCATGCCCGAACGGGTCCTTGAGGTCCGACGGCTTGGCGTACGGGCCGGCCCAGCCTGCGGCGTTGGCGGGCTTGTCGACCAGCTGTTGCAGGGTCTTGGGCGGTGAGCCGACGTCCAGCCCATAGCTTTCGATCTTCATGCCCAGGCTCGCCAATTGCGCCTTGCCCGCGCCGTATTTGCCCTTGTCGACATTGCCGCCAACCTGGCGGACCACAATGGTCGCGACGATGCCCAGCAGCACGATTACGGCGAGCATTTCCAACAGGGTGAAGCCGCTTTGGCGGCGTGCAGGTTTCAAGCGCATGGGGGTGGGTCCTCGGGGGTTCATATATTGCTGGTCAGGCTCATCAGCGGCAGCATGATCGCGAGCATGATCACCGCGACCAGCACCGCCATGACCACGGTCAGGGACGGCACCAGTGCGGCGAGCAGACGGTCGATGCCGCGTTTGGCTTCAACGTCGAACACATCGGCGACCTTGAGCAGCATGCTGTCCAGTTCACCGGCCTGTTCGCCGACTTCAATCATTTGCAGGGCCAGGTCCGGCAGTAGCGGCTCGGCGCCGAACGCGCTGGCCAGGGTGCCGCCGCCTTTGACCGACTCGGCCGCCTGGGCGACCTGGGCTTGCAGCGCGCGGTTGGTGCAGACCTGGCGCGCGATCACCAGCGCTTGCAGCAAGGCCACGCCATTGCTCAACAAGGTGCCAAGGGTGCGGGCCAAGCGTGCGGCTTCTACGCGCTGCAACAGCGGGCCGATGACGCGGATGCCAAGTACGCGGCGGTCGTAGCGTTCACGCCGTTGCGGGTTGCGCAGGCGCGCGGCCAGGGTCCAGATGGTCACGATAGCCCCGGCCAGGACCGCCAGGCCCCAGGCGTCGAGGAACTGGCCGAGGCCAAGGATCACTTCGGTAATCAACGGGATGGGTACACCGAGGTCTTTGAAGATCGGTACGAACTGCGGCACCACATAGGCCAGCAGCAGCGCCAGCGAACCGAGCACGCCCACCACCAGGAACGCCGGATAGATCAACGCGTTGATCACCTCGCCCCTCAGGAGCTGGCTGCGCTCCAGGTAGTCGCTGAGCTGACGCAGGGTGTTTTCCAATGCACCACCGGCCTCACCGGCGCGGACCATGCTCAGGTACAGCGGCGAGAACTGGCTGCCCTCTTCTTCCAGGGCCTTGGATAACGGTTTGCCGGCCTTGACGTGTTCGCGGATACGCTCGATCAAGGCGCGCATCTGGGGCTGGCCGGGTTGCTTGAGCAGGATGCCCAGCGAGCGTTCCAACGGTTGCCCGGCGCCCAGCAGCGTGGCCAGTTGCTGGGTGAAACTGACCAACGCCGCCGCCTTCAACTGGCCGCGCCCCAAGGCCTGCCGCAGGCCCTGGCTGCCCGCCGGCGCAATCTGCAACAACAGCAGGCCACGCTTATGCAGGGCGGCGACGGCAGCGGCCTGGTCCTTGGCGTCGAGGGTGCCGTTATGCGCAGCACCCTGGCTGTCGAGGGCGCGGTATTTGAACAGGCTCATGTGCCGTCGCCCCGCGTGACGCGCAGCACTTCTTCCAGCGAGGTCACGCCCGCCACGGCCTGGCGCAGGCCCTCTTCATGCAGGGTGCGCAGGCCGCTGCGGCGCGCGGCGTGTTCAAGGGTGGCGGCGTCGGCCTGGCGCATCAGCAGGCTGCGCAGTTCGTCGTTCATCACCAGCAATTCGGTGATTGCACTGCGCCCGTGGTAACCGCCGCCGGGCGCATCGGCACGCGGGCGGTAAAGCCGGATCGGACGCGCATCGGTAAAGCGATCCAGGCCGTGTTCGGCGATCAATTCGGGCGGTGCGTCAAAGGCTTCGCGGGTGGCCGGGTCGAGACGGCGGACCAGGCGCTGGGCGAGGATGCCGTTGACCGTCGAGGCTATCAGGTAGCTTTCCACGCCCATGTCGAGCAGCCGCGTGATACTCGCCGCCGCGCTGTTGGTGTGCAGCGTCGACAGCACCAGGTGGCCGGTCAGCGACGACTGGATCGCGATGCGGCAGGTCTCCAGGTCACGGATCTCGCCGATCATGATCACGTCCGGGTCCTGGCGCACGATGGAGCGCAGGGCTGCGGCGAAATCCAGGCCGATGGCGGGCTTGACCTGGATCTGGTTGATGCCTTCGAGCTGGTATTCCACCGGGTCTTCGACGGTGATGATCTTGCGTTCGGCGGTGTTGAGCCGCGATAACGCGGTGTACAGCGTGGTGGTCTTGCCCGAGCCGGTCGGCCCGGTGACCAGCAGGATGCCGTGGGGTCGTTCCAGCACCTGCAAAAACGCGTCGAGACGCTGGCCGTCGAAACCCAGGCTCTGGAAATCGAACTGCACGGTCTGGCGGTCGAGCAGGCGCATCACCACCGATTCGCCAAAACTGGTGGGCACCGTGGACACCCGCAAATCCAGCTCCTTGCCCTGGATGCGCAGCATGATGCGCCCGTCCTGGGGCAGGCGGCGCTCGGCAATGTCCAGGCGCGCCATGATCTTCACCCGTGAAATCACCGCCGCCGAGGAGCTGGACGGCGGCGCTTCGGCCTCGTGCAACACGCCGTCGATGCGGTAGCGCACCTGCAACTGGTTTTCGAAGGGTTCGATATGAATGTCCGACGCCCGATGTTCCACGGCGCGTTGCAGGATCAGGTTGACCAGGCGGATTACCGGCGCTTCGGAGGCCATGTCCTTGAGGTGTTCGATGTCTTCCAGCGCGCCACCCTGCTCGTCGAGGTTCTCGATCAGGGTGCCCATGGCCGAACGGCCCTGGCCGTAGTAGCGCTCGATCAGCGTGTCGACTTCATTGCGCGGGCCGATGGCCAGCCAGATCGGCACCCCACAGGCATAGGCCAGCGCCTGGAACGGGTACGCCTGCGCCGGGTTGGCGGCCAGCACGCGCAAGCCGTCATCGCGCCACCCCACCGGCACCACCTGGTAGTGGCGCATGAAGCGTTCGGTCACGCTGGGCAACGGGTCCAGCAACGGTGGCGCGGCATCAGCGAGCAACAGCGGCGCGCCGATCAAGTCGGCCCAGGCCTTGGCCAACTCGACTTCGGAGACCAGCCCCAGGCGGGTCAACAGACTGAGCAACCCGGCCTCGTCAGACTCCTGGGACAAACGCCGGGCACGCTCCAGGTCGACGGTTTTCAAACCGGCGTGCTGCATCAACCAGGCGCACACCTGTTCGGTGGTCGGGATGGGCATCTGGCAGGCATCGATGGGCGTTGCGGGACTTGGCATGAGCAGCTATCTGAGGGACTAGGTAAAAACCCTTGTGGGAGCGGGCCCGCTCCCACAAAGAGAGGGGCGCAAGCCGTTAGTTAGAGGCCTTCGGCGCGACCTGCTGGCCATTCAGCGGGCGACCGCCGCGAGTGGTTTCGGCCTTCTGCTTTTTGACCGCCTTGGCGTCGTGGGCCTGGGTGATCACCGTGGAATCGGTGGCGCCGGACTTGGCATCGGCATCGGTGGATTCAGCCGCCATGGCCGCGCCACTCAGTGCAACACCCAGGACTACACCGGCACTCAACAGGGATACTTTCATCGATTTTCTCCAGATCAAAAAACAGCGATTTGCTCGAATGGCGTCTTGAATCGGCTCAAGACCCTACACCAAAGCGTTGTATATGACAGCACGTATAAAACATGGCCTTTTAGAACTACCGCGCAAAGCCACTAGTTCGCCATTGCCGCATCTATTTTCTTAAACCAATCGACTGGTAGGTTTAGCCTTAGTTCAAAATCGTAATGAAATATTTCTTATTTCACGCAAAAAATAGCTTTTGTTTGACAGATAACCGCAAGAATTGCCTTAATTATGGCGTTTCCGCGATTCAAAATGCCACCCCGCAATATCACCAAGATATCACCCACAACAATAATTAATACAATTATTAAACTTATAAAACTGCGAAATCCGCCAAGTAATTGCAATTAGCCATCGGTTAAACATTGCGATCAAGGCGAACTATTGCCCGTAAAAAAGTGACGAGCGTGCTGTATGCGACGCACGTCTCCACGCCCTATTTTCAACACACCGCTGTTCGGAGAAACCCCATGAATAAACGCAAGATGATCGGTGCGCAGTCGGCGTTCGCCCTGCTGGCGCTGGCCGTGTCCCACGCGCACGCGGCGACCAGCCCGGCGCTGAATGAAGGCATGGTCAGCCGTGCCGAAAAGGCGGCAGACAAGACCCTGGCGAAGATGACCACGGAAGAAAAACTCGCCTACATCGGCGGCATCGGTGGCTGGGATGTGAAGCCGCTGAGCCAGTACGGCGTGCCGCAGATTCACGGTGCCGATGGCGGCGTCGGCGTGCGTTACACCAGCGAAGGCAATGCCCAAGGCGTGGTGTACCCGTCCGGGCCGAACCTGGCGGCCAGCTGGAACCCGCGTCGCGCCATCGACCTGGGCCGCGCCCTGGGCTACGACACGGCCAGCGGCGGTTACCAGTTCGTCACCGGGCCCGGCGTGAACCTGTACCGCATGCCCTACAGCGGGCGGGCGTTCGAGTACCTGTCCGGTGAAGATCCGTTCCTTGGTGCCAGCCTCGGTCCGGCGTTGATCAACGGCATTCAATCGCGCGGGGTGTGGGCCAACGCCAAGCACTACGCGGCCAACGACCAGGAAAGCAACCGCTTCCACCTCGATGAAATCATCAGCGAGCGCGTGTTGCGCGAGATGACCTTGCCACCGTTCGAGTCCGCCTCGAAGAACAGCAAGGTGGCGATGATGATGTGCGCGTTCCAGAAGGTGAAGGGCGAGTTCGCCTGCGAGAACTCACACCTGATCCACGACATCCTCAAGACCGAATGGGGCTACCCGGGCTTTGTGCAGAGTGACTACAACGCCGTGGTCAACGGCCTGCCCGCCGCCCAGGCCGGCACCGACCTGGACATGATGGGCTACCAGATGAACAGCACGGTGCTCAAGCCGTTCCTGGACAGCGGCGAGCTGAGCGGCGCGACCCTGGATGACAAGGTGCGGCGCATCCTCAAGCAGGTCTACCTGTACAAGTTCGACAGCAAGGCACCGCTGACCAACCACAACATGAACAGCGCCACCAGCAACCGCGTGGCCCTGAATGCCGCACGCGAAGGCATCGTGCTGCTGAAAAACCAGGCCAATCTGCTGCCACTGGATGCCAAGAAAGCCAAGCGCATCGCCGTGGTCGGCAACCTCGCCAAGTATGCGCCGCCGACCGGTTTCGGCAGTGCCAACGTGATGGCGGCCAACTACATCAGCGAGCTGAGCGGCTTGCAGCAATTGGCTCCGGGCGCCAAGGTCGAGTTTATCGACGGCCTGTCCCTGGACCCGAGCGCCTCGGTCTGGACCCACACCGACAGCGCCGGCAACCGCGTCAAGGGCTTGCAGACCGAGTTCTTCAGCAACACCAACTGGTCCGGCGACGCGGCTGCCAGCCGCACCGACACCCACGTCGATCTGGACTGGTCCACCGACAGCCTGCCGGTCAACGGCGACACCGCCGCCACCTCGATCCGCTACAGCGGCCAGGTCACGCCAACGGTCAGTGGCGAACAGGTGTTCAAGATCCGCGCCGACGGGGCCGTGCGCCTGTATGTGGACGGCAAGAAGATCCTCGACAACGGTGACGGCAAACCCCTGCCGAACAACAGCATCCCGCCGACCATTCCGGTGTTCGCCAAGGTCAACCTGCAAGCGGGCAAAGCGGTGGACATCAAGCTCGAATACTCGCGCCGCAACGGCTACCTCTCGACCATGGGCGGCCTGGTGGGCGTGCAGATGAGTTGGGCCTCGCTGGTGGCACCAAAGGATCTGGCGCAGTACGACGCGGTCCTGGTGGCGGCCGGCAACAGCAATGAATACGAGGGTGAAGGTTTCGACCACAGCTTCGATTTGCCGGAGTTCCAGAGCCAGTTGATCCAGAGCATCGCCAAGGTCAACCCGCACACCGTGGTGACCCTGCACGGCGGCACTGGCTTGAAGATGAGCGACTGGATCGACCAGGTGCCGGCGGCGCTGCATGCGTTCTACCCTGGGCAGAACGGCGGCCAGGCGTTGGCGGAGATCCTGCTGGGCAAGGTCAACCCGTCGGCCAAGCTGCCGATCAGCATCGAGCGCAACATCGAAGACAACCCGATCTACGCGACCTTCCCGAGATTCGACAACCAGGAAACCCTGGCCGAGATGAGCTACAAGGACGACCTGTTCCTCGGCTACCGCGGTTATGAGAAGAAAGGCATCAAGCCGCTGTACCCATTCGGCTATGGCTTGTCGTACACCACCTTCGGCTACAGCAACATCAGCGTGACCCCTGGCGTCGCGGTGGCGGGTGCGCCGATCAAGGTGTCGTTCGACCTGTCCAACACCGGCAAGGTCGCGGGGGCGGAAGTCGCCGAGCTGTATGTGGGCCAGAACCATCCGAAAGTCGAGCGCGCGCTCAAGGAGCTCAAGGGCTACAAGAAGGTGTTCTTGAAGCCGGGCGAGAGCAAGCGCGTGACCATCGAACTCAACGACCGCTCGCTGGCCTACTACGACGTCAAGAGCAAGCAATGGGTAGTGGATGCCGACAGCTTCAATCTGTCGGTGGGCGCGTCCTCCCAGGACATCCGCCTGAACGCCAAGCTGGTCAACCCGTTCCGCCAGGAACTGTCGACCACCACCAGTAACCCGCTGCCGCGCTCGGCGCTGAACTCGACACTGCGTGAATTGCCCCAGGTGAAGACCGGCGGGGTGCTGCATCAGAATGAAAATGATGACAGCGACACCAGTGCAGGCGACGGCTATGACATGAGCGACGACAGCGCACAAGGCAGCGCTGCCGCTAACTGATCCCTAAGCACGGTTGCTTTTTTGTGGGAGCGGGCTTGCTCGCGAATACGGAGTGTCCTTCACCGCATAAGGGGACTGACACACCGCTTTCGCGAGCAAGCCCGCTCCCACATTTTGATCTCCATACATCAGCTGATATCAGGGTCTGATCGCTGCCTCGACACCGGCGATGTAGCTGTCAAAGCGCGCCACCAGGTCCACCTGCTCGGGAAACCGCAGCCACTGGATCTGCAAGCCATCCATCATGGCCAGGATCTCTTCCACCAGCCCGGCCAGATCCACGTCCCCGCGCACCTCCCCCATCGCCACCAGCTCGGCGAACTGCCCCTGCATGCGTTGGTGAATCGCCGTGTAGCGCGCCTGGAACCAGCCCCACGCCGGGTGTGAATCCAACAGGCTCTCGGCATTCAAGATGGTAAACGCGCGCACCACCCCCGGTGCCGTGGCATTCGAACGGTTGATCGCCCGCAAGCTGCCGAGCAAGCCGGACAACGATTTCTCCGCACGCACTTGATCGGCAATCCGCTGATTGACCTCGTCGCGCCGTTGCAGCACGCCCATCAACAACGAGATCTTGCTGGGAAAGTGATGCAGCAAGCCGGCCACGGAGATACCGACGATCGCCGCCACCTGGGCCATCGAGGCACCGCTGTAGCCTTCCAGGGAAAACACCTGCAAGGCCGCGTCCAGCAGTTCTTCGCGACGTTTTTCGCCCTTGGGCGCGCGACGGGTCTTGGGCGTGGGTTCGGTCATGGCAGCGTCCTTGAGCTTTCCCGTTCGATCAGGCGGCAGTCCAACAGGTTCAACCGTTGTACCTCATCCTCCAGCGGCAGCACACCCAGGCTTTCCAGCACGCGGGTGGCGGCGAGTACACCGATCTCCAGCGCGGGTGGCTTGATGGTGCTGAGGCTCGGCAGCAGCATTTCGGCGAAAGGGTAGTCGCCAAACCCCAGCACGGCGCAGTCCTCGGGGATTCTCAGCCCGGCGCGTTGCCCCGCCAGCAAGCCTCCGGCGGCGAGGTTGTCATTGGCGAAGAAAATCCCATCGGGCGGCGTGGCGTGGCTCATCAGCACTTGCATCGCCTGCTTGCCGGCTTCGAACGGTGCAAGGCCGGCGTCGGGGGCGAAGGTCCAGGGCTGCACGCCCAGTTCGCTCAGCGTCGCGGCAAACCCCTCGCCCCGTTCCATCGCGCTGAAATCCCCCGCCACACTGTTGTGCACGAAGGCGATGCGCCGGTAGCCCTGGGCATGCAGGTAGCGCGCGGCCGTGACGCCCACCGCGTAGTGGGAAAAGCCGATCTGCAACGGCTCACGCTCGGGCACGTAGTCCCAGGTTTCCACCACCGGGATGTCGGCGTCGGCGATCATCTTTTCGGTGGCCGCGCTGTGGAAGCGGCTGGTCAACACCAGCGCTGCCGGCGACCAGCCGAGAAACGCGCGCACCGCGCTTTCTTCCTGTTCGGCGCTGAAGTAACTCGACGCCAGCAACAGCTGATACCCGTGGCGACTGAGGGTGTCGCTGAAGCCCTGGATCGTATTGGCAAAAATCGGCCCGGAGATGTTCGGGATCACCATCGCCACGATCCGCCCCCGCGCCGACGCCAGCCCGCCAGCGACCAGGTTGGGCACGTAGCCCAACTCGGCCACCACCGCGGCAATGCGCTCGCGGCGCTCTGGCGAAACCTGCTCCGGCTGGTTGAAGTAACGCGACACGGTAATCGCCGACACCCCGGCCTGGCGCGCCACGGTGTTGAGGGTGACGCGTCCGGCGCCACGGCGTTTGCGCGGTTTGTCTTCGCTCACGGGGAAATCCTGCTAGAAACCAAAAGGCATATGGGACTAATTTTTCAGTATTTGACGTTCTAAACCAGCCCCACCAATAATGCCGATGTTAGCGCTAACAAAGCGCGTTGTCTGCTACTCGCTCGAGCGAATGCCAAAGACGAATTCACAGGCGCTGCAGGTTGCGCAACAGCAGCGGTTCAGGGCATTTTTTTCGAGCGGGCACAGCATGTATCACTTCCCACGGCATACCCATCTACTGTTTCTCGCTGGTCTTACGGCACTCCCGGTGCCCGGCGCCTTTGCGGCCGATGAGCAGGAACCGACGCTCAAATCCGTGACCGTCACCGCCACCCGCCGCGAAGAATCGCTGCAAAAAGTCCCGGTGGCGGTCTCGGTGCTGGACGGCGAGCAACTGGAGCGCGACAACCGCAACGGCGTGGCGAGCATCGCGCAACAGGTGCCGTCGCTGAACTTCCGCACCGGCGCGTCGAACAAGGACACTTCGCTGTTCGTGCGCGGCGTGGGCACCATCTCCACCTCCCCCGGCGTCGAGCCGACGGTGGCCACGGTGATCGACGGCGTGGTCTACGCCCGTCCCGGCCAGGCCACCCTCGACCTGCTCGACCTGGAACGCATCGAAGTACTGCGCGGGCCCCAAGGCACGCTGTTCGGCAAGAATGCCTCGGCCGGGGTACTCAACATCACCAGCAAGGCGCCGACCGCCGAGACCCACGGCTATATCGACCAGTCCTACTACAGCGGCAACGAAAGCCGCAGCCGTTTCGGCATCGGCGGCAGCCTTGTCCCGGATGTGCTCAAGGGCTCGGTCAGCACCTTGTTCGGCAGCTATGACGGCAACGTCGACAACCAGCACAACGGCCAGGAGGTCAACGGCTACAACCACAAGGGCATTCGCGGCAAGTTGGAGTTCACCCCCAACGACGCCGTGAAACTGACCCTGATCGCCGACTACATGCAGTCCCACGACGATGCACCGAACGGCGTGGTCAGCAAGTCCCTGACCCCGGCGTTCGCCAACGCCCTGGGCCTGGTGCGCGCCTCCAGCGACAACCGCGACATCAACACCGACACCCGCAGCCATGTCGAAGACACCAACAAAGGCCTGTCGGCCCAACTGGACTGGAACCTCGGCGACTACACCCTGACCTCGATCACCGCCTGGCGCGGCTGGGACAACACCCAGTACCAGGATGGCGACCGTCTCGGCACGGTGACCGCCGCGTTCCCCGGCACCGCCGACAAGGGCCAACTGGAGTTCAACCAGTACTCCCAGGAGCTGCGCCTGGCCTCGCCCAAAGGTGAATTGCTGGAGTACGTCGGCGGCCTGTTCTACATGCACGGCAAGGATGAAGAAACCTACCAGCGCACGTTGACCACCACCACGCGCACCGACCGTGGCATTGCCGACTACAGCACCACCAACGACAGCTACGCGGTGTTCGGCGAGACCACGCTGAACTTCACCTCACGCTTTCGCGGCATCGCCGGCCTGCGCTACACCCACGACGAGCTGAAATACGATCACCGCCGCGTCTCCACCTCGGCCACCACGGTCAGCGGCATTCAACCGGCCACCTCCAGCTCCGGCTCGGTGGATGAAGACGGTTGGTCAGGGCGCCTGGGCGTGCAGTACGACATCAGCGATACCGTCACCAGCTACCTGACCTACTCGCGCGGCTACAAAGGCCCGGCCTACAACGTGTTCTTCAACATGCAACCGCGTGACACCGACGCGCTCAAGCCCGAGACCTCCAACACCTGGGAAGCCGGGATCAAGGCCAGCGCCTGGAGCAACCGCCTGACCACCAACCTCGCGGTGTTCCACAGCGACTACGACAACTACCAGGCGAACTTCTTCGACACCGTCGCCGGCCAAGTGGTGACCCGTTTGATCAACGCCGGCAGCGTCAGCACCGAAGGCGTCGAGCTGGATTACGCCTTGCAGGCCACCCAGCAACTCAAGCTCTCCGGCGCCCTGGCCTATACCCGCGCGCGCATCGACGAGTTCGCCTGCCCGGCGGGTGCAGCGGCAACCTGCAACGTGAATGGCAAGCCACTGCCGTACAGCCCGGACTGGAAAAGCTACGTGCGCGCCGACTACAGCATCCCGCTGGATAACGGCCTCGACATCGAGCTGGGCACCGACTACAGCTGGCAGAGCGAAGTGCAGTACGACATCAGCCAGAACGTCGACACCAAACAAGGCGCCTACGGCATCTGGAACGCCAGCGTCGCCCTGGCCGACTACAGCAACGGCTGGCGCGTCGCCCTGCTGGCCAAGAACCTCGCCGACAAGTCCTACTCGCCGATGCTCGCCAGCGGCGGCAACTACATCTACCGCGCCGTGCCCCGTGACGATGAACGTTACTTCGGCGTGCAACTGCGCAAGGATTTCTAGCATGAGCCGTCAACTCAAACTCGGTGCTTTCCTCATGGCCACCGGGCACCACGTCGCCGCCTGGCGTCACCCGGATGTTCCGGCGAATGCCGGGCTGGATTTCGCCCAGTACAAACACCTGGCGCGGGTCGCCGAAGCGGCGAAGTTCGATGCGCTGTTCGTCGCCGACAGCGTGGCGGCGGCCACCGGCGCGATTGCCAGCCACATGGCGCGCTCGGATCATTTCGAACCACTGACCTTGCTCTCGGCGCTGAGCGCGGTGACCGAGCATATCGGCCTGATCGCCACGGCGACCACCACCTACAACGAGCCGTACCATGTGGCGCGCAAATTCGCCTCACTGGATCACCTGTCCGGCGGGCGTGCGGGCTGGAACCTGGTGACCTCGGACGCCGCCGCCGAGGCGCAGAATTTCGGCCGCGACGAACACCTCGGCCACGCCGAGCGCTACAGCCGCGCCCGCGAGTTTCATCAGGTGGTGACCGGATTGTGGGACAGCTGGGAAGACGACGCCTTCGGGCGCGACAAGGCCAGCGGCAACTACTACGACCCGGCCAAACTGCATGTGCTGGAGCATGTGGGCGAACACTTCAGCGTCAAGGGCCCGCTGAACGTGGCCCGCTCGCCTCAAGGCCAGCCGGTGATCGTACAGGCCGGCTCTTCCGAGGCCGGTCGTGACCTGGCGGCGCAAACCGCCGAGGTGGTATTTACCGCACAGACCTCGCTGGAAAATGCCCAGGGGTTTTATGCCGATCTCAAGGGGCGCCTGGCGCAATACGCACGTGAGGCCGACTCGCTGAAGATCATGCCCGGCGTGTTTGTGGTGGTCGGGCAGACCGAGGCCGAGGCGCAGGCCAAGTTCGAGGCGTTCCAGGATTTGGTCGAGCCCGAAGTCGGCGTCGCGTTGCTGGGGCGCATGCTCGGTAACTTCGACCTGTCCGGCTACCCGCTGGATGGCCCGCTGCCGGAGCTGCCACTGACCGACAGCGGGCAGCGCAGCCGCCAGCAGTTGCTCAGCGACCTGGCGTTGCGCGAAAACCTCACGCTGGCCCAGTTGGGCCGACGGATCGCCGGTGGTCGCGGGCACTACAGCCTGATCGGCACCCCCACGCAGATCGCCGATGAGCTGCAACGCTGGTTCGAACAGGGCGCGGCGGATGGCTTCAATATCCTGGTGCCGCACCTGCCCGGCGGGCTGGAGGATTTCGCCCAATGGGTGGTGCCCGAGCTGCAACGGCGTGGTCTGTTCCGCACTGAATACAGCGGCACGACCTTGCGTGAAAACCTCGGTTTGGCGCGACCCGCCAATCGTTTTGAAAAGGATGACGCATGAAGCTTCCCGCCCTGCTGCTGGCCTTGCTGGCCGCGACCCAGACCGCCCTGGCCGCCGACCCCGCCACCCTGCGCATCGGCTACCAAAAAGGCTCCATCGCCCTGGTGCTGGCCAAGGAACACGGCCTGCTGGAAAAACGCTTCCCACAGACCGCCGTGAAGTGGATCGAATTCCCCGCTGGCCCGCAGATGCTCGAAGCGCTCAACGTTGGCGCGCTGGATGTGGGCTCCACCGGCGACATCCCGCCGTTGTTCGCCCAGGCGGCGGGCGCCGATCTGGTCTATATCGGCGCCGAACCGCCCAAGCCCAGTGCGGAAACCATCCTGGTGCGAGACGACAGCCCGCTGCATTCGGTGGCGGACCTCAAGGGCAAGAAAGTCGCGTTCCAGAAAGGCTCCAGCTCCCACAACCTGATCCTGCGTGCACTGAACAAGGCAGGGCTGAGCTACAAGGACATCCAGCCGGTGTACCTGCCGCCGGCCGACGCGCGTGCCGCGTTCGAACAAGGCAGCGTGGATGCCTGGGCGATCTGGGAACCCTACTCGTCCCTGGCGCTGAGCCAGAGCCCGAGCCATGTGCTGGCCAACGGCGAGGGGCTGGGGTTGTCGGGGCCGGTGTATACCGCACGGCGCGAGTATGCCAAGGCGAATGGCGCGTTCGTGCATGATTTATTGAATGAGCTCAGCGCCGCCGAAGCGCTGACACGCAGCCATCGCAAAGACAGTCTGAAAGTGCTGACCGGCTTTATGGGCCTGCCGGAGGACGTGATCGCGCGGTACATGGACAATCGCCCGCCTTCGCCGATCCTGCCGATTGACGAGAAGATCCTCCAGGCGCAGCAGGCGACGGCGGATCTGTTCTACCAGAACCACCTGTTGCCCAAATCCATCGACGTGAAAAAAGCCATAGAGAACAACTGAAATCAACCTGTGGGAGCGGGCTTGCTCGCGAATGCGGTGGATCAGCCAATACATGTTGTGACTGACACTCCGCTTTCGCGAGCAAGCCCGCTCCCACATGTCGATGGGTGTGCACCCGTTAGAAATCGACAGTGGCCGAGAGCAGGTAGGTGCGCGGTGTCGCCAATGTCAGGCCTGGCTCGCTGTCGTCCGATGCACCGGCCGAGCTCCAGTAGCGTTTATCCGCGACGTTTTCCACGTTTGCGCGCAGGGTCACGTGTTTGTCGTCCACTTTGAAGGCATACCGCGCGCCCACGTCGATGCGGTTCCAGGCGTCGATTTCCTTGACGTTGGATTGGTCCAGGTACTGCGAGCTGGAGTGGATGCCGCGGCTGGTCAGGGTCAAGCCTTCCAGGCCCGGCACATCCCACTCGGCGCCAAGGTTGACGTTGTATTTGGGGGTGGCCGGGGCGCGGTTGCCGTCCCAGGCGCCGTTGGTGGTGTCTTTGAGTTTGCTGTCGATGTACATCACGCCGCCAAGCAAACGCACACCCTTGAGCGGTTCGCCGAACACACTCAGTTCTGCACCGGTGTTCTCGCGCTTGCCGTTGGGCCCGAACAGCCGCGTGGTGGCGTTGGTTTCATAGGCCGGTTGCTTGATGCGGAACACCGCTGCCGTCACGGCGACGGCACCGGCGTCGTATTTAGCCCCGACTTCAACCTGGCGGCTGATGAACGGCGGGAAGATCTCGTCGCTGTTGCGCGATGTGGTCGGCGCGATCTTGCCCTGGCTCAGGCCTTCCATGTAGTTGGCGTACAGCGACAGCCGGTCGGTGGCCTTGAACAGCAGGCCGCCGGAGGGCGAGACCTTTTCTTCGTCGTAGCCGGTCTTGCCTTTGACGCCATTGCTCCAGTCAGTCACCTTGACCCGCTGCCAGCGTGCGCCGAGGGTCAGCAGCAGGCGGTCGTCAAAGAAGCCCAGGGTGTCGGACAAGGCCACGCCGCTGAATTTGTTCTCGGTATAGACCTTGGCGTCCTGGCGCGTGGCCGTGGACGGTGTCGGGGTCTGCACCGGGTTGTAGAGGTTGCTGGAGGCCGTCGCGTACCGCGCGCCGCCGTTGGTGAAATCCATGTCGAAGTAGCTGGCGGCCAGGTTGACCTCATGGCTCACCGGCCCGGTATGGAACCAGTTGCGCACGCCCGCCGTGTAGGTGCGCACATTTTCATCGCGGGTGAAGTCACGGGGCAGCACACTGAAATCACCGGCGGCGTTAGTGACGGAGACCGCGTGACGCAGGAAGTCATGGTTGCTTTTACGCGCACCGAAGCCACCGTAGAGCATCACGTTGTCGCTGAGGTCGTACTCGCCGTTGACCGTGCCAAAGGTGTCGTTGGTGCGCGCCTTGCTCCAGGATTGCGCATAGTTGCGGCGCACATCGTTGGCGCTGGGCACCGGCGCGGCGGCAGCGACTTGCACGCGTTCCTGGGGGGCGTCGGTGTCGCGCTCGGTGTGGCCGATATCGGTGGAAAGGCGCAGGCGCTCGCCACGGAAATCCAGGCCGAGCACGGCCATTTCACGGTCGACGCTCTGGTGATCCCATTCGGTGTCGCCGGACTGCTTCACGCCGTTGAAGCGGATGCCGAATTTGTTGTCCTCGCCAAACCGCCGGCCCACATCCACTGCACCGCCCGCCTGGCTTTCGGAAGCCCAGGTGCCGGTGAACGAGGTGATGTCCTTGTCGGTGGCGCGCTTGGGCACTACGTTGATCCCACCGCCCACGCTGCCACGGGGTGAAATGCCGTTGATCAACTGGGTCGGGCCTTTGAAGATGTCGACGCGGTCGGCCATTTCCATATCAATGCTGTAGGTCGGCAGCACGCCGTACAGGCCGTTATAGGACACATCACTGTTGAACAGGCTGAAGCCGCGGATGGTGAATTGCTCGTAGCGCCCACCGGCCGGGTTGGTGGCGCGTACCGATGGGTCGCTGGCGATCAGTTCGCCCAGGGTGCGTGCTTGCTGGTTCTTCACCGCGTCGGCGGTGTAGGTGGTGATGCTGAACGGGGTTTCCATGAAGTCCCGCGTACCGAGAATGCCCTGGGCGCCACGCCGCGCCACTTGGCCACCGGCGTAGGTGTCGCCGTCGTACAGGCCGGTGGTGCCGAGGATCGAGGTCGGGGCCAGTTCCAGGCTGCTGCCATCCGGTGCCGGGATGAGCATGTAGGCTGAATCGCCGACGGGTTGCAGTTGCAGGTCGGAACCTTGCAGCAGGCGTGCGAAGCCCTCCTCCACGGCAAACTCGCCGGACAAACCACTGCTGCTGCGCCCGCTGACGAGTGCCGGGTCCACCGACAGGTTGACCCCCGCCAGCCCGGCAAACCGGGTAAGCGCCGCGCTCAGGCTACCGGCGGGCACCTGGTAACTGCGGCGGGCGTCGTCGGCGTAGCTGACAGTGGCGAATAGCGGGCCGGCGCTGAGGCTCAGCAGCAGGCTCAGGTTGAGCAAGGGGCGGACTACGGGCATTGAAGGAAGCTCTCGATGATGTGCACTTACCTCAAATGACCGGTGACGCGAAAAAAAGGGACAGGCTATTTGAATTATTTTTCAGCCCGCGCCAAATACCTCGCTGTGTTAGCGCGTGCCCTATGTAGTGAGCGGGCTTGCCCCGCGCTGGGGGGCGAAGCCGCCCCAAATCCACGCGCCTCGGTCTTTCTGATACACCGCGGCGCCTGGGTTTAGGGCGGCTTCGCCCACCAGCGCGGGGCAAGCCCGCTCACTACAAGGTCGTCGGGGGGCACCAGAGACCGATTTGGGGCGGCTTCGCCACCCAGCGCGGGCAAGCCCGCTCACTACAGGTCGTCGGGGGTCACCAGAGGGCGATATGGGAGTCGGCCCTCGGCTCGGTGCCACCGCATAGCACGCCGCTGACCGGATCACGCAGGATGATCTGCCCGCGCCCGTAATCGGTGAGGTCGCTGGCGATTTGCACCTGATGCCCCCGCCGCGCCAGGGCATTGGCCAGGTCGCGGGAAGCGCCTTGTTCGATACCGACCTTCATCTCGCCCAGCCATTGCCAGCGCGGCGCGTCCAGGGCGGCTTGCGGGTTGAGGCCGAAATCCACGAGGTTCATCACCATCTGCACATGGCCCTGGGGCTGCATGTAGCCGCCCATCACGCCAAACGGCCCGAGAGCCTCGCCGTCTTTGGTGAGGAAGCCGGGGATGATGGTGTGGAAGGTTTTTTTGCCTGGTGCCAGGCAGTTGGCGTGGGCCGGGTCGAGGCTGAATTCCTGCCCACGGTTCTGCAATGCGATGCCGCTGTCGGGCAGCACCACGCCGGAGCCGAAGCCGTGGTAGTTGCTTTGGATGAACGAGACCATGTTGCCTTCGGCATCCGCCGTGGCCAGGTACACCGTGCCACTGGCATGAGGATCGCCCGGTTTGGGCGGCTGGGCGTGTTCGCCGATCTGGGCGCGGCGGCGGCGGCTGTAGTCGTCGCTGAGCAGATCCGCAACGGCCACGCGCATGTGCAGCGGGTCGGTGATGTAGTGCAGGCCGTCGCTGTAGGCGAGTTTCATCGCCTCCAACTGGCGGTGCCAGGTCTGTTGGCTGTCGCGGTGATCGAAGCTGAAGCCTTCGAGGATTTTCAGCGCCATCAAGGCCACCAGGCCCTGGCCGCTGGGGGGGATTTCCCAGACGTCGACGCCGCGATAGTTGATGTGGATCGGTTCGACCCACTGGGCGCGGTAGTCTTGCAGATCGGTGGCGCGCAGGTAGCCGCCCGTGGCCCTGGAATGCGCATCGAGACGCGCAGCCAAGGCGCCGCGATACAGACTTTCGCAACGGCTGGCGGCGAGTTCCTCAAGGGTACGCGCCTGGGCCGGGTTGCGGAAAATCTCCCCCGCCCGGGGTGCGCGGCCATCGATCAGGAAGGTGTCGAACCAGGCGTCCAGCACGGCGTCGCGATGGGGGCTGAATTCGTCCAGCGCGCTCTGCCATTGCTGGGCGACCACCGGCGACAGCGGGAAACCGTCACGCGCCAGGCGAATGGCCGGTTGCAGCAACGCGGCAAACGCCAGCTTGCCGAAGCGTTGTGACAGCTCGGCCCAGGCCGACGGGCAACCGGGTACGGTGACCGGGGTCCAGCCGTACAACGGCATCTGCTCATGCCCTGCCGCCTTGACCGCCTCGACGCTCAAAGCCGCCGGCGCATGGCCGTTGCCGTTCAGGCCGTGCAACCGGCCCTTGCACCACACCAATGCAAACGCATCGCCGCCCAGGCCGCAGCCGGTGGGCTCAACCACGGTCAACGCCGCCGCCGTGGCAATCGCCGCGTCGATGGCATTGCCGCCCTGTTGCATGATTTCGATACCGGCCTGGGCCGCCAGCGGCTGGGAGGCAGCGACCATGCCGCGCCTGGCGAACACACTCTGGCGTTGCGACGGATAGGGGTACTCGTGAGCAGAAAAATTCAACATGGCAAAGGCTCTTCCACACAAGGTTTGAAGTCATAACACGCGGCTGAGAAACGCTTGGGTCCGCGGGTGGCTGGGGTGGCTGAAAATCTGTTCCGGCGGCCCCTGCTCGATCAGTTCGCCCTGGTCGAGCACCACCACGCGGTCGGCCACTTCACGGGCAAATCCCATTTCGTGGGTGACCACCACCATGGTCATGCCCTCCTCGGCCAACTCCTTCATCACTTGCAGCACTTCGCCGACGGTTTCCGGGTCGAGGGCGCTGGTGGGCTCGTCGAACAGCATGGCCTGGGGTTTCATCGCCAGCGCACGGGCAATCGCCACGCGTTGTTGCTGGCCGCCGGAAAGCATCGACGGGTAGTGACTGGCCTTGTCCGCCAGGCCGACCCGCGCCAGCAAGCCACGGGCCTGCTCGAGGGCTTCGGCACGCGGGGTGCCGAGCACGTGGATCGGCGCTTCGATGATGTTTTCCAGCGCGGTCATGTGCGGGAACAGATTGAAGCGCTGGAACACCATGCCGATGTCGCGGCGCTGGCGGGCGATGTTGCGTTCTGAGTCGCGCACCAGGCTGCCGTCGCTGCGTTCGCGATAGCCCATGGCGCGGCCGTTGACGCGGATGCGTCCGCCCTGGATGTCTTCGAGCAGGTTGATGCAGCGGATAAAGGTGGTCTTGCCCGAGCCCGAGGCGCCGATCAACACCACCACTTCACCGCGCCGCACGTTCAAGGAGATGCCCTTGAGGATCTGCAGGTCGCCGAACGACTTGTGCAGGTCCTGGGCTTCGATGATCAGTTCTTCACTTTTATGCGCCATGGTCAGCGTCCCCTCAGCAGTTTCAAGGTGCTGCGCCCGAACATGCGGCTGGACGCGGGCGGTGGCCCGGATGGCCGGTCGGACTGGCCGAAGCGCGCCTCCAGCCAGCGCTGGAAGAAGCCCCACAGGGTGGTGAGCATCAGGAAGTAGATAGCAACCACCAGGTACAACTCGAACACACGGAACGTCGCCGAGGTGACCATCTGCGTGCTGAGCAGCAACTCTTGCACGCCGATCACGCTGACCAGGGTGGTGTTCTTGAGCATCACATTGAACTCGTTGCCCAGCGGCGGCACGATCACGCGGAACGCCTGGGGCAGCACGATGCGCCGCATCAGCTTGGCAAAACCCATGCCCAGGGAACGCCCGGCTTCGTACTGGCCCTTGTCCACCGCACCGATGCCGGCACGGATGATCTCGGCCATGTACGCACCTTCGTTGAGGCCCAGGGCGATGATGGCCGCCTGGATATTGCCGGGCACGATCAGGCCGAACAGCTCGATGTCTTCGAAGCGGAACAGCCCGCCCGCCGCCAGCGCCGTGTACAGAAATACGATCTGCACCAGCAGCGGCGTGCCGCGCATCAGCCACACATAAAAGCGTACCGGCAGGTGCAACAGCGGGTTCCTCGACAGCCGCAACAGTGCCGCCGCCAACCCCAGCACGCAGCCCAGCAGCATAGCCAACACGCTGATCAGGCAGGTCAGCCAGAGCCCGGTGAGGTAAACCCCGCTGGGCTGCAACAGGTACTGCCAGAACACATCCCAATTGAAGTTCATTGCGGGAAACCTCAGTCGAGTGTGTCGCTGCTGACATGCCATTTGTTCAGCAATTGCGTGTAGCTGCCGTCGCTGCGCATGTCGCTGATCACCTGCTGCACGGCGGCGGTGAGCTGTGGATCGTCCTTGCGCATGCCCAGGCCGGTGAGGATACGACTGAACGCCGGCACGCCTTCCTGGAACAGGTCGGGGGCCATCACCGCGTAGTAGCCGGCGGTTTCCACAGTGGTGCCGTAGGCGTCGACCTGGTTGATGCGCAAGGCCTGGAACGCATCGGTGTCGGTGTTGTACACCACCAGTTTCATCGGCGGCTTGCCGGCTTTGGTCAGGCTGTCGTTCTGTGTGTCGAGCAGGGTCTTGATGGTGGAACCGTTGAGCACCGCGACCTTGTGCGCGGACAAGTCATCCAGGGTCTTGATGCCCTTGGGGTTGCCCTTGGGCACCACCACCGACTGGCTGGAATACATGTAGTTGACGATGTCGATCACTTGGCGCCGCTCGGGCTTGTCGAACAGTTGGTCGACGATCATGTCGCACTGCTGGGCGAGCAACGCCGGCACCAGGCCGGAGAACGGGATCACGCGCCATTGCACCTGTTTGTCGCCCAGGCGCCTGGCGATTTCCAGGCCCAGGTCGACGGTCAACCCGCGCGGTTTCTGCGTTTCATCGAAGGACACCAGGGGTGGTGAATCCATCCCCGAGCAGTAGGTGAGTTTGTCGACTTTCTGCAAGCGCTCCGGCACCTGGGGCGCGGCAACGGCCCATGGTGTGCAGAGCCCGAGGGAGAGAGCCACCAGCAAGGCGCGGCGTTTATGCATGACCAGACACTCCAGTTCGTTGAATAACGGGGCAGGACTCAAAGTCAAAACACGGGCGGGCTTGGGCCCGCCTCTGATTATTGTTCCGTTTGCAAAAACTGGATCAGCGCCGGCACGGTGCCTTCGATGTGCTCGCGCACCACGGCTTCGGCGCGGGCGGCGTCACCGGCGCGGATGGCCGCGAGGATCACCGCGTGTTCCTGGCGGGCGCTGAGGGGTTTGTCGCCGTGTTGCAACCACAGGCGCATGGGGGCTTCCACCAGCGAATAGAGCGCCGAAATCTGCTTCATCAAGCGCGGGCGACCGCTGAGGCTGCACAGGTATTCGTGGAAGGCACGGTGGCGACTGACCCAGGCGGCGCTTTCGTCGCGGTAGTCGTCCATCTCGTCGAGCATGCGCTCCAGGGCGGCCAGTTGGCGTTCGCCGATACGGCCGACCGCGACACGCACTGCCAGGCCTTCGAGGGCGCTGCGCATTTCGAAGACTTCGTGCAATTCATCGATGTCCAGGCCGCTGACGATCGCGCCACGGTTGGGGCGCAGGGTCACCAGGCCCTGGGCATCCAGGCGGCGGAACGCTTCACGCACCGGCATGCGGCTCATGCCGATTTCACTGGCGATGTCCTCGGCGATCAGCCGGTCGCCCTTGCGGTAGCGGCCACCGCAAATGGCATCGAGCAGAAAGTTGTAGGCCTCCTCCTCGGCGGTGAGGGGCTGACGGTCTACGTAAGCGGGGGCAAATTGCATCGGCAGCACCTTTTGAATTTTTGTATCCAATTATCCACGGATGCAAAAAAGCAGGATGTGTGCCAACTGCTGTGTAGCCGGATTAAGTCACTGATTTAAAGAAAGTAACCGGCATGCTCTGCTTACGGACATGCAGGCAAGGAAGGCGGGTTGTGCTACCGAATAGCCCAGCGGCTGCCCCAATACTGTGCCGAACGGTAGCGTTGTCGGGGCGGGTACACACCCAATGTGGGAGCGGACAAGCAGATTTTCCAGTTCTCTATGGGCAGTCGTTTTGAGCGGGGGTTTATATAGTTTTCTTCATCAATTGAATTATCCGAGCCCCCTAAGATCCGACCCTATACACATTTTTACTTTATTGCATGGTTGGGTCCGATGAAACCGTTGTCCCTCGTCGACACCACGCCTGCCCGCGACAGTCAGCAGGCTTTGTATGCAGCAGCGTCGGGATCACGGCGATCCCAGCTGACTCTGCACGATTTTGACGCCTGTCGAAACACCCGCACCGGGCCTGTGTTCATCATCGCGTCCGGCATGTCGGCCAAGTCGTTTCCACTCGAACAGTTTGCCCACGTGCCGATGATCACGATGAATGGCGCTATTTCGATGTTTATGGATACCGGCGTTAAACCGTGTTTTTACGCCTGCACCGACAAGAGCTTTTCCGAGCAACAGCCGGAGTTGTTCAAGTACGCGATGGCTGTCAGCCAGAACGTGGCACTTTGGGAAGATCACGCACGTTCGTCGGGCATTCGTCCTACCGGACGGATGTATCCGCTATCCAAGGCAAAACGCCCGTCCTGGCTCGACGCTGTTCTGGGCAAGCATGAGGCGCTGGTCGCCAATCATGCGTTGCCGGGATTTCGCCAGCGGCCTGTTGGGTTCAGCAAGGACATGAGCGAGGGCTTCTTTGACGCACGCACCGTGGCTTACCTGGCCTTGCAGCTGGCCTATCATCTGGGGTTTTCCAAGGTGTTTTTGGTGGGGGTGGATCTGAACGAGAAATCGGGAAGGTTTTACGAAAAGCGGGAGGGCATCAACTCCCCTTGCGGGCTGGACCAGCACTATCACACGCGGATATTGCCGTCGTTTGAGTTGATGTCCGAGAAGGTCATTGGGGATGGGTTCAGGGTTTATAACCTTTCGGATTGTTCGAGGATTCCGGAGGCAGTGGTGCCGCGAGTGACGTTGGCGCAAGCACAGGCGTTGCTTGGATAACTGATGCCGGTTGGGCAGGCCGGCAATGCCTGGCAGCATTCGACCAACAACTGCGCCTTTACGTATCGCCCGAGCAAGGTCGGCGCCACTCATCACGGGCATGTGGCAGTCGGTAATTTGCAAAGTAGCAATGTGACTTTAAGTAAGCCTAATGGCGCTCACAAAGCCAAACCAGCGACTGCGCCGCGACCTGAAGGCCATCGACTTCGACCTTGAGCAGTCCTGTGTCGACCTGGATAGGTTGGCCAGCCTACTCAGCGATGCCAATGCCATAGCCCTGATGGGTTTGGTGGGCACGCTCTATGAGGAAGCCGACAGGCTGGTGGGTTATGCAGATGAGGTGAAGGCGGGAAGGATTGTGAGGATCAAAGATGCGCCATCTGCCAAAGCATGAGATTCGCGACTGCTACAAGCCTGGGTGTACAGCCCGGCCCTGTCCCGGGCTTCTTGTATCTGGCGATCCCCTACCCTGCTAAGGTGGTGCCCTCAGATCGCAATGGAAGCATCGAAGAATGGATTCATGGAAGACTCTGGCAATTGCCCTCTTGGTGTCTATCAGCACACCAGCCGTATCAGGTGATGGTGCCAACCCTATCGCTGCCGCGGTATTTCTCACAATCTCCGCGCCGACCATTTTAATTGGCGCGACCACATCTCTCACGACCGAGCCGCCGAAGATCTTCAAGTCAGCCAAGACCGACGCCCTGGCATTCATTGGTTCAGACGGCGAGATTCGTGGCGCAGAGTTTGAGCAGGCATCCAGATACTACCATTCGACCTATCCTTCTCCGCTCATGTCAGACATGCAGCTGGCCCAATCAATAGCTACATCATTCTGAAAACGGCCTTCAAGCAGGCCGCGATGCGAGACCTTTCGTTTCGGCGACATCCTTTTCACCTGGCATTTACAGGACAGGACGCACTTGGCAGCCCTTGAACTGCAGGCAGACGGAAGCTGGATTGCCTACTTAGGTGTTGAGATTGAGCTATCACCAGATGCTCGCAAAAAGCTTAAAACGGCGAAGACGCGACAAAGGACCACTGGACGAAGGTTGAGGAGAGGTATTTGACGCGAGTATTCAAGGAGGCTAGGGAGGCTGCGAACTGCTACGCGGGATGGAAGGAAGAAGAGATGCCGGGCTTCCATGAAGTGCGCGCGCTGTCGCTGCACCTGTACAAAAAAGCCGGTAAGGATGGGCAGAAGATCGCAGGCCATGCCAGCGAGGGCATGACCAAGAACTACCAGCGTGACCACGATGAAATCATCTGGTCCGAGGCAATTGCGGACCTGAATATCAGCGAAATCACAGGGTAGTTTTGCGCGGGTTTTGCGCAGGCACAAAAAAGCCGATCTATCTGATCGGCTTAAGTGTCTGATTTTACTCAGGAATAATGGTCGGGACGGAGTGATTCGAACACTCGACCCCTAGCACCCCATGCTAGTGCGCTACCGGACTGCGCTACGCCCCGACTAGGCGTGTTACTGGGTTCGCTTCTTGACGAAGCAATCCGGAATATACCGCAAGCTTTTGAAATGTGGAAGTATTTTAAAAGCCGGTATCACTTCTTCAAAACCACCAACACATCTTCGAGCTCGGCGATCATCTGGCGGATCATTTGCTTGTATTGGGTGGTGTCGTCTTTGGCTTCATCGCCGGACATACGCTGGCGCGCACCGCTGATGGTGAACCCCTGGTCATACAGCAACGCGCGGATCTGTCGGATCATCAGCACATCCTGGCGCTGATAATACCGACGGTTCCCGGTGCGTTTGACGGGGTTGAGTTGAGGAAACTCCTGCTCCCAATAGCGCAGCACGTGCGGTTTTACCGCACAGAGCTCGCTGACTTCACCAATGGTGAAGTAGCGTTTGCCTGGGATGACGGGTAGCTCGTCGTTATGACTTGGTTCCAGCATAAGCCTCAACTCGGGCCTTCAACTTCTGCCCTGGACGAAAGGTGACCACACGGCGAGCCGTGATCGGGATTTCTTCTCCCGTTTTTGGATTGCGGCCAGGCCGCTGGCGTTTGTCCCGCAGGTCGAAATTGCCGAAACCGGACAACTTGACCTGCTCGTTGTCTTCCAGAGCGTGTCTGATTTCCTCAAAAAACAGCTCGACCAATTCCTTGGCCTCGCGTTTGTTCAGACCCAGCTCTTCGTACAGACGTTCCGCCATCTCAGCTTTCGTCAAAGCCCCCATACGTCACTTCCTTAACGTGGCGTTCAACCTTTGTTCGAGCGAGGTGAGGATATTTTGTGTCGTGGTATTCACCTCATCGTCATTAAGAGTGCGCGATGGATGCTGCCAGGTCAAGCCAACTGCAAGGCTTTTTCTATGCGGATCAATACCTTTACCCTGATAGACGTCAAATAGCCTGAGGTCTGTCAGCCATTCCCCTGCATTTTCACGGATTACATCCAGGACAGCAGTGGCGGCCACTTCACGGTCGGCGATCAGCGCCAGGTCGCGGCGCACTTCAGGGAAGCGCGACAGCTCGCTGAACTTCGGCATCTTGCCCGCGGCAACTTCCGCCAGGACCAGTTCGAAGACGAAGACCGGACGATCAAGACCGAGGGTTTTCGACAATTCAGGGTGAATGGCACCGATGAAACCAACCAAACGACCTTCACGCTCGATGCGCGCTGTCTGGCCTGGGTGCAACGCCGGGTGGTTGCCGGGTACAAAGCTGAATGCATCCAGCGCACCAGCAAAGCCCAATACCGCTTCTACATCAGCCTTGACGTCGAAGAAGTCCACGGCATCGCGGCCCTGCGCCCAGCCTTCCGGCAGGCGGCTACCGCACACCACGCCAGCCAGCATCGGCTCTTGCTTCAAACCATCCAGTTGGCCGACGAAACGCAGGCCGCTTTCGAACATGCGCACGCGATCTTGCTGACGGTTCAGGTTGTGGGAAAGTGCTTTCACCAGGCCTGGCCACAGGGACGAACGCATGGCAGCCATGTCGTTGGAAATCGGGTTGGCCAGCAACAGCGGCTCGACGCCTGGGTTGAACAGTTCGAACTGCTTCGGATCGATGAAGCTGTAGGTCACCGCTTCCTGATAACCACGGGCAACCAGCAGACGACGCAACTCAGGCAGGTGCGCGCGCGCCTCGGCCTTGGGTTGTGGTGCCAGGCGCGCTTGTGGGTAACGAACCGGCAGGCGGTTGTAGCCGTACAGGCGGGCCAACTCTTCGATCAGGTCGACCTCGAGGCTGATGTCGAAACGATGACTTGGCACTTCAACGTGCCACTGCCCTTCCCCACTCACGGAGATCGCCAGGCCCAGGGCCGACAGCAGTTGCTCGATTTCAGCCGGCTCGATCACCAGGCCAAGCATTTGCTCAACGCTTTTGGCCCGCAGGGTGATCGGCGCAACGGACGGCAGGTACTGTTCGTTGACGGTTTCGGTGATCGGGCCGGCTTCGCCGCCAGTGATTTCCAGCAGCAGGCCAGTGGCGCGCTCCATGGCTTCACGGGCCAGCTTCCAGTCCACACCACGCTCGTAACGGTGCGAGGCATCGGTGTGAAGGCCGTAGGAACGCGCCTTGCCCGCGATGGCGATCTGGTCGAAGAACGCACTTTCAAGAAAGACGTCACGTGTGGTCGCGGACACACCGCTGTGCTCGCCACCCATCACGCCGGCAATCGCCAGAGCGCGGGAGTGGTCGGCGATGACCAGGGTGTCGGCACGCAGGCTGACTTCCTGGCCGTCAAGCAGTACCAGCTTCTCGCCTTCTTCCGCCATACGTACGCGGATGCCGCCGTTGATCTCGGCGAGATCGAAGGCGTGCAGCGGCTGGCCCAACTCGAGCATCACGTAGTTGGTGATGTCGACGGCAGCGTCGATGCTGCGCACATCGGCGCGACGCAAACGCTCAACCATCCACAGTGGGGTCGGCTTGGACAGGTCGACGTTACGGATCACACGACCCAGGTAACGCGGGCAGGCGTTTGGCGCCAGCACTTCAATCGCGCGCACTTCATCGTGTACCGCTGGCACAGCGGCGACGGTTGGACGCGTGACTGGGACGTTGTACAACGCGCCCACTTCACGGGCCAGACCGGCCAGGGACAGGCAGTCGCCACGGTTCGGGGTCAGGTCGACCTCGATGCTTGCGTCTTCCAGTTCCAGGTAAACGCGAATGTCCTGACCCACTGGCGCGTCGGCCGGCAGTTCCATCAGGCCATCGTTGCCCTCGCCTACTTGCAGTTCGGCCTGGGAGCACAGCATGCCGTTGGACTCGACGCCACGCAGCTTGGCCTTCTTGATCTTGAAATCGCCCGGCAGTTCGGCACCGATCATGGCGAACGGGATCTTCAGGCCCGGGCGCACGTTGGGCGCTCCGCACACGACCTGGAAGGTTTCCGCGCCATTGCTGACCTGGCACACACGCAATTTGTCGGCATCCGGATGCTGCTCGGTGCTCAGCACCTCGCCCACCACCACACCACTGAAAACACCGGCGGCCGGGGTAACGCTATCGACCTCAAGACCGGCCATCGACAGACGGGCAACCAGCTCGTCGCGACCTACCTGCGGGTTTACCCAGCCACGCAGCCATTGTTCACTGAATTTCATCCTGCTCTCCTAAAGATTCGTTACGACTAGCGAAATTGCGCGAGGAACCGCAAGTCGTTGTCGAAGAACAGACGCAAGTCGTTCACGCCGTAACGCAGCATGGCCAGACGCTCAACGCCCATGCCGAAGGCAAAGCCCGAGAACTCTTCCGGGTCGATCCCGGACATGCGCAGCACGTTGGGGTGAACCATGCCGCAGCCCATCACTTCCAGCCAGCCGGTCTGTTTGCAGACGCGGCAGCCTTTACCGCTGCACATCACGCACTCCATGTCGACTTCGGCGGATGGCTCGGTGAAGGGGAAGAACGATGGACGGAAACGTACCGCCAGCTCCTTCTCGAAGAACACACGAAGGAACTCTTCGATGGTGCCTTTGAGGTCGGCGAAATTGATGTCGCGATCAACCAGCAGGCCTTCGACCTGGTGGAACATCGGCGAGTGGGTAATATCGGAGTCGCTACGGTACACACGGCCTGGGCAGACGATGCGGATCGGCGGCTTGTTCGCTTCCATGGTGCGGACCTGTACCGGCGAGGTATGGGTGCGCAACAGCATGTTCGCGTTGAAATAGAAGGTGTCGTGCATCGACCGGGCCGGGTGATGGCCTGGGATGTTGAGCGCCTCGAAGTTGTGATAGTCGTCTTCGACCTCAGGGCCTTCGGCAATGCCGTAGCCAATGTGGGTGAAGAACTGCTCGATACGTTCCAGAGTCCGGGTGATCGGATGTAGGCCGCCCGAGGCCTGGCCACGGCCAGGCAAGGTTACGTCAATGGACTCGGCGGCGAGTTTGGCCGCAAGATCAGCCTCCTCCATCGTCGCTTTGCGCGCATTGAGCACCTCTGTGACACGCTCCTTGGCGACGTTGATCAGCGCACCGACTTGCGGACGCTCTTCAGCCGGCAAATTCCCCAGGGTCTTCATCACCTGAGTCAATTCACCCTTTTTGCCAAGGTAGTGAACCCGGATTTGCTCCAGGGCATTGATATCTTCAGCGCTTTGCACAGCCTCAAGAGCTTGAGCGACGAGCGCGTCCAGGTTTTCCATGTACAGACTCCAGATACAAAATAGGGGAAGAGCTTGAAGGCTCTTCCCCTATTTAAGACGTTTACCACCTTGGGCTACAGGAGCAGCCCAGGGTGATTGTCGGGGGTACTTAAGCCAGAGTGGCTTTAGCTTTCTCGACAATCGCAGCAAACACCGCTTTTTCGTTCACTGCCAGTTCGGCCAGAACCTTACGGTCGATCTCGATGGAAGCTTTTTTCAGGCCAGCGATGAAACGGCTGTAGGACAGACCGTTAACACGTGCACCAGCGTTGATACGAGCGATCCACAGAGCGCGGAACTGACGTTTTTTCTGACGACGGTCACGGTAAGCGTATTGGCCTGCCTTGATTACCGCTTGCTTGGCAACACGGAATACGCGTGAACGCGCGCCGTAGTAGCCTTTAGCAAGTTTCAGAATTTTTTTGTGACGTTTACGGGCAATGACGCCACGCTTTACACGAGCCATGAGTTACTTCCTCTATTCTTGATCCAAAAATTAACGAAGGCGCAGCATGCGCTCGACTTTTGCCACGTCAGACGGATGCAGCAAGCTGCTACCGCGCAGTTGACGCTTACGCTTGGTCGACATTTTGGTCAGGATGTGGCTCTTGAAAGCGTGCTTGTGCTTGATACCGTTAGCAGTTTTCAGAAACCGCTTAGCAGCACCACTTTTAGTCTTCATCTTTGGCATGTTCGGATACTCCGCATTCAGTTGATAAACATAATCAGAAGGCCTGCCGTGCCCTGTTGATTACTTCTTCTTTTTCGGGGCGATGACCATGATCAGCTGGCGTCCTTCCATCTTAGGATGCTGTTCGACGGAACCGTACTCGAGCAGGTCAGCTTCAACCCGCTTGAGGAGTTCCATACCCAGCTCCTGGTGGGCCATCTCACGGCCGCGGAATCGCAAGGATACCTTGGCCCTGTCCCCATCACTCAGGAAACGTACCAGGTTGCGCAGTTTTACCTGGTAATCCCCTTCCTCCGTCCCTGGACGAAACTTGATTTCTTTTACTTGAATCTGCTTCTGGTTCTTCTTCGCCGCAGCAATCTGCTTCTTCTTTTCGAAGATCGATTTGCCGTAGTCCATCACCCGGCAAACAGGCGGGACTGCGTCGGCGGAGATTTCCACCAGGTCCAATTTGGACTCTTCAGCGATACGAAGCGCTTCATCAATCGAGACGATGCCAATCTGCTCGCCGTCAGCGCCAATTAACCGAACCTCGCGTGCCGAGATATTCTCGTTGATCGGGGCTTTCGGTGCAGCTCGTTTATCTTGTCTCATTTCACGCTTAATAATAATTACTCCGAATCTGGGCGACCACGCCGGGAAACCGCTTGCGCGAGGAACTCAGCGAACTGGGCGACGGGCATCGAGCCCAGGTCAGCACCTTCACGAGTACGCACAGCGACAGTCTGCATCTCGACTTCCCGATCTCCGATAACCAAAAGATAGGGAACCTTGAGCAAAGTATGCTCGCGGATTTTAAAGCCGATCTTTTCATTTCTCAAGTCGGACTTGGCACGAAATCCGCTTTCGTTGAGAGTTTTTTCAACTTCAGCGGCAAAATCTGCCTGTTTATCAGTGATATTCATGATCACTGCCTGGGTCGGCGCCAGCCACGCAGGGAATGCACCCTCGTAGTGCTCGATCAGGATCCCGACGAACCGCTCGAACGAGCCGAGGATCGCCCGGTGCAACATAACCGGGTGTTTACGGCTGTTGTCTTCGGAGACGTATTCAGCTCCCAGACGGATCGGCAGGTTAAAATCGAGCTGCAAAGTACCACATTGCCAGACACGACCAAGACAATCTTTCAGCGAGAACTCGATCTTAGGACCGTAGAAGGCCCCCTCGCCAGGCTGCAGATCGTACGCAAGGCCCGCACTGTCTAGCGCTGCGGCCAGTGCGGATTCGGCGCGATCCCACAACTCGTCGGAACCGACGCGTTTTTCCGGACGAGTGGACAGCTTCATCTCGACTTCGGTAAAGCCGAAATCGCGGTAAACGTCCATGGTCAGCTTGATGAACGCAGCGGATTCAGCCTGCATCTGCTCTTCGGTGCAGAAGATGTGGGCGTCGTCCTGAGTAAAACCACGCACGCGCATGATGCCGTGCAGCGCACCCGATGGCTCGTTACGGTGGCAGGCACCGAACTCGGCCAGGCGCATCGGCAACTCGCGATAGCTCTTCAGGCCCTGGTTGAACACCTGCACGTGGCAAGGGCAGTTCATTGGCTTGATGGCGTAATCGCGGTTTTCCGACTGAGTGGTGAACATATTGTCGGCGTAGTTGGCCCAGTGCCCGGATTTCTCCCAGAGGCTGCGGTCAACGACCTGGGGAGTCTTGATCTCCAGGTAGCCATTGTCGCGCTGCACCTTGCGCATGTACTGCTCGAGCACCTGATACAGGGTCCAGCCGTTCGGATGCCAGAACACCATGCCCGGCGCTTCTTCCTGGAGGTGGAACAGGTTCAGGCGCTTGCCGATCTTGCGATGGTCACGCTTTTCGGCTTCTTCGATGCGCTGGATGTAAGCGGCCAGCTGCTTCTTGTCAGCCCAGGCGGTGCCGTAGATGCGCTGCAGCTGCTCGTTCTTCGCGTCGCCACGCCAGTAGGCGCCGGACAGCTTGGTCAGCTTGAACGACTTGAGGAAACGCGTGTTCGGCACGTGCGGGCCACGGCACATGTCGACGTATTCTTCGTGGTAGTACAGGCCCATGGCCTGCTCGTCCGGCATGTCTTCCACCAGACGCAGCTTGTAGTCTTCGCCACGGGCGGTGAACACGTCGATCACTTCGGCGCGCGGCGTGACTTTCTTGATCACGTCGTAATCTTTTTCGATCAGCTGATGCATGCGCTGTTCGATAGCGGCCAGGTCGTCCGGAGTGAAAGGACGCTCATAGGCGATGTCGTAATAGAAGCCTTCGTCGATGACCGGGCCGATTACCATTTTCGCCGTCGGGTAAAGCTGCTTGACCGCGTGGCCAATCAGGTGCGCGCAAGAGTGGCGAATGATCTCCAGCCCCTCTTGGTCCTTGGGCGTGATGATTTGCAGGCTGGCGTCGCTGGTGATCAGGTCGCTGGCATCAACCAGCTTGCCGTCGACTTTGCCGGCGACGGTGGCCTTGGCCAGGCCGGCACCGATGGATGCGGCGACCTCGGCTACGGAAACCGCATGATCGAATGAACGTTGACTGCCGTCGGGAAGAGTAATAGTTGGCATGGCGCCTCCTCTCCTAGTGGTGACCCCTACCAAAGGTCACGTGGGTTGGGATGAGCCAGTACAAGATCCAATACCAGGCCGTTCAGTGATGAACGCCTGCCTTACAGCGGCAGGAGCCTTTCGGCCAACCGATAATCGAACCAGAGTGACTGGAGTGAGCTAAAAAGAACATGGCAAGGCGGCAAATGGCACACCTGGAAATAGCCAGGGCACCGATGCTAGCACAGATGAACGGTCATCGCGCCGACGCCATGCCTGGTAAAGACAAATTCCAGGCTTTATAGCTGCAAAACGGAACTTGAGCTGTACGCACCACCTCCAATCCCCTGAGAATTGCCGTTTGTCCCCGACCCAAAGGAGCATCCCATGATGCGTTTTACCTCGACCCTCGCTCTCGCCGCCTCCCTGAGTCTCCTGTCACTTGGCGCACAGGCAGCCGCCCCGTCGAACTGGCCGGCCGGCGCCCGCGACAGCTTCGTCAAAGACTGCAGCGCTGCAGCCAGCCAGAACGTAGACGCTAAAACTGCCAAAGACCATTGCGAATGCGGCGCCGACAAGATCAATGCCGAATTGACCACGGCAGAAATCAAAGAGTTGATGAGCAACCCGGATGCCAAGCCCGAGCTCAAAAACAAAGCGGTCTCGGCGATTTCGTCCTGCAAAGTCGTGAAGAAAAAGTAAGAACGACCACTGATCAGACGGTCGTCTTGCCGAAAAAACAGCCCAAAAACAGCCATTTCATACAAATTACGCAGCTTTTACGGCTTTTTTTACCAGCTGACATTTCGGCTGAAAGCCCCGTAGATCGGGGCTTTCAGTCGAAAAAAGCACTAAACGCAACGCTATTGATTAGCAAACAATGCCTTGGGGGGGCTCCCAAGCCGAACATTTCGACTATGATAGCCCAGTGTGCCCAGTTGGCCTGAGCAGCACAGTACTACTGAAAATATATGTTTCTTGGAGATACACCATGTCTAATCGCCAAACCGGCACCGTTAAATGGTTCAACGATGAAAAAGGCTTCGGCTTCATCACTCCTCAAGGTGGCGGTGACGACCTGTTCGTACACTTCAAAGCTATCGAAAGCGACGGTTTCAAAAGCCTGAAAGAAGGCCAAACCGTTTCCTTCGTGGCTGAGAAAGGCCAAAAGGGTATGCAAGCTGCACAGGTTCGCGGCGAGTAATTCTCCGCTGAGCTAAAAAAACCCCGTCCATGTGACGGGGTTTTTTATGAGCGCTGCAAAAAGCTGGAAGCAATCAGCCACAATTGACGCGCGTGATCACCAGGTTGTCATCGGTGTTCAGGTTCAGGCGGTCGGAGCGGTATTCCAGGGTGATCATGTCATTGGGCTTGAGAATCCGGGCGTTCTGCGCACCAGCGCGGGCACGGGCCTGCTCCAGCAACTGGGGAGACGCTTTCTGGCCGATCGCGAACTCGGCGGCCTTCGACTCACAGCGGCTATGACCTGCATCGGTCACGGCGGCGTCTTTGGCTGGCTCAGAGGCACCCGGGGTGCTGCAACCCGCCAATGCGAGTGCTGCCAACAAAGTACCGAATGATGCGAGCTTCCAAGGCATGAAGCCTCCTATGTAAAAAAATGGACAGAGATCGTGCGACAGCTGTGAGGCGGATTGGTTTCAAGACGTAAACCGCCGGTGGGCAAGTCTGCCTGACTCTCAAGCGGTATTCGCCAGGTCAATCGTCACCAAATATGAACGCAGTCAGTATATGTCGATGTAGTCAAACGGCGGCTTCGGCCAATTCTGCTTGAGGGCGTTGAAAATCTGCGTGACCCAGACCTCGTCGCTGGCCGCCACGTTGCCGACATATCCGGACCCCTTGGCCCAGGTCTCCAGGCGAAACAACAGACCATCAATCTCCACACCACCTACGGCCCTGCCGGAGGAGATGTAGGCAATACCGGCCTTGGTCACCCGCAACTGCGTGTGCTCGTCGTCACTGGCACTCGCAATCAACTGGCGCACAGCGGCCAGTGTCAGGTTCTCGGGGTTGTTCAAATCGATCTGCACGCGGTGTTCCCCGGCAATTAAACAGGAGAGCAGTGTCGCACAGCGCTTGCCTCATGCCTAAGTAGCAGTGCCAAACGCGGCGCAAAATGCTTAACTGCCCGCGTAAAAGCCGCGTTCCAGCGCGCCGCCCCGCACTTCAGCCCCGTGAGATTTCCATGACCACCGTAACGCTCCAAGCCGACATCAAAGCCAAGTGGCCCCTGGGACAGAGCTCCTATAGCCCCGGAAGCCCGGAAGAATTGGCAATCATCGGCATCGACCTGTTGGTCAAGGAGCTGGGCACCCAGGCGGCGCAGGCGTTCATCGGCCAGGTATTCGAAAAATACCCAGCCGATCACAAGGGGGCACACGACCCCGAGCGCGAGTAAGCAACACCGCCGAAAGCGTTATTTCAGGCGCGCCAGGCGCTCGGTCAGCAGATCAAAGAAGCCCTGGGCATCACCGTTTTCAACCCAGAACACATTCTTTTCCTGCTTCAGGCCATCGTACCAATCGACGATGGTCTGGCCGAAAGTCGGGCCTTCGCGGCTGTCCACCACCATGTTGGCCTGACGACCACTGAACAACGAAGGCTTGAGCAGATAGGCAATGACCGTGGCGTCATGCACCGGGCCACCCGGGATGCCGTAATGCTCCATGTCACCTTTGACGTACTCGTTGAGAATATTGCTGACGACCTTGCTGGCATTGCTGTTCAGGTCGGCAATCTTCTTCAGGCGCGCTTCACTGGTAAGCACCTTGTGGGTCACGTCCAGCGGCAGGTAGGTCAACTTCACGCCACTTTTGAGCACAATCTCCGCTGCTGCCGGGTCGGCAAACAGGTTGAATTCGGCCACCGGCGTGATATTGCCGCCGTTGAAGTGCGCGCCGCCCATCACCACCACTTCCTTGATGCCCTGGGTGATTTCCGGGGCCTGGGTCAGTGCTAGTGCCAGGTTGGTCTGCGGGCCGAGCATGGCGATGGTGATGCTGTGGGGCTTGGCGGTGCTCAGGGTCTTGATCAGGTAATCAACGGCGTTGCCTTCAGCCAGGCCTTTTTTCGGCTCGTGCACGGTGACCCCGGAGATACCTTCCTTGCCATGGATGTTCTCGGCATAGATCGGCGTGCGCAGCAGCGGCTTCGGCGCACCGGCATAGACCGGAACGTCCTCGCGCCCTGCCCACTCGCGGGCCAGGCGCGCATTGCGTGAGGTCTTGTCCAGGCGCACGTTGCCGGCGACGGTGGTCAGCGCACGGATCTGCAATTCCTCCGGGGAAGCCAATGCGAACAGCAAGGCCACCACATCGTCGGCGCCGGGATCGGTATCAATGATCAGATCGATCTTTTCCGCCGCTTGGGCGCTTGCTGCAGTGAGTGCGGACAAGAGCAGAACACTCCGAAACAGATTTCTCAGGGTTGGAAGACCACGTTGCATAAAACACTCCTTGTTGTTGGGACACGCTAGAACGTTACGCCGGACACCAGCGCGATATTGCAATACGGCTGGCACTCGCCGGTACGCACCACGGCACGCGCCTGACGGCTGAGCTGCTTGAACGCTTCATGGCTGAGCAGACGCCGCTCACCGAGCGCCGCCTGCCCATTGAGCGTATTGAGATCCGCCAGCGCCGGCGGTTGCTTGAGCAGGATTTCTTGCGCCAACACATGACTTTCCACCTGCATTTCACTGAGCACCACACGCAACGTGCTGATGAAATCAGGAATGCCCTGGGTCAACGCGAGGTCGATCAACTCGACACCCGGCGGCACGGGCAACCCCGCATCACCGATGACCAGAATGTCGCCATGGCCCAGGGAGGCGATCACGCGCGACAAGGCGATATTAAGCAGTGGCGTCTTTTTCATGAGGGTACAAAACCTTGTACGTCGCGCAGCGTGGGAATGGAGGGTTGCGCACCGGCACGGGTCACCGACAGCGCGGCGGCAACCTGGCCGAAACGGATGGCTTGGGCTTCGCTTTTGCCATTGGCCAGCGCGGCGGCAAAACCACCGACAAAGGTATCGCCGGCCGCCGTGGTATCCACCGCCCTGACCTTAGGCGCGAGCAAATGCTCAAACCCCTGGCCGTCGGCGAACAACGCACCTTGGGCACCCAGAGTGATGATGACTTTACCGGCACCCGCCTTGATCAAATGCGTAGCGGCCAGCTTGGCACTGTCGAGGGAGTCGACCGTCACGCCGCTCAACGCCGTGGCTTCGCTTTCATTCGGGATCAGGTAATCGATCGAGGCGTACCATTCGGCAGGCAGCGGGCCGCTGGCCGGCGCCGGGTTGAGGATCACGGTCTTGCCCAGCTCACGGCCACGCTGCAGGGCACGCCCGATCGTGTCCATCGGCACCTCCAGCTGGCAGACGATCACGTCGGCCGCCTGCAGCACAGCGTCAAACGCCTGCAATGAGTCGGGTGTCAGCGCGCCGTTGCTGCCGGCGACGATCACGATGGCGTTCTGGCTGCTGTCATCCACCACGATCAACGCCACGCCGCTGGAGCCTTCCACGGTACTGACGGCCTGGCAATCGATGCCTTCGACCAGCAACGCATCACGCAACTCGCTGCCGTAGGCATCGCTGCCGACACAACCAACCATCGCCACCTGCGCGCCCAGCCGCGCCGACGCCACTGCCTGGTTGGCGCCCTTGCCGCCGGGCACTGTGGAGAATGTCTGGCCGATCAAGGTTTCACCGGCACGGGGCAGCCGGCTGGCCCGGGTGACCAAGTCCATGTTCAAGCTGCCTATTACCACTACGTTTGCGGACATACATCAGTACTCATCAATTCGGTTCAGCGGTATTGGGCAAACACACCGGCGACGGGCGCCGTGGACTCGCGCAACACAATGCTCGGCGTCACGATGCGTTGATCGATCGGCAGTTGGGGTGTTGCAATTCGTCGCAATAAAAGCTCGGCCGCCGTCTCGCCCAGTTGCACGATCGACTGCCCGACCGTGGTCAGCGCCGGGTACACGTAGCGGCCCATTTGAATGTCATCGAAACCGATCACCGACAGCTCGCCCGGCACACGGATATTACGCTCGGCAGCTGCACGCAACACGCCGAAACCGATCATATCGTTGCTGGCAAAAATCGCGCTGGGCGGGTTTTGCGCCAGCAATTGCACGGCAGCGGCATAACCACCGGTGCTGGTGAAATCACTTTCCTGGGTACGGTCGGGCGCCACGTCCACGCCTGCCTCACGCAACGCGCGGTGGTAGCCTGCCAGGCGCATCTGCGCGACGCGGGTGTGCGCAGGGCCGCCGATGCAGGCGATGTCCCGATGACCCAACTCAAGCAGGTGCCGAGTCGCCAGGTAAGCGCCCTGCTCGTGATCGATGCGCACCAGATCGACATCAATGCCGTCCAGCGCCCGGTCGACAATCACCATAGGCGTGCGTACTGCGCTCAAGCCAGCGGCCAGGCCGCTGTCGTCGCCGCCCACCGACGTCACGATCAGGCCGTCGATGCGCTTTTCCAGCAACACCCGTAAATAGTTACGCTGTTTTTCCGCGTTGTCGTCGGAATTGCACAGGATCACGCAATAGCCGTTACGCTCGCAGTAATCCTCGATGCCCCTGGCCAACTCCGCGAAATACGGGTTGAGACTGTTGGGCACCAGCAGGCCGATGGTGGCAGTGGTCTTGGCCTTGAGCGAACGCGCAACGGCGCTAGGCACGTAGTCGAGTTGCTTGATCGCCGCTTCCACCTTGATGCGCACCGGCTCACTGACCGGGCGCGTCTTGTTCACCACATGGGACACCGTGGTGTAGGAAATACCTGCAAGCGCGGCCACATCCTTGATCGTTGCCATGGGTCAGCCCCGCCGACTGGCGCGCTGGCTGCGGTAGGTATCCAGGACCACCGCAATCACGATCACGGCACCGGTGATGATGCGCTTGGTCGGCTCCGTAGCACCGATCTGCGCCAAACCGGCGGCCAGTACCGAAATAATCAACACACCAAAAAAGGTACTGATTACCGAACCGCGACCGCCCATCAGGCTGGTGCCACCGATAACCACCGCCGCAATCACTTGCAGTTCAAGGCCAGAACCAGCATTCGGGTCCGCCGCTTCCAGACGCGATATCTGGAACAGCGCCGCCACACCGGCCAACAGGCCCATGAGGCTGAACACCAGGATTTTGTAGGGCTTGGGATTGATCCCGGCCAGGCGCACCGCTTCTTCGTTGGTGCCGATACCGATCAGGTAACGACCAAACACCGTACGGGTCAACACCAGTTGGGCGACGATGATTACCAGCAGCGCAATGATGAACGACGGTGAAATGCCAAAGGCCACTGGGTTGGACAGCCAGGCAAACGAGTCGCCGATGTAGGCGGTACGCGAACCGGTCATTTGGTACGCCACGCCACGGGCCATTTCCAGCACGCCAAGGGACACGATAAACGACGGAATACGCCAGGCCACGGTGATCGAACCGGTGATGGTGCCCGCCAGTGCGGCGCAGCCCATACCGAGTATGGCGGCGGGGAAGACGCTCCAGCCCCAGCCAAGGATCGCCACGCTGACCGCCGACGCCGCCAATGCCAACACCGAGCCCACCGACAAATCGATGCCGCCGATGATCAGGATGAAAGTCATGCCGACTGCCAGCACCATGAGGTCCGGGATCTGGTTGGCCAGGGTACTGAAGGTGTCGTAGGACAGGAAGTGATCGCTGAGTACCGAGAACAGCGCAATCATTGCCAGCAACGCGCCAGCCAGCCCCAGGTAAGTACCCAGGCCGTAGAAGTTGCCGCCGGTTTTGCCCGGGGAAATTGTGGTTTTCATGGGGTATCCCTAAGCGCTGCGTCGTTCAGCAGCGCGTCACGTTTCTGATAGCCGGCAAAGGCGGCGGCAAGCAATTCGTCCTGGGTCCAGCTGTCGCGCTCGAAGGTCTCGATCAAGCGCCCGGCGGACAACACCCCGATGCGATCGCAGATCAGCATGAGTTCGCGCAGGTCGCTGGACACCACCACCAGCGCTTTGCCTTGGCGCGTCAGTTCACCAAGCAAGGCATAAATGTCGAATTTGGCACCTACGTCGATGCCACGGGTCGGCTCATCGAACAGCATCACCGAGCAGTCGCGCTCCAGCCAGCGGCCAATCACCACCTTCTGCTGGTTACCGCCGGACAGTTCAGAGACCAACTGCGCCGGACTGGAACTGCGGATGCGCATGGCATCGATCTGGCGCTTGGCCAAGGCCGTTTCGTTGCGGCTGTTGACCACCCCACCGCCGGAAATTTCCGGCATGTTGCCCAAGGCTATGTTGGCGCTGATGGACTGGGTCAGCAGCAGGCCTTCACCCTTGCGGTCCTCGGTGATCAGCGCAATGCCATGGTCCACTGCGTCCACCGGCGAACGAATGCTCACTACCCGGGCTGGCGAGCCGAGCGCCACGGTGCCGCTGTCGGCCAGGTCGGCACCGAAGATGA
Organism: Pseudomonas sp. FP2335; assembly: GCF_030687535.1. Taxonomy (NCBI): domain Bacteria; kingdom Pseudomonadati; phylum Pseudomonadota; class Gammaproteobacteria; order Pseudomonadales; family Pseudomonadaceae; genus Pseudomonas; species Pseudomonas sp. FP2335. The sequence continues at coordinate 4,024,798 of NZ_CP117437.1, forward strand.
GGCGCAACAGCTCGGTACGACCGGCGCCGATCAGGCCGGAGATGCCGTAGATCTCGCCTGCGCGCACTTCAAAGGACACGTCGCGAACCTTGTCCGAGCGAGTCAGGCCTTTTACCGTCAGGGCCGGATCGCCGATGGTGCGCGGGCCCAGGTCGATGTGCTCGCCCAGCTCGCGACCGACCATCAAGGTCACCAATTGCTCGCTGTTGTAGTTGGCCATTGGCTCGACGCACACCAGCTTGCCGTCACGCAGCACCGCAATGCGCTGGGCGACACGGGCGAGCTCTTCCAGCCGATGCGAAATATAAATGATCGCCACGCCCCGAGCCTGCAGGCGGGTGATTTGCTCGAACAGCATCTCGACTTCACGGGCGGTCAGCATGGCCGTCGGTTCATCGAGGATCAGCACGTGGCAGTCGCCGATGAGGTTGCGCGCGATCTCGACCATTTGTTGATGGCCGATACCCAGGCTGCCGACCAGGGTGTCCGGGTCGATCGCGTCCAGGCCGACCTGGGCCATGGCCTCAATCGCGGCCTTGCGCAGTTGCTTGCGGCTGATCCAGCCACAGTGGCTGGGCAGGTTATCCAGAAACAGGTTTTCGGCGACGGTCAGCGTCGGCAGCAGGTTGAGTTCCTGCATGACCATGCGCACCCCCAGCCCTTCAGCCTGGGTACGACTGCCCGGACGGTAGTCCTGACCATTGAATTGCATATGCCCGGTGGTCGGCGTGACCAACCCGCCGATAATCTTCGACAAGGTGCTTTTGCCTGCGCCGTTTTCTCCGGTCAGCGCCAGTACTTCTCCGCGATTGAGCGTCAGGGTGATGTCGGACAGAACCGGCTGGGCATAGGTCTTACCGATACCGCTGACCGAGAGGACAGCGTTCGGGGCGGAAGATGACATAGGAAAATCTCCAGGCGCCCGTCCAGGACGAACGGGCGCTGTTGGGTGCTGCCAGGATTACTGCTTGATGACGAGTTCGACCGGGGTTTCGATCACGCCGTCTTTGGCATCGACCTTTTCACCCTTGACCAGCTTGAGTGCGTTCTGGATGCCGAACACGGCTTGCTGGGCAGCAGCCTGGTCGGCGGTCGCCAGGACGCGGCCGTCTTGCAGCATCGGCTTGATGGCTTCGATGTTGTCGTAGCCTACGACCAGTACTTTGCCAGCCTTGCCGGCTGCGCGAACAGCGGAGACCGCGCCCAGGGCCATGTTGTCGTTACCGGCCAACAAGGCCTTGAGGTCTGGCGTTTCGCTGAGCATCGCGGCGGCGATCTTGTTGCCCTGATCGATTTCCCAGTTACCGGATTGGGTAGAAACGATCTTCATGCCGGCCGCGTCCATCGCATCCTTGAAGCCCGCGGTGCGCTGCTGGGCGTTGGTGGTGGTCGGCACACCTTCAATGATGCCGACCTTGTCACCCGCTGCCAGATGCTTGGCCAGGTAGTCCCCCACCAGCTTGGAGCCTTTGCGGTTGTCGGGGCCTACAAACGGGATGTCGAGGTGCTTGCTTTTGAGCACGTCCGGATCAAGGCGGTTATCGATATTGACGACCTTGATACCGGCATCCGAGGCTTTCTTCAGCACAGTGACCAGTGCCTTGGAGTCGGCAGGGGCGATCACGATCGCATTCACCTTGGCGAGGATCATCTGGTTGACGATATCGATCTGCGCGCTGGTATCGGTTTCGTTCTTGATCCCGTTGGTGATCATGTCGAAATCGGCGGCGTGTTCTTTCTGATATGTCTTGGCACCGTCTTGCATGGTGACAAAGAATTCGTTGGCGAGTGATTTCATGACCAGGCCGACCTTGGGTTTGGCGGCGGCGTCATCGGCAAATGCAGAGGAAAGAGGTAAGGCGGCGGATGCGGCAGCCAGCACAGCGACAGCAAGAAGACGTCCAGCGAATGGCAGCTTCATGGGTTCACTCCGATCTTATGATTATTGTGAGCAACGCCTGCATGGAAACATCTCGCAAACGTTTGCGTTATTGAAACTATGAGAACCTTGTCGAGATTTGTCAACGGTATCCCGCAGCCTTTCATCCTGGCCCTCTGCCCCCCCCCCACCTTCACGCCACGTCCTTAAACATCGCCAGCGCTCGGTCGTTCTCTAAAACGACAGGCCTTTGGGCTGAAGTCATACACGCCCAAGGAAGATCCGATCATTTTTTCGGACAACCGAACGCGATAACGTCCAGCTGTTCGGAAAGCCGGACAGCAGATCGTCCGAGTCGCTTAAAAATTCAAACCAAACCCTTAAAAATCAACGCTTTATTTTATGAACACAAACTTGTCCAGGCTGGTACAGATCCTGCTGTTCCCCTGAACCTCGCGGCGTTCAGAACCGCCCGAGCGCTCTAGATGAACCTGCACCAGCACTCATCACAAACCAGAGAGAAAAATAATGAAATCTGCATTGAAGAACATTGTTCCGGGCGCGTTGGCCCTACTGCTGCTGTTCCCCGTTGCCGCCCAGGCAAAGGAAGCTGAAACCAAGACCAAACTGTCCAACGTGGTGATCCTCGCCACCGGCGGCACCATCGCCGGCGCTGGCGCCAGCGCGGCCAACAGTGCCACGTACCAGGCAGCCAAGGTCGGTATCGAACAACTGATCGCCGGTGTTCCTGAGCTTAGCCAAGTCGCCAATGTGCGTGGCGAACAAGTGATGCAGATTGCGTCCGAGAGCATCAACAACGACAACCTGCTGCAACTGGGCCGCCGTGTTGCCGAATTGGCCGATAGCAAGGATGTGGACGGTATCGTGATCACCCACGGTACCGACACCCTCGAAGAGACCGCCTACTTTCTGAACCTTGTGGAAAAAACCGACAAGCCGATCATTGTGGTCGGCTCGATGCGCCCAGGCACCGCCATGTCGGCGGACGGCATGCTCAACCTGTACAACGCCGTGGCCGTTGCCGGCAGCAAAGAAGCACGCGGCAAAGGCGTACTGGTGACCATGAACGACGAGATCCAGTCGGGTCGCGACGTGAGCAAGATGATCAATATCAAGACCGAAGCCTTCAAGAGCCCATGGGGCCCGCTGGGCATGGTGGTTGAAGGCAAATCCTACTGGTTCCGCCTGCCAGCCAAGCGCCACACCATGGATTCGGAATTTGACATCAAGAACATCAAGAGCCTGCCCGACGTTGAAATCGCCTATGGCTACGGCAACGTGAGCGACACCGCCTACAAGGCGCTGGCCCAGGCTGGCGCCAAAGCCATCATCCACGCCGGCACCGGCAATGGCTCGGTGTCATCCAAGGTTGTCCCTGCCCTGCAGGAACTGCGTAAACAAGGCGTACAGATCATTCGTTCTTCCCACGTGAATGCCGGCGGTTTCGTTCTGCGCAATGCCGAACAACCTGACGACAAATACGACTGGGTAGTCGCCCATGACCTGAACCCGCAAAAAGCCCGCATCCTCGCGATGGTCGCCCTGACCAAGACCCAGGACAGCAAAGAGCTGCAACGGATGTTCTGGGAATATTGATTCCTGGTGATTGACCGGCAGGGGTGGTTTACCGCCCCTGCCTCCCCCCGCAATGACCCCTGCGCCAAACCACCTTTATCGACGTCAATCAGGCTTCCTGAGTTTTAAGCAGTTGCGAAATTGCGCACAGTTAAATACTGTACGCACGTACAGCTTATCAAGGAATCTTCCGTGGCAAAGTCTTCTTCCGCAGCGTCAACTCCACCTGATGCCTACACACGCCTGGCGACGCGTGTGCAAAAGATCATCAATTCGACCAATGCCCAGAAAGCGAAGGCAGCCTTGATCTTCCGCCTACCGGATGAGCCGGAAGACGAGTGGCAGCGCCTGCTCGAGGAAATCGCAGAGAACGATAACGTCACCCTCGCCTACCGGGATGATGGTGGTGTGCAGATTTTCTGGGTTGTGCCGAAGGAAGATTGATTCAATGAGTGCCCGTTTTATTGCTGTGTGTTGCCTGTTTTTTGCCATTAGCGCCCAGGCGCAAGCACCGCGAACGTTCAGCGAAGCCAAGAAAGTCGCCTGGAAACTCTACGCCCCGCAATCCACCGAGTTCTATTGCGGCTGCAAATACACCGGCAACCGTGTGGACCTGAAAGCCTGCGGTTACATCCCCCGCAAGAGCGCCAGCCGTGCCGCACGTATCGAATGGGAGCACATCGTTCCGGCCTGGCAGATCGGGCATCAGCGTCAGTGCTGGCAAAACGGCGGGCGCAAGAACTGTACGCGTCATGATGACGTGTTCAAGCGCGCCGAAGCCGACCTGCACAACCTGGTGCCAAGCATTGGCGAGGTGAATGGCGACCGCAACAACTTCAGTTTTGGCTGGCTGCCAGTACAACGCGGGCAGTACGGCTCATGCCTGACCCAAGTGGACTTCAAGGCCAAGAAGGTCATGCCACGTCCGTCGGTTCGCGGGATGATTGCGCGGACTTACTTCTATATGAGCAAACAATACGGTTTGCGCCTGTCGAAACAGGATCGCCAACTGTATGAAGCCTGGAACAAGACCTACCCAGTGCAACCCTGGGAGCGTCAACGCAACCAGACCGTAGCGTGCGTGATGGGACGCGGCAATGAATTCGTCGGCCCGGTAAACCTGAAAGCCTGCGGTTGAACGTGGGCGGGATTGCCGCCCAAGCCGTCTGTTACTGCGCCGCCTTGTGCTCGATGACCTGCGACTCGGTGTCGGTTTTCTTGGCGCGGGCCATCTTCTCGTTGAGCAGCGCTTGCTTGGCCTCGGCCTCGGCCTTGGTTGCAAATGGCCCCAGCAGTACTTCGTCCTTGCCGTCGACCTTCACGATATAAAAATTGAAACCATGTTCCAGCAACCACGCGGTCAGGTCTGTAATGGCCTGCAACTTGTGGTCGGGCGGGCCTACGCGCACATCCCATTCCTGGGCGGCAATCGTACCGGTCTGTGGCTGGCTTTCAGTCACGGCAGGCTTGGCCTTGGGGGCATCGACGCTTTTGCCTTCACCGCAACCGGCCAACGCCAACACCGCAATTGCCATCGCTACTTTACGCACTGCCCTGCTCCTTTAAGGATAAAGAGGCAACTTTATCATTCACTGTCTATTCTGGCCGTCATAAACGTTGGCTTAAACAATGCGAATCATGTATCGCAGACCTGTATGATGCCGCCATGGGAATTAATGTCGCCTCTATGCGTCCTAAAAGAGGCAGTCACAGGGAAGCGCTTAGCAGTAAGCTACACACATCCGACACCTGCCCTGTCTGAAACATGTGTCCTTAAAAGTAATCAAGGAGAAGTCCATGCTTATACTCACCCGCAAAGTCGGTGAAAGCATAAACATCGGTGATGACATCACGATCACCATCCTGGGCGTTAGCGGCCAGCAAGTACGAATCGGCATCAACGCTCCGAAGGATGTTGCCGTGCATCGCGAAGAGATTTACCAGCGCATCCAGGCCGGCCTGACTGCTCCGGACAAAAACCAGACGCCTTGACGCGCCCTCAGTAGCCAGCCCTTTCGTTTACTGTAACGGCTGGCGAAAACCCCTTGGGCCTGCTCGCACTTTTCGCGAGTCGCGAATGCCCTGCCGGTTTATTGCCTGCGAAAGATGAAACTGTATCGAAGTTTGGAACTTGTCCGCCGATTCATAGCCGAACCTCCTGAGTTTCCCCCGGCCATCAGAGTGCACTCAGGAGCACGTCGATGAGGCTTACCTCTACGCAACACATTTCCACCCGCGCCTGGACAATAACCTTGCTGATTGCGCTTGCCTTCCTCGGGATGGAATATGCCCTCAAATTGGAAGCGGAACGCACTTTCGGTAACGAAGTGAGCTCATGGCTCGACCTCGGGCTATTCCTGTGCACCTACCTGTTCGTGTTTTGCCTCAAGCCGATCCAGGTGATCGTCCAGCGAAAGCTGTGCAGGCGCGCAGCTCATCGCGCGCACCGGAAAACGGCGAGCTGATGAACCACGCCTACCTGAGCGTCGGCGGCTACAAAACCCTGCCGTGCACGTAGAGCAAACCTTCAGCGTTGCGCCTGGCCTGCAATTGTTCATATCCATCTATCGAAGGGTGCTTGGTCACCATCGGCTCGAGATGCGTCGACGTCACGACCATCACATCCGCACCCGCCGCTTCCCCGGCTCGAATACCTACGGCCGCATCCTCGAATACCAGGCAGTCCTCAACCGACACCCCAAGCCGCTGCGCACCGAGCACATAACAGGCTGGGTCCGGCTTGCCGCTGGCCACATCTTCGGCCGTCACCAACACGGCGGGCGGCGTAATACCCGCAGCCTGCAGGCGACGCAACGCCAGTGCCCGCGGGGCAGACGTCACCAGCGCCCATTGATCGCCCGGTAAATCACTCAGGAAAGCAACGGCCCCAGGAATCGCGACAACGCCTTCGACATCGTTGATTTCGGCTTCGGTAATCCACTGCGCCTCAACCTCAGGATCGACCCCGGGCAGCGCCTGACGCGTGATGGTGTCAATGGCGCGGGCGCCATGAATGGTGGCCAGGAACGCCGCCACGTCCAGGCCATGACGCTGCGCCCAAGTGCTCCACACCCGCTCGGCGGCAGCGATGGAGTTGAGCAGGGTGCCATCCATATCGAACAGAAAGGCGCGGTAATGCTGGGCAACGGGGATGGACACTGCGTAATTTCCTCATGGGCGGTAACAAACAATCAGCCCGCTGCAATCTACGGATCACCTGGGTGCTTGTAAACGCTGTCGGTGCCTGGACGCCCAATCGGCTAGCCATCAGCGTCCGTCAAACGCGCCATTGAGGATTTCATAGATGACGCCCGTAGCAATTGCTACCAATATCAGATCGGTGCCCGCTTGCCGCCACTCATACCCATCGTAATGGGGGAGCTGGCCGGCTAAACGACCATCGAGTTTTTTTGCGATCCCTGGCGGCAAGGGCTTGCCGCGCGCCAGGTTTTTCTGGATGCTGGGGGGCAATGCAGGGCCTGGACTCCAGTAGTCCCGATGCCCCACCAGCACATTGAGTACACCGCCGCGGTCGATGCTGGGGCCGCGAGCATCCGGAGCACCTTTGCCCTTGGATTTATCATGCCCCTGCCCACCCTGGTCATGCCCCTTGTTATTACCGCCGCCCTTGCCATTGCCCGGATCAGCCAAGGCAATAGCGCTACCCGCAGACAAGGCCAGTGACAACACCACAGACATGAACTTGGGATACTTGATCATGGCGAATCGTCCAGAACAGGAATGTTCCTGAACTGTAGTCGAGCCTAGGGTTTCTCACGCAGAATCAGCAAGACCTCATCAACTCACCCGACCGCCGACCTCAACGACATCCACCGAGGTTTTCCAAGCAGCCAGCACGGCGACCCGCAACCCCTCGACCAGGGTCGACAGCGCCATCGTTGGCTCGCCCGAACCAGGCAGGTTGGGCACATGAACAAACCCGCTACGTATCCCTGTCCCCACCAGTGCATGCTGCAACAGATAAAACACCTGGTTGCACACAAACGTCCCCGCCGTCTGCGAAACCGACGCCGCAATCCCCGCCTCGCGCACAGCCTTGACCATCGCTTTGATCGGCAACGTACTGAAGTACGCCGCCGGACCGCCCACCACGACAGCAGTGTCGATAGGCTGCGCGCCCAGGTTATCGGGGATGCGCGCATCGTTGACGTTGATCGCCACCCGCTCGATGGAAATATCACTGCGCCCAGGCCCCAGCCCAGTCGCAATGACCATCACAGGTTGCAGCTCGGCAATCAATTGGGCCAGGCAGTCACCCGCCGTGGCAAATGCGCAAGGCAAGCGGCGCGCAACAATCTGCACACCGTCGTCCAGCAGCATCCCGTCCAGCTGGCGCGCAGCCTCCCAGGACGGGTTCACCGGGGCTTGATCAAAGGGCTCAAACCCCGTCAGCAGTAGCGTTCGCATCTTCGCCTCACATCAACAGATAAAGCAGGACGATATTGACCACCAGCATCATCAACGCAGTCGGCAACTGCGCCTTGATCACCGCGTTCTTGTCCGGCAGCTCCAACAGCGCGGCGGGCACAATATTGAAGTTGGCCGCCATGGGCGTCATCAGTGTGCCGCAGTAACCGGAGAACATGCCGATGGCCGCCATCACCGCAGGGTTGCCGCCGTAGATACCAACCAGTACCGGCACGCCGACACCACCGGTCATCACCGGAAACGCGGCGAAGCCGTTCCCCATGATCACCGTGAACAACGCCATGCCAAGCACATAGACCATCACCGCCACCAACTTGAAATCCAGGTTGATGTAGGTGGTGGTGACGTGAGCCACAGCAGTGCCGACCCCCGCTTCATTGAACAACAGCCCAAGCATCGCCAGCATCTGCGGCAGCACCATGGCCCAGCCCAGGGCTTCGGTCAGGCGTCGGGATTCACGCAAGGCTTGCACCGGGGTATCACGGGTCAGCCAGCACGCCAGGCCAAGGGCGATCAGGCAGCCGATGCCGAGAGACACGAAGGTGGTGTTTTTCGGGTCCAGCAACGGTACACCGCCGATCTCGGTGTGCTTGAGCAATACCGAGCCAATTACCGTGGTCAACGGAATGGCCAGTGCCGGGATAAACAGCTTGTGCCCCAGGCGACCGGCGCTGGCACGGGAAGCCTTGTCATGCAGTTCGGCATGGGCTCCTCGCCCGACACCGCCCAAGCCTGCGATCAACGCCATCACCACCACACCGACGCCGATAACCACCGACGGCAAGCGCTCGCCGACCAGGAACGGAATGGCGAACAGCAGCCAGAACAACGCGCTGGACCAACGCTTGGGATGGGTGCGATCCAACACGATCATGCCCGCCGTGATCAGCAACAGCACACCGGCCAGCCAGTACAGGTATTGAATGGAGATAATCATTGCGCGGCCTCCACGGCGGTAGCGACCGGCGTCAGCTCACGGGTGAGCCGGCGGTCGAATCGGTGCAGGCGGATCGCGTGAATGATGAAGGCACAGATCGCCGTAGGGATGCCCCACACGGCAATATGCAGCGGCTCCACATCGATTCCGGAGCCGAGCAGGAAGGTGTGCATCAGCGCGATGGCACCAAAAGCGACAAAGATGTCTTCACCGAAAAACAGCCCAACGTTGTCGGTCGCCGCGCACATGGCCAACACCTTGTGGCGCACCTTGTCTGGCAGTTTGCCGTAGCGTTTTTCCGCCGCACCTTCCGCCATCGGCGCCAGCAGCGGCCGCACCATCTGTGGATGCCCGCCCAGGCTGGTCAGCCCCATGGCTGCAGTGGATTCGCGCACAAACAAATAGATGATCAACAGTCGCCCGACGGTCGCACGTTCGAACCGTGCGATCCAGTTCTGCGCATGCAGGCGCAAACCGTGGCGTTCCAGCAGCCCAATCACGGCCAGGGGTAATAAAAGAATCAGTTGCAGGGCGCGGGTCTGAAGGAAACCTTCACCCATGCTGGCGAGGATTTTCTCCAAGGGAAAATGGGCAGCAAGCCCGGTCGCGATGGCGGCAGCGGTGACCACCAGCAGCGGATTGAAGCGCAAGACAAAGCCAACCACGATGACAAGTACGCCGATCAACGGCCATAGGTTCACAACAGTTTGCATGACGATGAAGTCCTTATGTGCGCGCTGCGGCGCCATTACAGCAGGATGCGAACAAAGGGTTCGCAGCAAGAATGTGGCGGGCAGTCGGCTCGGTTTTTTATTGTTGACCCGGAAGGTCGAGCGTCAGTGGCGGCAACTTTGCTGTCTGGGATGGGGAGGTGTCCAACAAGAAAAATTGTTGCTGCACACCAATAAATTTTGTCGGCAATTCAAGACCGATCCAGGGCCGCCCCCCGTGATCGCGACAACAGTGACGAATCCGGCGCAGGACCTATACTCATTGGAGCGACAGCGTATTTCGCTGCTTCGCTTTGCTGACGAAGAGGTAATTCACTATGTACGCCGGACAAATGGGTATGGCGACAACGAATGGTGAGATCCGCTGCCAGATGGTTGTACAGATCATCTGCCTGCTATCGGTGGCTCAGCTTTTTTGCTGACTGATCAGTAAGCCCAAATACCCGACACCCGAAAAAAGGATTTTGCGGATGCCGTTTTCACCGGAAGAAAGATGCCTATTGCTTGCGCTCAAGGGCGTAGGTCCCACTGTGGCTGCCCGATTGGAGCAAATGGGCATCCAATCCCTGGCCGAACCAGGGGCGTCAGATGTCGGTGGCATCCTCGCGCAAGCCTAAGCAGCGTTAGGTTCGACGTGCCGGAAAAACAGCCCGCAATCTCGGGCGGCTATCACTGCGGCGGTGGATCTTGCGAGACGTGCCAAGGCGTAACGCCGCGCAAAAAATCAAGACAACAAAAAAGGGCCCACCTTTCGGTGAGCCCTTCTAGACCGCCCAGCAGAGCGGATTTTGTTTGGTAGGCGCGATTGGACTCGAACCAACGACCCCCACCATGTCAAGAGCCACCATGCTAGGCGCTAGGCCCCGTAGCCTATAGCCCTAAGGAAACGCCCATTCACATTATGAGGCGTCAATCATGGCTAACATTCGCTCCCTTCCCTCTGGCAATTGGAACGCTCAGGTTCGGTTGAGAGGAAGTCCCCCGCAATCCAAAACATTCCCTACTAAGGCATTGGCCCAGGCATGGGCAGATCAGTTGGAGGCTGTCACCAAGACGCATCAGACGCACACCCTGTACACGCTTGGCGTGACCTATTGCGAAACCATGCTGAAGGGCAAGGGTAGCTATGACCATGCAATCAAGATTGTTGACCAGCTCTTTGCTGCCTTCCCTCAGCCAATTCATGACATCACCCCTCAGCTAGTCAACGACTTCAAGCTGAAGCGCTTACAAACGGTCAAGCCTGCTACCTGTCGCATACAGCTAGCGTTCATGTCTCGTTTCTTCAGGTTCGCTAAGCGTGGCCTGCTCATAGACATACACAACCCCGTAAGTGACATAGCCCTACCCAAGCCCGACAAGTCGAGCGACAAGGTAATCAGTGCTGGCGAGCTTAGACAGTTGCTCAACAAGCTCTCCCCCACCATGGCCCTAATCGTGGAGCTGGCCTATGAGACAGCCATGAGGCGCTCAGAAATACTCAAGCTCACAACCCAATGCCTTCACCTGGATGAACGTATTGCGGATGTAGTGGATGGTAAGAACGGCACTAGGTCTGTGCCCTTGACCATGCGTGCCATAGAGCTATTGAAAGAGGCACAGAGGCTGGCTGTAGCAAACAAGGCACACAGAGGAAGACTGTTTATTGTGACGCCTCATGCTGTGTCACAGGCCGTTAGGCTGGCAAGGAACAAAGCAGGACTCGACTGTAGCGTGAGGCTTCACCAGTTAAGACATACACGTATAACCAATGTAGCCAAGAAGGGATTCAACAACGCTCAGATAATGGTTGTATCGGGGCACAGAGATACGAGATCAGTGGCTAGATACTCTCACTTGAATGCGAAGGATGTACTTCATCTCATTGATTAAGCCACCTGCAAACGCACAGGAACAACGATAGACAATCAACTGCCCCCATATAGCCATGCAAGCCTGTAGCCTCTTATAGGGGCTTACAGTGGCAGTGAGTAAAGGAATGGGTGTAGCTGAGAGTTACGGGTAGACATTAATTTTGAGAATCCATGTAGAGTTTTCTCTCAAAAAACAGTATAGCTTATACCAGTATAAAGATTGCTTCCTCCTAGCTGCTTTCAAAGGGCCAAATGGATAGCAGTCTTTTTGTTTGCCTGAGCGGCGAGCTCCACAACCATTGTAATATTGAAGAGGTTTTCTAAAGAGAGAGTAATGATGGAAATCGAAAAAATTATAGGAAGCAAAGCTATGAAACTTAACACAACAGACCGAAAACTCCTGTACTTGATGATTAGAAACAATAGCAACGATGGCTCACGCTGGTGTGAAATCTCCGTTAATGAGTTTTCTTCTGCATCGGGAAAATCACCAAGTGCATGCAGCCGAGTCATTCAATATCTAGTAAAGCACGAACTCATAGCCATCCGAAAGGTAAGGCTTGGATCTTCATATCGCAATCAATTTAAAACAATCCCCCTGGAGTATGACCAATGAACACAATTACAATGAATGAAGTTAACGAACTGGCTCGCCGCACTGGCAATACTCCCATGGGGGTTTTGACGGATCTAATCGAGCGTGGCTATCAGTTGGTCGAGGAACCTCCTGCACCTAGAGGCAATCCGTTGACTTCCTCTAAGGATGCATTAGCACAGTGGAAGACATCTAAGCAGAAGGTACGAGACGAGCTTTATAAAGCAGACCCCCTTGTTCGACAGCTTACTGACTTGGACAACGCATATAACTCATCTGCTCAGCAGGCCAAGCAAAGCATTGTCCAACGTGATGCGTTTGGAAATATTACAGGCACCACTAAATCCATGCTCACAGGGGCCACTTCAAAAGAGCAAGCGGAACTGATGGCAGCCATTCGTGCAATGTACAACCAAGGAGAATAACTATGAAAGCAGTAGACTTGACACCAGCAGAAGTAAAATCACTAGAACAGCGTCGCTCAGCCCTAGGTGCTATCGACTGTAGCATTGAGCAAAAGAACAAACTCATCTCAGGCACTAGGGACTACAAAGGGAGTGAGTATGGCATGACTCAATATGGCTCATATCAGGTGCTGTCTGTTCATGGTAGCAACTCGCTCCCTGTAGAGCTTGAAGGCACCTTCACAGACGCTAGACATATCACCCGAACGATAGATAACTTAATCACAGAAGGGAAACTGATTGAACCCAAGTAACCCATGGGACATTTAAAAATATAAACATCTAGCCACACACCTCTACCGCACTGACAACATAAGACAATTACAAAAACAACAATCGGAGCTACCTATTGATAAGAGTAGTTGACGCAATATGTGGAGCAGGAAAAACCACTTGGGTATTCGACCATATCCGCACAAATTCAGATAAGCGCTGGCTATTCGTATCTCCTTACCTTAGCGAAGTGGGTGACGGAAAGACCAAAGGGCGCATCCAACTAGAACTGCCCGCACTAGACTTCAAGGCTCCTGGCACGAACTCCCTTAGCAAGGCTTCACACCTCAAAAACCTTCTCACTGCCGGACACAATATTGCATGCACCCATGCGCTATTCGAGGACATTGATAAGGACACAGTACAAATCATCTATGAGAATGACTACCACCTAATCATTGATGAAACGATGGATATGATCGAAGTCTGGAAAGAGTACCACCCTCAAGACATTACAGCCCTGGCCGAGGCTGGCATGATTAACATTGCTGAAAGCGGTAAGGTAGAATGGAACCACATAAAGTATCCAAACTATAAAGGTCGTGACCTTTCAGTAAAGAACAAATGCGATATAGGCTCTCTATGGTTATATGGAGATAGTATCTTCATTGCTCGAACACCTCCTTGCGTCATTGATGCTGCCAAGACCGCTACCATTCTAACCTACCTTTTTGAGGGTAGCTTAATGGCTGCATGGCTGAAAGTTAACAAGCTGAGCTACACGCCCTACTACCCAGAAGGACTACGCTCAGAGGAGGAGATCAAGCGCATTATCAAATCCAAGCTCAGCATTATCAATACGCCCAAGAAGGTGCTAGAGATACAGAGAGATGACAGAGGTATGTATGCACCACATACATTCTCTTACTCATGGTTTGAAAATGCTGATAGTGAGTCACTGAAAGTGCTTGGTGCGAGCCTAGAGAATGCTAGACAGAAGAGTATGCCGAAGGGTGCATACTTCTGGACGGCACCAATAGGCTCAACTCCGTACCAACAATTAAAGGTTATGACTCATAAGCGCTGGCAGACTGACCTAGATAACAAAGACGGCTCCAAACACAGGACATTCGTTCCTTGGAATACTAGAGCAACCAACGACTTTGCAGACAGGACCAATTGCATATACGCCTACAATGTCTACCCGAACGTCTCAATAGTTCAACATTATAAGACCTTGGACATTGAGATTGACGCTGAGAAATATGCACTAGGCTACATGCTTCAATTCATCTTCAGAGGGTCGATAAGAACTCACAACCCTATGAGCATCTTGGTTGCTAGTGAGCGAATGAAAACCATGCTAGAAAACTGGCTAGAAATTTAGTGACAAGAAAAGTGCATTTCTTTGTCACCAAATCGCTAAACCCCCTTGTATTACGTGGCCTGTAGAGGGGCTCCCCTAAAGATATAGATATATCATAGATCAACGGCGTCAATACTGAGATCATTTTCTCTTAAAGACCTTTAAGGATTTTTGATCTTTTAAAGCATACAAGACTACCAATCTTATGCTTAGAAGCAAAAGCAACGTCGGCAGAGCCGACAAAGAGCACGCATTAAAAGAGAAAATCAAAAGCAGAGCATCTACCAGTGTATCGCTCTTGATCTTTCTTTATGCGTATGCCACTCCGTGGCGTGCTCTTGCTTTTGCTTCTGTCACGCAGTGACGTTAAGACAACTTACCCAGGACAACACAATGTCAGACAGTGATAACATTCGAATACCTGATCTAACCTCTTTCGTAATTCATAGCATCACCATACGAAGGGGTTTAGCCAAAGAGATTATTGCTAAGCGTAAGGACCACCAAGCGCTGTATTACATCTCATATAATCATGGCATCTCTCTTCAAGCAGTAGGCTATCTATCAAGATGTTCACTAGAGGAAATTGAGAGAGCGTCCGCTATTCATAAACTCTAACGACCATAATTAAACACAGAGACAAGCAATGAACCTAACAGATAAAGACAAGACAGAATACATTGAGACAAACTCACATTGCGTACTAGCTAAGCGCTTAGGCGTCAGCATGATTACTCTTGACACTTACGCAGAAGAACAAGGATGGAAAGAGGAACACCGCATCTATTGGCATGACAAATCAATTGAGATATTGAAACAAGAGCTAGTCAATGGAAACATCAGTGCCGTTAAGGAGATGTTAAAGGTAACTGGAGGCGTAAGACCTGTGGGACGCCCACGTAAATTAGAGGCTGAGCGTGAAATTGCAATCGACAAGCGCATTAAGGAAGAATATGACGCAGACATTCGACGAATGAAGCTCGTAGACAGCAAACCAAGATAATTATTTATTAAGACAGGAGGGGCGCATTGACCTAACAGTATGACCTTTAACTTATTTAACTTGAGTCGCGCATGTTCCGGCGCTGCTGATCTTATCACTCCCCCTCAAGCTTTCCAGATAGTCAATACACGCGTAATACTTTCGATTATAGCTCCGATCAAAACCTATCAAGGCGACAATTATGAAAACGAACACAGCTACATAGCGAATAATTTGAGATGCCACAATCGTCTGCATTTTGCATCCTAAAGGCAAGGAGGTAGATTGGCCACGGCACTGTGACCGTATAGATTAGGCGTGAAGCCTATGCCCCTCAGGGGTGCTCAATGCGTTACCACACTGGCCGTTCTTCATAGGGGCCAAGCCCTCTACGCCTGATAGTTCAGCTACCAGTCACCTGCCCTCCTAACCACGCCAGAAGGGGTAAGCGATCCACCTCTGAGGGTGGCACCTCGACCTGTTTACAAACCACCGGCTCGGTCCTCTCAGCGTTCAAGCCACCACTACACCATTGAAGGTTCGCTATGACCCTACTCACAATGAGGCGCCCCGCTCTCTGAGACGTACAGTTCAGCAGCTGCTAGGGCCGTTTCCCACTTATATTAATCTCCTTGAACGCCTGAAAAGTCAACAGCCAACTTCCATACTACCTTGGTGTCGAGTATCTTCTACGCATCGTCAGGAGTTTGTACTATGGATACGCTAGCACCGGAAGAATTGCTCCACTACGTTCGTATTGTTAGAGAGCTTAAAGAGCTAGTAGGGGGAAATAGTCCTTGGATTCCCCTTTGGTCAACCATTGCAGGCGCCCTACTCGCCTACATACCCTTGGCGGTAGGAGGATGGTGGCGCGCCAGAAAGGCAACCCAAGCAGTGCAGGCAGCGTTGATTGCTGAAATTTCTTATTTGGTCGGAATAATAGAACTTCGCGGATATTTGAAAGGCCTCATTAGTACCCACAAAGAATTAGAAGCGGATAACCAGAGAGATCGAAAATTCCATCACGATAATAATACATTTTTCACCGAGCACACTGAAACCACATTGCTCACAATACCTGAAGACTACAACAAAATTTACAAAGCTCACCTTGAAAAAATAGGTGTCCTACCTCCTAAGGTAGCTACTGATATTGTTACATTTTATGGGTTAATAGACGCGGTCGTACAAGACTTCAGGCCCGAAGGTGTTCTCAGAAACCAGGGTTACGCAGAGCAATACCAAGAAGCGATTCAACTTATGCATGCGGCACTTAAGATCGCTAGCAAATTAACCAGATGACCAGAACAGGTAATTTTTTCTAGATTGCTAAAACCAGCATTGCATATATAAGCCCCCCACCCCACACCCCCTGCCCCACCCCTAGAGAGACGCCCCCGCCAGCCCTACAGCAGCACACAGAGCGTTCAGGATTCACCACAGAGCGTAGGGCGTTGAGCGTGGCCGACAGGCGTACCCGCCTCACAGCAGGCACGTAGCTCAGTTGGTTAGAAGCCTGCCCTTGCGAGGCACGAGCAACGGGCAAGGGAGTGAGCCTGCGAACGTACCACCACCTAGACAAGATAGTGAACGAGCCATGTATATCAATGGGTTAGGTAGAGTCGTTCACAAATTTGAGTGTGAACAGAGGCAGGCATGAATCCACGTTCACATTGCCTTGTGTGAACGAAACCTATAATTTGTGAACGTTTTCTTAGGCAAAGAAAAAGGGGAACCCTTTCGGATTCCCCTTCACACCGCCCAGCAGAGCGGATTTTGTTTGGTAGGCGCGATTGGACTCGAACCAACGACCCCCACCATGTCAAGGTGGTGCTCTAACCAACTGAGCTACGTGCCTGCTGTGAGGCGGCATTCTACGGAATTCCGGAGGGGTGTCAACATCTTTTTTGCAGCTAACCCTATGAATATGCGAATTTTTTATTTGCGCCGGGTAGACCCGTGGTTTTCGGGTGGCTGGCAGGCAATTTTCAACTCAGGTAGGATCGGCGCACTCGTAAAAAATATAAAACAGAGGTTCCAGGATGGCGAACACCCCCTACCCCCAGTCGTATTACGCCGCGTCCGCAAACGCGGTTCCGCCGCGCCCGGTACTGCAAGGTGACGTCGAAACCGATGTATGCGTGATTGGCGCCGGTTACACCGGCCTGTCCAGCGCGTTGTTTCTCCTGGAGAACGGCTTTCGCGTGACGGTGCTGGAAGCCGCCAAGGTCGGGTTTGGCGCGTCTGGGCGCAACGGCGGGCAGATCGTCAACAGCTATAGCCGCGACATCGACGTGATCGAACGCAGTGTCGGCCCCAAGCAGGCGCAGTTGCTCGGGCAGATGGCGTTTGAGGGCGGCAAGATCATTCGCGAGCGGGTCGCCAAATACCAGATCCAGTGCGACCTGAAAGACGGCGGCGTGTTCGCCGCGCTCAACAGCAAGCACATGGGCCACCTGGAGTCGCAGAAGCGCCTGTGGGAGCGCTATGGCCATACCCAGCTGGAACTGCTGGACGAGCGCCGCATCCGTGAGGTGGTGGCCTGTGACAACTATGTTGGCGGCCTGCTCGACATGAGCGGCGGGCACATCCACCCGCTCAACCTGGCATTGGGCGAAGCCGCGGCCGTGGAGTCACTCGGCGGTACGATCTATGAGCAATCCGCTGCACTGCGCATTGAGCGCGGCGCCAATCCGGTGGTACACACCGCCGAGGGCAAGGTCAGGGCCAAGTTCATCATTGTCGCGGGCAACGCCTACCTGGG
Source organism: Pseudomonas sp. FP2335 (assembly GCF_030687535.1). Lineage (NCBI taxonomy): Bacteria > Pseudomonadati > Pseudomonadota > Gammaproteobacteria > Pseudomonadales > Pseudomonadaceae > Pseudomonas > Pseudomonas sp. FP2335. Next base: position 4,042,627 of record NZ_CP117437.1, read on the forward strand.
CAATCTGGTGCCCGAGCTGGCGGCCAAGTCGATGCCGTGCGGCACCCAAGTCATCACCACAGCCCCACTGGGGGACGAACTGGCAAAAACGTTGCTGCCACAGGATTACTGCGTCGAAGACTGCAACTACCTGCTCGACTACTACCGCCTCACCAGCGACAAGCGCCTGATATTCGGCGGCGGCGTGGTGTATGGCGCGCGCGACCCGGCAAATATCGAAGCGATCATCCGTCCGAAGATGCTCAAGGCGTTCCCGCAGCTCAAGGATGTAAAGATCGACTACGCCTGGACCGGCAATTTCCTACTAACCCTGTCGCGCTTACCGCAAGTAGGTCGCCTGGGCGACAACATCTATTACTCCCAGGGCTGTAGTGGTCATGGTGTGACGTACACGCACCTGGCGGGCAAGGTATTGGCGGAGGCACTGAGAGGCCAGGCAGAGCGCTTTGACGCGTTTGCCGACCTGCCGCACTACCCATTCCCGGGTGGACAGCTGTTACGCACACCATTCGCAGCACTGGGAGCCTGGTATTACGGGCTGCGGGATAAGCTGGGATTCTGACCGAATCCAACTGTGGGAACGGGCTTGTGTGGGAGCGGGCTTGCTCGCGAATGCAGTGTGTCAGTCACCAGACTTATTGACTGATCCACCGCTTTCGCGAGCAAGCCCGCCCCCACATATAATAAAATCGCAGACACAAAAAACCCCGGTCTTTCGACCAGGGTCTTTGCTATCGGATCAAAGTAGCCAGAGGCTTTCTTTGTGCTTCAAGGCGTTCAGTGGGCCTTGATGCAGATATGGCGCAGCGGACGGGACTCGAACCCGCGACCCCCGGCGTGACAGGCCGGTATTCTAACCGACTGAACTACCGCTGCGTATCGCTTGACCAGTTGAACGCAAACATTCAACTGTCTTTAAACATCTGATTGATCAACCTTGGTTGTTCAATCTCAAGCCCGAAAAATCAAGCCTGGAAAATATGGCGCAGCGGACGGGACTCGAACCCGCGACCCCCGGCGTGACAGGCCGGTATTCTAACCGACTGAACTACCGCTGCGCGTCGGTGCAACCTTTACGTTGCGTCTTGCCCTAGGGCAAAACTCTCAAGAAGTGGTGGGTGATGACGGGATCGAACCGCCGACCCTCTGCTTGTAAGGCAGATGCTCTCCCAGCTGAGCTAATCACCCTTTGCTTCGTTGAGGCCGCGAAATTTACGCAGGTAACGGACCTAAGTCAATAGCCTGCTTGAAGTTTTTCTGAAAAAGACAAAATTACTTCAAGACGGCCACCTGCCCTACTCGCTGTAAATCATCTTCTTGCTCATGCCACCGTCCACGACAAACTCTTGGCCGGTGACAAACCCGGCCTGACGCGACAACAGCCACGCCACCATCGCCGCGACGTCCTCCACCGTGCCAACCCTGCCCGCTGGATGCTGGGCGTGGTCAGCGTCCGTCAAAGGCTCGGCGCGCCGTGCGGCAGGATCACGCGCATCGATCCAACCCGGGCTGACCGCATTGACCCGCACTTCCGGCCCAAGGCTCATCGCCAAGGCGTGTGTCAGGGCCAACAAACCGCCCTTGCTCGCCGCATAGGCTTCGGTGTCCGGCTCCGATTGACGGGCCCGGGTCGACGCCAGGTTGACGATGGCACCGCCATGGGCACGCAGGTACGGCGCACAGTGCTTGGCAAGCAACATCGGCCCACTCAGGTTGACCGCCAGCACACGATTCCAATACGCCAGATCAAGGCTTTCCAATGTGATATTGCGCGGATCGGCCACCGCCGCATTGCACACCAACGCATCCAGGCGCCCAAACTGCCCAAGCACCTCGGCAACGCCCTGCGCAACCTGCTTCTCGTCGGCCACGTCCATACTGATAAACCAGGCATTCTCGCCCAGCACTTTGGATACTTTGGAACCGCGCTCACGGTCCAGGTCAGTCAGAACCACCTGCCAGCCTTCGCTGATCAGCCACGCGGCAATCCCGAGACCAATACCCCGCGCCGCGCCAGTCACCAGCGCGACGCGCCCGTTACTGGCTGCCGCCGCCTCCAAGGACCACTCGATCACAAGGCCGCCAGCCCGCGAGCCAGGTCAGCCTGCAAGTCAGCCACATCTTCCAGGCCCACCGCGATGCGGATCAGGCTGTCACGGATACCGGCCGCCTCACGTTCTTGCGGCGCCAGGCGCCCGTGGGAGGTGGTGCTCGGGTGCGTGATGGTGGTCTTGCTGTCCCCCAGGTTGGCGGTGATGGAGATCAGGCGTGTGGCATCGATAAAGCGCCAGGCGCCGTCCTTGCCACCCTTCACTTCGAAACTCACCACCGCCCCGAAACCACGCTGCTGGCGCTGGGCCAATTCGTGTTGCGGATGGCTCTTGAGACCGGCGTAATGCACCTTCTCGATACCGTCCTGCTGCTCCAGCCACTCGGCCAGGGCCTGGGCGTTGGCGCAATGGGCCTTCATGCGCAGGCTCAGGGTTTCCAGGCCTTTGAGGAAGATCCAGGCATTGAACGGGCTCAGGGTCGGCCCGGCGGTACGCAGGAAGCCGACGATTTCCTTCATCTGCTCACCGCGACCGGCAACCACACCCCCCATGCAACGGCCTTGGCCGTCGATGAACTTGGTGGCCGAGTGCACGACAATGTCCGCACCCAGCTTCAGCGGCTGCTGCAATGCAGGCGTGCAGAAGCAGTTGTCGACCACCAGCATCGCGCCCTTGGCGTGAGCCACTTCGGACAGCGCGGCAATGTCCACCAACTCGGCCAGCGGGTTGGAGGGCGACTCGACAAACAGCAACTTGGTGTTGGCCTTGATCGCCGCATCCCAGCCGGACAGATCCGCCAACGGCACGTAGTCCACTTCGATACCGAAGCGCTTGAAGTACTTTTCGAACAGGCTGATGGTCGAACCGAACACACTGCGTGACACCAGCACATGGTCGCCAGCGCTGCACAGGCTCATCACCACCGCCAGGATCGCCGCCATGCCAGTCGCCGTCGCCACCGCCTGCTCAGCACCTTCCAGGGCCGCAATACGCTCTTCGAACGCCCGCACGGTCGGGTTGGTGTAACGCGAATAGACGTTGCCCGGCACTTCACCGGCAAAACGCGCAGCTGCATCGCCAGCGGTGCGGAACACATAGCTGGACGTGAAGAACATCGGGTCGCCGTGCTCGCCTTCCGGCGTGCGGTGCTGACCGGCGCGCACAGCCAGGGTATCGAAAGCTACGCCATCGAGGTCGCTGTCCAACCGACCGGCATCCCATTCCTGACTCATGCTGCGACTCCTTACTCAATTCTTTATTTAAGATACAAAACCGGCCCCTCAGGGCCGGTGTCTACTCAGTTGTTGTACAGATCGATGATCGCGCTGACCGCCTGGGTCTTGATCTTCGACGAGTCGTTACGCGCCTGCTCGATCTTGTTCAGGTAGGCCTCATCGACGTCACCGGTTACGTACTTGCCGTCGAACACGGCGCAGTCGAACTGCTCGATCTTGATCTTGCCACCACCGACCGCTTCGATCAGGTCTGGCAGATCCTGATAGATCAGCCAATCGGCGCCGATCAGGTCGGCTACGTCCTGGGTCGTGCGGTTATGGGCGATCAGCTCGTGGGCGCTCGGCATGTCGATGCCGTAAACGTTCGGATAACGCACGGCTGGGGCTGCCGAACAGAAGTACACGTTCTTCGCACCGGCTTCGCGAGCCATCTGGATGATCTGCTTGCAGGTGGTGCCGCGCACGATGGAGTCGTCCACCAGCATCACGTTCTTACCGCGGAACTCCAGCTCAATGGCATTGAGCTTCTGGCGCACCGACTTCTTGCGTGCTGCCTGGCCCGGCATGATGAAGGTACGACCGATGTAGCGGTTCTTCACGAAGCCTTCGCGGAACTTGACGCCCAGGTGGTTCGCCAGCTCCAGCGCAGCGGTACGGCTGGTGTCCGGAATAGGGATCACCACGTCGATATCGTGCTCAGGCCGCTCGCGCAGGATCTTCTCGGCCAGCTTCTCGCCCATGCGCAGGCGCGCCTTATAGACCGAAACGCCGTCGATGATCGAATCCGGACGCGCCAGGTAGACGTGTTCGAAGATACAAGGGGTCAGTTTCGGTGCCACGGCGCACTGACGGGTGTGCAGCTTGCCGTCTTCGGTGATGTACACCGCTTCGCCCGGCGCAAGGTCGCGGATCAGGGTGAAGCCCAGCACGTCCAGGGAGACGCTTTCGGAAGCGATCATGTACTCGACGCCTTCGTCGGTGTGACGCTGGCCGAACACGATCGGACGGATGCCGTGCGGATCACGGAAACCGACGATGCCGTAACCGGTCACCATCGCCACGACGGCGTAGCCACCCACGCAACGGTTGTGCACGTCGGTGACGGCGGCGAACACGTCTTCTTCGGTCGGCTGCAGCTTGCCGCGCTGGGCCAGCTCGTGAGCGAACACGTTGAGCAGCACTTCCGAGTCGGAGCTGGTGTTGACGTGGCGCAGGTCAGATTCGTAAATCTCCTTGGCCAGCTGTTCAACGTTGGTCAGGTTACCGTTATGCGCCAGGGTGATGCCGTAAGGCGAGTTGACGTAAAACGGTTGAGCTTCGGCCGAAGTCGAGCTACCGGCAGTCGGGTAACGCACATGGCCAATACCCATGTGCCCGACCAGGCGCTGCATGTGACGCTGATGGAACACGTCACGAACCAGACCATTGTCCTTGCGCAGGAATAACCGGCCGTCGTGGCTGGTCACAATACCGGCAGCGTCCTGGCCGCGGTGCTGGAGGACGGTTAGCGCGTCATACAGCGCCTGATTGACGTTCGACTTACCGACGATACCGACGATGCCACACATGCGACGCAACCCCTACTTAATGAATCTTGACTGAACACAGCTTACTGAGGCGTTTTGGCCGGCAAGAGGTGTTCCTTGAACGGAAGATCAGCGGGTACGCTGATTCCGCTGGCCAGCCACTGACTGCTCCACCCCAGAATGAGGTTCTTGGACCAATCCGCAACCAATAGAAATTTTGGCACGAGTACCGACTCCTGCCACCACGAATCCTGCTGTACCGGCCCCAGGCTCAACAGCCCGACTGCCACAACCACCAGCAACGCGCCACGCGCGGCGCCGAAGGCCATGCCGAGGAATCGATCGGTCCCGGAAAGGCCGGTGACACGTATCAACTCGCCAATAAGATAATTGACCATTGCCCCCACCAGCAGCGTGGCGATGAACATGATGGCGCAGCCCGCAATGACGCGAGCCGAAGGTGTCTCGATGTATCCGGCCAGGTAGACCGACAGTGAACCACCGAACATCCAGGCTACGACTCCTGCGATAATCCAGGTCAGCAACGACAGTGCTTCTTTTACGAAGCCGCGGCTTAGACTGATCAAAGCGGAGATGGCGACGATTGCAACGATCGCCCAATCAACCCAGGTAAATGGCACAGTGCAGCCTACAGACGGATAAGGCGGCGCATTTTAGCAGAGCGCTGGGCTGTCGGTAAGCTGTGATTGTCGGCGCCTTGCAAATCAGTAGTTTGTGGCGAAGGAATCCAATTTCAACCCCACTTTAAAACGAGTGCGGGAGCGGGCTTGCTCGCGAATACGGTGGGTCAGCCAGAACATTTGGCGACTGAAACACCGCTTTCGCGAGCAAGCCCGCTCCCACATTTGAACCGCATTGCCAACCGGAGGCGGCAGCTATTCAACCGCGCTCAGGCTGGAACCGCACCACAAAACCATTGAGGTTCTGCTGGCGCCCCAACAAATCGCGCAGGCGATCCGCTTCGGCACGCTCGATCAACGGCCCGATAAACACCCGGTTCTTGCCATCGGCACTGCGGATGTAGGCGTTATAGCCTTGAGCGCGCAGTTTTTTCTGCAAGGCTTCGGCGCTTTCGCGATTGGCCAGGCTGGCGAGCTGGATCGACCAACTGATCGGCAGGCCATTCGGATCAATACGGCTCTGGCCCACATCCGGCTTGCCCGGCGCGGCCGGCTGCGGCGCTACAGGCTTGGGCGCAGGTGCCGGCGCAGCAGGCTTGGCCGCCACGACGGGCGCCGGCGCAGGCTTGACCACCGGCACACTTGGCTGCACCGGCGTCGACGGTGCGGCTTGCGCGGCCACTTCCTCATCGGTCGGCACCGGCTCTTCCTCAGGCAAGGCCTGCGGCTCAGGTACCACCACCGGCTCCACCTGCACTTGAGGCACCACCGGCGCCTGGGGCGCAGCCGGCGCCTCAACCACAACCTGGCGCTGCTCGTCCTGACGGGAAAACAGCATCGGCAGGAAAATCACCGCCAATGCCACCAGAACCAGGGCTCCAACCATTCGCTGCTTGTATGCGCTATCCAGTAATGCCATGTGCAGCTTCCTCCGTGGAGCGCCGGGCCAACCACTCAAGCGCCTCGGCAACACAATAAAATGATCCGAACAACAGAATTTCGTCGTCAGGCGTGGCAACCGCGCACTGCGCTTCAAGGGCAACGGCGACGCTTGCATACGACGCCACCGGCGCGCCAAGGTTCTGCAAGGCCTGTTCCAGCTCAACAGCCGGACGACTACGCGGCGAATCCAACGGTGCGACCGCCCAGGCCTGGACATCGCCCAACAATGGCGCAACCACGCCATCCAGATCCTTATCGGCCAGCAGCCCGAATACCGCAAGACGACGACCGACCGGCGGCGTGCGCGACAGGCGGCGCGCCAGGTATTCAGCGGCGTGAGGGTTATGCCCCACGTCGAGCAACAGGTTCAGGCGCTTGCCTTCCCATTCGAATACACGCCGATCCAGGCGCCCCACCACGCGGGTCGCCAGCAATGTCGCAGCGATCTGCTCGACATCCCACGGCAGATCCAGCAACAGGTAGGCTTGCAGAGCGAGCGCGGCGTTTTCCATCGGCAGATTCAACAGCGGCAAATCGCGCAGCTCTACAACCTGGCCACGCGCATCCCGCCCGCGCCATTGCCAGTGCTGCTCGCCGATCTCGAGATTGAATTCACGCCCACGCAGGAAGAACGGGCAATCCAGCTCGCGCACCTTGTCCAGCAAGGTATGCGGCGGGTCCAGGTCACCACACAGGGCTGGCTTGCCCTGGCGAAAGATCCCAGCCTTTTCATAGGCCACCGACTCACGGGTATCCCCCAGGTAATCGGCATGATCCACGCCAATACTGGTCACCAGCGCGAGATCGGCATCCACCACGTTGACCGTATCCAGACGCCCACCCAGGCCGACTTCCAGTACCACCACATCCAGCTGCGCACGCTCGAACAGCCAGAACGCCGCCAGGGTGCCCATTTCGAAGTAGGTCAGGGATGTCTCGCCACGCCCGGCATCAAGCGCGGCGAAGGCTTCGCAGAGTTGCTCATCAGTGGCTTGGACGCCATTGAGTTGCACCCGCTCGTTATAACGCAGCAGGTGCGGAGAATTGTAGACGCCCACTTTCAGCCCTTGGGCCTGCAGCAGCGCCGCGACAAAGGCACAGGTGGAGCCTTTGCCGTTGGTGCCGGTCACCGTGATCACACGCGGTGCCGGCCGTCCCAACCCGAGGCGGGCCGCTACCTGTTGCGAGCGCTCCAGGCCCATGTCGATGGCGGACGGATGCAACTGCTCAAGGTAGGCGAGCCATTCGCCCAGGGTACGTTGGGTCATAGGTTTGCAGGCACCGGCGGTACGACGATTGGCTCTACCTTTGGCGCGACGTATACAGGCGTCGGCAGGCCCATCATTTGCGCAAGCAGGCTACCCAGGCGCGGACGCAGCTCACCACGCGGGATGATCAGGTCGATCGCACCGTGCTCCAGCAGGAACTCGCTGCGCTGGAAGCCTTCCGGCAGTTTTTCACGCACGGTCTGCTCGATCACACGCGGGCCGGCAAAGCCGATCAGGGCCTTTGGCTCGCCGACGATCACGTCGCCCAGCATCGCCAGGCTGGCGGAAACGCCGCCGTAGACCGGGTCGGTCAGTACGGAGATGAACGGGATGCCTTCTTCACGCAGACGCGCCAGTACCGCGGAGGTCTTGGCCATTTGCATCAGGGAGATCAGGGCTTCCTGCATACGCGCACCACCGGAGGCAGCGAAGCAGATCATCGGGCAGCGGTTTTCCAGGGCGTAGTTGGCGGCGCGAACAAAGCGCTCACCGACGATGGCGCCCATGGAGCCGCCCATGAAGGAAAACTCGAACGCCGAAACTACCACCGGCATGCCCAGCAGCTTGCCGCTGACGGAGATCAGCGCATCTTTCTCACCGGTCTGCTTCTGCGCGCCGGTCAGGCGATCCTTGTACTTCTTGCCGTCGCGGAACTTGAGACGGTCAACCGGCTCGAGGTCAGCACCCAGCTCGGCACGGCCGTCGGCATCCAGGAAGATGTCGATGCGGGCGCGGGCACCGATGCGCATGTGGTGATTGCACTTGGGGCAAACGTCCAGGGTCTTTTCCAGCTCCGGGCGGTACAGCACCGCGTCGCAGGATGGGCACTTGTGCCACAGACCTTCAGGAACCGAGCTTTTCTTCACCTCGGAACGCATGATCGAAGGGATCAGTTTGTCTACTAACCAGTTGCTCATGCTTTCTTTCTCCAGTACCGGTGGCTTGAACACAGCCCCGCGTATGCCCTTGAGCTAAATTCATATGTGGCGATGACACATGCTGGACGGGGTCAGACGTTCGACCAGCCATTTCCCGCATGCATCCTCAGCCTTCCAGACAACCTGCCAGCGCAAGGTTGCCACTTCATTTCCGGGCCACCTACAGGCGGCGCCGGGCTGTTTTACACAGTGGTAGTTATGGACGGCGGCAGACTGCCAGCCGTCACATCCCGCGCACAGCCTGCATGAATGCGCGGATCTTGCCGTGATCCTTGATGCCCTTGCCCTGCTCCACTCCACCGCTGACATCCACGGCGTACGGGCGCACCTGTTCGATAGCGGCCGCAACGTTCGCGGGATTGAGCCCGCCCGCCAGGATGATCGGCTTGCTCAAGCCTTCGGGAATCAGTGACCAATCAAACGCTTCACCCGTACCGCCCGGCACGCCTTCGACATAGGTGTCCAGCAGAATCCCGCGAGCGCCCGTGTAGATGGCGCAGGCCGCGGCGACATCGTCTCCGGCCTTGACCCGCAGCGCCTTGATATACGGACGCTGGTAGCTCTCACACTCGTCGGGGCTTTCGTCGCCGTGGAATTGCAGCATGTCCAACGCAACGGCATCCAGGGTCTCATTGAGTTCGCAGCGGCTGGCGTTGACGAACAAGCCCACCGTAGTCACGAACGGCGGTAACGCGGCGATGATCGCCCGCGCCTGCAATACATTAACCGCCCGCGGGCTCTTGGCATAAAACACGAAACCGATGGCGTCCGCGCCCGCTTCGACTGCCGCCAGCGCGTCTTCTATGCGGGTAATCCCGCAAATCTTGCTGCGAACGGCTGGCATGTCGTGGAAACCTCAGGGGTTGGGCCGAGAAAGTCCCGGATGGTAACAAATGCTTTTCCGGGCGTCAGCCGCCAAGTTCGCTGAAACCTGTGAGGAAGTGTGGCCCGATAAAACGTTCCGGCAATTCGAACTCGTCGCGGTACTCCACATCCACCAGGTACAACCCGAACGGATGCGCCGTCACCCCGCCGGTACGGCGGATGCGGCTTTCCAGCACTTCCCTGGCCCATTCCACAGGGCGCTCGCCCGTGCCGATGGTCATCAGCACGCCAGCAATGTTGCGCACCATATGGTGCAGGAACGCACCGGCACGAATATCCAGCACGATCATCTTGCCGTGGCGCGTGACCCGCAGGTGGTGGACTTCCTTGATCGGCGACTTGGCCTGGCACTGGCCCGCCCGGAACGCGCTGAAATCATGTACACCGACCAGGTGCTGCGCGGCCTCGGCCATGCGCTCGGCGTCCAGCGGGCGGTGGTTCCAGGTGATTTCTTCGTTGAGATGAGCCGGGCGGATCTGGTCGTTGTAGATCACATAACGATAGCGCCGGGCAATGGCCTTGAAGCGCGCATGAAAGTGCGCAGGCATGACCTTGGCCCAACTGACACTGACGTCATGGGGCAAATTGATATTGGCGCCCATCACCCACGCCTTCATCGTGCGCTCGGCCTGGGTGTCGAAGTGCACCACCTGGCCGCAGGCATGCACGCCAGCATCGGTACGCCCGGCGCACATCAGCGACACCGGCGAGTCAGCGACTTTAGACAGGGCCTTTTCCAGGGTTTCCTGCACCGTCGGCACACCCGACGCCTGGCGCTGCCAGCCGCGATAGCGCGAGCCTTTGTATTCCACGCCCAGGGCGATGCGGTAAAAGCCTGCGGCCGCCATTTCGGCGGCCGCGTTATCTATATTTGCCAAGAACTGAGAGCCTGATGAGTTACGCAAAGGCGGCCATTATAAAGATGACCGCCCAAATGTGGGAGCGGGCTTGCTCGCGAAGGCAGTCACTCAGTCACGACATCATTGACTGACACTACGCCTTCGCGGGCAAGCCCGCTCCCACAGTGGATTTTCGTTGCCCTTCAAATGCGGCCGAGCATTTCCTTGGCCTCGCCGCGCTGAGACTCGTCACCTTCGGTCAGCACTTCGGACAGGATGTCCCGCGCGCCATCAGCATCACCCATGTCGATGTACGCCTGGGCCAAGTCCAGCTTGGTCGCTACTTCATCGGTTCCAGACAGGAAGTCGAATTCCGGCTCATCACCACCCAGCGCCGCATCTTCAGCGGTGAAGGATGGCTCGATAGGCGGATGCTCCAGGCTCTGGGACAGACGATCCAGCTCAGCGTTGACGTCATCCAGCTCGGACGCAAAGGCATCAGGCTTGGCTGGCGCCTCAGGCTCGTCGGCCAGGGACAGGTCGAAGTCTTCCGGCAGGTCAAAATCGTCCAACGCAGCGGGCGTCAGGGTTGGCGGCTCGACGGCAGGCACATCCTGCATCTGCTCTTCGAGGCCAGACAGGAAGTCGTCATCGGCCTGCGCCGAAGCCGGCTCATCGAGTTGCAGGTCCAAATCAAAGTCGGACAGGTCGTCCGGGCTGGCCTTGGCTTCGGTCTGCTGTTGCAGCACCGACTCAAAACTCAACTCATCGTCCAGACTGGCAGGCGAAGCGGCTTCCAATTCATCCAGGCTCAGGTCGAAATCAGTCTCGAAGGCCTCAGGTTCTGGCGCCGGTGCCGGTGCCACCGGCTTGTCTTCCAGCAGGTCCTTGACGTATTGAGCGTCCAGGGCGGCGGCGGCCACTGCGGCGCTGACACCCGCCGCGAGCACGGCCATGGCCGGGAAGCGCGACTTGAGCTGCTCGACCTGGGCATGGTTCTCACCGTTGGCTACCAGCTGGCGCTCCTGGGTGACAAAGCCGTCCTTGTCGTTTTGCAGGCCATAGACCTCCATCAGCTTCAAGCGCAAATCGCTGCGCTTGGGTTCGTGCTTGATCGCTTGCTCCAATACGTCGGCGGCCTGGTTCAGATGGCCGCGGTCGACAAGGGATTGGGCCTGGGCCAGCGCATCGTTGGCGTTGACCGGGGCAACGGCCACTGCCAGCGGCGAGAGCACCGAGGCGACGGTTGGCACGACTGTCTGCTCGACCACAGGGGCAGACACAGGCGCCGGAGCGGCTGACAGCTTGACGTTCGGCGGCGGGACTTCCAGACCCTCGAAGCTGTCCGGTGGCAGATCCTGGTCAATATCGGAGGTGAATACCGGTTCTTCGGCCAGGGCACGGGCCATGCGCAGGTGCTTTTCCTCTTCGCGACGGGCATTGCGATGGCGCGCCCACAGCAGCAGGAGCAACAACACCACCAGGCCCGCCGTGCCACCGATCACACCCAGCACCACCGGATTGGTCAGCAGGTCGTTGAATTTGTCATCCGCGCTGGCAGGTGCCGCTTCAGGCTTGATCGGCTCAGGCGCAGGCGCCGCCGGGACAGGCGCAGGAACAGGCGCCGCTACCGGAGCAGCAGGCGTCGCCGCGGCCGGCTCGCCAGCCAATTGTGCAGAGATGGGTGCCGTTGCAGCTGCCGCTGCGGGATCACCTTTTTCAGCCTGCAAACGCGCCAACTGGTCATTTTTCAGTTGAATCAGCTTTTGCAGCTTGTCCAACTGGCTTTGCAGGTCCGCCGCACGGCTTTTCAGCTCGGCGTTGTCGCGACGGGTGGTGTCCAGCTCTTCCTGGGTCATCGCCAGCTTGTCGCTCAGGGCGCGGCCGTCAGCGGCCTTGCCTTTTGCGCCCTTCTTGGCGGACTCGGCCGAGACCAGGCTCAGGTTGTCCTTGGTCGTGGTGCTCGACGGCGCATTGCCCGCCTGGGTGCGCTTGGTGGCATCCAGTTGCTGCTTGCCCGCGACTTGATTGGTCGCCGAGCGACGGCCCTGGCGCCAGGCAGCGTTTTGCGCGGTGACTTCGGCAATCGCCTGTGGCTGTGGCAGTGCGGTGCTTTGTACGGTATCCGGCAGGCGCAGGACCTGGCCGGTCTTCAAGCGGTTGATGTTGCCATCGATAAAGGCGCCAGGGTTAAGTGCCTGGATCGCCAGCATGGTCTGTTGGACCGAGCCGCCGTTGCGGTTCTTCGCGGCAATTTCCCACAAGGTGTCGCGAGAAGTCGTGGTGTGCTGGTTCGGCTTGCTTACAACAGGGGCGGCAGGTGCAGCGGGCGCGGCACTCGCCGGCGCCGACAAGCGCGGCGCTGGGACGGCAGCTGCCGGTTGTTCAAATTTGGCGGGATCAAGCAGCACGCTGTAGTCGCGCATCAGGCGACCATTGGGCCACTGCACCTGCAACAGGAAACGTACGTAGGATTCCGGCAGCGGCTTGCTGGAGGTGACGCGCACCACGCTGCGGCCACTGGGGTTGATCACGGGAGTAAACGTCAGGTCATTGAGGAACGCCTGGCGATCCACGCCCGCATCCACAAACGCCTGGGAGGAAGCCAGGCTCGGCGTGATCTCGGACGCCGTGAGGCCGCCGACATCAAGCAATTCGATTTCCACCGACAAGGGCTGGTTCAACTTCGACTTGAGGGTCATCTCCCCAAGTTGCAGCGCCTGCGCCATACCGGAGGACAGCGCCGAGGCGGCCGCTATTGCTAACACCAGTTTGCGAACTTGAACCATAGCCTCATCCTTTGTTTGAACACTCCCCGGCCTGCGAGAAGGTTGGTAACCGCTGCCATTAGGCATGGCGAGCCGATAGGTCACCGACGCGCAACTTTTCCAGCTTGGGGCCAAGCATAGCGCCTGGTTAGAATCAATCTACAAATTGCCGCCAAGTATCTTTTACGCAAGGTCTTTTATCAACAACTGTGCCAGCTGTACGGCGTTCAGTGCCGCGCCTTTGCGTACGTTATCTGACGTCAGCCACAGATTTAGTTCCGACGGATCATCCACACCTGCGCGAACCCGTCCGACATACACCACGTCTTGCCCGACTGCATCGCCAACAGCGGTTGGGTAATTACCCTCCTCCACCAGCTCTACACCCGGCGCTGCGTCGAGTGCGCGGTTGACGGCGGCAAGGTCGACCGCGGCACCCAGCTGCAATGACACTGTCAGGCTATCGCCAAAAAACACCGGGGCTTGAACGCAAGTTGCGGAAATCTTTAGTAAAGGAGTTTCCAGCACCGCGCGCAGTTCGTGTACGAGACGCTTCTCAAGGGCTGTATGACCTTGGGCATCTGGCGTACCGACTTGTGCCAACAGGTTGAAGGCCATTTGCCGATCAAAGAACTTCGGCTCCAGCGGGCGCACGTTCAGCAGTTCAGCGGTTTGCCGCGCCAGCTCGCTGACGGCTTCGCGCCCCTGGGCAGACACGGCCAGGCTGGCGGTGACGCTCACGCGTTGGATGTCCAGCAAGCCACGCAATGGCGCCAGGACCACCGCCAGGTTGGTTGCGGACGGGCTCGGGCTGGCGAGCTGGAAGGGTTTTTTCAGGCCCTTGAGAACCTGCGCATTCGCCTCCGGTACCACCGGCGGCGCCTGTTCGGCAGGCAAGGCACCCGACAGGTCGATCACCGCACACCCGGCCGCCGTGGCGCGCGGGGCGAAACTCAGGGTGACGGCCGGCCCGGCTGCAAAGAACGCCAGCTGCGCCTTGCTGAAGTCAAACTCGTCGACTTCCTTGACCCGCACGTTCTTGCCGCGAAACGGCACCGATGCCCCCGCCGAGTTGCTGCCAGCCAGCAGATACAGGGTACCCACCGGGAAATCCAGTTCTTCGAGGATCTGCACCAGGGTTTCACCCACGGTGCCGGTGGCGCCGATCACGGCGATTTCAAAGGTCTGGGTCATGGGGGCTGCCTCGGGCATTGCGGGGGGAGCGGCACTTTACCGGGTGGTTGGGGGTGAGGCAATTGGACCGGGTCTTGGGGTGTCGCTGATGGCCTCTTCGCGAGCAAGCCCGCTCCCACATTCGACCGAGTTTCTCCAATTGAAATGCAATCAAATGTGGGAGCGGGCTTGCTCGCGAAGAGGCCCGAAAGCACAACAAAAAACCCGCGCCTGTCACCAGAACGCGGGTTTCCTGATTGCCTCAAGCGATCAACGCTCCAGCAAGATCCGCAGCATGCGACGCAGCGGTTCAGCCGCGCCCCACAACAGTTGGTCGCCAACCGTGAACGCGCCCAGGAACTGGCTGCCCATGTTCAGCTTGCGCAGACGGCCCACGGGTACATTCAGGGTACCGGTGACCTTCGTCGGACTCAGCTCCTGCATGCTGATGTCGCGGTTGTTCGGCACCAGCTTGACCCATGGGTTGTGCGAGCTGATCAACGCTTCGATATCAGCGATCGGCACGTCTTTGTTCAGCTTGATGGTCAGCGCCTGGCTGTGGCAGCGCATCGCGCCGATACGCACGCAGATGCCATCCACCGGGATCGGGCTCTTGAAGCGACCGAGGATCTTGTTGGTCTCGGCCTGGGCCTTCCACTCTTCGCGGCTCTGGCCGTTCGGCAGTTCCTTGTCGATCCACGGGATCAAGCTACCGGCCAACGGCACGCCGAAGTTCTCGGTCGGGTACGCATCGCTGCGCATGGCTTCAGCCACACGACGGTCGATGTCGAGGATCGCGCTGGCCGGGTCGGCCAGTTGATCGGCGACAGCCGCGTGGGTCGCGCCCATCTGCTTGATCAGCTCACGCATATTCTGCGCACCGGCACCGGAGGCCGCCTGATAGGTCATGGCGCTCATCCACTCGACCAGGCCGGCTTCGAACAAGCCACCCAGGCCCATCAGCATCAGGCTGACGGTGCAGTTGCCGCCGACGTAGTTCTTGGTGCCCGCATCCAGCTGCTGGTCGATGACCTTGCGGTTCACCGGGTCCAGGATGATCACGGCGTCGTCCTGCATACGCAGGCTCGATGCAGCATCGATCCAGTAACCCTGCCAGCCGGCTTCACGCAGCTTGGGGAAGACTTCACTGGTGTAGTCGCCACCCTGACAGGTCACAATCACGTCGAGGGTCTTCAGCTCTTCAATGCTGTAGGCGTCCTTGAGCGGGGCAATATCCTTGCCCACGGACGGGCCTTGGCCACCAACGTTCGAAGTGGTGAAAAACACCGGCTCAATAAGATCGAAATCCTGCTCTTCCAGCATCCGCTGCATGAGCACGGAACCGACCATACCGCGCCAACCGATCAGACCTACACGTTTCATCGCAACTACACCTTGTTAAAAAGTGGGCCGCCTTGCAGCAACAACTGCAAGCGGGCCCGAGAGATTACAGATTCCGCAGCGCGGCGACTACTGCGTCGCCCATTTCTTGCGTCCCAACCTTGGTGCAACCCTGCGACCAGATGTCGCCGGTGCGCAAACCCTGATCCAGCACCAGGCTCACGGCCTTCTCGATGGCATCCGCCGCTTCGCTCAGGTTGAAGCTGTAACGCAGCATCATCGACACCGACAAGATAGTCGCCAGCGGGTTGGCAATGCCCTGGCCCGCGATGTCCGGCGCCGAGCCGTGGCAAGGCTCGTACATGCCCTTGTTGTTGGTGTCCAGGGACGCCGACGGCAGCATGCCGATGGAGCCGGTGAGCATCGACGCCTGGTCGGACAGGATGTCGCCGAACAGGTTGTCGGTAACGATCACGTCGAACTGCTTGGGCGCACGCACCAACTGCATGGCGGCGTTATCGACGTACATGTGGCTCAGCTCGACATCCGGGTAGTCCTTGGCCACTTCTTCGACGATTTCGCGCCACAGTTGGCTGGAGGCCAGCACGTTGGCCTTGTCGACCGAGCAGACTTTCTTGCCACGCACACGGGCCATGTCGAAACCGACACGGGCGATACGGCGGATTTCGCTCTCGCTGTACGGCAGGGTGTCGTAGGCCTGGCGTTCGCCGTTTTCCAGCTCGCGCACGCCACGTGGCGAGCCGAAGTAGATACCGCCGGTCAGCTCACGCACGATGAGGATGTCCAGGCCCGCGACCACTTCCGGCTTGAGGCTCGACGCGTCAGCCAGCTGCGGGTAGAGGATCGCCGGGCGCAGGTTGCCGAACAGGCCCAGTTGCGCACGGATTTTCAGCAAGCCGCGCTCAGGGCGGATGTCACGTTCGATCTTGTCCCACTTCGGGCCACCCACGGCGCCGAGCAGCACGGCGTCGGCCGCGCGGGCGCGGTCCAGGGTTTCGTCGGCCAGTGGCACGCCATGCTTGTCGATGGCGGCGCCGCCGATCACGTCGTGGCTCAGTTCAAAGCCCAGGCTGTACTTGCTGTTGGCGAGCTCCAGCACCTTGACCGCTTCGGCCATGATTTCCGGACCAATACCGTCGCCAGGGAGAATCAGAATCTGCTTGCTCATGGGTTCCTCATTTCATCAAGCGACCCGCCCGCGGGCAGGTCGGGAAAAATTGCTCAGCGCTCGGCAAACACCACCAGCACGTCGGTGCTGAAGGTGCCGTCGGCTTGAATCTCGTAGTAATCGCGCACTTCCTGGCCCATCGCCCGTTGCAGCTCAAGGATGGCAGCGCGCAGCACCTCGGGCGTGCGCATGCGCTCGACCCACGAGGTGTATTCCAGGCGCAGGCGCTGGCGGCTGCTGTTACGCACATGCAGGCCGGACTCGCTGAGCTGCTGCATCCATTCGGCGGCGGAGTAATCGCGTACGTGGCTGGTGTCGCGCAGCACTTCGACGGTTTGCAGGTAAGTGTCCAACAGCGGGCTGCCCGGTGACAAGACATCGACAAACGCCACTACCCCGCCCGGCTTGAGCACCCGGCGCACTTCGCGCAGGGCCAGGCCGACGTCGCTCCAGTGGTGCGCCGAGTAGCGGCTGAACACGAAGTCGAACTCGCCATCGGCGAACGGCAGGCGCTCGGCGGCGCCATGGACGGTGCGAATATTGTCCAGGCCCCGATCGTTTGCAGCGCCCGCGACGACATCGAGCATCTGCTGGGAAAGGTCGTAGGCCACCACCTCTTTAACCAGAGGGGCGACGTGAAAGCTCACATGACCGGCACCGCAGCCCAGATCCAGCAGTCGTGCAGCGCCCTGCCCGGCCAGTTCGGCCTGGAGCAGCGCGAATTCGGTGCCCTGGGCGTGCACGGCACTGCTCAGGTAGGCCGAGGCTTGTTCGCCGAATTGTTTTTGCACGACTTGGGTGTGGGCGGTGCTGGTCATGAGGGTTTCCTTGGGACTTATGGTGTTTGTGCTGCCGTCTTCGCGAGCAAGCCCGATCCCACATTTGGCCGCATTTCAACTGAAGGAACTCGGTCGAATGTGGGAGCGGGCTTGCTCGCGAAAGGGCCAGTCCTGCTTACATCAAATCAGGCATCGCGAAACAACCAAGGCTGGCTGGCCCGGTGCTTGGCTTCAAAGGCGGCAATTGCATCGCCGTCCTGCAAGGTCAGGCCAATATCGTCCAGGCCGTTGATCAGGCAGTGCTTGCGGAACGCATCGACCTCAAAGTGATACACCTTGCCATCCGGACGGGTCACGGTTTGCGCGGCCAGGTCGACGGTCAGCTGGTAGCCCTCTTCGGCTTCCACCTGCTTGAACAACTCGTCGACTTCTGCGTCGCTCAAGATGATCGGCAGCAAGCCGTTCTTGAAGCTGTTGTTGAAGAAGATGTCGGCATAGCTCGGCGCAATGATGCTGCGAAAGCCATATTCTTCCAGGGCCCACGGCGCGTGTTCACGGCTGGAGCCGCAACCGAAGTTCTCGCGGGCGAGCAACACGCTGGCCCCCTGGTAACGTTCGGCGTTGAGTACGAAGTCCTTGTTCAGCGGGCGCTTGGAGTTGTCCTGGTAGGCGTAGCCCACGTCCAGGTAGCGCCACTCGTCGAACAGGTTCGGGCCGAAACCGGTGCGCTTGATCGACTTCAAGAACTGTTTGGGGATGATCTGGTCGGTGTCGACGTTGGCGCGATCCAAAGGGGCGACAAGGCCGGTGTGTTGGGTAAAAGCACGCATCGGGTATTCCTCAGATCAATTCGCGAACGTCGATGAAACGACCGTTGACGGCCGCCGCAGCAGCCATGGCCGGGCTGACCAGGTGGGTACGCCCACCGGCGCCCTGGCGCCCTTCGAAGTTACGGTTGGAGGTGGACGCGCAATGCTCGCCCGACTCCAGGCGGTCCGGGTTCATCGCCAGGCACATCGAGCAGCCCGGCTCGCGCCACTCAAAACCGGCTTCGAGGAAGATCTTGTCCAGGCCTTCGGCTTCGGCTTGTGCCTTCACCAGGCCCGAACCCGGCACCACGATGGCTTGCTTGATGGTCGAGGCGACTTTGCGGCCTTTGGCGATCACCGCCGCAGCGCGCAGGTCTTCGATCCGCGAGTTGGTGCAGGAGCCGATGAACACGCGGTCCAACTGGATGTCGGTGATCGCCTGGTTGGCCTGCAAGCCCATGTACTTCAGGGCACGCTCGATGGAACCGCGCTTGACCAGATCGGCTTCCTTGGCCGGGTCCGGCACGTTCTGGTCGACGGCCAGGACCATTTCCGGCGAGGTGCCCCAGCTGACTTGCGGCTTGATCTGTGCTGCATCGAGTTCGACCACGGTGTCGAACACCGCGTCGGCGTCGGAGACCAGGTCTTTCCAGGCTTCGACGGCAGCGTCCCAGTCTGCGCCGGTCGGTGCGAATGGGCGGCCCTTGACGTATTCAACGGTCTTTTCGTCCGCCGCCACCATGCCCACACGGGCACCGGCTTCGATGGACATGTTGCAAATAGTCATGCGGCCTTCGATGGACAAGTCGCGAATCGCGCTGCCGGCGAATTCGATGGCATGCCCGTTACCGCCGGCGGTGCCGATCTTGCCGATCACGGCGAGGACGATGTCCTTGGCGGTCACGCCGAACGGCAATTGGCCTTCGACGCGCACCAGCATGTTCTTCATCTTTTTGGCGACCAGGCACTGGGTCGCGAACACATGCTCCACCTCGGACGTGCCGATGCCGTGGGCCAAGGCACCGAAGGCACCGTGGGTGGAGGTGTGGGAGTCGCCGCAGACCACAGTCATACCCGGCAAGGTTGCACCCTGCTCCGGGCCGATCACGTGGACGATCCCTTGACGCACGTCATTCATCTTGAATTCGGTGATGCCATATTCGTCGCAGTAGTCATCGAGGGTTTGCACCTGCAGACGCGACACGGTGTCGACGATCGCGTCGATGCCGCCCTTGCGTTCCGGGGTGGTCGGTACGTTGTGGTCCGGGGTGGCGATGATGGAGTCGACGCGCCAAGGCTTGCGCCCTGCCAGCCGCAGGCCTTCGAACGCTTGTGGCGAGGTCACTTCATGGATGATGTGACGGTCGATATAGATCAGCGACGAGCCATCGTCGCGCCGTTTCACTTCATGGGAATCCCAAAGTTTGTCGTAAAGCGTTTTGCCGGCCATCAGTCGGTCCTCATCATCGGTCTTTCTATGCCCTGGGCATTTCAATAACCCTTTGGCTTGTGAGGCTGATGGTATGGCGCTACATTAAATAACTCAAATTCATATTTTTTATGCTTTGGATTACCAACTGGAATACAACCATGGACCTGGCCAACCTCAATGCCTTTATTGCCATCGCCGAGACCGGCAGCTTCTCCGGCGCCGGTGAGCGCCTGCACCTGACCCAGCCGGCCATCAGCAAACGCATTGCCGGCCTGGAGCAACAATTGAAGGTGCGCCTGTTCGACCGCCTGGGCCGCGAAGTCGGCTTGACCGAGGCCGGGCGGGCCCTATTGCCACGGGCTTATCAGATTCTCAACGTGCTGGACGACACCCGTCGCGCCCTCACCAACCTGACCGGCGAAGTCAGCGGGCGCCTGACCCTGGCCACCAGTCACCACATCGGCCTGCACCGCCTGCCGCCCGTGTTGCGCACCTTTACCCGCAAATACCCGAACGTGGCGCTGGATATTCAGTTCCTCGATTCGGAAGTGGCCTACGAGGAAATCCTCCACGGCCGCGCCGAGGTGGCGGTGATCACCCTCGCGCCCGACCCCCATCACCTGGTGCGTGCGACCCCGGTCTGGGATGACCCGCTGGATTTTGTCGTGGCGCCGGAGCACAGCCTGACCAGCAACGGCCACGTCAGCCTGGCCGATATTGCCGGTCATCCGGCGGTTTTTCCCGGCGGCAACACCTTTACACACCATATCGTCAGGCGCTTGTTCGAAGCCCAGGGCCTGACGCCAAACATCGCGATGAGTACTAACTACCTGGAAACTATCAAGATGATGGTGTCCATCGGCCTGGCCTGGAGCGTCTTGCCGCGCACCATGCTGGATGATCAGGTGGCGAGCATCGCTTTACCGGGCATACAACTCAGTCGCCAGCTAGGCTATATCGTGCACACCGAAAGGACGTTGTCGAACGCAGCGCGGGCTTTCATGAGCCTATTGGATGCACAGGTCGATCTGCCAGGAATACCGGCATGAAGCCGTGCGGCCTCAGGTTTACGTGAAACCGCGCCTTACGCCCATTGAGCCAAGGCCCTTTGATAATGCGCAATCCCGTCGATTCCGTGCCACCCCTGCCCCGCATTTACGCTCTAGACCCCCAAGAGGCGGAACAGAGCTGGGACAGCGCCCCGCAATTGCTGGCAGCCCTCAACGGTGCCCGGCTGGGGGCATGGTGCTGGGAAATCGACACCGGCAGGATCAGTTGGTCACGGGGGACCCAGGCGCTGTTCGGCTTCGACCCGCGCGCGCCACTGCCCAAAGACCTGGATTACCTCGACCTGCTCGCCCCGGCCGACCGCGCCAAGGTCGTGCGGGCCTTTCATGCGGTGCTGGCCGGCGAACCGTTCGAGCAGGCGATGCGCCACCGCATCCAGTGGCCCGACGGCAGCTATCACTGGCTGGAAATCAACGGCAGCCTGGCGCCGGACAAGACCGGGCGGCGTCGGATGATCGGGGTGATCCGTGAGATCACCCAGCAGCGTGAACGGGAAACCGCCCTCGGCCACTCCGAAAAGCGCTTCGCCACGCTGTTTCACCTATGCCCGAACATGGTGCTGCTGACCCGCCAGGCCGACGGCCTGATCAGTGAAGCCAACCAGTATTTCGAGATCCATTTCGGCTGGCCGGTCGCCGATGCCATCGGCCGCACCACCCTGGACCTGGGCCTGTGGCGCCATCCCGAGCAGCGCGCGCAGCTGGTCAAGGCTACTCAGCGCAAGGGCGAGCCGATCACCATGGAGGTGCAGTTTTGCGCCAGCAACGGCCAGATCCACGATGGCACCCTCAGCGCGCAAAAGGTCGAACTGGAGGGTGAGGCTTATCTGATCAGCACCTTTCTTGACACCACCGAACGCAAAAACGCCGATCAGGCGCTCAAGGACAGCCAGGAACGCCTCGACCTGGCGCTCAATTCCGCGCAACTGGGCACCTGGGACTGGCACATTCCCACCGGCATGCTCTACGGCTCGGCTCGCGCCGCGCAACTGCACGGCCTGCCGCCCGAGCCGTTCCACGAGTCCTTCGACGCGTTTTTCGAAGGCATGCCCGATGAAGAACGCGACAACATGCGCAATGCCTATCGCACCCTGCGCGAAGGCCCGGCCGGCAACTACCAACTGACCTACCGCGTGCCCATGGAGGACGGCAGTTCGCGCTACCTGGAAAGCCGCGCGCGCCTCTACCGCGACGAAAAGGGCGCGCCATTGCGCATGGCCGGCACCCTGCTGGACATCACCGACCAGGTCGAACGCGAGCAACGCCTGAGCGCCTCCGAAGAGAAATTCGCCAGCCTGTTCCAGGCCAGCCCCGATCCGATCTGCGTCACCGGCCTGGACAGCGGCGTATTTATCGAAATCAACCCCGCGTTTACCCAGACCTTTGGCTGGACCGCGGCCGAAGTGCTCGACAAAAGTGCCGAGCAGATCGGCCTGTGGGACGACTCCAGCAAGCGCCTGCAACGCATCGAGCGGGTGATTCGCGAACAGTCATTGAACAATGTGGCCATCACCGCTCGCCACAAGGATGGGCGAAGCCTGACCTGCGTGATCGCCAGCCGGCTGATCAAGGTCGGCGACCAACCGTGCATCGTCACCACCTTGCGCGACATCACCCAGCAGCAACGCTCGGAAGCCGCGCTCAAGGCCAGCGAAGAGAAGTTCGCCAAGGCGTTCCATTCCAGCCCCGACGCCATTTCCATTACCGAGCGCGACACCGGTCGGTATGTCGAGGTCAACGATGGTTTTTGCCGCCTCACGGGTTACCGCGCGGAAGAAGCCATCGGGCTCACGCTGTATCAAATCGGCATCTGGGCTGATGAAAACCAACGCTCGGCGCTGCTGGCTGAATTGCAGATCAAAGGGCGCATCCACCACCTGGAAATGCTTTGGCACAACAAGCGCGGCGATGTGTTGGCGGTGGAAGTTTCGGTCGAGCCGATCACCCTGAATGAAACGCCGTGCCTGCTGCTGACCGCCCGCGATGTGAGCCTGTTGAAGAATGCCCAGGCGCAGATCCGCCACCTGGCCTACCATGACCCGCTGACCAACCTGCCCAACCGCGCCCTACTGATGGACCGCCTGAGCCAGCAGATCGCCCTGCTCAAGCGCCACAACCTGCGAGGCGCGCTGCTGTTCCTGGACCTGGACCACTTCAAGCACATCAACGATTCCCTTGGCCACCCGGTCGGCGACACTGTGCTGAAAATCGTCACCGCCCGCCTGGAAGCCAGCGTGCGCATGGAAGACACCGTGGCCCGCCTGGGCGGCGATGAGTTTGTGGTACTGCTCAGCGGCCTCGACGGCACGCGTTCGCAGGTCAGTACCCAGGTGCAGGAATTGGCCGACACCCTGCGTGAATTGCTCTCGGAGCCGATGTTCCTCGACGGCCACCGCCTGCAGGTCACCCCGAGCATTGGCGTAGCGTTGATCCCCGACCATGGCTCGACGCCGGCCGACCTGCTCAAGCGCGCCGACATCGCCCTGTACCGCGCCAAGGATTCGGGGCGCAACACCACGCAGATGTTCCACAACAGCATGCAAAGAACCGCCAGCGAACGCCTGCGCATGGAAACCGACCTGCGCCTGGCCCTGTCACGCGGCGAATTCAGCGTGCACTACCAACCCCAGGTCGATGCACGCGGCAACCACATCATCGGCGCCGAAGCCCTGGTGCGCTGGCAGCACCCGCAACTGGGCGCGCAGTCCCCTGCCGAGTTCATCAAGGTGCTGGAGGACAGCGGGCTGATCCTGGAAGTCGGCACCTGGATTCTCGATGAGGCCTGCGGTGCATTTCAGCAATTGATCTCTGACGGCCTGGTAGACCCGTTGCGCTTCAGCCTGTGCGTGAATATCAGCCCCCGGCAGTTTCGCCAGAACGACTTCGTTGAACGCGTGGTGCACAGCCTCGATGAGCACGACCTGCCCTACAGCCTGCTGAAACTGGAGATTACCGAAGGCATCGTGATCCAGAACCTGGACGACACCGTGGCCAAGATGCGCCGCCTGAAAAAGCTCGGCGTGAGCTTCGCGATGGATGATTTCGGCACCGGCTATTCATCGCTGACCTACCTCAAGCGCCTGCCGGTGGACGCACTGAAGATCGACCAGTCGTTTGTGCGCGATGCGACTCACGACCCGAACGACGCGGAAATCATCCGCGCCATCGTGGCCATGGCTCGCAGCCTGAACCTGGAAGTGATTGCCGAGGGCGTGGAAACCCTGGAGCAGTTGGCGTTCCTGCAACGGTTGGGGTGCCATGTGTTTCAGGGGTATCTGCACAGTCGGCCGTTGCCGATTGAGGCGTTCAGGCGCTTGCTGGAATAGCTGTCACACCAACTTCAGCGCCCGCAAATAAGTCCCCTTCCATTGCGACGTCTGCAGAGTGTGCCGGCCCCCATAATAATCGAGCACGCCGCCAATCACCGTCATCGAGTGACCACCGTCAGACAGGGTGCCGATAGCGCCGGCAATCAACTCGTTCACATCGCTTTCGCGGATATAGGCGTACAACCCCAACCGACGCAGCGCCTGCCCGGGGTATTCACCGTCATTGAGGGTATCGATGGCAACGTCGAAACTCTGCCCGCCACGAAAGTCGTTGTTTTCCAACTGCGCGCGCCTGGCGCTCACGGCGAACAGGAAATAGGCATCCTCCAGCATTGCACAGTCGTTGCCGCGAAAGCCGGAAGCGGCCCTCGCCTTGCGCAATTGCTCATGGGTCAGCGTCAGCCTGAAACCATCACGCATAACGACTGCATAACCTTCGGCAGTGGCAGTGACCTCCCGAAAAATATCCGCGGGGCACTGCCCGAACCTCATCATAGCCGCCTTGATTGCCGACACCGTCACGCAGTTCCCCGGTGTCCCTTGGTAGAACCCCCCCCAAATATCCAGGGGTCTTCGGCCCGCAAACACCTTCGGTGTGGGTGCGCCTCCCCGAGGTTTGTCGGCGAACAGCCTGTAACCATAGCGACTGCCTACCTGACGCGGTTTGCCGTTAGCGTGCCCAAGCCCGTCCACTACCAGCGCACTGCCAAAATTATGGGTCTCCATCACCGCCACTACGCCTTCGCCAACCATCCTGCTCGGCGGCACATACTGGGAAAGCCCATACACCCCCATACCCTGCAAGCACCGCAGAGTGGTTTCGCCCTGGAGTGACTTTGTCAGCGCCGCGTGAAAATTGGCGTAGCCACCGATCTGCTGCCTGCGCTTTACAAACACCGTCAACGCAAAGTTGGCGGCGCTGAGGGCTTGCGCATCATTGCCACTGAATTTGGACACCTGCGCGACTAGCTGCAGCTCTTCGTGCGTGATGCGAGCGTTGAACTCATCCTTCATCATCACGTCGTAGCCGTTTGCGGTAGGCGTCACTTGATTGAACATATCGGCAGGCGTGGGGCCAAGCGTCGCCATCATCATTTTGATGACGGCAGCATGGGTGCTTACGTCAAAGTGCTCACCAAAGCGCCGCTCGCCGACGTCGAAGGCGTTCACGACAGACTTTATGGCCTTTGATGCAGAGAGCGTCGACGGGGCAGTGAAGGCAAAGGTAGGGGATTTCAAGTTCGAAGCGTTCATGGGCGAAGATTCCTATGAGATATGCCCAGAAGTTCGTGGGATTTTGCCTTGCCCGGTTCCGGGGATCACGTTTCACAATAAGAAAAGGGCGCCGATGGCGCCCTTGCTGCAGATCTCTTCGCGTTATGCCGCCGCCGGATGGGGCATGCCCAACAGCCGGCTGACCTGCTCTAGATCGGTCTCTCGGCGCATCGCGGTGAACAGTTCAACCGCTTCAGGGTAGTTGCGCGTCAACATTGCCAGCCATTGTTTCAAACGGCCCGGCGCCTGGCGCTCGGTCAGCTGCGCCACCGATTGGGTCCAGAACTCCTGGAGCATGGGCTGCATCTGCGCCCAGGTCATCTCCACGACTTCTTCACCGGCCCGCGCTGCTGCAATCTGCCGCGCCAGGTCGGGCCGCGCCACCAGGCCACGGCCGAGCATGATGTCTTCGGCGCCGCTGACTTCGCGGCAACGCTTCCAGTCTTCAACGCTCCAGATGTCGCCGTTGGCAAACACCGGCACCTTGACCACATCCTGCACGCGCGGAATCCACTCCCAGTGCGCCGGCGGCTTGTAGCCGTCGGTCTTGGTCCGCGCATGCACCACGATATGCGCGGCGCCGCCTTCGGCCAGGGCCGTGGCGCAGACCAGGGCGCCATCCGGGCTGTCGAAACCCAGGCGCATCTTCGCGGTAACCGGGATGTGCGCGGGAACGGCGCGGCGTACGTGCTCGACGATCTGGTTGAGCAGCTCCGGCTCCTTGAGCAACACCGCGCCGCCACGGGACTTGTTGACCGTCTTGGCCGGGCAACCGAAGTTCAGGTCGATCACCTCGGAGCCCAACTCGGCAGCGAGCGCGGCGTTTTCCGCCAGGCACACCGGGTCGGAACCAAGCAACTGCACGCGCAGCGGCACGCCCGCCGCGGTGTGGGCACCGTGCAGCAGTTCGGGAGCAAGTTTGTGGAAATACGCCGGGGTGAGCAGGCGGTCGTTGACGCGGATGAATTCGGTCACGCACCAATCGATCCCACCCACGCGGGTCAACACGTCCCGCAGGATGTTGTCGACCAACCCCTCCATGGGCGCCAAAGCAATTTGCATGGAAAACACTCAACAAAAATCGTGGCGCAGTTTACTGGGTTTCCTGCGGCAACCGTTAACCCCCCGTCAGGGCGGGGCCATAACCGTCAAGAAACTCGGCGGGCATACGCTTGGGCTTGCCGCTGGACAGCTCGATGCAGACAAAGGTGGTGTGCGCCCTCAGCAGGGTCGCGCCGTCGCGGGGGCGGGCCAATTGGAAGCGGCGGGTCATTTTCAGGCGCTGGTCCCAGTCGACGATCCAGGTGGCCAGTTGCAGTTCGTCGCCTTCGTAGCCGGCGGCGAGGTAATCGATCTCGTGGCGCACCACCGCCATGGCGCGATCCAGCCTGCGGTATTCGGTGAGGTCCAGGCCCAGGCGCTGGGAATGGCGCCAGGCGCAGCGTTCCAGCCAGGACACGTAAACGGCATTGTTGGCGTGGCCCAGGCCGTCGATGTCTTCGGCGCCGACCTGCAGGTCGATGATAAACGGCGTTGCCAGATCCCAGCCCATGCCTTGCTCCAGTCGATTGATCTCGGCCGGGCAGTGTATCAGGCGGTTTGCCGCGCCTGTAGACGGCGGCCGGCCAACAGCGCCAGCACCGCGTCGGTCACCCGGGGGTCGGCCAGGACTTTCTGATGACCGCCCTGCTCCAGACGCAACAGGCGGCTGTCGAACCAGGCTTCGTGGATCGCCTGGGAGGCTTTGACGGGGACGAAGGTGTCGTCTTCGGCATGCACGATCAGGCCGGGGATGTTCATTTGGTAGTGGGCCACATCCAGATGCTTCAACGGCATGCCGAAGGTGTGTTCGACCTCCTGGATAAACGCCGAACGGGCCCGCGCCGGCAGGCCGACCATCTGGGTGAACCCTCGAAGCACATCAAGGAATCGCGACGGCGCGGCAATGCTTACCAGCGCTTCGGTACGCAGCCCCAGTTGCACCGCCAGCATCGCGCTGGCGCCGCCCATGGAGTGACCAATCACGGCGTGCAGCGGCGGCAACTCGGCCGCCGCCTCCAACATCGCGCGGGCGAACAGCAGCACATGGGCTTCACGCCCGGGCGAACGCCCGTGGGCGGGGCCGTCGAGGGCAATTACGGAATAACCGTCATTCACCAATGCGCTGATCAGGCTGGCGAACTGCGTGGGGCGCCCTTCCCAGCCATGCATCAACAGCACGGCGGGCCCTTGGCCCCAGCGCAACGCCGACAGGCCGAAACGCAGGGTGATGCGCTCTGATTGCGCCAGCAACGGCAACTCCCAGTCGCGTGGCGGCAGCTCGCGTGGCGTCATGAACGCACGTCGCATCTGGTTGGCCACGGTTTGCGGCGCCAGATGCCCCAGGGTGCCGTTGAAGCGACGAATCCAGGTCAGCGTGCCCATCCTTAGAACCCTCTTCTAGCGCACGGCCGACTTGGCGGCACGCAATACACGGTCAGACAATTCACCAGGGCCGAGGGCCCGCGCCAGGGCCAGGCCACCGATCATCAACGCCATGTCGGCCAGGGCCTTGTCGGTGTCTTCGGGGCTGGCGGCCAATTGGGCGGCCATCAGCTCACAGTGCTCGTTCAGCGCCTGGCGGAATTCATCCGGCAGGCGGCTCATTTCGCCGACGGTCGCCGGGATCGGACAGGCCTGAACGGTGGAATCGCGGTGTTTGCGCGACAGGTAAAACGCCGCCACAAGGCCTCGGCGCTCTTCACCGGTCAACAGCGCATCCATATCGTCAATGGCCGCACGACGCTTGGCCAGCAATTGAGTGAATGCCTCCAGCATCAGCGCGTCCTTGCTTTCGAAGTGCGCGTAAAAACCACCGACGGTGAGCCCCGCTGCCCCCATCACTTCACCGACACTCGGCTCGGCCGGGCCACGCTGGATCAACGCCGCGCTGGCCGCCTGCAAAATGCGTTCGCGGGTTTGTGCTTTTTTATCGCTCATCAAAGCCTCCGGTCTCATGGGTTGAATATTATTACCATAATAATATTTGGCAAGCGACCGACATGACCATTGGTCTGAAGAGGAAGTAGGAAGGGAGTAAGAGAATTGGCCAAACGCCAGACAAACAAAAGGGCCATTCAATAATTGAATGACCCTTAAAAATCCCGCAGAGCGGGTAATCGTGGCGTCCCCTAGGGGACTCGAACCCCTGTTACCGCCGTGAAAGGGCGGTGTCCTAGGCCACTAGACGAAGGGGACACAAACCTTCTGTACAACTGATCAGGCTGAGACTGATCGATCCAAGGACGGTGTGGCCGGAACCTTGGAACTGTAAATTGGTGGAGCTAAACGGGATCGAACCGTTGACCTCTTGCATGCCATGCAAGCGCTCTCCCAGCTGAGCTATAGCCCCGGATTTTTCGTCTCGCGACGCAGCAGACCTTGCGAACTGCTTGTTGAAACTGGCGTCCCCTAGGGGACTCGAACCCCTGTTACCGCCGTGAAAGGGCGGTGTCCTAGGCCACTAGACGAAGGGGACAAAACCTTCTGTACAACATGATCAGCGCTGAGAACTGATCGATTCAAGGACGGTGTGGCCAGACCTTGAACCTGTAAATTGGTGGAGCTAAACGGGATCGAACCGTTGACCTCTTGCATGCCATGCAAGCGCTCTCCCAGCTGAGCTATAGCCCCTCATCGGTGAGGACGGGGCGAATCTTAATGGCGGTTTGGAAGTGTGTCAAATTTATTTTCAACAATTTCCAAAGTTTTTTGCCGGGATAACAATCACTTACCGGCGAAACCCCGGAAAACCTGGGTTTCGCCGTTGCAGCAGGCTGATTAAGCGATAGCGCCCAACAGCTTTTCCCACTCTTTGTTTTCTTTCTTCGACACACCACCAAGCAAATCAAGGGCTTGGCGCAGACGGAAACGCGTGAGGTCCGGGCCGAGAATTTCCATCGCATCCAGCACCGATACCGAACTGGCCTGCCCGGTGATCGCGGCAAACATCAGCGGCATGGCATCGCGCAATTTCAATTCGAGGGATTCCACCACCGCCTGGATCGTCGCGGTGATCGCGTCCTTCTCCCATTGGCGCAGGCTTTCCAGCTTCCACAGGATCAACTGCATCAACTGGCGCACCTGATCGCCCGAGAGCTTCTTGGATTCGAACAACTTGGCATCCGGGTTCACGCCACCGGCAAAGAAGAAGCTGGCCAACGGTGCGACCTGGCTGAACGTCTCCACCCTGCCCTGCACCAGCGGTGCGATCTTCATCATGTACTCGGGGTTCAACGCCCACTGCTGCACGCGGCTGGCGAACTCTTCCACCGGCAGGTCACGCAACCATTGGCCGTTGAGCCACGACAGTTTCTCGATGTCGAAGATTGGCCCCCCCAAGGACACGCGGGACAGGTCAAAATTGTCGACCATTTCCTGCAGCGAGAACTTCTCGCGCTCGTCCGGCATCGACCAGCCCATGCGGCCCAGGTAGTTGAGCATCGCTTCCGGCATGAAGCCCATGCGCTCGTAGAACGTCACCGAGGTCGGGTTCTTGCGCTTGGACAGCTTGCTCTTGTCCGGGTTACGCAACAGCGGCATGTAGCACAGTTGCGGTTGTTCCCAGCCGAAGTACTCGTAGAGCAGGATCAGCTTAGGCGCCGACGGCAGCCATTCTTCACCGCGCAGCACGTGGGTGATGCCCATCAGGTGGTCGTCGACCACGTTGGCCAGGAAGTACGTCGGCAGGCCGTCGGTCTTCATCAGCACTTGCATGTCCATGCGATCCCACGGGATCTCGACGTCACCGCGCAGCATGTCCGGCACCACGCACACGCCTTCGCTCGGCACCTTCATGCGGATCACATGGGGCTCGCCGGCCGCCAGGCGCTGGGCCACTTCTTCTTTCGACAGCAGCAGCGCGCGGCCGTCGTAACGCGGGGTTTCGCCACGCGCCTGTTGCTCGGCACGCATCTGGTCCAGCTCTTCGGCGGTGCAGAAGCATGGGAACGCGTGCCCCATGTCGACCAGTTGCTGGGTGTACTGCTTGTAGATGTCGCTGCGCTCGCTCTGGCGATACGGGCCGTGGGGACCACCGACGTCCGGGCCCTCGGCCCAGGTAATGCCCAACCAGCGCAGGGCATCGAAAATCTGCTGCTCCGACTCACGGGTCGAGCGCAGTTGGTCGGTGTCTTCGATCCGCAGGATGAATTCACCACCGTGCTGCTTGGCAAAGCAGTAGTTGAACAAGGCGATGTAGGCAGTGCCGACGTGGGGATCCCCAGTAGGCGATGGCGCGATGCGCGTGCGGACGGTGGTCATGGCGGGTCTCGAATTGGCGATAAAACTGGAATTGAAACAAGGCGCGAATGGTAACAGCCCTCGGCACTTGGGCTCCAGCAGAAGGGCATTTAGGCCAAGCTTCGGTCTGGAGGCCAGTCATGGCTATTGGACAGATGCTTGGCTGGCTATATTCCATTACCTCTTGTTACAGACACCTCGCCCATGCCAGCCCCACTGAAACGCCGACTGTTTATCTTCGTGTGCCTCGTAGTCCTGATCGGCCTGGGCTTCTTCGCCCAGTGGTTCTTCAAGGGCCGCTTCTATGAAAGCACCGACAACGCCTATGTGCAGGGTGAGATCACCCGCGTGTCCAGCCAGCTCGGCGCCCGCATCGTCGAGGTCAAGGTCGGCGATAACGAACACGTACAAAAAGGCCAGCTCCTGGTACAGCTCGAAGCCGACGACTTCCACCTCGCCGTCGACCGCGCCAACGCCGCCCTGGCCATGCGCGAGGCCGAACGCACCCAGGCACAAAGCAAACTCACCCAGCAAGCCAGCCTGATCGCCGCCGGCGCGGCCAAAGTCGCGTCAAGCCAGGCCAGCCTCGGCCGCTCGCAGATCGACCTGTCCCGCGCACAAACCCTGCGCAAGCCCGGCTACGTCTCGGAAGAACGCGTGACCACCCTCTCCGCCGACAACCACATCGCCCGCTCCCAGGTGACCATGGCCCAGGCCGACCTGCAGGGCCAGCGCCAGCAGGTCAACGCCCTCAACGCCGAGATCAAGCGCCTCGACGCGCTGATCGCCAACGCCAGGACTGACCTGGCCCAGGCCGAACTCAACCTCACCCGCAGCGAGATCCACGCGCCGATCAGCGGCCTGGTGGGCCAGCGCGCCGCACGCAACGGCCAGTACGTACAGGCCGGCGCCTACCTGCTGTCGATCGTCCCCGACCAAGACATCTGGATCCAGGCCAACTTCAAGGAAACCCAGATCGGCCACATGCAGCCCGGGCAAAAGGCCAAGCTGACCTTCGACGCCTACCCCGACACGCCCATCGAGGCCCGGGTCGACAGCCTGTTCGCCGCCTCCGGTGCGCAGTTCAGCCTGTTGCCGCCGGACAATGCCACGGGCAACTTCACCAAAGTCGTACAGCGCATCCCGGTAAAACTGACCTTCGCCACGGATAACCCGCTGCACGGCAAGATCCGTCCCGGGATGTCCGTGACCGTCAAAGTGAACATCAAAGACCAGCCCGATGGCCGGTGATCAACTGCTGCGCCCGCTCGGCGAACCGACCCGGCGCGACTGGATCGCGGTGATGAGCGTGATGCTCGGCGCGTTCATGGCGGTGCTCGACATCCAGATCACCAACTCGTCGCTCAAGGACATCCAGGGCGCGCTGTCAGCCACCCTGGAAGAAGGCTCGTGGATTTCCACGTCTTACCTTGTAGCCGAAATCATCATGATCCCCCTCACCGCCTGGCTGGTGCAGTTGCTCTCGGCGCGGCGGCTGGCGGTCTGGGTGTCGGTGGGGTTCCTGATCGCCTCGTTGATGTGCTCCATGGCCTGGAGCCTGGAAAGCATGATCGTGTTCCGCGCCCTGCAAGGCTTTACCGGCGGTGCGCTGATCCCGCTGGCGTTCACCCTTACCCTGATCAAGCTACCCGAACACCACCGCGCCAAAGGCATGGCCATGTTCGCCATGACCGCCACCTTCGCGCCCTCCATTGGCCCGACCATCGGCGGCTGGCTCACGGAAAACTGGGGGTGGGAATACATCTTCTACATCAACGTGCCACCGGGCCTGCTGATGATCGCCGGGCTGCTCTATGGCCTGGAAAAAAAGGCCTCGAACTGGGACCTGCTGAAGAGCACCGACTACCTGGGCATCGCCACCCTGGCGGTGGGCCTCGGCTGCTTGCAGGTGTTTCTGGAGGAAGGCCACCGCAAGGACTGGCTTGAGTCGAACCTGATCGTCAGCCTCGGCAGCATCGCCCTGCTCAGCCTGATCACCTTTGTCATCGTGCAACTGTCCAAACCCAACCCACTGATCAACCTGGGCATCCTCGCCAACCGCAACTTTGGCCTGTCGAGCATTGCCAGCATTGGCATGGGCGTCGGCCTGTACGGCTCGATCTACCTGCTGCCGCTGTACCTGGCGCAGATCCAGAACTACAACGCCTTACAGATCGGCGAAGTGATCATGTGGATGGGCGTGCCCCAGCTGTTTCTGATTCCGCTGGTGCCCAAGCTGATGAAGTACGTGTCGCCCAAATGGCTATGCACTGTAGGATTCGGCCTGTTCGGCCTGGCGAGTTTTTCCTCGGGGGTGCTCAACCCGGACTTCGCCGGCAGCCAGTTCAACCAGATCCAGATCATCCGCGCCCTGGGGCAGCCGCTGATCATGGTAACCATCTCGCTGATCGCCACCGCCTACATCCTGCCCCAGGACGCAGGCTCGGCGTCGAGCCTGTTCAACATCCTGCGCAACCTGGGCGGCGCCATCGGCATTGCATTGCTGGCGACGCTGCTGGATGCGCGCACCAAGACCTATTTCGATTATTTGCGCGAGGCGATCGTGCCGACCAACCCGCAGGTGGCGGAGCGACTGGCAACACTGGCGCAGCAGTTCGGCAGCGACACCGCAGCGCTGGGCAAGCTCAGCGAGATCGCGCACCAGCAGGCGCAGATCATGGCCTACAACGATGCGTTTCACTTTGTCGGGTTGGCGCTGGGGGTCAGTATGGTCGCGGTGTTGTTGACCAAGGCGTTGCCGGCGGGGTTGAAGGCTGGGGAGAGTCATTGAGACCGTGGTGCCGCTTTCGCGAGCAAGCCCGCTCCCACACTTGACCGCATTTCAACGTTAGAACACGGTCAAGTGTGGGAGCGGGCTTGCTCGCGAAGAGGCCAGTACCGTCAGCGCAAAATCAAACCGCCAACAACCGCTCGCGCAACTTGCCAATCTCATCGCGCGTCTGCGCCGCCGCTTCAAACTCCAGATCCCGCGCCAACTGGTACATTTTCTCTTCCAACTGGCGAATACGCTTGGTGATCTCGCTCGGCGAGCGCAGTTCGTTCTCGTACTTGGCGCTTTCCTCGGCCGCCTTGGCCATGCCTTTGCGCTTCTTGCTGCGCGAACCCGGTACGACAGCGCCTTCCATAATGTCGGCAACGTCCTTGAACACGCCCTTGGGCGTAATGCCATTGGCCAGGTTAAAGGCAATCTGCTTGTCGCGACGGCGCTCGGTCTCACCAATCGCGCGCTCCATGGAGCCGGTGATGCGGTCGGCATAGAGAATCGCGCGGCCATTGAGGTTACGCGCGGCACGCCCGATGGTCTGGATCAGCGAACGCTCGGAGCGCAGGAAGCCCTCCTTGTCCGCGTCGAGGATCGCCACCAGCGACACTTCCGGCATGTCCAAACCTTCACGCAGCAGGTTGATCCCCACCAGCACGTCAAAGGTGCCCAGGCGCAGGTCGCGGATGATCTCCACGCGCTCCACGGTGTCGATGTCCGAGTGCAGGTAACGCACGCGTACGCCGTGGTCGGCAAGGTAGTCGGTCAAGTCTTCGGACATGCGCTTGGTCAGCGTGGTGACCAGCACCCGCTCTTCCAGCGCGACGCGTTTGTGGATTTCCGAGAGCAAGTCATCAACCTGGGTCAGCGCCGGGCGGATTTCGATTTCCGGGTCGACCAGGCCGGTCGGACGCACCAACTGCTCGATCACGCGGCCGGCATGCTCAGCCTCGTAGTTGCCCGGCGTCGCCGATACAAAAATCGTCTGCGGGCTGATGGCTTCCCACTCGTCAAACCGCATCGGCCGGTTGTCCAGCGCCGAAGGCAGGCGGAAACCGTATTCCACCAGCGTTTCTTTACGCGAACGGTCGCCCTTATACATCGCGCCGACCTGCGGCACGCTGACGTGGGATTCGTCGATCACCAGCAGCGCATCGTCCGGCAGGTAGTCATACAGCGTCGGCGGCGGCGCGCCAGAATCGCGGCCCGAGAGGTAGCGCGAGTAGTTTTCGATGCCGTTGCAGTAGCCCAACTCCAGGATCATCTCCAGGTCGAAGCGCGTGCGTTGCTCCAGGCGCTGGGCTTCCACCAGCTTGTTGTTGGCGCGCAGGTAGTCGAGACGCTCGGCCAGCTCCACCTTGATGTGCTCAACGGCGTCCAGCAAGGTTTCACGCGGCGTAACGTAGTGGCTTTTCGGATAGAAGGTGAAGCGTGGCAACTTGCGGATCACTTCGCCGGTCAACGGGTCGAAGGCCGACAGGCTTTCGACTTCATCGTCGAACAGTTCGATGCGGATCGCTTCCAGGTCGGACTCGGCCGGGTACACGTCGATCACATCGCCGCGCACGCGGAAGGTGGCGCGGGCGAAATCCATGTCGTTGCGGGTGTACTGCAAGCTCGTCAGTCGGCGCAGCACTTCGCGCTGGTCGAGTTTGTCGCCCCGGTCGATATGCAGCACCATCTTCAGGTAGCTTTCCGGGCTGCCCAGGCCGTAGATGCACGACACCGTGGTGACGATGATCGCGTCCTTGCGCTCCAGCAGCGCCTTGGTCGCCGACAAGCGCATCTGTTCGATGTGGTCGTTGATAGACGCATCTTTCTCGATGAAGGTGTCCGACGACGGCACGTAGGCTTCAGGCTGGTAGTAGTCGTAGTAGGAAACGAAGTACTCCACCGCGTTGTTCGGGAAGAACGCCTTGAACTCGCCGTAAAGCTGCGCGGCCAGGGTCTTGTTCGGTGCCAGCACCAGGGTCGGGCGATTGATCTGCGCGATCACGTTGGCGATGCTGAAGGTCTTGCCCGAACCGGTCACCCCGAGCAGCGTCTGGTGCGCCAGGCCGGCCTCGATGCCTTCGACCATCTGGCGAATCGCCTCGGGTTGATCGCCGGCGGGCTCGAAGCGGGTGACGAGTTGGAAATCCGACATAACGTACCTCTTGAAGTCACCCCAGACTGTAAACCCGTCGGGAACGAAAAAGACCACCACCCGCGAATATTCAGAGCGGGCAGCAGGAAAAAACCATGATAGCCGTAGAAGTGGTGGCGAATGTGACGGGTTTCAAGGCAATCGTCCTGCATGCCGCTGTCGATCTGCGTTGCAATAAGACTAACGGTCGGCAAATAAACCGAAAAACTTGGCCGAAAAGCCGTTTCGGTTGTCGCTCTCAGCCGTGATGGCCTCTATACTAGCTCCCCGTTTGTGCACCGCTCTAGTGCATTCGGCTGGAGCGCGACACGTCCCTCCCTTCCCCCATAGAGCTGCCGCAAAAATGAGCCTGTTCTCCGCTGTCGAAATGGCACCACGCGATCCTATCCTGGGCCTCAACGAAGCATTCAACGCCGACACTCGAACCACCAAGGTCAACCTTGGCGTAGGCGTTTACTGCAACGAGGAGGGGAAGATTCCACTCTTGCGTGCCGTTGCCGAAGCGGAAGCCATTCGCGTGGCGCAACACGCTGCCCGTGGCTACTTGCCAATCGACGGCATCGCGGCCTACGACAAGGCCGTGCAGACCCTGCTGTTTGGTGCTGAGTCGCCACTGCTGAACGCTGGCCGTGTCACCACCGTGCAAGCGGTTGGCGGCACCGGCGCGCTGAAAATCGGTGCTGATTTCCTCAAGCAACTGCTGCCAGGCGCCGTCGTCGCCATCAGCGACCCAAGCTGGGAAAACCACCGCGCCCTGTTCGAAACCGCCGGTTTCCCGGTGCAGAACTACCGCTACTACGACGCCGCCACCCATGACGTAAACCGTGCCGGCCTGCTCGAAGACCTCAACGCCCTGCCGCCGCAGTCCATCGTGGTGCTGCACGCCTGCTGCCACAACCCGACCGGCGTCGACCTGACCCCGGCCGACTGGCAGAACGTGCTGGACGTGGTCAAGGCCAAGCGCCTCGTACCGTTCCTCGACATGGCCTACCAGGGCTTTGGCGATGGCATCCACGAAGACGCCGCGGCCGTGCGCCTGTTCGCCGAGTCCGGTCTGACCTTCTTTGTGTCCAGCTCGTTCTCCAAGTCGTTCTCCCTGTACGGCGAACGTGTGGGCGCGCTGTCCATCGTCGGCGAATCCAAGGAAGAAAGCGCGCGCATCCTGTCCCAGGTCAAGCGTGTGATCCGCACCAACTACTCCAACCCGCCAACCCACGGCGCCGCGATTGTAGCTGCCGTGCTGAACAGTCCTGAGCTGCGCGCGCAGTGGGAAGCCGAACTGGCTGAAATGCGCCTGCGCATTCGTGGGATGCGTGAGCAGATGGTGTCGGAACTGGCCAAGGCTGCACCGGGCCATGACTTCAGCTTCGTCGGCCGCCAGCGTGGGATGTTCTCCTACTCCGGCCTGACCGTTGAGCAAGTCACCCGCCTGCGCACCGAGTTCGGCATCTACGCCCTCGACACCGGCCGCATCTGCGTGGCGGCGTTGAACCAGTCGAACATCGACGCAGTCACAAAGGCAATCGTCCAGGTCCTGTAAGCCTGGAGCCGTTGCACAGAAGGGGAAGCCGCTGGCTTCCCCTTTTTCGTATCCAGCCCCTAGACTGAACCTTGCCCGCCCCTTTGCTGTGAGAACCTTATGAGAAACGACGACCTGGACCTGCGTGCCGACCGCGACGAGCTGGATGACTATGTGCCCCGCGCGCCGCAACCCAAGCGCCAGAAGAGCCTGGTGTTGCAGGTAGCGCTAGGGGTGTTCCTCGGTGGCTTGGCGTTGTGGCTGGTGCAACTGGGGGCCACGGCACTGATGGCCAAGCTCGCCATGGGCACCCTGCAATTTGGCGGCTGACACCGATCAAACTGTGGGAGCTGGCTTGCCTGCGATGGCCTCTACTCGGTCATGCAGGACGATCGCGTCGCCTGCATCGCAGGCAAGCCAGCTCCCACACCTGATCTATGTTGGCTCTAGAACGCGCTCTTGCAGCAGCTTCACAAAGCTGTTGAGGCTCTGCGACACCGTGCCCCGCCGCCAGATCAGCCAGGTGTGCAGCAGCCGGAATTTGTCCGTCAACGGCCACACACTCACCGCCGTAAACCCCGGCATGCTTTCCAACATGCTGCGCGGCATCAGCGCCAAGCCCGCACCGGCGCTGACGCAAGCCAACATGCCGTGATACGACTCGATCTCGAAAATCTTCCCCGGCACCGCACCGTCCTGGGAAAACCAACGTTCGAAATGATGCCGGTACGAGCAGTTCGAGCGGAACGTGTAGATATTCTCGCCATTCACATCCTGGCCCCGGGTGATGGGCGCGTGATGCAGCGGCGCGATCACCACCATTTCCTCCTCAAACACCGCCACGCCTTCGAGGGTCGCGTGCAACACCGGCCCATCGACAAACGCCGCCGCCAGGCGTCCCGATAGCACGCCTTCAATCATGGTGCCCGACGGTCCGGTGCTCAGGTCCAGCTCGACCTTGGTGTGTTTCTGGTTATACGCCGCGAGCAACGCCGGGATGCGCACCGCCGCCGTACTCTCCAGCGAGCCCAGGGCAAACGCACCCTGGGGCTCCTCCCCCGCCACCGTGGCGCGGGCCTCCTGCACCAGATCGAGAATGCGCCGCGCATAACCGAGGAAATTCCAGCCGGCCGGTGACAAGCGCAGGCGGCTTTTCTCGCGGATGAACAATTCCACGCCCAGGTCCTGCTCCAATTGCTTGATGCGGGTGGTCAGGTTCGACGGCACCCGATGAATCAACTGCGCGGCGGCGCTGATGCTGCCTTGCTCGGCAACGGCCTTGAAGATTTCCAGCTGCACCAGATCCAAGTCATTCTCCAATCGTGAATGTATTGCTCAATATTATTCAGTTTCCAGAAAAGAACCAGCCCCGTAACCTGAACTCAACTTATCCCTTGCGCAGGACGGTGCCATGAACGCGACTACCCACGCCCTCTCGATTAACCCGGCCAACGGCGAAACGGTCGGCAGCTACTCGTATGAAAGCGAGTCGCAGCTGAACGCCGCCCTCGACCGTGCCACCGCGGCCTTCCGCACCTGGCGCCACCAGCCGCTCAGCCAGCGCGCCGAACGGCTGCTGGCCCTGGCCGCCGCCCTGCGCGAACAAGCCGAAGAGATGGCGCAGATGATCACCCTGGAAATGGGCAAGCCCATCGCCCAGGCCCGCGCCGAAATCGAAAAATGCGCCAAGCTCAGTGACTGGTACGCCGCCCAGGGCCCGGCCATGCTCGCCCCGGAGCCGACCCTGGTGGACAACGGCAGCGCCCATATCGAATACCGCCCACTGGGCCCGATCCTCGCGGTGATGCCGTGGAACTTCCCGGTCTGGCAAGTGCTGCGCGGCGCCGTGCCGACAATGCTCGCCGGCAACACCTACGTGCTCAAGCACGCGCCGAACGTGATGGGCAGCGCCTACCTGATGCAGCAGGCATTCAAAAAAGCCGGCTTTGCTGAAGGCCTGTTCGAAGTGATCAACGTGACGACCGACGGCGTATCCAAAGCCATCGCCGACCCGCGCATCGCCGCCGTCACCCTCACCGGCAGCGTGCGCGCCGGTATGGCCATCGGCTCCCAGGCCGGTGCCGCGCTGAAAAAGTGTGTGCTGGAACTGGGCGGCTCCGACCCGTTCATCGTGCTCAACGACGCCGACCTTGACGCCGCGGTGCAAGCCGCCGTGATTGGCCGCTTCCAGAACAGCGGGCAAGTCTGCGCAGCTGCCAAGCGTCTGATCATCGAAGCCGGCGTGGCCGAAGCCTTTACCGCAAAATTCCTCGCAGCCAGCCGTGCCCTGGTGATGGGCGACCCGACATCCGCCGCCACGTACATCGGCCCGATGGCCCGCTTCGACCTGCGCGACGAGCTGCACGGCCAGGTCCAGGCGACTCTTGAAGAAGGCGCGACCCTGCTACTGGGCGGCCATAAAGTCGCCGGTGCCGGCAACTACTATGAGCCGACCGTACTGGCAGGCGTCACCGACCAGATGACCTCGTTCAAACAGGAACTGTTCGGCCCGGTAGCCTCGATCATCACCGCCCGCGACGCCGACCACGCGGTAGCGCTGGCGAATGACAGCGAGTTCGGCCTGACCGCGAGCATCTTCACCACCGACGCGGCGAAGGCGCGGGATATAGCCAACCGCCTGGAAACCGGCGGGATTTTCGTCAACGCCTTCAGCGTGTCCGACCCTCGGGTGGCGTTTGGCGGGATCAAGAAAAGCGGCTTTGGCCGTGAACTGTCACACTTCGGCGTGCGGGAATTCTGCAACGCGCAGACCGTGTGGCTGGACCGCAAATAACCCCCGGCCGGGCTGACACCCTTGCCCCGCGCTGGGTGGCGAAGCCGCCCCAAATCCAGACAACCCGGTGTATCAGAAAGACCGAGGTGCCTGGGTTTGGGGCGGCTTCGCCACCCAGCGCGGGGCAAGCCCGCTCACTACAGACCGGTGGTCACTGGGTATTGATGAAGTGAAATTGCGCCCGGGCCTGTTCAACCGCGTGGCGCACTTTGTCCTGCTGCGCCTCACTGCCCGCGTAGTAGATATTCATCCCCTGCAAACCGAGGCCTTCGCAGGCGTTCTCAACAACCGCCACGTCGATTGAACTGCGCGCCCCAATGATCAAGAACCCACTGTCGCCCAGGCGCTGGGCGTTGAGCAGTTCTTGCCTGAGTTGGCCGGCATTCGCGCCGCCGCCCAGGACAGTCGCCAGCATGTCGCCGATCACACCATGGCTGGCGATCTTGACGCTGTGCAAACGCACCTTGTTGGCGCCGGCAGGCAGCGACATGACATGGGCAGTGGCGGCCTCGTCGAAAATCTGCGATTCGCTTTTACCCTGGGTCGCACAACCGGCGAGCAGGGTGATCAGGGCGAGGGCGACTAAACGTTTCACTGTATTTTCCTTGTATGGGGCGGTTCCGTGGCCGCGCATCATAAGAGACACGCGCCCTCACGTCCAAGATCGACTACCATACCGCGCCGGTTCCCCAACGGGACTAATAGGGAATCCGAAGCGCGGCCACCCGCGCCAATCGGAACTGCCCCCGCAACTGTAGGTGCTGAGCCTGCTCCCCACTGCCACTGGACGCTGTCCGGGAAGGCCGGAGCGTGGCGATGACGCATCAGTCAGGAGACCTGCCGGCCAAGCGTTATCACCAACCGGCGGGGTGTCCGGGAAGGGCATCCCTGGCCTGCCGGACCGGCAGCGTTCATGGCTGTATTTCCACTACCGTACCGCCCCAGC
Organism: Pseudomonas sp. FP2335; assembly: GCF_030687535.1. Classification (NCBI taxonomy): domain Bacteria; kingdom Pseudomonadati; phylum Pseudomonadota; class Gammaproteobacteria; order Pseudomonadales; family Pseudomonadaceae; genus Pseudomonas; species Pseudomonas sp. FP2335. Next base: position 4,083,581 of record NZ_CP117437.1, read on the forward strand.
TCCCTGTACGGTCCCAACGGAGATTGCCCCATGCTGCCACGCATTACCGCCCTGCTCACCGGCCTGAGTGTTTGTGCCCTGGCCCACGCCGCGCCGACTGACTACCCGCTGACCCTGGAAAACTGCGGCAGCACCCTCACCTTCCAGCAAGCGCCGGCGCGCAGCGTGACCATTGGCCAAGCCGCCACCGAGATGCTTTATGCGTTGGGCGTGGGCGACAAAGTGGTCGGCACCTCACTGTGGTTCAACAGTGTGCTGCCGCAGTTCAAGGCACAGAACGAGCGCATCGAACGCCTGGCCAACAATGAGCCGAGCTTCGAAGCCGTGATCGCCAAGCGCCCGCAGTTGGTGGCCGCCGAGCTGGAATGGGTGGTCGGCGCACAAGGCGTGGTCGGCACCCGTGAGCAATTCCACGAACTGCAGATCCCCACCTACCTGCTGCCCTCCGACTGCGAAGGCAAGGACAACCTGGTGGGCGCCGACGGCACGCGGCTGGAGCCGTTCCGCATCGAGACCATCTACAAAAGCATCAGCCAACTGGCGGCGATCTTCGATGTGCAGGACCGCGGTCAACAGCTGAACGGCGAACTCAAGGCGCGCCTGGCCAAGTCCGTCGCCACCGTGCAGAGCAAGGGCCTCAAGCAGGCCAGCGCACTGGTGTGGTTCTCCAGCGCCGAGCTGGCCAGCGACCCGTATGTCGCCGGGCACAAGGGCATTCCCGAATTCATGCTGCAAACCCTCGGCCTGCGCAACGTGGTGCAGTCCGATGAAGAATGGCCCGCCGTGGGCTGGGAAACCATCGCCAAGGCCAACCCGACCTTCCTCGTCATCGCCCGCATGGACCGCCGCCGCTACCCTGCCGACGACCATGAAAAGAAACTCGCCTTCCTGCGCAGCGACCCGGTCACCCGCAACATGGATGCGGTAAAAAACAACCGCATCATCATCCTCGACGCCCTGGCGTTGCAGGCCAGCATCCGCATGTTCGACGGCCTTGAGCAACTGGCCACGGCCATCGACGGCTACGACCTGCCGAAATGATTCGTGCCCTCCTCGCCCTGGCCCTACTCCTGGCCGCCGTGCTCGCCGGCGTGGCCATCGGCGAAACCGCCATCTCGCCGCAGGTCGTACTTCAGGTGCTGGCCAATAAACTGTGGGGCGCCGGCTACGTGCTCGACCCCATCGACGAAGGCGTAGTGTGGAACTACCGCCTGACCCGCGCGCTGGTCGCCGCCGCCTGCGGTGCCGGGCTGGCGACCTGCGGGGTGATCCTGCAATCGCTGCTGCGCAATCCGCTGGCCGATCCGTACCTGCTGGGCATCAGCGCCGGCGCCTCGACAGGTGCGGTGCTGGTGGCGCTGATCGGGGTGGGCGGCGGCTTGATTTCATTGTCGGCTGGCGCGTTTGTCGGCGCGATGGCGGCGTTTGCGCTGGTGATTTTATTGGCGCGGGCCAGCGGCTCGTCCAGCGGCACCGGGCAGATCATCCTCGCTGGCATTGCCGGTTCGCAGCTGTTCAACGCACTCACCGCATTCCTCATCACCAAATCCGCCAGCTCCGAACAGGCGCGCGGCATCATGTTCTGGCTGCTGGGCAACCTCAGCGGCGTGCGCTGGCCGTCGGTGTGGCTGGCGGTGCCGGTGGCGCTGGTGGGGTTGGCGGTGTGCCTGTGGCATCGCCGGGCGCTGGATGCGTTCACCTTTGGCACAGATTCGGCGGCGTCCCTGGGCATCCCGGTGCGCCGCGTGCAATTTGTGCTGGTGGGTTGCGCGGCGTTGGTGACGGCGGTGATGGTGTCGATTGTCGGCTCCATCGGCTTTGTCGGCTTGGTGATCCCCCATGCCGTGCGCCTGCTGCTCGGCACCGGGCATTCGCGCCTGCTGCCGGCCAGCGCGTTGGGGGGGGCGTTGTTCCTGATTGCCGCGGATGTGCTGTCGCGCACCTTGATCAAGGGCCAGGTGATCCCGGTGGGTGTGGTGACCGCGCTGGTAGGCGCGCCGGTGTTTGCGCTGATCCTGATCGGCCGGAGGAATGCGCGATGAGCGTGCTCAGTTGCCGTGGCCTGGGCTTCAGGGTGCGCGAAGCCGAGTTGCTGCGCGACATTCACCTGGACGTGGAGCTGGGCGAGACCCTCGGTATCGTCGGGCCGAACGGTTCCGGCAAATCCACCCTGCTCAAGCTGCTCGCCGGGTTGCGTACCCCGGCGCGTGGCGACGTGCTGCTGGGCGGCCAGCGCCTCGGGCAGCTGTCGCGCCGCAGCATCGCGCAACAGTTGGCCGTGGTAGAGCAACAGGCCGACACCGATGACGCCATCCGCGTGTTCGACGCCGTGGCCCTGGGCCGCACGCCGTGGCTGTCGGCGCTGAGCCCGTGGTCGGATGCAGACGACGCCATCGTGCGCCAAGCCCTGCACGACGTGGACGCCACCCACCTGGCCCAACGCGCCTGGCGCAGCCTTTCCGGCGGCGAGCGCCAACGCGTGCACATCGCCCGCGCCCTGGCGCAACGGCCGCAGATCCTGTTGCTGGATGAGCCGACCAATCACCTGGATATTCAGCATCAACTGGCGATCTTGAAAGGCGTGCAAGCGCTGCCGGTGACGACGCTGATTGCCCTGCATGACCTGAACCAGGCGCTGACCTGTGATCGCCTGGCGGTGCTGGACCACGGGCGATTGGTGGCGCTGGGCAAGCCGCTGGAAGTGCTGACGCCGCAGCGTTTGCAAGACACATTCGGGGTGCAGGCGCACTACCTCACAGACCCGTTCGACGGCGCGCAGATACTGCGGCTGCGTTCCAACTAAACACGGGGAGTCCAGTGGTGCTTCTTCAGGCCACTACAGCAGCCGCTGCATGTGCGTGGTCTGCCACACCGGATCAGCTTCCACGTCCACCACCGCAAACCCCTGCCGCCGCCAAAACTCAATCGCACCCGGCAGAAACGGATGGGTGTGCAGGTACATCACCTCCACCCCCTGCGCGTGCGCCAGCGCCTCCAGCGCACGGTACAACTCCCTCGCCAATCCAGAACGGCGGAACGCTGGCAGCACAAACAGGCGCACCACTTCCACCGTCCGGCGCCCCTGGTAATCCAACTGGGGAAAACGCCCGTCATAGGGCAAGTAGCCAATCGCGGCAACAATTTCGTCGCCAGCGCGGGCGATCAAAAACCGGCCGCTGCCTTGCACGTAAACCGCCTCGAACTGTGCAAGATCGTTCGGCATACCTGCATCGCTGAGCTTGGGAAACAGCTCGCCACGGGCGTGCAGCACAAAGGCCAGTACCTCGGGAATAGCCGGCGTATCAACCGGCTGGATCAGCATTGTCACGGTTCACCCACGGCGCTTACCGCCTGAATCCGTTGCAGAATCCACGCCCGGCTGTGCTCCAGCACCGCCGCTCCCACCCCCAGCGGAAAATGAATAAACCCATGCGCCGCTTCGGGCACCAGGTACGCCTCAGTCCCAGGCCAGCGCTCGGCGATCAACAGCGTGTCGTCTTTAAGCGGGTCCAACGTGCCCACCCACATCAACGCCGGCGGTAACCCGTTGAAGTCGCCATACAGCGGTGACAATGGCGCCTGCCGACGTTCTTCATCGCTCAACCCCGGCGTCAGCAAGCGCAACGCCTCGACCATGCCCGGCCCGTCCAGCAACAAGGTGTGCGGCCCCGCCGCGCGTACGCTGGGCGTGCCGCTCAAATCGTAAACGCCGTAGTACAACAGCGCGCCGCACACCCGTTGGAGCAGCTCTGGTGATTGCTTCAGCGCCAGCAACGTCGCTGCCGCCAGATGCCCGCCGGCCGATTCGCCGACAACGACCACCGGCAACCCGGCAAACTCCTCGGCGCTGAGCAACCAACGCGCCGCCGCCAGGCAATCGTCCATCAAGCCTGCCACCGGCGTGTCCACCGCCAGCCGGTAGTCCACCGACACCACCGCGACGTCGCAGGCATTGACCATGCCCAGGTTGAGATCGTCGTCCATCTGCGCGTTGCCGATCACCCAGCCGCCGCCGTGAATATCCAGCACCACGCCCTTGGGTTTGCCGACTGGCCGCAGAATACGCACGGGGACGTTGCCGGCGAGCCGGGTTTGCGCCACGGGCGAGCGCTTGAACACCTGACCGGCGCGCAACAGCGCCTGGATCAAGCGCGGCGTCACACGGTTGCGGATCTTGAAGCGCGGCAGCCACGCGAGCTTTTTGTTGAAACGGCGCATTTCGGCCAGCTGGGGTTCGCTGGCAGGCCATGGTTTATAGGGCATCAGCGGTTACTGCGCAGGATCGAGAAGTTCAGCGCCGCCGCCACACACAGCCACGCCAGGTAGGGGAACAGGATCAACCCGGTGATCAGATCCAGACGCACCGCCAGCACCACCATCGTCGCCACGGTCAGCCACAACACCGCCAGGATCACCATCCCGGCCAGGATGCGATGCGCGCCGAAGAACACCGGCGTCCACAACGTATTCAACGCAATCTGCGCCGCCCACAACGCCAACACCACCTGGCTGTCCGGGATCAGGCTGAGGCGATAACCGGCCCAGGCCAGCAGCAGATAAATCAGCGTCCACGCCACCGGGAACAGCCAGTTGGGCGGCGTGAAGCTGGGCTTGACGAGGGATTCGTACCACGCGCCGGGCTTGAACAGCAGGCCGGTACTGGCGGCGGCGACGCAGGCGAGCAGGAAGATGAAGAAAGTCATGGTCGGTCCTTGGCTGGGCATTTCAACTTGGACGGGCAGCACAGGGGTAAAAGTTCACGCCCCCTTCAAACACCCGCTTGCGCCGCGCCGGGTGGCGCAGCCGCCCCACCCCAGACACCGCGTTATCCCGTCAAACCGTGTCGGCAGGGTTTGGTTCCAGGATCTTGAGCCAGGGCCAGCGGGCCTGATAACTCAGCGCCTTCTGGGCAAACAACTGCGGCTCCGGGTGATGGGGATTGATCCGCAACACCCCCTGCTCGACATCTTCCAACCCATACGGCGCATACACCTCGCCCGTCGCCACGTCCAAGCCAATGCACGTGCCCGCCACCAGGTAACGATCAATCCCCTGTCTGGCGGTGTGCAATTGCGGGTAAGGCCGCCCAAACCGCTGGCCATACCAAAGATGCACCCGCGCCTGGTTCCTCACCTCGACATTCACACCCAGGTCGTCGAACAACCGCTGCGCCGCACGTATGACCTTGTCCTCAGCCTCGTAGGAAAGGTCCGTATCAAAGTAAAAAACGTCGTAGTCCTTCACCCCATGCCCAGCAGGCCGGTTCGCCTGATGGTTCCACACCGCCTGGAACAAGCAGCCGGCGGTGAGCAAACACTGATCCAACCCCAGCGTCGGCAAACGCGCGGCGATCTCGGCATTGATGGGGTTGGCCATGGCCAATTCGAGCAAGCGGTCGACGGTCAATGTCATGTGTATTCCCTTCAAACCATGTGTCGCGCCACGCCCTTCAATTCACTCCAGGGTAGGACTCCACATATTGAATGGTGAAGTCCGGATACGAATCGACAATCTGGATCTTGTAATCGGGAAACGAACTCACCGTCTGCCATTTTCCAACGGAGTCAGGGTAAATACTCACCTGTTGCACTTTGAGGTCAGGGTATTGATTCACGACCTTGACCTTGTAGTCGGGGTAGCTGTCGACGAACTGGATCTTGCCGTAAATCCTCGAGACATCCACCGAAGACGCGGCCGAAACGCAGAGAGGGGAAATCAGCAGCAGTGACGCGACAACAGCTTTAAACATGAGCATTTCATCCTGAAATATGAAGCGTCCACGGGCTATCAGCCCTTCAACTCACTGGCCCGGTGGCTCGCCGCGTCATCGTAAGCCACGTACAGCGACTCGGCGACCTGGCTTTTGATGGCTTTGGTCGACTCCAGCCCCAACACAAAACCTTCCGCCTTGCCGCCGGCACGGTTGAGTTCTTCGTGGGTCGATGCACCGGTGATGGCGTCGAGGAGCTTGCTGGCGTGGGGGCCGACGCCTTTGGGCAGGCTGATCTGGTCGATGGACATGGGCGATACCTTGAAAAAGAGAGGTCGGTAGCGCGTGGAACAGCTGCCGGGGGCGACATGGTAGACCTATCTGCCCAGCGCTTTGGGAAATATCTCCTCCGGCGCGAGTACAGCGTCAGCTCTTACCTACCGACCAGACTTTTCCTAAATGAAGCCAGGAAGCGTCCGACTGTACTTCAAAAAACCAGATCATCAGGGTAACTGCGCGATAAGTGCGCGTTTACTTTGTACGAGAGAACTCAGCCATGACCACGGAGGAATTTTGGAACTCATGGCTAGCAATCTGGTTTTTGGCTGGCCCATTGCTGCTCGAAATCGTAAGTGTTGGGTACAGCCTGCACCTAAGTCACCGGCACTTGAGCGCCATGAAAGACGCGCTGAAAAATAGCCGTTATATCTATCTTTGGGGACCGAGTTTGGGAAAGCGCGGTTTAATTTGGTCGCTTCTTGAAATGGCAAAAATCACAGGGATGATAATGATGCCAAGAACGTATATCCGCATTGGCGACCTAAATGCAGCCGATCACGAAAAGTTTCCCCCTCACCTCAAGCGCCTGCTCAAAATCCATCTAGCGATGATAATTGTTACTGGTGTTTGGCTAGCGATAATCTTCGTGCTTTTAAAATTCAGGTAATTAGAACGGGCCTCACCCGAGGCCCGCGGGCGGAATTCAATTTCAGAAAGTGGCTACAAAAGGGCTGGCCGGAACCTACAGCGATGGCCTAAAAACTCGGCCGTTGCGCCAATCAACTGCGCAGTTCAACCCAAGATAAATCCCAAAGCCATCCGGCACCTTGCTCCGTTGCCTACGCCTGCGTCAGAATCCGCCGGCTTGTGCGCTGGAGTGGCGAAATCTAAGGTTGCGCGGTCGCTGAATTTCTCGGTGATCGGGTTTAGTAGCCTGATGGTTTATCCAAACAATGTGCACAAGCTTCATCAATCAGACGCTACCGTCTGCATTTGATGGCGGCTGTGCGCAGGGCGCCCTCGGGCGCGCCGGCTTTCGTTTGGATTCCCCGGTCTACTAACCTGCGTACAGCTGCCACCCTTTTGTTTAGTAGCTGAAGGATGGTTGCCCTAAACAGGAATGCAAACATGCTTAAAGGCTCGTCAGATCAGACTGCTCTCTTCTACGTTGCGCCAAGCGCCAGCAACGAAGCCCTCATTACCAACAGCTATGAAACCTTCACCTCGGTCAGCACCCTGCTGCTCGACCTTTCCGAAGAGTTGAACGGCAAGCAGCGCGACATCGCGCTGGCCATTCATCAGCTGAGTGAATTGGGCGTGCTACTCACCGCCAAGCTTTTGGACCGCGAGACGCCTTGTTCCGGATGAGCATTTGCCATTCGGGGTGCTAATTCGACTGGAAGCGGAATTGGAGGGTTGAAAAAGGGACGGGTTGTTTTTCAGGACATTAATTAATTCCGTGCCCTTTTTCCAGATTGGGGAAGACTGCTTTCGGCCGATTCTGTTGAAAAAGTCGGATTTTCAGCTGGCCTGAACTCAGGCACGGCTACCACCAGAGAACCTACTCACCACATTGAGTGGTTTTTCGGCCCTTCGTTGACCTTTGCGGCTCGGTTATTGGGTTAATTTGAGGTTTTCTGCTTGGTGCAGGCGCACCTATCCCGTGACCGGTGGCCCTTGCGGTAAAAGTTTGGCCAGCCGGCGCAGGTTCTGCACCGCGGCGGCCAGCGTGAACTCATCGGTGGCGCCACTCATGCCACGTAGTCGCAAGCGATCCAATTTCAAGATGCGCTTGAGGTGGGCAAACAACATTTCGACCTTCTTGCGTTCGTGGCGAGAGCGCACGTACTCCGGTGTCGCTGCAATGCGCCGAGCCACATCCCGCACGGCTTCATGGACGCTGCGAGCGATCTTGCGAAACGTAGTGTTCGGGCAGCACTGGGCTTTCATCGGGCAGTTCGCGCAGTCGGTTTGCCGGGATCGGAAGATGATGGTGTTGGCTTTGGTGACGTGCGAACGCTCATTCTTGAAGGCTCGCCATTCGCTGCGCAATGCGTTGCCGGCGGGGCAGCGGTATTCCTCAGCCTCCTCATTCCAGTGGAAGTCCTTGCTCGAAAAGCTGTCGTTCTTGCGCTCGGTTTTGTCCCAAACCGGCACATGCGGTTCGATGTCTTTCTCCTCCACCATCCAGGCCAGCATCGGCGCGGTTCCGTAAGCGGTGTCGCCAATCAGGCGTTCCGGCTTGATGTCGAACTGCGCTTCGACGCGGTCGATCATGGTCTTGGTGCTCTCGACCTCCGCCGTGCGATGAGCCGGTGTGGGCTCCACATCCACGATGACGCCGTGCTCGGTATCGATCAGATAGTTCGTGGAATAGGCGTAGAACGCTGGGCCACCTGGAGCTGCGGTCCAGCGGGCTTGAGGATCCGTCAGCGATAGGCGCTTCGGTAGCGTTTCGGCCAGAGCCTCCTCATCGAGTGCCTCAAGGTACTCTCGCACGGCGCGGCTGCTCAGGGACGGATCGCTCCAGTTGACTGGCTCATCACCCGGTACGCCGCGTTGCCGACTCGCATCCGCTTTGATGATGCTGGCGTCCACGGCAAAGCCTTCGCCTTTGACCAGGCCTGCGTCCATGCAGCGACGCAGCACTTCATTGAACAACCAGCGAAACAGATCGCTGTCCCGAAAACGGCCGTGTCGATTCTTGGAGAAGGTCGAGTGATTGGGGACTTCATCTTCAAGGCTCAACCGGCAGAACCAGCGATACGCCAGGTTCAAATGAGCCTCTTCGCACAGTCGCCGCTCAGAGCGGATGCCATAGCAGTAGCCGACGATCAGCATGCGGATCATTAGCTCAGGATCAATCGAAGGGCGTCCAATCGGGCTATAGAAATCGGCGAGGTAATGGCGCAGGTCGCTCAGATCGAGACACTGATCAATGCTGCGCAGTAGGTGATTGGTTGGGATGTGATCTTCGAGATTGAACGAGTAAAACAGCCGTTCCTGTCCACTCGATAACTGTCCCATCATGCTGCGTGCTTCCCTGCTGGCCGATGTGAAGATTTTGCCGCAGGCCAGACAGGGGAGCTACTTTTTCAACAGAATCGGCCAGAAGCGGACGGTCACCAAGTAAATAAATCTGTCCCTTTTCCACCCACCTGGTTTCGTGATGGGCTGGTTTCACCCGTCCTGACGAGGAGAGAGCATGGCTAATAGCCGATGAGACGGAGTACTCGCCATATGGTGAATGCCCGTCTCATGTCGGATTTACTTATTCATCGCCTGGTAATGCTCTCCATACCCTGACTCTTCGAAAATCAACCTCAAGCCGTCCTTGAATACTTGATGGTCAAATTCCTTGATATCAAAAATATTTTGTCCCAACGAATGGGATTCTCGATTCATGTATCTGTAGAACGTCACGAATTTGTCGCCTGACAGGGCTGGTTTTTGGAAAACATTATTAAAGTCTTTCTTTTGAACAAAATTAAAGAAGTATTCGACAATGTTGCGCATGCAGTTTGCAATTAGCGCGGGCGGTGAGGCTTGGTCCTTTATAACTGACCAGTAAGACTGGTAATCATTCTGGATTTCCTCATAGTTCATTGAAATTACAGAGCTTCCATTTGCATTTTTGATAACCCTGAAAAGATGCTGCGTCTGGCCCGCTTCTCTTTGTTAGTATGCGTTAGCTCATAGAAAAAATACAGACTATGAGTCAGGACAAACACTTGAGCATAGCTTTTATCATTGATGAAATATCTCTTGATCAACTGCCCGATATTGAAAACATAGAGGTGGGAAAGGCTTGAGATTGGGTCATCAATCACCACTACTTTCGTCTGCGGAACAGCATTGGCAGTCTTCTGCCCTTTACAAAGCTCAATGAAGTACAGAAAGCTAATGACTGTTTTCTCGCCCTCACTTAGCGAGTGAAATGCATTTCCTTGATCACTGGCCCTTGAAACACGATAGAAGTTCTCGCCATGTGATATCACAGAAAAGCCATCGATGCCGATCTCTACCAGTCCGCGATTTATATTTTCGATAGACTCTTCGATATTAACAGTTTGCTTTCTAAGATTAGAAATCTTGAGATTTGAGGCCTCGATAGATTTATTTATCTTGCTAGCGTCTTGGCTGAATTGGCTGGCCTCATTTTCAATGCCAGTGGCCGATTGAGAGTAGGCAAAAATGGTTTGATCGTAGTCCCAACGCATCAAAGCCCAAAAACGAGCCTTTATATCGTCCCGAGTTTTTTTCTTGTTCGTGAGTTTGTCATTATGCGATTCGATCAATGTGTTCAGGTCGTTGAGTAAACCGTTAAGCACATCAACAGTTGCCTTGGTGTCGGTAAGACTAACTGCCGCGCTCGGGCTCTTGATCTTGTTGCCAATAAGCAGGACGTTCTCACGTACTGACGCTTTCAAAGCTTCAAATGCGATATTCCATGCTTCTGCTAGTTCTTTACTCGCAAGCGCAGAGTTTGAGATGTCCTGCAGGTTCAGGCTAGAGGTTAGTGACTCATAGATACTTTTCATTGACTCCAGCGAGTTCACATCATCCTTGTAAGCCTCATCGAAGACTGAACTTATGGAGTCAATAAAGCTTTTGGTGATCGTTTCTTGCTGGCAAAAGGGGCACTCCTGTTTATCTTTGTCATTCGAAACAAACTGAAGCCCCTCCTTCACCCAATCAAAATTCCCTGCCTTGGCTATGAACTCGGCGACTGAACCTTCCTGGCTGCCAACAATGATCTTCGACCAGAGCGAATTGCCCTCAATACTTAGCCAACCAGCAGAAATATTTGGAATTTTATTATACGTGACAGCACCTTCACCTTCGATTGATGAGGCCTCTGTCTTTAAATCATCGGCCGTGTAGTCCGGTGAAGCTTCTGGCAAGGGAAGCCCAAGAACGTGCTGAAAAAGAAGATCTGTCTTTTTCAAGCCATCCAGGCAAAACTCCAATACACGATCTCCACCAGCATACTTCGTTTTTATTTCCCAGATCTTTGTGCTCGCTTTCGATTTCTCTTGATCTAATTTGGCAGAGTTTGCTGAAGAGGCTGCTGAGTTTGCCTGTTGCGCAGCACGATGTTTGTCCAGCTCTTTCGTTTCTGCTTCAATTTGCTGGAGTGCGACCTTGTTCTCTTTCGAAAGAGTAAAAATTCCTTTTAAATTATCTTCTTCGTAAAAGTAGTCGTTGAGGAAGCTTTGATTATAGACTAGAAAATCACACGACTGACTTAATTTTACACTGCATTTAGCAAACCGCGGCTCACTTTGATTATATAGAAACTCGGAAATAGTGCTTTTCCCGGCTCCATTAAGCCCATAAATTAGCGATGTCTTTCTGGTTGGAGAGAGAATAGATTTGGACTTGTAGCTAGCGACGCCATTTATGTTCAATTCCGTGATCACAGCCTGACTCCTTTTTGCTAAGTAGCTTTGGGCCATCATTAGTGGCAGCAAGGAGCATAGGCGACGACGGAAACACCTTCCACACCTACTTTAGGCGAGGACAAAGAATTTTGGGCGTATACAAACCTGGCTTGAGACCGAGCTAGAGCCTCTGCGGGGCGTATCAGCCCCGTTTTTTCTAGTAGATCATATGCCTAGGCGCTGAGTGGATGTCCACAGCTGTCACCAGCCACCCCTGGCTGCCTTTCACCTAGTGGCTGATCCATCTAGATTCATCGCTCATTTGCACGGAATATGGGACAGAGTTATCTATTAGGCGACAGTCCGCTTCTGGCCGATTCTGTTGAAAAAGTCGGCCGTGGTTTCCACGGTAGAAAAGTACGCGCTTGAGATTGAAATCTTTGCATTGAGCAGAGTATGCCGGGCTCAGATTTCGCGTAGCTGCGCGCAAAAAAGGCGTTTTCAGCGATCAGTATGCGGGCAGTCTGGAAGAACCGACTTTTTCAACAGAATCGGCCGAAAGCAGCCCGTCGCAAACAGCACTAACCGCCCCAAACCATCACCTACCCACCCGCAAGTCAGACCATCACGGAGAACCGCTGCGCTGCTCGCCGCTCAAGCATCGCGTTTTCCGTCTCGCGCGTGGCCCGTTCGCCTTTATTGGACAACTGAGTGAAAAAAGTCGCGTCCTTGAACTCTGCGGGAACCATGGTGCGCGTGTCTTTCAGCAAGGGCGCCAGATCAATAGTGCTGGCGAAGTTTTCCTTCGTCAGGCTGTAGTAACCCATGTAGCTGCCCGACCACGGTGAATCGGCGTCAACCAGATCGATGGACGCATCTCGATAAGAAACGGCGGCGGCTTTGAGGCCAAGGGATTTGTTCAGCAGATCCGTGAGCCGCTGGGTGTCCGAGCGGCTGAGCTGCGCGGCGGTATCGAGCACCTTGAGGTTGCCATCGGCCTCAACAGTGAAACCATATTTTTTGCTGGCCAGGTCGGGAGCACTGTTCGACAGCGTTGCCTGGAATGCCTGGAAAGAGGCTTTCAGCGCTCCATGCGCCCCAGCGGCAATCTGAGCGAATCGAGGGAACTCCGGGGATTGGGAGCGGCCGATCCAGGTGTCGACGACCTCGAGTTGTTTCACCATGGTGCTGGTGTCTTCATTGGGATGGTAGATGACTGCGGGCGAGGCATTTGCCAGGGTGTGCTGGTTGGCATCTGTCAGCGGCTGGGGCTCGAGCTTGTGTTCAGAAGGCCTAAGCTGGGTGTTTGCTGGCGGGATGAAGGTCGAGCTGACGGAAAGTACCATTTCAATCAATCCATGATCGGTGGGTTCCTACAGGTTATCGACGGGCATAGCGTGAGCTTTAGGTTGACCGAAGCGACCCCATCGGCGCCTCACTCAATCTCGGCACCTCCCACCGTCGGGCAGTGCCATGGCTGAAACTGCGCTCGGCCCCTGCTAACCTGCGGCCCTTGCCTTTTTCCGGAGCGTTCCATGGCCCTCTCAAAACGCGACAGCGCGCGCATCGACCGCAGCCTCGTCGCCAGCCTGACCGAAGCCTGCGAAACCGCCAAAGCCGAAATCCCGGGCTTCGAGTGGCTGACTCATACGGTCAACTACGCCGACTTCCCGCGCAGCCTGGTGATCACCTGGGTCTTCGACACCCGTGCCCACCGCGACCACGCCCTGGCCACCGGCCTGGACACGCGCATCCGCGAACTCACCGCCACGGCCCTGCACGCTGCCGACATCGCGCCCGTGCCGCTGAACCGCTGCGTCCAGTTCGACTGCGAAGAAGACTGCCAAGCCCGTCACGGCGGCAATTGGCGTTTGCGCCTGACCCGCTCCGCCAACTAGAGCCCGGCGCCCAACTGCTGGATAATGCCCCACCCTGCTCCCCGCCCTTCGATAAGGAAGTCCTGCCCCATGAAGTTGCCGTTCGCCCTGCTGACCTGTGCCCTGCTGCTCCCCACTGCTGCCCACGCCACCGATGCCGCGCTGACCGACACGCTCAAGGCCTTCACCCGTTGCGATGCGAGTTTCTTCAGCAGCCTGAACAGCCACCGCGACGCCTGGCAGGCCTACGCGCCGCTCAAGCAGGAAAAGAACTTCGCCTGGATCGCGGTTAAAAACCGTGCCGACCACAAGGCCAACCAGGTGCCGGTCAGCGCGCCGGCCATCGGCGGGCTGAAGCTGCTGTCGTACAACGATGAGGTCACCGACCTTGGCGCGCTGGGCCTGTTTTATTACTGGGGCTTCATTGTCGATGGCGGTGTCGATGAGGTCGCACAACGCCTCACCGCGTTGCTGGAGCAGCCCGGCTCGCTGCAAAAAGGCGACAAGGAATACACCCGCAGCGAGCTCAAGGTCGGCAACGGCTGGCTGTCGATCAAACCGCAGCCGGGCAAGGCGCCGGGCCTGCGCCAGGTGGAGCGTGTGCTGATCGTCGAACCGGAAGGCAAGCAAGGCACGCAATCGCGCATCAGCTGTTCGGTGCAGGGCGGGGTCAACGCGGGGCTGCTGGCGCAGTTGCGGCCGGACATTGCACCGGCGGACTACCCACGTACGCAGGCTGAAACAGAGATCGGCGATGTCGAAGTGCCGGCCAACGTGCTCCAGCGCCTCGACTCGCCCCTGCTGCAACCCAAGTTCAAGACACTGAGCTACACCTATTTCGCCCGCAAAGGCGATGGCAGCCAGGACCAGCCGACTTCGGTCACGTTCAAGGCCGAGGGTGGTTTGCTGGTGAAGAACGAGGTCTACGGCAAGACCTTTAACGTCGACCGCCTGACGCAGGCGGACATGATCCAGCTGAAATCGAAAATGAACGGCGTGGGCGATGGCCGGGTGCTGCAAACCCGTGAAGCCGAGCTGCACATCCCCGCCAGCTGGACCCAGGGCCAGACGCTGAGCGCGAAGTTGCACATGGTCAATGTGCCCGCCCGGCCGACCGACAAGGCCATCGACACGTCATTGACCTGCACCGTCGGCGCGCGCATCCCGGCGCGCCAGGTGTTTGCAACCTTGACCGGTGACGCGATAAAGCTGGCCTGCGACCAGGGCGACTACAAGACCTCACGCGTGTTCATCGAAGATCTGGGCGTGGCCCTGACGCTGGAATCGACCTCGAGCCAAACCCATTACGTAAATGAATACACCGCGCTCGAAGTAGTCCGCTAACCCACCCTGCCTCGACGCACCCGTAGTGAGCGGGCTTGCCCGCGCTGGGTGGCGCAGCCGCCCCAAACGATGCGCCGCGGTGTTGCAGGGGGACCGAGGTGCCGGGATTTGGGGCGGCTGCGCCACCCGGCGCGGGGCAAGCCCGCTCACTACAGTGGCCCGTTTGGTGTACATCAGGGGGGTTATTTGGCGAATGCGTACTCGCCACCTTGCTCCACTGCCTTGCGATACGCCGGGCGTGCCTGGAATTTCTGCACCCACGCCGCCAGGTGCGGATACGCCGCCAACTTGCCCTGCGCCCCGGCGACTTCGCCAATAAAACTCATCTGAATATCCGCGCCGCTCAACTCATGCCCAAGCAGGTACGGCGTCTGCCCCAGCACGTCGTTCAGGTACCCCAGGTAATTGGCCACTTCCGATTCGATGCGCGGATGCAATGGCGCGCCCGCCTCGCCCAGGCGGCCGACATAGAGGTTGAGCATCAACGGCAACATCGCCGACCCTTCGGCGAAGTGCAGCCATTGCACATACTGGTCGTAGGCGGCGCTGGCCGGGTCCGGTTGCAGGCGGCCGGCGCCGTGGCGGCGGATCAGGTAGTCGATGATCGCGGCGGACTCGATCAGCACCTGGCCGCCGTCCTCGATCACCGGGGATTTGCCCAGCGGGTGGATGGCCTTGAGTTCAGGCGGTGCAAGGTTGGTCTTCGGATCGCGCTGGTAACGCTTGATCTGGTACGGCAGGCCGAGTTCTTCGAGCAGCCAGAGGATGCGCTGCGAGCGGGAGTTGTTGAGGTGGTGGACGGTGATCATAGGGTGGCTCCGCTGGGCGACAGTGAATGACTGAGCAAGAGACTACGCCACTGGCCTGGAGTGCCAGGAAATATATTTCAGTGTGACGGGCGCCATGGTTACGATGGGGATCGGCTCGTACGGAGAGGCACCATGGATCTGAAATTCAGTCACGTCGACATACTGGTCGAAAACCTCGACGAGGCCTGCGCCTACTACGCGCACATCCTCAAGGCCCGCATCTCCAAGACGTTCGTGTGGGAACGCGGCGGCCTGCACGTGCGGTATGCCGTGGTGCTGCTGGGGCAGGAGCGCTTCATGCTGGTCCAGCCCATTGCGGGGAACTTGCGCGCATTGCTGGACGCCCACGGCGAAGGGATGATTTACCGGCATTGCTACACCACGCCGGACATCGAAATCGCCTACGACGAACTGGTCGCCGCTGGGGTGCAACCCGAAGACGAAAACGGCACGCCGCTCGCCCGCGAGAACCTGCAATCGCCGTCCGGCGGACGCATCATCTGGTTGCCCAAGCGCTTCGGGCATTTCTCCATGGAAATCCTCGAAGCGGCAACGCTGGAAGCCTTTATTGCAGAGGCATTTGACTGATCGCCGCCCGCTCCCATCGAAATGCTGAAAGGCACTCAAAGATGGGAAGAGGCTCACCCCCTCCCACACAAGCGCGCGACACAAACAGAGATCAGCTCAGCCGGAACCGTGCAGTGTTATCACTCAACGCCTGGCTGCCCTTGCTCAAGGTATCGGCCGCCTGGTTGACCGCCCGTGCACCGTCAAGCAAGCGCCCCGCCGCCTGGTCCACCTGCTGGATATTGCCGCTGACTTCATCCGCCGTCGCGGCCTGTTCTTCTACCGCCGTGGCGATCTGCGCCAGGGTGTCGGTGACGTTCTGCACCGCGCCGGCGATCTCGCCCAGGCGCGTGCCGAGCCCGGTGACGGACTCGGCATCGGTCAGCGCTTGCTCGCACGCGGCGCCCATCAGGGTGACCGCCTGGCTCACCGTCGCGCGCAGGCTGTCCACGGTGCTGGCGATCTGCGCGGTGGAGGCCTGGGTACGTTGCGACAGGCTGCGCACTTCATCGGCCACCACCGCAAAACCACGGCCCTGTTCGCCGGCGCGGGCGGCTTCGATGGCGGCGTTGAGCGCCAGCAGGTTGGTCTGCTCGGCAATGCCACGGATGGTGTCGACCACCGATTGAATCTGCTGGCCCTGCTGGCTGACTTGCTCCAAGGCATTGGCGGTGTCGGTCAGGCGCCGGTTGAGCTGCTGGATGCTCGCGGTGGTGCGCTGGCTGTCGCGGCTGCTGTCTTCGGCGATGCGCCGGGTCTGCTGGGCGCTGCCCGAGGCTTGTTCGCAACTGCGCGCGACGCCCATGGACGTGGCGGCCAACTGGGTCGCGGCGGCGGCAATCTGGCTGATCTGTTGTTGCTGGTCTTCGACTTCGTTGAGGGTGCTGCCTGATTGCGAATTGAGGGTGAGCACCGCCGAGCCCAATTGCTGGGTCTCGTGATTGACCCCCAGCAGGCTGGTGCGCAATTGCACCACTGCGACGTTCAGCGCAGTGCTGATCGCCGCCAGTTCGTCACGCCCTTGCACCGCCACTTCCACACACAGGTTGCCGTCACGCAGCGACTCCGCCAGGGTGGTGATGCCACTGGCGCTGCGGCGGATCGAGGCTTGCAGGCACATAAACAGGTACAGCGCCGCCAACGCCAGCAGGCTGAACGTCACCGCCACGGGAATGATCTGCTGCAGCGAGCGGTTGTGGTAATAGCTCAACCGCGCATCCAGGGACTTCAGCGTCTGGTTGCGCAGCGCGCCGAGGCTGTCGAGCATGGTATCGACACTGCTTTCGAACGCTGTGGTATCGAGCTTGATGGTGCCGCCGAACACGCCGTCGTCGAGGACCTTGAGTTGGTTATCCAGGCCTTGCAGGCTGCTGTCGTACTGCGCGGTCCACGCCTCGATGCCCGCGTATTGCTTGGCCTTGAGCGAGGCGGCGGCCTTGACCAACTGATCCCGCGCATCGCCGATACGGCCGCGCAGGTCGCGCATCTGCAAGCGGCTTTGCAGGGTGAACTGGCCAGACGCGATGGACGACTGGCCCACACTGGCCATGCGTCCGATGCGCTCGATCAGGTCGGGGGTGTGCTGGGTGGAAATCTGCATCAGCAGGTAGGTTTCCAGCCATGGGTCGAGGATCAGGCCGGTGTCCAGGGTCACCTGTTCGCGCAGGGTTTGCATCGCAGTCAGGGCTGCGGTGAAGCGATCATAGCCGTCCGGCCACCAGCCCACGGTACGCAAGGCTTGGGAATCCATACCCTTGACCGTGGCCTGCAACGCCTCGAAGCGCGTCAGGATATCGGCGCTGGCATGCTGGGCCTTGAGCGCCTCGCCGAGGGTTTGCAGGCTTTGCAGCAGCACCGGGAAGTTGGCATCGACCTTGTCCATCGCCGCCTTCGCCGCCGGCGTGGGGGCGTGCAGGATGTCGGCGGCTTTCCAGCGTGCGGCCAGGTTGCGCTGGGCGGTCAACTGGGCGTCCAGCGCGTCCATCGCCAGCAGTTGGCGCACGCCGGACTGCTCGCTGGAGATCACAGTCAATTTGGCGCGGTAGTCCTGCCCGATCATCCACAGGCTGCCGGCCAGGGGCAGCATGAACAGGAAGAACAGGATCTGGAACTTGCGCGCGAAACCAAAACGGCCGAGTAGGCGGATACCGGGTGATAAAAAGCTGTGCATGTCCGACCACTCCCTAAAACGACCCACGCGGTGCACCGCACGGTGAAGCCTTGAAATGACTAACGGCAAAACGCCATGTCATTGATTAAATTGGCTCAAGCAAGATACGGGCCGTAGGGTGGGAGGCTTGAGTTACGCGGGGTGGCACACAAAAAGCGCACGCCACTTGCCCTGAAATGGGGCAAAAGCACTCAGTACCGCTCACAGGCGTAACCATTGGTACAAAACAACGGATCTGGAGCGGGCCCTGGTACCAGTCAGTCAAGGGCGAACGCTGTGCTTGTGGAGAGGGTGCAAGCGGCCTCGCCACATTTTGTTTTCACTCGCCTTTCAACAATGCGGTGATCCAGCTGACGTGCCGCGCAAGCGCTTGCAACTTGTCCTCAAGCCCCGCCTGGCGCGCCTGTTCAAGGCTGGCCAAGGTCTTTTGTTTCTCGCGCAGCGTACGTTGCCACTTGGCCAAAAACACCGGGCTGCGGGCCTGCAAGTGCAACGGGCCGAAGTATAGTTGCTCGGCGCTGTAGCGCACGGGCTCGCCGCGCTCGGCGACGATGATTTCGTAGTAGAAGCGGTTCTCGTGCAGCAGCTCCTCGTGAAGGATGGCGTAGCCGTTGTCCATCAACCATTGGCGTAACGGTTGCTCACCGCCGTTGGGTTGCAGGATCAGCCGCTCGCGGCCGTTCAGGTGCGCCTTGCCGCTGGCGAGAATGTCGCGGATGGTTTCGCCGCCCATGCCGCACAGGCTGATCGCGGTGATGCCGTCTTGCGGCTCGATGGCCGCCAAGCCTTTGGCCAGGCGCACGCTGACCTGTTGTTCCAGACCGTTGTCACGCACGGTGCGCTGCGCCGCGTGAAAGGGCGTAGCCGCCACCTCGCCCGCCACCGCCGCGGTGATTGCGCCACGACGTAACAACGCCACCGGCAGGTAAGCGTGGTCGGAGCCGATATCGGCCAGGCGTGCACCGGCGGGCACGTTCGCCGCCACGCGCTCCAGGCGCATGGATAAAGTGTGTTCGTTCAACTGCCCTACTCTCCCGAAAAACGATCGCGACTGTTGCTCAAGTGCAGCACCATCGCGGCGCGTGCGGCGTCCGGGTCCTGGCGCTTGATCGCATTGAAGATTGCCTCATGCTCCAGGTGCGCCAACTGGCCCAATTGGGCGAAGTCCGCGCCGCCGCGCTCGGCGCCCTTGACCTGGGTGCGCGGAATCATCGCATTGCCCAGGTGCAGCATGATTTCGGTGAAGAAGGTATTGCCGGTGGCTTCGGCGATCAACTGGTGAAAGCGCTTGTCTGCTTCCACGCAACTGTCGTTGTTGGCCAGGCAAGCCTGGTAGTCACTCAGCGCCACACGCATGCGCGCCAATTGTTCATCACTCCTGCGCAGTGCGGCCAGCGCCACCGCCTGCACCTCAAGACCCAAGCGCAACTCGAGCACGCTGCGCACGCTGGCCACCGTGTCCACATGCAGGCGCAGGCCGGATTGAGCTTGCGGCGCGAGCACAAAGGTGCCGATGCCGTGGCGTGTCTCCACCAGCCCCGAGGCCTGCAACTTGGACAGCGCCTCGCGGACCACGGTACGGCTTACCCCGTGTTCAGCCACGATGGTGGATTCGGATGGCAGCTTTTCACCGGGCTGCAACTGCCCGAGCAGGATGCGCTGGGTCAGCGCGTCGAGCACGCCTTGGGCGAGGTTGTTGGAACGTTTACGGACAGGCGTTCCGTTTTCATTGGGCATCGTTACGGGTCCACGGGGCTGGGCTGGTGGGAGCTTAACACCCTGCCCGCAGACGAGGCCGGGCAGATTCAAAATCCCACACAACTTGTATGATGACTATCTTTTGCTTGGCACAGACTCAAACACATCGCCAAGGCATCCACAGCTATCCACACCCACCAGACAGCCTAAAAAACCCAGCAAACACTGACAAATAACCAAAATACCAATAAACCCTACGGCCTTATAAAAACAAAAATCACAGCGCCCGATTGCGGCTTCAAGAAAAGCACTTGTATGATGTCTATCAACAAGACGCATAAACCCGCATAAAAACAATCAGGGGGAGTTTTGAACTGTGACCCATTCAAGCCATGCATCCGCCGCTTCAACCAGTGATTCCGTCCTCGCGCGCGCCGTGAGCAAAGTGAAGCGCCACGTGCTGCCACTGTTCGTGATTATGTTCATCCTCAACTACATCGACCGGGTCAACATTGGCTTCGTGCGCACGCACATGGAGCATGACCTGGGCATCGGCGCAGCGGCCTACGGCTTCGGCGCCGGGTTGTTCTTCATCGGCTACGCACTGTTCGAAGTGCCCTCCAACATGCTCCTGCAAAAGGTCGGCGCACGGATCTGGCTGACCCGCATCATGTTCACCTGGGGCATCGTCGCCACGCTGATGGCGTTCATCCAGAACGAAACCCACTTCTACATCCTGCGGTTTCTGTTGGGTGTGGCCGAGGCGGGTTTCTTCCCGGGGGTGATCTACTACTTCACCCGCTGGTTGCCCGGCGTTGAGCGCGGCAAGGCCATCGCGATCTTTCTCAGTGGCTCGGCGGTTGCCTCGCTGATTTCCGGCCCCTTGTCGGGGGCGCTGTTGCAGATCGAAGGCTTCGGCCTGCACGGCTGGCAATGGATGTTCGGCATCGAAGGCCTGGCCTCGGTGGCGCTGGGGTTCTTTGTGTGGTTCTGGCTCGACTCCAAGCCTCACGACGCGAAATGGATGAGCCGCGAAGAGCAGGACGCACTGGTCAACGCCATCGACCAGGAACAACGCGACCGTGAAGCGCTGAGCACGGTCAAGCCGACCATCGGCAAGCTGCTCAAGGACCGCCAGATCATGCTGTTCTGTGCGTTGTACTTCTGCATCCAGTTGACGATCTACGCCGCGACGTTCTGGCTGCCGAGCATCATCAAGAAGATGGGTGAGTTGAGTGACGTGCAGGTCGGTTTCTTCAACTCGATCCCGTGGCTGATCTCGATCATCGCCATGTACGCCTTCGCGTCGCTGTCGGGCAAGTTCAAGTTCCAGCAGGCGTGGGTTGCGGCGGCGTTGTTGATTGCGGCGGCGGGCATGTTCATGTCCACCACCGGCGGGCCGGTGTTTGCCTTCGTGGCGATCTGTTTTGCGGCGATCGGTTTCAAGTCGGCGTCGTCGCTGTTCTGGCCGATTCCCCAGGGCTACCTGGATGCGCGCATCGCTGCGGCGGTGATCGCGCTGATCAACTCCATCGGCAACCTGGGCGGCTTTGTTGCGCCGACCACGTTCGGCTTCCTGGAACAGACCACCGGGTCGATCCAGGGCGGCCTCTACGGCCTGGCCGGCACCTCGGTGCTGGCCGCGATCCTGGTGTTTTTTGCCAAGACTTCGCCCTCTGCCGCGCTGGCGGCACCCAGCGTCGTGCCCAGCGGCGCGGCCATCAGCAAACCTCTCTGAACCTATTTAGGAACCTGCCATGAACACGCCTATCGTCAGCGATTTCCAAGTCATCCCGGTCGCCGGCCATGACAGCATGCTGCTCAACCTCAGCGGCGCCCACGGTCCGTATTTCACGCGCAACATCGTTATCCTCAAGGACAGTTCGGGCAACACCGGCGTCGGCGAAGTGCCCGGCGGCGAGCGCATCCGCGAAACCCTGGAAGACGCCCGCAGCCTGGTGATCGGCCAGCCCATCGGCCATTACCAGCGCATCCTCAACCAGATGCGCAGCACCTTCGCCTCGCGGGACTCTGCCGGGCGCGGCCTGCAAACCTTCGACCTGCGCATCACCATCCATGCCGTCACCGCGATGGAAGCGGCGTTGCTCGACTTGCTGGGGCAGTTCCTCGAAGTGCCGGTGGCCGCCCTGCTTGGCGAAGGGCAGCAGCGCGATGCGGTGAAAATGCTCGGTTACCTGTTCTACATCGGCGACCGCAACACCACCGACCTGGCCTACCGCAACGAAGCCGACGCCGATGACGACTGGTTCCGCCTGCGCCATGAGCAGGCGTTGACTGCCGAAGCCGTGGTGCGCCTGGCCGAAGCCGCCAAGGCCAAATACGGCTTCAACGACTTCAAGCTCAAAGGCGGGGTATTGAGCGGCGACGCAGAAATCGAAGCCGTCACCGCCCTGGCCGAACGCTTCCCCGATGCACGCATCACCCTCGACCCGAACGGCGCATGGTCTCTGCAAGAAGCCATCCGCCTGTGCCGCGACCAACACCACGTGCTCGCCTACGCCGAAGACCCCTGCGGTGCGGAAAACGGCTATTCCGGCCGCGAAGTAATGGCCGAATTCCGCCGCGCCACCGGGCTGAAAACCGCGACCAACATGATCGCCACCGACTGGCGCGAAATGGGTCACGCGATCCAACTGCAATCAGTGGACATCCCCCTGGCCGACCCGCACTTCTGGACCATGCAAGGCTCGGTACGTGTCGCGCAGATGTGTCACGAGTGGGGCCTGACCTGGGGTTCGCACTCCAACAACCACTTCGACATTTCCCTGGCGATGTTCACCCAGGTCGCCGCCGCCGCACCGGGCGACATCACCGCCATCGACACCCATTGGATCTGGCAGGACGGCCAGCGCCTGACCCGGGAACCCCTGAAGATCGAAGGCGGCTACGTGAACGTGCCGGCCAAACCCGGCCTGGGCGTGGACATCGACATGGACGCCGTGGCCAAGGCCCATGAGCTGTACAAGGGCATGGGCCTGGGCGCACGGGATGACAGCGTGGCGATGCAGTTTTTGATTCCAGGGTGGAAGTTCAACAACAAACAGCCGTGCCTGGTGCGATGAACTAAAACACAGAGATCAAAAATGTGGCAGCGGGCTTGCTCGCGAATGCGGTGGATCAGTCTATCTATCGGGTGACTGACACTTCGCATTCGCGAGCATGTCCATACAATATTCTTGAGTGCTGTACGGACGGTAATAGCATAACCGCAGGAAACTCCGAAGAAGTAGCATAGAAATTTGAAAAACCAACAGCGGGAACGGTATCAGCATTGGATAAAATCAGCACCGGACCGGGCGCAGTGGATTGAGTGATTGATCCCTCCCCGGCAAAAGCGGCTTCATTGTTAAAAACAACTAAAACAGCAAACAGCGCAAGAACCGCTCCGGCGAGATTTACGCGCTGAGGAAATACAATCAAACCTTTCAAAATCTTCACCATAGAGTCAGGTGTTAACACATAAGGTTCCAATCAAGCCAACTGTAAGAATCACGCCACTACCTTTTTTTGCACGATTCAATAACCGAATAAACCCACACACTTCCTAAAATCAACAAAGACAACTCCGTCATACTTTAAATTAGGAGTTCGTCAGCAACTTCCTAGTCCCGCCGGCCCTCTACTCAAATCGCCGATTTCCAGTCATGATGCGCGCCTCACTTCAAGGACGATAACAACAGTGAAAACCACCCTTGCCGCGTTGTTCCTGGTCTGCCTCGCCACACCTGCATTCGCCGACAACAGCCCCATCGGCTTCCAGAACACCACCCTCCCCGACGCCCACGGCAACCGCCCGTTGCAGATGGTCGTGTGGTATCCCGCTAAAACCGCCAAAGCCCCAGAGCTGATCCGCGACGACGCCGTCTTTCACGGCGCCCTCGCCGTGCCCGACGCACCGCCCGCCAGCGGCAGACATCCGTTGGTGGTGATTTCCCACGGCAATGGCGGCAATTGGGGTAATCAGGTGTGGCTGGCCAGTGCGTTGGCGCATCAGGGTTATATCGTCGCGGCGGTCAACCACCCCGGCACCACCAGCAAAGATCGCAGCCCCGAGGCCGCCGCGCAGTTGTGGCAACGGCCCAAGGACCTGAGCCGCGCCATCGACGCGGTGCTCACGCAGCCCAAGCAATTCGGCGCCGTGGAGAATCGTCGGATTGCCGTGATAGGCCATTCACTCGGCGGCTGGACCGTGCTGGAAGCCGCCGGCGCGCGCTTCGACCCCGCGCTGTTCGCCCAAGACTGCACCGCTCACCCGCAATTGGTCGCCTGCACGGCGTACCGGCAGATGAACCCCGACAACGCCAAGGTGGCCGCAGACCTGAGCGATAAACGCGTCAGCGCCGTGGTATCGCTGGACCTGGGCCTGTCACGCGGCATGACCGACGCCAGCCTGGCGGCACTGCCGGTGCCGGCATTGATACTTGCGGCGGGCGTGACGGAACCGCAACTGCCGGCCGAACTGGAATCCGCCGACCTGGCCAGGCGTCTGCCGAAAGCATCGACCCAGTATGTGCAGATCAGCGACGCCACCCACTTCAGCTTTATGGCGATCTGCAAACCCGGCGGCGAGGCGCTGATTGAAGAGAGTTCGCCCGGTGACGGCATGATTTGCCACGATGGCGAGGGCGCGCGACCACGGGAGGCGATTCAACAGCAAGTGGTGGCCCTGATCAGCGAATTTCTCGCCCAACCTGCGGGCAAATAAGGCCGTGTCAACGTGAGAAAAGTAGTCTTCAGCACACTCTTAACTTGCGCAGCGCTGTGGGGCGCTTCGCAGTGGTGGGAAAAAGGCCTGGCGCAACCCTCCGGCTCCGCCCATATCAGCCCCAACGGCTGTTATCGGGTGCAGCAATTCAAACCTTTCTGGGTACTGCCCAGCGCCTTTCACCCCCAGGCCCATCCGGACGAAACAGCCGAGGTTCACCTGTTTGTACGCTGGGAAAGCCCGGCGTTCTTTCGCCTGTACGATCAGCGCAACGGCCGGTTGATCAGTGAAAGTGCGATCTATGATCTGGTCAGTGATGGCGGGCCATTGTTCTGGGGGATGGAGGGTATCGCTTCGGTGTCGGCCGGTATGATCGAGATTGGGCCGATTCGGCTGGATTGCGCGCTGTAGGGCTGGGATTTTTAGCTGGTATCATCCGCACCTTAACCCGTCGGATAAAACCCCATGAATCGCCAGAAAAAGCTCCAGCAACTGTTCAAGGCCAAAGCCAAAAAAGCCAGTGCCAAACTGGCGCCCAAATCCAAAGACAAATACATCAGCAAAGCCGACCGTCTGAAACTCGCCGAAGAAGCCGCCGCGCCTGCGGAACAAGCGTAAACACCCGGCAGCGCCGCGCCTTGTTATAGGGGGGTGGGGTATGCAATGATCGCCCCCTTCATAGGTAGGGGGGGTATAGGCATGGGCCACGTCTCGGCAAACAAAGACAACCTGATCAAACGCGTCAAACGCATTGCCGGGCAGATCCAGGCCCTTGAGCGCGAGCTTGAAGCGGATGCCGACTGCGCCAAGACCCTGCACTTGGTGGCGGCCACCCGCGGCGCGATCAACGGGTTGATGGAAGAAATCATCGAAGACCACGCCAGGTCGCACGTGGCCGACCCTGCCCTCTCCGAAGAAGAACGCAGCAAGGGCGTCGAAGAATTGCTTGAAGCCATTCGGCGCTATTCCAAATGAGCCTCGCCAATAGCCATAGCCACGAGCATGTGTTCCTTGGTGCATCCCACGATGAAAACGCCAGGCGCACCCTGTGGGTGGTGATGCTGACGGTGGTGATGATGGTCGTGGAAATCGCCGCCGGTGCGCTCACCGGCTCCATGGCCCTGCTCGCCGACGGTTTTCACATGGCTACCCACGCGGGCGCCCTGGGCATTGCCGCCGCCGCATACGCCTTTGCCAAACGCCATGCGCACAGCCCGCGCTACAGCTTTGGCACCGGCAAGGTCGGCGACCTCGGCGGCTTTGCCTCGGCGCTGATCCTGGCGCTGGTGTCGTTGGGTATCGGGGTGGAATCGGTGATGCGCTTGCTGACGCCCTCCGAGGTGCAATTTGGCACGGCTACCCTGATTGCCGTGGTGGGCCTGGTGGTGAATATCGCCAGTGCGCTGCTACTGGGCCACGGCCACAGCCATGATCACGGCCACGCACACGACCATTACCACCACGGCCACGACAACAACCTGCGATCGGCCTACGTGCACGTCATCGCCGATGCGCTGACCTCCGTCCTCGCCATCGCCGCGTTGCTGGCCGGGCGCTACCTCGGTTGGGTGTGGCTGGACCCCGTGATGGGTATCGTCGGCGCCATCGTCATTGCGCGCTGGGCCTGGAGCCTGATGGGCGCGACCGCCGGCGTGCTGCTGGACCAGACCGATGAGCACG
Source organism: Pseudomonas sp. FP2335 (assembly GCF_030687535.1). Lineage (NCBI taxonomy): Bacteria > Pseudomonadati > Pseudomonadota > Gammaproteobacteria > Pseudomonadales > Pseudomonadaceae > Pseudomonas > Pseudomonas sp. FP2335. The sequence continues at coordinate 4,109,825 of NZ_CP117437.1, forward strand.
TCGCCGCCGAGATCCGCGAGTTGGTTGAGCAGCCCGGCGATGCGCGGATCACCGACCTGCACGTCTGGCGCGTGGGGCCAGACGCCCATGCGGCGATTGTCAGTGTGGTGGGCGCCGCAACGACGGATGCCGAGCGCATTCGCGAGCGCCTCAAGCCGGTGCATGAGGTGAGCCACCTCACCGTCGAGTTTCGTGCGGCGTAACCGCGACCACTGACGCCATCTATGGGTGCCCCCTTGGCTAAAGATATAGAAAACCCCTGCATCTCCACCTGCCAGCTCAGCGGCGACCTCTGCGTCAGTTGCGGGCGCAGCAAAGACGACATCCGTAAATGGAAAAGGATGAAACGGCCGGAGAAAATGGCCGCCGTGCAACGCGCCACCCTGCGTTTGAAAGCGCTGAAAAAGGCCAAGTAAGCGTACGACTAAGTACGCCCCACCGACCCCGATACCGGCAGGTTACCCAGCAGCTTGAGCCCGGTGCTTTTTACAAAGGTGTCGTAGTCCATCGGTTTCTGGATGCGGGTTTCGGCGTTGGGCAGCACGTAGGCCCAGGCGCGTTTGGACGAAGCGTCATACACCAGCTTGAACAGGCGCGTCGGCACCCAGACCTGATTGGCGCCGATGGTGCTGTGGCCGGGGTCGAACAATGGGCCAGTGAACACATACACATCGCCGCCGGCACGCACGGCGAATTTGCGCACGTCGGCCTCGACCTTGCTCCAGATCTTGCGGTTGTTGGTGGGGTCTTGCGGCACCATGTTCGACAGCGCGAACGACTGCGCCATCGCGTTAGCGTTCGGCGCGTCGGCAGCCGGGGCTTGGTGGCCACGGTCCACGGCCGGATGCTGGCTGCGGTAGTCGCTCAATTCCGCGCGCCCACCCTTGGGAATACGCGGGTCAGCGTAGAACTGGTTGGTGCGTTCCTCGCCCTTGGCGTCTTTCAACTGTGCGGCGTTCAGGCGCTCGACCACCACCAGCGGGGTCTTGCTGGTTTGCGAATAGAGCACGGCGAAGTGGTCGGAGCACAGCGCCAGGGGCCTCATCGTGGCGGGCACAGTGGCGGTATTGATCGGTGTTGCAGCGGGAAACAAGTCAGCGCAATTGTCGAATGACGCCTGCTTCTGCTGTTTGGAGTAAAGGTCCGGCAGACTGCGCGCGTTGGCCCCGGAGGAAAGTAAAACAAGGGCGGTGAGACCAACTGCAATATTGCGTAGGTACATGCATTAAATCTTCGACAGAGAGTGACGCGACAGGCGGCGAAAAACGCCGCCAAGTGGATGATATTACGAGGATTATTGACTATCGAATGTCGGATTAGTGCCCGATCGCTGCAGGTTTTCCCGCACCCCGAGGCCCTGGCTTGAACCCATGGCTGCGTGCACTCCAGGCCAGTGTGAATGACAGCGCAATCAACAGCAGCATCGCCCACGGGAACGACGCCACGCCCCAGGTCTCCAGCAACACCCCGCCGACAATACCACTGACGGCAATTGCGCTGTTCCACGCCACCACATTCAGCGACAGCGCGACGTCCGCACCATCCCCCGCCGCATCGGCCAGGGCGGTTTGCAGCAGCGTCGCTGCACCGCCGAAGCTGAGCTGAGCCCCACACCGCGACACCGAGATAGATCACTGCGGGCAGGCTTCCTACAACACCAAACACCACGCTGACCCCTGCAAATGTCGCCAGGCTGACCAGCACGGTTTTGCGCAACAGCGGCTCGACCAGCCTGGCCGTCAGCCAAATCCCCGCCAATGCCGACAGCCCGAACACCAGCAGCACTCCATCCACACGCTCCGCCAACCCGGCCTGCGCCACGAAGGGCGCGATGTAGGTGTACAGAATGTTGTGCGCCAGCATCCAACTGATTACCACCGCCAGCACCGGGCGCACGCCCGGCGTGGTCAGCACCCTGCCCAGGGACAAACGCTGATGCGCGGCCTGGGGTGGATAGTCCGGGACTTTCACCAGCACCCACACAATCAGCCCCAGCGTCAGCGCCGACATCAGCCCGAATGTGGTGCGCCACCCCACCAGCCCGCCCAGCCACGTGCCCAGAGGCACCCCCAGCGACAGCGCAATCGGCGTGCCGACCATCGCCAATGCGAGCGCCCTGCCCTGTTGGCGGGGCGCGACCATGCGCCGGGCGTAACCAGCCAGCAGGCTCCAGGCCAAGCCCGCGGCGACGCCGGCGAAGAACCGCGCGACCAGGGTCACCCCGTAGTGGGATGACAGCGCGGTGATCGAGTTGAACAGCAGGAAACCGACGATGGTCAGCAACAGCACATTACGCCGACGCCAGCCACGGGTCGCAATGGTCATGGGGATGACTGCCAGCACCGAACCCAGCGCATAGGCGGTGACCATCTGCCCGGCCATTGCCGGAGAAATCGCCAAACCTGCGCTGATAAGCGGCAGCAGGCCTGCGGGCAAGGTTTCGGTGACGATACAGATGAAACCGGTCATGGCCAGGGCGAGCAAAGCGCCGATGGGCAAGCGTTCTGAAGACGCGGACAAGCTGAGTGAAGGTGTCATGGGCAACTCCTGGGACGACTTAAATACTGATCGATACAAATGTTGCAAGCCCAGCGGGTACATTGTCAACGACTTATGTATCGACTAGTATTTATCTCGTTTTCTACTGGAGACCTGACATGGCACAGATGGGCCGCCCGCGTAATTTCGACCGTGACCATGCCGTGGAACAGGCCATGCACCTGTTCTGGCAATACGGCTACGACGCCACCTCCCTCGCCCAACTCAAGGCCGGCCTGGGGGGCGGTATCTCCGCGCCAAGTTTTTACGCCGCGTTCGGCTCCAAGGAGGCGTTGTTCGACGAATGCGTGCAGCGCTACCTGTCGACCTACGCCAGAGTCACCGAATGCCTGTGGGACGAAACCCTGTTGCCCCGTCAGGCCATCGAAACCGCCCTGCGTCAGTCGGCGCGCATGCAGTGCGAAGACGGGCACCCCAAGGGCTGCATGGTCGCGCTAGGCGTGATGAGTGCACCGAGCCCGGAAAATGCGCGGGTCGCCCATGCACTGACGCAATCACGCCTGCGCACGCGGGCGGGGATCGTCGCGTGTGTGGAGCGCGCGATCCGCGCCGGGCAATTGCCGCAATACACGCAGGCCCCGGTGCTGGCAACGGTGTTTGACAGCTTTTTGCAGGGGGTGTCGATCCTGGCACGGGATAACGTGCCCCATGCCGTGATCGACGCGGCGATTGATCAGCTGCTGATGGCGTGGGATGTGGCGGCGTCGGTTGTGGCGCCGCAACTCAAACAGCCGTAGCAGACCTGGAAAACCGCCGGGGAAGCGTGGAAAAACACTGCAGGCCTATCGCCACTTCTATATAGTAATGCTTCGCATTAAGCGGATTACCCAAGGAATGCGCGCCCTGTTACCGACGGCGCACGTCATCGTTCAGAAGGATCTTTATGCAAGGCTTTACTCTCTCCCCGGCGCGCCTGTTCGGTGTGCTGGCTGTGGTGGTTTGCGGGCTGTTCACGGCACAGGTGCAGGCCGATGACACCGACCACTCCCTCACTGTCGAAAAAAATACCCACGCCTATGTCGTCAATGCTGACGGCAGCTTTGTGCTCAACGTGGAAATGATCTCGCGGGTCAATGAAGAGCGCGCAATCAAGCTGCACGCCCAACGGCCACTGAGCTTCAACCGCACACTGGAAACCTTGAAAGTCGTCGAGGCCTACACCCAGAAAGCCAGCGGTCGCAAAATCCGCGTACAGCCCAAACAGATCAAGGAGCAGCAAGAGCGCGCCTCAGCCGATGCGCCGATGTTCCAGGACTCCCGGGTCAAAGTGGTGATCTTCCCGGACGTGGCGGTCGGCGACCGCCTGGTCTTGCGCTACCAGTTGCAGCGCAACAAGCCATTGTTTCCCCAGCAGTTCGAAGACATCAACATCCCGGACTTCTACCAAACCGAGCAAACCAGCTTTTCCTACGACATGCCAGCGAGCATGCCACTGTACGCCGATGTCAAAGGCTACAAGGCCTCCACGCCAGCGGCGGCACCCGGTCGCAAGATCTATCACTGGGAACAACTGCCCAGCGAGAAATTCCGAATCGAAAACGGTGCTGTCGCCTACAGCGACTACGGGCAATTCATGGCTGTATCGACGTTCGCCGACTACAAACAATTTGCCCAAGCCTACGCCGCCAGGGCACAGATCGAAGTGACGCCCGCCATCAGCAAACTGGCCAAGGAACTCACAAACAACCTCGACACCCCACGTAGCAAAGCCCTGGCGCTGAGCGACTGGGTGCGTAAGAACATTCGCTATGTCGCGGTTTACGTCGGCCCTGGCGGCGTAGTACCGCACCCGGCGCAGGCGGTGCTGGACAACCGTTACGGCGACTGCAAAGACCATGTCGCCCTGCTCGAAGCCTTGCTCAAGGCCGTCGCCCTCGAAAGCTCACCGGCGCTGATCAACTTCGGCAACGCCTATACCTTGCCAACGGTGCCGACGCTGGGCCTGCTCAACCATGCGATCACCTACGTCCCGAGCCTGGACCTGTACCTGGACTCCACGGCGGCGCCGATTGGCGCCGGCTACCTGCCGATTCCGGACCTGGGCAAGCCGGTGTTGCTGACCCAGACCGGCGCACTGGAACGCACGCCGATCAGCCAACTGGGCAAAGTCGACAACACCCTGACCTTCACCGTCGCCGACAACGGCGGCGCCGACTTCAACCACGTCTCCACCGTGGAAGGCTGGGGCGCGGAGTTCAACCGCTTCGTATTCAAGTCGCTGCCGCCCGCCGACCTCAAGAAACTGACGCAGGAAATCCTCAGCATGTACGGCCAGTCCGGTAATGGTGAAGTCGTCAGCGACACCCTGGAAGGCAATGCGCCGATCTTCAAATCGACGATCACGGGCCACACCGACAACCTGGTCAACCTGCCCGGCCCGACCGGCGTGCCGACCCTCACCAGCCTCGCCGGCGGCATTTCACAGAACGTGTTTGCGTTTATGGCCGAAAAAGAGCGCACCCAGAACTTTACCTGCCTGTCTGGCGAAATTGCCGAACGGGCGCGCTTCGAATTTCCGAAGACGGTAAATATTCTGGCAGTGCCCAAGGCGGTGTCTCTCAAGAGCGGCGGCTTCGATTACCAAGCCACGTACACCCAGGACGGCAACAGCGTGGTGGTGACCCGCAGTTACCAGTTCGCCCACACCGACGCGCAGTGCAGCGCACAGGACTACGTCGCGATGAAGCCGACGATTGAAGGGATGGTCAACGACCTGAAAAGCCAGGTGATTGTGCAGACCCTATAACTGCGCCTACCTACGCGATTGCCCAGCCAATCCCAAGGCAAAAAGAGGCCTGCATCTGTGCAGGCCTTTTCATCTGGCTATCAGCCACGCCCCATTAGAAAAAAACTCAACGGTTGTCGGTCAAACGGAGCGAACTTACCGACACAGCGATGATTGCGCTGGCCTGCGTTATGGGGGGGCAAACCTACCTAGCTCCAATTTTCTCTACAGCCTCGTCTCGGTAAGAACTACGCAGTCCCTCAGTCGCCGAACCCTCCGAGGCCCACCTCTCTGCTCAAAGCACCTACTGAGGAGGGTTCAATCTTGTATCGAGGGCAAAATGCTCCTGGCTTATCAATTCGAACAAATCGAGCGTTGTAGAAGGATTCATCAGCACATTCCAGCTATGCCGGGAAACGGCTGAAGGAATCAACACGAAGGGATGCTCTGCTAAGAGGCTGTCACCAAACTGCTGCTGACCTCGTCCGGGGGAGCCCGGGAACAGCCAGTTTGCATTAGGTACCGAGTCAGGCATGACCCGATGGACGAGCTTGAAGTCCTTGACCCGGGCACACGTGAGTACATGCGCAATCGTGTCCAGCGCCTGAAAACCTTTGTGCACGGCCACCTCAAGGATCGCAGTAGACGGATCTGCGGAGCAGTACACCGCTTTGATACCTTTAGAGTTCCACCGGCCGCCAGCGATTTCTGCACCAATGCCGGACGACCAAGTGGATGCATGCTTCTCTTGATCCAATCGCCACAAATACAACTCACCATTCCCTGGCACTATCGTCATCAGGAATACACCCCGTATTCCATGCGGGTCAGAAAGTCCTCTACCAACTCAAATCCCATCTGAGTCGTGAGCAGATCCAGAGGCGTCTTTCCCTCGAGCCCCATAGCAGGAGAGGTCATCCAGTTGAGCGCCTGCTGGCGATCTCCCAACACCTCCTCTGCCTTACTCAATACGCTAGCCAGACGCCACGTGCTGTTGGTCTGCTCAGCCGTCAGGGGTTCGGGCTTTTTGATACGCCGCTGCACCGTTCGATCCGAAAGCCCGAGCACCTTAGAGAACACATGGTGATCTCGTAGTTGGCTGTATGACTGAACAAACGCAATCACCAGCTCTGACGGAAACCCCTTCTCCATCATGGAATGAAGCTCAAACGCACTCGTAACCTTGAGTTTTTTGCCTTCGCCAAACAGCAGCTGTAGCGGCCGCGCTGGATCGTATGTTGTCGCTTGTAGGCTTTTGCTTGCAGGAATCATGGTCGCCCTCCTCTGCCATATGGCTAAAATATATCGCCAGATGGCAGAGAAAGCCAACCTATCCGACGATGGGTATTTTTCGCCTATCGCACACTGAAACTGGCAGATTGAAAAGAGGCATTTTCTGCAAGTCCAATTCAAGCTAGATGAGCATTGCCTGTCATACGTCATGCCTGGAAAGTTAGTCGGGTTGGGTTGACTTGGCTTGGCTTGTCAAAGCGGCGCAGAGCAATGACCTGTAGGAAAAGGAGGTGCCCTCTGTCAGCTACCGAGTAACCTTTATGCCTGACTTAACTTCCTGACCAGCGTAGCCGCCATTAGCTTCAATGTTCTGCTCTCTACCTCAAACTCCTCATCTAGAGCGCGTATGACCTGCGCCCTGTCAAGAATGTAGCCAGCCAAAAAAACTGATTCAATTGATTCAATTGCATGAATGACAACCGACTCCTCTTCAGCTTTTAGAAGCGCTAGCAAAACGCGCAAAGCCCGCTCATCATCCGAGTCACCGAGAGACTCCGCGCACCGACCTCGCCAGACTTCAGACTTCGCCAGAAAAATAGATTCAAGTTCGTTCCAGCTTGAATTATCAAACTGAGAGATCTTGGAGGCCGCGGTATCAATTCCTACATCCGACCAGTAATCTTCTGAACTTATTGAATCCAGCAAAAATTCATAGCTCTTCAACATACTACACCTATCAGAATTCGTCGGATCCGGAGCCGTGCATCGAAAACAATCGCAGTGACTTTAGGATAATTCGCCAGAACTTGCCCCTTGTTTCACGCAATCGCTGAGCTTACATGAGCGTCGCCGGTTTCTACAGCGACACTAGAAAATCCTTCCAACCTCGTAAAGCCTTTTCGAAGTCGCCCAAGCTAATGGTGACTGAGAAATCTTCATCATAAAGCGAATAGATTTTCACTCCATCTTTAGATATATGAGCAGCCCAAGCATCACGAGCCCATTCCGTAAAGACTTTCTCGTCGCGTCTCACTGCCAATAGTCGATTCACCCCTTCATCCAACCAAGGAATGGTTTCGTTAAAAGGCACTCCGCCATTGTCGATCAATAAGCATGCGAGAAGATCTACACCATCAACTCTCTCCACATCAGTGCTGCACCGAGGACTTGAGAATTCGGCTGACTCTTCCATAAAAAAACGAATGTTCATTTTAGCCCTCACGCCAATGGATGAAAGGTGCATGGACAGAACATATCCACGGTGAGTGAGAAAAGGGGCCAGATTAATTTATTCAGAAAATTTAAATTCGTCCCCTTTTTTGTCCTTTTCAAAACACATCGTTGATACCGGAGAAACTATCGAACCGAGCATGATGATGGAGATCGAGTCCATACATCTAGATCGCCGGCCTGCGCTATGCAGTATCATCGACATAACTGTTCGTACAAAGCTTACAAAATGTCTAATAACCGAAGATCTTCAACAAGGTCTACTGCCTCTTCCGGAGGCAGCTCTTTCAGCATAGAGGAAAGGTCAATCTGCTCGATCAGCATTAAGGCAGCATCCATATGATATTGTTTGACGCTCTCGGAAGATCGACCCGCAGAAAGAACAAGAGCTAAAATTTCAAGCATCAACTTCTCAACTGGCAGATCAAAGGAATTTTCGAGTTCGCTATAGGCAAAGCCTACCTCGCTTTCACCTTCGACCCAAGCGCTTCGATGCCTAAGCTTTACTCTGCAGTAGCTGTAGTAACTGCCCAAAAACCAAGCCCTAATTTCAGCGTAAGTCACTCTTTCTTCCATCACGGAGTTTTCCTTGGTGGACGCAACATGACGCCCTGATTATCAAAAATATTCACAGCACGAAGAGGGGCCAAATTTATTTATCAAGAGAATTTAAATCCGCCCCCCCTTTTTCCCTATGTACATATGACTCAGACAGATTATGCTCACAACAACCTTAGGAATTTTTAAGAAAGCTCAGGAGCAATACTCAATTTTATAGCTATCGCCTAATTCCGCCTGCATTTCTTGGGCCAATAGGCACCCCTCGTTTACATGACGGACTTTCTCCTGCGGAGAGCAAAACCCAGAGTCGGGAGGATATTCGTCATTGAAAGTACTTTGATACTCATCATCCCACATCCTGATTTTATCGCTCAAACTTCGCGAAACAGGTAAATCTTCGATATCAACGTGCCCCATTTGATCTAGGTCAGGGCAAAATACCGGCCCAGCCAGATACTCATTCGCCAGCCTTAAGTTGATCATTTTAAAGGTTTCCATTTGCTTGCCGGATTCGCGCGCACTACGAAGCCAGAACGCGCCCAGATTGGCGCCAACCGTAGCCTTACCCGGCCCGCCTTTGGTTGAAACGACTGCAGCGACTTTCATGGGGCTTACCTCTGAATCGTGGGATTAGAGACGTCTTCATGCCTGCCACGCTGTGCGCTTCGATCACCCCGGCCAAATCCAAGGCAAAAAAAAGCCTGCATCTCTGCAGGCTTTTCTCTATCTGGCTCCACGACCTGGACTCGAACCAGGGACCCAATGATTAACAGTCATTTGCTCTACCAACTGAGCTATCGCGGAATGCGCCGTATGTTACTGATTAAAAAGAAGAAGTCAAGCATTCAGTGCGAACGTACCGGATGATCGGTTGTGAGTGGCTGTTCCTTGGCCAAATCCAGCCAGGCCCGCGCGGCGGGTGGCAGGTGGGCGCTGGCGCGCCAGGCCAGGGCGATGTGCCAGTCGGTGTGGGGTTCGTCCAGCGGGATCAGGGCGATGCCGGTGTGTTGATGCTTGTGCGCCAGCATGCGCGGCAGGAAGGCGACGCCCAGGCCGGCCGAAACCAGGTCGACGATAAAGTCGATCTGCCCGCTGCGGGCCGCGACCCGAGGGGTCACGCCTTTGCGTTCGCACGCGGCGAGGATCTTGGCGTTGAGGGCGAAGCCGGCTTCGAACAGGATGAACGGCGAGTCCGCCAGGTCGTTGAAGTCGATGCGCGTGTTTTGCGCCAGAGGGTGCTCCACGGGTAGCACGGCCATCAACGGTTCGTTGCGTACGGGCTGGTAGTCGAAACCTTCGTCCATCGGCAGCAGTAGCGCCGCCAGGTCGACCTCCCCCGCTTCCAGGCAGTCGCGCAGTTTTTTGCTGCCGTATTCGGTGAGTTCGATCTCGATGTCCGGATAGCGGCGGCGGTAGGTCGCAAACATCGCTGCAAACAACACACCGCAGCCCACTGGCGGCAAGCCGATGCGCAGTACGCCGCGCTTGAGGCCACGCAAGTCGTTGATCTCGGCCAGCAGGTCATTGTGCTCGGCAAGCAGCACCTGGGCGCGGCGGTAGGTCATTTCGCCAGCGGCGGTGAGTTCGTTCTTATGCCCGAGGCGATTGAGCAGCGGCATGCCCAGTTCATCCTCCAGGGTCTTGACCGCCTTGCTCACCGTGGATTGGGTCAGGGACACAACCTCAGCCGCCTGGGAGAAACCGCCCTGGCGCACCACTTCGACAAAGGTGCGCAGTGTTCTGAGGTTCATCAGTATTCCTTTAGCGACTGGATGCTAGTTGAAAAAGTTGTTTTTATCATGCCAGAGCTTTGCTTATCGTGAACCCCCTTTGACCTGTGGAGTTTACGCTGATGATCATTTCGTCCGCTTCCGATTACCGTGAAGCCGCCCGACGCAAGCTGCCGCGCTTTCTGTTCGATTACATCGACGGTGGCGCCAACGCTGAGCACACGATGCGCGCCAACGGCACGGACTTGGCCGACATCAGCCTGCGCCAGCGCATCCTGCGTAATGTCGACAACCTGAGCCTGAAAAGCACGCTGTTCGGCCAGGAATTGGCGCTGCCGGTGATCCTCAGCCCGGTTGGCCTGACCGGCATGTATGCGCGTCGCGGTGAAGTGCAGGCGGCCAAGGCGGCGGCGAACAAAGGTATTCCGTTCTGCCTGTCGACAGTGTCGGTGTGCCCGATTGAAGAGGTCGCGTCGCAAAGCCCACAGGCGATCTGGTTCCAACTCTATGTGCTCAAGGACCGCGGTTTCATGCGCAATGCCCTGGAGCGTGCGCAAGCCGCCGGGGTCACGACGCTGGTATTCACCGTCGATATGCCCACGCCGGGTTCGCGTTACCGCGATGCGCACTCGGGCATGTCCGGGCCGTTCGCCGCTTCGCGCCGCATACTGCAAGCCGTGACCAAGCCGCAATGGGCCGTCGATGTCGGGTTGATGGGGCGCCCCCATGACCTGGGCAATATCTCCAAATACCTCGGCAAACCCACGCACCTGGAAGACTACATCGGCTGGCTGGCCAACAATTTCGATCCGTCGATCAGTTGGAAAGACCTGGAGTGGATCCGTGAATTCTGGAAGGGCCCGATGATCATCAAGGGCATCCTCGACCCGCAAGACGCCAAGGACGCCGTGAGTTTCGGCGCCGACGGCATCGTGGTCTCCAACCACGGCGGCCGGCAGTTGGATGGCGTGTTGTCCACCGCCAAGGCATTGCCGCCGATTGCCGAAGTGGTCGGGGACGATCTGACGGTGCTGGTGGACTCGGGTGTGCGCTCCGGGCTCGACGTGGTACGCATGCTCGCCCTCGGCGCCAAGGCGTGCCTGCTGGGACGTTCGACCGCCTACGCGCTGGCCGCCGAGGGTCAGCACGGCGTGGAAAACCTGCTGGATATCTTCGCCAAGGAAATGCGCGTGGCCATGACCCTGACCGGTGTGACCTCGATCGATCAGATCGACCGTACAACGCTGGTCAACCCATAGCCAAATAAATGGCGTCACTGGGCACCGTTGCACCTTGGCTGTATTTACAGCCATTTGATTTAAAAGGACTTTTATAAAAACAAAGGATTTGGCATGAATCTCGCTCTAACTTGTCTCAAGCAGGTTAGGCGATGACAAGACGTGTGGCAGTGCCCAGGGGTTATAACCCACTGCAAAGCGGTCTAAACTGTTTCCAATGTTTTACGGAACTGAGGGAACAGTACGACGCATGGCACTCGCCACTCTTATCGAGCCTGTAAGACAGTTCTGCGCTTAGAGGCTGATAGTTTATGAAAACACCGACCCATACCAACGCAATTGACTTCGACAGTGCCAAATTGCAACGCCTGGGTTTCGGTCAACCGTCCTCCCTGCCACGACGCCCCACCACAGTCGCGCAGCTGCGCCAGCAGTTGAGCATGCACTTGCAGACCAGCCTGGAACCGGAGCGGATCCTCGGCCTGTTTTTCCGCGAAATCCAACGCCTGGTCCCCCTGGACGCCCTGCAATATCACCACCAGGCCAGCGACCTGCGCCTGGAGTTTGGCCATCGCGGCCATCACTCGGTGAGCTACGCGCTGAGCCATGAAGGCGAGCACCTGGGCGAGTTGGTGTTCCGCCGCAACCAGCGCCTGCTGGAAGACGAACTGAGTCAGCTCGAATCCTTGCTGGCTACCCTGCTCTACCCGATGCGCAATGCCCTGCTCTATCGCGCGGCCACCCGCAGCGCGCTGCGCGATCCGTTGACGCAAACCGGTAACCGCATCGCCATGGATCAGACCCTGCAACGGGAAATCGACATGGCGCGCCGGCATTTGAACCCACTGTCGCTGCTGATGCTGGACATCGATCACTTCAAGGTCATCAACGACACCCATGGCCATACGGCCGGCGACAGCGTGTTGCGCACCGTGGCCCAGGCCATAAAGAGCCAGTTGCGTAACGTCGACATGGTGTTCAGGTTTGGCGGGGAAGAGTTTCTGATCCTGCTATCCAACACCGGCCGGGACGCGGCGGCGCTGGTCGGCGAACGCCTGCGCAAGGCGGCACAAGCCCACGACTATTGGGCGGATGGGACAAGAATCGAATTGACCGTGAGCCTCGGTTGCTCGACCCTGCTGGCCGCAGAGTCGGCCGACAGCCTATTGCGCCGGGCCGACAGCGCCTTGTACGTGGCCAAGCGCGAAGGCCGCAACCGCTTGGCAATGGCGGGGTAAGCACCCCGCCATCACGTGTTACATCACGCCTCGCTGGCGACGCGCATCGGGCGCTCACGCACGGCCGCAGGCGCTTTCTCTTTCTCCAGGCGCATGCAGCTTTCCAGGAACAGATACATGTAGTCGTAGCTCTTGCATACGGCTTGGCGCAGTTCGACCTGCAAGGCCTTGCTCGGGTTCATCCCGGCCAGGGTGCAGATGATTTCCAGTGCTTCCCACGGGTGGGCATCGTCGTACTGGGCATGCATCTTCAGCCACTTCATCGCACGCTTGCGTTCTTCTTCGGGGAAGGCCGCCGCGTAGACACCGGTGGAACACACCACGGCCGACCACTCCCCCGTCGCCCCTTCGATTGCATAGTTGGTCGCGGCCACGGCCACGATCAGCGAATCGGCCGAGCTGGTGTGCCAGCACCAGTGGCTGAGCGCATGCAATTCAGGCGGCACGTTCTGCGCCTGCAACTCCTCGAGGCTGACCCCATGGGCACGCGCCCAATGCACCCAATAATCGGCGTGGTTCAACTCGACGCGAATATTGCGCATCAGCCAACGTCGCGCCATATCCTCCCCAGGATGGCGGGCAAACTTGGTCTTGGTGAGGTTCTGTGCCATGTACAACGCAAACTGTTCAACCACCGGCCAGCCACCGATCAGGTAGTGGCGCATGGTCTTGGCGCTGAGCGTGTTGTCACGCATGCGCTGGTACAGTTCGTGCTCGACAACTCGGCGCTTGCTCTCGCTACAGTCCTGGATCAATTGCTGTGCCCAGGCTGGGTAACTTGAGGCTTCCATTAGCGGGCCGGTTCTGTTGAATGTGTCGATCACTATAAGGCTCCTTTTTTAGTGTGATAGTACAGACCAGCGTATGTTTCAGCGGAATGTGCCGGGCGCCCTGAATAACAGGGGCTGCGGTCGCACAGGTCGACACTGCAAGCTATCAAAGGTAAACAATTGCGGGCGTTCTATCAGGTAGCCCTGAGCGTAATCCACACCAATCTCAAGCAACGCCTGTTCGATGTGCGGTGTTTCAACAAACTCGGCAATTGTGCGCTTACCCATGACGTGGCCGATGTGATTGATCACTTCGACCATGGCGCGGTTAATCGGGTCGTCCAGCATATCCTTTACGAAACTTCCATCGATCTTCAGGAAGTCTACAGGTAAATGTTTGAGATAAGCGAATGAGGACATTCCGGCACAAAAGTCGTCGAGCGAGAAATGACAACCTAAGGCTTTGAGTTCATTAATAAAGCGAATTGCACTGCCCAGGTTGGCGATAGCACTGGTTTCGGTTATTTCAAAACAGATCATCGCCGGCGGTATACCGTAGTTATTGAATTTCTCACGTAAAAAGCCGAGAAAGTCGTCATCGCCGATGGTAATACCCGACAGATTGATCGCACACATCGCCATGGGCAGGCCCGGCCGCTCGCGCATGCAGTCGGCGATGATCTTGAACACATTATCCACCACCCAACGGTCCAGCGAGGTCATCAAGCCATAGCGCTCGGCGGCCGGGATAAAACTGTCGGGCAAGATGATGCGACCGCCTTCGTCATGCAGGCGCAGCAGGATTTCAATATGCCCGGTGCCGCCATCGGTATACCCCAGGGGCGCGATTTCCTGGGCGTACAAGCAAAACCGGTTTTCCTCCAGGGCCATGTGCAAGCGCTGCACCCAGGCCATCTCGCCAAACCGCAGGGACAGTTCCGAATCGTCGGCATGATAGACCTGCACCCGGTTGCGGCCCTTTTCCTTGGCCATGTAGCAGGCCATGTCCGCCGCTCGCAGTGACGTCTCCAGGGTGGTCGGGACCTGGGAGATATGCACCAGGCCAATGCTGACGGTGGTCATGAACGGCCGGCCCTTCCACACAAAATGCAGGCTTTGCACGGTATGGCGCAGGCTCTCGGCGATTTTCTCCGCCACCGGCGCCGGGCAGTTTTCCAGCAGGATGCCGAACTCGTCGCCGCCCAGGCGCGCCAGGGTGTCGCCGTCGCGCAGGTCCGATTGCAGGAGCGCGCAGATGTGCCGCAGCAGTTCATCGCCCGCTGCGTGGCCGCAGGTGTCGTTGACCAGCTTGAACTGGTCCAGGTCGAGGAACATCAACGCATGCCGTGGGTTCTGCTGGCGCCCCACGTGATGCAGCACCTGCTCCAGCCGGAACTCGAATTCGCGACGGTTGGCCAGGCCGGTCAACGCATCGTGGGTGGCCTGCCACGACAGGTTGGCGATGTACTGGCGCTCCTGGGTCATGTCATGCAGCACCAGCACGGCCCCGCTGACCTTGCCGGCACTGCAGATCGGCGCCCCCACCAGCGTCACCGAAACCGTGCTGCCGTCCAGGCGCTGGATCAGCTTGGAATGCTCGCTGCCACCACTGAGCCGGCCCTTGATGATGTGATCGATCAGGGTAAAACCGTCGGGCTCGGCGTTTTCGTCGAGCAGTTTGAACAACGCGGCCAGGGGCAGGCCCTGGGCCTGGGCCGACTTCCAGTGGGTCAACGCCTCGGCCGCCGGGTTCATGTAGGCGATGGCGCCATCGACGTCGGTGGTGATCACCCCATCGCCAATCGACTCCAGGGTGATCTGCGCACGCTCCTTTTCCGCCTGCAAGGCGTCGGCGAACGCATGACGCTGGGCCAGCAGTTTGTGGGTGCGCAACAGCGCCAGCACGATCAGGCCCAGGGCGGTCGCCAGGTTCGTGATCAGCAGCAGGCGCAGAATCATCCGCGAACCTTCGCCCAAGGCGTCGCTGAAGGCCTTGGCGGCCGGCGTCACGCCTTCATTGATCGCAGTGATGCGCGCCTTCCATTGCCGCACGTCGTTGCCGCTGAGGTGGTCGGCGCGGATCGCGCGGTGCATTTCCTGGGCCAGGTCATCCAGTTGCAGCAGGTAGCCGTCGCCGACCGTCCACAGCTCGATGGCTTTTTCCAGGTAGCTGAAATGGCGGAAGTTGAGGTACAGCCAGATCAGGCTGGAGACATCGTCGGGATGGTTACCGCCCTTGAGGATGCCCTGGCGGGCGGCGGCGATGTCGGGAGCGGGTTGGTCGAGGGCGATGCGCAGTTCATGCCCGCCCTGGGGCACGGCGATGGCTTGCTGGTACTTGAGGTAGGTGGTTTCGTCGCGGTTGTCGGCGTAGAGGGTCAGGTAATAGATGGCATCTTTCTGGCCCTTGGACCACAAGCTTTCGCCTGCCACGTAGCCGCGCACGGCCGAAAGCACGTAGAGACTGACGCAGCCTAACAATGCCTGGAACAGCACGACGGCGATAAAGGGCCACACAATGCCCAACAGCCGAGGCGTTCCGAGAGTCCGCTTTTGCTTCATGAAGTCCCTTGCACATGCACCGCTGGATACGCACGCGAAAAACCGCTTCCGATAGCTCAGCCTAGGCTAAATCAACGCACTTGTTGCAAGTGTCCATAAAGTTTTGCGTACAGCCCGCCGTCGGCGATCAGTTGTTGATGATCACCATCCTCGGCAATGTGCCCGCCGTCAAACACCAAGACCCGGTCTGCCTGCTTAACCGCCGACAGACGGTGGGCGATGATCAGTGTAGTACGCCCGCTGAGAAACCGCGCCAGCGCCTGGTGCAGGTTGTACTCGGTGGCGGCGTCGAGGGCGGAAGTCGCTTCGTCGAGGATCACCACCTTCGGCTCGGCCAGGACCATCCGCGCAATCGCCAGGCGTTGCCGCTGGCCGCCGGAAAACCGCACCCCGGAACGCCCCACCACACTGTCCAGGCCCATCGGCAGTGCCTTGACGGTAGCATCCAGCTGGGCAATTTCCAGTGCCTGCCAGCAGGCCTGGTCGCTGCGGGTGCGCCCCATGGTCAGGTTGGCGCGCACGGTGTCGTTGAACAACGCCGGGTGTTGCAGCACCACGGCGACGTTCTCGCGGATGGTCTCCAGGCCGATTTCCTGCTGGGTCGCACCGCCGAAGCGGATGCTGCCCGCCTGCGGCGTGTACAACCCCAGCAGCAACTGCACCAGGGTGCTCTTGCCGCCACCGCTGGCGCCGACGATCGCGACCTTCTCGCCCGGCGCAATGGCCAGGTTCAGTTGGTCGAGCACCAGGTCTTCGCCATAGCCGAAATTCAGCCCGCGGACTTCGATACCGACCGTTTCCCGCCCGCTGAACGGGTCTTCGCCGCCGGCGTATTGCGGCTCGTCGGCCCTTGCCAATAGCTCGTTGATCCGCGTCAGCGCGCCGCCCGCCGCGTAATAGGCGTATTGCAGGTTAAGCAGTTGCTCCACCGGGCCGATCATGAACCACAGGTAGCTGAACACCGCGAGCATCTGGCCGATGGACAGGTCGGAAAACAGCACAGTGAGCATCGCCGCCGCGCGGAAGATGTCGATGCCGAACTGGAACAGCAAGCCACTAGCGCGGCTGGACGCATCGGTTTTCCACTGCGAGTGCACCGCATAGTCACGCACTTCCTGGGCGCGCTGGCCCAGGCGGCCCAGGAAAAACCCCTGGCGGTTGCCGGCGCGCACTTCCTGGATCGCATCCAGGGTTTCGGTCAGGGCTTGAGTGAACCGCGAGGTGCTGTCGTTCTCGAGTTTCTTCAGGTGCTTGACCCGTTTGCCCAACTGCACCGTGGCGTAGATCACCAACGGGTTGAACAGCAGGATCAGCAGCGCCAGCTGCCAATGCATCCACACCAGGATCGCCGACGTGCCCACCAGGGTGAGCATCGCCACGAGGAAACGGCTGAGGGTTTCACCGACGAATTTGTCCAGGGTGTCCAGGTCGGTGACCAAATGGGTGGTGACCGTGCCGCTGCCCAGGCTTTCGTATTCCCCCAGGGAGATGCGCTTGAGCCGCTCGATCAAGCGCACGCGGATGCGGTACACGATGTCCTTGGCCAGCCGCGCAAACAGCCGCGCCTGCACCACGTTGAACACCAGCGCGCCGCAGCGCAGGAACAACGTCACCAGCAGCATCAGGCCGATATAACCGGCGGCTTTCTGCCAGCCCAGCGGCAGCGCGTGGTTCATCACCTTGAGCGCGGCGTCGCCGTGGCCGAGCAGCACTTCATCGACCAGCAGCGGCAACAGCAGCGGGATAGGCACGCTGCACAGGGTCGCCAGGACGGCGACGCCATTGGCGATCCACAGGGATTTCTTGTGACGCAGGGCCAGGCGGCGGATCTCCGCCCAGGTCAGTCGATCAGTGCGCTGGGCCGGTTCATGCACAGGTGGCTCGCTCCAGCCATCGGCCCAGTAGCGGC
Organism: Pseudomonas sp. FP2335; assembly: GCF_030687535.1. Classification (NCBI taxonomy): domain Bacteria; kingdom Pseudomonadati; phylum Pseudomonadota; class Gammaproteobacteria; order Pseudomonadales; family Pseudomonadaceae; genus Pseudomonas; species Pseudomonas sp. FP2335. The sequence continues at coordinate 4,127,580 of NZ_CP117437.1, forward strand.
GACAGCTCGGCCAGCGGCTGGTAGCCGTTGGTCAGCAAAGCCAGCTGGCCATTGCGCTCGGCCAGCAGCGTCGGAAAACCGGCGATGCCCAGGTCCTGCACCCAGGTGAAATCGGCAGCCGTGGCCGCGTGCTGCTCGGCACGGTCGAAGGCACCGGCAAACTCGATACGCGGGATGCCCGCCTGTTCGGCCAGGTCCACCAGCACGCTGGCGAGGGTCACGTCGCGGCCCTCGACATAAAACGCGCGCTGGATCAGCCCCAGCAACGTCCACGCACAATCCGGCGCCAGGCTGCGCGCGGTGACGATGGCGCGACACGCAGGCTCCGTGTCATACACAAAACCGTCGGGCAACGCGCCTTCGCGCTTGAACGGCTGGCCGGTAGCGTCGGTCACCGCCTGCCAGTGTTCGAGGATGTAGCGCCGCGTGGTCGGCTCCAACGCCGCACCGCTGCCGGTGCGCAAGCCGCCCACCACCAGGTGCAGTTCCACACCGGCGGCCCGGGCCTGCTCCACCAAGGCTTCGGCTACCGGGGCAAACCCCCAGCACCAGGAACACATCGGGTCCATTACATAGAGCAAGCGCGCGGACATGGCTCAGGCCTCGGAAGGGGATTGCTTGTAGTTGAAGCCAATCGGGTGCGGCATATTGCGGGCCTTGGCCAGCTCGATCTGCTTCTGCCGGTCGATCGCGCTACGGCGGGTCTTCTCCGGCAGCTTGTCCCAGCAATGCGGGCAGCTGATGCCGGCCACGTAGTGCTCGGACGCGCGGTCTTCGACACTCACGGGTGTGCGGCAGGCATGACATTGATCGTAGTCGCCTTCGCTCAAGTCGTGGCGCACGGTCACGCGATTATCGAAAACAAAGCAGTCGCCCTGCCACTTGGTTTCGGCCTGCGGCACCTCTTCGAGGTACTTCAGGATGCCGCCCTTGAGGTGATACACCTCATCGAAGCCTTCGCTGAGCATGTAGCTGGAGGCCTTTTCGCAACGAATACCGCCGGTGCAGAACATGGCGACTTTCTTGTGCTTGGCCGGGTCGAAGTTGGCTTTGATGTAGTCGGGAAATTCGCGAAAACTGGTGGTTTTCGGGTCGATTGCGCCTTCAAAGGTGCCGATCGACACTTCGTAGTCGTTGCGGGTGTCGATCAACAGCACTTGCGGGTCGCTGATCAATGCGTTCCAGTCCTGCGGATCCACGTAGGTGCCGACTTTCTTGTTCGGGTCGACGCCTTCGACGCCCAGGGTCACGATCTCTTTCTTGAGCTTGACCTTGGTGCGGTAGAACGGCTGGTCGTCGCAGTAGGATTCTTTGTGGTCGATGTCGACCATGCGCGGGTCGTTCTTCAGCCAGGCCATCAGGCCATCAATGCCTTCGCGGCTACCGGAAACGGTGCCGTTGATGCCTTCTTCGGCGATCAGCAAGGTGCCTTTGATGCCGTTGTCGACCATCGCCTGCAGCAGTGGCTCGCGCAGGGCGACGTAATCTTCGAGGGTGACGAACTTATACAGTGCCGCCACGACAATCGGTTGAGTCATGGGTGTTCTCTCCAGGTGGCTACCCTCGTAAAGGGTGAACCGGATGCAAAAAAAAACGCGCCGACTGAGCGGCGCGTTGCGGATTCTAACAAATGCCCGGTGTCAGAGACACCCGATCATCAATCATGCCCGCCGGCGCAGGTCGGCGAGGCCGGGGCTGCGTCGATTTTCGCCCATTCTTCAGGCGTGTAGGTATGCAGCGCCAGCGCATGAAACTCGCTCATCAGGTCACCCAGGGTGGCGTAGACCTTCTGGTGGCGCTTGACGCGGTTAAGCCCCTCGAACTGTGGGCTGACCAGCACGGCCTTGAAGTGGGTCTGCAACCCACGGCTGTGCATGTGGCTTTCATCCAGCACGCTCAAGTGGTCCGGGCCCAGGGCGGCGAGCGCCGTTTCGATACGCTGTTGCATGGTCATTCCTGCTTACTTCTTCTTGGCCGGTGCGGCGGCTTTCGGCGCCAGCTCGTTGGTCATGTCGTCCAACAGCTTGTTCACCACCGGCACGGCGCTTTCCAGCTTGGCCTGGGTCATCTGGGCCGATTGCTGGGTCAGTTGCGGCATTTTTTCGAGGACCTTCTTGCCCAATGGCGATTGGTAGAAAGCCACCAGGTCCTTGAGTTCGGATTCGCTGAAGTTGGTGGTGTAGAGCTTGACCATGTCCGGTTTCAGCTTGTCCCAGCCAATGGCCTTGTCCAGGGCGGCGTTGGCCTTGGCCTGGTAGCTGTCCAGCACGGACTGCTTGGCGGCAGGAGCCTTGGTCTGTTCGAAACGCTGGGCGAACATTTGCTGCACTTGCATGTACACCGGGGTACCCAGCTTGTCGGCGTGGGCCAGGGTAAGGAAGGCTTCGGCACTGGCGTTGTGGCTGGCGGTATCGGCAAAAACCTGGCCGCTGGCGCAAACCAGAGCAACCGCGGTACAGATGGCACGAAGACGAGTCATCGAGTTTCCTTTTCTAGCAGGCGAGGTAAGACCCCAAGGGCGCCCATTCTGCGCCTAAAAAACCTCGCGGCTCAACCCCGGGCCTTGCCGGGCGAGGATTCCGCGCGGATGAATCCGATGAAAAGTCTTTTAGGGAACCCCACCGGCCGATCACGGCCTAAACTGCGCAAACCGATCTCAAGGAGTGTGCCCGATGAGCCGTATCGAAACCGACAGCCTGGGAGACGTAGAAGTCCCGGATGACGCTTACTGGGGCGCGCAGACCCAACGTTCACTGGTGAATTTCGCCATCGGCGAGCAACGCATGCCGCTGGCGGTGTTGCACGCCCTGGCGCTGATCAAGAAGGCCGCCGCGCGGGTCAACGACCGTAACGGCGACCTGCCCGCCGACATCGCCCGCCTGATCGAACAGGCCGCCGACGAAGTCCTCGCAGGCAGGCACGACGACCAATTCCCGCTGGTGGTCTGGCAGACTGGCAGCGGCACCCAGAGCAACATGAACGCCAATGAAGTCATCGCGGGCCGCGCCAATGAGCTGTCGGGCAAATCCCGTGGGGGCAAGAGCCCGGTGCATCCCAACGACCATGTGAACCGCTCCCAGAGTTCCAACGATTGCTTTCCCACGGCGATGAGCATTGCGGCGGTCCAGGCGATACACCAACGCTTGCTGCCAGCCATTGCCGCCCTCTCCGGTGGCCTGGCCGAACAGGCTGCACGGCATATGAAGCTGGTGAAGACCGGCCGTACCCACATGATGGATGCCACGCCGATCACCTTCGGCCAGGAGCTCTCGGCGTTCATCGCCCAGCTCGACTACGCCGAACGCGCCGTGCGCAGCGCCCTGCCCGCGGTGTGCGAGTTGGCCCAGGGTGGCACGGCGGTGGGCACCGGGCTGAATGCGCCCCATGGCTTTGGCGAGGCGATTGCCTCCGAGCTGGCGGCGCTGTCCGGGCTCCCTTTCGTCACCGCGCCGAACAAGTTTGCCGCCCTCTCCGGCCATGAGCCGCTGGTGACCCTGCACGGCGCCCTGAAAACCCTCGCGGTGGCGTTGATGAAGATCGCCAACGACCTGCGCCTGCTGGGCTCCGGCCCGCGTGCCGGGTTTGCCGAGGTCAAGTTGCCCGCCAACGAGCCTGGCAGTTCGATCATGCCGGGCAAGGTCAACCCGACCCAGTGCGAAGCCCTGTCGATGCTGGCCTGCCAGGTGCTGGGCAATGACGTGACCATCGGCCTCGCCGCCAGCCAGGGTCACTTGCAGTTGAACGTGTACAAACCGGTGATCATCCACAACCTGCTGGAATCGATCCGTCTGCTGGCCGACGGCTGCAACAACTTCCAGGAACATTGCGTGGCTGGGCTTGCGCCCGACGCCGGGCAAATGGCCGAACACCTGGAGCGCGGGCTGATGCTGGTGACAGCGCTCAACCCGCATATCGGCTACGACAAATCGGCCGAAATCGCCAAGAAAGCCTACGCCGAAGGGCTGACGCTACGGGAAGCCGCCCTGGCGCTGGGCTACCTCACCGATGCCGAGTTCGATCTGTGGGTGCGCCCGGAAAACATGCTGGGAGCCTAAGACGCCATGCGCAACCGCCGGGCCTTGAGCCCGGCCATCAATGAAGGCGCCAGCGCCACGGTCGCCGAGCCCAGCACCACCACCAACGCCCCGGCATACCCCAGGGCGTTGATCTCTTCGGCCTGCACATAATCCGGCCACCACCACGCTGCCACCGCCACCGCAGCAAAAGTCACCAACGGCGTGAGCGCCAGAGTCGCACTGACCCGTGAGGCTTCCCAATGCGCCAATGCTTCGGCAAACGCACCGTAAGCCACCAGGGTATTCATGCAGCACGCCAGCAACAGCCATGCTTGCAGCGGGCTCAGGTCCAAGGCTTCCAACGGGTGTGCCCACGGCGTAAGCAACACGGCGCAACACAGGTAGATCACCATCATCACTTGCAGCGAATTCCATGCGGTGAGCAATTGCTTCTGGCCCAAGGCGTAGAACACCCAAATGGTGGTGGCCAGCAGGACGGTCAGAACGCCCGCCGTGTAATCGCCAAGGGACGTCAGCAACTCCTCCAGGCGTTGATTGAAGAACAAACCAAAGCCACAGATCAGCACGATCAGGCCAAGCACCTGGCCCAGGCTGAAGCGCTCCTTGAACACAAACACACTGGCGACCATCAAAAAGATCGGGCCCATCTGCACCACCAATTGCGCGGTGCCGGGGCTGAGCAGTTGCAAGCCCACCAGGTACAACACGTAGTTGCCCACCAGGCCACACACGGCCATGCCCACCAGCCAGCCGCCCTTGGGGCCGAGCACCTTGTGGCTGGGCAGGCGCTTGGTCAGTGCGAGGTAGAAGAACAGACACCCACCGGCAACGGTGAGGCGAAACCACGTGACGGTGATCGGGTCCATCACCTGCAGCACCTGCTTGAGTTTGATCGGCAGGATGCCCCACAGGAACGCGGTCAGCAGGGTCAACAGAAAGCCATAGACCCAGCGGCCGGAAGAGATGTGCATGAGTGCCCCAGAAGCCAGAGGAAGTGGAGCCGCATTCTAGGGGCAAGAACACGACTCGCGATACGCTGCAGTTCAAATGTGGGAGCGGGCTTGCTCGCGAATGCAGGGTGTCAGTCGCTGCTTGTATTGGCTGACACACCGCATTCGCGAGCAAGCCCGCTCCCACAATTTGATCCGGTTTCTTCAGTAGCCTTAGCGTACGGCTTCGAACAGGCCGGTGGCCCCCATGCCGCCGCCCACACACATGGTGACAATGCCGTAGCGCAGGTTGCGCCGCTGCAACTCACGCACCAGATGCCCCACCTGCCGCGAACCGGTCATGCCGAACGGATGCCCGATGGAGATCGAACCGCCATTGACGTTGTACCTGGCATTGTCGATTTCCAGACGATTGCGCGCATACAGGCACTGGGACGCAAACGCTTCGTTCAACTCCCACAGATCAATGTCCGCCACCTGCAAACCCTTGGCCTTGAGCAACTTGGGCACCGAGAACACCGGGCCGATGCCCATTTCGTCCGGCTCACAACCGGCCACGGCGAAACCACGGAAAAACGCCTTGGGCTTGAGCCCCAGCTCAAGGGCTTTTTCCAGGCTCATCACCAGGGTCATCGACGCACCGTCGGACAACTGCGACGAGTTACCCGCCGTCACCGAACCGTCGTCGGCAAACACCGGCTTCAAGCCTTGCAGGCTGGCCAAGGTGGTATCGGGGCGGTTGCAATCGTCGCGGTCGACCACACCGTCGAGGATCTGCACCGCACCGGTGTTCTTGTCCTCGACCTTGTACTTGACCGCCATCGGCACGATCTCATCGTCGAACAAACCATCGGCCTGAGCCTGGGCCGTACGCTGCTGGCTTTGCAGGGCGTACAGGTCCTGCTCTTCACGGCTGACGTTGTAGCGGCGGGCGACGATCTCGGCGGTCTGGCCCATGGGGAAATAGATACCCGGCACCTGCTCTTTGAGCAGCGGGTTGATCAGGTTGTCGGTGTTGACGCTTTTCATGGTCAGGCTGATGGACTCGACTCCACCGGCAACGATGATATCGCTGCACCCCGAAGCAATCTGGTTGGCCGCAATCGCAATCGCCTGCAAGCCCGACGAGCAGAAACGGTTGAGGGTCATCCCCGCCGTGCCGGTGCCCAGTTGCGACAATACCGCCACGTTGCGCCCGATGTTGTAGCCCTGGGCGCCCTCGTTGGAACCCGCGCCAACGATGCAATCTTCCACGGCGGCCGGGTCGATGCCGTTGCGGCTGAGCAGCGCGTTGACGCAATGGGCCGCCATGTCATCGGGGCGGGTCTGGTTGAACTTGCCGCGAAAGGATTTGGCCAGGCCGGTTCGCACGCTGTCGACGATCACTACTTCACGCATGGGCTACCTCGATCTTGTCATTGTTGGGAGATGGATCGAGCATAGATCCAGCTGATTCCAACCGCGACGATCATTCACCCGGCGTATGCAAAAGCATGGGGACAAAAATCATCCCCTGCTGAACCGCCATCCCCGTAGTGAGCGGGCTTGCCCCGCGCCGGGTGGCGAAGCCGCCCAAAATCGATCCGCCGCGGTGTATCAGGAAGACCGAGGTGCCTGGGTTTGGGGCGGCTTCGCCACCCAGCGCGGGGCAAGCCCGCTCACTACAACAGGCAAGGCGGGGGCCCGTCACGAGTCGGTTATTTGTGTTTCTTTTTGGCGTGCTTGTCGGACTTGGCAAACGCCTCCTCCAGCGCCAGGTTGATGGTGCGCAGCACCTTGACCCGCGCCCAGCGTTTGTCGTTGGCCTCCACCAGCGTCCAGGGCGAGACTTCAGTGCTGGTACGGTCGACCATATCGCCGACGGCCCCACGGTAGTCATCCCATTTGTCACGGTTGCGCCAGTCGTCTTCGGTGATCTTGAAGCGCTTGAACGGGATTTCCTCGCGGGCCTGGAAGCGCTCCAACTGAGTGTCCTTGTCGATCGCCAGCCAGAACTTGACCACGATCACCCCCGCGTCGCGCAGTTGCTCTTCGAAGTCATTGATTTCGCCATAGGCGCGCATCCAGTCGGCGGAGGTGCAGAAGCCTTCAATACGCTCCACCAGCACGCGGCCGTACCACGAGCGATCGAACACGGTGAACATGCCGCGCGCCGGGATCTTCTGCCAGAAGCGCCACAGGTACGGTTGGGCGCGTTCGTCTTCACTCGGCGCGGCGATCGGCACGATGTGGTACTGGCGCGGGTCGAGCGCGGCCGCGACACGGCGGATCGCCCCGCCCTTGCCTGCCGCGTCGTTGCCTTCAAACACCGTGACCAGCGCGTGCTTGCGCATGCGTTTGTCGCGCATCAGGCCGGACAGCCGCGCCTGCTCGGTGATCAGCTGTTCTTCGTAATCGTCCTTTTCCAGGCGCTGGCTCAGGTCGAGGCTGTCGAGCAGGCTTTTCTTGTCCACCGACGCAATCAACGGCGCCGGGTTCATGCCGCTGGCCTTGCCCTTGGGCAGTTTCAGGGCGTTCTGGATGCCTTCGAGCAGCAGCTTGCCCACGGTGAGGCTGCGGTAATTGGCGTCGACACCTTCGATCACATGCCACGGCGCATAGTCGCGGCTGGTGCGGCGCAGCACGCGCTCGCCAAAGTGCACGAACTTGTCGTAGGTCTCGGACTGCTGCCAGTCCAGCGGGCTGATGCGCCAGCTGTGCAGCGGGTCGTCGGCCAGGGCCTTGAGCCGTGCCTTCATCTGCTTCTTGGAGAGGTGGAACCAAAACTTGAAGATCAGCGCGCCTTCATCGCAGAGCATCTTTTCCAGGCGTTCGGCGCCGGCGATGGCCTGGTCCAGGCGGGCGTCCTTGATCTGCCCGTGCACCCGGCCTTGCAGCATCTGGCTGTACCAGTTGCCAAAGAACACGCCCATGCGCCCCTTGGCCGGCAACTGTCGCCAGTAGCGCCAGGCCGGTGGGCGGGCCAGTTCTTCATCGGTCTGCTGGTCGAAGGTGCGCACCTCGATCAGGCGTGGGTCCATCCATTCATTCAGCAGCTTGACCGTCTCGCCCTTGCCGGCGCCTTCGATGCCGTTGATCAGGATGATCACCGGGAAGCGCTTTTGCTGTTGCAGCTCGTACTGCACCTCCAACAAGGCTTCGCGCAGGGCGGGCACTTCGGCGTCGTAGGTGTCTTTGTCGATGGCGTGACCGATTTCGGCGGATTCGAACATGGGCAGCTCCGTTTCAAGATGGCTCAAGACTAGCGGATTGGGCAGCAACACGCGGGAGGAAATTCCACCGGCGCTTGCCGTGGGTCAATTCATTCCCCATTGATCGGCTAGAATGACGGCCTTGTGTTTACCGAGCCGCCCATGAACCCCATCACCCACGCCCAGCTCGACTGGGACGAACAAGGTCGCCCGCACTCGCGGGTCTTCGACGACGTGTACTTCTCCGACCAGTCGGGCCTTGAAGAAACCCGCTATGTGTTCCTTGAACAGAACCGCTTGCAGGAACGCTTTGCGGCCTTGCCGGTGGGTGGGCGGTTGGTGATTGGCGAAACCGGCTTCGGCACGGGCCTGAATTTCCTGTGCGCCTGGCAGCTGTTCGAACAGCACGCGGTGGCCGGGGCGCGGCTGCATTTTGTCAGCGTGGAAAAATACCCGCTGAGCCACGCCGACCTGCAACGTGCCCTCGCCCTCTGGCCTGAGTTGCAGCCATTCGCCGAGCAACTGCTCCAGCAGTACGTCGCCATCCACCAGGGCTTCCAGCGCCTGGTGCTGGACAACGGCCGCGTGACCCTGACCCTGTTGATCGGCGACGTACTGGAGCAATTGCCGCAACTGGATGCGCAGGTCGATGCATGGTTTCTCGACGGCTTCGCACCAGCGAAAAACCCCGAGATGTGGACCGCCGAGCTGTTTGCCGAACTGGCACGCCTGGCCGCGCCGGGCTCGACCATCAGCACCTTCACCAGCACCGGCTGGGTGCGACGACTGATCAACGCCGCCGGGTTCAAGATGAAGCGCACGCCGGGCATCGGCCATAAGTGGGAGATCCTGCGCGGCGAGTTTCTCGGCTGGCCCGAAACAGCCCCGCTACCCACCCGCGCCAAACCCTGGTTCGCCCGCCCTGTGCCCGTGGAAGGCGAACGCAAGGCCTTGGTCATCGGCGGCGGCCTGGCCGGTTGCGCCACGGCCGCCAGCCTGGCAGCGCGGGGTTGGCAAGTGAGCCTGCTAGAGCGGCATGCCACCCTCGCCCAGGAAGCCTCGGGCAACCCCCAGGGCGTGCTTTACCTCAAGCTCTCGGCCCATGGCACCGCGTTGTCGCAAATGATCGTCGCCGGTTTCGGCCACACGCGCCGCCTGCTGGAGCACTTGCATCGCGGCGTGGACTGGGACGGCTGCGGTGTATTGCAACTGGCCTTCGACACCAAGGAAGCCCAGCGCCAGGCACAGCTTGCGCAAGCCTTCGCGCCAGACCTGTTGCACCTGCTTGACCGCGACCAGGCGCAAGCCAGAGCCGGTATTGCGCTGGAACACGGCGGGCTGTTTTTCCCTGAAGGCGGTTGGGTACATCCCCCCGCGCTGTGCGAATGGCAAGCCAGCCAAACCGGCATTACGGTGCTGCCCCACACCCATGTGCTCGACCTGCGCCGCGTCGACGATCACTGGCAAGCCTGGGACGGTGAACACCTGCTGGCCAGCGCCCCCGTGGTTGTCCTGGCCGGCGCCGCCGAGGTCCAGCGTTTCGCCGACCTGCCCCTCAAGCGCATTCGCGGGCAGATCACGCGTCTGCCACAGACTGCCGAGAGCCAGGCCCTGAGCACCGTGGTGTGTGCCGAAGGTTACGTCGCCCCGCCGCGCCTGGGCGAACACACCCTGGGGGCCAGCTTCGACTTCAAGAACGAAGACCTCACCCCCACGGCTGCCGACCATGCCGGCAACCTGACGATGCTGTACGACATCTCCACCGATCTGGCCCAGCGCCTGCACGCCGACACGCTCGACCCCAGCGTATTGCAAGGCCGCGCTGCGTTCCGCTGCACCAGCCCGGATTACTTGCCGATTGTCGGGCCGCTGGCCGACAGCATGGCGTTCAACCAGGCCTACGCAGTATTGCGCAAGGACGCACGCAGCGTTCCGGACACAGCCTGCCCTTGGCTCGACGGCTTGTACGTCAACAGCGGCCACGGCTCCCGCGGCCTGATCACCGCACCACTGTCTGCCGAGCTGCTCGCTGCCTGGCTCGATGACGAACCCTTGCCGGTGCCCCGCAGCGTGGCGGACGCCTGCCACCCCAATCGGTTTGCCGTGCGCGGGCTGGTGCGCAGCAACGCGAACAAGGCCTGACTAGATGCACCCCTTCAGTTCGCCTTGCTTCAAGGCGTCCAGGGTCAAGCGCTCCAGTTCGGTTTTCTCGGCCTTCTCCTGCTCCCGAAGAATGATGTTCATCTGCTCGCGGTAACTGGCGTCGTCCAGCGTAAGGCTTTGGTCGAACACCGCTTGCAGCCGTCCATCAAAGGGCTCGTTCAAGCCCTCGAACCTGGCCGCATGCGTGCGCTTGAGGTACTGCGTCCAGAACGGTAGTTCCACCAGGTACTTCATTAGCTTTGGCGAGAGTTCGGCAGCCCTGACCCGGCTTTCCGCCTCCTCCAGATTGGCGGCGGTCACCCCGCCAAGGCTGGCAAAGCGCATATGCCGTGGCTGCCCAGGCAGATGGAACCGTTCAACCAGGCCTGTGCGGAACGCCAGGCTGACTTCCAACGGGTCGACCAAGGGATGTTCGAGGCTGTGGTTATGGGCCAGCCGCTCAAGCTGGTCGAGACGAAACAATCCTTTGGCCAACTTCAACAGCGGCGTGGCGGTCAGGCGCCCGGTTGCCGCCAGCCGGGCGGCCTCGCGAATTTCCACCAGCACCTCCAGGCTGCTGAAATTGACTGCCGCGGCATCATCGCAATTGAGAGGGGTTGCGGCGCGCTCGAAGATTTCCTCGCGCAACTCGGCGTCTTTGCCGGTCGCCTCAAGTACGCGCCAGACGCGCCGATCCATGTCTTCGCGGACCTGAGCAGCATCCGCCGTACCGCCCAGTTCGGCGAGCAGGGTGAACAAACCGTCCGAGCCCGGCTCGTCCCTCAACCCCGCCCAGGTCTGGTCCTTTTCGGTGTAGCCGGCCACCCGCTCATCCGACAGCCACAGGTCGCGTGCCCTCTGTTCCGTCAGGCGAGCGAGGTCGTCCTCCAGGAACCCCATGCCCACACCATGGGCACTGCGGTAGTTGCGCAGTAACTGCTGACTGCGCACATCCAGAGGGTTATGCCGCAGATTGATCGTCTGGGCATAGCTGCGCGGCGCCTCGAACAACCAGGCGGGCAATACACTGATATCGTTTTCCCTAAGGTCGAGGGTTTCCAGATACGGCAGGCGGGCAACGCCCTTGGGGAACTCCGTGAGACGACAATTGCGCAGCATCAACTCGCGCAGCACGAACAGCTGACTGACGTCGGGCGGGTCCAGCAGCGGGTTGTTGTTCAGGTTCAACACTTGCAGGCTGCGCAGCCCGGCCAGTGTGGCACGCGAGTATTCATTCAGTTGCAGGCCGTTGTTGGCCATGCACAGGTACTCCAGCTGCGGCATCTGCGCCAGCACTTGGGGAATCCGCTTGACCTGGTTGTCCGCCAGGTTCAGGGACATCAGGTTTTTGAAGTGTTTGAGAAAGTAGGCCACCCTGTCGTCCAGGCCCATTTTGCCAAGGGACAACAGCCGCACCCCATCAAAGCTGACTTGCGGCGGCAACGTCGGCAAGGGGTCATGCAGCATGCCGTCCAGCGACAGGCCCGGCACTTTCCTGGCGTTATGATCGAGCAGGCTCGTCATGCGCTTCCAGCCGTGCTCAATGGCCTTGGCCACCTGATGGCGGCTCAAGCGGTAGTCCCTGTGTGATGTAACCTCAGGGTTTTCCGCAGAACGGTCACTGCGCCAGATTTTCAAGGCTCGGTGCAACGCGTCGAACTGCTGCTCCAGCGCCTCCACGAACTTGGCCCGCCCGAGATGATCAACGCCCGCGTCCTGAATAATGTTGGTCAGCTTGTGGTCATCCTCCAGGGGATAGAGTTTCCTCAGCTTGCGCATCAATGCCGGCTCGGCCTCTGACAGGCCTGGCGGCGCCGCCTGGAAACAGGGGAGTGGGTCGGGCTCGACCGCAGCCCAGTCGGAACGCAGGTAGGCCGCTACCCGTCTGCGTTGACTCTGGGTGCTCGAGCGTATGCGACTGAGCAACTGCTGGGGCGCCGACTCGTCCATCAGGTTCATGCTTGTGCGATGGCGCGCGGGCAATGCATCCACCAAGGCCTGGTAGAACCCATAAGGGCCATCGGCTCGGCCTGACAGCGGCCGACCCACCTCATCGAACGCCTGGACCCCCTCCTCAGTCTCCACCAACGTGCGTTGGACAGTGGCCGAGGGGCTCCCCACCCGGGCCATCACCTCGCCGCGCACGCTTTGCCGGCGAAGTTGCACTGACAGGTCCCGTGGCCACCCCGCCAAGTCCTGCGCCGCCCCGAGAGCAATGCGACGGGTGTCGGGCAGCGCCTGCTCCGGCAGGTACAGACCGGTCAGGGCGCGATCCTCGTGCATTCGCTCAAGCGCGCCGTGCGCGCGCTCGGCCATACCCAACGGCACACGGCCGGTCTTGCGCAAACGCTGGCGCTGGACGTCCGGAGATTCGATCAGCACTTCCCTGGCCAAGCGGTTGGAAAGCCTGGGATGTGCCTCTTTCAGAGACTGCAACTCGCCCTCGGCCACGCCCTCCTGATCCAGATAGAGTTTGTGCGTCAGCACCTGGTGATGCGCCTTGAGAGTTTCCAGCAAACGCCGCTCCAACACCGGCTGCGCCTGGTCCCGCGGGATACTCTCACCGAGCAGCGCATGACGTTCTTCATCGTTCAACGCCTGCAGTACGGTCTGCATCACCCGGCCCTCCTTAAGCTCGTGCTGGGTGATATGGATGCTCAGATCTTCGTAATCGAAAGGCTCAAGGTCCGGATGGCGCTCCAGCAAATACTCCTCATCATCCAACACTTCGAAAAAGCGCCCTTTGGGCCAACCCGGCATCATCGGAATCGCCAGCAACTGGGTGCGCGCAGTGTCGACCGAGGGCGACTCACCTCGTTGCAGCTGGCTGATCAGGTCGACGACTTTCTGATGCTGCTTGACCCGCACCACACAATCCTGGAAGCGCTCCGGCAGCGCTTCATGCCCCCGGGCCAGGCGCCGCGCTTCGGGGATGGTCATATCCGTGATGCCGGCAATGGTGTCCAACTGCTCGCCATTGATCTCTTCAAGGCTGGGATCGAGACGCTTCAAGCTGTAGCGCAAGTCCTGCCAGTGCTCCGGGCGTTCGAAAGCGTGCTGCCAGCCACCACGATAATTGTGATACAGCGGCGGACGGTAGGCCGTAGGGCGCAGCGGATGGTTGATCCGCCAGTGGCCAATGCCGGGGTCGAAGCCGATCGAATACAGCGCCCCGTCGATCTTGATCCACGACTGCCCTTTTGACTGATACAGGCCCTTACTGTTGGTAACCCAGCGCGCATCCTTGGCGGGCGCTTGCCGGTAGGGCGCCAGGCGCGGGCGCCATAAACCCGGACGCGCGTCCGTGCGGGTAATGGCCTCGACCTTATTGAAGAAATCCGTCGAGGGTTCGCGCGGTTTCAACGCACCGACTATTCGCCCCCCCGCCGCGAACGCCACCATGGCCGCCAGGCTTTCTGCGATGTTGACCAGATGCCGCAAGGCCTCGGTACTGTCGTCATCCAGCCAGTCCTCGACACCGTCGAACACCTCGCCCAACAGTTGCCCGATGGCCACGCCGCTCATCAGTTGGCCCAGCACCGGCACCATCAAGGCTGCAACGTTCAAGATATTCAGGCCCGCCTCCAGGTAGCCTTGCCAGCGAGCCTCGTCAGCGTCCTGGTCGACCTGCAACGTCGGCACTACCAGGGCAAGGGCATCGCGCTGGATTTTTCCGGTGTAGGCATGGAAAAAGAACGCCGAAAATTCACTGGTCGTCGGTACGGGCTCCAACCGCCCCAGACGTTTGTTCACGTCGAAACGCTCAAAGAAGCCCAGGCGGTCGTTTTCATCCAGGTACTGCTGGAAAACCTCGCGATAACTGGCCACCTGCAACTTCAACGTGAGGTAAAGCCGGAAGTCCTCCAGGGATTCGTACTCATACCAGGGCCTGAAGGGCTCATTGGGCATGTACACCAGGAACGCCCCGCCCCCGAGCTTGCCGGGGTCGTCGTCACACACCACCAACACGCTCCACAGGCAGGTGCTATCGATGTTCAGGCCTTGCCATATCAGGGGTTTTTCCAGTGGGGTCAGGTACGCCAGCTCACTGGCGGGGCGGTCGGCCTTGATCAACTTGAGCATGCGCTCGCCCAACGCCGCGCTGACATGCTCCTTGGCGCAGGCAATGTGCAGGTCGATCTGCATGTCGAGGTTCTTCGATTGGCCAATATGCGTGGCCGCCGTGTTGTAGCTCAAGCCACTGTTTTGCAGTGGATCCGTCGGTTGTGGCAAGCCAAAGACGTCGCACAGATGGCGTTGGTAGGCCCCCCCCAGGTCCAGTTCGCGACAGTACTCGACGAACTGTTGCACCGTGAGGTCCGGTATTGGCTTGCCCGTGGCGGCTGAACGGATCACCGCCCGCGGCGACATGCCGCCCCTTCTGGCCCGGGCGGCGTCGAAGTTCTGCATGGCGGCTTGCACCAGGCTGCGTTTTTCCCAGGTGGTGGTTTCGATCAACGCGCCACCCAGGTCGGGGGTAACGCCTGTCAGGCTACGTCTTGGCAGCTCCAGGCGATCCTGCTTTACATCCACCTGCTCCACGCCTTTGCTCAGCAGAAAGGTATGCAACCGCTCGGCACAGAACTCATCCAGGGGCTGCACGCGCTGCAGGAGCGCCTTGAGTTGGCGTCGCGGTTGCTGGCTGTCGCGATGGGCTTGCTCAAGGGCAGCCAGGGTGGCGGGCCTGGCTTCCACCAACCACGGCGGCAGGGTGCTGCGCAGCACCCGTGCCTTGTCCAGGTCACCGGTCATGTCCAACACGACTGCCAACAGTTCATCTTCAGTCACAGGTTCCGTGACTGCACTCAAATCGCGTTTCTCCGTCATGGGTAGGCGTCCTTGTCGCACTGCTAACTGAGTGCTCACCCTAAGCGCGCGGCAGCAAAAAACGCATTCGAATATCGACGTGGTCAGCCCGCCAAACGAGCGGCAATCCCAATGCATCCTGGCGGTATGTAACACCCCTGCCTTACGGGCCGCGCAGCGCCGAGGGGCATGCAAGCGCGGACCAGGCCAGCAGACTTATAACTTATTGATCTAAAACTCCCACCATAGCCCCGTGTCAGTTTCTGGGTACGCGCCCTCCGGGCGTATTGAGTGTTTCCCCCTCCCCAACGGAAAAACCGGTAAGGAATTTATGTGCGGATTAGCTGGCGAGCTACGTTTTGATCAACAACCTGCCGACCTGGCAGCGATAGAACGCATCACCCATCACCTGGCCCCCCGTGGCCCCGACGCCTGGGGCTTCCACGCTCAGGGGCCGATTGCCCTGGGCCACCGACGCCTGAAAATCATGGACCTGTCGGACGGCTCGGCCCAACCGATGGTCGACGCCCACTTGGGCCTGTCCCTGGCCTTCAATGGCGCCATCTACAATTTCCCGGAACTGCGTGAAGAGCTGGAAGCCCTGGGCTACGCCTTCTATTCCGGCGGCGACACCGAAGTGCTGCTCAAGGGCTATCACGCCTGGGGCGAGGCGCTGCTGCCCAAGCTCAACGGCATGTTTGCCTTCGCCATCTGGGAGCGCGACACCCAGCGCCTGTTTATCGCCCGTGACCGTCTCGGCGTGAAGCCGCTGTACCTGTCGCGCACCGGCCAACGCCTGCGCTTTGCCTCGGCGCTGCCAGCGCTGCTCAAAGGTGGCGACATCAACCCGATCCTCGATCCGGTAGCGCTCAACCACTACCTGAACTTCCACGCCGTGGTCCCGGCGCCGCGCACCTTGCTGGCGGGCATTGAAAAACTGCCGCCGGCGAGCTGGATGCGCATCCATGCCAACGGCACCACCGAGCAGAAGGTCTGGTGGACCCTGCCCTACGGCCCACACAGCGATGAGCAAAACCTGACGCTGCAAGACTGGACCGACCGCGTCCTCGACAGCACCCGCGAAGCCGTGGCCATTCGCCAACGTGCCGCCGTGGATGTGGGTGTGCTGCTCTCCGGTGGCGTCGACTCGAGCATGCTCGTCGGCCTGTTGCGTGAAGCCGGGGTAAAGGACTTGTCGACCTTCTCCATCGGTTTTGAAGACGCCGGCGGCGAGGCTGGCAACGAATTCCAGTATTCGGACCTGATCGCCAAGCACTACGGCACCCGTCACCACCAACTGCGCATCGCCGAAAGCGAGATCATCGAGCAACTGCCGGCGGCGTTCCGCGCCATGAGCGAGCCGATGGTCAGCCACGACTGCATCGCCTTCTACCTGCTGTCGCGGGAAGTGGCCAAGCACTGCAAGGTGGTGCAAAGCGGCCAGGGCGCCGACGAGTTGTTCGCCGGTTACCACTGGTATCCGCAGGTGGACGGCGCCAGTGACCCCTACGCGGCTTATCGGGAGGCGTTTTTCGACCGCAGCTACGACGACTATGCGTCCACCGTCGCACCGCAATGGCTGACCGCCAATGACGCCGCCGGCGACTTCGTGCGCGAACATTTCGCTATGCCCGGCGCGACTGCCGCCGTGGACAAGGCCTTGCGCCTGGACAGCACGGTGATGCTGGTGGACGACCCGGTCAAACGCGTCGACAACATGACCATGGCCTGGGGCCTGGAAGCCCGTACACCGTTCCTCGACTACCGCCTGGTGGAGCTGTCGGCCCGTGTGCCGGGCAAGTTCAAGCTGCCCGACGGCGGCAAGCAAGTGCTGAAGGAAGCCGCGCGCCGAGTGATTCCAAGTGAGGTCATCGACCGCAAGAAAGGCTACTTCCCCGTCCCTGGCCTCAAGCATTTGCAAGGCGACACCCTGAACTGGGTACGCGACCTGCTGCTGGACCCCAGCCAGGATCGTGGCCTGTTCAACCCGGCCATGCTCGACCGCCTGCTCACCGACCCGCAGGGCCAACTGACCCCGTTGCGCGGCTCCAAGCTGTGGCAACTGGCGGCGCTGAACCTGTGGCTCAGCGAACAAGGAATCTGATTGATGAAACCTCATGCAGCGGCTTACAACCAACGCCTACTGAGGGGCCAGGCGCCATCCTACGAGCGCCTGCAAGCCCGACTGGCCGAAGATGGCAGCCCGCAGAGCCCTGACCCCATCGCCGTGCATTGCGGCTGGGGGCGCCTGTTGATCGGGCACACCTTCGCCGACCCATCGAGCCTGGCCCTGGAGTTGCTCAATGAGCAGGCCGGCGAACGGGACATCGCCCTGTACGTGGCCGCGCCCCAGCAGATCCTCGGCATCGATCCGCAGCAGCTGTTCCTCGACCCGTCTGACACCCTGCGCCTGTGGTTCACCGACTATCGCCCGGCGACCCGTGTGTTTCGCGGCTTTCGCATCCGCCGTGTGCAGAGCGACACCGATTGGGAGGCGGTCAACCAGTTATACCAAGGGCGCGGCATGTTGCCCATCGACCCCAACCGCCTGACGCCGCGCCATCAAGGTGGCCCGGTGTATTGGCTGGCTGAGGATGAAGACAGCGGCGCGGTGATCGGCAGCGTGATGGGCCTCAATCACCAGAAGGCGTTTCACGACCCGGAGAACGGCTCCAGCCTGTGGTGCCTGGCAGTCGACCCGCGTTGCACGCGCCCCGGCGTCGGCGAAGTGCTGGTGCGCCACTTGGTCGAGCATTTCATGAGCCGTGGCCTGAGCTACCTGGACCTGTCGGTACTGCACGACAACCGCCAGGCCAAGAACCTCTACGCCAAACTGGGCTTTCGCGCGCTGACCACCTTTGCGATCAAGCGCAAGAACGGCATCAACCAGCCGCTGTTCCTCGGCCCTGGTCCGCAGGCCGGGTTCAATCCGTATGCGCGGATCATTGTCGAAGAGGCGCATCGACGCGGCATCGACGTGCAGGTGGATGACGCCGATGCAGGCTTGTTCACCTTGAGCCACGGCGGTCGCCGCGTACGTTGCCGCGAGTCGTTGAGCGACTTGACCAGCGCCATCAGCATGACCCTGTGCCAGGACAAGAGCCTGACCCACAAGGTGCTCAAGGCCGCCGGCCTGCAACTGCCATCGCAACAATTGGCGGGCAGCGCCGATGACAACCTGGAATTCCTCGACGAACATCTGCGCGTCGTGGTCAAGCCGCTGGATGGCGAGCAGGGCCAAGGCGTGGCGGTGGATTTACAGACCATCGAGCAAGTGCAGCAGGCGATCGAAGCGGCGCAGCGGTTCGACAGCCGCGTGCTGCTGGAAAGCTTTCACGAGGGCTTGGACCTGCGCATCCTGGTGATCGGCTTTGAAGTGGTCGCCGCCGCGATCCGTCGCCCGGCTGAAGTGACCGGCGATGGGCATCACAGCATCGGTGCGTTGATCGAAGCGCAAAGCCGTCGCCGCCAGGCCGCCACGGACGGCGAAAGCAAAATCCCCATGGACGCCGAAACCGAACGCACCCTGCGCGCCGCCGGCTACGACTACAACAGCATCCTGCCACGCGGCCAGACCCTGGCCGTGCGCCGCACCGCCAATCTGCACACCGGCGGTTGCCTGGAGGACGTCACTGCAATCCTGCACCCCACGCTGGTGGACGCCGCCGTGCGTGCCGCCCGCGCCCTCGACATCCCCATGGTGGGCCTGGACCTGATGGTGTCCGCCGCCGACCAGCCCGAGTACGTGTTTATCGAAGCCAATGAACGGGCCGGGCTGGCCAATCATGAACCGCAACCGACGGCTGAGCGGTTTGTGGATTTGTTGTTTCCGCACAGTTAGCTGATGGCTTGAGAGGTGCATTGCCTGACCTGGCGCCTTCGCGAGCAAGCCCGCTCCCACATTTACACCGCATTCCCCTGTGGGAGCGGGCGTGCTCGCGAAGGCACTGGCACAAGCACCACCTGACCATAAGCACAGAGGAGTCTTTATGAGCCGAACCATCCCCGAGCCGGACCTGAACTACCTGCAAAAAGTCCTGCTGGAAATGCTCGCCATCCCCAGCCCCACCGGGTTCACCGACACCATCGTGCGATACGTCGCCGAGCGCCTGGAAGAGTTGGGTATCCCGTTCGAAATGACCCGGCGCGGCACGATCCGTGCCACCCTCAAGGGCCAGAAAAACAGCCCCGACCGCGCGGTGTCCGCGCATTTGGACACCATCGGCGCCGCCGTGCGGGCGATCAAGGACAACGGGCGCCTGACCCTCGCGCCAGTAGGCTGCTGGTCGAGCCGCTTTGCCGAAGGCAGCCGTGTGAGCCTGTTCACCGACAACGGCGTGATCCGTGGCAGCGTGTTGCCGTTGATGGCCTCCGGGCATGCGTTCAACACCGCCGTAGATGAAATGCCGGTGAGCTGGGACCACGTGGAGTTGCGCCTCGACGCCTACTGCGCCACCCGTGCCGATTGTGACTCCCTGGGCATCAGCGTCGGCGACTACGTGGCCTTCGACCCGCTGCCCGAATTCACCGAGAGCGGGCATATCAGCGCCCGCCACCTCGACGACAAAGCCGGCGTGGCCGCCCTGCTCGCCGCACTCAAGGCCATCGTCGACAGTGGCGAGCCGTTGCTGATCGACTGCCACCCGCTGTTCACCATCACCGAAGAGACCGGCAGCGGTGCGGCCGCCGCCCTGCCCTGGGATGTCAGCGAGTTTGTCGGCATCGACATTGCCCCCGTCGCCCCCGGCCAGCATTCCAGCGAGCATGCGGTCAGCGTGGCGATGCAGGATTCCGGCGGGCCGTACGACTATCACCTGTCGCGGCACCTGCTGCGGCTGGCGGCGGACAACGATCTACCGGTACGCCGCGACCTGTTCCGCTACTACTTCAGTGATGCGCACTCGGCCGTGACCGCCGGCCACGACATCCGCACCGCCCTGTTGGCGTTTGGTTGCGATGCGACCCACGGCTACGAACGCACCCATATCGACAGCCTGGCGGCGTTGAGTCGCCTGCTGGGCGCATACATCCTCAGCCCGCCGGTGTTCGCCAGCGACGCGCAACCGGCCCAGGGTTCACTGGATCGGTTCAGTCACCAGCTGGAACATGAAACGCAAATGGAGAGCGACACGCGGGTACCGTCGGTGGACAGCCTGGTCGGTCAGAAATCCTGAGACTGGCAACCTGGGTCCCGGCGCAGTAGCATCGCCGGGATTCTCCAGCCGAGGCTTGTATGCTGATTCCCTACGACGCACTTGAAGTCGACACCCTGACCCGCCTCATCGAAGATTTCGTCACCCGTGACGGCACCGACAATGGCGACGACACGCCCCTGGAAACCCGCGTATTACGCGTGCGCCAAGCGCTGACCAAAGGCCAGGCGCTGATCGTGTTCGACCCGGAAAGCGAGCAATGTCAGTTGATGCTCAAGCACGACGTGCCCAAGCATCTGTTCGACTGAGAAGGTTATGGGTTGGTAACGGCGGGGGTTTCTGTGGCTTGGCGTTCGAGGATTTTCTGATACACCTCGGCACGATGCACATTGACCCCCACCGGCGCCTGGACGCCGAATTTCACCTGTGAGCCATTCAACTCGACGATGTGCAAGGCGATGTCATCGCCGATGGAGATGATTTCGCCTACAGCGCGGCTTAGTACCAGCATGGCGGTTGTCCTTTGAGAGTGACAGGACCTTGACCATGCGCGCTTGCAAGGGAGTGCAGCAATGGCTCGCGGCAAAATCAGGCGAGGCCTACATCAACAGGTAATTTTCCTGACAGACTACGGCTAAAAATGCGGGAGCGGACTTGCTCGCGAATGCGGTATATCGGCTACACATTCAGTGACTGACACTCCACTTTCGCGAGCAAGCCCGCTCCCATACAAGCCCGCTCCACATTTACACCAGGGCTGCGCTCAAGCTTTGGTGGCTTGCGCCTTGGCGCGCATTTTGTCGGCCATGGTGGTCATTTCGTCATACAGCAACTGCGGGTTCTTCTGCTTCAACGCCCAGGCCATCCGCCCCTGTTCGTGGGGCAAGATCATGAATTCGCCTTCAGCCACACGCTGGTAGATGTAATCGGCAATGTCCGCCGCCGAAATCGGCGAGCTTTCGAGCAGTTTGCCTACCTGGGCCTTCATCGCCGGGGTCGGGCCACGGAACGAGTCCAACAGGTTGGTCTGGAAGAACGACGGGCACACCACATGCACCCCGACGTTCTGTTGCTTGAGCTCCACCAGCAGGCTTTCCGACAACGCCACCACACCGGCCTTGGCCACGTTGTAGTTGCTCATGGCCGGGCCCTGCATCAGCGCGGCCATCGAAGCGATATTGATGATGCGGCCCTGGCTCTTTTCCAGCAGCGGCAGGAACGCCTTGCAGCCCTTGACCACGCCCATCAGGTTGATTGCGATCTGCCAGTCCCAGTCCTCCAGGGACAGTTCGGCGAAGAACCCGCCCGAGGCCACACCGGCATTGTTGACGATCACATCGATGCCGCCGAGCTTGACTTCGCAAGCCTGGGCAAACGCGGTGAGCTGGCTGTAGTCGCGCACGTCGCAGCGTTGCACGAAGCCGTCGCCACCCGCCTCGCGCACCAGCTTGAGGGTTTCCTGCAAGCCCGGTTCGCTGACATCCGACAAGGCCAGCTGCCAGCCCTCGCGAGCCCAGCGCAGAGCGATTTCACGACCCAAGCCGGACCCGGCGCCAGTGATCATCATGCGATTTTGCATAGGAAGTAGCCTTGTGGTTCACGGAAGAAGTGATCGGCAGTGTAGCGAAGGTTATTCCTGCACCCACGCACCATCAGATTGATGAATGCCCCAGGCAAACCCACGGCCGGGTCGGAGCATTGACGCAGGGGTAAGTTCAATCTTTTTCAACTAAGTCGATGCTTTAAAAGAAATAAGCAAGTTTGCAAAAAGCTTTAAAAAAACTTGGAATTTTCCGCACAACAACACAGTCGGAGTTGTTAAGGCGCCTGCAATTAAACGTGCAAGCCTATCGCTCAACAACCAGAAGGAAGTAACCCATGAGCCTTATTCTGATCATCATCCTGATCCTCCTGCTGGTCGGCGGCCTGCCGGTATTCCCGCACTCCCGCAATTGGGGTTATGGCCCGTCGGGTATCCTCGGCGTCGTCCTGGTAGTGTTGCTGGTGCTGTTGTTACTCGGCCGGATATAAACACCAGGCAAAAAAAAGAGGCCCTCTAGAGGGCCTCTTTTTTATTGCCGGTTAGTTAGTCCGGTTTGCCATCCACGACGCCAGCGGTGTTATCCAACAGGCTCTTGGTGGCGGTCTGCAGGAACGACTCAAGTTTCTGCTTGAGTGCGGCCTCGTCCGGCGAATCGGGAATCACCTTACCAGTCGGCTCGGCGCCCAGTTCGTATTCCCACAGCTTCGGTGGCATTTCCTTGGGCAGTACCAGGATGCGGTCTGCGGTGACCAGGGCCACGGTCTGATCGCTGCCCGAAGGCTTGATCACGCCGAAGCCCTTGTCGCCTTCCGGCAGGTTCAGCAGGTCACGGCCCCAGCACTGGTGCAGGGTGTCGCCACCCAGGCGGCCCATGATGGTCGGCACGATGTCGATCTGGGTGCCCACGGTGTGGTCACGCTCGCCGAACTTTTCCTGCACGCCCGGTGCGATCATCAGCATCGGCACGTTGAAGCGGCCCAGGTCCATCTCGGTGATCTGCTGTTCGTTGCCGAAGCCGTGGTCGCCCACGATGACGAACAGGGTTTCCTTGAAGTACGGCTCTTTGCGGGCCTTCTCGAAGAACTGGCCCAGGGCCCAGTCGGAGTAGCGCATGGCCGTCAAATGCTCGTTGAGGCTGCCACGGTCGGTGACCTTCTCGACCGGCAATGGGGTCGGCAATGCGTAAGGCGTGTGGTTGGACAGGGTTTGCAACAGGGCATAGAACGGCTTGCCGCCTTCGCGGGCTTTCAACTCTTCCAGGCCACGGTTGAACATGTCCTGGTCGGACACACCCCACGTCGGGTCGGAGAACACCGGGTCGACGAAGTCGTTACGGCCGATGAAGTTGGTCATGCCCTGGTTGCTGAAGAAACCCGACTGGTTGTCCCAGGCGAAATCGCCGTTGTAGACATACACGTCGTCAAACTTGCGCGCGCTGAGCAGCTGCGGCAGGCCCGACAGCTTGTGGCTGCCTTCCGGGGTCTGCATCAGGTATTCGAAGCCCGGCAGGTTCGGGAAGCAGGCCATGGTGGCAAACATACCCTGGTGGGTGTGGGTGCCATTGGAGAAGAAACGGTCGAACAGCAGGCCTTCCTTGGACAGTTTGTCGAAGTACGGCGTGATGTTGCCCGGACGGCCCAGGGCGCCCACCGAGTGACCGGCGAAGCTTTCCATCAGGATCACGACCACGTTCTTGATCGGCAGTGTCTTCTCGGCCGGTGGCGTGTAGTCGCGGCGCACGGCAGCGGTGTCGGGATCCACCAGTTTTTCCTGCGGCAGTACCAGCATGTCGCGCACGGTCTGGGTCGCCAGCGGCTGGTCCAGGGTGGCCTTCCAGACGTTCGAACGATCTTCGGAGAAGCGCGACTTGGCCGCCGCGATCAGCGACAACGTGCCGTTGAGGCCCAGTTGGTTGGCGAAGTTGGAGTCGGTGGTGTACACGTCACCCCAACGCAGCGGCGGGCCCTGGCGCAGGGTGCCGCGGGCGGCGACCACGGCGATCAACAGGCAAACCACGAACACCGCGATGCGGCTGTACCACGGTGCCACCTGGCGGGTGCCGATGCTGCCGCCGCTGAATGGGCCGCGTGGGCGTGTCGCACGGTCGGCGCCTTTGAAGGCGATGCTCAGGATCAGCGTGCCCACGGCCCAGGCCAACAGGTAGCGCACCACCGGGAAACCGTACCAGAGCATGCTCATCACGGTTTTCGGGTCTTCCTTCACGTACTGGAAGACCAGGCCGTTGAGGCGCTGGTGGAACTCGCGGTAGAAGTCCATTTCCATCAGGCCGAGGAACAGCGCGATGCTCGACGCCACCGTCAGCCAGAACCGGAAGAACCCGCGCGCGGCCATGGCCCGTACGCTGAACAATGCCAGCAGCAGCGGGATGATCAGGTAGACCACCAGGCGGATGTCCAGGCGCAGGCCATTGCCGAACGCTTCGAGGAAGGTCGAGGCCGGTGTGTCGAGGATCATCTCGCGGTTGTACACCAGCAGCGCCAGGCGCAGCAGCGAGAACATCACCATCATGACCAGTGCGCAGAGCAGCGTGTACGCCAGATGGGATTTGACGGTCGGTTGCAGCAGGCGAGTTGAAGCTCGCTGCTGATTCAGGGCGTCCGGGTTTGCCATGTCGTTTTAGGACCCATTGGAAGTTTAAGTGGCTGGATAATGCAGTGGCGCGAATGGTGCCCGATCAACAGCAGCAAGGCTATTAATTACTGAGCGCGCACACCTGCCCCACCGTGACGGCACTTGAGATAGAGCCCCGGCGGGAAGGAAATCTGGCGAATTGTCTTGGATGGAATGTGAAAATTGTGTGTAGCGAATATTTCGATACACAAATCTCATGACTGTACTGAAACCATTGTGGGAACGGGCTTGCTCGCGGATACGGCGTGTCAGTCACAGATGCTTTGACTGGCACACCCCATTCGCGAGCAAGCCCGCCCCCACATCGACGGCGCTTGCTCTAGATCCTTTGAGTGATCAGATGCGCACGTTGCCCCGTGGCCCGGCGATGGCCCAGATGATCAAGCCCAGTACCGGCAACAACAGGATCAACAGAATCCACAGCACTTTGGCACCGGTGCTCGCGCCGCTTTTGAACACGTTGATGATCGCCCAGATGTCCAGCGCAAGGATGATCAGCCCGATCAAGCCATTAAAAGTGGAACCCATGGTGTCGCTCCTAAAGTGAGGGCATGCACTTGTAGGATAGTCAGCCCTGCCGGGGGTTCCGTTTTATTTCAGACGTGTAGGGCGATTCGTAGAGCTTCCAGCGAAGGCTCGGCCTTGATGCCAACTTCGGCACACAGTTCCAGCACGCGCGGCAGGTCGTTGCCGTACACCAGCACCGCCTGGATCTCGTCATCCAGCAATTCGCTGAAGTTGAGCAGCACGTAGCCACCGTCTTGTGGGCTCAGGGCGCTCATCTGGATCTGGATGCGGTTCAGTGCGGTCAGGGCTTCAGTCTTGGCCAGTTGCTTGGGCTTGAGGTTGAACGCCACGCCCGGGCCGAAGGAGGCGACGATCTGCGCGAACAGGTCGCCATAGGTGTCGGCCTGGAACAGCACGGTGTCCGGCAGGCTGCCGACCACAACCCATTCACCCAGTGGGATCGGGAAGCTGTCGTCGTAGTTGATGTCCGGGTTGGCCGCCAGAAACGCCGCCGGGTCCGCGTAGGCCTGGGCCGCTTCGTCGGCGATGCGCGCCACCTCGTCCTCGCCCATGACGCCGGCGCTGATTTTGCTGATGAGTTCGACGAGGGCGGTTTTCATGGCGATGGTCCTGTGGCGGGCGGGTTTTCGAGGGCGCGTAGCCTACACCAGTTTCTGCAAGCGCGCCGCCGTATCCACCGCGCCCATGGTGTGTGCCGCCGCCAGTGCGGTGGCGCCCTGGGCGTCAGCGGCCTGGGGGTTGGCGCCCTGGCCGAGCAGGTAGTCGAGCATTTCGACGCGGTTGAACATCGCCGCCAGCATCAACGCGGTACGCCCATCGGAAGACGCCGCATCCACCGGCGCGCCGCCTTCGATCAGCGCCTTGACCACGTCCAGGTTGCCCTTGAACGCGGCGCCGGCAATCGGCAGCTGGTTCTTGTCGTTGGGGATCTGCGGGTCGGCCTTGAATTCCAGCAGCACTTTTACCGCTTCGGCATGGCCGTGGTACGCCGCGAGCATCAACAAGGTGTCACCATTGTGGTTGCGCAGGTTGGCCGGCAAGCCCTTGGCCAGCAGCGCGGCGAGCATCGCGGCGTCGCCCCGGCGCGCGACATCAAAGACCTGTTCGGCAAATTCGGCGGCTTCGGTTTCGGTCATTTGTTTGGACATGTGAGGGGCTCCTTGTCTGATGCTGTATAGGGCGCCAGTGTCGCTACGGAGTTCCTCACTGTCATGGTTTTTTTGCCAAAAGCCGCCATAGGCAGAATCAATAACGCGGCTTTTAATAACGGAAGTGGCCGCCCTGGATCTGCGCCAACAACTGCCCGGTCACCGGCACATAGCAGTCGGAGCCCGGCAACCAGGCGTAGACCGGGTCGTTTCCGGCTTTGTCCGGGTCGAACGCCTCCTCCTTGAGCTTGACCTTCTGGTACTTGAAGGTCCCGGTGGTCTCCATCTTCACCTTGATCCGCAGGAACAGCGGCACCGCATAGTGCGGCAACTGGCCGTGGGCAAATTGCAGCAACTCGCGCATGTCCAGCGAAGCCAGCGACTCGCTTGGGGTAATCGCAACCATGCCCGCGCGGCCGTTGGTGTTTTCGATCTCCACCCCGTAGGCCACCACCTCGGCGATCTGCGGGTGTTGCAGCAGGATGTTCTCGACCTCGGTGGTGGAGACGTTCTCGCCCTTCCAGCGATAGGTGTCCCCCAGGCGATCGACAAACTGCGCATGGCCAAAGCCGATGCTGCGCAGCAAATCGCCGGTGTTGAAGTAACGGTCACCCTTCTCGAACACGTCGGTGAGGATTACCTTGCGGTTCTTTTCCGGGTCGGTGTAGCCATCGAACGGGGATTTTTCATCGATGCGCGCCAGCAACAGGCCCTGCCCGCCCGTCTGCACCTTGCGCATAAAGCCATCGCTGCCACGCAACGGCTCACCGCTGTCGTGGGCGTAGTCCACCAGCGCCCAGTGTTGCAGGCAAAAGCCGATGGTGTTGTCGAAATTCAGTACGTTGGTGAAGCCGATGTTACCGTCGCTGGCGGCATACAACTCGCAGATATGCTCGACGCCATAGCGCTGCTTGAACTGCGCCCACACGCCGGGACGCAGGCCGTTGCCGACCATCTTGGTCACGCGGTTGTCACGGTCGTTTGCGCTGGCAGGCTGGTCGAGCAGGTAGCGGCACAACTCGCCGACATACCCCAAGGTGGTTGCGTTGAACTTGCGCACATCGTCCCAGAACTGGCTGGCGCTGAATTTGCGCCGGATGGCGAAACCCGACGCGCCGACAATCGCCGAGCCCCAGCACACACACAGGCCGGTGGCGTGATACAGCGGCAAGGTGCAATAGAGGACGTCGTCCGAGCCCATGTCCAGGGCAATGCTGCCGAAACTGACGGCGGTCTTGGTCCAGCGCCCGTGCTTCATGATGCCGGCCTTGGGCAGGCCCGTGGTGCCGGAGGTGTAGATATAGAAGCAGGGGTCATTGAAAAAGATCTGCGCGGTGCTGGCCGGGTTGCCCTCCGGGCTCTCGGCGCTGGCGGCCAGCAGGTCGACATAACCCGCAGGCAGCGCACTCGAGGCCTGATCGGCGACAAACCAGGTGCGCTCGGCCGGGATCGCCACGTGTTCACGTACCGCGTCATAGGGCCCAACCAATTCCGCCCCCACCACAATCGCCACCGGCCTCACCAGGTTCAGGCTGTGCACCAGCGCGGCCTGGGTCTGCGCGGTATTCAGCATCGCGCAGACGCCGCCGATCTTGGCCACGGCCAGCACGTTCAGCAGCAATTCGGGACGGTTTTCGATAAACAGCGCCACCACGTCACCCTTGCGGATGCCTTGGGCCTGCAGGTGATGAGCGATACGGTTGGCGCGGCGGTTGGTTTCGCGGTAGCTGAGCACCTGATCGCCGTACAACAACGCGATGCCGTCCGGATTGCGCAAGGTGGCCTGCTCGAAGTGCCAGCCCAGGCCGCAGGGCTGCGCCGGGTCGGTGACGTTGGCGGCACGCATGCCACGCAGGACCCGCGGCAAGGCGCGAACAATGGCGGGCACCTTACGCAGCAGCATGCCCCAACTGATCATGTCGTTTTGCGGGTGGCTCATGGAGGAACGTCCTTTTTCTTATTGTTCGTATGCGTTGCAGGAAAATACGTCAGCCGTTCTGGCGCTGTACACGCGGGATTTGAAAAGTTTTGTATCCCATCGGGCAGGCCATGAAAAAAAGGAATTTAGCGACGCGCAGGCAGTCTTTAAACATATCGGCACGCCAAACCACCGCTCTGAGCAGCGCAAAATGCAGGATGCATGATGGCCATTCATGCAAATTGCACGAAAACGAAAATTTCCATTTTTTATATCTTGTTGATTTATAACGATATTTTTCAATATCACTAGATGGCACAATCACTGCACCTATCACTCCATGCTTGCCAACTTGAGCCAACGGAGCTGATAGACATGAGCCTGATCCAAGATAAATTCGCTTCAGTATTCTCCAACTACGACGTCACCACTCAGCCACGTCCCGACGGCGGTATCCTGTTGACCCTGCGCAACAGCGAAGGCAAGCAGGTCAAGCGCTCGATCTCTTACCAGCAATTGCACACCGCCGACCAACTGACGTGGGTGATCAGCGCGATTCGCCGCGACCTGGCCGAACAAGCCAGCGACCTGCCGCAGATTTCCATGCTGCAAAGCCAGAACCGCTTTGCCTTGCCGACTTATCACTCAGCCTGAGTGACAGGTACAAAAAGGCCGCGACGCCCCCAGGTGTCGCGGCCTTTTTTTTCGGTTCAGCACAGCCCTTGGCGTGCCGCTGCATTCAGCGCCTGTACGCGGTTGTTGACGTCCAGCTTGCCGTAGATATTGCGCAGGTGGAACTTGACCGTGGCTTGAGAGGTGCTGCGAATCTGGCTGATCTCCCAGACGGTCTTGCCCTCCGAAGCCCATCGCAGGATGACCCGCTCCGTGGGCGTCAAGGGCTTGCCGGACAAGTTCAGACGTCTTCTCACAGCGGTGGGCACGGAATACGGCAACGATTCCTCGGGGACGCTCATGAGGTGCTCTCCTTTTTATTAGCTGATGCTCCATCACCCTTCGGATTGCTCCTATTGACAGGCGATATAAACATTGAGGCCGGAGAGCGTTACATAACGAATAGTATTAGTGCGTAGGGTCAACAATAAACATCCGAACCCTACAACTAAATAAGGCACTTCCCACAGAAACTTCCACCTTGCCAGGGTTGAACATTCAAGGATTAGTGCTTAGTCATCCAAACCGGGAAACCGTCGGGCAATGTTATCGCCGCTGAACTCGGGGACCCGGACAGTCGTTGCATTGAACAGACGCAGTGCCACTACGTGCGGGTTCTCCCCCATGTCAAACCAATGTGGCAATCCGGCCGGGACGACCAGCAGGTCGTTTTTCTCACAACGCACGGCGTACACGTAGTCGCCAATGTGCAGGCTAAACAAGCCTTGGCCGGCGAGGAAAAAACACGCGGCGTCTTCACTGTAACGATGCTCATCGAGGAACTGCGCACGCAGCTGCGCCTTTTGCGGATGATCGCCGCTGACACTGAACACTTGTGCGCCGGCGTAACCCGAAGCGTCGATCTGCGCCTGGTACGCCGCGATCATTTGCGCGTCGCTGGCGCCCTTTTCGATAGGGCTCGGCTGCCAACGCTCGAAACGCACGCCATGCTCGGCCAACGTCACCGCGATGTCATCGAGGTGGGTCAGGACTTTGTTCGGGGTATCCGGCGAAGCAACGTGGTAGACGGCGACATAACTCATTGCACGGTTCCTTTGTTGGGCTCTTGCAATCGAAGGCCAATGATAATGGCGGCGGCCAGCGCCGCGATGCTGGCAATACTAAAGGTCAGGGTCGGCCCCAACAGGTTCCAGCTGTAGCCGGAGTACAACGCGCCCAGCGCGCCGCCGGTGCCAGCCAGTGCGGCGTACAGCGCCTGGCCCTGGCCTTGTTGTTTGGCGCCGAAGCTGCGTTGCACAAAGGCAATCGCCGCCGCATGAAAGCTGCCGAAGGTGGCGGCATGCATCACCTGCGCCAGCAACAGCACCCAGAAAAATTCGGCAAACGTGCCCAGGAGCAACCAGCGCAGCGCCGCCAACAAAAAGCTCGCCAGCAGCACCCGACGGATGGAAAAGCGCGTGAGGATGCGGCTCATGCCCAGGAACATCAGCACCTCAGCCACTACGCCCAACGCCCAGAGCAGGCCGATCACACCACGGGCGTAGCCCAAATGTTCAAGGTGCAGCGTAAGAAAGGTGTAGTACGGGCCATGGCTCATTTGCATCAGCGCCACGCAGGCATAAAACGCCAGCACGCCGGGGCTGCGCAATTGCTTGAGGAAACCATCGCCGGCCAAGCGGTTGCCGTGGCTGGCGGGTTGCGCGTTCGGCACCCACAGGCTGGCGCCGATGATGCCGGCCATGATCACCACGACCACCACCGGGTAAATATCCAGGCTCAGCCAGTCGAACAGGCGCCCCATGATGACCACGGTGAGGATAAAGCCGATGGAACCCCACAGGCGGATCTGGCTGTAGCGCGCGGTCTGTTGTTGCAGGTGGGCCAGGGTGATCACTTCAAACTGGGGCAGCACCGCATGCCAGAAGAAGGCGTGCAGAGCCATAACCAGGGCCAGCCAGGCGTAGGTCTTGCTGACGAAGATCAGGGAAAAACTGATAAGGGTGCACACCGCGCCGAACCGCACGATGGCCAGGCGCCGCCCGGTGTAGTCGCCGAGCCAGCCCCACAGGTTGGGCGCCACGCAGCGCATCAACATGGGGATGGCCACCAGCTCGCCGATGCGCGCGCTGGTGAATCCCAGGTGGTCGAAGTACAGGGCCAGGAAGGGCGCGGTCGCCCCCAGCAAGGCGAAATAGAACAGGTAGAAGCTGGAGAGGCGCCAGTAGGGGAGCGTCATGTCTGTTGGGGTTGGGGCTGCTTCGCAGCCCACAGAGAGCAAGCTCCCTCGCCACAACAGGCTGTCACAGTTGGCCCAGCACCGGGGTGTCGACGCGGACGTCGGCGTTTTGCCCACGATTGCGCAGCAGGTGGTCCATCAGCACGATGGCCATCATGGCTTCGGCAATCGGCGTGGCACGGATGCCGACGCACGGGTCATGACGCCCCTTGGTGATCACGTCCACCGGGTTGCCGTGTACGTCAATGGAACGGCCCGGCGTGGTGATGCTCGACGTGGCCTTCAGCGCCAGGTGCGCCACGATCGGCTGGCCGGACGAAATGCCACCGAGGATGCCGCCGGCATTGTTGCTGAGGAAACCTTGCGGGGTCAGCTCGTCACGGTGCTCGGTGCCGCGCTGGGACACGCAGGCAAAGCCGGCGCCGATTTCCACGCCTTTCACGGCGTTGATGCTCATCAGCGCATGGGCCAGTTCGGCGTCGAGGCGGTCGAAGATCGGCTCGCCCAGGCCCGGTTTCACGCCCTCGGCAACCACGGTGATCTTGGCGCCGACCGAATCCTGGTCGCGGCGCAACTGGTCCATGTAGGCTTCCAGTTCCGGCACCTTGTCCGGGTCGGGGCTGAAGAAGGCGTTGTCTTCGACGCTGTCCCAGGTCTTGAACGGGATCTCGATCGGGCCCAGCTGGCTCATGTAGCCACGGATCACGATGCCCTGGGTGGCCAGGTATTTCTTGGCAATGGCACCCGCGGCCACGCGCATCGCGGTTTCGCGCGCCGAGCTGCGGCCACCGCCACGGTAGTCGCGCTCGCCGTATTTGTGGTGGTAGGTGTAGTCGGCGTGGGCCGGGCGGAACAGGTCCTTGATCGCCGAGTAGTCCTTGGACTTCTGGTCGGTGTTGCGGATCAAAAGGCCGATGGCGCACCCGGTGGTGCGGCCTTCGAACACGCCGGAGAGGATCTCGACTTCGTCCGGCTCCTGGCGCTGGGTGGTGTGGCGGCTGGTGCCGGGCTTGCGGCGGTCGAGGTCACGCTGCAGGTCTTCCAGGGACAGCTCGAGGCCGGGCGGGCAGCCGTCGACAATGGCGACCAACGCCGGGCCATGGCTTTCGCCCGCGGTGGTGACAGTGAACAGCTTGCCGAAGGTATTGCCGGACATGCAGGGCGCTCCGTGAAATCAGTTGTAATCACTCAGGGGTGATAACCAAGCGCGCCAGTATACGCGGGCCAACCGACTAGTTCATCCTCGAAACCTTCCGGGTAGACATTGGTCGAACCGGCACCTCCTACGATGATGGCGCGATGATGCTTCGAGTTTTACTGCTGACCCTCACCCTGTTTACCGCCGTGGCCCATGCCGCCTCCCCCGTGGTGCTGCAACGGCCGATCAGCCTGGACACCGGCAGCGGCGAGCTGTTTGGTTCATTGCTGCTGCCCCAATCCGACAAACCGGTGCCAGTGGTGCTGATCATCGCCGGTTCCGGCCCCACCGACCGCAATGGCAACAGCGCCGACGGCGCCCGCAACGACAGCCTCAAGCGCCTGGCCTGGGTACTGGCGCGGCATAACATCGCCAGCGTGCGCTACGACAAGCGCGGCGTCGCCGCCAGCCTGGCCGCCACCCCCGACGAACGCAACCTGACCCTCGACGCCTACGTGGCCGACGCCGTGGCCTGGGGCAAGCTGCTCAAGGCCGACCCGCGCATGGGCCCGCTGGTCGTGCTGGGACATAGCGAAGGTGCATTGGTCGCGGCCCTCGCCGCGCCGCAGCTGGAACCGGCGGGAGTGATTTCGTTGTCCGGCAGTGCAAGGCCAGTCGATCAGGTGATCCGCCAACAGTTGGCCGATCACCTGCCCCCTGCCCTGCTGCTGCGCAGCAATCAAATCCTCGACCACCTCAAGGCCGGCCAGGTGGATGCGGACGTACCGGACCCGCTGCAAGGTATTTTCCGACCGAGTGTGCAACCGTATCTGATCAGCCTGTTCCGCGCCGACCCATCGGCCGCCTTTGCCAGACTGGATATGCCGGCGCTGATCATCCAGGGCACCAACGACATCCAGGTAGGCGTGGCGGATGCCCGGCAACTGAAGCAGGCCAAACCCGACGCGCAGCTCGTGCTGATTGAGGGCATGAACCACGTGATGCGCATCGTGCCCAACGACGTGAAGCAGCAATTGGCCTCCTACAACAACCCGCAATTACCCCTCGCCGCCGAGCTGGGCAACCGCGTGGTGCGCTTTATCGCCGGACTTCAGCCCCGTTAAGCGACAATTTGCCTCCAGTCCTGCAGAACGCGGCCGATAAGCGGGTGTCGACCGCAAAAAGACTGTCGACTTGCAGGGCTTGGACAGGATCGCGCCGCATGACAACCACAGAAGCAACACCGGAACCCACCGCCGACACCAAGGCTGAAAACACCGAGGCCGTCGACGCGGCGCCCCTGCCGTGGGCGGATGTTCAGGCCGAGCATTTCAAGATGCTGCGCCTCGCGCCCCTGGCCACCGACCGTGCCACCGGCGTGCGGCCGCTGCGTTTCGTGCAATTTGGCTATGCCGAGCGCAATGACGCGCATCACAGCCTGTTGCGCATGGTCATCCAGTTGCCGGGGCAACGGGTGCGCCGCGAGCAGAATCACCTGGATGTGTGGGTTGATCACGATAAACACCGCGTGCACTTCGGCCCGGGCAACAGCCTCGAAATCGAACCGCCCAACCGCGGCCTGGGGCGCTTCCTGGTGGCCCAAGGCGCGGCGTGGGCGAAGAAACGATGGGCCAGCTACCGCATCGACGGCGTAGACCTGTCCAACAAGGACGCGCTGAACGAAGCCACGCGCCTGCGTCGCGACCACTTCCTGCGGGTCCACGGTTTTGATGTGGCCTACGCCGATGTGCAGCACCTCAAGGGCAACGTGCAGCCGGGCAAGGTCGGCGATGTGCTGGAGAGCTGGAACACCGAGAAGGTGCAGTTCGTCGAGATCCTTGAAGCGGCGCAGATGCTGCAACAGGCCGAGCAGAACCTGGCGGAGCAGGAAATCAAGCTGCGCAAGGAAGAGGAAAAGGTCACCAAGTTCAAGCGCGAAGACAGCGGGCTGCGCTTTACCATTACCTGCCTGGTGGCGTTTACGGTGTTCCAGGCGGGGCTGCTGATCTGGATTGCCACGCACCGCTGACAGCGGGGTGAAATGCAATCAACCTGTGGAAACGGGCTTGTGTGGGAGCGGGCTTGCTCGCGAAAGCCGTAGATCAGCCAATACATCCGATGACTGGTCCACCGCATTCGCGAGCAAGCCCGCTCCCACACTGCCCCTGTTCCTACAGGGATAGACGGGTCAGACCCTGGCGGCAAACACCGCCTGATGCTGGCGGCACTGCTCCGCCGTCAGCATGAACACCCCGTGCCCACCGCGCTGGAAGTCCAGCCAGGCAAAGTCGACTTCCGGGTACAACGCCTCGACATGCACCTGGCTATTGCCCACTTCAACGATCAACAGGCCCTTCTCGGTCAGATGATCCGCCGCTTCGGCCAGCATGCGCCGCACCAGGTTCAAACCATCGTCACCGCAGGCCAGGCCCAACTCAGGCTCGTGCTGGTATTCGTCGGGCATGTCGGCGAAGTCTTCAGCGTCCACATACGGCGGGTTCGACACGATCAGATCAAAGCGCTGGCCCGGCAGGCCATCGAAACCGTCACCCTGCACGGTGTAGACGCGCTCATCGACGCCATGGCGCTCGATATTCTGGTTGGCCACTTCCAGCGCTTCGAAGGACAGGTCAGCCAGTACCACTTCGGCGTCCTGGAACTCGTAAGCACAGGCGATACCGATGCAACCGGACCCCGTGCACAGGTCGAGAATGCGTGCCGGCGCCTGGGCCAGCCAGGGTTCGAAGCGGTTTTCGATCAGCTCGCCAATGGGTGAGCGCGGGATCAGCACGCGCTCATCGACGATAAACGACATGCCGCAGAACCACGCCTCCTTCAACAGGTAGGCGGTAGGAACACGCTCGTGGATACGGCGATGCAGCAAGCGCTGCACATGGGAGACTTCCTCTTCTTCGAGATTGCAGTCCAGGTAGCTGTCGGCAATTTCCCACGGCAAATTCAAGGCACCAAGCACCAATTGGCGGGCTTCGTCCCAGGCATTGTCGGTGCCATGGCCAAAAAACAGGTCTTCCCCATGGAAACGGCTGACAGCCCAACGGATGTGGTCGCGCAAGGTGCGCAGGCGGGAAGTGATCACGGGGGCAGGACTCCTGGAAAAAACGACTGGCGATTCTAGCAGCCTTCGCCTGTACCGACGATGTACGAAACGCCGCCGCCATCCGTCGGATTTCATCCAAATTGCCATCATTGCGTTAAACAAGCCCACCTCTTGACATCGCTGCACGTCAACAACGGCGTACCTTACGATGGTAGCGATTCACAGAACCGCTCAGCCAGTGGACAATGTCGCAAAAGCCCCCCTCACAGGAGCCCCAGAATGTCCGTTCCAAAGACGATGTTTCAACTCAGCGGTCGCGGTTACGCAGCAGCCAATCTCAACCATGCGACCCTCGTGATCATCGACGCCCAGAAGGAATACCTCAGCGGCCCACTCGCCCTCTCGGGCATGGACGCCGCGGTCGACAACATCAAGCAACTGGTTGCAGCGGCGCGCCACGCCGGGCGCCCGATTGTGCATGTGCGTCACCTGGGCACCGTCGGCGGCCTGTTCGACCCTCAGGGCGAGCGCGGCGAGTTCATTCCTGGCCTTGAGCCAGTGGGCGACGAAACCATCATCGGCAAGCTGCTACCCAGCGCCTTCCACGGCACCGGCCTGGAAAAACACCTGCAAGACCTGGGGTCCCTGGACTTGATCGTGGCCGGTTTCATGAGCCACTCCAGCGTCAGCACCACCGTGCGCGCCGCCAAGAACCTGGGCTTTCGCTGCACCCTGGTGGAAGACGCCTGCGCCACCCGCGACCTGCCCTACAAAGGTGGCATCCTGAGCGCCGAACACGTGCAGCAAACCGAAATGGCCATCATGGCCGACAACTTCGCCACCCTCGCGTTGACCAAAGATCTGATCTGATCGTCCTGCCGGTGAGCGGCGTGTTTATGGCCCCGCTCATCCGCAAAGCCTTCTCATTTGGCGCATTTAGCCCTCCCCCCGGAACAACCTGTGTATTGTCCGGTCGAAGGGCCGATACCCTGGAGGAAAGGTCGGAATGAAGATATCCGATGGTTTTGATGCTCGTCGCTTGCGCCCCAAGGGCCCGAGCAACTGGCGTCTGCGCCTGGTGGCGGGCTTTGCTGCGCTGCTGGCGATCGTAGGTCTGTTGTTGGCCGGTGCTGGTGGCGCCGGTTTATTTGGCCACTCACCGGCCCTTGGCGAACTGAATGCCAGCCCCGGCGGCTCGGCGATTCTGCTGGGGACCGGGCTACTGGTACTGTGGTTGGGAGTGTGGTTGTGGCGGCGCAGCCGTCGGAAAATGCGCCAACCGTTGTCGCTGAACATCTCCGCACACCTGATGAAAAAGCACGACTGATGGCGCTTGGATAGCGTTTCCTGCGCCCTGGCCGCCGCGATTTAGGTAAACTGCCCGCCCTTCGCGGAGGCTGACATGCAAGACGACGATTTTTCCCTGTTCAAAAACGAGCTGCGCGGCGTCAAGCCGATCAAGCACGACCGTGCCGACACCGGCAAACCCAAGGCCGACCGTGCGCAGATCGCCAAGCTGCGCCAGGCTGCGACCGTGCGCACCGATGCCACCACCGTGGATGGCCTGTCGGACCAGTTCGTGATCGATGTCGGCCCCGAAGACGAACTGATGTGGGCCCGCGACGGCGTGCAGGAAAGCCAGATGCGCAAGCTCAAGGTCGGGCAGATCCCCTTCGAAGGCAGCCTCGACCTGCACGGCATGACCGTGGAGAAAGCCCGCGAAACCCTCTGGGCCTTCCTCGCCGAAGCGACCAAATTCGAGATCCGCTGCGTGCGCGTCACCCACGGCAAGGCCGTGCGGCTCGATGGCAAGCGCCCGATGATCAAAAGCCACGTCAACACCTGGCTGCGCCAGCATGCCCAAGTGCTCGGCTTCACCTCATGCCAGGCCCGCCACGGTGGGGCCGGTGCGGTGTATGTGATGCTCAAGCGCACCATGATGGAAGGGCGTGACGAGTAACCGGTGCCATCGTCAGGCTTGCAGCGTTGTGTCCGCCACCGTAAC
Organism: Pseudomonas sp. FP2335; assembly: GCF_030687535.1. Lineage (NCBI taxonomy): Bacteria > Pseudomonadati > Pseudomonadota > Gammaproteobacteria > Pseudomonadales > Pseudomonadaceae > Pseudomonas > Pseudomonas sp. FP2335. Next base: position 4,164,718 of record NZ_CP117437.1, read on the forward strand.
CTTGCGCTTTGCAAAAATCCCACAGGTAGTTTCATGTCCCTGGAACAGAATTACACCGCGATCCTCGGCCAACTCGGCGAGGACGTTTCCCGCGAGGGCCTGCTCGACACGCCAAAGCGTGCCGCCAAGGCGATGCAGTACCTCTGCCGCGGTTATGAGCAGACCCTGGAAGAAGTCACCAACGGTGCCTTGTTCAGCTCTGACAACAGCGAAATGGTGCTGGTCAAGGACATCGAGTTGTACTCGTTGTGCGAACACCACCTGCTGCCGTTCATCGGCAAGGCCCACGTCGCGTATATCCCGAGCGGCAAAGTGCTGGGCCTGTCGAAGGTCGCGCGGATTGTCGACATGTACGCGCGCCGCCTGCAGATCCAGGAGAACCTCAGCCGCCAGATCGCCGATGCCGTGATGCAAGTCACCGGCGCCCTGGGCGTGGCCGTGGTGATCGAGGCCAAGCACATGTGCATGATGATGCGCGGCGTGGAGAAACAGAATTCGTCGATGATCACTTCGGTGATGCTGGGTGAGTTCCGTGAAAACGCGGCGACCCGCAGCGAATTCCTCAGCCTGATCAAGTAAGCGGCTGGGTAGGAAAAAACCGGCGTTCATCGTCGGTTTTTTTTCGCCTGCAGAAATCAGGTAAGCTGCGGCCCCTTCTTCATGGGCAAGAGGTTTCAGCCATGTTCGTCAAAGCACTTCGTGTGGGCCTCGGCCACATCATCATCGCGGGCGACTTTCTAACGCGCCCAAGCAAAAAGCAGCGTTCGGCCGAGCAACAGGCTCAGGTCAACGCAGCGGCCAAGGAGTTGACGCTGTATCAGTTCCACGCCTGCCCGTTCTGCGTGAAGACCCGCCGCACCCTGCACCGCCTGAATGTACCGGTGGCGTTGAAGGACGCGAAAAACAACGAACAGGACCGCCAGACCCTGCTGGAGCAAGGCGGCAAGATCAAGGTGCCGTGCCTGCGCATTGAAGAACATGGCCAGGTCACGTGGATGTATGACTCCAAGGTGATCATTGATTACCTGGACAAGCGCTTCGCCGCTATCTAACAGGCTGGCACAGATCAAAATGTGGGAGCGGGCTTGCTCGCGAATGCGGTGTGTCAGTCACAGATATTTCAACTGACACACCGCATTCGCGAGCAAGCCCGCTCCCACATTTAGTTCGGTGTTATCAGATCAAGATCAAGCAGCGCCGAACCCAGGCACTTGCCATGGGCATCCAGCGCCAGCGAACGCGTGACGCCGCCGCGCAAGATCCCCGGCAGCACAAAATTCAGCGCCTGCACATTGGGCAATTCGTAACGCCGCACCGGCGCCGCACCCGGTGGCAGCAACCCTGCAAAGAATTCGGCCACGCGTTCGGCCGTCAGTTGCTCACACAGCAACGGGTAATCCTCTGCGCGATAAGCAATGATCGAGATGTTCGACGTATCGCCCTTATCCCCGGTGCGGGAATGGGCCAGCGTGTGCAACTTCATGCTTCGATCCTCGGGTTGACCGCATCACGCGGCAGCAGCAACGATGCCACCGCCACCACCTGCCGTACGCTTTTGCTGGCACCGCCGCCGCCGGAGGGGCCGTTGGTGTAGAGGGTTTCCACTTCATTGCCAACCCGCACCGCCTCAAGGCGATCCTCACAGCGAGCCGCCACGCGCAGGCGTACTTCCCAGGGCTCGACGCCGCTGCGCGGGCCGTGCAGCGAGTCCATGCCGATCAGCTCGGCGCGTACGTCCTGCATCTTTACGCCCATCAACTCCAGGCGCTTGAGGACGACAGCCCGCGCCAACTCTGCCCGTGCGACAGCCCCCGGCCCGCCGTAGGACATCTGCCCTTCGCCAATCCAACCGTCCAGATAGCCGACGCTGACTTTCAATTGCTCGGGACGCGCGCGGCCACCGGCGCCCTGGGCACGCACGCGGTCAACGCCCTCCTCGACAAACCCCACCTGGGAAAAATCTGCGGTCACATCCGGCGTCAGGTACGCCGCCGGGTCATGCACTTCATAGATCAATTGTTCGGTGCAGGTAGCGCGGCTGACCCGCCCACCAGAGCCGCCAACCTTGGTGATCACCGCTTCACCGTCGGCATCGATTTCGGCCAAGGGGAAGCCCAGGCGCGCAAGGTCATCCACGTCCTTGAAGCCGGGATCTGCGAAATAACCGCCGCTGACTTGCCCGGCACACTCCAGCAAATGCCCGACCAACGTACCGCGCCCCAGGCGCTGCCAATCGTCCGCCGCCCAGCCGAACTCAAACATCTGCGGCGCGAGGAACAACGAAGGGTCGGCCACCCGCCCGGTGATGACCACATCGGCGTCGGCGTGCAGCGCCTCCAGGATGCCCTCGACACCCAGGTAGGCATTCGCCGAGATCAGCCGTTCACCGAGGGAGCCAACGGTCTGGCCGTTATCCAGCCGAAAATCGGCGTGCAACACGTCCAACACGTCATCGCCAACCACGGCGACCACCTTGAGTTCCAAGCCCAGCTCACGGGCAATACGCCGCACTTCAAGCGCCGCCGACACGGGGTTGGCCGCGCCCATATTGGTGATCACCCGCAGGCGACGCCCAGTCTTATCGCCCACGAACGGCAGTACACGGCGCATGCGCTCACTCAACAGCGGATCGTAACCGCCCGCGGGATCTGTGATCCGCGCCTGTTGCGCCAGGGCGATGGTGCGTTCGGCCAGGCACTCGAACACCAGGTAATCCAGGTCGCCCTGCTCGGCCAACTCGACGGCAGGTTCGATACGGTCGCCGGAATAGCCGGCGCCGGAACCGATGCGCAAGGTTTTCATCTCAAATCACTCCCAGGAGCAGCGCAGTCAGGGTCATCAACACCGACGCGGCAAACAGAAACGGAATGGTGAAGCGCTGGTGATCGGCCAATTCGATCTTGCACAGGCCCACCAACAGGAAGGTCGCGGGGGTCAGCGGGCTGACCGGGAAGCCGGTGGTATGCACGCCAAGCAATGAGGCCTGGGCCACTTGCAGCGGGTCGACGCCCAGGGCCTTGCCCACTTCGGCGATCACCGGCATCACGCCGAAATAGTAGGAATCGGGGTCAAACAGCATGCTCAACGGCATGGAGATGAAACCGACCACGGCCGGGATCAACTTGCCGTGGCCCGCCGGAATCTGCGCCACCGCCACTTCGGCAATCGCCTTGAGCATGCCGGTGCCTTGCATGATGCCGGTGAACACCCCGGCGGCGAGCAGGATGCTGGCCATGGTCAGTGCGGTCTTGGCATGCGCATCGATGCGGGCGCGCTGGGCGTCCACGTTCGGGTAGTTGATGCACAGCGCCACCACGGTGCCGAGCATGAACATCACCACCGGATCGACCCAGCCGGCGATCATCACCACCATCACCAGCACGGTGAGCATCAGGTTGACCCAGAACAGACGCGGGCGGCGCAGCTTGATGTCATCCTCGCTGAGCACCCGTTGCGGCATGGCATCGACGCGGGTGCCGGCGCCCAGGCCCAGGCGTTTTTCTTCCCGGCGACCGAGCCACCAGGCACAGGCGAACACAAAGATCAGGCCGACGATCTGTACCGGGATCAGCGGCTGGAACAGGTCCGCGACGGGCACATGCAAAGCAGCGGACGAGCGCAGCACCGGGCCGGTCCAGGGCAGGAAGTTGACCCCGGCAGCCATCGCGCAAACACAGGCGAGGATACGTTTATCGATGCCCAGCCGCGTATACAGCGGCAGCATCGCCGGCACCGTCACCAGGAAGGTCACCGCGCCGGAACCGTCCAGATGCACCAGTAAAGCGAGGGTCGCGGTGCCGACGACAATCCGCGTAGGACGTGTGCCAACCGTGCGCAGGATGCGATCAATGATGGGGTCGAGCATACCGGCGTCGGTCATGATCCCGAAAAACAGGATCGCAAACACAAACATGCCCACCACGGGGGCGACGTTCTTGATACCGGTAATGATGAAGGCGCTGGTTTGCAGGCCGAACCCACCGAGCAGTGCGGCAATGATCGGCAAGGCGATCAGGGCCACCAGTGGCGAGAGGCGTTTGCTCATGACGGCAGCGAGCAGGCACAGGATGGTAATGACACCCAGGGTAGCGAGCATGGGTTACTCCAGAGCGGCCTTGTTGGCCGGTTATTGTTTTCCCTGGAGTATTGGAAGCGGGTTAGTCTTTGTAAATTGGAATATTCAGCCGAGTACATTCGGAAAAACAAAATGAAGAACAGTATCCAACATATTCAAGCGTTCCTCGCGGTGGCCCGCACCGGCAGCTTTACCAAGGCGGCCAACGAGCTGCACCTGTCACCGTCGGCGCTGACCGTGCAGGTGCAACAGCTGGAAGACTGGCTCGGCGTCGCCTTGCTCGACCGCAGCCCGCGTCACGTGAGCATCACGGCCGCCGGCGAGGAAGCGCGCGGACCGATGGAAAAGCTGCTGCTGGACCTGGACAACATCGTCACCGGCTCCCGCGACCTTGCCGCCCTGCGCCGAGGCGTCGTCACCATCGCCGCCCTGCCCTCCGTCTGCGCTGGCGCCCTGCCGCCGGCACTGCGGCTGTTCCGTGAACGGTTTGCCGGAATTGAAGTGCGCCTGCATGACCTGGTGGCCCATCGCATTCATGCCCAGGTGCGCTCCGGCGAGGTGGATTTCGGCATCGGCGTGCGCGCGCGACTCAGCCACGGCCTAGCGTTCGTCCCCGTCCTGAATGATCGTTTGTGTGCCTTTGTGCCGCTGGATCATCCCCTCACCCGCCATCGCCAGCTGACCCTGGAGCAACTGGCGGACCAACCGATCATCCTCACCGGCCGCGACAGCAGCGTGCGTGAGCAGGTAGACGCGTTGTTCGATGAAACGCGGCTGACGATGAACGCGGGAATGGAGGCCAACTACATGTCGACGGTGTTGGCGCTGGTGCGCCAGGGGCTGGGGATCAGTGTGCTGCCGGAGTCGGCGGCGGACAGCCTGGAGGGGTTGAAGCGGATCAACATCGATCATCCTGGGGTGAATCGGGAGATCGGCTTGATCAGTCGCAGCGGGATCGGTTTGAGCCCTGCGGCACAGCGCTGTTTCGATATGCTCAATGAAGCATTACCTGACACACCGCAGAGATAAATGTGGGAGCGGGCTTGCTCGCGAATGCGGTGTATCAGTGACAGATATAGTGCCTGACACTCCGCTTTCGCGAGCAAGCCCGCTCCCACATTTTTACCTCATTGTCAGTCCAGCATCGTCACATGTCTTGGATGGCTGGCCACTCGCGCCAGCCACGCCTGCACGGCCGGATACGGCGTCAGATCAAACCCGCCCTCATGCGCCACATGCGTGTAGGCATACAACGCTATATCCGCAATCGAATACTGCTCACCCACCAGGTACGGCGTGGCTTGCAACTGCCGCTCCATAACCTTCAACGCCTTGTGGCCGCGCTTGTGGCAGGTCTTGTATTCCTCCAGGCGATCCTCCGGCATGTTCAGGTAGAACTGGATAAACCGCGCCACCGCGATGTACGGCTCATGGCTGTACTGCTCGAAAAACTGCCACTGCAACACCTGGGTGCGCAAACGCGGTTCCGTCGGCAGGAATTCGCTGCCGTCGGCGAGGAAGTTGAGGATCGCGTTGGATTCCCACAGGCAGGTGCCGTCTTCCAGTTCCAGTACCGGGATCTTGCCGTTGGGGTTCTTGGCCAGGAACTCAGCGGTCTGGGTATCGCCGTTGAGGATGTCCACATCGATCCATTGGTACGGGAGGCCCAACAGGTTGAGCATCAATTTGATCTTGTAGCAGTTGCCCGATTTGTAATCGCCATAAACCTTGTACATGGGGGCTCCCCTTATGCCGCTTGCGCGTGCTGTGCTTGACGGACCACCGCGGCCAGGCGCTTGAGGCCTTCATCCAGGCGGGCCGGGTCGATATGGCTGAAATTGAGGCGCAATGAACCCAGGTGTTGGTCGGGCTCGGAAAAGAACGGTTCACCGGGCATGAACGCGACGTCCTGATCCAACGCTTGCGCCAACAAGGTGCGGGTGTCGAGCGGCTGTTTCAAGGTCAGCCAGAAGAATAATCCGCCCTGGGGCACTTGCCAGTCGGCGAGGTCGGCGAAATGGCGCTCCAGCGCAGCCTGGAAAGCGTCGCGGCGCTCGCGGTAGAAGCTGCGCAGTTGCTCCAGATGCTGCTGGTATTTTGGCGTGCCGATCCACTGCATCGCCTGCCATTGGCCGACGCGGTTGGTGTGCAGGTCGGCCGACTGCTTGAGCTTGAGCAGGTGCGGGAACAGGTCCGGGCTGGCGATCAGGTAACCGACACGCAGGCCCGGCAACAGGGTCTTGGACACGGTGCCGGTGTAGATCCAACTGGCTTTTTTCAGGCGCCCGACGATGGGTTTGGCGCTGCCGCCGTCGAAGCTCAGTTCGCGGTACGGCTCGTCTTCGATCAGGGTCACGCCGAACTCATCGAGCAACGCGGCGACCGCTTCGCGCTTGGCTTCGCTGTAGCGTACGGCCGACGGGTTCTGGAAGGTCGGGATCAGGTAGATGAACGCCGGACGATGGCGTTCGAGGTTGGCGCGCAGGGTGCTCAAGTCGGGGCCGTCGGCTTCCAACGGGACGCTGAGGCAGTCGGCGCCGAACAGCTGGAAGATCTGCAACGCGGCCAGGTAGGTCGGGCCCTCCAACAGGACCGGCGTGCCTTTGTCGATGTACAACTTGGCCGCCAGGTCCAGGGTTTGCTGCGAGCCGCTGACCACCAGCACCTGGCTGGCCTGGCACGGCACGCCCAGGGCCCGTGCTTGGGCGGCGAGCAATTCACGCAACTGCGGTTCGCCTTCGCTCATGCCGTATTGGCCGATGTTCGACGGCATGTCATCCCAGTTCAGCGCCGGCAGCATGGCTTCGGCGGGCAGGCCACCGGCGAACGACATCACTTGCGGGCGCTGGGCTGCCGCGAGGATTTCACGGATCAAGGAGCTTTTGAGGCGCGTAACACGTTCAGAGAAGGCCATGGGGTCACCGGTAGCGAAAACTGTGGGAAATACGTCAAACTGGTTGACCGAAATTACGACAGCGCCCACGGATACGTCAATATGCTTGACCTTAAAAACCCCACCGCCCAGCAGGAAGCCATGCAAGCGTTCTTCTTCGGTTACCAGGCGTTTACCGCCAAGGCCGACGAAATGCTCGAACGCCGGGGCCTGAGCCGGGTGCACCAGCGCATTGTGTTTTTTATCGCGCGTTACCCGACCTTGAGCGTGAAAGAACTGCTGGAACTGCTCGGGGTGAGCAAGCAGGCGCTGAACATGCCGCTGCGCCAATTGCAGGAAATGCACCTGGTGCACAGCGTTGCCTCTGCGACCGACAAGCGCAAACGCTTGCTGGAATTGAGCGAGGAAGGCCTGCGTTTCGAACAGTCGTTGCGCCGTGAACAGGTGAAGCTGCTGCAACGCGCGTTCAGTGAAGCCGGTGAAGAAGCGGTGGCCGGATGGTTGGCTGTAAACCAGGCATTGAGTGCGGCGAACTAGCCCAGCGCAAAGCTATTCGAAAACATTATTTGCTTTCTTTGTATACAAAAGCATAATTCGCCTCGTGCGAGTTCCTGACCTATCGGTCAACAAAACCCGCCAGTACCTCAAAGCGCTGTTGCCCACATCTGTGACCGGCGCTGGAAATAACAATAAAACTCTTGAGGAGTACTCGCTGTGGATAGCCGCAAATCCGAAGCCCCTACGCTGGACGTCGCCCCGCCCACCAACAGCTGGCTAGAACGCCTGTTCAAACTCAGCTTGCATGGCACCACAGTGAGGACCGAGTTGATCGCCGGTCTCACCACCTTCATCACCATGGCCTACATCATCTTCGTCAACCCCAACATCATGGCCGACGCCGGCATCGACCATGGCGCGGCATTTGTCGCCACCTGCATCGCCGCCGCGCTCGGTTGCCTGTTGATGGGCCTGTATGCGAACTGGCCGGTAGGCCTGGCGCCGGGCATGGGCTTGAATGCGTTTTTCACCTACACCGTGGTCGGCACCATGGGCTACACCTGGGAAACCGCGCTGGGTGCGGTGTTTATCTCGGGCGTGCTGTTCATGGGCCTGACGCTGTCGCGGGTGCGTGAGTGGCTGCTCAACAGCATCCCGGTGAGCCTGCGCCACGCCATGGGTGCCGGTGTCGGGCTGTTCCTCGGGGTGATCGGCCTGAAAACCGCCGGGATCATCGTCGACAGCCCGGCCACGCTGATCAAGCTCGGCTCGCTGCATGAACCGGCACCGCTACTGGCGGCCGTGTGTTTCCTGCTGATCGCGATCCTCAGCTACCACCGCGTGTTCGGCGCAATCCTGATCAGCATCATCGCCGTGACCCTGGCCGGTTGGGGCTTGGGCCTGGTGCATTACAACGGCATGATCTCCACCCCACCGAGCCTGGCGCCGACCTGGATGGCCATGGACGTAAAAGGTGTATTCAATGTAAGCATGATTAGCGTTGTATTTGCCTTTCTTTTTGTACACATGTTCGACACTGCAGGTACACTGATGGGCGTCGCGCAACGCGCCGGACTGGTCAATGCCGATGGCAAGATCGATAACCTGTCCCGTGCGCTCAAAGCCGACAGTGCGTCCAGCGTGTTTGGCGCCATGGTCGGTGTACCGCCGGTGACCAGCTACGTGGAAAGTGCCGCCGGTGTTGCCGCGGGTGGCCGAACCGGGCTGACCGCCGTGACCGTGGGCATCCTGTTTGTGGCAGCGATGTTTTTCGCGCCACTGGCCGGCATGATTCCCGCGTACGCCACCGCCGGTGCGCTGATCTACGTGGCGATGCTGATGATGGCGAGCATGGCCCATATCAATTGGGACGAAGCCACCGACAGCATTCCGGCGATTGTCACGGCGATCATGATGCCGCTGACCTTCTCGGTGGCCGACGGCATCGCCCTGGGCTTTATCACGTACGTGGCGCTCAAGGCGGGCACCGGCAAGTACCGCGAGATTTCCGTCAGCCTGTGGGTGCTGTGCGCGATCTTTATTGCCAAATTCATATTTCTATAAAAGGAACACATGATGAACCTGGAAACCTGGCTACTGTTCAGCGGCGCGGCATTGGTGGTGATCCTGATCCCGGGGCCGCTGTCACTGTTGATGATCAGCAACAGTCTGAACTACGGCCTGCGCCGTTCGTATCCAGCGTTTCTCGGTGGGGTGTTTGCCTCGATCTGCCTGCTCAGCGCCTCGGCCCTGGGGCTGGGCGCACTGCTGCTGGCCTCCGAGCAACTGTTCAGCGCCCTGAAGGTCGTCGGCGCGGCGTACCTGTTCTACCTCGCCTGGCAGAGCTGGCAGCAGTCGCGGCAACCGGCCCAGGGTGCCGAAGTACCGCAACTGGCCGCCGTACCGCGCTTTCGCACACTGTTCGGGCGTGCCTTTGTGCTGGGCGCCAGCAACCCAAAGGACATCCTGTTCTTCGCCGCGTTCCTGCCGCAATTTCTCAGCAGCCAGCAGCCGTTCCTGCCACAGCTGCTGATCATGATTGCCACCTGGACCCTGCTCGACCTGCTCTGCAAGCTGGCCTACGGTCTCGGCGCACACGGAGCGGCCCGGTATCTGCGCAGCGGCAGCGGCCAGGGCTGGTTCAACCGGGTCAGTGCCGCTTTTTTTGGTAGCGCGGGCGTTGCTGCTTTGCTCCGGGCATAACGCTGCCGAACCTGACGAAATACACCGAAGGGTCACGCCTGGACGTCCATTGCACACCGGCAATGATCTTCACCAGGCGCCCTTCGTCCATCGCCGCAGAGATCGGCGCATAGGCGGCAGCGATGGGAGTCGCGAAAAGTCGTCGCCGGAACCACTCATCGGTCATTTGAATGCCCACGCGGGCCTTTAGATCCAGCGAGCTGCCACTCGCCCAGCGCGTCATGACGAAATACACCGTGTCGGACTGTGGGTGCGTGCAGTAGAAGTCCGACGCCAGCAAGGCGCCAGAGCGTTTTTCCACCACGTGCAAGCTGAACCCCATCTGCTCAAGGTGCACTCGAACCTGCCCCTGGGCCAAGTGACGTCGCTCAGTCAGATTGTGCTGAGTCGCAACTTGCAACGAAGCTTCGGGGGCTTGCGTCAAAGAGAAGTCCAAGCGATCAAACCCTGGGGTCAGGCCTTCGTCGCCAATGAAAATACTGGTTCTGGTCGAGCTCTCGATGGGTCGCAACATCCTCAACACATCGTCCGTCTGCCCAACGGCCGCCGGGGCCAGCCATTTGTCGAGTGTCGCCCTGAGATCGAACCACTGGGTGGCGGTCAGCGTGCTCCCGCTGGAGTCCGACAGATGCAACAGACGCTCCAGCAGAAAATGCCGACTGCTACGGGTCATCAAGGGAAAGGCCCGGTTCAACGACGCCGACACCGGCTCCGTAAACAACCCTCGATGCAACGTCCACACGCCATTGGCCCCCAGGGTCGCCGGGATCGGCTGGTGTGCAATGCCTGGCCCGGTCCAGTAGTACACGTCGATCGAGGCCGGGTGGACCACGGCATGGTTGGGCGTGATGAACACCAGGCGCTGCGACAACCCCTCCTGCGCCTCGGGCAATAGCCGGTAATAGCGAGTTCCCAGCCTCAACACGCTGAAGGCCTGGTCGGGCGTCGCGCTGGACGCCGTAAAGATATTCCTTGGTGGCGTTGCTTCAACTAACGTCATTTCCGTCACGAACCCCCACACCTGCCAACCGCCAGGCGCCTCTGGCGATTGACGTATCGCTTGTTCCAGCAATGCTTGCGCAGGTCGGGCCCATTCAGTTGCAGTCGACGACGAAGCCCAAGGTCGCCACGGGGCTGCACTGGGCCCTGGCTGCGGCGCATCGGCGCCCAGCAGCCACTCTCGCGGCTCGTCGATGTACAGGATCAATTCATCATGGCCGTGCGCTTGCTGGTTTCTAAAACGCAGCACTTGCTCATCCTTGCGCCGGTAGACCGGGTAGCGCTCGCTATCGATAACCACAAACTGCTCACCGTCCTTGATGTAGCTGCCTCTGTTCCCCGGGCTTTGCAACTGCAGCGCATCACTGGGCATGCCACCTTTCTTGTAACGCTCCAACAGCTTCAGCGGCCTGGGCAACGATTGTTTCAGGCCCGTCAGTGTTTGGCGCTGCGAAAAGCGCACCATGGCATTGCGCATCGTCGCCCGTGCGGTCGCGGAGCCGGCGCTGGAGAGCCCCTTGGGGCCAGGCACTAATGTCGTCAGCACATCGACAAAGGCGATCAACGTCAGAAAGGCCACGTCCACCGCCGCCTTGGCATCGCCACTGTGGTGATAGTGCCGTGCAGCCAGCAGCAACTCGTACACACTGATCCCTACGCCAATCAGCGGGATAAACGACAACGCACCACGCACCGTCGCCGAGCGCTGTTCACCCAGGCGCAATTCGCGATACTCCGCCAAGGCATGAGCGGAGCGGGCACTGGCCTGGCTACGATGCTGGATTTCAAACAACCGCGCATGTACCAGCAGCGCCACTGCATGGCTGTGGTCAGTGACGGCGATGTCCAGCCAACGTGGCGCAACCGCCTGGATCTGCTCGCGAATCTGCGCCTCGATCTCCTCCGGCAACACGGACGCCACGCGATGCCGGACCTTGAACGAACGCACAAATCGGGCAACGGCCTCGCCTATCGTCAAGATAAAAAAGCCCTTCATGCGCAATCGCCTAAAGGTGCCCTGCGCCGATTCGGTTGACGGCGGCGCCCCGGGATAACTGGCCAACGCCTCGTGCGCCCAGCCAGGTGCAACCTGCCGCGCCAGCACCTTGATCGGCGCGGGCAAAGCACAGCCGTGGTTGAGGGTGTCCCTCATGGCATCCCAGTGCGGGTATTCGCTGATCACTGGAAACCCCTGCGCCGCCGGCCAATACACCACGCAGCGTTGCGATACCCGGTCAAACATCACCAGCATCCCGGCAATATGCCGGTCGTGCTCAAGGGTGTAGCCCACCAATCGGACGAAACATAGTTGCACGCGATGGCCATTGCGTTCCAGGTCGGCAGGTACAGAGGCGGCGATAGCGGTATTGAACAAACTTCGCCCTTGGGCGCTCAGGCCTTGCTGTTCGGCCGAAAACAGCTGCCATCGTGCGTGCTGCCGAACGACCCGGTAGCTGAGTGCAGGGCAAAGGCCAGGGTAGCCCGACTCCGGGTAAAACACCTGGCGGATGCGTGCTTCGTAATGCCCGCCGATGTCCAGGGCGGACAGGGTCTTGATCAGGTAGCGCACGTTCAGGCGGTCTTTCCAGGCGGGGTCCAGATAGCGGGCACGGTTCAGCCGCCACGCGGTCCATGGCGCCTGGGGGTCAAGGTTATGCAGGGCCAATTGCAGCAGGCTGTAGGTGCTGCGTTGCGCGCTCACGACCTTTTTCACGTGCCGGTCACCCACCGCGCACTGGCTCGACCAGCCACAAAAATGCGCGCTGACATCGTCGGGAATATCGAACAATGGGCGGTCGACATCCAGTTGCGGATAGAAGCCATCCAGGGTCAGCTGTGCGATCAGTCGCTCGCGGGCAAAATCTTCCAGCTCGGGCAGCAGGCTCCAGAGCTTTTCCTCAAAAGCCAAGGCGCTGGTCAGGTAGTGGTTTTGCAAATGCCTATAGCGCTGGCGCAGTGTCGTCGTGGCGGTGCCGAGCCATGCAGGCAGTTTTTTCGCCTGTGTCGCGGCAATGCGCAACAACTGTACATTGGCCAATGCCAACATTCGGGCGTCGTCCACCGGCACCTGCACATGTTCGCGCAGCTCATCGGCCAGCAACAGCCGAGCCAGGGCGGGGTCGCTGACCTCACTGTACAGCCGGACCTTGTCATCGAGTTGCGCGGCGAGCCGGGCATACAGTTTGACCAGCCCCTTGAAGCCTTCATGCAGGACATTGCCCGTGACCGGCGCGTAAGTCACTTCCACCCCCGCTGCGCGCAGGGCACGCTGATCCCGCGCAACGCTGCGCCACAACGGCGATCCGTCGGGGCTTTGCAGGCTGGCCTGCAGGCTGTGGCTCAAGTCAGCCAGGCAATTGAACGCCGACATCCCGCCGTGCGCGCCGCCCACCACCAGTAATACCGGCTGTTGCCGAGTGGGATGGCTGCGCCCCTTGCACGTGGTCACCACAAACACATCGTGCAACGGCACGCCGCGGCCTGCTTCGCGCCCCACTCGGATACGCAACACACACGTGTCATTGCCGGTGCGTTGGCCGGCCAGGGGAGTCTCCAGTGCGTCGACGAGGCACTGCTGATGCGCCGCACTGATCAGCTGTGCACGCTGCAGCAACTCAGCTTCGGCGAGCAGCGCCTGGCGCCGGGCCTCAAGCATCAGGGTCGCACGCTTGCGCGTGCCGTCCGGGCGCTCCAGCCAGAATGCGGGGTCGAATGCACGTTCGGGCGCAACCTCGGTCCACTGCCGCACACGTTCGCGTTGCGCCTGCCAGCGCGCTTGCAGGGCCACAAATGCGAGATAGGGTTCAGTGTCTTTTTCCAAGTCCTGGCTATCGAGCAACGCGAGCAGGCCTTGTTCATGACGGCGCACCCGGTGTTCGCGAATGGCCAGTGAGAGCCCCTGGGTAAAGCGCCCCAACATGACTTGCGCCGCCTGCCGCTGCCCATCCCATTTCAGCAACGCTGCCAGCGACGGCACCAGGCGCGGCTCGCCCACCAAGTGCTTGCGGGCCTTTTCGATCTGGGCAAGAAAGCGACGGGGTTGGGGCGGTGGTTGCCCCGGCGCGGCGACAGCGATGTGATTGATCGTCAGGGCGCATGCCAACTCGTTGTCCCACTGCCCGTCGAGCAGGGCCAATGCACTGTGGGCCAACGCGTCGTCATGCACGATCGGGCCCTGCTCGAGGACTGCATCACGCCGTCGCAGCGGCAGACATTGCCACAACAGGGTGAACAAGCGCCCCTGAAGCAACGCCCCCAACCCTTGTTGCATCTGCGCCCAGGACTGATATTCATAAAACCCACGCGCCAGGCCGGGCAGGTAGGCGACGTGCAGCGACCCCCGTGAAACATACAGCGCACCCGGAATCGCCAGCGCCGCCTGGTTGCTCCCCGGCCAAAACAATTGACGCACCTGCATACCCGTCCATTCGCCACCGGCAAGCCGCCGCGCCTGGGGGGTGGGTGCGTCCGCCAGTTGCCGGACCATGGCAAGCCCCGGTTCCGACAGCTCATACAACTGACACGCAATGAATGCCTGGTCGGCAAACTGCGCACCATACAACTGCACCCACCGCTCGCGCCGCGTACGCCAGGAGCCGTAGGCCAGGCGACGCCAATACGCCGCCACAGTCTGGTTGAAGTGCTCCAGCAAACCCAGCGCCCTTACCTTCTCCAGGGCCTGAAGGGGGCTGTAGGGCAGTTTTCGCGCACCATCGTCCTTGACGCTCAACTGGGTGAATTGGTTGATATTGGCCGGTATAAACGGATCGACCAGCAAGGCCAGGGCGCGCTCGGTGAGGCTATTGACCTGACCCGGCTCGGTAAACAAGAGGTGATCGGGATTCAGGGCGAAGGCATCCTGCAATGCCATCCGGACCATCCGTGAAATACGCGGCGCACGCGCGATCAAGCGCTTGAGCCCTTTGCCCGCTTCGATACAGCCCGTCTGGGCTGCGTGCAACTGATTGATCAGCCTGCCGGGATCGCCAACCGCATTGATCCGCCGGGTCAGCAGCGTCTGAACGCATTCTTCAGATTGAGCGTCGATAGGGTTGTTCATGGCGGGTTCCTGTCCACACAAAAGTCCAGCCTAAGCAGCTTGCCGCGCGCCGTGCTTTACATACTTGCCGCGCCTTTGAGCGGACGAAAAAAAGCCCGCAGTGTGGGCGGGCGAAAAACCAACGAAGAGCTTTGGGGGTGTGAAGCGAGGTGACGCTAGCTACCGCGATAGGTGGAGTAGCTGTAGGGCGAAATCAGGAGCGGGACATGGTAGTGATCCTGTTCGGCGCTGATGCCGAAGCGCAGCACCACCACGTCTAAAAAGGCCGGTTCCGGCAATGGCACGCCACGGGCGCGATAGTAGTCGCCGGCGCTGAATTGCAGTTGGTACACACCGCTGCGGTAGTCGTCGCCTTGCAGCAGAGGTGCGTCGCAGCGGCCGTCGCTGTTGGTCAAGGTAGTGGCGACCAGTTCCAGCTGCGCGCCTTCGACGCGGTACAACTCAACCTTGATCGCGCTGCCGGGGCAACCGTGTGCGGCATCCAAAACGTGTGTGGTCAAACGTCCCATGGCGTCTACGCGCCTCCCGAAGTCAGTAGAAGAGAGATCCGCACTTTTTCAGGGCAGCGAAAAAGCCGGCGATGGCTGATTAAGACACTTTTAAAAAAAATTGTACACAATAAAAATCACAAACCTTGCGATCCACCCGCGCTCATTGCTTGTGCAGGCGATTGACCTGTGATCCTTGCTTTTTAACGACCTTTTGTCCATTAGCTGACCAACTGGGCAAGTTTCTTGCTACACCCTTTACACAGAGGCCTGCGGAAAAAATGCAGAAATGTAGGCTTACAAAGTGACAGATAAGTTGTATACAATCACTCATCGCTGTGACGCCACCCAGTCATTTCGCTGCCCGGCCGCCACATGAATGATCACGAACAAGAAGGAAGACTGCAGTGAGCGCTGACTACCCACGCGACCTGATCGGTTACGGCAGTAACCCTCCTCACCCCCACTGGCCGGGCAAGGCACGCATTGCGTTGTCTTTCGTACTCAACTACGAAGAAGGCGGTGAGCGCAACATTTTGCACGGCGACAAGGAGTCCGAAGCGTTCCTCTCGGAAATGGTCTCGGCCCAGCCGCTGCAAGGCGCACGCAACATGAGCATGGAGTCGCTGTACGAATACGGCAGCCGTGCCGGCGTATGGCGCATCCTCAAGCTGTTCAAAGAATTCGATATTCCGCTGACCATCTTCGCCGTGGCCATGGCCGCCCAGCGTCACCCGGATGTAATCCGCGCGATGGTCGAAGCCGGCCACGAAATCTGCAGCCACGGCTACCGCTGGATCGACTACCAGTACATGGACGAGGCCCAGGAGCGCGAGCACATGCTCGAAGCGATCCGCATCCTCACCGAACTGACCGGCGAACGCCCGCTGGGCTGGTACACCGGGCGCACCGGCCCGAACACGCGCCGGCTGGTGATGGAGGAAGGCGGCTTCCTCTACGACTGCGACACCTACGACGACGACCTGCCCTACTGGGAGCCCAACAATCCCACTGGCAAACCGCATTTGGTGATCCCCTATACCCTCGACACCAACGACATGCGCTTCACCCAGGTGCAGGGTTTCAACAAGGGCGATGACTTCTTCGAATACCTCAAGGACGCGTTCGACGTGCTCTACGCCGAAGGCTTGGATGCCCCGAAGATGCTCTCCATCGGCCTGCATTGCCGCCTGATCGGCCGTCCTGCCCGCCTGGCCGCGTTGAAGCGCTTTATCGAATACGTCAAAGGTCACGAACAGGTGTGGTTCACCCGCCGTGTCGATATCGCCCGCCACTGGCATGAAACCCACCCGTTCAAGGGAGCGGCCAAATGACTGCGTTCAAGACCCTGAAACCCTCGAGCCTGAGCCGCGACGCATTCGTCGAGGCCTTCGCCGACATCTACGAACATTCGCCATGGGTGGCCGAAAAGGCCTTCGACCTGGGCCAGGACCCTTCGATCGACGAGATCGAAACCCTGCACCAGCGCATGAGCGACATCCTGTTGAGCGCCGATCACGCCAGCCAACTGGCCCTGATCAACGCTCACCCGGACCTGGCCGGCAAAGCCGCCGTCCAGGGCCAACTGACCCAAGCCAGCACCGATGAGCAAGCTGGCGCGGGGATTCACCAATGCACGGCCGAAGAGTTTTCTCGCTTCACCGAGCTGAACGACGCCTACAAGGCCAAGTTCAAGTTTCCCTTCATCATGGCGGTAAAAGGCAGCAACCGGCACCAGATCCTGGCCGCGTTCGAAACGCGCATTCACAACTCGGTGCAAGCCGAGTTCAAATGCGCTTTGGCCGAGATCAACAAGATCGCGTTGTTCCGTTTACTGACCCTTTAAAGCAACCCTGGCCCGAGCGCTCATGACGCCCAGGGCCGGGCAAGCATCCCAAGCCACTCTATCTAAGGCAGACAAGAAGAATGAAAGCTTACGCCGTACCTTTCGAGAAGTTCGTCAACCTGGCCGACGCCCGCCTGGGCACCAAGATCATCTCCGTGACCGATGACTGGTTCGCCGACGCCAACCGCCTGTTCCAGCCGACCCCGGCCGTGTGGAAGGAGGGCGTTTTCGATGACAACGGCAAGTGGATGGACGGCTGGGAGTCACGCCGCAAGCGCTTCGAAGGCTACGACAGCGCGGTGATCCGCCTGGGCGTGCCGGGCTCGATCAAGGGCGTGGACATCGACACTTCATTCTTCACCGGCAACTTCCCGCCATCGGCCTCCCTGGAAGCCTGCTTCCTCGCCTCGGGCGAGCCAGACGCCAACACCCAGTGGGTGGAAGTGCTGTCGGCCGTCGAGCTGCAAGGCAACAGCCACCACTACCACGAGATCAGCAACGACCAGGCGTTCAGCCACCTGCGTTTCAACATCTACCCGGATGGTGGCGTGGCCCGTCTGCGCGTGTACGGCGTGCCGTTCCGCGACTGGTCGTCGGTAGGCGACAACGAACAGGTCGACCTGGCTGCCGCCCTCAACGGTGGTCGTGCCCTGGCCTGCTCCGATGAACACTTCGGCCGCATGAGCAACATCCTCAACCCGGGCCGTGGCATCAACATGGGCGACGGCTGGGAAACCGCACGTCGTCGTACGCCAGGCAATGACTGGGTCATCGTCGCGCTGGGCCATCCGGGCGAGATCGAGAAAATCATCGTCGACACCCTGCACTTCAAGGGCAACTACCCGGACACCTGCTCGATCCAGGGCGCATTCGTGAAAGGCGGCACCGACAGCCAGATCGAAACCCAATCGCTGTTCTGGCGCGAACTGCTGCCGGCACAAAAACTGGAAATGCACGCCGAACATACCTTCGCCGAACAGATCAAGGCGCTGGGCCCGATCACCCACATCCGCCTGAACGTGTTCCCGGATGGCGGTGTGAGCCGCCTGCGTGTACTCGGCAAAGTCGCCAAGTAAACGCTGAACTGGTAGTGAGCGGGCTTGCCCCGCGCGGGGTGGCAAAGCCACCCCAACAAGACCGCTGCGGTGTTTCAGCAAGACCGCAGTGCCTGGGTTTTGGGGCGGCTTCGCCACCCAGCACGGGGCAAGCTCGCTCACTACACAAAAGCAAGAAAACCAACACAGCATTCGGATAAGAAGACAGCCATGCGCACACTAGTGATCGAACCCCTGACCAAAGAAGCCTTCGCCCCTTTCGGAGACGTTATCGAAACCTCTGGCCGCGACCACTTCATGATCAACAACGGGTCGACCATGCGCTTTCACAAATTGGCCACGGTCGAAACCGCCAAGCCGGAAGACCACGCCATCATCAGCATCTTCCGCGCCGACGCGCAGGACATGCCGCTGACCGTGTGCATGCTGGAACGACACCCGCTGGGCAGCCAGGCTTTCATTCCGCTGCTCGGCAACCCCTTTCTGATCGTGGTCGCGCCACTTGGCGATGAACCTGTATCGGGCTTGGTCCGCGCCTTCGTCACCAACGGCAGGCAGGGCATTAATTACCATCGCGGCGTCTGGCACCACCCGGTGCTGACGATCGAAAAGCGGGATGACTTCCTGGTGGTTGATCGCAGTGGCACAGGCAATAACTGCGATGAGCATTTTTTCAAAGAGGATGAGCGGTTGATCCTCGCCCCCCACCAATAAGAGAAGGCTTGATCACCCGACAACAAGGGTGACAGGCGAGAGGTAAAGACTGTGGAAGCACATCTGTTGGAATGGCTGAACCTTAGCGTGCGCTGGGTTCACATGATCACTGGCGTCGCGTGGATCGGCGCTTCTTTCTACTTCGTCTGGCTGGAAAACAACCTCAATCGCGTCAACCCCAAGAACGGCCTGGCCGGTGACTTGTGGGCGATCCACGGTGGCGGCATCTACCACCTGGAAAAATACAAACTGGCCCCACCGACCATGCCGGACAACCTGCACTGGTTCAAATGGGAAGCCTATTTCACCTGGATGTCGGGCGTCGCGCTGCTGTGCGTGGTGTTCTACCTCAACCCGACGCTGTACCTGCTTGCCCCCGGCAGCAGCCTCAGCGGCACCGAAGGCGTATTGCTGGGCATCGGCTCACTGTTCGCCGGCTGGTTCATCTACTCCTTCCTCTGCGACTCGGCCCTGGGCAAACGCCCTGCCTTGCTCGGCTTCATTCTGTTTGTGCTGTTGATTGCAGCGGCCTATGGCTTCAGCAAGGTGTTCAGCGGCCGTGGCGCCTACCTGCACGTGGGTGCGGTCATCGGCACCATCATGGTCGGCAACGTGTTCCGCATCATCATGCCGGCGCAACGCGCCCTGGTCGCGGCCATCGCCGAGAACCGCACGCCGGACCCGGCACTGCCGGCCAAGGGCCTGCTGCGTTCGCGTCACAACAACTACTTCACCTTGCCGGTGCTGTTCATCATGATCAGCAACCACTTCCCGAGCACCTACGGCAGCCAATACAACTGGCTGATCCTCGCGGGTATCGCGGTGGCGGCGGTGTTGGTGCGGCACTACTTCAACACCCGGCATGACAGCCAGAAGTACGCGTGGACCCTGCCGGTCGGCGCATTGGCGATGATCAGCCTGGCGTACGTGACCGGTCCCAAGCCGGTGGCTGAAGTCGCCAAAGCCCCCGCGGCCATCGAGTACCAGCCATTGCCGGAAACGGCGTTGGGCGGTGGCTTGAAACCCGCTGCGCCCGCCCCTGCTCCTGCTGCCGAACCGGCACCCGCCCAGGCCACGATTGATTTCGACAAGGTCCACGGGGTGATCCAGGAACGCTGCGCCGTGTGCCATTCGGCCAAGCCCACCAGCCCGCTGTTCAGCACCGCACCGGCGGGGGTGATGTTTGATACGCCAGCACAGATCCAGCAGCAGGCGGCGCGCATCCAAGCGCAGGCCGTGGCCAGCCAGATCATGCCGTTGGGCAACATCACCCAGATGACCCAGCAGGAGCGGGATTTGATTGGCACCTGGATCAATCAGGGGGCTCGCACAAATTAACTGATTGATGCAAATCCAAATGTGGGAGCGGGCTTGCTCGCGAAAGCGGTGTGTCATTCAACCAAGCATTGACTGAACGACCGCATTCGCGAGCAAGCCCGCTCCCACAGGGGATTGGCAGTGTTTGAAAGATCGCGCTCCAAATGGCAATTGAATGCCAAACAACACAACAATAAAAAAGATCCGAGGTGTTGCATGACCGAGTTAGCCGAACCGCAGATTCCTGCCGCACCCGCCATGGTGCGGCTGCCCCTCTTGCAACTGATTCTGGTAGGCCTGCAACACGTCTTGCTGATGTACGGCGGCGCCGTCGCCGTCCCCCTGATCATTGGCCAGGCCGCCGGGCTGAGCCGTGAAGAAATCGCCTTCCTGATCAACGCTGACCTGCTGGTGGCCGGTATCGCCACCATGGTGCAGTCGTTCGGCATCGGCCCGGTGGGCATCCGCATGCCCGTGATGATGGGCGCCAGTTTCGCCGCCGTCGGCAGCATGGTCGCCATGGCCGGCATGCCCGGTATCGGCCTGCAGGGGATCTTCGGCGCGACCATCGCCGCCGGGTTCTTTGGCATGATCATCGCGCCGTTCATGTCCAAGGTCGTACGCTTTTTCCCGCCATTGGTCACCGGCACCGTCATCACGGCGATCGGCCTGTCGTTGTTTCCGGTGGCCGTGAACTGGGCCGGTGGCGGCAGTGCGGCGGCCACCTTCGGCTCGCCGATCTACCTGGCGATTGCCGCGCTGGTGCTGGGCACCATCCTGCTGATCAACCGCTTCATGCGCGGCTTCTGGGTGAATATTTCGGTGCTGATCGGCATGGGCCTGGGCTACATGCTGTGCGGCCTGCTCGGCATGGTCGACCTCAGCGGCCTGGCCCAGGCGCCGTGGGTGCAGGTGGTCACGCCGCTGCATTTCGGCATGCCCAAGTTCGAGCTGGCACCGATCCTGTCGATGTGCCTGGTGGTGGTGATCATCTTTGTCGAATCCACCGGGATGTTCCTGGCGCTGGGCAAGATCACCGGCCAGGACGTCACCCCTAGGATGCTGCGCCGTGGCCTGTTGTGTGATGCCGGTGCGTCATTTTTTGCCGGGTTCTTCAACACGTTTACCCACTCCTCCTTCGCGCAGAACATCGGCCTGGTGCAGATGACCGGCGTGCGTTGCCGCTCGGTGACGATCATGGCCGGGGCCTTCCTGATTGTGCTCAGCCTGCTGCCCAAGGCTGCTTACCTGGTGGCGTCGATCCCGCCGGCGGTATTGGGCGGCGCGGCAATTGCGATGTTCGGCATGGTCGCGGCCACCGGGATCAAGATCCTCCAGGAAGCCGACATCGCCGACCGGCGCAACCAGTTGCTGGTGGCGGTGAGCATCGGCATGGGCCTGATCCCGGTGGTGCGTCCCGAGTTTTTCGCGCAACTGCCGCTGTGGATGAGCCCGATTACCCACAGTGGCATTGCCATGGCCACCCTCAGCGCGTTGTCGCTGAACATCCTGTTCAACATCCTCGGCGGTGCTGAACGACCTGCTGTCGAGCATGCCCACACCTGAGGCATGCCCCATCGTCGCCCGGTGCGCGCTGTAACGGCGCACTTGAGCGCAGACGTGGGAGCCAGTATTCTCCGCGCCCGCTTAAATCGACGGTTTCTTACCGCCTTGGCGCGGCTTTTGCTGTAGCAATAAAGCTGACCAATCAGACGAGTTTTTCAGCGAACCCAAAGGCGCCACACCAGAGCGCCCCTTAGAAAAAAACATAAAACCTTAACTCGGGAGCACCGAATGAAACCTATGTTCAAAGGCCTGATGCTGGCGGGATCGCTGCTGGCCGGTGGCCAAGCCGTGGCCGGCGATTTGTTGCAGTGGCAGAACAACAGCCTGACCTACCTGTGGGGCAAGAACTTCACCGTCAACCCGCAGATCCAGCAGACCGTCACGTTCGAACATGCCGACGCGTGGAAATACGGCGACAACTTCCTGTTCGTCGACCGCATCTTTTACAACGGCAAGGAAGACGGCAACGTCGGCCCGAGCACCTACTACGGCGAGATCAGCCCACGCTTGTCGTTCGGCAAGATCTTTGACCAGGACCTGTCCTTCGGCCCGATCAAGGATGTGCTGCTGGCCTTCACCTACGAGTTCGGCGAAGGCGACAACGAGTCGTACCTGCTCGGCCCAGGCTTCGACCTGAACGTGCCGGGCTTCGACTACTTCCAGTTGAACTTCTACCAGCGCCAGACCGAAGGCAATCGCGCGGGTGACGGCGTTTGGCAGATCACCCCGGTGTGGGCGTACACCATCCCGGTGGGCAACTCCGACGTGCTGATCGACGGTTTCATGGACTGGGTGGTGGACAACGACAAGAACGCCCGCGGTACTTACCACGCCAACCTGCACTTCAACCCGCAGGTCAAATATGACCTGGGCAAGGCAATGAACTGGGGCGCGAAGCAGTTGTATGTCGGTTTCGAATACGACTACTGGAAGAACAAGTACGGGATCGAAGATTCCGGTGCGTTCAAGACCAACCAGGACACCGCGAGCTTCCTGGTCAAGTACCACTTTTAACTGGCGGTGCCAGTCTCCTGTGGGAGCTGGCTTGTGTGGGAGCGGGCTTGCTCGCGAATGCGGTGTGTCAGTACCAAAAATGTTGACTGATACACCGCATTCGCGAGCAAGCCCGCTCCCACATTTAGACTGGGGACACCCCCAAGAACCGGGTGATTTCGTCGCGCTTGGCCAACGCATCCTGGCGCCCCAACTCGATCAATTCGCTGCAATACCCCGCCTCGAACAGCAAGTAGCTCAACACGCCTGCCCCGCTCGTCTTGGTCGCCCCCGGCCCACGCAAGAACAATCGCAACGCCGCCGGCAACTCCTGGCGATGCCGTGCCGCGATTTCATCAATCGGCTGGCTCGGCGCGATCACCAGCACCTCCACCGGAGCCAAGCCCCGGGCCGCGCTGTCGGCCGGCTGGAAATGACTGAACTGGTTAAGGCGCTCAAGCAACTCGATGTCGCTTTCCAGGCTGTCAATGAACGTGCTGTTGAGCATATGCCCGCCGATCTGCGCCAGGGTCGGCTGCTGGCCGGTGAAGGTACGCTGCACCGCGGGCTCGTTGCCGCGCGGGTTGCCGCTGACACCGACCACCAGCACGCGGCTGGCGCCCAGGTGCAGCGCCGGGCTGATGGGCGCGGATTGGCGCACGGCGCCGTCACCGAAATATTCCTCGTCGAGTTTGACCGGGGCGAACAACAGCGGGATCGCCGAACTGGCCAGCAAGTGCTCTACGGACAGCTGGGTGGGCACGCCGATACGTCGGTGGCGCAACCAGGCATCGATGGTGCCGCCGCCCTGATAGAAGGTCACCGCTTGCCCGGATTCGTAGCCAAACGCGGTGATCGCCACGGCATGCAGGTGTTTGTTGCGGATGGCTTCGTCAATGCCGGCCAGGTGCAGCTTGTCCTTGAGCAGCGCCTTGAGCGGCGTACTGTTGAGCAGCGCTACCGGCACTTGCGCGCCCAGCCCCAGCAGGCTGTGAATAAAGAAGCGGCTCGCCTGGCGAATCACCCCCGGCCAGTCACTGCGCAACACCAGATGGCTGCGAAAGCCCTGCCAGAAGGCGGTCAGGCGTTGGATCGCCGCAGTGAAGTCCATGGCGCCACTGGCCAGGCTCACCGCATTGATCGCCCCGGCCGAGGTGCCGACGATCACCGGGAACGGATTGGGCGCCCCCGGCGGCAACAGTTCGGCAATCGCCGCCAATACCCCTACCTGATACGCCGCTCGCGCCCCGCCGCCGGAAAGAATCAAGCCTGTAACCGGTTCAGCTGGGCGCATCGCGTCACTCCATGTGGGGAAAGGTCAGTCTTATTGTGGCGAGGGCGCTTGCTCCGTCGCCACAAGTGCTCTCACGTCTTATCGACGGCGTTTTTCGTACAGCTTCGGCTCACCCGGCGGACGACTCTTGAACCGACGGTGGGTCCACAGGTACTGCTCGGGGCATTGGCGTACCGAGGCTTCGACCCACTGGTTGATACGCAGGCAATCGGCTTCATCGCTTTCACCCGGGAAGTCGGTCAACGGCGGATGGATCACCAGTCGGTAACCGCTACCATCGGCCAGGCGCTCCTGGGTGAATGGCACCACCAGCGCCTTGCCCAGCTTGGCGAATTTGCTGGTGGCCGGCACGGTAGCGGCCTGGATGCCGAACAGCGGCACAAAGATGCTTTGCTTGGCGCCGTAGTCCTGGTCCGGCGCATACCAGATGGCACGGCCGGCGCGCAGCAGCTTGAGCATGCCGCGCACGTCTTCACGCTCGATGGCCAGCGAGTCGAGGTTGTGACGCTCGCGGCCACGGCGCTGGATAAAGTCGAACAGCGGGTTGCCGTGTTCGCGGTACATGCCATCAATGGTGTGCTTCTGGCCCAGCAGCGCGGCGCCGATTTCCAGGGTGGTGAAGTGCAGGGCCATGAGGATCACGCCCTTGCCGTCCAGTTGGGCTTGCTTGAGATGCTCCAGCCCTTCGACATGGGCCAGGCGCGCCAGGCGCTGGCGCGACCACCACCAGCTCATGGCCATTTCAAAAAAGGCGATGCCGGTGGAGGCGAAGTTTTCCTTGAGCAACTGCTTACGCTCTTTGGCGGACTTTTCCGGAAAGCACAGTTCCAGGTTTCGCGCGGCGATACGGCGACGTTCGCCGGCCACACGGTACATTCCCGCACCCAGAATGCGACCAATGGTCAGCAGCGCACGGTACGGCAATTGGGTGACCAGCCACAGCAGGCCGAGCCCCAGCCATAACAGCCAGAAACGGGGGTGAAAAAATACAGCTCGAAAACGCGGGCGATCCATTACAGATTCCGGTAAAGACAGGGCCGCGCATTCTACAACGGTTCGACTCGGCTTGCGGCCAGTGGATGTTCTCGTTATAAGTCTCGACACTTTTCGTGACAAGCCGCTTTATGCCGACCATGAGCCAAACCGAACCGCTAGACCAAGATCCCGTGTTCCAGCTGAAAGGCAGCATGCTCGCCATCACCGTGCTGGAACTGGCGCGCAACGACCTCGACGCCCTGGACCGCCAGCTCGCCGCCAAGGTCGCCATGGCGCCGAACTTTTTCAACAATGCCCCGCTGGTGCTGGCCCTGGACAAACTCCCGGCCGGCCAGGGCGTGATCGATTTGCCCGGCCTGATGCGCGTGTGCCGCTCCCATGGCTTACGCACCCTGGCTATCCGTGCCAGCCGCATCGAAGACATTGCCGCAGCCATCGCAATTGAACTGCCAGTACTGCCACCGTCCGGCGCACGGGAGCGTCCGCTGGAACCATTGGTCAGTGAAGAGAAGAAAAAACCGGAAAAACCGCCAGAGCCGACGATCAAGCCTACAAAGATCATCACCTCGCCCGTACGGGGCGGGCAGCAGATTTACGCCGAGGGCAGCGACCTTGTGGTGATCGCTTCGGTCAGTCCCGGGGCGGAACTTCTCGCCGATGGCAACATCCATGTATACGGCCCGATGCGCGGCCGTGCCCTGGCCGGCATCAAGGGTGATACCAAGGCCCGGATTTTTTGCCAGCAGTTGACCGCTGAGCTAGTGTCCATCGCGGGCCGGTACAAGGTTTCCGAAGATTTGCGCCGCGATCCACTGTGGGGGGCCGGGGTGCAGGTCAGCCTGTCGGGCGATGTGTTGAACATCATCCGGCTTTAACGGATACTGCCGCATTTTCCAAGCATCTCTAGACTCTGATAGCACAGCGAAACCGGCAATACTTGTGTAGGAACATCTGAAGGCTGGCGTTTTTCGTACGCCAACCCGTCTTTTCCCTACAAAGGCTGTCCGCCTGCGGCGAGTTCCAAGAGATGTTTTTCAGGGACTGAAAAGTCCTTTTTCCTTAGGGGTGAAACACCTTGGCCAAGATTCTCGTGGTTACATCCGGCAAGGGTGGTGTGGGTAAGACCACCACCAGCGCCGCTATCGGTACCGGCCTCGCTTTGCGCGGCCACAAGACAGTCATCGTCGACTTCGACGTCGGTTTGCGTAACCTCGACCTGATCATGGGCTGCGAACGCCGCGTGGTGTATGACTTCGTCAACGTGGTCAACGGTGAAGCCAACCTGCAACAGGCCCTGATCAAGGACAAGCGCCTTGAGAACCTGTACGTACTGGCCGCCAGCCAGACCCGTGACAAAGATGCGTTGACCAAGGAAGGCGTAGGCAAAGTCCTCGCTGAACTGAAGGAAACCTTCGAATACGTGGTCTGCGACTCCCCGGCCGGCATCGAGACCGGTGCTCACCTGGCGATGTACTTCGCCGATGAAGCCATCGTGGTGACCAACCCGGAAGTCTCCTCGGTACGTGACTCGGACCGCATGCTCGGCCTGCTGGCCAGCAAGTCCCAGCGCGCCGAGAAG
Source organism: Pseudomonas sp. FP2335 (assembly GCF_030687535.1). Classification (NCBI taxonomy): domain Bacteria; kingdom Pseudomonadati; phylum Pseudomonadota; class Gammaproteobacteria; order Pseudomonadales; family Pseudomonadaceae; genus Pseudomonas; species Pseudomonas sp. FP2335. The sequence continues at coordinate 4,191,293 of NZ_CP117437.1, forward strand.
GGTGAAGACCCGATCAAGGAACACCTGCTGCTGACCCGCTACAACCCTGAGCGCGTCAACAATGGCGAAATGCTCGGCGTTGAAGACGTCAAGGACATCCTCGCCGTGACCCTGCTGGGCGTGATCCCGGAATCCCAGGCCGTGCTGAAAGCGTCCAACCAAGGTGTGCCGGTCATCCTCGATGACCAGAGCGACGCAGGCCAGGCTTACAGTGACGCGGTTGATCGCTTGCTCGGCAAGACCGTGGAACATCGCTTCCTCGATGTAAAGAAGAAGGGATTCTTCGAGCGTATCTTTGGAGGCAACTAAACAATGAAATTTCTCGACTTCTTTCGCGCCAACAAAAAGCCAAGTACCGCGTCGGTAGCGAAAGAGCGTCTACAGATCATCGTGGCGCACGAACGCGGCCAACGCAGCACGCCGGACTACCTGCCAGCCTTGCAGAAGGAACTGGTGGAGGTGATCCGCAAGTACGTCAACATCGGCAACGACGACGTGCATGTCGCCCTGGAAAACGACGGCAGCTGCTCGATTCTGGAACTCAATATCACCCTGCCTGATCGTTAATCGACAAGGCGGTCGCCACGGCGGCTCGCACACCTTGATCCCGTTTCGGGAACCGGGTGGGCGAGCCGCCGTTGGCGTTTGTTACGAGGCTGTTTAATGCCGCTGTCCAATATCCATATCCTTCATCAGGACGACGCTGTCCTGGTGGTGAACAAGCCGACCCTGCTGCTCTCGGTGCCCGGCCGCGCCGACGACAACAAGGACTGCCTGATCACCCGCCTGCAGGAAAACGGTTACCCCGAAGCCCGCATCGTCCATCGACTGGACTGGGAAACCTCGGGCATCATCCTGCTGGCTCGCGACGCCGACACGCACCGCGAACTGTCCCGCCAGTTTCACGACCGTGAAACCGAAAAGGCCTACACCGCCCTGGCCTGGGGCCAACCGGAACTGGACAGCGGCAGCATCGACCTGCCGCTGCGCTACGACCCACCGACCAAGCCGCGCCATGTGGTCGACCACGAGTTCGGCAAGCACGCGCTGACCTTCTGGAAAGTGCTGGAGCGTTGTGGCGACTGGTGCCGCGTGGAGCTGACGCCGATTACCGGGCGCTCGCACCAGTTGCGCGTGCATATGCTGTCGATCGGGCATCCGCTGTTGGGGGATGGCCTGTACGCCCACGAACAAGCCCTGGCCGCCTGGCCACGCCTGTGCCTGCACGCCAGCATGCTCAGCTTCACCCATCCGCAAAGCGGCGAGCGTTTGCGTTTCGAGTGCCCCGCACCGTTCTAAAGCTGGCAATACAATCAAAATGTAGGAGCGGGCTTGTGTGGGAGCGGGCTTGCTCGCGAAGGCGGCCTGTCAGTACCAAAAATATTGACTGACACACCGCATTCGCGAGCAAGCCCGCTCCCACATTTGTTCTGTGCACTTTTCGCCACCGACGGTAAACTCCGCGCATTGCTGTCTGGAGCTATTTATGCGCGAAGCGTTGAATCAAGGCCTGATCGACTTCCTCAAGGCCTCCCCTACTCCTTTTCATGCCACTGCCGCCCTGACCCAACGCCTGGAGGCCGCCGGTTACCAGCGTCTCGACGAGCGCGAAACCTGGGCCACTGAAGCCAACGGTCGCTACTACGTGACCCGTAACGACTCTTCAATCATCGCCTTCAAGCTCGGCCGTCACTCGCCGTTGCAAGGCGGGATCCGCCTGGTCGGCGCCCACACCGACAGCCCGTGCCTGCGGGTCAAGCCCCAGCCCGAGCTGCAACGCCAGGGTTTCTGGCAGCTGGGTGTGGAAGTCTACGGCGGCGCGCTGCTGGCGCCGTGGTTCGACCGCGACCTGTCCCTGGCCGGCCGCGTGACCTTCCGCCGCGACGGCAGGGTCGAAAGCCAGCTGATCGACTTCAAGCTGCCCATCGCCATCATCCCCAACCTGGCCATTCACCTGAACCGTGAAGCCAACCAGGGTTGGGCGATCAATGCCCAGACCGAACTGCCGCCGATCCTCGCGCAATTTGCCGGTGACGAACGCGTGGACTTCCGCGCCGTGCTCACCGAACAACTGGCCCGCGAACATGGCCTGAACGCCGACGTGGTGCTCGACTACGAGCTGAGCTTCTACGACACCCAGAGCGCTGCGGTGATTGGCTTGAACGGCGACTTCATCGCCGGCGCACGCCTGGACAACCTGCTGTCGTGCTACGCCGGCCTGCAAGCCTTGCTCACCAGCGACAGCGATGAAACCTGTGTGCTGGTGTGCAACGACCACGAAGAAGTCGGCTCCTGCTCGGCCTGTGGTGCCGATGGCCCGATGCTGGAACAGACCCTGCGCCGCCTGCTGCCGGAAGGTGATGAATTCGTACGCACCATTCAGAAATCCCTGCTGGTCTCGGCGGACAATGCCCACGGCGTACACCCGAACTACGCCGACAAGCACGACGCCAACCACGGCCCCAAGCTCAACGCCGGGCCCGTGATCAAGGTCAACAGCAACCAGCGCTACGCCACCAACAGCGAAACGGCCGGGTTCTTCCGCCACCTGTGCATGGCCGAGGAAGTGCCGGTGCAGAGCTTCGTGGTGCGCAGCGACATGGGGTGTGGCTCGACCATCGGCCCGATCACCGCCAGCCACTTGGGCGTGCGGACCGTGGACATCGGCTTGCCGACGTTTGCCATGCACTCCATTCGCGAGCTGTGCGGCAGCCATGACCTGGCACACCTGGTGAAAGTGCTCGGCGCGTTCTACGCGAGCCACGACCTGCCCTGAGACCGAGGTGCTGTCATCGCAGGCAAGCCAGCTCCCACATTTTGATTTGTGAACACATTCAAATGGGGGAGCTGGCTTGCCTGCGATGGGGCAATGTCAAACACCCCAATGCTATCTGACACACATCAACGCCATTTCCCGTATTCCGACCTAGACTTGTCACTATTCCCACTCCGACAAGGCCGTCGCACCATGATCTCCATGTCCTCCTTCCACGCCATGCTTATCCCGATCCTCATCGGCATGATCATGCTGGCCGTGGGCTTCAACTTTCGCGACAAACCACTCGGCGTGTTCGGCATGTGGATCGGCATGCTGCTGATCCTGGGCACGGTGGTGTACAAAATCCTCGCCAAACTGGCCGAATGACCCCTGCACTCGTACACTCGGTCGATCCGTCGCTTTCAAGGTTGACCGCCTCGTGCTCTCCCGCCTGTTTGCCCTACCCTGCTATCTGCTGATCGCCCTGCTCACCCTGCTGCCGCTCGCGCCCGCCCACGCCGTGGGTTTGCCCGGCCTGCTCGGCAGCGGCAACAAGACCCAACCCCAGGCCGAAGTGCCGTTGGGGCAGTCGTTGGACGAGGTGATCAAGACCCTGGAAAACGATCAGCAGCGTACCCAGCTGCTGAGCGACCTGAAAAAACTGCGTGCCGCCACGCAAAAAGCCCAGCCGGCCGCCGAAGAGGGCGTGCTGGGTCTGATCGGCGGCACCCTGGCCAGCCTCGAAGCGCAGTTTTCCGGGGACGACAGCCCGCTGGGGCGTTGGTCGAATGAGATCGACCAGGCCAAGGATGAGCTCAGTGCCCTGATCCTGCCGGCCAACGAATGGCTGCCGATCATTTTCGGCTTTGCCCTGATCCTCGCGCTGTGGAGCCTGCTGGCCTACGCGCTGATCTGGCTGAGCCACCGCGTGCGCGAACGTTTCGGCCTGCCCGAAGAACTGCCGCAACACCCGCGCACCTGGGACATGGTGCGCTTCGCCCTGCGCAAACTCGGGCCGTGGATGATCGCCCTGGTGATCACGGTGTACCTGAGCTACGCGCTGCCGTCGTCCCTGGGCAAATCCCTGGCGATGGTGTTGGCGTACGCGCTGGTGGTCGGCACCTGCTTTTCGGCGATCTGCGTGATTGCCTTCTCGGTGCTCGACGGCCCCCATCGCCATCGCGCGCTGTATATCCTGCGCCACCAGGCGTTCCGCCCGTTGTGGTGGATCGGCAGCTTTGCCGCGTTTGGTGAAGCCTTGAGCGACCCGCGCCTGGTCCAGGCCCTGGGTCAGCACTTGTCCCATACCGCCGCGACTGTGGCCAATGTAATGGCGGCGCTGTCCACAGGTGTGTTCATCCTGCGTTTCCGCCGGCCGATTGCCCACCTGATCCGCAACCAGCCGCTGTCGCGCCGCCTTACACGCCGCGCCCTGAGCGACACCATCGAAATCATCGGTTCGTTCTGGTACATCCCGGCCTTGCTGCTGGTGGGTATCTCGCTGTTCGCCACTTTTGTTTCGGCCGGCGACACCAGTACCGCCCTGCGCCAATCCCTGTTGTGCACGGTTTTGCTGGTGTTGTGCATGGTGATCAACGGCCTGGTGCGCCGCCATGCACTCAAGCCGCACCGTGGGCACAAGCGTCATGCGTTGTATTCCGAGCGGCTGAAGAGCTTTTTCTACACCCTGGCCCACCTGGTAGTGTGGCTGGCCTTTATCGAATTGGGCCTGCGGGTGTGGGGCCTGTCGCTGATTCGCTTTACCGAGGGCGACGGCCATGAAGTCAGCGTCAAGCTGTTCGGCCTGGCCGGGACCTTGCTGTTTGCCTGGCTGATCTGGATCCTCAGCGACACCGCGATCCACCACGCCCTCACCCGCTCGCGCAAAGGCCTGGCCAATGCACGCGCACAAACCATGATGCCGCTGATCCGCAACGTACTGTTCGTGACCATCTTTATCATCGCCGCCATCGTCGCCCTGGCGAACATGGGGATGAACGTCACGCCGCTGCTGGCCGGTGCCGGTGTGATCGGCCTGGCGATCGGTTTTGGCGCACAGTCGCTGGTGGCGGACTTGATCACCGGCTTGTTCATCATCATCGAGGACTCCCTGGCCATCGATGACTACGTGGACGTCGGCGGCCACCTCGGCACCGTCGAAGGCCTGACCATCCGCACCGTGCGCCTGCGCGACATCGACGGTATCGTGCACACCATCCCGTTCAGCGAGATCAAGAGCATCAAGAACTACTCACGGGAGTTCGGCTACGCGATCTTCCGGGTAGCGATTCCGTACAACATGGAAATCGACGACGCGATCAAGCTGATACGCGATGTCGGCCAGAAAATACGCAATGACCCGTTGCAGCGTCGCAACATCTGGTCGCCGCTGGAGATTCAAGGGGTGGAGAGTTTCGAGTCGGGCAGCGCGATCCTGCGCGCACGCTTCAAGACGGCGCCGATCAAGCAATGGGAAGTGTCGCGGGCGTTCAACCTGTCGTTGAAGCGGCATCTGGATGAGGCAGGGCTGGACCTGGCCACACCGCGCCTGAGCGTGCAAGTAGTCACCACCACGCCACCCCAGTAGTGAGCGGGCTTGCCCGCGCTGGGTGGCGAAGCCGCCCCAAACGGTACGCCGCGGTGTTTCAGGATGACCGCGGTGCCTGGATTTGGGGCGGCTTCGCTGCCCACCGCGGGGCAAGCCCGCTCACAACAGATCAGGCGAGGGCGGTGCCGTCCATTTTCTGGCGCAGGCTCAGTGGACGCATATCGGTCCAGGTTTCTTCGATATAGGCCAGGCATTCTTTCTTCAAGCCGCTCTTGCCCACGGTGCGCCAGCCTTCCGGCACAGCCTTGTAGTCGGGCCAGATGGAATACTGCTCTTCATGGTTGACCACTACCTGAAACAGGATGTCGTCGCGGTCAAATACTGAGGTCATTACTGTTCTCCATCGCTCAAAGGCCGGCTGCGCACCGTGCGCAGCGCTCATATCTGTAGAAACGTACCAAGCCGCCAAAAAATTAGAGGCTGGCGACCGCTGCCGCGACGGCGCGGCCGAAGCGTTCGGCGACGCGGTCGACTTCAGCCGCGGTGATCACCAGCGGCGGCAGGAAGCGCACCACGCTGCCATGGCGGCCGCCCAGTTCCAGGATCAGCCCGCGCTTGAGGCATTCGCGCTGCACCAGCGGCGCCAGTTGGCGATGCACCGGCGGATGCCCCTGAATATCCGGGGTGCCATCCGGGTCGACCAACTCCACGCCAAGCATCAGCCCACGCCCACGAATGTCGCCCAGGTGCGGGAAATCGCGCTGCAGGATGCGCAGGTGTTCACCCAGGCGCTCGCCCATGGCCGCCGCATGACCGGCCAGGTCATGTTCCTTGAGGTAACGCATCACCGCCGAGCCGGCCGCCATCGCCATCTGGTTGCCACGGAACGTGCCGGCATGGGCGCCCGGCAGCCAGGTGTCGAGCCAGTCGCGATACACCACCACGGCCAGCGGCAGGCTGCCGCCGATAGCCTTGGACATCACCACCACGTCCGGAAGGATGCCGGCGTGCTCGAAGGCAAACATCTTGCCGGTACGACCGAATCCGCTCTGGATTTCATCGACGATCAACGCCACGCCCGCCTGTTCGGTGATGCGGCGCAGGCCGCGCAACCAGTCGAGGTCGGCCGGGATCACACCGCCCTCGCCCTGCACCACTTCGACGATCACCGCGGCCGGTAGCGTTACGCCTGCTTCCGGGTCATTCAACAGGTTTTCCAGATAATGCAGGTTGACCCGCACGCCTTCGGCACCGCCGAGGCCGAACGGGCAGCGGTAGTCGTAAGGAAACGGCAGAAATTGCACGCCACTGCTGAGCAACGCGCCCAAGGGTTTTTTCGGCCCCAGGCTACCCATCAGGCTCAGTGCGCCCTGGCTCATGCCGTGATAGCCGCCCTGGAACGACAACACCGTGCTGCGCCCGGTGGCGGTACGCACCAGTTTCAATGCGGCTTCCACCGCATCGGTGCCGGTCGGGCCGCAGAACTGGATCTTCGCCTGCCGCGCCAGTTCTGGCGGCAACAGGCCGAACAGGTCCTGCACAAACTGATCCTTGACCGGCGTGGTCAGGTCGAGTGTATGCAGCGGCAACTCATCGCTGAGCACTTGCTGAATGGCGGCGATCACCACCGGGTGGTTATGCCCCAGCGCCAGGGTGCCGGCACCCGCCAGGCAGTCGATAAAACTGCGACCTTCCACGTCTTCCACGTAGATGCCCTTGGCGCGTTTGAGCGCCAGGGGGATGCGCCGTGGGTAGCTGCGGGCGTTGGACTCCTGCTGGCGTTGGCGGGCCAACAGCGGGTTTTCGTCAAACTGGTACAGCGTTTCGTGAAGCTGGGTGTCTTCGATATGGCTGATAGCGACGGACATTGCTCGATCCCTCATCTGATTCCTGTTCTGGAAACGCACCAGCGAGGAAAGGATTTAGGCCGCACGGTCGCTAACTGATGGATGCACCTCCTACCTCTCGACCAGGCATAAGGTCACAGGCCTCGGTACTTTTCATTCAGGGCATACAGGATCGCGCAGGTCTGCGCGTCGAGAAAACCGCAATAATCCCGCGGCCGAAAGTGCATCTGGAACGCTCGCGTGCGCTGTTCAAACGCTCGCCGATTCTGCGCAGGCTTGTACCCATAACGCTGAAACGCCCGCTCGACCTCAACCTCCGGCGGCAAACCAAGGCAAAACCGGCGCTGATACATCGCACGGGTGGCGTCATCGAACCAGGCGCCTACGCCCACCTCGTGTAAACGCTGCCACGGCAGACGCGGCCCGGGGTCGCTCTTGCGCCAATAGGCCACATCGGAGTGCCCAAGGACGTCGCTCGGGCCGATCTGCGGGTGGCGCGCCAGGATGTCCCGTGCCAGTGCAATCAGCACTTCGACCTGCTCCTCAGGGTACGTCGGGAAGGTAAACACCCCGGCGTCATCCCGTGCCAGGTTGACCAGTTCGATGCCGATCGCGCGGCTGTTGAGGTTGTCCTGCCCGCCCCAGTGGCTGACCCCGGCATGCCAGGCGCGCTTGCCTTCATCGACCAGGCGGAACGCGCGTAATTCGTCATACCCGGCGGCGCGGTAGCTCGGCTCATCCGGGTCCGGCACCAGGTAGTGGGCGCTGACGCCATCCTGCGTGAGGGTGCGCAGGGATGCGCCGAAGGGGGCGGCGGTGTAATGCAGGATCAACTGGCGCACAGGTTCGCCATTACGTTCGTTGAAATCCTTGGCTGGGAAACTGGTATCGATCACCAACATAAGAGCTGTCCTTTTCAATCCAGGCCGAGTCGTTCGGCCCGTTCAAGCGCAAAAAACCAACGCCATCCTGAAGGGTTCACCTTCAGGCGGGCGGTAACTATGTGGCGCTTGAAAGAAAAAGATCAGTGCCGCAGCGGCATGCCCAGGTCGACGCGCAGGCCATCGGCCTGGCTGTCGAATTTCAACGAGCACGAGCAGCGCTGCACAATCGCTTGCACGATCGCCAGGCCCAGGCCGCAACCTTCGCTGCTGCCGTTGCGCCAGAAGCGTTGGGTCAGGTATTGCAGGTCTTCGCTGGAGATCTGCTGGCCATGGTCACGTACGCGAAATACCACATGGTCGGCGTCGGTGAACACGCGCAGTTCCACCCGGGTGTGCGCCGGGGTATGGCGCAAGGCGTTGTCCAGCAGGTTGCGCAGGGCCGCAACGGCCAGGCCCACGGGCATTTCCACCGGGGTGGTGCGCAGGTTGTCCGCCAGGATCAGGTCGATACGCCCGTTATCGCCGGCGTTGGCGTCCTGGATCGCCAACCGCGCCACTTCCTCGGCGCTGGACTGCAAACCATCGTCAAACGACAAACTGCCTTCGACCCGTGCCAGCAGCAGCAATTGTTCCAGGGTGCGATGCAGACGGTCGGCGCCCTCTTCGGCGTGGGCCAGGGACTGGTCGCGGGCCGCGCCGTCGGTCATGCGCGCCACTTGCAGGTGGGTCTTGATCGCCGTCAGCGGGCTGCGCAGCTCATGGGCAGCGTCGCCGGTGAGCCGACGTTCGCGCTCGATGGTCTTGGCGATGCGCTGCAACAGTTGGTTCTGGGTGTCGAGCAGCGGCTTGAGTTCGCTGGGCAACGGGTGGATCTGCAACGGTTCGAGGGAGTCGGCGCTGCGCCGCATCAGCGCGTCACGCATGCGGTTGAGCGGCAGCAGGCTCTGGCCGATGCCCAGCCACAACAGGCACAGGCAACCGAGCATCGCCACGCCCACCGGCACCGATGCAGCGAGCAGGATCGACAGGTTCAGCGCCTCGCGCTCCACCTGGCGGTCGGCGGTGGTGATCAACAAATCGCCCCGGGACAGGGTAAAACTGCGCCAATTCACGCCATCGATCACCTGGTCGCGAAAACCGCTCTTGCGCGACTCCAGGCCTTCGTCCGGCGTTGCGTGGCTGCGCGCCAGGACTTCGCCGCGCAAGGAGCTGACCTGACAGGCCATGCCCCCCGGCACATTCAGTTGCTGCGCGCTGAAATGCGCACCGCCGCTCATGCTGGCCAGGCCCGGCATCTGCTCGGTCAGCCCGGCGACCATGCGCGCCGATGCCACCAGGCGCTGGTCGAGGGAAAACATCATCTGGTTGCGCAAGTCGTTGAGCATCCACGCTGCCGCCAGGGCCCAGATCAGCACAAAGGCGGCGCCAAGCTTGAACGTCAGGCGCAGGCGCAGGCTTTTCACGGCGCGTTCTCTCCGTCATCCGCCGGGCCCAGGCGGTAGCCAAGGCCGCGTACGGTCTCGACGATGCCGTTGCCCAATTTGCGCCGCAGGTGGTGGATGTGCACGTTCAACGCGTTGCTTTCCAGCTCGTCGTTGAAACCGTAGACGCTGTCCTTGAGTTGCTCGCTGGATAGCACGCGGCCCTTGTTGTGCAGCAGCGCCTGCAACAGCGCCTGTTCGCGGCGGGACAGGTCCACCGGCTGACCGCCGAGGAAGGTTTCGCGGCTGCTCGGGTCATAGGCCAGGCGTCCGTGTTCGATCAGGTTGACGCTGCGCCCCGCCACCCGGCGCAACAGGGTTTGCAGGCGTGCGGCCAATTCGCGCAGGTCGAAGGGCTTGAGCAAGTAGTCGTCGGCACCGGCTTGCAGGCCGTCGACGCGATTGGTCACAGAATCCCGTGCCGTGAGGATCAGCACCGGAATCTCCAGGCCCTGGCTGCGCTGCTGCTGCAACAACTTGAGGCCATCTTCATCGGGCAGGCCAAGGTCGAGCACCATGATGTCGAAGGTCGCCGCCTTGAGCATCGCCCGCGCAGCCGCCGCCGTGCCCACGCGCTCGACCGTGAAGCCCTGGGCGGTGAGGCCGGCCACGATGCCGCTGGCGATCAGTTCATCGTCTTCGCAGACCAGTACGTGCATGCTGAACCCTTCATAAAAGATGGGGGAGATTAAAGGTGCCACGGATTAAGCGCAGATTATGCCGTGAAAAGAGGCGCGCTCAGACACTCCCTACACTCTAGAATAGCGCCGGTTAATCATCGGTTAATCAACGCCACACATTGTGTGCCTCACTTGCATCGAACTAAGGCTTGACCATGCGGCATCTGTTTATCTTTCTGCTGGTGTTGTTCGCGGGGTTCGCCCAGGCCGCGCCGGGCAATCCGTTTGAGACAAAACCCGACTTCCTCCCGGTGGGCAAGGCCTTCGCCTTTACATCCGAGCGCCTGGAAAGCGGCGAAACCCAGCTGTATTGGCAGATTGCCGACGGTTACTACCTGTACCAGCAGCGCATGAAATTCGACGGCCTGGCCGAGAAACCCGTGCTGCCCCAGGGTGAAGCCCATAGCGATGAGTTCTTCGGCGAGCAGCAAGTGTATCGCCAGGGGCTGGAAGTGAAGATCCCCGCCGGTGTCACCGGCAAGGTCAAGCTGGGCTGGCAGGGTTGCGCCGATGCGGGCCTGTGTTATCCGCCGCAGTCAATGACGGTGGACCTGGGTGGCAACCCGGCTGTGGCCGCCACCGCCGAAGCCAGCGACCAAAGCCTGGCCAGTGGCCTGCAACAACGCAGCCTGGGTTGGAGCCTGCTGGTGTTCTTTGGCCTGGGCCTGTTGCTGGCGTTCGCCCCGTGTTCGTTGCCGATGCTGCCGATCCTCGCCGGGCTGGTAGTCGGCAGTGGCGCCAGCCCGCGTCGCGGCTTTGCGTTGGCCAGCAGCTACGTGGTGTGCATGGCGCTGGTGTACGCGGCGCTGGGCGTGTTGGCGGCGCTGGCCGGCGGCAACCTTGCCGCATTGCTGCAAACCCCGTGGATTCTCGGCAGTTTCGCCGCGTTGTTCGTGTTCCTCGCCCTGCCGATGTTCGGCTTCTTTGAACTGCAACTGCCCGCCTTCCTGCGTGACCGCCTGGACACCGCCAGCCGCCAGCAAAGCGGTGGCAGCCTGGTCGGCGCCGGGGTGCTCGGCGCGCTGTCCGGCCTGCTCGTCGGCCCGTGCATGACCGCCCCGCTGGCCGGTGCCCTGCTGTATATCGCCCAGAGCGGCAACGCGCTGCATGGCGGCCTGATCCTGTTCGCCATGGGCATTGGCATCGGCATCCCGTTGTTGCTGCTGGTGACCGTGGGCAATCGCTTTCTGCCCAAGCCGGGCAGCTGGATGAGCGTGCTCAAGGGTATCTTCGGCTTCCTGTTCCTCGGCACCGCCGTGCTGATGATCCGCCCGGTGGTCGATGAAAGCCTGTGGATCGGCCTGTGGGGCGCACTGGCGTTGATCATGGCCTATTGCGGCTGGACCCTGGCCCACGAATACGGCCTGACCGCCAAGGTGTTCGGCTCCGGCTCCCTGGTGTTGGGCCTGTGGGGGGCGGTGCTGGTGGTGGGCGCGGCCGGTGGCGGCGACGACCTCTGGCAACCGTTGAAGGTCTACGGCGGTTCACAGACGGCTGCCGCGCCGACAGCCCACGACGCCTTCATGACCATCAACGACCCCGCCGTGCTGCAAACCCAACTCGACAGCGCCAAGGCCCAGGGCCAATGGGTGCTGGTGGACTACTACGCCGACTGGTGCGTGTCGTGCAAGATCATGGAGAAACAGGTGTTCGGCAAACCCGAAGTCCTCGACGCGCTGAAAGACGTGCGCCTGCTGCGCCTGGACGTCACCGCCGACAACGCCGCCAGCCGCGAACTGCTCGGCCGCTACAAAGTCCCCGGCCCGCCGAGCTTCGTATGGATCGGCCCGGACGGTGAAGAGCGCCGCGCCCAACGCATCACTGGCGAAGTGGATGCCGCGGGCTTCCTGCAACGCTGGACGCAAACCCGGGACGCGCGCTGATGCTGACCCTGACCATTGGCACCTTTGCCATCGCCCTGAATCACCTGCTGCTGATCAGCGCGCTGATCTTCGCCACCCTGGTGGGCTGGCGCGTGGCCAAGCGTGGCGGCGAGAACCCGGAATCGGTGCTGTTCAGCCTGTTCCTGCTAGGGATGCTCGCGGCGCGGGTCAGCTTTGTGTTGATGTACTGGAACGACTACAGCAACGACTGGCTGCAAATGGTCGACGTGCGCGACGGCGGCTTCCTCGCCTGGCCCGGCGTGATCGCCCTGGTCCTCGGCGCCCTGGCCTATGGCTGGCGCCGCCCGCCCCTGCGCAAGCCACTCGCCGCCGGGGTGGTTACCGGCCTGGTGTTCTGGGGGCTGGCCAGCCTGTCCCTGAGCCTGTACGACAAAGGCGTGCAACTGCCGGACATCGCCTTGCGCAATGCCAACGGTGAAGCCGTGCAACTGGCCGACTACAAAGGCGGCCCATTGGTGATCAACCTGTGGGCCACCTGGTGCCCACCGTGCCGCCGGGAAATGCCGGTGCTCGAACGCGCCCAGCGCCAACGCCCCGACGTGACCTTTCTGTTCGTCAACCAGGCCGAAAGCATGCAAAGCGTCAGCACCTTCCTCGCCACCCAGGGCCTGACCCTCGACAATATGCTGTTCGACGCCAGTGGCCGCCTTGGCCAGGCCGTGGGTTCCATGGCCCTGCCGACCACGTTGTTCTATCAGGCCGACGGGCGCCTGATCCACAGCCACCTGGGCGAACTGTCCCAGGCCAGCCTGGCCCGTTCGCTCGAAGCCTTCGACACTGCCCCAACAAGGAAACCCACATGCCAAGCCTCCGCCACCTGCTGACCCTGCTGCCACTGACGCTGGCGGCTACCCTGGCCCACGCCGAAGACTGGCCCGCGCCGATCAAACAGATCGAGGCCAAGGGTGCCAAGATCATCGGCAAATTCGACGCCCCCAGCGGCCTCACCGGCTACGCCGCGCAATACCAGAACCGCGGCATGGCCCTGTACCTGACCGCCGACGGCAAAAGCGTGCTCGCCGGCAACCTGTATGACGCCCAAGGCAACGACCTGAGCAGCGCACCGCTGGAGAAGCTGGTGTACGCACCAATGGCCAAGGAAGTCTGGGCCAAGATGGAAAAAAGCAGCTGGATCCAGGACGGCGACGTCAAGGCGCCACGCATCGTCTACCTGTTCAGCGACCCCAACTGCCCCTACTGCAACATGTTCTGGGAACAGGCGCGGCCATGGGTGAAGGCCGGCAAGGTGCAGTTGCGCCACATCATGGTCGGCATCATCCGCGAAGACAGCGCGGCCAAATCCGCCGCATTGTTTGCCGCCAAAGACCCGCAAAAGGCGTTGCAAGAGCACGAAGCCGCGGGCAAGGGCAGCAAGTTGCAGGCACTGGCGAAGATCCCGGCGGATATTGAAGCCAAGCTGGATGGGAATATGAAGCTGATGGATGAGCTGGAATTGTCGGCGACGCCGGCGATTTTCTATCTGGATGACAAAGGTGGGTTGCAGCAACAGCAGGGGGCGCCGTCGCCGGAGAAGTTGGTGAAGATTCTTGGCCCGCAGTGATTTTCTGTAATAAAGGTGACCATTCAAATGCATGGGCACCTTTATCGAGCCCCAGTCTTACGTCAGATACAAAGTAAACGTATCAACCATCACCCAGTCATTGGTACTCGTTTTTAAAGTAATTGTTGAGATGCTAGTGTTCAAGGGTGCGGAGAAATCGACCCAATGATTAAGTGGTCCACCCGTTTCTTGGCCGCGTAGCACCATTCTCCCTATTGAGAAATGACTGCTGTCTAAAAACTCAATCGTAAATAAACCATCAAGCCATATCAGTGAAAAGGTCACGCGTCGACACGAGAATTTTAAATCCAACTCAATATTCTGAGGGCCCGTGTGGAGGTAACCTATCATGAGCCCAGGGCCCGACGGTGAGGATGGCTCAAACATAACACCGGACTGACCGGGACCACTTATGTGCCTGACGGTCATACGTGGAGTTTCAAGACTGCCGCCAGCAGTGATAATTTGAGGGTTGGGTACATCACGAACATCGAAGTTCTCATAGAGAATTAAAGCTGGCGTAACCACGCTCAACATCCGTTTTGGACATACCACATTCTCATCTGAACTACCGTCCGTTGCGACGCTGAATGTGAGGGACAAGTTGGTTGTGTCCTTTAGCTTAGCCAACTCGGATCGCAGTACAGGAGCCGCCACCCCTGCAGTCAGCTCTGGCGAGGTAATGGCTCTGGCCGAGTACACATTAAACGAGTAGGCATTGCCGTTTTTGTCCGTACCCTCCGCTCGTAACCAGCACTTCTGCCCTGCCCGCAGAAACCACATCGGATCTTCGAGAGAATTGGCATTCCCGGTAAATGTCCTCAGGTCCAGAACGGCGTTCTGAGTCCTGGGTGGCGTCGCCTCCAGCACGTTTGGCGTTTCCAGGCGCACAGGCAAACTGACGTTCAAGTTCATAGGCCGTGAGGTCTGCACCTTGCATGCAGTGGTGACCGTGTAAGTGATCTGCACCACTTTCCCCATACTCTCGATCACGGCTTCCGACGGCAGAAGGAAGATGACCGGCCCCGAAGCGCTGCCGGATTGGGAAGCCAGAGACCAACACGTACCATCAGCCTTTTTCCAGCAGACGCTGATGGTGTGCTTGGGGTTCATGCCGACGTAATTCACTTCAACGTGTACGCCATTGCGCCCATTGTAAGCAGTCAAGTTGGAGCCCACCGCCTCTGTAACGCTGGGCTCAAGCAACACCAGCGGCTCTTGCTCGATAGTGAACGTCTGCGAAGGAAACTCAATGGCGGTCGCCCGATTGCATTTGCCATCAAAACCCACTGCGAAATGCAGTTGGAATTCGCTGCAATCCGCCAGTTTTTTCAACTCACTGCGTGAGATGGGGGCATCCACCCCCCTCTGCACCCAATCTGCGGTAAGGGGCTTACCCACCAATACGTCGAACTCATGGATGTTGCCATTCTCAAGCTCACCGGTTACCCACATCCAGCAGCATTGACCCACGGCGGCGTAGTCAAAGAGAGGAACGATACCTGTGCCGTCACCAATGAATGTGCTCAGATCCACCGTACTCGCGGTGGCTTGCTCAATGCCCGGGTGTGGAAGCTGTGGCGCCAACACGTCGATATAGCGCAGCGGCGAAGGTTGTGGTGCGTAATCATTGAATTGAAGGGTGTAGCCCAGTTTCAGCGTCTTATTGAATAGCGCAGCAAAGACCTCGGGAGGAACCTCAAATGACAAGCTGCTTTCGCCCGCGCTTACGTGCTGACAACCAAGCGATATAGGTCCATAGTCGCCCCCTTCAGCCTGAGCGCAAACAAGATCGCCTTCAGTCATACCCTCATAATTGACAATCGCATGTCCGCCGTTGACCGTGTTGGTTGGGTTGACCTCCCAATGCCCGGGACGCAGCTCGACCGACTCTCGCAGATTTGGAGGGTTCAGTTCCTGGTACGGGTCCACCTGCAGCAGCGTGGTGGTACGCAAGTGGAAATCCTGGGCGTTGATAGGCAGTGGAGTTTCAAAAAGAGGGTCGCCTGGCTCAGGGAATACAGGCTGGCTTGTATCCCAGATAACACCTAAGTGGGCCGTCAGCGCCGAGTAGTCATCCAGTCTGGCCATCCATGGGCGTGAAAGAGGAAACCTGAAGACATAACCCGCATGAGCCTCATGGGGCTGTACCACATAATCCAGCGCAACCCAGATGAAGCGGTACGGCGCGACGTGCTGGTTGCCGGCGACGGCGATAAACAACCGTTGCCCTGCATAGATAAAAGGCCAGGCCTCGACTGCGACGATTTCATTACCAGTGAAACCCTGCATCCTCAGCCACAATGTGTTCCACTCATTCTTGGCGTGCGTATACACCGGCCTCGATACAACCAGATCGTTCTCCCGCAAGAACTGAACTTCCAGCTCCAGCACTTGGGAAGCCTCCTCCTTGCCCCCCACCATAGCCGTGTACCACATCTGCATAGTGTGTCCGATCATCAAACTGACTGACTGCGCAGAAATAGGAACGACATCATCGCCGTCATCCACAGAAACGGGCTCGAATGCAGGCTCAGCCTGATCCTTGATAGCGATGAAAAATGTGCAGCCCGTGGCATCCGCAGGCAACGTCAACTTGGCCTGCGTCCCGTCAATCGCATCCATGGGGTACAGCACGCTGTTATTGGCTGCGAACTTGACAACAGGAACGGGGAATTGCGCCTTGGGCCCTTTCGGCGAGCGCGGTGGAGTGCTGGCCGGTTGAAGAGATGAGGTATTTTCAGAGATCGGTTTTTTAGCCACGATAAGACTCCTGTCAAGCATTAGATCACTGTCATAGCTGGCCATATCGGCCAGAGCCTTCGGTGATCTAACGCTTGGATCAGGAGCTTTGCCTACTGTCAGATCTGACAGTTCTGACTAGCGGCCCGCTCAAATCCCTTCCAACTGCGCCATCAAATCACTCAACCGATCCACCTTCTCGGCGCTGACCTCATTGGCCGCCAACCCATCGATATACTCGGCCAACTCCGCCACCGTGCTGCACTCGAACATCGCCCGCAACGGCACATCACGCTGCAAGCTCTTTTGCACCCGCGAGGCAATCTGCGTGGCCAGCAACGAGTGCCCGCCCAGTTCGAAAAAGTTGTCCTGCACGCCGACCCGTTCAACTTTCAGCACCTCGGCCCAGATCGCAGCCAGGGTGGTTTCCAGCGGGTTGCGCGGCGCCAGGTAATCCTGGCTCTGGAGCTGGCCGATTTCGAGCAAAGGCAACGCCTTGCGGTCGAGTTTGCCGTTGGCATTCAACGGCAGACGCTCAAGCCACAGCCAGTGCAGCGGCACCATGTATTCCGGCAGTTCGGCGCGCAGGCGTTGCTTGATGCGGTCCAGGCGTTCGCTCGGGTTGAGGGTTTCATTGGCAGCGACCAGATAGCCAACCAGGTGTTTGCCGTTGACGCCGTCCTGCACGCCAACCGCCCCGTCGCGCACTTCCGGTTGCTCATGCAGGCGTGCTTCGATTTCACCGAGTTCGATGCGGTAGCCGCGAATCTTCACCTGATGGTCGATACGCCCGACGTACTCCAGCACGCCATCGCTGCGCCGACGCGCCAAGTCGCCGGTGCGGTACAGGCGCTCGCCCGGTGCACCAAACGGATTCGGCACAAACACCGGTGCGGTGCGCAGCGGGTCGCTGACGTAACCACGCCCGACGCCCGTACCGGCCACGCACAACTCGCCGACCGCGCCTTGCGGCACCAGCTCCAGCGCACCGTCCAGCAGGTACAAACGGTTGTTGTCGGTCGGTGTGCCAATCGGCAGGTAAGTGCCACGGGTCGAGGCCAGGTCGACGCGGAAGAACGCCACGTCATCCGAACATTCCGCCGGGCCATAGGCGTTCACCAGCCCAATCTCGGGATAACGCTGCAACCACTGATGCGCCAGTTCCGGTGGCATCGCTTCGCCGGTCGGCAGCATCCAACGCAGGCCGTCGAGGTGGATGCGGTCCTGGGCGAGCATGCCCTGGATCAATGACGGCACGCTCTCCAGCACCGTGATGCCTTGCACCTGGACATGCTCGAGCAAGCCTTGCGGATCATGGGCCAGGGCGTTCGGCACGATGTCCACCCGTGCGCCAAACAGCGGCGCGGCGAGGAACTGCCAGACGGAAATATCGAAACTTTGCGAGGCGGTCTGGGCGATCACATCCGCGTCGCTCAGGTTCAGGTACGGCACCTTGCTCAACTGGTTGTTGAGCATACCGCGCTGTTCGACCATCACGCCCTTGGGCAACCCGGTGGAACCCGAGGTGTAGATCACGTAGGCGAGGTTGTCTGGGCCGCTGTAGACCCCAGGGTTGGCACCGCGAGCCGGCACTTCTTGCCACACCAGCAACTGGCAGTCGAAGCCTTCGAGCAATTCGATGGCCTGCTCGCGGCACGCCTCGCTGCACACCAGCAATGGCGTACGACTCAGCTCGATAATGCTGCGCAACCGCTGGCTCGGCAGGCCCGGGTCCAACGGCAGGTAACCGGCTCCAGCCTTGAAGCTGCCGATGATCATGCCCAGCAGGTCCAAGTTGCGCTCGCCGAGCAACGCCACTGGTTGATCAAGGCCGACACCGGCTTCGATCAACGCATGGCCCAGGCCGTTGCTGCGCCGGTTCAGCTCGTCATAGCTCCAGTGCTGGTCCAGGCAACTGGCGGCGACACGCTGTGGATGCGCCGCCACCTGGGCTTCGAACAGCTCCACGTAGCTGCTTTGCAGCGGATAGTCGTGGTCGCTCTGATTGCAGCCCTCCAGCAAAAACTCACGCTCCTGCTCGCCAATCAACGGCAAGTCGGCCATGTCGCCATGGAAGCCCTGCACCAGCGCCAGCAACAGACGCTTGAACTCGCCGAGCATGCCTTGCACGGTGGTTTCGTCGAAGTAACGCTGGTCATAGGACAGGTGCAAGCCCAGATCATCCCCCGGATAACACACCGCCGTCAGCGGGAAGTTGGTGTGGGTTCGGCCGGAGTCCGAGGTGGCATTCAGGCTTTGCGCACGGTCCAGCACCGAGACTTCCACCGGCGCGTTTTCAAACACGAACAGGCTGTCGAACAGCGGCTGGCCCTTGGGCAGTTCGCTGTGTTCCTGGATCGTCACCAGCGGCAGGTATTCGTACTCGCGCAGTTGCATATTGCTGTCGAGCAGGCCGCTCAACCATTGGCGCACGCTGCACGGCTGACCGTCCTCGGGCAGTTTCACCCGCAGCGCGATGCTGTTGATGAACAGGCCGACGGTGCGCTGCATCTGCGGCATTTCCACCGGGCGACCGGCCACGGTGACGCCGAACAACACGTCGCGCTCACCGCTCAAACGCCGCAATACCAAAGCCCATGCGGCCTGGGCAAAGGTGTTGACGGTCAGTTGATGGGCCTGGGCCAGCTCACGCAATTGCGCCCCATCGCGGGCATCCAGACGGGTGTAGCAATCCCCCACCACCATGCCGCCGTGGCCCGCGTGGTCACGCATAAAGGGGCGGTCGCTCGGGATCGGCGTGGTGCGCTCAAAGCCTTGCAGGTTCTGCTGCCACCACTGGCGCGCCTCATCCAGGTTCTGGCGTTGCAGCCAGGCGATGTAGTCGCGATAACGCGGCGGCGCCGCCAGTTGCGCCTCGCGGCCTTCGCCGAGGGCCATGTAAATGTCGAAGAAGTCGTTCATCAGCAATGAACGGCACCATGCATCGATGAGGATGTGGTGGTTGCTCATCATGAACCAGTAGCGCTCGGCGCCGACGCGGATCAAACGCAGGTGGAACGGCGCCTGGTTGAGTAGATCGAAACCGGCTTCGCGCTCGGCCTTGAGCAAGGCTTGCAGGCGCGGTTCCTGCTCTTCTTGAGGAGCATTGCTCCAATCCAGGTATTCAATCGGCGTGCTGCCCGGCTTGTGGATCACTTGCAACATGTCTTCGCCGACGTTCCAACAGAACGACGCACGCAAGGCTTCGTGACGGGCAATCACTGCCTGCCAGGCCTGGGCGAAACGCTCGGGGTCCAGGGCGCTATTGATGCGGTAGCGATCCTGCATGTAGTACAGGCCGGTGCCCGGCTCCAGCAGGGTATGCAGCAACAGGCCCTCCTGCATCGGCGTCAGCGGGTAGACGTCTTCGATGACGCTGGCCGGTACGGGCAAGGCATCCAGTTGCACCTGGGTCAGCTGTGCCAGTGGGAAGTCGGACGGCGTGAGGCCGCCGGCATCGTCCTTGAGGCAGTGGGCGATCAGGCTGTGCAGTTCGGCGAGGTAGGCGTCGGCCAGTTCGTGGATAGTTTGCGGGGCGTGGCGTTCGCGGCTGAAGGTCCAGCGCAACACCAGTTCACCACCGTACACCTGGCTGTCGACGCTCAGTGCGTTGGGCAGCGGCGCGTCCGGGTCGTGGGCGAGGCCGGCGGATTCGTCCAGCGGGTGGAACAGCGCATCGCTGCCAAAGCTCTGGTCGAACTGGCCGAGGTAGTTGAAGGTGATCTCGGCGCTCGGCAGTGCCGCCAGGGTCTGCTGGGTCACGTCGTCCGCGAGATAGCGCAACACGCCATAACCCAGGCCTTTGTGCGGCACGCCGCGCAGTTGCTCCTTGATCGCCTTGATCGAGGCGCCCTGCCCGGCGGCTTCTTCGATGTGCAGCGGGGTCAGGCGCAGCGGGTAGGCGCTGGTGAACCAGCCGACGCTGCGGGTCAGGTCGATGTCGTCGAACAGGGTTTCGCGGCCGTGGCCTTCCAATTGGATCAGCGCCGAAGCATGCCCGCTCCAGCGGCACAGCACGCGGGCCAGGGCGGTCAGCAGCAAGTCATTGACCTGGGTGCGGTAGGCGCTTGGCGCCTGTTGCAGCAACTGGCGGGTGCGTTCGGCATCCAGGCGCACGCTGACGGTCTCGGCATCGCGATGGCGCAGGCTGCCGTGTGGACGGTCCACCGGCAAGCTCACCGCGGGCCCGGCCAACTGTTCTTGCCACACACCGAGTTCTTCGCGCAGGGATTCGCTGCCGGCATACGCCTGCAAACGTGCCGCCCAATCACGCAACGCGCTGGTCTTGGCCGGCAGGCTGACGGACTGGCCGTCGCTCAACTGGCGATAGACGTTTTGCAGGTCTTCGAGCAAGACACGCCACGACACGCCGTCCACCACCAGGTGATGGATCGCGATCAGCAGGCGTTGTTGCCCCTCGGGGCCGTCCACCAGCAAGGCACGCAGCAACGGGCCGTGTTCCAGGTCAAGGCTGCGCTGGGTGTCGGTGAACAGCGCGGTGCAATCTCTCATGTCGCGCACTTGCGCCTGCATCAGCACACCGCCTTTAGGCACTGCCAAGTGCTCGGCGTGCCACTGCGCATCGCGCTGGGTGAAGCTCAGACGCAGTGCATCGTGGTGCTCCAGCACCGCCAGCAGCGCTTGCTCCAGGCGATGTGGTTCGAGCAACTGCAGCGGCTGGAGCAGCAGCGCCTGGTTCCAGTGCTGGCGCTGGGCAATCTCGGTATCGAAGAACCAGTGCTGGATCGGCGTAAGGCCCGAGCTGCCGACCAACACGCCCTGCTCCGCGGTGACCTGCTCGGAGCGGGTGGCGACGGCGGCGAGGGTTTGCACGGTCTGGTGCTGGAACAGGTCCCGCGGGCTGAAATGAATCCCGGCCTGGCGCGCACGGCTGACCACCTGAATCGACAGGATCGAGTCGCCACCCAGCTCAAAGAAGTTATCGTCGAGGCCGACCTGCTGCACGTTCAACACTGCGCACCAGATCGCCGCCAAGGTGCTTTCCAGTTCGTTGCGCGGCGCCACGTACTCTTGACGATTGGCCTGCGGGTCCGGTTGCGGCAAGGCGCGGCGGTCGAGTTTGCCGTTGGCGGTCAGCGGCATGCTGTCGAGCACAATCAGGTGCGCGGGCACCATGTAGTCCGGCAGTTGTGCTTTCAGATGGGCCTTGAGTGCTTCGCGCAATGGGGCGTGGTCGGCATCGCTGACCAGATACGCCACCAGCTGTTTGCCGCTTGGCGCGTCCAGCGCCAGCACCACCGCTTCGCGCACCGCGTCGTGTTCCAGCAGGCGGGTTTCGATCTCGCCCAGTTCAATGCGAAAGCCACGGATCTTCACCTGATGGTCGATACGTCCCAGGTACTCGACCAAACCGTCGGCGCGCTGACGCACCAGATCGCCAGTGCGGTACAGACGCCCGCCATTGCCGGCAAACGGATCGGCGATAAAACGCTCCGCCGTCATCCCCGCACGCTGGTGATACCCCTGGGCCAAGCCTGCGCCGCCGACGTACAGCTCGCCAGTCGCGCCTTGCGGCACCAGGGCCAGGTCGGCGTCGAGAATGTACGCCACGCGCTCGCCGATAATGCTGCCGATCGGCACGCTGGCGGCGCCCTCTTCCAATTGCTCGGGGGCGAGGCTGGCCAGCGGCATGACCACGGTTTCAGTCGGGCCGTAGGCGTTGAAGAACACCTCGGGCTGGAACGCCGCGCGGATCCGCTGCAAGTGTTCGCCGGTCAGCGCCTCGCCGCCGGTGATGCACATGCGCACCGGCAAGGTCTGCTGCTGTGTCGCCAGCCACTGCGCCAACTGGCTGCCGTAGCTTGGGGTGAAGCCGAGGATACTGATGCGATGGGTGCGGATCAGCGCGCAGATTTCTTGTGCGTCCCACTGCCCTTGCGCCCGCAACACCACCTGCGCACCACTGAGCAACGGCACCAACAGGCGCTCGGTGGCGGCGTCGAAGTTGATCGAATAGAAGTGCAGCTCGCAGTCATCCGCGCGCATGCCGAAACGTTCGATCACCGCCTGGCAATGCATGGCGATTTCGCCGTGGGCCACCACCACGCCTTTGGGTTTGCCGGTGGAGCCGGAGGTGTAGATCAGGTACGCCTGATGCTGCGCCAGGCTGAGCAACGGCAGCTCGTCCAGCGGGTAGTTGCCAAGCACTGGCAGGTCATCTTCCAGGCACCAGCAGGCCACCGTTGCCGGCAGTTCACCGAGGGCTTCGAACATCGCTGTGTCACTGAGCAGCAGGCCGATGTCGCTGTCTTCGATCATGTAGTGCAAGCGGTCCAGCGGGTATTCCGGGTCCAGCGGCACGTAGGCGCCGCCGGCCTTGAGGATCGCCAACAGGCCGACGACCATTTCCAGGGATCGCGGCAACGCCAGGCCGACCCGCACCTGCGGGCCGACGCCACGCTCGCGCAGCATCCAGGCCAGGCGGTTGGCGCGTTCGTTGAGTTCGCGGTAGCTGAGGGTCGCACCGGCAAAGGTCAGGGCCGGCGCCTCACCGCGGGCCAGCGCCTGCTGGCTGAACAACTGATGGATGCACTGGTCGAGACGGTGTTCGCCCGGTTCGCTGCCTAGGCTGTGCTGCAAGGCGCGCTGCTCATCGCGGCTGAGCAACGGCAGTTCGCTCAGACGCTGCTGCGGGTCGGCGATCAACGCTTCGAGCAGGTTGCGCCAATGTTCGGCCATGCGCGCAATGCGCGGCTCGTCGAACAAATCGGTGCTGTAGGTCAGGCAGCAACCCAGACGATGGTCAAGATCGGTGACTTCCAGATTGAGGTCAAACTTGGTCGCCCGTGCATCGTTGGCCAGGTACTCGACGGTCATGCCGGCGAGTTCGCGGCTCTGCTGGAATTCCCAGCGCTGCACGTTGCACATCACCTGGAACAACGGGTTGTACGCCGCACTGCGCGGCGGTTGCAGGGCTTCTACCAGGTGGTCGAACGGCAGGTCCTGGTGGGATTGGCCTTCGATCACGGTGTGGCGCACCTGCTCAAACAGCTCGGCGACATTCATCTGCCCGCTGAGTTGGCAACGCAGCACCTGGGTGTTGAGGAACGCGCCGATCAGCCCTTCGCTTTCCGGGCGGATGCGGTTGGCCACGGGGGCGCCGATGCGCAGGTCGGTCTGGCCGCTGTAGCGGTAGAGCAGCACGGCGAGGGTGGCGGTCATGGTCATGAACAGGGTCAGGCCGCGTTCGGCATTGAACGTGCGGACGCGGGCAGCCAAGTCGTCGCTCAAGTCGAAGCGGTACAGCTCGCCCTGATGGCTTTGCACCGGCGGACGTGGACGGTCGCCGGGCAGTTCGAGCAGCGGGTGTTCGCTGCCCAGTTGCGCGGTCCAGTAGTCCAGTTGGCGCTGGCGTTCGCCGGACTCCAGCCACTGGCGCTGCCACACGCTGTAGTCGAGGTACTGCACCGGCAACGGCGCCAGCGGCGAGGTACGCTCGTCGATAAACGCCTCGTACAGCGCGCTGAGCTCACGGGCAAAAATGTCCATGGCCCAGCCTTCGGTGACGATGTGGTGCAGGGTCAGTACCAGGTAGTGCTCACGCTCGCCGGCCTTGACCACACAGGCGCGCAGCAACGGGCCGGTTTCCAGGTTGAACGGGGTGTGGGCTTCGTGATCCGCCAGTTGCTGCAAACGTTGCTGGCGTTCGCTCTCGTCCAGCGCCGAGAAGTCCTGCCAGCCCATGCGCAGGCCGGTCTGCGCCGAGACTTTTTGATAAGCCACGCCGTCCACACTCGGGAAGGTGGTGCGCAGGGTTTCGTGACGCATGATCAAGGCCTGCAACGCCGCCTCGAAACGCCCCACATCCAGCACACCGCGCAAGCGCGCCATGCCGCCGACGTTGTAGGCCGGGCTGTCCGGTTCCATCTGCCAGAGGAACCACATGCGCTGCTGGGAATAGGACAACGGCACGGGTTGGCTGCGGTCGACCTGGGCGATGGCGGTCTGTTGGTTGCGCTGGCCCGAGGCCTGGATCAAGCCGACCTGCTCGGCAAACGCGCCCAGCTCGCTGGCTTCGAACAAGGTCCGCAGCGGCAACTCGACGTCACAAGCCTGGCGGGTGCGCGAGATGATCTGCGTGGCCAGCAACGAGTGCCCGCCGAGGGCGAAGAAATCATCGCGCAGGCCAATGCGTGGCAAGCCGAGCACCTCGCGCCAGATCGCGGCGATCTGCTGTTGCAGCGGCGTTTGAGGTTCGACGTGTTCGCGGGTTTGCCACACCGGTTCCGGCAGGGCACGGCGCTCGAGTTTGCCGCTGGGGCTCAGGGGCATGGCATCCAGGCGCATCAACAGCGCAGGCACCATGTACTCCGGCAACTCGGCGGCCAAGGCGCTTTTCACGTCCTCTTCGTCCAATGCGGTGTGGGCGGTGTAGTAGCCGATCAACTGCGCGTCACGCACCAGCACCACGGCTTGGGCGATGCCCTCAAGGGCGAGCAGGCGCGCTTCGATTTCTTCCGGTTCCACGCGAAAGCCGCGCAGCTTGACCTGCTGATCGAGGCGGCCGAGGTAGTCGAGCACACCGTCGACGCTCCAGCGCACACGGTCACCCGTGCGATACAAGCGTGCGCCCGCCTCGCCCAGCGGGTCGGCGATAAACCGCTCGGCGGTCAAACCGGCACGCCCGAGATAACCGCGCGCCAGGCCGATGCCGCCGATGCACAGCTCGCCCGGCACGCCGACCGGCAGCAGGTTCAGGTGCTCGTCGAGCACACGGCAGATCACATTGCCCAACGGCCGACCAATCGGCGAACGCTCGCCGTCTCCGGCGTGGCAATGCCAGTGGGTCACGTTGATCGCGGTTTCGGTCGGGCCATAACGGTTGTGCAATTGCACCGCCGGCAACTGCGCCAACACACGGTTGCGCAGCTCGGCGGGCAACGCCTCGCCACCGGAGAACAGGCGACGCAGGCTGGTGCATTCGGCTGCCAGCGGTTCGTCGATAAACAGCTGCAACAACGGCGGCACAAAGTGCAGCGTGGTCACGCCGTGTTGCTGCACCAACTGCGCGATGCGGTGCGGGTCGCGATGCTCACCGGGGCCGGCCAGCACCAGGCGGCAGCCGCTGATCAGCGGCCAGAAGCATTCCCACACCGACACGTCGAAACTGATCGGCGCCTTTTGCATCAGCACGTCGGTTGCGTTCAGTCGGTAAGTCGCCTGCATCCACTGCAAGCGCTCGGCCAGGGCTGCATGGGTGTTGCCCACGCCCTTGGGCTGGCCGGTGGAGCCGGAGGTGTAGATCACGTAGGCGAGGTTGTCGCCGTGCAGGTGCAGGCCCGGCGGCTGGGTCGGCCAGCTGTCGAGGTGCAGGCTGTCCATGGCGATCACACTGACGCCGTCCGCCGTGGGCAGTTGTTCCAGCAGCGAGGTTTGGGTCAGCAGCAGTTCAACCCCGCTGTCGTTGAGCATGTAGGCCAGGCGCTCGGCGGGGTAATCCGGGTCCAGTGGCACGTAGGCGCCGCCGGCCTTGATGATCGCCAACAGGCCGATCAGCAGTTGCGGCGAACGCTCGGCGGCGATGGCCACGCACACGTCCGGGCCGACGCCTTTGTCACGCAGGTAGTGGGCCAGGCGGTTGGCCTGGGTGTGCAGTTGGGCAAAGGTCAAGGTGCCGCCCTGCCACACCAGTGCGGTGTTGTCCGAGGTCTGCGCGTTGAGCAATTCGGGCAGCCACTGTTGGGCAGGTGCGCACGGCGCGGCGCCCCACGGCTGGAGTTCGGTTTGCAGCAGTTGCAGATCGCCGATGGCTTGATGCGGTTGTTCGCAGATGGCCTGCAGCAGGTGGGTGAAGTGCTCGGCCAGGCGCTGGATGGTCGCGGTATCGAACAGCTCGTCGGCGTAGTCGAACGACAGGCTCAGGCGCCCGTTGCGGTCTTCTTCGCTGTGCAGTTGCAGGTCGAACTTGGCTTCGCGGCTGTGCCACGGCAACTCATCGGCAAGCATCCCCGGCAGGCGGCGCAAGGCGCTGAGGTCGCGTTGCTGGTGGTTGAACATGACCTGGAACAGGCCTTGTTCGCGGGCCTGGGGGAAGGCTTCGAGCAACTGTTCGAAGGGCAGGTCCTGATGGGCCTGGGCGCCCAACGTCGTCTGGCGGGTTGCGGCCAACAACTGGTTGAACGGCAGGCGCCCGTCCAGTTCGGCGCGCAACACCAACGTGTTGATGAAGAAGCCGATCAGGCCCTGGGTTTCCTGGCGCGGGCGGTTGGCACTGGGCACGCCGATACGGATGTCGCGCTGGCCGCTGTAGCGGTAGAGCAACGTCTGGAACGCCGCGAGCAGCAGCATGAACGGCGTCGACTCATGGGCTTGGGCAGTCTGGCGGATCGCCGCACTGAGGCGGGCATCCAGGCGCACGCTGTGGCGCGAAGCGCTGTGTAGGTGTTGCGCCGAGCGCGGGTGGTCGGTGGCCAGGCCGAGCGGCGGATGCTCATCGCCGAGCTGGGCTTTCCAGTACGCCAGTTGACGCTGGCCTTCCCCTTCGGCCAGCCATTGACGCTGCCAACTGCCGTAGTCGGCGTATTGCAGCGCCAGGGGCGGCAGCTCCAGGGTCTGGCCTTGGGCGGCCGCGGCGTACAGGCGTGAGAATTCATCAATGAGGATGTTCAGCGACCAGCCGTCCGCGATGATGTGGTGCAGCGTCACCAACAACTGGTGATCTTCATCGTCCAGACGCACCAGGGTGACCCACAGCAGCGGGCCTTGTTCCAGGTCGAACTGGGTGCGCGCTTCGTCCTCGCGCAGCTGCCGGGCACGGGCTTCGCGGTCGGCGGCGGGCAGGTCACTGAGGTCGATGATTTGCAGGTCGAACGCCGTGTTTTTATCGACACGCTGGAAGGCTTGGCCGTCGCGCTCGTAGAAGCGCGTGCGCAAGGCTTCGTGGCGCTGGATCAGGTGTTCGAAGCTGGCGCGCACGGCGTCTTCATCCAGTTCGCCACGCAAACGCAAGGCGCCCGGGATGGTGTAAGCGCTGCTCTGCGGGTCGAGTTGCCAAGTGATCCACAGGCGGTTTTGCGCCAGGGACTGCGGCAGCTCGTCCTGGCGTGACAGTGCGTGGATGGCGCCTTGGGCGACGCCGCCGTCCTGCTGCAATTGCGCAACGCTGGCGGCAAAGGTCGAGAGTGTCGGCGCTTCGAACAGCAGGCGCAGGTTCAGCTCCAGGCCGAGGGTTTCGCGCAGCCGGGCAACCACTTGGGTGGCGGTGATGGAGTTGCCGCCGAGCAGAAAGAAGTGGTCATCGGCGGCGACGCTGGCCAGTTGCAGCTGCTCGCACCAGACCGCGGCGATCTGGTTTTGCAGGTCGGATTCCAGCGCCGCAGTGCTGACTGAGGCGCCCGCGTCGGGGAACTGCGCGTAGCTGTCGAGGCTGCCATCGGCATGGCGCAGGCCACACGCGGCACGTTGCACCTTGCCGCTGGAGGTCTTGGGCAAGGCGCCGGGGTTGAGCAACACCACCACGCTTGGCGCTTCTTGATAGGCCTCGGCGACGGCTTGGCGGATCGCCTTGATCAGCGCTGCGGGCGGCAGGATCTTCTGCACACTGCGGCTGATCTCGGCAGCGATACCAATGCCTTCCAGGCCACCGTCATTCACCGCGAACGCCGCAACCCGACCCTTGCGCACCACTTCCACCTCGCGTTCGATGGTTTGTTCGATGTCCTGGGGGTACAGGTTGTGGCCACGCACGATCAGCAGGTCTTTGAGGCGCCCGGTGATGTACACCTCGCCAAAGCGGATAAAGCCCAGGTCGCCGGTGCGCAGCCAGGTACGGCCGTTGTGTTGGACGAAGGTCTTGGCGCTGGCTTCGGGGTTGCGCCAGTAACCGTGGGCGATGCTCGGGCCGGTGGCCCAGAGTTCGCCGACGCTGTTGTCCGGCAGTTCGGCGAGGGTGTGCGGGTCGGCGATCAGCACCGCGTGCTCCGGCTGGCTGGTGCCGCAGCTCATGATCGCCCTGCCCTGCCCCGGCTCGGCGCGGTTGGCGGCCAGCGCTTGCTCGTCGACGTGCAGCGCGGGGATGCCACGGCCACGGGTGCCGCCGGCGACAAACAAGGTCGCTTCGGCCAGGCCGTAGGAGGCGAAGAAATTGTCCGCGCTGAAACCGCACACCGCGAACTTCTCGGCGAAGCGTTCCAGGGTGTCGAGGCGGATCGGCTCGGAGCCGGAATAGGCCACGCGCCACTTGCTCAAGTCCAGGCGTTCCAAGGCCGACTCGCTGACCCGTTCGCTGCACAGGCGATAAGCGAAATCCGGGCCGCCGCTGATGGTGCCGCCGTATTCGCTGATCGCTTCAAGCCAACGCAACGGCCGCCCCAGGAAGTACGCCGGCGACATCAGCACGCACGGCACGCCGCTGAAAATCGGTTGCAGCAGGCCGCCGATCAGGCCCATGTCGTGGTACAGCGGCAGCCAGCTGACGATCACGTCGTCGGGGTTGAGGTCGATGCCAAAACCACGGCGGATCAGCACCTCGTTGGCGACCAGGTTGCCGTGGCTGACTTGCACGCCCTTGGGCAATGCGGTGGAGCCGGAGGTGTATTGCAGGAAGGCGATGTCGTCAGATTGCAGGTCGACGGCGCTCCAGCGGTCGGCGAGCGTTGCCTCCAGGGTGTCGACGCTCAACACCGGCGGCGCATTTTCGATCTGAGCCAGGCCGTCGCCGAGGCTGGCGATGGTCAGCAGCAGGCGCGGTTCGGCATCGCTGATGATCGACAGCAGGCGCTCCTGATGATGGCGACGGGTCGACTCCGGCGGGTAGGCCGGCACCGCGATCACCCCGGCGTACAGGCAGGCAAAAAATGCCGCGACGTAGTCCGGGCCGCTGGGGAACAACAGCACCGCGCGGTCGCCCGGTTCGGCATTGGCCTGCAAGGCGGCGGCAATGGTACGTGCGCGCCTGTCGAGGTCGCGGTAACTGAGCACGACGCTGTGCTCGGCGGACTCGGCGAGGAAGCGCAGGGCAACCTGGTCCGGGGTCTGCGCGGCGCGGCGTTGAAGGGACTGGACCAAAGTGCGGGGGAGTTCGAAGGCGTCCATCATGGGGTTCCTGCCTGGAATCGGCTTACGGGAAATTCGGGAAGTCGGGTGCGTTCAGCCAGCGATCAATTGCCGCGCCGCGCCATTGCGCCAGCGGGCCAGGTGTTCGTCGGCGTAACGGCGGATGCAACGCAGCACGGCGCTTTCGTGCTGCACGAGGAAGAAGTGGTGGCCGTCGAACATGTCCAGGGAGAAGCCGCTGGCGGCGTCGTCCTGCCAGTCGAGCAGTTGATCGGCGCGCACGCTGTCTTGCTTGCCGCCGAACACGTGGATCGGCATGCGCAGCGGCGCGCGTCGGCCGTAGCTGAAACTGCCGCAGAGCAGAAAATCCGCCCGCAGGATCGGTAGCATCAACGCCATCAATTCGGGGTTGGCCAAGGCTTCTTCGGCGGTGCCTTGCAGTTCGCGCAGGCGGGCGATCAGTTGCTCATCGGTCTTCTCGATGGCGTACTCGCTGACGTCACGCCGCGCCGGGCCGGCGGTGCCGGAGGCGAACAGCGCAAGGGGCGCTGGCAGGTTGCGGGCGCTGAGCGCGTGGGCCAGTTCGAATGCCAGCAGGCCGCCGAGGCTGTGGCCGAACAAGGCGTAGGGACCGTTCAGGTCGCGCCCGATTTCCTCGGCGAGCTGCGCGGCCAGGGCCTGGATGTCGCGCTGCAACGGCTCGTCCATGCGCATGCCGCGCCCGGGCAATTCCAGCGGACAGACCTGCAACCAGTCCGGCAAAGACCGCCGCCAGCGGGCGTAGACCATGGCGCTGGCGCCCGAATAGGGCAGGCAAAACAGGCGCAGGCGCGTCGGCGTACTCATCTGGCGAGCACTCCACACTGAAACACGCTGTGTGCACGATAAAAACCCATTTCGCCCTCCTGCGGGTGCTGATCCTTGGCCGTTTTACGAACGGACCTGTCACCCATGAGAACGGACGGAGCCGGCAAATAATTAGTCGCAGGCTTTGCGCCAGACGGGGTTCACATCGAACCAGAAAGCATAAGATTAGTTCGCCTTCTCATTTGACAATCATTATCATTCAGCATAATTTGTTGCCCGATGTGTAGGAGGCCTCAGCAAGGACGCCCTCCCCTAACCTCTTTGCGACAAGGTGATTTTCCATGACGGAACAAGTATCCACAGGCAGGTGCGACTCACCCCTTCTACAGGCATTTGTCGACAATCGACTGATCCTGGTGAAGATCGCGGCACGCATTACCGGGTGCCGTTCCCGTGCCGAAGACGTAGTGCAGGACGCCTACTTCCGACTGCAATCGGCGCCGACGATCACGTCATCGTTCAAGGCCCAATTGAGTTACCTGTTTCAGATCGTGCGTAACCTGGCGATCGATCACTATCGCAAGCAGGCCCTGGAGCTCAAGTACTCCGGGACAGAAGAGGAAGGCTTGAATGTGGTTATTCACGGCGCTTCACCGGAGACGTCCCACATCAACTTCAACACCCTGGAAAACATCGCCGACGCGTTGACGGAGTTGCCCCAGCGCACCCGCTACGCATTCGAGATGTACCGCTTGCACGGCGTGCCGCAAAAAGACATCGCCAAGGAACTCGGCGTGTCGCCGACGTTGGTGAACTTCATGATCCGTGATGCGCTGGTGCACTGCCGCAAGGTGTCGGGCAGCCATAGCGATACGTTTGCACGGCGGGTCTGAACACAGCACAAAACTGACTGTGTGGGCTTTTGTGGGAGTTGCTGGGGAGTGAGTGCTCGGCTGCAGATCCCCACGCATTGCTAGTTCTCTGTGGGAGCAGTGTTGGCTGAACCACCGCTTTCGCGGGCAAGCCCGCTCCCACAGGTTGGTCCGCGTTGTGCCGGTCAGGGCATCGGCATTACATCGATGCGATAGGGCTCGAATATTTTCAGCATCTGCCCACTATCGCGCAAACGCTTGAGCAACTCGGTAAACGCCTGCGCCGTAATCGGCGCTTTCGGCCGCAGCAACGCATAGTGGTGATACACCTGGTCAATGCGTTGCGAAACCAGGAACTGCCCGGCCATCTGTGCATTGCGCACCATGAAATCGCTCAGGTACGAACGGGTCACCAAGGCAATATCGGCACGCCCGCGTGCAACCATCAGCAGGTTGCTGTCATGGGAATAGGTCAACGTCGCGTTGAAGTGTTCGACCAGGTACTTGGGGTCGGGGTTGAAGTTGGCGAAGGCGTAGTGATAACCGCTGAACACCGCCAAACGTTTGCCATCCAGGTCGGTGAAATAGCTTTGGTCGCGTGCAGGCAGGCGTTGAGCGACGAACACTTCGGCGTCTTCCAGCCCCATGTCGACGCTGGTGTGGGCAATCTTCTGCCAGCCCCAGTCGGGGTTTTCGAAGATCGCCATGTCGACCCGGCCCTGCTCGAAGTCACGGAAGCGCCGCGGAATGGAGGTGGGTACCAGCACGAACTGGTAGTCGGTTTGCGACGTGTTCAAGGCCTCCACCAGTTGCGGCAGCAGCCCGGTGTCGGCGCCTTGCTCAGGGCGTACGGTGTAGGGCGGGAAGTGTGCCGCGCCGATCCTCACCAATTGCGCAGCCGAAGCCGGCACCCAACATGCGGTGCCCAGTGCCCATAAAGTAACTCCTGCAGCCAGCCGCCATGGCGAAAACATCGAGGCACGCACCGTTTCATACTGTGATGGCGATAAGCTAGGCGTTTTTGTCGAGGGAGACAACTTTCCACCGCCAAATTAATAGCTTGCGCCTCAATCGGCCTTCAGAACCATCAGCAGCGCTTGCTCGGCCAATTGCTCCAGGGTCAGGCTGCCCTCGGCGCGAAACCAGGTGGTGGTCCAGGACAAGGCCCCGGTCAAAAAGCGCCGGGTGATAAACACATCGCCCCTGATGTAGCCAGCCGCCTTGGCCTCGCCAAGTACCTGCAACCACAGGGCTTCGTACACGTCGCGCAGCGCCAGCACCTGGGCCTGGCCTTCGGCAGACAGCGAACGCCACTCGTACACCAACACCGCCATGGCCTCGCCGCTGCCGCCCATGATCGACTGCAATTCACAGCGGATCAGCGCCAGCACGCGTTCGCGCACCGTGCTCGCTTCTTCCAGCGAGGCGCGCATCATCGCCGTGTTGTAGTGGATGGTTTCTTCCATCACCGCGCGCAGGATCTCGTCCTTGCTCTTGAAGTGATGAAAAATGCTGCCGGACTGGATGCCCACGGCACTTGCCAGGTCACGCACGGTGGTGCGCTCAAAGCCTTTGTTGCGAAACAGGTGCGCCGCGGTTTGCAGCAACTTGCCCCGGGCACTCTCGGGGTCGGTCAATTGGCCGGCGTCGACCATGGTGCGCATCACCCCCAGGGCTTTGTGCTCATCCATGCCTCTCTCCTCTACTTCTACTGACGTCTTGGCCGGCAATTTAGGCCGTGGCCGCTACCCAAGCAAGCGCTTGGGCAAAATCTATGTCCAGAGTTTACAAACCAAGCGCTTGCTTGGTAGTCTCGGCAACAGCCATCAGAGCAAGGATTTCTCATGAGTGACACGGTTCGTATCGGCTGCGCCAGCGCCTTCTGGGGCGACACCTGCACCGCCGCCGCCCAGTTGGTGCATGGCGGTGCGCTGGATTACCTGGTGTTCGACTACCTGGCGGAAGTCACGATGTCGATTCTTGCCGGAGCGCGGATGAAAGATCCCCAGGCCGGCTACGCCACGGATTTTGTCGAGGTGCTCACGCCGCTGCTGGCAGACATCCAGCGCCAGGGCATCCGCGTGATCAGCAACGCCGGCGGCATCCATCCCCAAGCCTGCGCCGCCGCCCTGCAAGCGGCCTGCGACAAGGCCGGCATCGCGCTGAAAATCGCCGTGCTGCTGGGCGACGACCTGCAACCCCAACTCAAAAAACTCGAAAACATCACCGACATGTTCGACGGCACGCCCCTGCCCCCCATGTGCGTGTCCGCCAACGCCTACCTCGGCGCGCCCGGCATAACCCAAGCGCTGGGGTTGGGCGCAGACATCATCATCACCGGCCGCGTGGTCGACAGCGCCGTGGTCAGCGCGGCACTGGTGCATGCCTTCAACTGGTCATGGCACGACTACGACCGCCTCGCCCAAGCCGCGCTGGCCGGGCACATCATCGAATGCGGCGCGCAGTGCACCGGCGGCAACTTCACCGATTGGCGCGATGTGCCGGACTACGCACACATCGGGTTCCCCATCGTTGAGGTCAGCGCCGACGGTCAGTTCACAGTGAGCAAAGTCGAGGGCACCGGCGGCCTGATCAGCGAACTGAGCGTGGCCGAACAACTGCTGTATGAGATTGGCGACCCACGCGCCTATTTACTCCCGGATGTGATCTGCGACTTCAGCCAGGTCACCTTGCAGCAACAGGGTGACAACCGCGTGCGCCTGCACGGCGCCAAGGGCCTGCCGCCCAGCGACAGATACAAGGTCAGCGCCACCTGGCCGGACGGCTTCCGTTGCACCGCCAGTTGCCTGATCGCCGGGATCGACGCCGTGGCCAAGGCCGAGCGGGTCAGCCAGGCGATCATCGACAAGACCGCCGAACTGTTCCGCCAACGCGGCTGGGCGCCGTATACCGAGGTGAACATCGAACTGCTCGGCAGCGAAGCCACCTACGGCCCCCACGCCAGGCGCCACGACTGCCGCGAAGTGGTGGTGAAACTGGCGGTACGTCACCCCAGCAAACAGGCGCTGGTGCTGTTCGCCCGCGAGATTGCCCAGGCCGCCACCGGCATGGCGCCGGGGTTGACCGGGATCGTCGGCGGACGGCCGACGGTGTATCCGCTGATCCGCTTGTTTTCGTTCCTGGTGGATAAATCCGTGTGCGCGCCGCTGATCGATTTCCAGGGCCAGCGTCACAACGTTGAACTTCCCGCCGCCGCCCGCCCCAGCACACCCACCGCCGCGGTTGCGCCCCCCAAGCCCGAGGGCCAGGCCGACGCCAGCGTGCCGCTGGTCAAACTCGCCGTGGCGCGCTCGGGGGACAAGGGCAACCACAGCAATATCGGCGTGATCGCCCGTGCGCCCGAGTACCTGCCGTGGATCGCTGAAGCGCTGACCCCCGAGGTGATCGTCGAGTGGATGGGCCACGTGCTCGACCCACAGCGCGGCCGCGTTCAACGCTGGTATCTGCCGGGCAGCCACAGCCTCAATTTCCTGCTGGAAAACGCCCTGGGCGGCGGCGGTATCGCCAGCCTGCGCATCGACCCGCAAGGCAAGGCCTTCGCCCAGCAACTGCTGGAAATCCCCATCGCCGTGCCGCAACACCTTGCTGACCAACTCAACTGACAGGAGCGTGGCCATGGCCTTCGATTCGATCTTCAAAGCCGACCTGTTCCAGGGGCACACCGTGATAGTCACCGGGGGTGGCAGCGGCATCGGTCGTTGCACCGCCCATGAGCTGGCGGCGCTCGGTGCGCGGGTGATCCTGGTGGGACGCAAGCCCGAGAAGCTGGAAAAAGTCGCGGCAGAAATTGCCGAAGACGGCGGCAACGCCCATTGGCTGGCCTGCGATATTCGCGATGAAGAGGCGGTGAAGGCGCTGGTCACGCAGGTTCTCAAGGAGCACGGGGCGATCCACGGCCTGGTGAACAACGCTGGCGGCCAATACCCGTCGCCGTTGGCTTCGATCAACCAGAAAGGCTTCGAAACCGTGCTGCGCACCAACCTCGTCGGCGGTTTCCTGATGGCCCGGGAAGTGTTCAACCAATCCATGAGCAAACAGGGCGGCGCCATCGTCAACATGCTCGCCGACATGTGGGGCGGCATGCCCGGCATGGGCCACTCGGGCGCGGCGCGCGCCGGCATGGACAACTTCACCAAGACGGCCGCCTTCGAGTGGGGCTGTGCCGGGGTGCGGGTCAACGCCGTGGCGCCGGGGTGGATTGCGTCCAGCGGCATGGACACCTACGAAGGTGCATTCAAGGCGGTGATCCCGACCCTGGGCGAACATGTGCCGCTCAAGCGCATCGGCACCGAATCGGAAGTCAGCGCGGCCATCGTGTTCCTGCTCAGCCCCGCCGCCGCCTTTATCAGCGGCAGCACCCTGCGCATCGACGGTGCCGCGAGCCTGGGCAGCCGCGCCTGGCCATTGCACAAGGCGCAACCGCCGAGCGAGCCGTTCAACGGCTTCCACCGCGCGTATTTGCCCGATGTGCTCAAGGCGGAGCAATAAACCATGCCAGTGCTTGAATCCTTGATCGACCCCCACAGCGCCCAGTTCGCGCAGAACCGTGAAGCCATGCTGGTGGGCATCCAGCACCTGCGCCAATTGGAGCAGAACCTGCTGAACAAGGCCGAGGAGGCCAGGCCCAAGTTCGACAAGCGCGGGCAACTGCTGCCCCGTGAGCGCCTCAATCTGCTGCTGGACCCGGGCGCGCCGTTCCTCGAACTCGCCAGCCTGGCCGGCTACAAGCTGCACGACGACAAGGACGGCAGCGCCGCCGGCGGTGGCTTGATCGCCGGTATCGGCTACGTCAGTGGCGTGCGCATGCTGGTGGTGGCCAACAACAGCGCGATCAAGGGCGGCACGATTTCCCCCACGGGGCTGAAAAAATCCCTGCGCCTGCAACAGATCGCCATGGAAAACAAACTGCCGGTGGTGACCCTGGCCGAGAGCGGCGGTGCCAACCTCAACTATGCCGCCGAAATTTTCGTCGAAGGTGCGCGCAGCTTTGCCAACCAGGCGCGCATGTCGGCCATGGGCTTGCCGCAGATCACCGTGGTGCACGGTTCGGCCACGGCGGGCGGGGCGTATCAGCCGGGGTTGTCGGATTACGTGGTGGTGGTGCGCGGCAAGGCCAAGCTGTTCCTCGCCGGGCCGCCGTTGCTCAAGGCGGCCACCGGCGAAGTCGCCACCGATGAGGAACTGGGCGGTGCCGAAATGCACGCCCAAATCGCCGGCACCGCGGAATACCTGGCGGAAAACGATGCCGATGGCGTGCGCATCGTGCGTGAGATCGTCAGCGCTTTGCCATGGAATGATCAACTGCCGCAGGTGCCCAAGCGCGCCTACGACGAACCGCTCTACCCCATCGAAGAGCTGCTGGGCCTGATCCCGGACGACCCGAAAAAACCCTACGACGTGCGCGAGATCCTCGCGCGCCTGGCCGACGCGTCGCGCTTGCTCGAATTCAAGGGCGAGTTCGATGCCCACACCGTCTGCGGCCACCTGCACATCCAGGGCCGCGCCGTCGGCGTGATCGGCAACAACGGCCCGATCACGCCAAAAGGCGCGAGCAAGGCTGCGCAATTTATCCAGCTGTGCGACCAGAGCCGCACGCCACTGCTGTTCCTGCACAACACTACCGGTTTCATGGTCGGCACCGAATCCGAACAGCAAGGGGTGATCAAGCACGGCGCGAAGATGATCCAGGCGGTGGCGAATGCGCGGGTGCCTAAACTGACGATTGTGCTCGGCGGCTCCTACGGCGCCGGCAACTATGCAATGTGCGGCCGTGGCCTGGACCCGCGCTTCATCTTCGCCTGGCCTAACAGCCGCACGGCGGTGATGGGCGGCGCGCAGGCGGGCAAGGTGCTGCGGATCGTCACCGAGGCCAAGCAATTGAAAGACGGCCTGGTGCCCGATCCCAAGGTGCTGGACATGCTGGAGCAAGTCACCGCGCAGAAGCTCGACAGCCAGTCCACCGCGCTCTACGGCAGTGCCAACCTGTGGGACGACGGGCTGATCGACCCCCGGGATACACGGACCCTGCTCGGCTTTCTGCTGGACCTTTGCCACGAGGCCCAGATGCGTGAACTGCAACCCAATACCTTCGGCGTAGCGCGCTTCTAGGAGAACAATAAAAATGCTGTTTACCCAGGAACATCAGGAACTGCGCCGCACCGTGCGCGCCTTCGTCGACCGCGAGATCAACCCCTATGTGGATGAATGGGAAAAAGCCGGGCGCTTTCCCATCCACGAGATCTTCCGCAAGGCCGGCGACCTCGGCCTGCTGGGCATTTCCAAGCCGGAACAATTCGGCGGCATGGGCCTGGACTACAGCTACTCCATCGTCGCCGCCGAAGAATTCGGCAGCATCCGCTGCGGCGGCATCCCCATGGCCATCGGCGTGCAGACCGACATGTGCACCCCCGCCCTCGCCCGCTTCGGCAGCGATGAACTGCGCGAGGAGTTCCTGCGCCCGGCCATCAGCGGCGAGCAGGTCGGCTGCATCGGCGTGTCGGAAGTGGGTGCCGGTTCAGATGTGGCCGGGCTCAAGACCCATGCGCGCAAGGACGGCGACGACTACGTGATCAACGGCAGCAAAATGTGGATCACCAACTCGCCCAGCGCCGACTTTATCTGCCTGCTGGCCAACACCTCCGACGACAAGCCGCACATCAACAAATCGCTGATCATGGTGCCGATGAACACACCGGGGATCAGCGTCAGCCAGCCCCTGGAAAAGCTCGGCATGCACAGCTCCGAGACCGCCCAGGTGTTCTTCGACAATGTGCGCATACCACAGCGCAACCGCATCGGCCACGAAGGCGCGGGCTTCATGATGCAGATGTTGCAGTTCCAGGAAGAACGCCTGTTCGGCGCGGCCAACATGATCAAGGGCCTGGAGTACTGCATCGACAGCACCATCGAGTACTGCAAGGAACGCCAGACCTTTGGCAAGGCGCTGATCGACAACCAGGTCATCCACTTTCGCCTGGCCGAACTGGCCACCGAAATCGAATGCCTGCGCGCGCTGGTCTACCAGGCCACCGAGCAATACATCAAAGGCCAGGACGTCACGCGCCTGGCGTCCATGGCCAAGCTCAAGGCCGGGCGCCTGGGGCGTGAAGTCAGCGACAGCTGCCTGCAATACTGGGGCGGCATGGGCTTTATGTGGGACAACCCGGTGGCGCGCGCCTATCGCGATGTGCGCCTGGTGTCGATTGGTGGCGGCGCCGACGAAATCATGCTGGGCATCATCTGCAAACTGATGGGCACCTTGCCGGGGAAAAAACCATGAATACCCTGCTGCTGGAATCACACAACGGTGTGCTGCACATCACCCTCAACCGTCCGCAATCGCGCAATGCGATGAGCCTGGAGATGGTCAACGAACTGCATGCCGTGTTGGCTCAGCTGGATGGCCACACGCGAGCGCTGGTGATCAGCGGCGCCGGTGGGCATTTTTGCGCCGGCGCGGATGTGAAGGACCTGGCCGCTGCGGGCAGTGATTTGCAGGCGCTGAACCGGGCGTTCGGCACCTTGCTGCAAGCCGTCGAAGCCGTGCCGCAGGTGGTGATCGTAGTGCTGCAAGGCGCGGTGCTCGGCGGTGGGTTTGGCTTGGCCTGTGTGAGCGACATCGCACTGGCTGATCATCAGGCGCAGTTCGGCTTGCCGGAGACAGGCCTGGGGTTGCTGCCAGCGCAGATTGCGCCGTTTGTGGTCAAGCGCATCGGCCTGACCCAGGCACGGCGGCTGGCGCTGACGGCAGCGCGGTTCGATGGGGTGGAGGCGCAGCGGTTGGGGGTGGTGCACTTTACCGAGCGCGATCCCCAGGCATTGGCCGAGCGCCTGGATGAGGTGTTGGGCCAGGTGTTGCGCTGCGCGCCGGGGGCGAATGGGCGGACCAAGGCGTTGTTGTTGGCCAGTGTGGATGAGCCGCTGGAACGGGTGTTGGATCGTGGGGCGCAGTGGTTTGCCGAAGCGGTGCGCGGGGAGGAAGGGATTGAGGGGACGCGGGCGTTTGTGCACAAGCGCAAGCCTGGGTGGTGCAAATGACGCCTTCGCGAGTAAGCCCGCTCCCACATTTTGAAATGCGTTCCACCTGTGGGAGCGGGCTTGCTCGCGAAGAGGCCCGAACAAACACCCCATCAGCCGAGGGATAACCCATGCCCGCATTCAACAAAATCCTCATCGCCAACCGTGGCGAAATCGCCTGCCGCATCCAGCGCACCGCCCAAGCCCTGGGCTATCGCACCGTGGCCGTCTACAGCGACGCCGACGCCGACGCCCTGCATGTGCAGATGGCCGATGAAGCGGTGCCTATCGGCCCCGCGCCCGTGCAGCAGTCCTACTTGAATACAGCGGCGATTCTCGCAGCGGCTCGAATAACCGGCGCCGATGCGATCCACCCCGGCTATGGTTTCCTCTCGGAAAACCCCGACTTCGCCCGCGCCTGTCTGGCGGCAGGCCTGACCTTCATCGGCCCCAGCGCCGAGGCCATCGAGCTGATGGGCAGCAAGCGCCGGTCCAAACTTGCCATGCTCGACGCCGGTGTGCCGTGCATCGCCGGTTACCAGGGCAGTGCCCAGGACGACGCTACCCTGCAACGCGAAGCCGAGCGCGTCGGCTACCCGCTGATGATCAAGGCCAGCGCCGGCGGTGGCGGGCGCGGCATGCGCCTGGTGCACAGTGCCGAGATGTTGCTGGAGAACCTCCACACCGCACGCTCCGAAGCCAGCAACGCCTTTGGCAGCGACGAACTGATCCTCGAACAGGCACTGATCGAGCCGCGCCACGTCGAGATCCAGCTGTTCGGCGACAGCCACGGCCACTTGATCTACCTGGGTGAACGCGACTGTTCGATCCAGCGCCGCCACCAGAAAGTCATCGAAGAAGCGCCCTGCCCGGTGATGACGCCCGACCTGCGCCACGCCATGGGCGAAGCCGCGCTGAAAGCCGGGCGCGCGGTGAATTACGTGGGTGCCGGCACTGTGGAGTTCCTGCTCGACCGCAACGGCCGGTTCTACTTCCTGGAAATGAACACCCGCCTGCAAGTGGAGCACCCGGTCACCGAGTTGATCACCGGCCTCGATCTGGTCGACTGGCAATTGCAGATCGCCGCCGGCCAGCCACTGCCGCTGACGCAACAGCAGGTGAGCCTGACCGGCCACGCCATCGAAGTGCGCCTGTATGCCGAAGACCCGACCCAGGGCTTCCTGCCGCAAACCGGCGAAGTGCTGCGCTGGACGCCAGCGGCGGGGGTACGTATCGATCACGGCGTCAGCGAAGGCCAGCGCATCAGCCCGTTCTACGACCCGATGCTGGGCAAAATCATCGCCCACGGCGCCACCCGCGAAGAAGCGCGGCGCAAGCTGCTGCGGGCGGTGGAAGACACGCTGTTGCTCGGCGTGACCACCAATCAGCGGTTACTGGTGGCGTTGCTCAGGCATCCGGATTTTATCGGCGGCGATTTCAGCACCGGCTTTATCGCCGAACACTTCAACGACATCGCGCCCCCACCCGTATCAGCCGAACAACTCGCCCTGGCCGCCGCGCTGTTCTATCAGCACAGCGCCGAGCGGCATCCCCCGGGCCTGGCGGGCTGGCGCAACAACGTCGGTGTGCCGGGCACTTACCGCCTGGAGGTCAACCACGAGCTGCATAGTGTCAGTGTTGCCCCGCTGGCGCTGACCAGCGACGGCCGCCACGTCAGCGCCGTACTCAACGGCATCCGCCGACGCATCGCCTACCACCTCGACGGCGACCAACTGTGGCTGCCGGGCCTGAGCGTGACCAACCGTACCCAGCAAGTCGCCCGCCGCCAGGCCGACGCGCGCAGCGGCACGGTCAAGGCGCCGATGGACGGGGCCATTGTCGATGTGCGCGTCTGCGCCGGTGACAGCGTCAGCAAAGGCCAACTGTTGCTGGTACTCGAAGCGATGAAAATGGAGCATCCACTGCTGGCCGGCATCGACGGGGTGATCAAGGACGTGCAGGTGATCGCTGGCGACCAGGTGCGCAACCGCCAGGTATTGCTGGAGATCGAATAACGCCTAGGCGGAACTACGCGGCCGGGCTACGCTCTATCCCCATCAAGAAGGGAAGAGACGGGAACCTGCACGATGCCTCATTGGCTTGTTATTGACCTTGAAGCCACCACGGATGACGGCGGCTGGCCCGTGACGGAGATGGAAGTCATCGAGATCGGCGCGAGCCTGGTGAACCGCCAGGGCCGCGAACTGGATCACTTCCAGCGCTTTGTGCGGCCCCTGCGCCGGCCCTTGCTGACGCCCTTCTGCCGCCAGCTGACCCACATCACCCAGGCCAATATCGACGGCGCCGCGCCGATCACCGAGGTGTGGCCGCTGTTCGAGCGCTGGCTGGCCCAGCATCAGGCGCGCCTGGAAGGTTGGAGCAGTTGGGGTGACTACGACCGCAAGCAACTGGAGCTGGAATGGCAGCGCCATGGCCTGGCCAGCGCACTGGCGCAAACGCCCCATGTGAACCTCAAGCAACGCTTCGCCAAGGCCCGGCGGCTGGACAAGCCGCTGGGGCTCAACGGCGCACTGCAATTGGCGGGGATGCAGTTCCAGGGCCAGCAACATCGGGCCCTGGAGGATGCGCGTAACACGGCACGCCTGCTGCCGCTGATTTTGCCGGTCTAGGCAGCTCCCCTGCCCTTGGGCATACTGGCCGACCTTTCCAGACCCTTTTTCCGAGGATTCACCCATGTTTAAAGTCAACGAGTACTTCGACGGCACCGTCAAGTCGATCGCTTTCGGCACCGCAGAAGGTCCGGCGACCATCGGCGTGATGGCCCCGGGTGAATACGAATTCGGCACCGCCCAAGCGGAAATCATGCACGTGGTGTCCGGCGCGCTGACCGTCAAGCTGCCTGAAGCCGGCGAGTGGGAAACCTTCGCCGCCGGCAGCCAGTTCAACGTACCGGCCAACAGCAAGTTCCAGCTGAAAGTCGCCGTAGACACTGCTTACCTGTGCGAATACCGCGGCTAAGCCGTCGCGTGCGGAAAAAAAAGCCCGTCTCGCAGGAGACGGGCTTTTTTTATTCCAGGATCGTTACCGGCATCCCGACGGCCAGTTGGCCGATGCCATCGTTGACCAGGTTCTGCCCGAAGATCGCGCCGTTCTCGGTCTTGCGATAGGTCTCCAGGGTGGCGAAGGGTTCACGGTCGGCGCTGCGCTCGCCGGTCTGCGGGTCGATGGTGGTGAGGATGCAACGCGAGCAGGGCTTGACCGCACGAAACTCCACATCGCCGATGCGCAGGCGTTTCCAACCGTCTTCGGCAAAGGCCGCACTGCCTTCGATCACCAGGTTGGGGCGAAAACGCAGCATTTCCATGGGACGGCCGATGCGTTGCGACAGGTCGTCCAGGGACGCCTGGCCGATCACCAGCAACGGGTAACCATCGGCGAACGCGACCTGGTCATCGTCCTTGCCGTAACCCGCTTCGGTGGTGCGGGCGCGTTCCAGGGGGATCTGTACCAGGCGTGTGGGCTTGCCGATAAAACGGCTGACCCAGGCCGCCGCGGCATCACCCGCATCCGGCACGCGCAGGGTGTCGCGCCAGATCGTCACGCCGCGCAACTCGGCGTCGCTGCCGGGCAGCGTCACGTCCAGCGCGGGGTGGCCGGGTGAGCTGAGGGTCAGGCCACCTGCGCTGTTCCACAGAGCCGACAGCTGGCTCATCTTCGCCACCGCACGCTGGGTGAGGAAACGCCCGCTGGCCTCGTCCACCAGCATCCAGCGTCGGTCGCCGTCCAACCCGAGTTTATCCAGGCCGATCTGTTGCAAGACCTCGGCCTTGCCGGACTTCAAGGGGTAACGGTACAACGCGCTGAGACGAAGCATGGGCCTGCGTTCCTTGGGACGAAAGCCACTACCCTATCCCAATCCCCACTTCCTGGCACCTTGTGCTGAACCTGTGGCGACAGAGCTTGCTCCCTCGCCTCAGGTCAAACGGGCACTTCGTCCAACATCAGGCGCTGACGTACTACGTCCACCAGCTTGTCGGGCTGGAATTTGGACAGGAAGTTGTCGCAGCCGACCTTCTTCACCATCGATTCGTTGAAACTGCCCGACAGTGAGGTGTGCAACACCACGTAAAGACTGCGCAGACGCGGGTCGTTGCGGATCTCGGTGGTGAGGCGATAACCGTCCATCTCGGGCATTTCAGCGTCGGTGAAGATCATCAGCAGCTTGTCGGTCATCACATGGCCGGCGTCGGCCCAGGCCTTGAGCATGTTCAACGCCTTGAGGCCGTCACTGGCGATGTGCATCTTCACACCCAGTTGGCCGAGGGTATCGCGCAGTTGCGACAGGGCCACGTTGGAGTCATCCACCAGCAGCACTTCGCGGCCACGTGCACGCTCCAGCACCGGGTCTTCGAGTTTTTCCCGCGAGACCTTGGCGTTGTACGGCACGATTTCGGCCAGGACTTTTTCCACGTC
Source organism: Pseudomonas sp. FP2335 (assembly GCF_030687535.1). Taxonomy (NCBI): domain Bacteria; kingdom Pseudomonadati; phylum Pseudomonadota; class Gammaproteobacteria; order Pseudomonadales; family Pseudomonadaceae; genus Pseudomonas; species Pseudomonas sp. FP2335. Next base: position 4,234,862 of record NZ_CP117437.1, read on the forward strand.
GATGATTTCCACCAACTGGTCGTCAACCTTGCTGATGGCCGTGAGGTAATGCTGGCGCCCGGCGCTGGTCGGCGGTGGCAGGATGGCTTCCCAGTTCATGTTGACGATGCGGTCCACGCCGCCCACCAGGAACGCCTGCACCGAGCGGTTGTACTCGGTGACAATGATGGTGCTGTTCGGACCCGGCACCAATGGGCGCATGCCGATGGCCTGGGACAGGTCGATCACCGGCAACGTCTGGCCGCGCAGGTTGACCACGCCGCAGACAAACGGATGGCGCTGGGGCATCAGGGTCAACTTGGGCAATTGCAGGACTTCCTGCACCTTGAACACGTTGATTGCAAACAGCTGCCGCCCGGCCAGGCGAAACATGAGGATCTCCAGGCGATTCTCACCGACCAGTTGCGTACGTTGATCTACCGTGTCGAGAATGCCGGCCATTAAAAGCTCCTGATGCGCTAAGGGTTTGTGTAGCTCACTTATGGCTGTTTATCGGCGGCGACCGCCAGATCTTGACCCCGTTAAAATGCCACGTAATTTAATTGATGTCACACTGACATCATGCTTTACTGGCCTGACGCTTCATATGGCAATCTTGCGACCCACGGCGACACTCAAACCGACGCAAGGTTCCGTCATATAAGGGATTCCCCTATACGCAATCAGGCCCAACCTGATATTCGCAATATCTAATAGCCATTAATGTGACGCCTTTCTCACTTGCATGAATGGAGTCAGGCTTTTGTTTGCTATGCCAAGCCCCCCGCCCACGGGTCTTCCAGACATTTACATGCTGGCAACCAAAGCCGCGCAAACGCCGCCAATGATGTGGGCAATGCGCGGTTTTTGTGTGCATTCAAATAAACGTCCTACTAAAAGTTCAGACGCCCCCTACAGACCCAAGTCATATTTCAGCGCTAGTTTTACGCCATTCACCCGATGCGGCATCTCATCGCCCGACCTTACGACCTTACGTTGTGGAGACTTGCATGATGAATAGCGCAAACGAATGGCAAACCGCACTTCCAGAGTTTCTGCTCGAAGCGGAAACACTGCTGGCCAAGTCGGAAGAATGCCTGAGCCACCTGCATCTGATCCGCAACGACAGCGATGCGATCGACTGCATGAAACTCAGCCTCACCAAACTAGCCGAAAAGGCCGATAGCCTGGCCCTGCAGGCCATCAGCGAATTCTCGCGGCACATCCAGTACCTGATTGCCAACGCCGTCAACCCGCTGCAACTGCATGATCAGGCCCTGGATGCGTTGCATGCCTGCCTGACGTTGTTGGCCTGGCAACTGGAACTGATCGACACGCGTACCGGCGAACTGGGCCTGGACGAAAGCGAACAAACCACTTTGATTGCGACGGTGGCCTTGCAGATCCCGCAGAAAAACTTCGGCCATAAACCGCAGCAGCGCCTGCATCACGCGTCATGACTGCATGCTGATTGGGTAAAGTTGTCGCTTTTAATCAATGACTTATCCAAAAACGACAACATTAACTAATACGCGACGTGCACTTATATCCCGGCAAAATAACGCCGGTTATAAGCACCCGCTTATACAGCGCGAGCGGCGATATATAACCTTCGTTGCTAAAGTGACGTTTGGCGACCAACGGTAATCAAAGTGTTACCATGCAGCCCTCGAAGTGACTCAACTTCATGATGCATAAAAACTGAAAAAGCATCCGCTATGTACGCCAGCCTCAAGTCACTCCTCGCCAAATCCATTTCCCGCAGTCAGGCACGTCGCATCATTCTCGCGTTGTGCCTGTGTTCGCTGCTGATCAGCCTCTGGGCCTACAGCCGCTCTGCGCCGGTGCCGCTGGCGCTGCTCCTGCTCAACCTGAGCACCTTGAGCATCGTTGCTCTGCAACAGTGGTCCTCGCGTAAATCCATCAAGTTCCAACCCCAGGAACTGGCGGACCGCCTGCTGCAAGTCCAGGAAAACGAACGCCACCGCCTCAGCCGTGAACTGCACGACGACATTGGCCAACTGCTGACCGCCGCCAAGCTGCAAAGCGAATGGCTGCAACGGCGCATGCCCCAAGAGCTGCAAGGCCAATGCACGGTGCTGTGCAACACCCTGAGTGAAACCCTGGCGAAAGTGCGCGATGTGTCCGCCATCCTCAACCCGCGCCAGCTGGCGAGCCTGGGCCTGGAAGCGAGCCTGCGCGCGCACCTGCTCAAGACCCTGGAAAACACCCCCATCCACTGGAGCCTGGAGTGCCAGCAACGGCTCACCGGCATCCCCGAAGAAATGGCCGTGGCCGCGTTTCGCATCACCCAGGAAGCGGTGACCAACATGTTGCGCCACGCCCAGGCGCGCAACCTGCGGGTGCGCCTGCAACGCTTGCCGGAAGGCCTGTCGCTGAGCATCTGCGATGATGGCCAGGGTTTTTTGCCCGCCTCCAACCCCGGCCTGGAAGGGCAACGGGGCATGGCCGGGATGGCCGAGCGCATCGATCAACTGGGGGGCACCTTGGCGGTGCTCAGCCAGCCAGGCTGCGGCACGCGGATCGACGCCCTTTTCCCCTGGGCACCCCGCGCCCTCGAACGGGCCAGCGCGCCTAAGGTGCTAGAGTGACGTGCAATTTACTGCTGGTGGATGATCACGCGCTGATCCGGGCAGGCGTGCGCGCGCTGATCATGGATATACCCGGCTATGCGGTGGTCGGCGAGGCTGGCGACGGCGCGCAGTTGCTGGCGCAGTTCGACGCGCTGCAACCGGACATCGTGCTGCTCGACCTGTCGATGAAGCACATGGGCGGCCTGGACGCGTTGCAGCAGCTCAAGCGCGCCCATCCCAAGTGCAAGGTGTTGATCCTGTCGATGCACACCGACCCGGAGCTGATCATGCGTGCCCTGGAGTCTGGCGCCCACGGCTACCTGCTCAAGGACACCAGCGCCAGCGAGCTGGAACATGCCCTGCTGGCGCTGCGCAACAACGAACGCTACCTGAGCCCGGCGATTGCCCATACGGTGATCAACCAGGCGCTGGTGCGCAACCAGGCGCCCGCCGCGGCCATCGCCCACAGTCACAACCTCACGGCGCGCCAGTTGGAGATTTTGCGTTTGATCGTGCGCGGCAAGTCCACCCGGGAGATCGCCCACGGCCTGGGCTTGAGCATCAAGACCGTGGAGGCGCACCGTTCGCAGATCATGAAGCGCCTGCAGATTTTCGACGTGGCGGGCCTGGTGTTATTCGCGGTGCGCGAGCAAATCATCAGCCTCGACGACTAGCGGCGAACCCACCGGCAGGTGCACGCGCAAGGCCTTGGGCAGTGCACTGAAACGCAAGTCGTCACCCTTGAGCGGCTCGCCGTCGAGGTTGATATACAACCCGTCGGCCACCTTGATCTCGACCCACGGCAACCGCGCCCGCACGAAGATATTGTCCAGACCGCCATCGGTCATCAGGGTCAGCAACGTGCCGACCACTTCCTGCGGCGCCGGCAGGATGCTGATGTCGAGCAGCCCATCGTCGGCCATCGCCCCCGGGCACAGCACATGCCCACCGCCCGCCTGGCGACCGTTGCCGATGCCCAGCGCGAGCAGGTCGCCCTTCCAGTGAAAGCCCGGCCCTTCCAGTTCGCCATAGGCCGCCTTCAGCTCGCTGAAGCGCGTCAGCCCGGTGAACAGATAGGCGGCGCCGCCCAGCACTTTTTTCAGGTCTTCGGAGGTGTTGGCGGTGACCTGGCTGCCGAAGCCGCCGGTGGCCATGTTCAGAAAAATCTGTTCGCCGGCCTGGCCGAGGTCGATGGCCTTGGGCGGCACGTCCAACAGGGCCAGGGCCTCGGCTGGCGCCAGCGGCACACCGGCGGCGCGGGCGAAGTCATTGGCGGTACCCAGGGGCATCAGCACCAGGCTCGCGTCGGTCTTGGCCTGGGCCATGGCTTCGGCGACATCGCGCAAGGTGCCATCACCGCCGCCGGCGATCAGGTGGGTGTAGCCCGCGTCCAGCGCCTCATGCACCAGGCGCCTGGCGTCGCCGCCCTCCCACGTGACGCGCACCGCCAACTCCCAGCCCTGCTCACGCCGAGCCAGCACCGCGGCGCGCACGTCCTCGTTGAGGGCTTGCTTGCCGTGAAGGATCAACAGTGCCTTGGGGCTGGTCATAGCGGGCTTACTCCTGGATTCAAAGGTGCATGAAGGATGTGGACCTTTGGCAACCGGAAAAAAGCCATCGGCGAGGCAAATTAATCTGCCGCCCTAGAAATTATCCATCGCGTTGCACATCGGGACTTTGCCCACCGGGGTCGGTTCGATCCGCAGCCATTGCTTGCCGGCCACCGGCAACTCGTCGAGCAGGATCGAACAATCTGCCGACATGGACGCTTGCACCATGTAGTCACGCCCTGGCTTGGGGACAAAGGTCATGGTCTTGGCGCACTGGCGAGGGTATTGCAGCCGCCCCAGATAATGGAACGCGATGGGTTTGTTCGCCGGCACCACCAACTCCGACGTGACCGCACCGGCCCACGAGTAGATCGGCCCAGGCATGCCGAGGTTTTCGCCGTTGTGATCGGGAAAACCGGCTTTCACCGACGCCATCACCCCGGCGCCCGGCACGTTCCAGTCCAGGCAATCACGCCCAGGCACGGCGCGCACCAGGCCGTCGGTGACAATGCGCACCCGCGCAGTCTCGCCGCTTTGCGGCGGTACGTAGCCGGTGGACAACGAACGGATGTTCGCCACCTGGCCGCAGCCGCTTAGCGCGAACAACACAACAGCAATAACGCTTGGATACTTCATCAGCACATCCTTGTAGTAAGCGGGCTTGCCCCGCGCGGGGTGGCGAAACCGCCCCAAAACCTGGCGACACGGTTTAACAGGATAAACGCGGTGTATGGATTGGGGCGGCTTCGCCACCCGGCGCGGGCAAGCCCGCTCACTACAGGGGCTGGCGGCAGTTCTGGTTGACCGACAGGTGCGGCGCCGGTTCGTAGCTCACGCGCTGCAAGCCGTCGGCGCCCTGGAACAGGAAGTACTTGGCGCGGCAATCCTTGAACATCGGCGAATAGCCCTCGGCGCGAAAGCCCTGGCCATCGACTTGCTTGGTCACGGTGTTGTTACGGCTGACCACGGCGAGCACCTTCTGGTAGCTGTCACCCATGTTCACTCCTGGCTCGCCCGTAACAGCGGCCGACGAGGCGCAACCGCCCAGGGTGGTTGCCGCCAGCACCAGCGCGGCGCCGTACAGTCCATTGCGTAGATCGATCATTCCTTGGTTCCTTTTAGTGATGGATTAGCGGCGGCCTTCGCACACCGGCGATTCGCCGATGCGGCCTTCCTTGCACAGGTCCACGTTGTCCTTGCGGGTAAAACCTGCATCCTTCATGCAGTAGAAGCGCGTCAGCACCACATCAATTGGCGACTTGTCTCCCACACCATCAAGGTTGGTGTACCCGCAAGCACGCATTGCGTCGTCGACGCCCTGCTGGGAGACCCCCTTCTTTTTCCATTGGGTGTAGGACCCAGGCGGAGGCTGGAAGGGCGTACACGCGCCGAGTGCCAAAAGGCACAGACTCAACATAACGGTAATCTTGAACATATTCGGATTCCTCATGATTGCGGGACCTTGACGAACTCTGGCTTGCCCGTGGGGGAGTGGCTCCAGTATTTGCGGCACGCTTCTCCGCCATTGGCGTAGCAGTTATGCACGGTGTTCTCAGCACCAAATACCTTCAACCACTCCCACAAGCGATTACTGCCATCGGGAATGTTGCCGCCAGTCCCCGGGTTGAACCCTACGCCCGGTGTGCGGGCAACGGGGTCGAAGTCATGGTTCTGATACTTCAAGATCAACCCGTCGCGCTGTTCCGCCGAGGTGATTTTTGTACGGTCCTGCAATATCCCCAATAGCGTATCGGCCTTTTTCACCCCATACGCCGCCCCGAAGAAGTTCATCGATGTATCACCCAACAGCCCAACGTTCGCTTGATCACGTACCAACGACTCCATGGCATTGCCCGTGGTCATGGTGCCACGGCTATGCCCGTCGATATGCAACCCGCTCTGACCGAACTGGACCATGTATTCCTTGGTCTGCACCGTCGCGTTGGACAGGCCCCAGAAATCGTTTTCCAGGTTCTTCTGATACGCCGCGATCATCAACTCCGACGTGAAGTTGTTGGCCTTCTCGAAATGGATCAGATACTGCGGCCCAGTGTCGGCCGAACTGTGTTGCTCGGCATATTTGGCGGCACCGTCGGCGTCGTTGAAAATGCCGTTGTTGGCGATATGTACCTTGCCGTCCGGGCCAGGCTTGAGGTGCTGCTTTTCTTCGTCGCTCAACTCGCGGTACTGAACCTTCTTGCCATCGAGCAGCAGCGCCTTGCCATTCTCATCCTTCAACACCTCATACACCCGCGCCTTCTCAAGGAAGATCTTGCGATACGCCTCATCCGCCAGCAGCGACACCTGGTTGTAGAACTCACGCTTGATCTCTTGCTCAGCCTCGACCTTGCGCCCCATTTCCGCCACGTCCAGACGCTCCACGGCAGCATGGGCAGCCTCGGTATTGCGGTTGAGGTTGGCAATCGTCTGGTCGACGCTCATGCCGGCGACCACGCGCTGGCGCTCGGCATTGGTGATGACCAGGGTGCCGGCGCTGATGGCGCTGCGGGTGTCGCTGGCGGCGGAGTCGGAGTCCGAGCCGTTGGCGAGGCTGTTGGCGAGCAGCGCCTTGGCCGTGCCGAGCTTGCCGTCGAGCATGTCCGAACTGAGCTCCACCCCTGACGTCTTGACGCTGGCTTCGGAGGTGTTGTGGATGTCGGCCACGGTCAGCGTGCCGGTGGTCAGGCTGTTCTTGCCGTCGGCGATGGCCTTGTCGGTGCTGGAAATCACGCCGCCCTTGAGGCCGGTGTTGCCGCGTACGTTGAGGTCGAAACCACCGTCGCCGGCGCGAATGCCCGATTGCTCGATGACGCTGGCAAAGTTGGACTTCTGCTTGGTGTTGCTCGAGCTGAAGCTGGCCGTCGCCGCGCCAGCGCAGACCGGCGGGATGCAGATGCTGATGCCGGCACTCATGCTCTTCTGCTCGGAGGCAAATGTGCTGGTGTCTTGCAGGCTCTCGATATTCAAGTCGCCGCCGACGTCGGCCTTGACCTTGTCGGCCGAGACCACTGCACCGCGCAGGGTGGTGTCCTTGCCGGAGATCAGGCTGGCCTGGTTGCCCGCTGTCACGTGGGTGTTGCTCCAGACCAAGTCGTTGCCATCGGCATTGCCACGGCTCTGGGAGGCTGAAGCGTTGAAACTCAGGCCGTTTTTCTCGCTGCCGAAAGAGATCCCAATCCCCAGGCTGCCGTTCACGCTTTTGTTGGTGCTGTGCTGCTCGATGGTGTTCTGCGCACCCGCCAGCAGGATATTGCCGTCGGCCTTGAGCAACGCATCGTTGCCGGCAGTGATCTGGCTGCCCTGCACGGTCAGGTCGTTGTTGCGCTTGCCGCCCGTGGCCACAATCGACACATCGTGCCCCGCCGCTACCGTCGAGCCGGCCGCTGTGTTGGAAGTCTGCTCGCTTTTGTTCTCGCTCTTGTTCATGCCCAAGGCGATGCTCAAGTTGATCCCGCCCGCCGCTGCCGGGTCGGCCATCACCTGGGTATGGGCTTCGCTGGCGGCCCAGGCGGTGTTCAGCGCGGCGAGGGCTTTCATGCGCTTGTCGTCGGTGCGATCGGCGGCCTTGTTCATGCGCTGGCCGGTTTGCACCGCGTTCACGATGGGGTTGGTCAGGGTCAGGCTCACGCCGGTCTGCTTGAAGCGCTGCTCCTGTTGCTGCGCGGCGAGATTGCGCGCTTCGAGGATATTGACCTCGGATGCGTCAATCGACACATCGCCCTTGGGCGCACTCACATTGCTGCCAACCTGGCGGTATTCGCCGCCCGCGCTGATCAGCACATTGCCGTCGGTGGACCCGACGCTGCTGGCAGCGGCCGTGGTCTGTTGGCTGCTGTCCTTGTTGGTCTGCTGCTGCGAGCCGATGGTGACGGCAATCGCGCCGCCACTGAACATGCCGCTGGTCTTCACGTCCTTGGTGTGTTTTTCGTCGAGGGTCTCAGTGGCCGCCAACACCTTGATGTCATTGCCCGCCACCAGCGCCGTGCCCGAGGTCGAGACCACGTTGCTGCCGGTGAGGGTGATGTTGTTGCCCGCCTGCATCACCGTCTGCTCGCCGCTGAACGTCGAGCCTTGCGCGGTGGTCTGGGCCACCGTGTCGCGGGTGGTGGTGGTCTTGCTGGAGAACATGCCGTTGCTGCCCTTGACCTTGTGCGCCTCGTCCGCACTGTTGAAGCGCTCGCTGGCCTCGACGTTGATGTCGCGCAGCGCGCTGACCGACACCGCGCCGGCGTCACTGTTGACCAGCGCACCGCGTGCCTGCACGTCACGCCCGGCGCCCAGGCGAATGTCGCCGTTGGCTTGTACCGAACTGCCGACCTCATTGCGCCCGGCTTCCTTGCGCCAGTTGTCGCCGTCCCACTGGTTGGCCTGGGTATAGGACTCTTTGAGCGTGCTCAAGGTGATGTCGTTGCCCGCCACCAGCGCGGTCTTGCCGCCGACGCCCGTGTTGCTGACCTGGGCCGCTTGCAGGTTGATGTCATGGCCCGCCGTGGCAATCAGGTTCGCCGCCGGGGCCGACACGTACAGCCCGGCCACCCGCGACAACGCGGTGCGGATGCCCTGCTCGCTGGTGCTGTCGGTGGTGATCGAACGCACGTTGATGTCATTGCCGGCGCTCAACGCCAGGCGACTGTTGGCGCTGATCAGGCCACCGATGTTGTTCAGGTCCTGGCTGGCATTGAGCGACACGTCGTTGCCCTGGATGCGCCCGCCGAGGTTGTCGAGGTTCTGCACGCTGATGGTCACACCGTCGCGCCCGGCCAGGCTGCCCGAGTTGACCAGGTCACCGCGTACATCCAGGTTCAGGGTGCGCCCGGCCATCAACGCGCCCGAGCCATCCACATCGCCTTCGCGAACCCGCACATACACCTGCGGTACCAGCACCTGGCGCACTTCGCCGCTGGCCAGGGTGACGTCCTTGGACACCAGCCACACGATGTCGCTGGTCAACTGCGCCATTTGCTCGGCGGTCAGCGCCACGCCCGGGATCAGTTTCCACTGGTCGGCCAGGGTCACGGCGCTGTCGATCATGCCGCGGTATTGCGCTTCGTCGCTGGCATAGCCGTCGACAAACCGGCGCCCGGTGAGCTGCGCGACTTGTTCGCGGATCAGCTTCTGCTCGTAGAACCCGTCGCCCAGGCGTTGCTGAGTGCCCGCCGGGTCAAGGTTCAGGCGTTCGAGCATGTAGTCCGACGACAGCCACTTGCCGTAGTTGGCAAACCGCGGGTCGGTCTCCACCAGGTAACCGGCGGTGCTGTTCGGGTTGATCTGGTACAGGCTGCTGTTGGGCAGGTCCGGGTTGAAACCGCCGGTACGGATCTGCTCCACCGCGCCGGTCGCGTTCTGTTGGGTCAGCGCCTGCACCTGGCTGATCGGGCTGACCGCATAGGTGCGCCCGGCACCGGCCAGGTCACCGGTACCCGCCGCGCTGTCGGTGACCTTGGCCAGCACCAGCGCGCCGACCTGGGTGCCCGTGCCGTTGATGGCCGCGTACTCGGTAAAGACGGTCGGCGTCAGCGAGATCTGCTCGATCAACGGCGCCGGGGTATAGGCCGTGACGTTCAGGCCCTGGCGGTCACGACCTTTGCGCTGGATGCGGTAGTAGCTGGACAAAGTGCCGCTGTCGGACGTGACTTTCTGGCCGCTCAATTCGGTGTTGATTACCGAACCGACGCTGGCGTTCAACGCCTGGCCGGCGATGATCCGGCTCTTGTCGTTGTACACCTGGTCGGCAATCAGGTTGATATTGCCGCCGGCGAGCATTTGCGCCGGGTCCGAAGCGACGATCTGCGTCTGGGTGACGGTGCGGGTGTAGTCATAGCGGTTCCAGCGCGTGCCGTAGCCTTCCGGGGTGACGAGGTGCAGCACCTCGTCGTTGTACAGCGAGATCTGCCCCGGCAGGTAGCGGTTGGTCGAGCCCGACAGCAGGTATTCCTGCAACGCCTGGGTGGACACCTGCACTTGCTGGGTGGCGAAGTGTTCGTTGGTGTTGTTGATCTGCCTGGCGTTGACAGTCAGGCTGCCCAGCGCTTCGACGGTGGCACTGGCGTTGTTCAACACCTGCGCCTGGCCGCTGGCCTGGTCGTTGGCATCCAGTGCACCGCCGATGAACAGGTTGCCAGTGCTGAAAATCAGCCCGTGTTCGCGGTTGTTGAGGACCTGCGCGCCGATGTCCAGGCGGTTGCGTGCGGCAATGGTCGCGGCCGATGCGCCTTCGAGGGTGTTGTTGAGCGTGCCGGCGGCAATCGCCAGTTGATCACCGTAGATGCGCCCGGTGCCAAGGTTGTTCAGGGTTGCGGTGCCCAGGCGAGTGGTCTCGGCGTCGATCAGGCCACGGTTATCCAGTTGTGTGGCCGCATTGGCCTGCACGCTACGTGCGCTGATCACGCCAGCGGCCCCGTTGTCGATCACGTTGGCGTCGAGGCGCAGCAGGTTGCCCGCCTGCAAGGTGCCCACGTTGGTCAGCCGCCCGGCGGTCGCCAGTGCCACATTGCCGTTGGCCTGGAACAGGCCGCTGTTGATGAAGTCCTGGGTCAGGCGGAACGTCAGGTCGCCCAGGCTCAACACCTTGCCACTGCCGGTGTAGTTGGCACTGTCGATCAATAGCGATTGGCCGGCAATCAAGGTGCCTGCGCCATTGTTGATGACCTGGCGTTTTTGCGCGAGGTCGCGGTCGGCCACGGTCAGGTTGCTACCGGCCGAGAGAATCCCCTGTTCGTTGTCCACGGTACCGCTGCCGGTGACGCTCAGGGTGGTGTCGGAAACAATCGAACCACTGCGGTTGCTGACAGTGTCTGCATCCATCGCGACAGACTGGCCCTTGATGCCCTGGTTGGCGCCCTGGGTGCTGCTGTTATCCACGCTGGCGCTGCTCAGCAACAGATGCCCGTCGGCACGCAACAGACCGGCCTGGTTACTCAGTTGCTGGGCGTATACCTGCAAGGTGCTGGCGCTGCCGATAAAGCCACGGTCGTTGAGCAACTGCCCGGCGTGCACGGTGACGTCGCGCTGGCCGAGGATGCCGCCGGTGCTGCCCGAATCGCGGTTGGTCAGCAACTGGCCGTGGGTGTCCACCTTGAGGCTCGACTTGGCCTGCACGATGCCGCCGTCGTTGTTCAGCGCGCCGCTGTCGAGGGTCAGGGTGTCGCTGGCGTTGAGGGTGCCGCCGCTGTTGTCCAGCTGTTGGCCGTGGGTGTCGACGCGCAGTTGCGCGGCGGTGACCACGCCACCGCTGTTGGTCAACCCTTGGGCGTTGACGGTCAATGCCTTGGTCGCCTCGAGGCGGCCGCCGGTGTTGTCGAGTGCTGTGGTAGTGCTGTTGAGCAGCAAATCGCCGGCCACCGAACCAAGCGTACCGCCCTGGTTCAATACGCTACCGGCGGTGACTGTCAGGTTTTGCGTGGCGGCGACGGTGCCCTTGGCGTTGTTCAACTGCGCGGCGTTGATACCCAGCGCGCCGCCTGCGGTGATCTGCCCGCTGCTGTTATCCAGGGTGCCGCCGTCGAGGGTCAGTTGCGCGGCGGTCACCAGCTTGCCGTTTGCGTTGTCCAGGTGCTCGCGCGCAGTGACGGCCAGGTCGCCCTGCGCACCGGACTGCACCAGGCCTCCACGGTTGCCCAGGGTGTTGGCACTCACGTCGAGGCGCCCGCCGCTGGCGAGGGTGCCGCCGGTGTTATCGAGGTTGCGCGTGACGGTCACACGCATGCCGCCGTTGCCGGTCTGGACCCATTTGCCGGCGGCGTTGGACAGGTCCAGCGCGGTGACGCTGATCTGCGCCGCGCCCACCTGGGCCGCATCGCTGAGCAAGCTCTGGTTGGCGTTGGCGGTCAGCGCCTGGCCTGCGGTGACGCGGCTGCGGCGCAGGTCCAGGTTGCCATTGGTGCTGGTCAGCTCGACGGTCTGGGCCGAGGTCTGGCTGTCGCTCAGGTCGACCTGGGCGGCGTTGGCGGTGAGTTTTTGTGCCGCGAGGTTCTGCCCCTTGGTCGTGATCGTGCCCGCCGAGGTCAGGGTCAGCGAGCCGCTGTTGCCCAGCTTGCCGGCACTGTCGACGCCCGCCGCCAGGGCCGAACCTGTGTGGCTGCGAATCGCTCCAGTGGCGCTCAGGCGTGCATTGCCTTGGGCCGACGCGATGCCTTTGTTGTCGATATCGGCGCCAGTGGTCAGCGCCAGGTTGCCCTGGGCGAACAGCGTGCCGCTGTTGTCGATGCCCTTGTCGGCCGTGGCCGTCAGGTCGGTGGCGCTGCTGATCTGGCCACGGTTTTCGATACGCCCGTCGCTGCTGATCACCACTTCACCGGCACTGGAGCCGATCTGCCCGGCGTTGCGCACGCCCACACCGGCGCCGTTGCCGACCAGGGTGATCTTGCCGGCATACATGCCGCCCAGCTGCGCCACGTCAATGGCCACTGCGGGCGTGTCTGCCGGCGGCTGGCCGCTGGTGCCGGTCTTGATGGTCAGGTCTTTCGACCAGATCCCGGCGTTCACCTCGACGGTGCGCGCGATGATCTCGGTGTAGTCGGCGCGGGTACTGTCCATGCCTGCGCCGCCGACCGTGACCTTGCCGCCCGAGACTTGATAGCCGCTGATCAAGCCATTCTCGAACTGCGCGCGCCCAGTGGTCAGCGTGGCGCGGTCGGCGTTGATAAAACCGCAGCCTTCACAGGTGATGCCCGACGGGTTGGCAATCACCACCTGGGCCTTGGAACCGCCAACTTCGACAAAGCCGCGCAACTGGCTCGGGTTGTTCGAATTGACCTCGTTGAGAATCACCCGTGCGCTGCCGTTGGCCAGCGCGCGGTTGCCTTCGATCCAGCCGCCCAGTTGGGTCTGGCTGTTGGTCGCGCCGTTGTTGAGGATCACTCCGCGCTTGTCCACATCGAACTGCGAATAGGTGTTGCGCGAAACGCCCGCGCCGCTCGGCGCCGTAATGTTCACCACGGGCGCACCGTTACCGGCGGCGCCGATAGTCGGGCGCTGGCCCGCAGGCGCGGAGCCGTCCGCCACGACCTGAGCCTGGACGGGCGCGACCAGCGCGACCCAGCCCATGCCCAGCATCAGCGCAAAGCGCAGGGGCGTGAGCGTCGCCACCAGCGGGCCGGCCTGGGCCACGGCGCGTGTGGTGCCGGGGGCCTTGCAGGCACTCTTGACGTTCTCGGCCACCACCATCAGCAGGCCACGGGCGCGGTTGAAGACAACTCGAAATAGATGCTTGTTCATGCAAATCCTTTGCGCGGTGACCGATCAGAGCGCGTCGCTGGGTAACGGGTGAGTGGCAAACCAGGCTTGCGCCTCCAGGTCCAGGACGGCGATACCCTGGAAGTTCAAGACGCGCAAACCGCGCTCTTCGCCTTTGTGGTGCAGCGCGCGGAACACCTTCGTGGGCCACAGACGCCGCAGCAGCAAGCGGCTGATCCGCCGGGTATGGCCGAACGGCGCAACCCAGTCGTTGACCCACAACCGATCGCCGCTGTCCCAGTCTTCTGCCGGCAGGCACACCGCGGGTGCACGCAGGTAGCGCGCCTCGGCCTCGGCACTGAGGTTGAGCCATGACAGGAAAAACACCGGCCGCCCTTCCTCACTGATCAAGATGAACTGACGCCGCTTGATCGCCGGCAACAACAGGCTCGACAGGCTGTGCAACGGCGCATCGCGATGGGCCGCCGAGTGCATCCACAGCCACACCGCCGAGCCCAGCACCTGGGCTTCGTCGATGGCGCTGTCGGCGCGCTCGGGGGCGAGCACCTCCAGGGTGTCGTGGCGCATGCTGGGCTCCTTCAAAACGACCAGTTGGCGCTGAAGCCACTGGTCACGTCGGCGGTCTGGAAACCCTTGGGTTTTTCCAGGGGTTTGCCGGTGTAGATGTCATAGGAAAACTGCTTGTAGCCGCCGCGCAGGCCCACCACCGCACCAGCCAGGCGTCGGCCCGCGAGGTGCTGGGTGGAATGCCCGCCGACTTCGCCGTAGTCCACGCCCAGGTACAGCTCCTGGCCGGTGTTGGCCAGGCTCAGGCCCAGGTCGTTGCTGAACGTCCAGCCGCGTTCGGCCGACAGGATCTGCTCGCCGTCAAAACCGCGCACGGTGTAGCGCCCGCCAATCGAAAAGCGGTCCTGAGGGATCAGCGGCGTGCGGTTCCACTGCCCGCGCCAGCCCGCGACGTAACGCAGGCGTTGATCGGCCAGGGTGAACGGCACCTGCAATTGCGCGTTGGCGCTGATGATCTGCGAGCGCGAGGTGCCTTCGCCGGTTTCTTCTTCGGGGGCACGCAGTGCATCGCGGGCGCCGGTGCCACGGCGATAACCCACGCCAAGGTCGAGGGTGCTGGCGCCGATGAATTCACGGTGATTGATCCCGGCCTGCCAACCGGCCATGCGCCGCCGTTGCGATTCGATTTCGGTGTCTTCGACGTAGTTGCTGGAGGTGCGGCTCCAGCCGCCGACCGACACGGTGGTCTTGCGCACTGCGTCGCGGTAGATCACCCGTGACAGCTGCACCTCGTTGGTCCGGCTGCGGCCACTGTAGGCATAGGCCTGGTTCACCCCGGCGATCGTCTGGTGGTAGTCGTATTCGCTGGACGTCAGGCTCAACTGCCAATAGTCGTAGGGCACCGAGTAGTGCACGGTGTGGCCCTTCGAGCCGCGATCGCCGCTCTGACCGCCGCCCAGGTCGTGGTTGAAGCTGATGTAGAACAGGTCGTTGAGACTCGCCAGATTATCCAGCGACAGGGCAACGTTGCCCTGGTACTTGCCGGTCTGTTTGCTGCCGGAGTCGTCCACCGACAGGCTGACGCGCACCGGAATCGCCTGCTTCCAGGCAATCACCACATCGCTCTCCCCCGGCTGCGCGTCCGCGCCTTCGGCCGGCGTGATCTGCACGTCGGCTTCGGCGGTGGGCACGCGCTTGAAGTTTTCCAGCGCCTGTTCGATGTCGCGCAGGTTGAGCACATCGCCAGGCGACGCGGGCATGGCGTTCCAGTAGTTGGCGCGGCTGGAGGTACCCGGGGCGAAACGGATGTGCTTGATGCGCCCCGGCACCAGCACCAACGCCAGCGTGCCCTGGTTCAAGTCCTGGGCCTGGGCGAGGACGCGGGTGGTGATGAAGCCCTTGGCGATGATCGCGTTCTGGATGCGTTTCATCGTCAGGTTGATACCGGCAGAGCCGATACATTGGCCCAGCACCGGATCGTCGCTCGGGTTGGCGGCACGCAAGGCCCACTGGAAATCTTCGGATTGCTCGCCGGTGAGGACCACGCGGTCGATCTTGAAGCACGGCGTTTCATTGCGCGGCAGACGCAGGGTGCCGGTGCTGTCTTGCGGAGCTTCGAGACGCACGTCGGGGGACGGCTCCAACTGCTCGCGCTGGGCACGTTCACGTTGTTGCTGCAGGAGCAATTGCTGGGCAGGCACTTGAGGTTCAGCCGCGAGTGCCGCCGCGCTGGTTAGAAAACCGACAAGGGAGCAGGTGGCGACGCAAGACTGCAGCAAAACAGAGGGTTTTGTTCTAGGTAGAGCGTCGAAAGACATTTCGCATCCTTGTGAGTGAAACTTCCTACATGCGCAGGTTGGTCACCACAAAGACATAAAAGTGCCATCGGGATGTATGGCCTTGTGACACATTTCGCAAAAACGGGGGGTGGGAAAGGCTCGGATTTTAGTGTTGAAGGCTCTATCTCGAGGCCTAGAGCTGATTTCTCCAGACTCGACAAAAATTCAACTTTTGTACAGCTTCATATCCCGATCTACACAACTGTAGTGAGCGGGCTTGCCCCGCGCTGGGTGGCGCAGCCGCCCCAAACGGGCCGACGCGGTTTTTCAGGAAGACCGAGGTACCTGGATTGGGGCGGCTTCGCCACCCAGCGCGGGGCAAGCCCGCTCACTACAGTTGGGATGAAACCAAGGATCAGCTCTTGTGCAACTTGCTCATCAACTGCGCCTCGGCCTGGGTCAGGCCGCAAGACTGGGTCAGCTCATCCACCGTCGCGCCCATGCCCACCAGCTTCGCCGCCTGGGCAAACGACAGGCTCGACGGATCACGCTGCTCGATCTGCGCCAGCTTGTCCGGCAACGGTGCGAGGATCGCGCGCAGTTCATGCACCTCGTCCCCGACCCGCACCGCACTTTGCTGGAAGTGATCGACACGCTTGGCCAGCTCGACCACACGCCGGTCGCGCACGGCGTCGCGCTCGGCCTGTTGCAGGGCCACTTCCCGTTGCTGGCGCAAATAGCGCAGCAGGAAGGCCAACGTCCCGACCCACAACAGGGCCAGGACGATCACTGCCGCTTCAAGAAACAATCAGATGTTCTCCAGATCCGACCATTCTTCTTCGCTCATCATCTTGTCCAGCTCAACCAGAATCAGCAGTTCGCCGTTCTTGTTGCACACGCCCTGGATGAACTTGGCAGATTCTTCGTTACCGACGTTCGGCGCGGTTTCCACTTCCGATTGGCGCAGGTAAACCACTTCGGCCACGCTGTCGACCATGATCCCGACCACTTGCTTGTCGGCTTCGATGATGACGATACGGGTGTTGTCGTTGACTTCGGTCGGCACCAGGCCAAAACGCTGGCGGGTGTCGATCACCGTCACCACGTTGCCGCGCAGGTTGATGATGCCCAGCACGTAGCTCGGCGCACCCGGTACCGGCGCGATCTCGGTGTAGCGCAGCACTTCCTGCACGCGCATTACGTTGATGCCATAGGACTCGTTGTCCAGCTTGAAGGTTACCCATTGCAGGATCGGATCATCCAAACCTTGTGCGGACGCTGACTTGTTGTTCATACCCCTGACCCCTTCAAATGCCGTTGAAACGGCGTGTGTACTTCGTTGGCCGCACTTGCGCGCGGCCCTTATTGTTCAATCAACTGCGTGTGTTACCGGGCATCGACTTGACGGCCCCACTGGCGATCAGCTCGGCCAATTCGGACACGTCGAGCAATGCGCACATGTGTTCGATCACGGTGCCCGCCAGCCAAGGCCGCTGGCCCCGGTGGCTGCGCCATTTGATTTCGTTCGGGTCCAGGCGCAACGAGCGGCTGACTTGATGCACCGCCAGCCCCCACTCGTAGCCCTGCACCGAGATCACGTATTGCAAACCCTGGCGGAAGTCGTCGCGGTAGCGGTCGGGCATCACCCAGCGCGCTGTGTCGAGCACCTTGAGGTTGCCGGCCTGGCTGGGCAGGATGCCGAGGAACCACTCCGGTTGCCCGAACAATGGCGTCAACTCCTGGCCTTCCAGGGAGTAGATCGAGCCCAGGCACACCAGCGGCACCGCCAGGGTCAAGCCGGCGACGTCGAACAGCAGGCACTCGAACGGCTCGGCAGCCCAGCTTGGGCGACCATCACCAGTGACCGGCGGTGGCGTGATGCTCGGCGGCAGGTGCACTTCGACCACCGGCTCGACCACCACCGGGGCGACCACCACGGGCTCAAATGGCGCTACAACCGGGGCAACGTGGGCATCACGGGCTTGTTCTTCGAGCACTGCCAACTGGAATTCATCCAGCGTGCTTTCTGGCTCAAGCACCAGAATCGGCTCGGGCAACTCTTCGGCGGTCGCCTCCTGCAGCAGGGCATCCAGGTAGGATTCCAGTGCCAGTTGTGGCCGGGTCTTAAGTTCGACAGGACGGTTCATCAAGCCACCTGCGCCACAAGTTGCTGGGACAACAGGTGTTTGAGCAGCGCGCGGTAGGCCATCACGCCACGGCTCTTGCCGTCGAACTGTGACGGCGTGAGGCCGGCGCGGCTGGCGTCACGCAGGCGCGTGTCCACCGGGATGTAGCCGTTCCAGATGGTGTCCGGGTAGGCATCGCGCAATACGCGCAAGGTGCCGAGGGACGCCTGGGTACGGCGGTCGAACAAGGTCGGCACGATGCTGTACGGCAGCGCCTGCTTGCGCGAGCGGTTGATCATCGCCAGGGTGCTGACCATGCGTTCCAGGCCTTTGACCGCCAGGTGCTCGGTCTGTACCGGGATCACCAGTTGCTGGCTGGCCGCCAAGGCGTTGACCATCAGCACGCCGAGCAACGGCGGGCTGTCGATGATGGCGTAGTCGAAGTCCTGCCACAGTTGCGCCAAGGTCTTGGCGATCACCAGGCCCAGGCCGCTCTGCCCCGGCGACTGGCGCTCGAGGGTGGCCAGCGCGGTGCTCGACGGCAACAGGGAAATGCTGTCGTTGCTGGTGGGCAGCAGCAGTTGCCCCGGCAGGTCGGCCGGCACACTGCCTTTGTGCAGGAACAGGTCGTAGCAGCTGTGTTCCAGCGCATCCGGGTCGTAGCCGAAGTAGCTGGTCATCGAGCCGTGGGGGTCGAGGTCGACCACGACCACACGCTTGCCCGCCTCGGCCAGCAAGCCGGCTAAGGCGATGGAGGTGGTGGTCTTGCCGACTCCACCTTTTTGATTGGCAACTGCCCAGACTCTCATTCGGTTAGTTCCTCCCGGTGGGCACAGGCGCGACCGAGACATTGCATAGGTTATTGAGCCGGTGACGGAGAATTGACGGAGCTCTGACGCACCGGCGGCTTTGCAGGGGCCGGTGCAGTTTGTGTGCCAGCCCGCTTCAAGGCCGCATCCGGTGTTGCATTAGCGGTGCCGGTGCCGGTCAGGCTGCGGCGCACATCCAGGTTGCGGGATACCACCAGCACTACCCGGCGGTTCTTGGCGCGGCCTTCTACCGTGGCGTTATTCGCCACTGGCTGGAACTCACCATACCCCACCGACGCCAGGCGTCCGGGGTTCACACCCTGCATCGCGAGCATGCGCACGATGCTCGACGCCCGCGCCGAGGACAGCTCCCAGTTGGTCGGGTACTGCGCGGTGCTGATCGGGAAATTATCGGTAAAGCCCTCGACGTGGATCGGGTTCTCGAACGGTTTGAGGATCGCCGCGACCTTGTCGATGATGGTGAACGCCTGGTCGCTGGGCAGCGCATCGGCACTGGCGAACAGCAGGCTGGAATTGAGTTCGATCTCGACCCACAACTCATTGCCGCGCACGGTCATCTGGTTGGAACTGATCAGGTCGCCAAAGGCGGCGCTGATGTCGTCGGCGATGCTCTTGAGTGGATCACTGGTGCCACCGACGCCGGCGGCGGTTTCGTCGCTGTCGTTGACCAGCGGCTTGGCCGGGGTCACGGTCCTGGGCCGCTCTTCGCCAATGGGAATCGGCTTGAGGGCGCGATCGGTGTCGTTGAACACCCCGATCAGCGCCTGGGAAATGACTTTGTACTTGCCTTCGTTGATCGACGAGATGGAGTACATCACCACGAAAAACGCGAACAGCAAGGTGATGAAGTCCGCGTAGGACACCAGCCAACGTTCGTGGTTGACGTGTTCTTCAGGCTCGCGACGGCGACGGCTCACTGGCAGTTACCTCTCTGAACACACAATTCCCTGTGGCTGGCGAGCGTGTTGTGGTGGTGACGGGCGAGCTTGCTCGCTCGCCACCAAAGGCCAGTGCGCCACAGATCGATAACCATCGCCATCAGTCCATGAAGCCCTGGAGCTTCAATTCGATGGAGCGTGGGTTTTCCCCCTCGGCAATCGACAGGATGCCTTCGAGCAACATCTCGCGATAACGCGACTGGCGCTGGGCAATGGACTTGAGCTTGCTCGCCACTGGCAGCAACACCAGGTTGGCGCTGGCCACGCCGTAGATGGTGGCGACGAACGCCACGGCAATCCCGCTGCCCAGTTGCGACGGATCGGCGAGGTTGCCCATCACGTGGATCAGGCCCATCACCGCACCAATGATGCCGATGGTCGGCGCGTAGCCGCCCATGCTTTCAAAGACTTTGGCGGCATTGATGTCACGGCTCTCCTGGGTGTAGAAATCCACCTCCAGGATGCTGCGGATCGCTTCCGGTTCGGCGCCGTCCACCAGCAATTGCAGGCCTTTGCGCGCGTAGCTGTCGGGCTCGGCATCGGCCACGCCTTCCAGGCCCAGCAGGCCTTCTTTGCGGGCGGTGAGGCTCCAGTTGACCACGCGGTCGATGCCGCCGGCCAGGTCGACGCGCGGCGGAAAAATGATCCACACCAAGATCTGCATAGCGCGCTTGAACGAGCTCAACGGCGACTGCAACAACGCGGCGCCCACGGTGCCGCCAATCACGATCAACGCAGCCGGACCGTTGGCGAGGGCGCCGAGGTGGCCGCCTTCGAGGTAGTTGCCGCCGATGATTGCGACAAACGCCATGGTAATGCCGATCAGGCTCAACACATCCATTAGAGGCAGGCCTCCACCAGATGCTTGCCGATGTCGTCCAGGCTGTACACGGCGTCGGCCAGTTCAGCCTTGACGATGGCCATGGGCATGCCATAGATCACGCAGCTGGCTTCGTCCTGCGCCCAGATCGCGCTGCCGCCCTGCTTGAGCAGGCGCGCGCCTTCACGGCCGTCGGCGCCCATGCCGGTGAGGACCACCGCCAGAACTTTGTCGCCGTAGGACTTGGCAGCCGAACCGAAGGTGATGTCCACACAGGGTTTGTAGTTCAGGCGCTCGTCGCCCGGCAGGATTTTGATCGCACCGCGCCCGTCCACCATCATCTGCTTGCCACCGGGCGCCAGCAGCGCCAGGCCAGGACGCAGGATGTCGCCATCCTCGGCTTCCTTGACGCTGATGCGGCACAGCTTGTCCAAGCGTTCGGCGAACGCCTTGGTGAAGGCCGCTGGCATGTGTTGGATCAACACGATCGGCGCCGGGAAGTTGGCCGGCAACTGCGTCAACACGCGTTGCAAGGCCACCGGGCCGCCGGTGGAGGTGCCGATAGCGACCAACTTGTAGGCTTTGCGTTTCGGCGCTGGCGAGTACGCCGTGGCGGCCGCAGCACGCGTCGGTGCTGCCACCGCAGGCCGGGCAACCGGAGCGGGTGCCGGGCGACCGAACGTGCTCGCCGATGCGGCAGCCGCCGGTGTCGGCGCAGGCGCGGGGGCCGGTGCGCTGAACAGGCTGCGACGGTTGCTGCGGGAAATACTGTGGACTTTCTCGCACAGCAGTTGCTTGACCTTCTCGGGGTTGCGCGAGATGTCTTCGAAATTTTTCGGCAGGAAGTCCACCGCACCAGCGTCCAGCGCATCGAGGGTTACCCGGGCGCCTTCGTGCGTCAGCGAGGAGAACATCAATACCGGGGTCGGGCAGCGTTGCATGATGTGTCGAACTGCCGTGATGCCATCCATCATCGGCATCTCGTAGTCCATGGTGATCACGTCCGGCTTCAACGCAATGGCTTGATCAATCGCCTCTTTGCCGTTGGTGGCCGTGCCGACCACCTGGATGCTTGGATCGGCGGAAAGAATTTCCGAGACGCGGCGGCGGAAGAAACCCGAATCGTCCACCACCAGGACCTTGACTGCCATAAACACTCCGTTAGGCGGGGCGGGCGAACCGCCCTACCCCACCAGAATCAAATACGCCGAGCGGCGTAACGCTTGAGCATGCTCGGAACATCGAGAATCAGCGCGATCCGACCGTCACCGGTGATGGTCGCACCCGACATGCCCGGGGTTCCCTGCAGCATTTTGCCCAAAGGCTTGATCACCACTTCTTCCTGGCCAACCAGTTGATCGACGACAAAGCCGATACGCTGGGTGCCCACGGAAAGAATCACCACATGGCCTTCGCGCTGCTCTTCATGGGCAGCCGAAGCCACCAGCCAGCGCTTGAGGTAGAACAGTGGCAACGCCTTGTCACGCACGATTACCACTTCCTGGCCGTCGACCACGTTGGTGCGCGACAGGTCGAGGTGGAAGATCTCGTTGACGTTGACCAGCGGGAAGGCGAACGCCTGGTTGCCCAGCATCACCATCAGGGTCGGCATGATCGCCAAGGTCAACGGCACCTTGATCACGATCTTCGAGCCCTGGCCCTTGGTCGAGTAGATATTGATCGAGCCGTTGAGCTGGCTGATCTTGGTCTTCACCACGTCCATGCCGACGCCACGGCCGGACACGTCGGAGATCTCGGTCTTGGTCGAGAAGCCCGGGGCGAAGATCAGGTTGTAGCACTCGGTGTCGGTCAGGCGGTCGGCGGCGTCCTTGTCCATCACGCCACGCTTGACCGCGATATTGCGCAGGATGGTCGGGTCCATGCCTTTGCCGTCATCGGTAATCGACAGCAGGATATGGTCGCCTTCTTGCTCGGCCGCCAGGATCACCTTGCCGCCACGGGACTTGCCCGAGGCTTCGCGTTCTTCCGGGGTTTCCACGCCGTGGTCGACGGCGTTGCGCACCAAGTGGACCAGCGGGTCGGCCAGGGCCTCGACAAGGTTTTTGTCGAGGTCGGTTTCTTCACCCACCAGTTCCAGGTTGATTTCTTTCTTGAGCTGGCGCGCGAGGTCGCGAACCAGGCGCGGGAAGCGGCCGAAGACTTTCTTGATCGGCTGCATCCGCGTTTTCATCACGGCGGTTTGCAGGTCGGCGGTGACCACGTCGAGGTTCGACACGGCCTTCTGCATGGCCTCGTCGCCGCTGTTCAGGCCCAGGCGCACCAGGCGGTTACGCACCAGCACCAGTTCGCCGACCATGTTCATGATGTCGTCCAGGCGTGCGGTATCAACCCGCACGGTGGTTTCGGCTTCACTGGCAGGTTTTTCAGCGCCAGCCGGTGCAGGTGCCGCGGCACGTGCAGGGGCGGCGGCGGCGGGCGCCGCAGCAGGCGCGGGAGCCGGTTTGGCGGCTGCCGGAGTCGCAGCTTTCGCCGCCGCTGCTGGCGCCGGCGTGGCGACCTTGGCCGTCGCGCCCACTTCGGTGAACTTGCCTTTGCCGTGCAGTTCGTCCAGCAACGACTCGAACTCGTGATCGGAGATCAGTCCATCGCCGGCAGGTGCGGCAGGGGCAGCAGGCGTGGCAGCCGCCGCGGTTGGTGCGGTGGCTGCGACGGCGGGCAAGGCGTCGGCCGCAAACGTGCCCTTGCCATGCAGCTGGTCGAGCAACGCTTCAAATTCGTCGTCGGTGATGTCGGTGCTGGTCGAGGCGGCTGGCGCTTCGGCAGGCGTTTCGGTCGGCGCGGCAGGTGCCACCGCGTCGGCGGCGAACTGGCCTTTGCCGTGCAGCTGGTCGAGCAGCGATTCGAATTCAGCGTCGGTAATGTCTTCACCCGTCGGCGCCGCAACGGGCGCTGCCGGAGCTTCAGCCTCGGCCTTGACCGCGCTGAGGGAGTTGAGCAGTTGCTCGAACTCGCTGTCGGTCACGTCCGCTTCGGGCTCTGCCACAGGTTCCGGCACAGCTTCAGCCACCGGTGCCGCCGACATGTCGGCAGGCTCGGCATAGCGCGCCAGGGCGGCCAGCAGTTCCGGCGTAGCTGCGGTGATCGGGGCACGTTCACGCACTTGGCTGAACATGCCGTTGACCGCATCCAGTGCTTCGAGAATCACGTCCATCAACTCCGAGTCGACGTGCCGCTCACCCTTGCGCAGGATGTCGAACACGTTCTCGGCGATGTGGCAGCACTCCACCAGCTCATGGAGCTGGAGGAAGCCGGCGCCCCCTTTTACAGTATGAAAACCGCGAAAAATTGCATTGAGCAGGTTCGCATCATCCGGTCGGCTTTCCAGCTCGACCAGTTGCTCGGACAACTGCTCTAAAATTTCGCCGGCCTCTACAAGGAAATCCTGAAGGATCTCTTCATCGGCGCCGAAGCTCATGTGGGTGCTCCTTAGAAGCCTAAACTGGATAACAGGTCATCGACATCATCTTGACCCGATACAACGTCTTCACGTTTATCGGCATGAATCTGCGGACCTTCACCCTTGGCGAGATGTTTTTGTGGATCTTTTTCCGAGAGGATCGCTTCGCGGTCATGTTCGATGCCGGCAAAACGGTCAACCTGGCCTGCCATGAGCACCAATTTGAGCAAATTGCTTTCCACTTCGGTGACCAATTGGGTCACACGCTTGATCACCTGACCGGTGAGGTCCTGGTAATCCTGGGCCAGCAGAATGTCATTGAGGTTGCTGGAAACCATGCGGTTTTCCTGCTCACTGCGTGACAGGAAACCTTCGACCCGACGTGCCAACTCACGAAACTCTTCGGCCCCGACTTCGCGGCGCATGAAGCGACCCCAGTCGTGGCTCAAGGCCTGGGCTTCGGTGGCCATGCCATTGACCAGAGGCGTGGCGTTTTCCACCAGGTCCATGGTGCGGTTGGCCGCTGCCTCAGTCAGCCTGACCACATAGGACAGGCGCTCGGTGGCATCGGTGATCTGCGAGATCTCTTCGGCCTGGGGCATGTGCGGGTCGATCTGGAAATTGACGATCGCACTATGCAGCTCACGCGTGAGCTTGCCCACTTCCTGGTACAGGCCGCGGTCACGGGTCTGGTTGAGCTCATGGATCAACTGCACCGCGTCGCCGAACTGGCCTCTCTCAAGGCAGTCGACCAACTGGTGAGCATGCTTTTTCAGGGTCGACTCGAAGTCTCCCTGTGATGTTTCTTTATGCTCCATAGCTCCCCCGCGATGGCATTAGCCGTGGATGCGTTCGAAGATTTTTTCGATCTTCTCTTTCAAGGCCAATGCAGTGAAAGGTTTGACCACGTAACCGTTTACCCCGGCTTGGGCGGCTTCGATGATCTGTTCACGCTTGGCTTCGGCGGTCACCATCAACACGGGCAGGCCGCGCAGCTTTTCGTCGGCACGCACGTGACGCAGCAGGTCGATACCGGTCATGCCCGGCATGTTCCAGTCGGTTACCAGAAAGTCGATGCTCCCGCTGTTGAGGATCGGAATCGCCGTAAGGCCGTCATCCGCCTCGACCGTGTTTGTGAACCCAAGGTCACGCAACAGGTTTTTAATGATCCGCCGCATCGTTGAGAAGTCATCAACGATGAGGATTTTCATGTTCTTGTCCAATTCGACCTCCAAGCAGTCTTAAACGCGCCCAGCACCTGGACGCGCCATTTCAATCAACAGGCGTTACACAAAAAGGACTGCCCAGGGCACCACGGCGCAAAACCGCAAAAGCGTCACGCCTTCACGGTCTCGTCTGCAGTGTCCCCACACTGCCTGTCAGCGCGCGCGCCACTCTCCCAACCGCCCCCGCAAGCGGGCTGCGCACTGGCTATGCAGCTGGCTGACACGCGATTCGCTGACCCCCAGGACCTCACCGATTTCCTTGAGGTTCAGCTCTTCGTCGTAGTACAGCGCCAACACCAGTCGCTCACGCTCCGGCAAATTGGCAATCGCGTCCGCCAACGCGCCCTGGAAGCGTTCATCCTCCAGGTCGCGCGACGGCTCAAGATGTGCACTCGCGCCGTCCTCGTGCAGCCCTTCGTGTTCGCCGTCCTGTAGCAGGTCGTCGAAGCTGAACAGGCGGCTGCCCAAGGTATCGTTCAAAATCCCGTAATAATCGTCGAGACTCAATTGGAGTTCGGCCGCAACTTCGTGATCTTTAGCGTCGCGACCGGTTTTTGCTTCAATTGCACGAATTGCGTCACTGACCATGCGCGTATTGCGGTGTACCGACCGCGGCGCCCAATCACCTTTACGCACCTCATCGAGCATCGCGCCACGGATACGGATGCCCGCGTACGTCTCGAAACTGGCACCCTTGCTCGCATCGTATTTGGTCGACACTTCAAGCAGGCCGATCATGCCGGCCTGGATCAAGTCTTCGACCTGCACACTCGCCGGCAGGCGCGCCAGCAGGTGATAGGCGATGCGCTTGACCAGCGGCGCATAGCGCTCGATCAATTCGCCCTGGCTGTCACGTGCCGACTTCTTGTAAAGGTTGTAGCCGCTGGATGTCATAGCACAGGTCCCGCGCTCGTCTGATGCACCAATCGCTCGACGAAAAACTCCAGATGCCCCCGGGGATTGGCGGGCAATGGCCAAGTATCGACCTTCTGAGCAATAGCCTTGAACGCCAGTGCGCACTTCGAACGAGGGAACGCTTCATAGACCGCACGCTGCTTTTGCACGGCCTTGCGCACGCACTCGTCATAGGGAACTGCGCCTACGTATTGTAAGGCGACATCAAGAAAGCGATCCGTGACCTTGGTCAACTTGGCGAACAGGTTGCGCCCTTCCTGCGGGCTCTGGGCCATGTTGGCCAGGACGCGGAAGCGGTTCATGCCGTAGTCACGGTTAAGCAATTTGATCAGGGCGTAGGCATCGGTGATCGAGGTGGGTTCATCGCAGACCACCAGCAAGACTTCCTGCGCGGCGCGCACGAAGCTGACCACCGACTCGCCGATCCCGGCGGCGGTGTCGATCACCAGCACGTCGAGGTTGTCGCCAATGTCGCTGAACGCCTGGATCAGGCCGGCATGCTGCGCCGGGCTCAGGTGCACCATGCTCTGGGTGCCGGAGGCAGCCGGTACGATGCGGATCCCGCCAGGCCCCTGGAGCAGCACATCACGCAGCTCGCAGCGGCCCTCGATCACATCGGCGAGGGTGTGTTTGGGCGTCAGCCCCAGCAGAACGTCGACGTTCGCCAGACCCAGGTCAGCATCCAGCAACATGACCCGACGGCCAAGCTCTGCCAGGGCCAGGGACAAATTCACTGACACGTTAGTTTTCCCGACGCCACCTTTGCCGCCGGTCACCGCGATCACCTGTACGGGATGCATGCTGCCCATTTTATTTCTTTACCTTGTCTTGCTTAGACGCAGGCTACATGGCTTGGCCGCGTGAATCGCTTGCAGACCAACGATGTAGATACATTTCACGGTGTTCGCCCTGCCCTCAACCCACCCGCTTTGCCGGGTTGTGGTAGAGGTCGGCGAACATATCGGCCATCGCTTCCTCGCTAGGCTCTTCTTGCATTTGCACGCTGACAGCGCGGCTGACCAACTGATGACGGCGCGGCAGATGCAAATCATCCGGGATCCGCGGCCCGTCGGTCAGGTAGGCGACCGGTAATTCATGGCTGATCGCCAGGCTCAATACTTCGCCCAGGCTCGCCGTCTCATCCAGTTTAGTCAGGATGCAGCCGGCCAGGCCGCAACGTTTGTAGCTGTGGTATGCAGCGGTAAGAACCTGTTTCTGGCTGGTGGTTGCAAGCACCAGGTAATTTTTCGACTTGATGCCACGCCCGGCCAGGCTTTCCAGTTGCATGCGCAGCGCCGGATCGCTGGCCTGCAGGCCGGCGGTGTCGATCAGCACCACGCGCTTGCGCAGCAGCGGATCGAGGGCGTTGGCCAGGGACTGGCCCGGGTCGACGTGGGTTACCGACACATTGAGGATACGGCCCAGGGTCTTGAGCTGCTCCTGGGCGCCGATGCGGTAGCTGTCCATGCTCACCAGCGCGATGTTGTGCGCGCCGTACTTGAGCACATAACGCGCGGCCAGCTTGGCCAGCGTGGTGGTCTTGCCCATGCCGGCAGGGCCGACCATGGCGATCACACCGCCCTCTTCCAGGGGCTCGATTTCCGGGGTGACGATCATCCGCGCCAGGTGCGCCAACAGCATGCGCCAGGCTTGGCGAGGTTCCTCGATTTCGGTGGTCAGTGCCAGCAGGTCGCGGGACAACGGGCCGGACAGGCCGATGCGTTGCAGGCGGCGCCACAGGTTGGCCTGGGCCGGCTTGCTGCCTTGCAACTGTGTCCACGCCAGGGAGCCCAGCTGCACTTCCAGCAGCTCACGCAGGCCATTGAGTTCAAAGCGCATCGAGTCGAACACACGCTGGTCGACTGCGCCCGCCGGTGGCGGCGCTGCAGGACGCGGTGGTTCGGTGAAGGTGGGCTCAACCAAGGGCTCCGCAGCGGTCAGCGGCAGGCCGGCGAACAACTGGCGATTGGTGGTGGCATCGCTGTCGCCGCGCATGCTCAGTTCGGCCTGGGCCGACACAATGCGCGAGGCGGTCTTGCGCAGCTCGTCTTCGAGTTCCATGTTCGGCACACGCGGCGCCAGCGCCGAAGGCGTGTAATCCAGGGCAGCCGTCAGCTCGACACCGCCGGCAATACGACGGTTACCGATAATCGCGGCATCGGCGCCCAGCTCATCACGCACCAGTTTCATGGCCTGACGCATATCGGCGGCGAAAAAACGCTTCACTTGCATAACCCACTACCTCAGCCGTTGGGCCCTACTGTCGCGACGATAGTCACTTGCTTGTTGTCAGGAATTTCCTGATAAGCCAAAACGTGCAAATTCGGAACTGCCAGGCGTCCAAACCGCGACAACATCGCCCGGACGGGGCCGGCCACCAGCAGAATCACCGGATGGCCCTGCATTTCCTGGCGTTGTGCGGCGTCGATCAACGAACGCTGCAGTTTTTCAGCCATGCTTGGCTCCAGCAGAACGCCCTCTTCCTGGCCTTGTCCTGCCTTCTGAATACTATTGAGCAATATTTGTTCCAACCTTGGCTCCAAGGTGATCACAGGCAGCTCAGACTCAGTCCCTACAATGCTTTGCACGATGGCGCGAGACAATCCGACACGCACCGCCGCCACCAGCGCGGCGGTATCTTGACTCTTGGCGGCATTGTTGGCGACGGCCTCGGCGATGCTGCGAATGTCGCGCACCGGCACCTGTTCGGCCAGCAGCGCCTGCAACACCTTGAGCAACTGCGACAGCGACAGCACGCCCGGCACCAGCTCTTCTGCGAGTTTTGGCGAAGCCTTGGCCAGCAAACCCATCAATTGCTGGACTTCCTCGTGGCCGATCAGCTCGTGGGAGTGCTTGTACAAGATCTGGTTGAGGTGGGTGGCGACCACGGTGCTGGCGTCAACCACGGTGTAGCCCAGGGACTGCGCCTGGCTGCGTTGGCTGATTTCGATCCACACCGCTTCCAGGCCAAAAGCCGGATCTTTGGCGGTAATGCCGTTGAGGCTGCCGAATACCTGGCCGGGGTTGATCGCCAACTCGCGGTCCGGGTAGATCTCGGCTTCGGCGAGGATCACGCCCATCAGGGTCAGGCGGTAGGCACTGGGGGCCAGGTCGAGGTTGTCGCGGATGTGCACGGTGGGCATCAGGAAGCCCAGGTCCTGGGACAATTTTTTGCGCACGCCCTTGATCCGCGCCAGCAGCTGGCCGCCCTGGTTGCGGTCCACCAGCGGGATCAGGCGGTAGCCGACTTCCAGGCCGATCATGTCGATCGGGGTCACGTCGTCCCAGCCCAGCTCCTTGGTTTCCGAGGCGCGGGCCGGGGACGGCAGCAGTTCCTGCTGGCGCGCCACCTCTTGCAGGGCCTGGACCTTGACCGCGTTTTGCTTTCTCCAGAACAGGTACGCCGCGCCGCCTGCCAGGGCCGCCATGCTCAGGAACGATACGTGGGGCATGCCCGGCACGATGCCCATGATCGCCATGATGCCCGCCGCCACGGCCAGGGCCTTGGGCGAGGCAAACATCTGCCGGCTGATCTGCTTGCCCATGTCTTCGGAGCCCGAGGCACGGGTCACCATGATCGCGGCAGCTGTGGATAACAACAGTGATGGCAATTGCGCCACTAAACCGTCACCGATGGTCAGCAAGGCGTACACCTTGCCCGCATCGCCGAAGGTCATGCCGTGCTGGAAGATACCGACGGCCATGCCACCGATCAGGTTGATGAACAGAATCAGCAGGCCGGCGATGGCGTCACCGCGCACGAACTTGCTGGCACCGTCCATGGAACCGTAGAACTCGGCTTCCTGGGCGACTTCCAGGCGGCGAGTCTTGGCTTGGTTCTGGTCGATCAGGCCGGCGTTGAGGTCGGCGTCGATCGCCATCTGCTTGCCGGGCATCGCATCGAGGGTGAACCGTGCGCTCACCTCGGAAATCCGCCCGGCACCCTTGGTCACCACGACGAAGTTGATGATCATCAGGATCGCGAACACCACGATACCGACCACGTAGTTACCGCCGATCACCACCTCACCAAAGGCCTGGATCACCTTGCCGGCGGCGGCGTGGCCGTCCTGGCCGTGAAGCATCACCACGCGGGTCGACGCCACGTTGAGCGCCAGGCGCAACAGGGTTGCCACCAGCAGGATCGTCGGGAATACCGCGAAATCCAACGGTCGCAGCGCGTATACGCAGACCAGCAGGACTACGACGGACAGGGCGATGTTGAAGGTGAAGAACACGTCCAGCAGGAACGGCGGCATCGGCAACATCATCATTGCCAGCATCACCAGTAGCAGCAACGGCACACCCAGATTGCCCCGCGACAGGTCAGTCAGGGTGCCACGGGCCGTGCTGAACATTTGAGAGCGATCTACCACCGGTATTCCTCGTGTTCCTTGAAGCAAAGTTTTGACGCCGGGAGGCGACTTGAAGGCGGTATTGCAAGAAGCCTTCCAACTTTTACCCAAGTCAGACGAGTACCGTTTTTTTACACGACCCGTACGTTTGCAGCCTGCGGCCCTTTTTGTCCGGGCGTTATCTCGAACTCGACCTTTTGCCCTTCAGTAAGGCTCTTGAATCCGCTGGCCTCAATCGCCGAATAGTGGACAAAAACATCCGTACCATCTTCCTGCTGGATAAACCCAAAGCCCTTTTCTGCGTTGAACCACTTCACCGTGCCTGTCGCCATTGCCGCTCTCCCGACATCTCATTCAAAAACCCGAGATCAGTGTGACGTTGACTGCAAAGATGCCCCGGGGACGATGAATCCTGCCAAATCGCACCCGCTGCCCAACCTTGAGCCGAACCCCGACCGAGCTGGTGAGGTCTACCCGCACCTGCTCACTCCCGCCATCCATTGCGATGACCCCTTCCCCTGTCTCACTGCTGTAAAACCTGACGGTTCCGGTCACCCACTTCATTGCTACCTCGCTGCTTGTTCCTACACGCAGTTTCTGCTGCCATGGAAACGCGGGACGCGCAGGCTGGCTACTGTCAGAGTTGACAGGTCAGCAAGGATTTACGACGAACGGTACGCATGCGATTGCCGTAGTGAGCGGGCTTGCCCGCGCTGGGTGGCGAAGCCGCCCCAAACGGGACGCCGCTATGTTTCAGGAAGACCGAGGTGTCGGGATTTAGGGCGGCTTCGCCACCCAGCGCGGGACAAGCCCGCTCACTACAGGGTAAGGGGAAATATCAGGAGTCGCGGCGTAAATCCGGGGGAATCGGCAGGTCCTTGAGCGGATCAGGCCGCTTGCCTTTGCCCGCGCGGTATTGGCGGATCTGATAGACATAGGCCAACACCTGCGCCACCGCCAGGTAAAGCCCGGCCGGGATTTCCTGGTCGAGGTCGGTGGAGTAGAAGATCGACCGCGCCAGTGCCGGCGACTCCAGCAGCAGGATGTCGTTGGCCACGGCGATTTCGCGGATTTTCAGTGCGGTAAAGTCACTGCCCTTGGCCAACAGCATCGGCGCGCCGCCTTTCTCCGGGTCGTACTTGAGCGCCACGGCGTAGTGGGTCGGGTTGGTGATGATCACGTCGGCGTCGGGCACCGAGGCCATCATCTTGCGCTGGGACATTTCCCGCTGCAGTTGGCGAATGCGCTGTTTGACCTCGGGACGCCCTTCCTGGTCCTTGTGTTCATCGCGCACTTCCTGCTTGGTCATCAGCAGTTTCTTGTGGCTTTCCCACAGCTGGATCGGCGCATCCACGGCAGCAATGATGATCAGCCCGGCGGCCATCCACAGCGCGCTCCACCCCACCACCTGCACGCTGTGGATGATCGCCGACTCCAGCGGCTCGTGGGCGATGCGCAGCAGGTCGTCGATGTCGGACGTCAATACCATCAGCGCGACGAACAGGATCAGGATGAATTTGGCCAAGGCCTTGAGCAACTCCACCAGCGCCTTGGCCGAAAACATGCGCTTGAGCCCGGCAGCGGGGTTCATGCGGCTGAATTTGGGCGCCATGCTGCCGGCCGCGAACAGCCAGCCGCCAAGGGCGACCGGGCCGATCAGCGCGGCCAACAGCAAGGTGATCAGGATCGGCTGCACCGCCAGAATCGCGATCTTGCCCGAA
This sequence comes from Pseudomonas sp. FP2335, assembly GCF_030687535.1. Taxonomy (NCBI): domain Bacteria; kingdom Pseudomonadati; phylum Pseudomonadota; class Gammaproteobacteria; order Pseudomonadales; family Pseudomonadaceae; genus Pseudomonas; species Pseudomonas sp. FP2335. The sequence continues at coordinate 4,266,814 of NZ_CP117437.1, forward strand.
TGCAGCAGGTACTGGCCCATCGCGCCAGGGTTCAGCAGCACTTCGCGGGGCAAGCTGAAGTTGTGTTTCATCAACTCCATCAAATCCAGCGCCAGGCCACCGCCGTAGATCAGCAGGGCGCCGGCGCCGGCCATCATGGTCGCCACGGTATTCAGCTCTTTCGAGCGGGCGATCTCGCCCTTTTCCCTGGAGTCCTTTTTGCGCTTCTCCGTGGGGTCTTCTGTTTTGTCCTGACCGCTCTCGCTCTCGGCCATGGCTCAGCGCGCCCGTGCCAGATCACGTAAGAACTGCAAGGCGTCGGACGCCAGCGGTTGATACTGATTGAGAATGTCGGCCAGGCCGATCCAGAAAATCCCCATGCCCAACACCAGGGTCAACGGGAAACCAATCGAGAAAATGTTCAGTTGCGGCGCTGCGCGAGTCATCACGCCAAACGCGATGTTGACCACCAGCAGCGCCGTGATCGCGGGCAACACCAGCAGCAGCGAGGCGCCCAGCACCCAACCGAGACGCCCGACCATCTCCCAGAAATGGTTGACCACCAGCCCCGAGCCCACCGGCAAGGTGGTGAAGCTCTCCGTCAGCACTTCGAACGCCACCAGGTGGCCGTTCATGGCAAGGAACAACAAGGTCACCAGCATGGTCAGGAATTGCCCGATCACCGCTGCCGACACGCCGTTGGTGGGGTCGACCATGGACGCGAAGCCCATGCCCATCTGGATCGAGATGATTTGCCCGGCGATCACAAACGCCTGGAAGAACAGTTGCAGGGAGAAGCCCAGCATGGCGCCGATCAGCACTTGCTCGGCGATCAGCAGCAAGGCGCTGAGATCGAGCGCATTCACAGGTGGCATCGGCGGCAAGCCGGGGACCAGCACCACGGTGATCGCCACCGCGAAATACAGGCGCACCCGGCGCGGCACCAGGGTCGTGCCGAACACCGGCATGGCCATCAACATCGCCGTCACGCGAAACAGCGGCAGAATGAAGGACGCCACCCAGGTACTGATCTGGGTGTCGGTCAATGCCAGCAAGGATTGCATCGGCTCAGCCGATCAACTGCGGAATACTGCCGTACAACTGCAGGATGTATTCCATGAAGGTTTGCACCAGCCACGGGCCGGCGACGATCAGGGTGATCAGCATCACCAGCAGGCGCGGCAGGAAGCTCAAGGTCTGTTCGTTGATCTGGGTCGCGGCCTGGAACATCGCCACCAACAGGCCCACCAACAGGCTTGGTACCACCAGCACGGCAACCATCATGGTGGTCAGCCACAGCGCTTCACGGAACAGGTCAACGGCGACTTCTGGCGTCATGGCGCTATACCCCTCCGAAACTGCCGGCGAGCGTGCCGATAATCAGCGCCCAGCCGTCCACCAGCACAAACAGCATGATTTTGAACGGCAACGAGATGATCAGCGGCGACAGCATCATCATCCCCATGGCCATCAGCACGCTCGCCACCACCAGGTCGATGATCAGGAACGGGATAAAGATCATGAAGCCGATCTGGAACGCGGTCTTCAATTCGGAGGTGACGAACGCCGGCACCAGGATGGTCAACGGCGCCTGGTCCGGGGTGGCGATGTCGGTGCGCTTGGACAGGCGCATGAACAGCTCCAGGTCGCTGGAGCGGGTCTGCGACAGCATGAAGTCCTTGATCGGCCCCTGGGCCTTGTCGATCGCGACTTGGGCAGTGATGGTTTCGGCGAGGTAAGGCTGCAGGGCTTGCTGGTTCACCTTGTCGAACACCGGCGCCATGATGAACATCGTCAGGAACAGGGCCATGCCGGTGAGGATCTGGTTCGACGGCGTCTGCTGCAAGCCGAGGGCCTGGCGCAGGATCGAGAACACGATGATGATCCGCGTGAAACTGGTCATCAGCATGACAAACGCCGGGATGAAACTCAGCGCAGTCATGATCAGCAGGATCTGCAGGCTGACCGAATATTCCTGGGCGCCGGCGGCGTTGGTGCCCAGGGTAATCGCCGGGATCGACAACGGGTCGGCGGCGAACGCCAGTGGCGCAGCCAGCAACAGCATGAGCGTCAAGAAAACGCGCATTACTTCTTATCCTTCTGATCCTTGCCCAACAACTCCATCAGGCGCTGGGCGAATTCTGGCGTGGCGGACTGGGTCTGATCCACGTTGACGGGCGTCTTGAGCACATGCAGCGGGGTGATGCGGCCGGGGGTGAGGCCGAGCAGGATCTGCTCCTCACCCACCTGCACCAGCACCAGCCGATCACGCGGGCCCAGGGCGCGCGAGCCGATCAGTTCGATCACCTGGGCGTTGCCCGGGCCGACGTTCTGCACGCGGCGCATCAGCCAGGCGAGCACGAAGATCAAGCCGACCACCAGCAACAGGCCCAGCACCAGTTGGGTCAACTGGCCACCGACGCCACTGCCGACCGGTGCCGCCGCGGCCTGGGCCACGGGCTCCGCCGCCAACACGCTCAACGGCAGCGCGAGCAACAGTGCGAGCATCAGCCGCTTCATATCAGCGCAACTTCTTGATGCGTTCGCTCGGGCTGATCACGTCGGTCAGGCGGATGCCGAACTTTTCGTTGACCACCACCACTTCGCCGTGGGCGATCAGGGTGCCATTGACCAGTACGTCCAGCGGCTCACCGGCCAGGCGATCGAGCTCGATCACCGAACCCTGGTTGAGTTGCAGCAGGTTGCGGATGTTGATGTCGGTGCTGCCGACTTCCATGGAGATCGACACCGGGATGTCGAGGATCACGTCCAGGTTCGGGCCATCGAGGCTCACCGGCTCGTGGTTCTTCGGCACGCTGCCGAATTCTTCCATCTGCAAGCGGTTGCCGGCCGGCGCGGTGGCGGCGTCAGCGGCCAGCAGCGCGTCGATGTCGTCCTGGCCGACTTCGCCAGTTTCTTCCAGGGCCGCAGCCCATTCGTCAGCCAGGGCCTGGTCTTCGGCGGAAGTGTTTTCGTGTTCGGTAGCCATTACATGTCCTCGGCGGAGCAAGCATTCATAAATTAGGGTTGGATCAGCGACGGTTGATCGGCTCGATCACTTGCAGTGCCAGGTTGCCCTTGTGGGAACCGAGCTTGACCTTGAATGACGGCACGCCATTGGCGCGCATGATCATTTCTTCCGGCAATTCCACAGGGATCACATCACCCGGCTGCATGTGCAGGATGTCACGCAGGCGCAATTGGCGACGGGCCACGGTGGCGCTGAGCGGCACGTCCACATCCAGCAGGTCTTCGCGCAGGGCCTTGACCCAACGCTCGTCCTGATCGTCCAGGTCGGACTGGAAACCGGCGTCGAGCATCTCGCGCACCGGCTCGATCATCGAGTACGGCATGGTCACGTGCAGGTCGCCGCCACCGCCATCGAGTTCGATGTGGAACGTGGACACCACAATGGCTTCGCTGGGGCCGACGATGTTGGCCATGGCCGGGTTCACTTCCGAGTTGATGTACTCGAAATTGACTTCCATGATCGCCTGCCAGGCTTCCTTCAAGTCGATGAAGGCTTGCTCCAGCACCATGCGCACCACCCGCAGTTCGGTGGGGGTGAATTCACGGCCTTCGATCTTGGCGTGACGGCCGTCGCCGCCGAAGAAGTTGTCCACCAGCTTGAACACCAGCTTGGCGTCAAGGATGAACAGCGCGGTGCCGCGCAGCGGCTTGATCTTGACCAGGTTGAGGCTGGTGGGCACGTACAGCGAGTGCACGTATTCACCGAACTTCATCACCTGCACGCCACCGACCGCCACGTCCGCCGAGCGGCGCAGCATGTTGAACATGCTGATGCGGGTGTAACGGGCGAAACGTTCGTTGATCATCTCCAGGGTCGGCATACGTCCACGGACGATGCGATCCTGGCTGGTCAGGTCATAACTTTTGACGCTGCCGGGTTCGGCAGCCATTTCGGTCTGCACCAGACCATCGTCGACGCCATGCAACAGCGCGTCGATTTCATCCTGGGACAGCAGGTCTTGCACGGCCATGTCGTGATCCTACTGCAATACGAAGTTAGTGAAGAGCGCCTGCTCGATCACGACTTTGCCGAGCTCTTTCTGGGCCACTTCCTGCACGCTGGCAGTGACCTTCTGGCGCAGCATTTCCTGGCCGACCGGGGTGGCCAGGGCATCGAAGCTCTGCCCGGAGAACAGCATCACCAGGTTGTTGCGGATCACCGGCATGTGCACCTTGAGGGCTTCCAGGTCAGCCTGGTTGCGCGCGAGCAAGGTGATGCTCACTTGCAGGTAGCGCTGGCGGCCGTTCTGATTGAAGTTGGCGACAAAGGCCGGGAGCATCGGCTCGAAGATTGCCGGTTGCTTGACGTTGCTGGCGGTTTCGGCCGCAGGCGCCGGTTTGCTCGCGCTGCTGTGCATGATGTACCAAGTGCCACCCACCGAGGCGCCAATGGCCAGGATCAGGCCCACGACAATCATCAGGATAAGCTTGAGCTTGCCTTTGCCTGCGGGTGGTTTTGCTGCGTCGTCGCTCTTCGCCATGCCAATAATCCGTCACTATTCGGGGATTCATAGATCTACGGAAAGGCAAGAGCAAGTGTTATGCCAGAGTTGTCTGGTAATTGGGCAGAGCCAGCACCACCAATCAAATGTGGGAGCGGGCTTGCTCGCGAATGCGGTGTGTCAGTGACAGATGTATTGACTGACACACCGCATTCGCGAGCAAGCCCGCTCCCACATTTTGTCCCGCGACAGGTTCAGGTCAGGCGTAGTAGTCGACGGCGCTGGAGCCGATGACGTTGGAGATCACAGGCGTCACTGCTTCAGCCACTTCGGCATGGGCAGTGCTGTCGCCACTGTCACCACGTCCGCTGCTACTGATGCCCCGTGCCTGATTCTGCTGTTGCTGCTGCTCCTGGCCACGGGACTGGTCCGACACGTTCACATCCACCTGCCCCATGCCCTGCTGGGCAAACATCTCACGCAAGCGCCCGGATTGGCTTTCCAGCGCCTCGCGCACCACCGCATGGCCGCTCATGAAGCTGACCTGGGCTTGCTGGTCCGCCGTCATATTGACTTTGATGTCCAGGCGCCCGAGTTCGGCCGGTTGCAGTTGGATCTCCGCCGACTTGAGGTTGGCGCTGGACAGGTACATCACGCGGTTGACCACTTCCTCGGTCCAGCCGCTTTGGTGCATGGCCAGCGGTGCGTTGGTCACCGGCGGCAGGGCGTTTGCGGTTTTCGGCGTGGCGGCCTGGGTCAAGGCAGCCAGACGATTGGCGAAGTCATCGACGCGGGTGTCGCTGCTGGCGCCCTTGAGGTCTTTGAGGCCGTCTTCGATCAGCCCGCCGAAGGCTTTGTCACCACCCTGGTCAGTGCTGTCCTTGGCGGCTTGCTGGTCGACCATACTGGCCAGGCCGGCACTGAAATTCTGGGCGGCGGTCGGCTGGTCCAGGTCCGGCGGCGGTGCGCTTTTCTGGGGGGCCAGGCTACTGGCCGAGACGTGACCGCCCTGCTCCATCGCCAGGCGCACGGCCGGCATTGCGTCGAGAGGGTCGCTGGCGGGGTCGAACGCTGGTGCCTTGACCTCATCGGTCACGGCAAGCGGTGCTGCGGCCACGGGCTGAGCCTTTTCATCAACCACAGGCGCGACGGTTGCCGGAGCCACCGGCACTGGCACGGCGACTGGCGTGACCGTCGCCACCAACGCCGGGTCTACGACCGGGTCAACCACCGGCTGTTGCACCAGGCTTGGGTCGGCGGGCTTGTCGTCATCACTCTTGCTGGCGCTGTCATCAGCCTTGGCCGGCGGGTTGGCAGGCAAAGGATTGCCGCTATCGGCAACTGCCGGTGTGCTGGCGGCAGGCTTGTCGCCGCCGGCCGCAGGCTTGGCGCTGCTGTCGGCAGGCTTGTCACGGCTGGTTTTCGACGGGGTATCGTCGGCCTTTGCCACAGGTTTGGAACCCTGATTGGCGAACACCTGAGCAAAGCCGGCGCCCTTGTCACGCGGCTCCGCAGCCGCTGCCGGCGGGTTGGCGGCAGGCGCTTGAGGCTTGGCCGCAGGGGCAGCCTGAAGAAGCGAATTAGGGGCGACTGGCATAGGTAAAGGTCTCCACTGCATGAGGGTCGGGGATGCAGTATCTGGAGGTAGAGCAAGAGTCGGGCCAGGTTGCCGAGCGCAGCTGAAAAATGTGGGAGAGGGCCCGTTCCCACATTTGGATCTTCAAATCTCTATCAGCACATCAGAGCTGGAAGCGCTGGCGCTCCGATTCGTACAGCGGCCGCACCAAGGCAAACTCATGATCAATCTGATCCACCAGAACCCCCAGGTCAGCGCCAGGCGCTTGCGCAGACTCAGCCTCCAGCCGCTGGCACAACTGCGCCAGCCGCACCGCACCGAGGTTGCCGCTGCTGCCCTTGAAGCTATGGGCGATACGCCCCAGCGCCTTGGCGTCATCGCGCGCCTTGCGCAAGGCTTCGACGCGTTTTTGCGAATCATCGAGGAAGGTATCCAACAGCCTGGGGTACTCGCCCTCCATGACTTCCTGCAAACCCGACAGCACGTCGGGGTCCAGATGAATCTCAGCCACTTGTTCGCTCCTTGATCAAGAATCGGCGGATTATGCCTGAGCCGGCCATGAAAACTCCACGCAGACACTGCGCCCACCATCGGACCAGCGCACATCGCCGCTCAATTGACGGACCAGATTCAAGCCGCGACCGGACAGCCGATCAACGTCCAGGGGCCGCGCCAACACTTGATCCACGTCAAACCCGGCGCCGCTGTCTTCGATACGCAAGGACAGCTGCCCGCCGCCCAGCGTCGGCAACACCTGCACATGCACGCGCACATAGCCACTACTGAGCTGCGCCAGCCGCTCGTTGCGCTGGCGGTAGTAGTCGGCAAAACCGTGCACGTCGCGCTTGAGCCGCGAGTCCAGGCCCAGCACGCCATGCTCCAGGGCGTTGGAATACAACTCGGCCATCACGCTGTACAGCGCCCCGCTCTGCTCGCGCAGGCCATGGACCTCCAGCAGCAACTGCAACAGGTAGGGCAAGGGGTTGTAACGCTTGAGGGTTTCGGCGCGGAACTCGAAACTCACCGACCAATCCAGCGGGCACGACTGGCCGCTATCGGTATACAGCGGCCCCGTCGCACGCAGGGATGGCCCATCTTGCAGGGTGATTTCCACCATGCTCACATCGTCGCGCGCCTCACCGCGAAACGCGGCCAAGGCCTGCTCGATCTCTTCAAACAGCCGGTCGGGCTCGCGATTGGCGGCGAATACCTGATGTAAACGTTCGACGCCAAACAGCTGATCAGCGGTATCAGCCGTGTCGAGTACGCCGTCGGAGAGCAAAAACACCCGGTCACCCAGGGCCATCGGCCAGACTTCGGTGCTGTCGTCAAACGCCTCGGCCGACAACACGCCCAACGGCAAATGCCGTGGCTCCAGCGCCGTACGCTTGCCGCTGGCGACTTCATGTACATAACCTTCGGGCATGCCGCCGTTCCACACCTCCACCACACGCCGCTGGGTGCTCAGGCACAACAGGGTGGCGCAACAGAACATGTCCACGGGCAGGATGCGCTTAAGCTTGACGTTCATCTCACCCAGGATCTGCGCCAAGCCGTAACCCTTGGCGGTCATGCCGTAGAACACCTCCGCCAGGGGCATGGCGCCGACCGCCGCCGGCAGGCCGTGGCCGGTAAAGTCGCCGAGCAGCACATGCATATCGCCCGACGGCGTATACGCGGCCAGCAGCAGGTCACCGTTGAACAGCGCATAGGGCGATTGCAGGTAGCGGATATTCGGCGCGGCGTTGATACAGCCCGAATGCGCGACTTTGTCGAACACCGCCTTGGCCACCCGCTGCTCGTGTACCAGGTAGTCGTGGTGCCTGGCGATCAGGTCGCGTTGCTGCAGCACCGTGGCCTGCAAGCGGCGCAGGCGGTCCATGGCGTTGATCTTCGCCGCCAGGATCAGTTGGTTGTAGGGCTTGGCCAGGAAGTCATCACCGCCGGCATCCAGGCACTGGGCCAGGGCCGCGCTCTCGCGCAGGGAGGTCAGGAAGATGATCGGCACCAGCGCCTCACCGGCCAGTTGCTTGATCTGGCGCGCGGCTTCAAAACCGTCCATCACCGGCATCAGCGCGTCCATCAACACCAGTTGCGGGCGTTCGCGGGCAAACACCTGCACGGCATCGAGGCCGTTACTGGCCGTGAGCACCCGGTGCCCCTGGCGCCGCACGATGGTCGACAACAACAGCACGTCGGCGGCGCTGTCTTCGGCAATCAGCACCGTCAACGGCTCCAGCACGGGGGCCAGGCCGCTCAACTGATGTCGAACAGTTTGTCGAAGTTGGAGATGGCGAGGATCTTGCGCACATCGGAGTTGCTGTTGACCACCTGCACTTCCGAGTTGTCACCGCCGGCATGATCGCGCAGCAGCAGGAGCATGCCCAGGGCCGAGCTGTCCATGTAGGTGGTTTCCTTGAGGTCCACGACGTACAGCTCGGGCACCTTGTAGAAACGCTCATAGGCATCACGAAACACTTGGTGGCTGCCAAAATCGAAACGACCACGGATCGCGATCGTCAATTTCTTCCCATCCAGGGATACTTCGGACTCGACTGACATGTGACTGCTTCCTTGTCATAGGCGGTAGACAAAGGTTTAGCAGCTGAAGTGAATAGCAGCAACACAGCAGTTCAAATGTGGGAGCGGGCTTGCTCGCGAATGCGATGGATCAGTCAATGAGTTTTCCGACTGATACACCGCATTCGCGAGCAAGCCCGCTCCCACACAAGCCCTCATCCACATTCAGTATTGCGACGGCCTTGGGAGACGCTGGGAGAGTTCATCCAGCAGCTTTTGCTCGCGCTTGTCTTCCAGCGCCCGCGCTTCGTCGATGTAGCGCTGCACCAATTTGCGCAAGCCCTCGACCCGCGCATAGGCCTGCTGCCAGCTGTCGCGGGCCTTTTCGAAGTTGTTCTGGTGCCAGAGCAGGCTTTGGCGCTGCTGGTCGACGGCGGTTTCCAGCTGGTTGAGGAAGCCCTGGTAGCCCATCAACCACTGGCCCGACACACCTTGGGTCCCGCGCTCGATCCACTGCTGCTGGTACTCGCTGCGAAAGCGCTCCAGATCGCCCAGCTTGCTTTCCGCCAGGCGCACCTGGCCCTGGAAATAGCCCAAACGTTGCACGGCGGTTTTTTCGGCCTTTTCGGCCATGTCCACCACCGGCGCCAGGCGTGAAGAGCGCGTACTGGCCATGGCTTAGCCGCCTGGCGCCGGGGCGAAGATCGAGCCCAGGTGCGCTTCGCTTTCACCCATGCTGATCTTGTCGTTGAGGCCCTGGCGCAGGTAGGTCACCAGTTGCGGTTGCAGGGCAATCGCCAGGTCGGTGTCGCGGTCGCCACCGGCCACATAGGCGCCGACGCTGATCAAGTCGCGGCTCTGCTGATAACGCGACCACAACTGCTTGAACTGTTGAGCGCGGGCCATATGCTGCGGCGTGACCACCGATGGCATCACCCGGCTGATGGACGCTTCGATGTCGATGGCCGGGTAGTGCCCCTCCTCCGCCAGGCGCCGCGACAGCACGATGTGGCCGTCAAGCACGCCCCGCGCCGAGTCGGCGATGGGGTCCTGCTGGTCATCGCCTTCGGACAACACCGTGTAAAACGCAGTGATCGAGCCGCCACCGGCCTCGGCATTACCGGCACGCTCCACCAGTTTCGGCAGCTTGGCGAACACCGACGGCGGATAGCCCTTGGTCGCTGGCGGCTCGCCGATGGCCAGGGCGATTTCCCGCTGGGCCTGGGCGAAACGGGTGAGCGAGTCCATCAGCAACAGGACGTTCTTGCCCTTGTCGCGAAAATATTCGGCGATGCGCGTGCAATACATCGCGGCGCGCAAACGCATCAACGGCGCATCGTCCGCCGGGGAGGCGACCACCACCGAACGCTTGAGGCCTTCTTCGCCAAGGCTGTGCTCGATGAACTCCTTCACCTCGCGACCCCGCTCGCCGATCAGCCCGACCACGATGATGTCGGCCTCGGTAAACCGGGTCATCATGCCCAGCAATACCGATTTACCCACACCCGTACCGGCAAACAGGCCCAGACGCTGGCCGCGCCCGACCGTCAATAATCCGTTGATGCTGCGAATGCCCACGTCCAGCGGCTGGCTGATCGGGTTGCGCTTGAGCGGGTTGATCGTCGGGCCGTCCATCGGCACCCAGTCTTCGGCCTTCATGCCACCCTTGCCATCCAGCGCACGGCCGGCGCCGTCGAGTACGCGGCCGAGCATGCTGATGCCCATCGGCAGGCGGCCGGTGTCGGCCAGGGGCACCACGCGGGCGCCGGGGGCAATACCGGCCAGGCTGCCAACGGGCATCAGGAAAATCTTACTGCCGGAAAAGCCCATCACCTCGGCTTCAACCTGCACCGGGTGGTAGCTGTCGTCGTTGATCACCAGGCAGCGACTGCCCATGGCGGCACGCAGGCCTTCGGCTTCGAGGGTCAGGCCGACCATGCGCAACAGGCGCCCTTCGAGGATCGGTTGGCCGGGCAACTCGGTGGCCTCGGTGTAACCACTCAGGCGCTTGGCGAAGCTGGTGCGATCAAGGCGCATCGGGGGCGTCCAGGTCAACGCTCAGGTCGGGTTCGGCGGGGTTGAGCACCTGCTCGTGGGCTTGGTCGAGCAGCTTGGCCATGATCTGGCTGACGCGCGTCTCCACGGTGGCGTCGATGCGGCTGTGCTCGGTCTCGACCCGGCAGCCACCGGGCTGCAACGCCGCATCTTCAACGATGCGCCAGGTTTCCTCATGGCGCTCGCGCAGGGCTTTGACCTGCTCGAAATCCTGCGGGTTGATGTACAGCCGCACATTGCCGACGCCCAGAGGCAGCAGCTTGAGGGCTTCGCGCATGACGCTTTCGATTTGGCTGGAGTCGAGCACCAGTTCGCGCTGGATCACCTGGCGCGCAATGTGCTCCACCAGGCCGACCATGGTTTTTTCGATCTGCGAATCCTGCTCGGCAATCGGGTCGAACAACCCGACCATCAAGCGCTCCAGGCTGGAAAGCTTGACGGCCAGCGCAGCCTCGGCCTCCTGGCGCACCTTGAGCGTGGTGGCGCGAAAGCCGTCCTTTTCCCCGGCGGCAAAGCCTTCGTTGTAGGCTTCCTGGCGGATGCTTTCCAACTCTTCGAGGGTCAGTGGCTGGACTTCCTCCAGCGGCACTTCTTCCATTTCCGCCGGCACTTCGGGTTCCGGCTCGGGCTCGGGTTGCGGCACATGCGGATCGAAGCTGGGCAGCGACCAGATGTCGAACCCGCCGACATCCCGTGCGCGAATCAGATCGCTGGGTGCCTCATCTTTGTTCGACATCAGGGGCGCCTTAGATCATTTCTTCGCCGCCCTTCCCACCGAGAACGATTTCTCCGGCTTCGGCCATACGGCGGGCAATGGTGAGGATTTCTTTCTGTGCGGTTTCCACGTCGCTGACGCGCACCGGGCCCTTGGCTTCGAGGTCGTCGCGCAACAGTTCGGAGGCACGCTTGGACATGTTCTTGAAGATCTTCTCTTTGACGCCTTCGTCCGAGCCCTTGAGGGCCAGCACCAGCACGTCGGAGGAGACTTCGCGCAGCAACGCCTGGATGCCACGGTCATCGACATCGGAGAGGTTGTTGAACACGAACATGAGGTCTTCGATCTGGCCGGACAGGGTGTCGTCGATCTCGCGGATCGAGTCCATCAACTGGCCTTCGACCGAGCTGTCGAGGAAGTTCATGATATCGGCAGCACGCTTGATACCACCCAGGGTGGTGCGCGCGGCGTTGGAGTTGCCGGAGAACTGCTTCTCCAGGATGGTGTTCAATTCTTTCAAGGCCGCCGGCTGCACAGTGTTCAGCGACGACACGCGCAGGATGATGTCCAGGCGCACTTTATGGTCGAAGTGGCCAAGCACTTCACCGGCCTGGTCCGGGTCGAGATACGCGACGACGATGGCCTGGATCTGCGGGTGCTCGAAGCGAATCACGTCGGCGACGGCGCGCGGTTCCATCCACTTGAGGCTGTCGAGACCACTGGTGTTGCCACCCAGCAGGATGCGATCGATCAGGCCGTTGGCCTTGTCTTCGCCCAGGGCCGAGGTGAGCATCTTGCGGATGTAGCTGTCGGAGCCGACGCCCAGGCTGGTCTGGTCGCCGACGATCTCGACGAACTCGCTCATCACCTGCTCGACTTGCTCGCGGTGCACATTGCGCATCTGCGCCATGGCCACGCCAACCCGCTGGACCTCTTTGGGGCCCATGTGGCGCAGCACTTGGGCGGCGTCGGTTTCACCGAGGGACAGCAGCAGCACGGCGGCTTTGTCGACCTTGGTCAGTTTGGCAACAGCGGCTCGATTATCACTCATCTGCGTTGATCCACTCTTTCACGACCTGGGCCACACGACCCGGGTCTTCTGCCACCAGACTTTTGATTGCGTTCAGCTGAGCGTCGTAACCTTCGCTCGGGCTTGGCAACAGGATGCTTTGCGGGCCGCCGAGGCTGACGCGGTCGTTGGCCAGTTCGCCATCCAGGCCGCCCATGCCACCCAACTCCACGTCGCCGCCACCGAAGGCCGCCAGTTGTTTCTTGCTGCCATTGCCGGTGATGTTGTTGAGCACCGGGCGCAGCACGCCGAACACCAGTACCAGGATGAACAACACACCCAACACTTGCTTGACGATGTCCCAGAACCACGGCTGCGTATAGAACGCCGCTTCGGCAATCACTTCGCCACGCTCGGCGGAGAACGGCATGTTGATCACGCTGACGCTGTCGCCACGGCTTGCGTCGAAACCGACCGCGTCCTGCACCAGGCGGGTGAAGCGCGCCAATTCGTCGGCGCCCCATGGGGCACGGGTAATGGTGCCGTCAGCGGCATTGACCTTGACCTGGTCATCGACCACCACCGACACCGACAGGCGATTGACGCGGCCCTGTTGCTGCTTGGTGTGGCTGATGGAACGGTCGAGCTCGAAGTTCTTGGTGGACTGGTTACGCTTGTCCGCCGGGTACGGTGCGAGCATTGGCTGGCCGGTGGCCGGGTCCATGATCTGCTGGCCGTTGGCGTCCAACAGCGGTTGGCCCGGGGCGATGGCGCCTGCGGTGGCTGCGGCGCCGCCGGTGGTTTGCGGGGCCGAGGCCGGGGTTGGTGGCTGGTTGCTCAGGGCACCCGGCACACCTTGCGGGCCACTGCTGGCGGTGCGTTGTTCGCTGGTGGACTGCTCGCTGCGCAGCGCCGGCTGGTCCGGGTTGAATTGTTCGGAAGTCGACTCGACGGCACTGAAGTCCACATCGGCTGACACTTCAGCCTTGTAGCGGTCGTTGCCCAGCACAGGTTGCAGGATGTTGTGCACACGCTGGGTGAGCATGCTTTCCATGCGGCGGCTGTAGTCGAACTGCTTGCCAGCCTGGGTCAGTGCCGAGTTTTCAGCCATGTCCGACAGCAGGTTGCCCTTCTGGTCGACCACGGTGATTTGCGACTTGCTCAGCTCGGGAACGCTGGTGGCCACCAGGTTGATGATCGCCATCACTTGGCCAGGCTCCAGGGAGCGGCCGGAGAACAGCTCCACTAGGACCGAGGCGCTTGGCTTGCGTTCGTCACGCACAAACACCGAGCTCTTCGGGATGGCCAAGTGCACGCGGGCGCCCTTGACGTTGTTCAGGCTGGAGATGGTGCGAGCCAGCTCGCCTTCCAGGCCACGACGGTAGCGGGTGGCTTCCATGAACTGGGAAGTGCCCAGGCCCTGGTCTTTGTCGAGAATTTCAAAACCGATGTTGGCGTCGGACGGTGTCACGCCGGCAGCGGCGAGCTTCATGCGCGCACGGGCCACGTCGTCGGCCTTGACCAGCAAGGCGCCGGAATTGGGCTCGACGGTGTAGGCGATGTCGGCGGCGGCGAGGGTTTCCATGATCTGCTTGGAGTCCATGCCCGCCAGGCTGCCGTACAACGGCCGGTAATCCGGCTGCTGCGACCACAGCACCACGGCAAAACCAATCGCCACGCTGGCAGCCAGGCCGACCATCAGGCCTACCTGACGCAGCATGGTCATTTCGGAGAGGTTTTCCAGGAACGACAGGCCAAACAGCGGCGGTTTGCCGTCTGCCTTGGCGGGTGCGTTGTCCACGACTGCTTCTGCCATGACTTAAATCTCGTCCTTAAACCGGCATCTGCATGATGTCTTGATAAGCCTGAACCAGCTTGTTACGCACCTGGGTCAACGCCTGGAACGACACGCTGGCTTTTTGCGAGGCGACCATCACATCGGTGAGGTCCACGCCGCTTTTGCCGATTTCGAACGCGCTCGCCAATTGGTTGGACGCTTGTTGGGTGTCACTGACTTTATTGATTGCCGAACCGAGCATGTCGGCGAAACTGCTTTGGCCCAATTCCGGCGCTGGCGCGACGGATTTCGGTTGAGCCATGGCATCCATTTGCATGGAGCGCATATCCAACATCAACCGATTGAACTCAATACCCTGGCTCATGACCTTCTCTCTCCGACAACCCGCATTTTTTTTGACACTACGCCGCAATTACCAAGGGAAGTAGCAACAAGGGTGCCAGCTCTGTATCGATTCGTAAGAAAAGGCGACAAACCTTGTCGGTCTTAATACCGACTAGGTGGCAAACAGATAAGCTTCCACATCCATCCCCGCATCGCGCATCTGCGCCAGCTTGTAGCGCAGGGTGCGCGGGCTGATACCCAGGCGTTCGGCAGCCTCTTTGCGCCGGCCGCGCTCGGCGCGCAGGGTGTCGATGATCATCTGAAACTCGCGGCGGCGCAGGTCGTCACCCAACGCTCCGGCAGACTCGGCCTCGGCCACCACTGGCGCGGGCGCCAGGGTCGGCAGTGGCGCGGCACCGCTGCCCATGGCCAGGCAGAAATCCTGGGGTTGGATCAGGCCGCCCTGTTGCAGGATCAGCGCGCGCTGGATCGCGTTATCCAACTCGCGCACGTTGCCGGGCCACGGGTAGGCGATCAGGCAGGCCTGGGCCTCGGCCGACAGGCGCGCCTGGGCATGCTTCATTTTTTTGACGTGGTTATTCAGCAGGCGCTCAGCCAGCGGCACGATGTCGGCCGGGCGTTCACGCAGCGGGCGCCAGGCCAGGGGGAACACCGAGAGCCGGTAGAACAGGTCTTCACGGAAGCGCCCCGCCGCCACTTCACCCGCCAGGTCGCGGTTGGTGGTGGCGACCACGCGAATATCCAATTGGATCGGCTTGCGCGCGCCGACCCGCTCCACCTCGCGCTCCTGTAGCACCCGCAGCAATTTGGCTTGCAGGCCCAGGGGCATTTCGGAGATTTCATCGAGCAGGATGGTGCCGCCGTCGGCCTGTTCGAACTTGCCGGCCTGAGCCGCGATGGCGCCGGTGAACGAGCCTTTTTCGTGGCCGAACAGGGTGGCTTCAAGCATGTTGTCCGGGATCGCCGCGCAGTTGATCGCAATGAACGGCTGGCTGGCGCGACTGGATTGCTGGTGGATGTAGCGCGCCAGCACCTCCTTGCCGGTGCCGGACTCGCCGGAGATCAGCACCGTGGAATCGCTGCGCGCGACACGGGCCGCCAGTTCCAGCAACTGGGCGCTGGCCGGCTCGAAGGCAATCGGGCCTTCGCCGTCGCTGGCCGAGATCACCCCAAGGGCATGGCGCGCGACCAGGTCGATCAAGGCCTTCGGCTCAAAAGGCTTGACCAGATAGTCCGCCGCCCCCTGACGCATGGCATCCACCGCGCGCTCTACCGCGCCGTGGGCCGTCATCAGCAACACTGGCAGCTGTGGCTGGCGCGCGCGCAGCAGGCCGAGCAATTGGTGACCATCCATGCCAGGCATGTTGACGTCGCTGACCACCAGGCTGAAGGACTCCTGCTCTACCGCCTCCAAGGCTTCCTCGGCCGAGCCGACCGCCCGATAGTCATGGCCCGCCAACAGCAGCGTGTCAGCCAGTGCTTCACGCAGGGCGCGGTCGTCTTCTACCAATAAAACCTTGATTGCCATGTTCGTTTACTCCGTGCTTGCCACGCCTGAAAACAGCGGCAAGGTCATCAATGCACAGGTGCCACGCCCCACACGGGAACGCAGCTGCAATTCTCCCTGATGGGCGCGTGCCACGGCCTTGACCACGGTCAGGCCGAGGCCCGTTCCGTTGGTCTTGGTGGTGAAAAAGGGTTCGCCCAGGCGCCGCAGTACCTGCGGGTCGATGCCGCTGCCACTGTCGCTGATGCACAGGCGCAGGGTTTGTTCGCGGCAGTACAGGTGAATCTTCAGGCGTGCGCCGGGGGCGCTGGCCTGGGTGGCGTTTTCGATCAGGTTGAGCAGCGCGCCGACCAGGGTGTCGCGATTGCACAGCAGTTCGCCGAGGTGGCTGTCACACTGCCAGCGCACCTGGACGTCCTGGATATGGGTACTCGCAGCCGCTTGCAGGGCACGCATCAGCTCGGCCGGGGTGATGCGGTCGGTGAGCGGCAACTCGCCACGGGCGAACACCAGCATGTCGCGCACTTGGTGTTCCAGCTCGTGCAGGCGTTCCTTGAGGCGCCCGGCAAACCGCTGCTGGGTCTGTGGTGGCAATTGCTCATCAGTCAAATGACTGGCGTAGATCAACGCGGCCGACAGCGGCGTACGGATCTGATGCGCCAAAGAAGCGACCATCCGCCCTAACGACGACAAACGCTCATGCCGCGCCAACTGGTCTTGCAGGTGACGGGTTTCGGTCAGGTCGTTGAGCAGCACCAACTGGCCGGGCTCGGCATCCAGGGAGCGGGTGGCGATGGACAGGCGGCGCCCGTCTTTCAGGGAGATTTCATGGCCGTCGTCTTCACGCGGGGCGAAACAGCGGGTGATGACGTGGCGCCACAGCTCGCCTTCCAGTGGCAGGCCGAGCAGGTCGCAGGCGGCCGGGTTGGCCTCGCGCACGCGGCCGTCTTCGTCGATGACGATCACGCCACCAGGCAACAGCGACAACAGGTTTTGCAGACGGTTGGCCAGGCGCTCTTTCTCGGCCAACTCTTCCATGCGCTGCGCACTGACCACGGCCAGCTCGCCTTTTAGCTCGGAAACCCGGGCTTCCAGCAGGCTGTAGGAGTCTGTCAATTGGCTGGACATCTGGTTGAACAGCGAAAAGGCCTGTTCCAGGCCATTGCGACTGAGCTGCTCGGCGTCAGGCACCGAAGATAGTTGGGCGGCGTGGGGCATCATGCTCTCTCGCTTGGCTGACCGTCAGTTAAACGGAACGTTGCGAGGGCTGTAGCAATACCCGTGCCTAAAAAAAACCACTGAAGTTTCAGTGGTTTAAAAAACAGGCGTCAATCATCCGCCTGTTCATCACCTTCTCGACGGCTCATGCCGTACTTGCGCATCTTCTCCACCAGGGTGGTACGGCGGATACGCAAGCGTTCGGCGGCGCGGGCGACGATGCCGTTGGCGTCGTCCAGGGCCTGTTGGATCAGGCCTTGTTCCAGGTTGCCGAGGTAATCCTTCAGGTCGAGGCCTTCCGGCGGCAGCATGGCGGTGGAACCGAAGTCCGGGGTATGGCCGTTGATGGCTACACGCTCTTCCATGTCGCTGCGCAGGCTGTCGAGTTGCTCGTCTTCGTCGTCGACGTAGCGGAATTTCTTCGGCAGCTCGACCACGCCGATCACACCGTAGGGGTGCATGATCGCCATGCGCTCGACCAGGTTGGCCAGCTCCCGCACGTTGCCCGGCCAGCCGTGGCGGCACAGGGACATGATCGCCGCGGAGTTGAACCGGATCGAGCCGCGCTTTTCGTGCTCCATGCGCGAGATCAGTTCGTTCATCAGCAGCGGGATGTCTTCGACGCGCTCGCGCAGCGGGGCCATCTCGATCGGGAAGACGTTGAGGCGGTAGTACAGGTCTTCGCGGAAGCTGCCGATCTCGATCATGCTTTCGAGGTTTTTGTGGGTCGCCGCGATGATGCGTACATCGACGCTCTGGGTCTTGTTGCTGCCCACGCGCTCGAAGGTGCGCTCCTGCAACACGCGCAGCAGCTTGACCTGCATCGGCAGCGGCATGTCGCCGATTTCGTCGAGGAACAGGGTGCCGCCGTTGGCCAGCTCGAAACGCCCGGCACGGCTGGTGATCGCCCCGGTAAAGGCGCCCTTCTCGTGGCCGAACAATTCGCTTTCGAGCAGCTCTGCCGGGATCGCCCCGCAGTTGACCGGCACAAAGGGCCCGTCACGACGCTTGGAGTGGTAGTGCAGGTTGCGCGCCACCACTTCCTTGCCGGTGCCCGACTCGCCGAGGATCAGCACGCTGGCGTCGGTATCGGCCACTTGCTGCATCATCTGGCGCACATGCTGGATCGCACGGCTGGTGCCGACCAGGCTGCGGAACAGGTTGGGTTCACGGTGGCGACCGCGCTCGCGGGCCTGGTCGTACATCTCGCGATAGACCTGGGCGCGGTGCAGGGAATCAAGCAATTTGCTGTAGCTGGGCGGCATTTCCAGGGAGGAAAGTACCCGGCGACGCTGGTCTTCGGGCAGGTCGACGGGAGAAATTTCGCCAATTAGCAAAACTGGAAGGAACTCATCCCAGGTGGACAGTGTCTTTAACAAGCCCAAAACAGCGCCAGGAGCGTTTACCGTCCCGATCAGCACACAAATGACTTCACGGCTCGATGACAATGAGCTGACCGCCTGCTGCCAGTCATGGCTGCCGCAGGGCAGATTTTCTTCGCCAAGAAAATTCAAAATCACCGCTAAATCGCGGCGGCGGACGCTATCGTCATCAATCAGCAGAATTTTGGTTTCACGCCACATGCAATAGCAACTTCCCTAGTAAAACTTCCTGCCCAAGAATGAGGGCAATCAAGACGCTTGTACGATTTTGTACCTACTAGACGTCTGAAATCTGAAAACAGCACTAGTTAAGTCAAAAATGCTGGCACAGTCAAATATATGACGCACCGTTCGGACCAACTGACGCTATTCAGCCGAACAGATGGTAAACCTTTGACGCATTTTTAGCTTGGTTGATCTGCGACATCTCTTCAAAAATCGCCTGTCTTTCGCCCGTCGTCACTTCCAGCAACTGCTGATATACCGCCAGCAGGCTCTCGAGTTTTTCGCGCAACATGCTCTCGTCTTCCGGCGCTTCGCTGAGCGCCTCATCGATCACACTGCGGCAACCCAGATCGAGCTCGCCAATAGCGTCCCAATTGCGTTCCGCCAGCGCGCCCATCAGCGCCTCGCGAGTTTCATCAATGCGTTGCAGTGCATGGCTCATGACGTGATCCTCAAGGCCCTCAGGCCTTATTCAGCGGCGGCCTGCGGCGCGCCAATAGCATCCCAGCCTTCTTTTACGGTAATCAGCAAACGGGCGACTTCGTCGATCATGTCCGCATCGTTATGCAGGTTCGCTTCCATCAGACGGTTGGTCATGTAGGCGTACAGGCTTTCCAACTGCTGGACGTAAGCCGGGTTGTCACTTTTCTGGGCGTCGAGCCCATCACGCAGGCCGATCACGATGTCGATGGCCTTGCCGAGCATCAAACCCTTTGCCGCGATGTCACCACGTGCCAACGCGCCTTTGGCCTGGGCCATGCGGTCGAGCCCACCTTCCATCAGCATCTGCACCAGACGATGAGGGCTGGCTTCGGAGATCTGAGCATGGGAATTGACCTTCTGGTATTGGCGAAGGGCTCTCATGGGATTCATGTTTCTACCTCGTGACGGGCGACAGCGGAAAGTGGTTGAGTAACCAATATGTCGACTGGCTCGCAAAAAGCTTTAGCGCCAGTCGTCTCTCGATAAAAAAGGCCAGGCAGGTCGCCTGGCCTTTTTTTATGACGCGGGATCAACTATTGGTCTTTACGTTGTTCAGCGCATTGAGCGTGGTCATGACACTGGTGCTTTGCTGGCGCAATTGGGCGACCAGGGTGTCCATGGCGTTGTATTTGGCCGACAGGCTGTTGGTGAGCAAGGTCATGCGCTCGTCCAGGGTGGACTGCTCCTTGGTCAGGTCCTTGAGCGTGTCCGACAAGGAGGTCGAACGCGTCGCCAGGATGCCGGTGCTGGCCTTGGCGAAATCGTCGGTGGCGCTTTTCATCCGCGCCAGCATGCCGTCCTTGCCGGAAAACATGCTGTTGATGTCGGCCGCGTTGGTTTTAACCGCTGCATCCCACTTCTTGTCATCGATCGTCAGCAGGCCAGTGGTCGAACTGGTGCTCACGCCAAATTGTGCCAGGGACTTCAACGCCCCTGTGCCCGACAGCGTGTTGAACTCGTTGCGAATCGCGCTCTGCAGGGAGCGCATGGTCGAGTCGCCCGTCAGCGTTGCCGCCGTGGTGCTACCGTCCAGGTTCTTGGTGACCTTGGTTTCGGCGTTCATCGCAGTGATCAAGGCGTTGTAGGTATCAATGAAACCCTTGACCCCGGACTTGAGCGCCGTGGTGTTGGTGCTCACCGTGATCAGCGTGGCGTTTCTCACCGGGTTATCACTGACATCACCTGCCGTCTTGAGCGCCGAAACCGACACCAGCTTGATGTTCACACCACTGAGTGCCCCTTCAATGTTGTTGGTCTTGGACACCGAAGAAACACCATCGATGCTGTACAACGCATCCTTGGGCTCATCAACGACAGTAGCCCCGACATCCAATCCCGAATTACCCGAAAGCGTCAGGTCAGAGCCCGTACCCATCTTGGTCGACGTCAGGATCAACCGGGAACCATTGGAGTCGGTCTGGATGTTGGCGCTCAATCCCGACGTACCAAACTGGGTGTTGATCGAATCCCGCACCTGCTGCAAGGTCGCACCGGCCGGGATACTCACGTCATAGTCTTTGCTGGACTGGGTAATCGTCAGCGTCGTCGGCTTGTTGGTGGCATTCACCACCGAAGAAGTACCACCGGAAAAATTGGCGCTGGACAGCTTCGACGCCTGGGCCAATTGGTTGACGATCAGTCGGAAGCTACCTGTCGAAGCGGTATTGCTGGAGGTCATGGTCGCGACTTTTTCATCCGAGGATGAACCGGTCAGGCCGGTAAAGCTGCTGTCCTTGGCCATCGTGTCGAGCGCACCACGAAACGCGTCCAGCGCCGCTTGAATCTTGCCGATCGAAGACAGCGTGGTGGTCGCTTTCGCTGATGCGGTATTGATCTGCGTCTGCTTGGGCACCTTTTCGGCGTTCACCAAGGACGTCACGATCGCCTGCGTATCGATATTGGAACCGATACCACTTACCGTTGAACCCGCCATCTTCGTATCTCCTGTTCGGTGGCTGCCGTTATCTTGACTTATTGCGCCTCAAGACCTGACAGCAACAAGTTTCATGCCAGCTCAGGCCTTGTCGTCGAACAACAAGCTGCTGGCGCTGGAAAGGCTCTGTGCCAGTTTCAATGCCGTTTCCGACGGAATCTGGCGAATCACTTCACCACTGTCGGTGGCGATGACCTTGACCACCACGCGATGGGTGGAGTCATCAATGGAAAAATCCAGGCTGCGCTGGGCAGCTTGAACGAATTCTCGAATATCGGTTACTGCTTGTTCCAGGTCGGCACGCTCAGGCTGTTTTGCTGTGGCGGCGGCTTCCTGGGCTTTTGGAACGGCTTTATCAGTCACTACCTGGGCAGATGCGCTTAGGGGTGCAACCGGCGGATAAGACTGGTTCAGCTTTACACTCATGTCCATGTCCAATCTCCTCTAAACCGAAAAAACGGAAGGGCACGTAGACGCACCCTTCCGTTAGTTACCAAGCGCTGGGATTACTGAAGCAGCTTCAGTACAGCGGATGGCAGCTGGTTAGCCTGCGACAGGATCGCGGTGGAAGCCGACTGCAGGGTTTGTTGCTTGGTCAGTTCGGCGGTTTCGGAAGCGAAGTCGACGTCCTGAACGGTGGAACGTGCAGCGGTGGAGTTCTTCTGAATGTTCTGCAGGTTGTCTGCAGTGGTAGTCAGACGGTTCTGAGTAGCACCCAGGCCCGAACGAACGCCGTCGATGGTGCCGATGGCCTTGTCGATAACAGCCAGCGCGTTTTGAGCGTTGGTAGAGTCGGTCACGTCGGTGTTAGAGATGGTGGTCTTGGTCGACGAAACGGTAGCAGCCGCGAACAAGTCCGATACACCAGTACCAGCGTCGCTCAGGGAGTAGCCTTTAGCCGAATCCAGGGAAACCTGACCGGTCACAACGATTGCAGCAGCACCCAGAGCAGCCGGGGTGGCGAATGCGCCAGCGCCGTCTTTTGCGCCAACCAGGATGTTGGTCTGAGCGTTGGCATCAGCACCCGAGAACGACAGGTTTTCGCCGGAATCCGACTTAACCGACAGGGTTTTGTTGGATTCGTCGTAGTTAACGCTGATGCCCAGTTTGGCAGCGTTCGATTTCAGCTGGTCAGCCAGGCCGGCCAGGTCCTTCACGCCGACGAAATCAACAGCATTACCGCTACCTACAGCCAGCTTGAAGTTCGACGGAGTGGCAGCGCCTACTTCCAGTTTGACTTCAGTGCTGGCGGTAGCGGTCAGGCCACCGATCGAACCGTTCAGGCCCGCAGCGATGTCTTTAGCCGAAGCGCCTGCAGCGTAGTTTACGGTTTTGGTCTGACCGTTGCCGGTAACAGTGATGGCGCCGCCAGCCAGGCCAGTGGCGCTAGGTACGATGGCCTTGGTTTTGATCTGCTGCGAACCAATGTTGTTGGCTGCAACGTTTTCCAGGCTCAGGTTGATGGTTTCGTTAGCGTTGGCGCCAACCTGGATGGCTTTGGTACCGTACGAACCGTCCAGCAGCTTCTGGCCACCGAAAGTAGTGGTTTGCGAGATACGGGTCAGTTCCGAAGTCAGAGCCTGGTATTCGTCGTTGTTCGACTTACGGTCGTCAGCGCTCAGGGAACCGGTAGCGGAGGACAGAGCCAGGGTACGCATTTTTTGCAGGATGTCGGTCGAAGCCTGCATCGCGCCTTCAGCGGTCTGAGCGATGGAGATACCATCGTTCACGTTTTTTACTGCTTGGCCCAGGCCGTTGATTTGGCTGGTCAGGCGGTTAGCGATCTGCAGGCCTGCAGCGTCGTCTTTAGCGCTGTTGATACGCAGGCCGGAAGACAGGCGCTGCATGGAGGTGGCCAGGGCGCCGCCGGCTTTGTTCAGGTTGCCCTGAGTAGTGATCGAAGCAATGTTGGTGTTTACTGTTAAAGCCATGACGAAATCCTCGTTGGATGGATACTGCGGCTTCCGGCCCTGGCAACCGCCGGGTGTGGCCTGAGAACCTACGTAATAGTTATCGTCGTGCTGGGCAGTTGCTTGAGGATTTTTTTTGATTTTTTTGCTGGCGACGTGCCACCCCTTGCAATTCAAGGGCTTACGCAGGCAAAAAACCCCGGATTCATTGGCTTTTCTGGCGCCAAATAAAAAACGCCGATGATCTTTCGATCATCGGCGTTTTTTTGTGCTATGCGCTAAAGGCTCACGGACGATGCAAAATCGCCGACCCCCACGACAGGCCCACCCCAAAACCGCTGATGGCTACGCGCTTCCAGGTCGCATCCATCACGTGCTTTTCCAGCAGCAATGGAATGCTCGACGACACGGTGTTGCCGGTCTCGACCATGTCCTTGATGAACTTGTCCACCGGCGCATCTTCAAACCGACGCGCCACGGCATCGACAATCGCCGCACTGCCCTGATGGATGCAGAACGCATCGATGTCATCCGCTTGCAGATCCGACTCATTGAGCAGCTCGTGCAGATGCGCAGGCACTTTAAGCAGGGCAAAGTTGAACACCTGGCGACCGTTCATGAAGAACACGCCGTCGCTGACCTTCAGGTGCGGCGCGCCGGAACCGTCGGTGCCGAACTTGGACTTGCCCAGCAGCCAGGACGCGTCTTCGCCCATCCAGGTCGCGGTGGCAGCGTCACCGAACAGCATGGTGGTGTTGCGGTCTTCCGGATCAACGATCTTCGAATACGGGTCGGCGGTGATCAGCAGGCCGTTTTTCAGGCCAGTGGCTTCCATGAAGCCCTTCATCGCGTAGATGCCGTAGACGTAGCCGGAGCAGCCCAGGGAAATATCGAACGCCGCGACGTGAGTCGGCAAGCCGAGCTTGTCCTGGACGATGGCGGCCGTGTGGGGCAAACCCTCTTCATCACCGTTCTGGGTGACGACGATCAGCGCGTCGATGGACTCACGCTTCAAATCGGGGTTATTGGCAAACAAAGCGTTGACCGCCTCGACACACAGATCGGAGGTTTCCTGCGCGGCTTCCTTGCGCGGCAGGAACGCCGAACCGATCTTGCCAATGATGAACTCTTCATCCTTGGCGAATTTGGCACCCTGGGCGTAGTTATCGATCCCGTCGGCCGGCACGTAACTGGCGATGCTTTTTATGCCAATCATTGTGGCTTCCCAATACTAAATAGCTGGAGATCACCCCGCGAGTCGCCTCGCCGGGTGCTGACAATAAAGGGGGCAACCCCGCAAAAAACTCGCTGAAAGCCGCTGCGCAAGGACTCTGAGACGACTTATCCTTTTCACACGATACAGTGAAGATGCGCTTTATGACTCACAGGTCACTCAATTCTGTGTGGTTTATGCAAAACCTTCAAACAATTAAACCGCGTAAACGACAGCGGCCCAGCCTGTTTCCAGGCTGGGCCGCTGGGGATGACGCCGTTTACATCTTGTTGAACAGGCTCAACTGCGAGACTTTCACAAATGCCAGCTGCGAGGCTTCGAGCATGGTTTGCTGCAAGGTCAGGTTGATCGCGGCCTCACCCATATCGACGTTGGCCAGGGCACTCATAGTGCTGGTATTGGCCAGGCCGACACTGGTGTTTTCGCTGGACTGCACATTCAGCGCATTCTGCCGCGCACCGATGGAGCCACGCACGTTATCCACCTGGTCGGTTGAGCTGGTCAGGTTACTGACGGCAGCGTTCAAGGCGTCCTGCAGCTTGACCCGTGCACCGGGAATTCCATCCGCCGGTTGCTCCAGAGCAATGCGCAGCTGACTCAAGGTATCGAGGGCGCTCTGGGTTTTGTGGGTACTGGCACCGACCGAAAACTGATCGCCGACGTTCGGCGCGCCGCTCAGGCTGAACGTAACGCCCGCCGCCGTGATCGTCGGGCTCGGCGTGGCGGTCGCATCGATGACACCCGAATCAATCGCCTTGCTGTTGGGGGTGTAGGGCTGCGAAAACACCTCGTAGGCGTTCGGATCGGTATCGCTGAACTTGATCAGCACGCCACTGTTGGCCGGGAAGGTGCTGGCGTACTTGGCCGGGCTACTGACCGTGGCATTGGTCAGTTGCGTCGGCGACGTGTTACTCGCGGTGCGGGCGACGTTGAACGTGTCCGGCTTGGCCGAGAGCGTGAACTCACGCCCCTTGACCATCGCATCGGCATCCGGCCCGGAGGCCTTGTCGGTCAGGTCGACACTGATGTCGAACTTGACCCCACGCAGGTTGACGCTGGCACTGCCCTCCTTGGTAGAGTCGAACGTCCCGTTGCCCGGAAGCTGCGAGGTAATGTCGTTGCCGCCTTTATCCGTCACCACATACTGGGTGCTGCTGGTGAAGGTCAGCTTGTACGGCTGGCCGTCGGCGTACGACTTGTTGTATTCAATACCCGACGTCACCAGGCCCGCCGAAATGGCGACCTTGTGATCGTCCACTTGCGACGGAGTAGTCGCGGGCGGCACGGGTGCAGGCGTGGTGTACGTGGACTTCGTGCGGCTGTTGTTGACCGCGCCTTCCAGGATCGTCTTGCCCGTATCGCCGGTGCGTACGGTCAGCGTCTCGGACACTTGCAGGCTCAGCTCATTTTCGTCGCCCTGATAGTTGTAAGTACCATCATTGTTGCGCGAATACGGCGGCGTGTCGGTCTTGGAACCGGAGAACAGGTATTTGCCCGCCGCGTCCTTGCTGTTGAGCAAGCCCAGCAACTGATCCTCAAGAGCACCCACTTCAACGGAAATGGATTTGCGGTCCGCATCGCTGGTCACGCCACCGGCCTTCAAGGCCAACTGGCTGGCCGCCTGGAGGGTGGTGTTGATCGCATCCAGCACGCTTTCTTCGTTGGTCAGCGAACTCTGGATATTGGTGATGTTGCCGCTGTACTGCGCCAGCATGTCTTTCTGCTGTTGCAGCATCAGCAAACGCTGCGCGGCAACCGGATCATCGGCGGCGGTCTGCACACGCACGCCTGAACTCGCCTGCTGCTGCGCCTTGACCACGCTGGAATAGTTATCCGTATAGCGAGTCGCGCTGGTGTCGAAATACTGCTGTGTCGAAATGCGCATCGTCCCAGGCTCCCTTAAAGACTATTGATCAGCGTGCTGAAGGTTTCTTGCGCGGCCTTGATGATCTGCGACGACGCGGTGTAGTACTGCTGAAACTTGATCATGTCGCCTGCCTCTTCGTCCAGGTTGACCTGGGACACCGAGTTGCGCGCATTCTTGTTGGCCGTCAGCAGCGCGTTGGTCGCGGTGGTGTCGGTGGTGGCCGCGGCCGCCTTGGCGCCGACGGTGGACACCAGCTTGCTGTTGGCCCCCACCAGGCTGGTGCCACCGCTGCCATCGGCGGCTGTACCGACGGTCGCCTTGGTCTGCAGGTCCAGCAGTTTCTGGGCGTTGCGGTTGTCGGAAACGCCCGTGGCATTGAACGAAAACGAGGTGCTGTCACCGTCGGTCGGCGAGCCGCCGACCGTGGTGTCGAAGCTGAAGCTCTTGGCCGGGCTCACCAGCGTGCCATCCGCAGCGCGCATCGGCACGTTGATGGTGATCTTGTTGGCCTGCCCCGGGACGATGCTGCCGGAGCCGATCGGATCGCCCTGGGCGTTATTGATCGTGTAGCTCTGGGTGCCATCGGCCGCCGGTTTGCCAAAGACCATTTTCACTGGCATCGAGTGCTCGATACCCACTTGCAACTGCGCGGTCGCGGCACCGCCGGCGATGTCCAGAGGCACCGTCAGGGTTGGCGGCGTGAAGGTGCCGGTGCCCTGGTTGGTCTTGCTGCCCTCGCCGGACAATGGCGCGGCAAAGGCAATCTTGCTCGGGTCGGTAAGGACCGTGCCGATTTCCTTGGCGCCGTTGGCGGTCGGGCTGACCTTGAAGCTGTCGCCCGGCTGCATGGTGCCGGTCTTGAGGGTCAAGGCGAAACCGTCGATCACCGGCGCCGGCTGGGTCGGGTCCAGGGTGAAGTTACCCATGGCCTTGCCATCGGAACGCACCACGCTGTACTTGTCGGCTGCGGTGAAGGTCACCTTGTAATCGAAGTTGGTCAGCTTGCTGCTGTCCTTGATCGTCACGTTCAGGCCACCGTCGCCGGTGTTGGACGCCGATGCCACGCTGCGCTGGGCAATCGAGGCGACACTGTTGATGTCCTTGAACATCGCGGCACCGAACTCGCCGTTGAGGTCCAGGCCCTGGCCCAACTGGCTGTTGATCACGTCGGACGTCACCGTAGCGATGCGGCCCAGGTCATTGATGGCCGGCGTCAACACGTCGCTGCGATACCGCAGCAGGCCGCCGATGCTGCCACCACTGATCACGTTGCCCAGGTCGACCTTGGTGTTGCCGGCCATGTTCAACTGGATGGTGTATTGGCTTGCATCGCTGTCGCTCGGCACGGCGGAGATAGTGTTGGACTGGTCGCCCATCACCAGCGATTGGCCAGTGCCGGTGCTGACGCTGAACACGCCGTTCTTCTCGCTGGCGGTCACGCCGATCAGCTCATTGAGCGAGCGCACGGCTTCGGCACGCGCGTCCAGCAGGTTGGCCGGGGTAACGTTGCTCGAACCCTGAACCTGGTTGATCTGTTTGTTGAGGGACGCAATCGACGAGGTCAGCTGGTTGACCTGATCGCTCATGGAGGTCAGCTGACCGTTGATGGTCTCTTTCTGCGTGCTCAACTGGGTGGAAATCGCGTTGAAACGGTTGGTCAGGGTCTGCGCATTGGTCAGCAGGATCTGGCGCGCCGACGCATCGCTCGGGTTCGCCGAAGCCGTCTGCACCGCGGCGAAGAACGAACTGAGCACAGCGGACATGCCGGTGGTCTTGTCCGACAGGGTCTTGTCGACCGCACTTACCTGGTCCAGGTAGGCCTTGGCATCGCTGTTGAGCGAGGTGCTGTTCTGGTAGGCCGCGTCGAGGTATTCGTTATACACCCGGCGCACGTCGGCCAGGGTGGTGCCGCTGCCGATGAACACGCCGCCGTAAGGGTTCGACGCGTTGGCGCTCTGGGTAGTCTGCTGACGCGAATAGCCCGAGGTATTGGCGTTGGCAATGTTATTACTCAAGACCGACAACGATCCTTGAGCGGCATTGAGCCCTGACATCCCGATACTGAGCAAACTCATGGTTCAGACCTTATAAATGTGTGGTTGCGCCAGCGGCAGCGTAATTCTGGTAACTGTCCATCGTTTTGGCGATCTGCGAAATCT
Source organism: Pseudomonas sp. FP2335 (assembly GCF_030687535.1). Lineage (NCBI taxonomy): Bacteria > Pseudomonadati > Pseudomonadota > Gammaproteobacteria > Pseudomonadales > Pseudomonadaceae > Pseudomonas > Pseudomonas sp. FP2335. Next base: position 4,295,201 of record NZ_CP117437.1, read on the forward strand.
TGCTGGCATAGGCCGGGTCGGTTGCGTAACCGGCTTTTTGCAACTCGCGTACAAACTGTTCGGGGTTATCGGCCGATTTCACAACTTCTTTATAGCGATCATTGCTTTGCAGCAAGGTCACGAGGTCGTGGAAGCTGTCCTGGTACGAGGCGTAGGAACGGAACTGCGCCGTTTCCTTGACCATCGCGCCATCGCGGAACTCGCTGGTGATCGCACGGGCCTGACCGCCCTGCCAACTCTGGCCGGCCTTGATGCCGAACAGGTTGTGGCTGCTGCTGCCGTCTTCGGCACGCATTACCGATTTGCCCCAGCCGGTTTCCAGGGCGGCCTGGGCCACCAGGTACTTCGGATCGACGCCAATCCGCGCGGCGGCGGCCTTGGCCATCGGCAACATGGTGGCGACGAACTCATCCTGGGAACTGAAGGCTTTTTTCGCTGGCGCCAGCGGCGGCTGGGCGATGGCGCGGCCGTAGATCTGCATGCGATCGCTGGGCACGGCAAAGCTGCGCGTGGTGCTGTTGACCACATTGTCATCGGCAGCGCTGTTACGCAGCGGTGCAGCCTTGGCGACCGTGGTGTCGGTGCTGGGCACGATGCCGGCCAGCAGGCGGTCGGTGAGTTTGCTCGGCAAGGCGATGCGGCGCTGGTTCATCAGCTCCATATCGTTGACGTGAGCGCTGGCAGTGCCTTCGGGCACCGCGACGCGATAGGCCCACAATGGACGCTGGCCATTGGAGCGACCGAGTGCACCGTCGGCCTGGGTACCGGCACCAATTTCCGTCGGCACATCGACCTTCTTCACCGGCTCTGCCGCCGCCGGGCCCTGCAAGGTGGCCGCCTGGGCGTCCACCGGCTTGTTCTTCTGCATCTGGCGCATCAACACATCGGCCAGGCCGATACCGCCGCCTTCGCGGGACATCGACACCGCCAACTGCTGGTCGTACATTTCCTGATACTGCTTGGCCGCCGGCGTGTTCATCGGGTTGTCCTTGCCCAACGCCTCGGTGGCCGAACGCATGGACTTGAGCATTTCGCTGACGAACAACGACTCAAACTCCTGCGCCACCTTGCGCATGTTGCCTTCGCTGTTCTTGTCGGCGCCGACCTTGAGCTGGTTAAGCCTGCCCAAGTCGGAGTAAGACCCCGAGTCCGCCGTGCTGCTGATCCCGCTCTTGCGCATATCCATGGCCATGGCCTCAGATCACGATCAGGTCGGCTTGCAAGGCGCCGGCCTGTTTCAATGCTTCAAGGATCGCCATCAAGTCGCCGGGCGCTGCGCCCACCTGGTTCACCGCACGGACAATCTCATCCAGGGTGGTGCCGGGGCCGAATTTGAACATCGGCTTGGCTTCTTGCTGAGCGTTGACACGCGAGCGCGGCACCACTGCCGTCTGGCCGTTGGACAACGGCCCAGGCTGGCTGACGATCGGGTCTTCGGTGATGGTCACGGTCAGGCTGCCGTGGGTCACCGCCGCCGGCGAAACCTTGACGTTCTGGCCGATCACGATGGTGCCGGTACGCGAGTTGATGATGACTTTGGCCACCGCCTGGCCCGGGTCGACTTCAAGGTTTTCCAGGATCGACAGGTAGTCCACCCGCTGGCTTGGGTCCAGCGGCGCGGTCACGCGGATCGAGCCGCCGTCGATGGCCTGGGCCACGCCAGGGCCGAGCATGTCGTTGATCTTGTCAACCACACGCTTGGCGGTGGTGAAGTCGGAACGGTTGAGGTTCAGGGTCAGGCTATTGCCTTGGTTGAAGCCGCTCGGCACGGTGCGTTCCACCGTGGCGCCGCCAGGAATCCGCCCGGCCGACGGCACGTTGACGGTGATCTTCGAACCGTCGCGACCTTCGGCGTCAAACCCGCCCACCACCAGGTTGCCCTGGGCAATGGCGTAGACGTTGCCGTCGATACCTTTGAGCGGCGTCATCAACAGGGTGCCGCCCCGCAGGCTTTTCGAGTTACCGATGGACGACACGGTGATGTCCACCACCTGGCCTGGCTTGGAGAACGCCGGCAGGTCGGCACTGATCGACACGGCCGCGACGTTTTTCAGTTGCACGTTGCCCGAACCCGCCGGCACCTTGATGCCGAACTGCGAGAGCATGTTGTTGAAGGTCTGCAAGGTGAACGGGGTCTGGGTGGTCTGGTCACCCGTACCGTTGAGCCCCACCACCAGGCCGTAACCGATCAACTGGTTGGAACGCACGCCGGAGATGCTCGCGATGTCTTTCAGGCGCTCGGCCTGGGCGACGGCGCTCAGGGACAGCAAGAGTGCCGCTGCCATCAGCTGTTTGAGGTTCAAAGTCATCACCTAGAAAGGGAACAGCGGGCTAAGGAAGAAACGGTCGAACCAGCCCGGCTGACTTGCATCCGCAAACGAACCCGTACCCGAGTAGGTAATGCGTGCATCGGCAATCCGTGTGGACGGCACAGTGTTGTCGGTGGAGATGTCATCGGCACGGACCATGCCGGCAATGCGCACCAGCTCGTCACCGGTGTTGAGGGTCATCCACTTTTCACCGCGCACGGCGATGATGCCGTTGGGCAGCACATCGGCCACGGTGACGGTGATCGAACCGGTCAGGCTGTTGCCCTGCCCCGCCGAACTCTTGCCGTTGGTGGCGCGATCACCGCTGTAGCCGGCGCTCAGGCTCAGGTCGCCATCGCCCAGTGGGTTGTTGGTGTTGGGCACGGCACCGAACAACGAGGTCAGGCCGATACCGGTCTTGCTGGTCTTGCCGACCTGGGAGTTGGCATTCTTGCTGGCCTGAGTCTTCTCGTTCAGGGTGATGGTGATGATGTCACCGACCCGGAACGCCTTGCGGTCGCTGTACAGGTTCTGTTCGAAACCGGCCTGGTAGATCGAGCCATTGTTGGCCGCCGCCGGCAGCGGCGTGCGTGGCAACACCGGCGCGTAGTACGGGTCATTGGGTTTTGGCGTAGGGGCGACACAGCCCGCGAGCACGGTGATCCCACTCAATGCCAGAACAGAAACGTAGCGATTCATGACCCTTACCTCACGGTGTTGCAGGCGCCCTCAAGAGCGCCCCATAGACTTGATTACAGATTCTGCGTGACAAACGAGAGCATCTGGTCGGCGGTGGAAATCACCTTGGAGTTCATCTCGTAGGCGCGCTGGGTGGTGATCATGTTGACCATCTCCTCAACCGTGCTCACGTTGGAGGTTTCCAGGGTGCTTTGCAGCGTGGTGCCGAAACCGTTCAGGCCAGGGGTGCCGATTTGCGGCGCGCCGCTGGAGGCGGTTTCGAGGAACAGGTTGTTGCCCATGGCTTGCAGACCGGCCGGGTTGATGAAGTCGGCGGTTTGCAGGTTGCCGATCACTTGCGACGCCGGGTTGCCGGCTACGGTGATCGACACGGTGCCGTCGTTGCCGACGGTGAAGGTCTTGGCATCTGCTGGCACGACAACCGCAGGCTCCAGGGCGAAACCGTTGGCGGTCACGATCTGGCCGTTGGAATCCAGGTGGAAAGTACCGTCGCGGGTGTAGGAGGTAGTGCCATCCGGTTGCAGGATCTGGAAGAAACCACGGCCGTTGATCGCCATGTCCAGCGGCTGGCCGGTCTGTTGCAGGTTACCGGCACTGAAGTTCTTCTGCGTGCCGACGATCTGCACACCGGTACCCAGTTGCAGGCCCGATGGCAGTTCGCTGTCCTGGGTCGACTGGGCGCCCGGCTGCTTCTTGATCTGGTAGAGCAGGTCCTGGAACTCGGCGCGGTCACGCTTGAAACCCGTGGTCGACACGTTCGCCAGGTTGTTGGAGATGGTGGTCAGGTTGGTGTCCTGGGCGGACAGACCGGTTTTGGCAACCCATAGAGCCGGAAGCATGCTGTTCTCCTCTGTGCGCCTGTTTGTTGGCGCGGCGTGGCAAATTAATTAGTGGGCTGCAATCAGCTCATCTGCATGACGCGAGTCATGGCCTGGTCGTCTTCTTTGGCGCTGTTCATCATCTTGATGTGCAGCTCGAACTGCTTGGAAAGCGCGAGCACTGCGGTCATTTCTTCCACCGCATTGACGTTGCTGGCCTGCAAGAAGCCCGAGGTCAGCTTGACGCCCGCATCGGCCTGGGCCGGCTGGCCATCCTTGGTGTGGATGGTGCCGTCGAGGCCTTTGGTCATATTCTTCAGGTCAGGCTGGACCAGCTTGATCCGGTCCACTTCAGCCATGACGCGCGGGCCTTCGCCCATGGCGCGGATGCTGATGGTGCCGTCGGCGCCCACTTCGATTTTCTGCTGGGGTGGCACCGCAATCGGGCCACCGTTGCCCATGATCGGCATGCCGTTGCCGGCACGCAGCACGCCCAACGCATCGACGTTCATGCTTGCGCTGCGCACGTAGGCCTCGCTGCCGTCAGGGGTTTGCACGGCCATCCAGCCGTCGCCGCTGACGGCCACGTCAAGGTCACGGCCGGTTTCGATCATCGCGCCAGGGGTGAAGTCGGTGGCCGGGCGTTCGGTGAGGGCAAACGCCCGCGCCGGAAAGCTGTCACCAAACACCGGTATCGAACGCGCCTGTTCCAGGTCGCGCTGGAAACCATTGGTGGAAATGTTCGCCAGGTTGTTGGCATGGGCCTTCTGCGCCAGAGCATTCTGGCTGGCGCCGGTCATTGCCACATAAAGGTACTTGTCCACGCTCTATCCTCTTTCTGACGGACGCTTGCCGCCCACCGCTGTACTGATAAGGGATAAGCAATTTGCGAACCAACTTTCAAAATGGCGTAAAACGCCAATGAACACAGGGGGTTCAGGATTTTCCTCAAGCGTCGCGCCCAACAGACGAGTCGAAAAAACGGCGGAGTTATGCCGCTAACGGCAAACACCGGCGCCAAGGACCATCCCCCTCAAAAGATCTCGCCGCCCCAGCACAAACCAAGCCCGCGCATCCCGCAAAGTTGACTTGACTAATGCAACACAACCGAGACTTATTGATATAAATCTCAGGCCCTCTCTATTTATTATTTCAAAAATCACACGCACTGCGAAAACCGCCACCTCCACACACTCGCACAATTAGTTAAGGCATGTGTTTTAACTTGCATTCCACGACGCGCTGATAAGGCGCACTATTTTCCAATCGCGACCGGCACACAATTACATTTCCTCAAAAAAGCTCCCTTGCCGCACTTTTCCACCCGGCGTAACTTCCTCCCACCGCCCAACCGGCGGCGACCACTTACAACACCCAAGTCACTCCGCAATACACACTTATCCTCTTATACAAGGCCCACAAACATGTTTAGAGTTAACGACAACCCTTCAATCTATTTCAGGGAGCCTTACTTCCCAAACAACCGCGACAGTCACTACGACCGACGCGATACTTACCGCACGTATACCGAACCCCATTACCACCGCTGCGATCGCGACCATAACGCAAACGGAGACTTTCCGGAGTTCGGACCGGATCGCGGGTACCGCCACGACCGTAGGCTCCCCGACACCCATCGTGACTGGGACCACCGTTTCGACCGTCGACTGCCCGATACCCGCCATGACCGGGACTACCACCCCCATCGTCGATTACCCGAAACCCGTCATGACCGGGACTACCACCCCCATCGTCGACTACCCGAAACCCGTCATGACCGGGACTACCACCCCGACCGTCGACTGCCCGATACCCGCCATGACCGGGACTACCACCCCGACCGTCGACTGCCCGATACCCGCCATGACCGGGACTACAACCCCGACCGTCGACTGCCCGATACCCGCCATGAGCGGGACTGCCACCCCGACCGTCGACTGCCCGATACCCGCCATGACCGGGACTACAACCCCGACCGTCGACTGCCCGACTCTCGTCGCGTCCCGGACGTTCGCCCTGCCCTCGACACATCTCAAACCACCCGGACCATTGAGGCAATAGGTCAATTACTCGACCGTATACCCAATCGAAAAACAGAGTTCGACCACGGTATTACGTCCGATGACATCCGAGCCGGCAAGTATGGAACGCTCCCACCAAACGCAAGGAAGGAGCTTGAAAAACTGGACGAAGGTCAAAACTACCGACTGGTCATTCTAAGTAGCGAAAAAGGTTTGGAGTCCGCCTGGATACCCACTGACGAGAACAAGCCCACCTTGACCCAACCGCTGAACGACGACGCTTCCAGGAAAAACATCGGACACCCAATATGGGACTTGCCAAACATAATTAAAACCAACGCAAACTCCATCAATCTTGGTGTAACTTCAGACGACTTAAAAAAAGGCGTACATGGCAAACTTTCACCAGAAATAAAGAAGAGCATGGACCTACTGACGCAAGGTAAAAACTATTCACTGGTCTCACTCCCCGATTACATGGGAAATGATACCTCCCTGCTCGTATGGGAAGAAAAAGGCAATCGAGACAACTACGTGCCCATTGGTTCTGTAGATGAGCGCTCACACTGATACCGCTCACGCACGCTAATTTGAACACTGCGCACCTTGCGTAGTGTTCAGCGCGCAACCCTATGGAACCGTTACTTGGTCACATGATGGTCCCGCAACTTATTGGCAATCGTGGTATGCGAAACCCCTAGCCGTTTACCTAACTGCCGGCTGCTGGGGTGTTCTGCGTACAGCGCCTCCAGCACCGCCTTCTCGAACCGTCCGACAATCTCTTCCAACCCACCCTCCAGGGAAAAATCGCCAAGGGGTTGACGCACCCCATAGTCCGGCAACCGAATATGCTCAACCTTCACTGTACCGCCCTCGCACAACGACACCGCCTGGAACAGCACGTTTTCCAGCTGCCGCACGTTGCCCGGCCAGTGGTAATGGCTGAGGCGCTCCATGGCCGCCGGCGCCAGCTTGGGCAGCGGGCAACCAATCTGGCGGCTGGCCTGGTCAAGGAAGTGATCAACCAATGGTGCCAAGCCATCCAGGCATTCGCGCAGCGGCGGGATATGCAGCGACAGCACGTTGAGCCGGTGGTAAAGGTCCTGGCGGAACTCACCACGGGCGCAGAGTTCCGACAAGTCCACTTGAGTCGCGCAGATCACCCGCACATCCAAGTAGACCTCTTCATCACTGCCCACACGCCGGAAGCAACCGTCCTGCAGGAAGCGCAGCAACTTCACCTGCAAGCGCGCACTCATTTCCCCGACACCATCGAGAAACAACGTCCCCCCCGCCGTCAGCTCCAGCAGCCCCAGCTTGCCTTCAGCCCGTGCGCCTTCAAATGCACCTGGGCCGTAACCGAACAATTCGGTCTCGGCCATCGACTCCGGCAAACCCGCGCAGTTGAGGGCCATCAACGGCGACTGCCCACGCGGGCTGGCCAGGTGGCAGGCACGCGCGAGCAATTCCTTGCCGGTGCCGGTTTCGCCTTCTATTAATAGCGGCGCATCCAGCGGTGCCATGCGCCGGGCCTCGCGGACCACGGCGGCCATGACCTTGGAGCTTTGGAAGATGCTGTCGAAACCGCGCAGCTCCTGCTTGCGTACGTTATAGATGCGCTCACCGACCCGATCGGCTCGGTGCAGGGTCAACACGGCACCGGCCATGGCTTCGCTGTCATCGTGCTCGGAAGATTGCAGCGGCGCGATGTCCGCCAGAAACACGTCGCCCTTGACCTTGACCCGCAGCCCGTTGATCCGCGATTTGCTCGCGCGCACCAGCTCCGGCAAATCGAAATCCTCGGCGTAGCGCGACAGCGGAATGCCCGGCACCTCATCCACCCGCACGCCCAGCAACTGCGCCGCGGCGCGGTTGGCGGCGACGATGGAGCCGCCCATGTCGATGGAAAGCACCGGGAACTCCAGGGCGCCAAGCAGCGCATTGAGCTCCATATGCCGACGTTCGCTGGGCATCAGCCCTACCCTTTTCACACCAAACACCCCGGCAATCGCCTCGAATTGCGGGCGCAATGCCTGGAACTGCATGTTCACCAGGTTCGGGCAGAACAGATAGATGGCGTTGCCATGCTCACCGCCCACCTCGCCTTTGGCGACGTTGACGCCGTACTCCACCAGCAGGTTGAGGATGTCCCGCAGGATGCCGATGCGGTTCTGGCAGTGCACTTTGATACGCATGAAAAGACCCGAAAGGTGGGGAGGCGCCGCGTCTTTTTGTCGCTGGGCGCAGATAGTCGTCAAGATTATGTGACAGCTTGTGAGCTTTTCCCAGCCCAATGCAGCGCCAGACGCCACAAGCGTAACGATTACTTTACGAAAACCAGCGTATTTTCCTACACACCGTCGTCAGAGGCGGATGGATTCTTGCCCACGCCGGGTTATCAATAGAGGCACAGCAGGACATAACAAGAACGAATGCCTAGCAGGAGAGCCGTATGAAGCAGACGCAGTACGTGGCCCGCGAGCCCGATGCGCAAGGTTTTATCCACTACCCGCCGGAAGAACACGCGGTGTGGAACACCCTGATCACGCGCCAGTTGAAAGTGATCGAGGGTCGCGCCTGCCAGGAATACCTGGACGGCATCGACAAGCTCGGCCTGCCCCTGGACCGTATCCCGCAGTTGGGCGAGGTCAACAAAGTGCTGGCCGAGACCACCGGCTGGCAAGTCGCCCGCGTGCCGGCACTGATCCCCTTCCAGACCTTCTTCGAATTGCTCGCCAGCAAACAGTTTCCGGTAGCGACGTTCATCCGTACCCGTGAAGAGCTGGACTACCTGCAAGAACCGGATATTTTCCACGAGATCTTCGGCCACTGCCCGCTGCTGACCAACCCCTGGTTCGCCGAATTCACCCACACCTATGGCAAGCTCGGCCTCGCGGCCACCAAGGAGCAACGGGTGTACCTGGCGCGGCTGTACTGGATGACCATCGAGTTCGGCCTGGTCGATACGCCCGCCGGCCTGCGCATCTACGGTGGCGGCATTTTGTCGTCGCCCAAGGAGACGGTGTACAGCCTGTCGTCCGAACCCGAGCACCAGGCCTTCGATCCGCTGGAAGCGATGCGCACGCCGTATCGCATCGACATCCTGCAACCGCTGTACTTCGTATTGCCCGAGCTCAAGCGTCTGTTCGAAGTCGCGCAGGAGGACATCATGGGCATGGTCGAGCGCGGCATGCAGCTGGGTCTGCACGCGCCCAAGTTCCCGCCCAAACCCAAAGCCGCCTAAACCTCGGTTTTTTGCGCCAGGTGAGTCTGTTCCCTGGCCCCGCGTTGCTTTAGGGTGACGCCACTGACCTTCAAATACTCGAATTCAGGACACTTTCACATGACCACCTTGAACCAAGCCCACTGCGAAGCCTGCCGCGCCGACGCCCCGCAAGTCAGCGACGAAGAACTGCCGGTGCTGATCAAGCAGATCCCCGACTGGAATATCGAAGTGCGCGACGGCGTGATGCAGTTGGAAAAGGTCTTCCTGTTCAAGAACTTCAAATTCGCCCTGGCCTTTACCAACGCCATGGGTGAAATATCGGAAGCCGAAGGCCACCACCCAGGCCTGCTCACCGAGTGGGGCAAAGTCACCGTGACCTGGTGGAGCCACTCCATCAAGGGCCTGCACCGCAACGACTTCATCATGGCCGCGCGCACCGACGAAGTGGCCAAGGACGCCGAGGGCCGCAAGTAATGCATTTTGATGCGATTGACCGCGTGCCCGGCGACCCAATCCTCGGGCTGATGGACCTGTATGCCCAGGACAGCAACCCGCACAAATTCGACCTCGGCGTAGGTGTGTATAAAGACGACCAGGGCCTGACGCCGATTCCCCACTCGGTAAAACTCGCCGAACAGCGCCTGGTGGACACGCAAACCACCAAGACCTACATCGGCGGCCACGGCAATGCCGCCTTCGGCACGTTGATCAGCCAACTGGTGCTCGGCAGCGACTCCACGCTGATCCACGCCCGCCGCGCCGGCGCCACCCAGACCCCGGGCGGCACCGGTGCCCTGCGCCTGAGCGCCGACTTCATCGCCCACAGCCTGCCCGGCCGTGGCGTATGGCTGAGCAACCCGACCTGGCCGATCCACGAAAGCATCTTCGCCAAGGCCGGGCTCAAGGTCAGCCACTACCCCTACGTGGGCGCGGACAATCGCCTGGATGTGGCAGCGATGCTCGAGACCCTCGCCACCATCCCCCACGGTGATGTGGTGCTGCTGCACGCATGCTGCCATAACCCGACTGGGTTCGACCTGTCCCAGGATGACTGGCGCCAGGTGTTGCAGATCGTGCGCGAACGCCGGTTACTGCCCCTGATCGACTTCGCCTACCAGGGCTTTGGCGATGGCCTGGAGCAAGACGCCTGGGCGGTGCGGTTGTTTGCCGCCGAGCTGCCGGAAGTGTTGATCACCAGTTCCTGCTCGAAGAACTTCGGCCTGTACAGCGACCGTGTCGGCGCGCTGATCGTGTGCGCGGCGGATGCCGAAAAGCTGACGGATGTGCGCAGCCAACTGGCGAATATCGCGCGCAACCTGTGGTCGACACCGCCGGATCACGGCGCCGCGGTGGTCGCGACCATCCTCGGTGATGCTGGCCTGAAACAGCAGTGGAGCGAAGAAGTCGAAGCCATGCGTTCACGGATCGCGCACCTGCGCTCCGGCTTGGTCGAGGCCTTGGCCCCCCACGGTCTGGCCGAGCGTTTTGCTCATATTGGTGCGCAGCGCGGGATGTTTTCCTACACCGGTTTGAGTGCCGAGCAGGTCAAGCAACTGCGCGAGAAGCACAGCGTGTATATGGTCAATTCGGGGCGGGCCAACGTTGCCGGGATTGATGCGACGCGGTTGGCGCTGCTTGCCAAAGCGATCGCCGACGTTTCCAACTGACAAAACCCAGAGCTGGCCTGTGTGGGGGCTGGCTTGTGTGGGAGCTGGCTTGCCTGCGATAGCGGTGTGTCAGCCCCACATTTTTCACTGATAGACAGCTATCGCAGGCAAGTTACCTCCCACATTTTGACCGAGGACAACCTTTCAGCCAGCAACCATTTCGGCCTTGAGCTGCGCCTCTTTGGCCTGCGCATCCGCCAACCGATACAACTCGATCTGCCCATCCCAGTGCTCGATCAGCGCCGTGCACGACTCCACCCAATCCCCGCAATTGAGGTAGTCCACCTCGCCCACCTTGCGAATCTCCGCATGGTGGATATGCCCGCACACCACCCCGTGCAACTCACGCTTGGTGACCTCATGGGCGATGGCTTCTTCGAAATCGCTGATGAAGTTCACGGCCGTCTTCACCTTGTGCTTCAGATACGCCGACAGCGACCAGTAACCGTAGCCATACCGCGCGCGCCAGTGATTGAGCCAGCGGTTCAGCGTGAGGGTGAATTCGTAGGCCGAATCGCCAAGGAACGCCAGCCAGCGGTGATAACGGGTGATCACGTCAAACTGGTCACCGTGGATCACCAGCAGATGGCGACCGTCGGCCGTCACGTGCACCGCTTCGTCGACCAACTGGATATTGCCCAGGATCAGCTTCGAATAACGGCGCAGGAATTCGTCATGGTTGCCGGTGACGTAGATCACTTCAGTGCCACGCTTGGCCATGGTCAGCAGGCGACGGATCACATTGGTGTGAGCCTGGGGCCAATACATGCCGCCGCGCAGTTTCCAGCCATCGATAATGTCGCCCACCAGATAGATTTTGTCGGCCTGGTAGCCCTTGAGGAATTGCGACAGATGTTCGGCCTGGCAATCCCGGGTGCCCAGGTGCACGTCGGAAATCCACAGGGTACGCACCCGTTGCTTGCGGCTGGGCTTGATCAACTCGGCACTGGTCATGGGTGTCCCTCGACGGTGTTTTCGCGAGCTTGCGCCAGGGCGATTAATAGCCCATGACAACTGTGCGTCAGTCTGATGACAGCGCCCGCAAGACGCGAAGCGTTGTAGACTGCGACAGCCTGCCCCAGGAGACCGCGATGAGACCGATCCTCACGCTACGCCATTACACCACCGCCCCGATTGCCCACAGCCACGAGCATGCGCAACTGGTGTTCGGCCTGTCCGGGCACCTGGATTTCGAGGTCGATGGCCGTGGCAGCCAGGTGCGGGAAAGCAGCGTGATGGTGCTGCCCTACGACGCCCACCACGCCTGCGACAGCCGCGACGGCAGCCGCTGCCTGGTGCTGGACGTGCCCACCGAGCACTGGGTGCTGCAATCCTTGGGCGAGCACGCCGACGCCAGCCGCCGCCTGCTCGATCAACCGGCGCGCCTGGCCTTGGACGCCCGGCAACACCAACTGGTGCAATGGCTGGCCCGCAGTCCGGTGGACGACCCGCTGATCGTGCAGCAAGGCGCGGTGTTGCTGCTGGCCAGTCTCAATCATCCCCAGGAGCAGCCGCTGGCGGGCAAGCGCCTGCCGTATGCCGCGTTCAATGCGCACATCGAACGCCATGTCGCCCATCCCTTGCAGGTCGCCGACCTCGCACGCATCGCCGACCTGTCGGTGCCGCGCCTGCATGCGCGGTTCGTGGCTGAATGCGGGCAGACGCCCATGGACTACATCCGCAGCCGACGCCTGCAACTGGCCCTCGGTTTGCTGCGAAGTACCCCGCTGCCCATCGGCGAAATCGCCGAGCGAGTCGGCTACAGCTCGCAAAGCGCGTTTGCCGCCGCGATGCTGCGCGAGTTTGGCGCTTCGCCAGGCGCGCTGCGACGTTCAGCGTAGAAGAGTCCTGCGCTAAAAATCGCGAGTCGTACGACAGACACCCACGCCTGCAACCCCCTAGACTGGGCTTCTGTCACCTCGTTGTTTCAAGGATCGCAATGACTCCCCGTTCAGCCCTCGGCGCCCTGCATATCGGCGCATTGATGTTTGGCCTCACCGGCGTATTCGGCAAGCTGGCGGCGGCGTCGCCGGCCATTATCGTGTTTGGTCGCGCCGCGTTCGCCGTGCTGGCCCTGGCGGTGTTCGCGCGCTTGGCCAGCAATGCCCCCTGGAAACACCTGGAAAGCCGCGACTGGCGCCGGCTGCTGGTCAGCGGCGTATTGCTGGCGGCGCATTGGGTGACGTTCTTCATGGCGGTCAAGGTCGCCGGCGTGGCCGTTGCCACGCTGGGCTTTACCGCGTTCCCGGCGTTTACCGTGATCCTCGAAGGGCTGATCTTCCGTGAACGCATCCGCGCCAACGAAGTGCTGCTGGTGGTGCTGGTCAGCATCGGCCTGGTGTTGGTCACGCCAGACTTCAACCTCGCCAGCGCGGCCACCGGCGGCTTGCTCTGGGGCATCGCGTCGGGGCTGCTGTTTTCCCTGCTGTCGCTGAACAACCGCGCCAGCTCCGGACGGATTCCGGCGGTGCAGGCGGCGCTGTGCCAGAACGTGGTGGTCGCCGCCCTGCTCTTGCCCGTGGCGGCGCCTGGTCTGGCGGACGTGCGGGGCATTGATTGGCTGTGGATCGGCCTGCTCGGGGTGTTCTGCACCGGCCTGGCCCACAGCCTGTTTGTCGCCAGCCTCGCGGTGATCAAGGCGCGCACCGCGTCGGTGGTGTTCGCCATGGAACCGGTCTATGGCATCACCGTGGCCTGGCTGCTGTTCGCCGAAACCCCGACCTTACGCATGTTGCTCGGTGGCCTGCTGATCATCGTCGCCATTGTGCTGTCGGGGCTGATGGGCAGTGCGAGCCAGGCCAAACAACCCGCGACAACGGCCTGATCTATACTTTAAACATCCGCAACAGCCAGTAGTCGTTCAACGGGTACCCGACAGCTCGACGACAGCCCTGGTGTTTTCCGAAGTTGCTGCTAGCGAGTGGTCACCCCATTAACGCGATGCAGGAGCTTTACCATGGAAATGCTCATCAACTTGTTGGTTCAAATCATCAGCGGCGCAGTCGGTGGCAACATCGCCGGCATGACCAAACAAAGTATGGGGACCGGGCTCAACACCTTTCTCGGCGGTATCGGCGGATTGGTACTGGGCCAGATTGTTTCGGCGCTCACCGGCACCGCCGGCACCGAAGCACTGGATGTGGCAGCGGTCGGCAGCAATATCGTCGGCGGTGGCGTCGGCGGGTTGGTGCTGACGTGGGTCATCGGCTTCATCAAGCAAAAGCTCGACGCCAAATAGGTGCCCGGCCACCGCCCTCTGGGGCGGCGGCCTTTACGGCGTGCGGTCGTTGTGCCCGAGGTCGCGTTGCGGGTCGATCCTGTCGCGCACGCGCTGCTTGAGTACCTTGGCTTCGGGGAAACCGCCATCAAGCTTGCGCTCCCAGATCTGCACGCCGTCGCAGGTGATGCGAAATGCGCCACCTGTGGCCGGCTCCAGCGCCACCCTGCCCAAGTCATCGGCGAAGGTGCTCAACAGTTCCTGGGCCAGCCACGCGGCGCGCAACAGCCACTGGCATTGGGTGCAATAGGTGATGACGATCTCGGGTTTGCGCGTGGACATTTTTTGACAGGCTCCTGGCGTAACGGGCTCGGGGGTTCGGGTGGCTATAATACCGGCCTTTATCGCCCAGCCCCGAGATTCACGATGCGCCGCCTGTTGTCCTGCCTACTGCTGTGCCTGCTCCCCCTCCTCGCCCAAGCCGTTGAAAGCCCACGCCCGAAAATCGGCCTGGTGCTCTCCGGCGGCGCCGCCCGAGGCCTGTCGCACATCGGCGTGCTCAAGGCCCTGGAAGAACAGGGCATCCAGATCGATGCCATTGCCGGCACCAGCATGGGCGCGGTGATCGGCGGGCTGTACGCCTCCGGCTACAAGATCGACGAGCTGGAAAAGCTCGCGCTGAGCATCGACTGGCAACAGGCCCTGTCCGACGCGCCGCCACGGGAAGACGTGCCGTTCCGGCGCAAGCAGGATGACCGCGATTTCCTGATCAAACAGAAACTCAGCTTTCGCGACGACGGCAGCCTGGGCTTGCCACTGGGTGTGATCCAGGGCCAGAACTTGGCGTTGCTGCTGGAAAGCATGTTCGCCCACGCCAGCAACACGCGAAATTTCGACAAGCTGCCGATCCCGTTTCGTGCCGTAGCCACCGACATCACCACCGGGGAAAAAGTGGTATTTCGCAAGGGCCATCTGCCCCAGGTGATCCGCGCCAGCATGTCGATCCCGGCGGTGTTCGCCCCGGTGGAACTGGACGGCCGACTGCTGGTGGACGGCGGCATGACCGACAATATCCCGCTGGATGTGGCGCGGGAGATGGGCGTGGATATCGCCATCGTGGTGGACATCGGCACCCCGCTACGTTCGCGCAAACAACTGGCAACGGTGGTGGACGTACTCAACCAATCCATCACCCTGATGACCCGGCGTAATTCCGAAGAACAGCTCAAGGACCTGCACCCCAAGGACGTGCTGATCCAGCCGCCCCTGGCCGCCTACGGCGTGACCGACTTCGGCCGCGCCAAGGACATGATCGACGCCGGCTACCGCGCCACCCGCGCCCTCGACTTACGCCTGGCGCACCTGCGTCCCGCCGCCCCCATCGACGCGCAATTGATCGCTGCACGCACACCGGGCGAGCGCACGCCAGTGATTACCGCGATCAACGTGGAAAACGACTCCAAGGTCAGCGACGACGTCATCCGCTACTACATTCGCCAACCCTTGGGCGAACCGCTCAACCTGGGGCGCCTGCAAACCGACATGGGCACCTTGTACGGCCTGGATTACTTCGAGCAAGTGCAATATCGCGTGGTGAAAAAGGGCCAGGACAACACCTTGGTCATCAGCGCACGGGGCAAGCGCGCCGGCACCGACTACCTGCGCCTGGGCCTGAACCTGTCGGACGACATGCGCGGCGACAGCGCCTTCAACCTCGGCGCCAGCTACCGCATGAACGGCATCAACCGCCTCGGCGCCGAATGGCTGACGCGCGTGCAGATCGGTGATCGCCAGGAGCTGTACAGCGAGTTCTATCAGCCGCTGGATACCGGTTCACGCTACTTCGTCGCGCCTTATATCAGCGCCCAGGCGCAGAACGTGGAACTGATCCTCGATAACGACCCTATCTCCGAATACCGCCTGGAACGCTACGGCTTTGGCTTGAACCTGGGGCGCCAGATCGGCAACAGCGGCGAAATCCGCTTTGGCGTCGGCGAAGCCTGGGGCAAGGCGGATGTGCGCATCGGCGACCGCGACCTGCCGAGCGTGAGCTTCAGCGAAGGCTTCTATGAGCTGAAGTACTCCTTCGACTCCCTGGATAACGTGTACTTCCCCCACACCGGCGAAGACATCGGCCTGGCCTACCGGGAATTCGAACCGGGGCTCGGCTCGGACCAGCGCTACCGCCAGTGGGAATTCAAGCTGGACAAGGCCATGAGCAGCGGCCCAGACACCCTGATCCTGGGCGGGCGCTACGGGCGTACGCTGGATAAATCCGACGTGGTGATTTCCAGCTTCCTGCTGGGTGGCGCGCGACAGTTGTCGGGGTTTCGCGAAGATGCCATCTCGGGACAGAACATCAGCCTGATGCGCGCGGTGTATTACCGCCGGCTGACGCCGCGCTCGTACTTGCCGCTGGATTTCCCACTGTACCTGGGTGCGTCAGTGGAACGCGGTCGGGCGTGGAACAACGATAACGAGTTCGACAGTGGGTATATCAACGCGGCGAGCGTTTTCCTGGGCTTCGATACGCCGTTGGGGCCGCTGAATTTCAGCTATGGGTTCAATGATGACAATCAGAAGGCGGTGTACCTGAACCTGGGCCAAACCTTCTAGAAAGCCGAACACAAAACCAAATGTGGGAGCGGGCTTGCCGCGAAAGCGGTGGCTCAGCCAATGAATCTGTTGACTGACACACCACATTCGCGAGCAAGCCCGCTCCCACAGTTTGATCTTAGTCGTATCCGAAATCAGGACTTTTCCAGGTTCGCCAGGATGTGCCCGTGCACCCGCATGCACACGCGCATATCCTCTTCATCCACACCTACAAACAGCTCACGGCGCAATTGCGTGGCAATTGTCTCGATCTGGTCGATCAACGGGCGCGCGGTATCACACAGCAGGATACGCTTGGCACGGCGGTCTTCGACCACAGCCTGGCGTTGCACCAGGCCTTGGCTTTCCAGGCTGTCGAGCAGCCTGGCCAAAGTTGGCCCTTCTACGCCGACACTTTGTGCCAGCTCACGCTGGGTAGGGGCTTCTTCGAACCGGGCCAGGTGCAACAGCACCAGCCAGCGTGCCTGGGACAACCCCAGCCCCGCCAGACGGCGATCCAGTTCGGCGCGCCAACCTCGGGACATTTGCGCCAACTGCATGCCAAAGCGGTGTTGATCGGTTAACGGCATAAAAAACTCATGGTTTAGACTGAAAATAAAGTGTGGCTAATTATTAGTCAGCTAAGCATGAGCCCTGCCAACAGGCAAGAGGTGCTATGTACTGATTCGTTACATTGTCGTAATTGGCACACTAAATTTCGAATTCAGACTGCAATGCGGCACGTACGCAGTACAAAACCCCTTCAGGCACACGCCCGGTGAACAACGGCGCGATCTCCGCCACAGGTGGCAATTCGCCCTCTCCGTCAAGGAACGCGTCCTGGATTTCGCCGAGCAGATCCTCCGGCAGATCAAGTGCCTGTTCCAGCGACAGCTGCTGGGCGCCAATGGACTCCGCCAAAAGGGTGTAGACGTTCTTCTCCGAACATTGCAACTGGCCAGCGATCTGGATCGGCGTCATGCCGGCGCGCGCCAGGCTGATCAGTTCGTGGCGAATATCCGCGACTTCCTTCGGCGCTTCGGCCTGGCCACCGAGCACTTCGAGGAACGCCTGCCCATAACGCTCCAGCTTGCGCGCACCCACGCCACTGACCCGGGCCATTTGCGCCATCGTTGTCGGCTGCTCGCGCAGCATCTCCAGCAAGGTGGAGTCGGGGAAGATGACGTACGGCGGCACGCTGTGTTCCTGGGCCAATTTGCGCCGCAGGGTGCGCAAGGCTTCCCACTGTTCACGCTCTTCGCCACGCACCAGTTGGCTGGCCTGGCTGGTGCTGGTCTTCGCAGTGGTTTGCGGCTTGAGGTCGCGGCGTAATTCAAGGCTGACTTCGCCCTTGAGCAGCGGCCGGCAACTGTCATTCAAGCGCAGGCCGCCATAGCCCTCGATGTCGATGTCCACCAGGCCACGCGCGACCATCTGCCGGAACAGCGAGCGCCACTCCCCTTCGGCGCGGGCCTTGCCAACGCCATAGACCGAGAGTTTTTCATGACCGAAGCTGCGGACCTTTTCGTTGTCCTTGCCCAGCAGCACATCCACCAAATGGCCAACGCCATAACGCTGGCCGGTGCGATAGATGGCGGACAAGCCCTGGCGTGCCGGCTCGGTGGCATCCCAGGTCTGCACGCCATCGGTGCAGTTGTCACAATGGCCACAGGGCTCGGGCATGTCTTCGTCGAAATAGGCGAGCAACGTCTGGCGGCGGCAGCGGGTTTCTTCACACAGCGAGAGCATGGCGTCGAGCTTGTGCTGTTCCAGGCGCTTGTGACGCTCGTCGCCTTCGGAGTTTTGCAGCATCTGCTTGAGCATCACCACGTCTTGCAGGCCGTAGACCATCCACGCATCCGCCGGCAGGCCGTCACGGCCCGCACGGCCGGTTTCCTGGTAGTAGGCCTCAAGGGACTTGGGCAGGTCCATGTGCGCCACAAAGCGCACGTTGGATTTGTCGATCCCCATGCCAAACGCAATGGTGGCGACCATGATCAGGCCTTCCTCGTTGAGGAAGCGCTTCTGGTGCGCCGAACGCGTTTCGTTGGGCAGGCCTGCGTGGTACGGCAACGCCGGGTAGCCCTGCTCGCAGAGGAACGCCGCGACTTCATCGACCTTCTTGCGCGACAGGCAATAGACGATGCCCGCATCGCTGCGCCGCTCGGAGAGGAACGCGAGCAGCTGCTTGCGCGGCTGCTCCTTGGGCACGATGCGGTAGAAAATATTCGGGCGGTCGAAGCTCGACAGGAAACGCTCGGCGTTCTGCAAATGCAGGCGCTCGACGATTTCTTCGCGGGTCCGTTTGTCGGCAGTGGCGGTCAGGGCGATACGCGGCACATCGGGAAACAGCTCGGCCAACTGGCCCAGTTGCAGGTATTCGCGCCGGAAATCGTGGCCCCATTGCGATACGCAGTGGGCTTCATCGATGGCGAACAGGGCGATTTCCAGGCTCTGCAGGAACGCCAGCATGCGCGGCTGTACCAGGCGCTCGGGCGCCAGATAGAGCATCTTCACCTCACCGCGCTTGATCCGCGCGGCAAGGTCGCGCTGCTGTTCGGCGCTGAGGGTGGAGTTCAAGGACGCTGCGGCGACGCCCAGTTCTTCGAGGGTCGCAACCTGGTCGTCCATCAACGCGATCAGCGGCGACACCACCACCGCCAGCCCGTTGCGCAACAGCGCCGGCACCTGGAAGCACAACGACTTGCCGCCGCCGGTAGGCATCAGTACCAGGGCATCACCGCCACTGGCCACGCGCTCAATGATCGCACCCTGGCGGCCACGAAAACTGTCGTAGCCGAAGATGTCCTTGAGGACGCGTTGAGCCTGCTCGAGCATGTAAAACTCCAAAATATCGCCGAAATCCCTCTGTACAGGCTGGCCGAAAAAATCCGTCCTCACGGGAAATAATCCGTAAGCGAAGTTTTCGCGGGTTGGCGCTTGGCCTGCAGGGGCATCACAAAACGCGGCAGTATACCCGAGCGACACCCGGCAAAGGGCGCGGCTGACGAATAGCGGCGGCGATCTAATCTGCCATGCGGCTGGCCTGGGCGCTCAAGAAAGCCTAGAATTCAGCATCGTTTATTCCCAAGGTAGTCCTTCAATGTCCTTCGCTGAGCAACTAACCCGCCTGCAAGCCTTCCTCGACGCCGATGAGCTGCATGACGAGGCGCTGGACTACGTGGCCGCCCACGGCTACCTGACCGCCCTGTCCATCTGTGCCGAGCCTGTTCCTGATCGTGAATGGATCGACGCCCTGTTCGCCGAAGAGCCGCACTACGCCGACGCCGCCCAGCGCGAAGAAATCGAATCGACCCTGATCGCCCTCAAAGCCCACATCGGTCGCCAACTGGCCTCCGACGAGGAGTTCGAGCTGCCGTGCGACCTGGACCTGGGCGAAGAGCCGGACGACTCCGACTTGCGCGGCTGGTGCATCGGCTTCATGGAAGGCGTGTTCCTGCGCGAAGCCGCCTGGTTCGAAACCGCCGAGGAAGAAGTCAGCGAGATGCTGCTGCCGATCATGGTCGGTTCGGGCCTGTTCGACGACCAGCCAGAGTTCGCCGACATCGCCTCCGACGCCAACCTGATGGACGACATGATCGTACAGATCCCGGAAGCCCTGACCGCCCTGTACCTGCTGTGCAACGCCCCTGACGAAAAACCGGCGATCCTCAAGCCACGTCACCACTGAGTCGTTTGCCCGTGACACCCATGGGCAATCGCTCGCCTCTCCTGCGTTACGTGCTGCTGGCCATCGGCTGGCTGAGCGTAGCGCTGGGGGTGATTGGCATTTTCCTGCCGGTGTTGCCGACCACGCCCTTCCTGCTCCTCGCCGCCGCCTGCTTCGCCCGCAGCTCTCCGCGCTTCTACCACTGGCTGGTGGAACACCCGCGCCTGGGCCCGTGGATTCGCGATTACCTGGACGGCAACGGCATCCCCCTCAAAGGCAAGGTCTACGCCATCGGTTTGATGTGGCTGAGTATCGGCCTGTCCTGCTATCTGGTACCTCTACCGTGGGCACGCGGCTTCATGCTGACCAGTGCCGTGCTGGTGTCGATCTACATCCTGCGCCAGAAAACCCTGCCGCCGCGCTAGACACGCCCTGCGACATTCTCCCTCACACGACCTTGGTCGACACTGACTAACCCCATGCATCATGCGAGACTGTCCAACCGGGCCTGAAATGCCCGGGCGTTCTTATGCTCGGAGTTACCATGACGCTGTCCAGCGGGCTGATCGCCGCCGTTGCCCTGGCCTATATGGCCATTATGTTCGCCATCGCCTTTTATGGTGACCGCCGCCGTGCGCCGCTGCCGCCCCGCATGCGTGCCTGGGTGTACAGCCTGTCGCTGGCAGTCTACTGCACCAGTTGGACCTTCTTTGGCTCTGTAGGGCAAGCTGCCGAACAGTTGTGGGCGTTTTTACCGATCTACCTGGGACCGGTGCTGCTACTGGTGCTGGCACCTTGGGTGCTGCAAAAGATGATCCTGATCAGCAAGCAGGAAAACATCACCTCCATCGCCGACTTTATCGCCGCACGCTACGGTAAATCCCAATCCCTGGCCGTGGTGGTGGCGCTGATCTGCCTGGTCGGCGTACTGCCCTATATCGCCCTGCAACTCAAAGGCATCGTGCTGGGGGTGAACCTGCTGATCGGCGCAGGTGCCGACACCACGGGCACCCGCGCCCAGGACACGGCGCTGATCGTGTCACTGGTTCTGGCCCTGTTCACCATCGTCTTCGGCACCCGCAACCTCGACGCCACCGAGCACCACCGTGGCATGGTGCTGGCGATTGCGTTTGAGTCGCTGGTCAAGCTGTTCGCCTTTCTCGCGGTCGGCGCGTTTGTGACCTACGGCCTGTATGACGGTTTCGGCGACCTGTTCAGCCAGGCGATGCTTGCACCGCGCCTCGACGAATATTGGAAAGAGACAGTCAACTGGCCGTCGATGGTGGTGCAGACCGGCGTGGCCATGATGGCGATCATCTGCCTGCCCCGGCAGTTCCATGTGACGGTGGTGGAGAACATCGACCCGCAGGACCTGCGCCTGGCCAAATGGGTATTCCCCGCCTACCTGATCCTCGCCGCACTGTTCGTCGTCCCTATCGCCCTCGGCGGCAAGATGCTGTTGCCCGGTTCGGTATTGCCGGATTCCTACGTAATCAGCCTGCCCATGGCCGAAGCGCATCCGGCCCTCGCCGTACTGGCGTTTATCGGCGGCGCCTCGGCAGCCACCGGCATGGTGATCGTGGCGAGCATCGCCCTGTCGACCATGGTCTCCAACGACATGTTGCTACCCTGGCTGTTGCGCCGTTCCAGCGCCGAGCGGCCGTTCGAAGTGTTCCGGCACTGGATGCTCTCGGTACGCCGGGTCAGCATCGTGATCATCCTTCTGCTGGCCTACGTGAGCTATCGCTTGCTGGGCTCCACCGCGAGCCTGGCGACCATCGGCCAGATCGCCTTTGCCGCCGTGACCCAGCTGGCACCGGCGATGCTGGGTGCGTTGTATTGGAAGCAGGCCAACCGGCGCGGCGTGTTTGCCGGCTTGGCGGCGGGGACTTTCCTGTGGTTCTACACCCTGGTCCTGCCTGTGACGGCGAAAAGTCTCGGCTGGTCGCTAAGTCTTTTCCCTGGCCTGACGTGGATGCACTCCCATCCGTTTGGCTTGTCCGTGACCTCATTGACCCTGGGCACCGTGTTCTCCCTGGCAGGCAACTTCACGCTGTTCGTGTGGGTGTCGATGCTGTCGCGCACACGGGTGTCCGAACACTGGCAGGCCGGGCGTTTTATCGGCCAGGAAATCAGCCAGCGCGCCAACGCACGCTCGATGCTGTCGGTACAGATCAGCGACCTGCTCAGCCTGGCCGCACGTTTTGTCGGTGAAGAACGCGCCCAGCAGAGTTTTATCCGCTTCGCCTATCGCCAGGGCAAAGGCTTCAACCCCAACCAGAACGCCGACAACGATTGGATCGCCCACACCGAACGCCTGCTGGCCGGTGTGCTCGGCGCTTCGTCGACACGCGCTGTAGTAAAAGCCGCGATTGAAGGTCGGGAAATGCAACTGGAGGACGTCGTACGTATCGCCGACGAAGCCTCCGAGGTGCTGCAATTCAACCGGGCCCTGCTGCAAGGTGCGATTGAAAACATTACCCAGGGCATCAGCGTGGTGGACCAGTCTCTCAAGTTGGTGGCGTGGAACCGGCGCTACCTGGAGCTGTTCAACTACCCGGAAGGCCTGATCAGCGTCGGCCGGCCGATTGCCGACATCATCCGTTACAACGCCGAGCGCGGCCTGTGCGGGCCGGGTGAGGCCGAAGTCCATGTGGCGCGTCGCCTGCACTGGATGCGCCAGGGCCGCGCGCACACCTCAGAGCGCTTGTTCCCCAACGGGCGGGTGATCGAACTGATCGGCAACCCGATGCCTGGCGGTGGTTTCGTCATGAGCTTCACCGACATCACCGCGTTCCGCGAAGCCGAGCAAGCGCTCACTGAGGCCAACGAAGGCCTTGAGCAGCGGGTGACCGAGCGCACCCATGAACTGTCGCAGCTCAACGTGGCACTCACTGACGCCAAGGGCGTGGCCGAATCCGCCAGCCAGTCGAAGACCCGTTTCCTCGCGGCGGTCAGCCATGACCTGATGCAACCACTCAACGCCGCCCGGCTGTTTTCCGCCGCGCTGTCACACCAGAACGACGGCATGTCCAGTGAAGCACGGCAATTGGTGCAGCATCTGGACAGCTCGCTGCGTTCCGCCGAGGACCTGATCAGCGACCTGCTGGACATCTCGCGCCTGGAAAACGGCAAGATCAACCCGCAGCGCCAACCCTTTGCACTCAATGAGCTGTTCGACACCCTCGGCGCCGAGTTCAAGGCCCTGGCCCAGGAACAAGGCTTGCGCTTTCGCGTGCGCGGCAGCCGTTTGCGGGTGGACAGCGACATCAAGCTGCTGCGGCGAATCTTGCAGAATTTTCTCACCAACGCCTTCCGCTATGCCGACGGCCCGGTGCTGCTTGGCGTACGTCGCCGCGAGGGCGAGTTATGCCTGGAAGTCTGGGACCGTGGCCCCGGCATTCCACTGGATAAACAGAAGGTGATCTTCGAAGAGTTCAAGCGTCTCGACAGCCACCAGACCCGCGCGGAAAAGGGCCTGGGCCTGGGCCTGGCAATTGCCGATGGCTTGTGTCGCGTACTGGGCCACCCGTTGCGCGTGCGCTCCTGGCCGGGCAAGGGCAGTGTGTTCAGCGTCAGTGTGCCGTTGGCGCGCAACCAGGCCAGCCCACGGGTGTTGGCGACACCGGAGAACGGCCAGCCGCTGAGTGGCGCGCAAGTGCTGTGCGTGGACAACGAAGAGAGCATCCTGATCGGCATGCGCAGCCTGCTGAGTCGTTGGGGCTGCCAGGTGTGGACGGCTACCGACCAGGCGCAATGCGCGGCACTGCTGGCAGACGGCGTGCGTCCGCAACTGGCCTTGGTGGATTACCACCTGGACCATGGCGAAACCGGCACCGAGTTGATGGGTTGGTTGCGCGCGCAATTGGCCGAGCCGATTCCCGGCGTGGTGATCAGCGCCGATGGCCGTCCGGAGATGGTGGCCGAGGTGCACGCGGCCGGGCTGGATTATCTGGCCAAGCCGGTGAAGCCGGCGGCGTTGCGCGCGTTGCTGAGTAGGCATTTGCCACTGTAGCCAGGCCGTGCTCGATCGGAATTGTGGGCGGGGTTTATTCAGGCAGATGGGCAACGCCATCGGAATCGGTCATTGCCCGTTCCAGCAGGTCGGCAGGAAGACTTTTGCTGGCACGTGCACCAAGCAACTTTAACTGCTCGGTACGGCTGACCAGATTTCCGCGGCCATCTGTAAGCTTGTTCCGCGCCGAGCTGTAAGCCTTATCCAACTGCTGCAGACGATTGCCTACTTCATCCAGGTCCTGGATAAACAACACGAACTTGTCGTACAGCCAACCGGCACGCTCGGCGATTTCACGGGCGTTCTGGCTCTGACGCTCCTGCTTCCACAGGCTGTCGATCACCCGCAAGGTGGCGAGCAAAGTGGTCGGGCTGACGATCACGATATGGCGGTCGAACGCTTCCTGGAACAGGTTCGGTTCAGCCTGCAGCGCGGCGGAAAACGCCGCCTCGATCGGCACGAACAACAACACGAAATCCAGGCTATGCAAGCCTTCGAGGCGCTTGTAATCCTTGCCGGCCAAGCCTTTGACGTGATTGCGCAGGGACAATACGTGTTGCTTGAGCGCCGCTTGGCCGATCACTTCGTCGTCCGCGCCGACATACTGTTGATAGGCGGTCAGGCTGACCTTCGAGTCGACCACCACCTGCTTGTCGCCGGGCAACATGATCAGCACGTCGGGCTGGAAGCGCTCACCGTCCGGGCCCTTGAGGCTGACCTGAGTCTGGTATTCACGGCCCTTCTCCAGGCCAGCGTGCTCCAGCACCCGCTCAAGGATCAGTTCGCCCCAGTTGCCCTGGGTTTTCTGGCCCTTGAGGGCGCGGGTCAGGTTGGTGGCCTCGTCCGACAGACGCAGGTTCAGTTGCTGTAGGCGCTCCAGTTCCTTGGCCAGGGAAAAGCGCTCGCGAGCTTCATTCTGATAGCTTTCTTCCACACGCTTTTCGAAGGATTGGATGCGTTCCTTCAACGGGTCGAGCAACTGGCCGAGGCGTTCCTGGCTGGTCTCGGCAAAGCGCTGTTCGCGCTCATCGAAGATCTTGCCGGCCAGTTCGGCGAACTGCGCACGCAGCTCGTCACGCGAACCTTGCAGGTCGGTGAGGCGTTGCTGGTGGCTGTCCTGTTGCTCGCGCAACTCGGCGCGCAAGGCCGCCGACAGCGCATCGAGGCGGCGTAGTTCGGTGTCCTTGGCGTTGCGGTCGAGGTTCCAGGCGTGGGCGGCGTCGCGGGCATTGTCGCGGTCGATCTGCAACAGTTCGACTTCACGGCGCAAGGCGGCCAAGTCAGCTTGCTTGGAGGCGTTGGCGTGGCTCAGGTCGCTGATTTCGTCGCGACTGGCGTCCAGTTGAGCCGCCAGGCCTTCCTGGGCCAGTTGCGCAGTCGCCAGGCGCTCTTCGAGCAGCTCCCAGCCGGTGGTGCGGGCGGTCAGCCGCCGTTGAAGCTGCCAGCACACGGCCAACAGAGGCAACGCGGCGCCAGCAAGGCCCAGGGCAACACTGGTCCAGTCAAAAACCATAGCCATTTCTGCCATTACCGAAAAAGAGCAAGGTTAACGGAGCACAGGGTCTGACGACAGCTCAGTCTTCGACCTGGCCCAGTTCGCGTTGGGCGCGACGATCACCGGCGCGGGCAGCCTGGCGCAATAGGTCATGGCCGATGCGGCGGTCGCGGGCGTTACCGCATTCACGGCACATCAGCTGGCCCAGGCGGCTCTGGGCGGCCACCACGCCATCACGGGCAGGCTGCTTGAGCAAACGCCCGGCGAAGTGTTTGACGTTGGTGCTGTGCCCCAGGCGCGGGCTGTCGAGCAGCCACAAGGCAACCTTCAAGGAGAAACGCTTGGGTGCGGTAACAGTCTGGGGAGTGTCGGTAACAGAAGGTGATACTGAGCGAAACTTCATAAAGCACTGTGGGGCAGATCGGAAGGCGCGCCACTCTACTCTTTTTTTCGTACAGGTAAAGCTGAAAAATCTCAGCACGCCCGTTCTAGAGCAAGCGCTAGGGACAATCCACAGAAGCTGTGGATAACTCAGTGGACAACCCCCCTTTAACCCGCGCAAAGGCCCGTGGAACGGGGGCCGCAGTCAAACTGACGATTTTTTCACCAATTAAAAAAAGCGAGATTTTTCATTGACTTAAATTTCCATTGCAGGCTAAAGGCGGCCCTGCGAAGGAGTTGACAGGTTGGTTACACACTCCGCAACTAATGTGCACAAGTCCCGATCAGACGGTTATATCGGCGGCTTTTTTTGCTGCGACTTCTACGAAAAACGTTACCGGCGAGTCGCGTGGGAGGACTTTCCAAATCGATACGGGCTGGCCACACTGCTCTACCCATAACGCAAGCGTGCACCGCCCATGAAAGGAATTCTGTTATTCGCACTCCTGCTGCTCGCAATCTGCGCAACCGCCCTGGGCATCAACGCGGCCCTGCCCGCGCCTGACGGCGCGTTGTTTGCCATCGCCATCCTGCTGTCGGCCGCCTTTACTGCCATAAGCCTGTGCATCGAGTTGGGTGACGGCAGGATAAACGACATGCGCGACGTGATGCAGGTGATTGAAGCCGGCCAGTCCTGGCGCCTGACCCTGGCGGCGTACGCCTTGGGTTGCTCCCTGGCCGCAGCCGCTACGGTGCTGATCTATCGCAGCCTGATAGGGGGTTGATTGAAGTTTTTTGGCTAGCACACTTTCTTTCCTTGTTTCAATCCGTTACTATCCGCGGCGTTAGTACCAAGCTGAAAGTCAATTCTGGTCGAACAACTCCCCCGAACAACGCGGGACCGACCACCTCGATGGTTTCCAGGTATCACTTGCGACGACACTGCCTTTGAACAAGCAAAGGGTGCCGCGAAGTTTCAATACTCTGACCGAACCAACCTGCAAATTGATCAGGATCTTCACCCTGGGCCCAGAACCTTTGCCCCTGTTGTGTTGCCTGCCCTCCTAAGTACCTACCTGCCAGCCCAAGCGCGCCTAACTTATTAGCGCTTCAAACTGGCTGCTTTGTTCCAGTCGGGTTCTTCGTTTGATCAATGGTGATCAACGTTACTGGAACGTTTTAACGTTGCACGGTTCTTATCCGTGTCATTTGTAGGAACACCAATAATATGAACGCTCAAATCCATACTCAGGATGCCATTCGCACCCTCACCAACGCTTTTGCACCAATGAATTGCCTGATCATGGCTGCTCGCAAAGGCTGCTTCAGCTTCACCCTGGTCAACGAACACGGCATCGCTCGTCACAGCGAACGCCTGTACCCCGATCAATACTCCAGCGCCGAGCCGCTGCAGGCCGTGATCGAGCGTACCCGTCAGGCACTGACTGCCTGATCGACCCGAGTCGCTGAAACACAAAAAACCCTGTTTAAAACACAGGGTTTTTTATTGCCTTGAATGTGTAGATTCGGCTTTTTTACTAAGTTCAAACAGATATAAACGATATAACTAAATGAATAAGATGTTTTAAAAACAGTCCTTTACATCATGAATATGACACTACACTTCAACTCAAGCGGCATGATCCGCTTCCGGCGAGCCTGAGATCCGATCCACCGCTGCCAAGCCCCCACCTCTCAGGCCTCGTCGACCACTTCCGTCACGGATTGAGGCTTGTATGGGTATCGCTGCCAGCGAATTGTGTCGTTATGTGATCCGGCCAACGTTGATGTACCTGGGCCGCCACAACCAGACGGCTGAAGCCCTGCTACTGGGCATCGCGGCCAGCCAGTCGGAACTCGGCTCCGCCTTGCACGACCGGCGCGGCCATGGCCTGTACAGCATCACCGAACCTCGCCATCGCGCGCTGTGGGACAACTACCTGGCGCTGGACCCCGAACGCGCCAGCCTGGTACGCGGCTTGGCCAGCCAACATGCCTTTCTCAGTGCTCCCCAACTGGAACTCACCGTAAACCTGCGTTACGCCACCGCCATTGCCTGGCTATTGGTGGAACAACATCACCCCGCCCTGCCCCCTCCCGGCGATGTTTTAGCCATGGCACGTATCTGGAAAGAAATATTTCATCCCCAAGGAAGGCTGCGCGATTTCACGCAAACCTGGCAAACCTGTGTTTCACCCATGAATCACGCGGTTTGCTGACCGGGCAATTTGCAAGATTCGCCAAAAAACCCGAATTTTGGTCGGATTGTCCTACAAAACCGCTCTATCTCCTGCATTACAGCCTATAGCGCGATGTGAGATTTATTGATACTTTCCGCAGCGGTGATCACCACGGAGTTCTAATAATGAAAAAAGTAATGCTCAAGACCACACTTAGCCTCGCCGTTGCCATGGCATCCTCCCAACTGTTCGCAAGCGGTTTCGCACTCAACGAACAGAGCGTCAGCGGGATGGGTACGGGTTTCGCAGGTCGCTCCTCTTCTGCCGATGATGCAAGCACTGTCTACGGTAACCCTGCCGGTATGTCCCGCCTGAATGGCCAGCAAGTCACCGGTGGTGTTGCGGCTATCGATGCGTCGACCAATATCAAGGATACGGGTGGCGTTTCCAGCGGCTCCAACAAAGGTGACATGGTTCCATTCACCGCCGTACCTTTCGGTTTCTACACCAACAAACTCAACGATCAGTGGGCTGTCGGCTTCGGCGTGTACGCACCGTTCGGCTTGGTCACCGACTATGAAAACGGCTTCCAGGGCCGTGGCTTCGGCAGCAAGAGCGAAGTGAAGGTGATGACCTTCCAGCCAACTGTCAGCTATGCCTTCAACGACCGCGTGTCCATCGGTTTCGGTCCGACCATCAACCGGATCTCCGGGGTACTGGAATCGGAAAAAACCCTTAACGCGGCACTTCCCGACACCAACGTCAAGATCAAGGGTGACGACACCGCGCTGGGCTTCAACATCGGCGTGCTGGTCCAGGCGACCGATACCACCCGCGTCGGCCTGACCTACCACTCCAAGGTCAACTACAAGCTGGAAGGCCACACCACCGTCAGCGGCCCAGTGCAGACTCAAGGCTTCCTGCGTAACAACCGTTACGACGCCTCGCTGAAAATCGAGACTCCGGAATCCTACGACCTGTCGGTCACTCAAGACCTGACTGACGCCTGGAAACTCTACGCCGGTACCACCTGGACTCGCTGGAGCCGCCTGAAAGAGATCACCGTCAACAACGAAGGCGTGACCGGAGCCAACGGCGGCATTCTCGCCCCGAGCCGAATCAGCAGCATCACCGAGAAACAAGACTGGCACGACACCTGGGCTTACGCCGTGGGCACCTCGTACCAGCTGACCAAGCAGGTTGTGCTGCGTACCGGCCTGACCTTCGACCAGTCGCCAACCAACAACCAGGACCGCTCGCCACGTATCCCTACCGGCGACCGGACGATTTTCAGCGTTGGCCTGGGCTACGCAGTCATGGACAACATGACCATCGACCTGGCGTATTCCTACCTGAAGGAAGAGGACGTGAAGGTGAACAACACCGCCGCGCCGTCGAGCTACCGCGCCAAGTATGAAAACAGTGCCAACGGTTTCGGCCTGGGCATGACTTACAAGTTCTGATTCAGAACCGCGCAAAAAAGCCCCGCTCTCCTGCAAAGGAGGCGGGGCTTTTTGATGGCTGACGATCAGGGCTTCGAAGCCAACGCCTTCTCCACCGCTTCGATCAAATCCGGGCTGTCCGGCTTGGTCAGGCTGGAAAAATCAGCAATCACCTTGCCCTGGCGGTCGACCACATACTTGTAGAAATTCCACTTCGGCGCATTACTCTGCTGCGCCAATACCTTGAACAAATGCACCGCATCCGGCCCCTTGACCTTCTGCGGTTCGGTCATGGTGAAGGTCACGCCGTAATTCACGTAGCAGACCTTGGCAGTCTCCTCGCCGGTCTTGGCCTCTTGCTTGAAGTCATCTGAAGGCACACCGATCACTTCCAGCCCTTGATCCTTGTAACGTTGATACAAGGCTTCTAGGCCTTTGAACTGCGGGGCGAACCCACAGAAGCTCGCGGTATTGACGATCACCAGGGGCTTTCCAGCAAAACGCTGGCACAAGTCGATGGATTCCTTGGCCCGCAGCTTGGGCAATTGGCCCTCCAGCAACGGCGGGCAATCGGCAGCCATTGCGGCACTGCCAATCGCCATCAGCACGGGTACAGCGAGCCAGCGCATCTGCATGTCGTGTGTCCTTGAAAAAGTCAGAGTCCGAACTTAACAGATCGACATACCCAGTTGCATCAACGCCAGGCCACCGTGCTGCCAACCCCACCAGGCGAGCAGCGTCAGGACCAACCCCGCCGCGATCAGCAAACCCCTTGCCGCTATGCTCATGCCGCCTCCATCTGCGCCTGCAAACGTGCCACCGGCCGCTCACGCACGGGCCAATTCAATGCCGCCGCGAGCAGGCTCAACGCGATTGCGCCCTGCCAGATCAAATCGTAGTTACCGGTTCGATCATAGACCACCCCGCCCAGCCAACCACCAAGGAAGGAACCGATCTGATGGAACAGGAACACAATCCCGCCAAGCATCGAGAGATTTCGTACGCCAAATAGCGTCGCGACTGTGCCGTTGGTCAGCGGCACGGTGGACAGCCACAACAAGCCCATCGCCATGCCGAACAGGTAGGCGCTGACCTGGGTCACCGGCGCCCACAGGAACAAGACGATGACCACGGCGCGCAGCAGATACAACGCGGTCAACAAGCGCGGTTTGGACATACGCCCACCGAGCCAGCCAGCGGTGTAGGTGCCGATGATATTGAACAGGCCAATCAACGCCAGCACCGTGGTACCTGTGGTTGCAGGCAGATGTTGGTCCACCAGGTAGGCCGGCAGATGCACGCCGATAAACACGACCTGGAAGCCGCAGACGAAAAAACCAAACGCCAGCAGCCAAAACCCTGAGTGGCCGCACGCTTCTTTCAACGCTTCGCCCAAGGTTTGCTGACCCGCCATCGCCGGCAGCGGGCGATCCTTGAGCATGCCGACCAGCGGCAGAATCAACGCCACCATCAGGCCCAACGCCAGCAACGCAGCGGACCAGCCCAACCAACTGATCAAGCCCAAAGTGCCTGGCACCATGGCGAACTGGCCAAACGAACCGGCCGCGCTCGCGATCCCCATCGCCATACTGCGTTTTTCCGGCGCGACGGCACGGCCAACCACGCCGAGAATCACCGAAAATGAGGTGCCGGACAGGCCGATACCAATCAGCAAGCCTGCACTGAGGGATAACGACCACGCCGAGTCGGACAAGCCCATGAATACCAGGCCCACGGCGTACAGCACCCCACCGACAAACACCACTTTGGTCGCACCGAAACGGTCCGCCAACGCACCGGCAAACGGCTGCGCCAGGCCCCACACCAGATTCTGCAAGGCGATAGCCAGGGCGAAGGTGCCGCGCCCCCAACCGAATTCGGCGCTCATCGGCGCCAGG
This sequence comes from Pseudomonas sp. FP2335, assembly GCF_030687535.1. Taxonomy (NCBI): domain Bacteria; kingdom Pseudomonadati; phylum Pseudomonadota; class Gammaproteobacteria; order Pseudomonadales; family Pseudomonadaceae; genus Pseudomonas; species Pseudomonas sp. FP2335. The sequence goes on from NZ_CP117437.1 coordinate 4,326,834, forward strand.
AACAGGCCGAAGCCATGCCGCACGCCCAAGGACAACGCCAGGATCAGCGCACTCCCCACAAGGATCCAACCACTGGTGCGCCACATCGAGGTCATTTCTTATTCTCCGTTCGCGGGTATATACCCGCTTGTATTGGAACAGACCCGCCGTCAGGCGAGTTCGTCCAGCAAGGCCAACAAGGTTTCGCGTTTATCTGCGCCGAGTTGATCGATCAATTTCTGCTGCGCTGCTTCCCACGCCGGTAACGCCGCGGCTAATCGTTGCGCACCGGCCTCGGTCAACAGTACCAGGCGGTTGCGCAGGTCATTGCCTTCCACCAGTTGCACCAGGCCTTCGCCTTCCAGCACCCGCAGGTTGCGCCCCAAGGTGCTGCGGTCCAGGCCCATGGCTTCCGCCAGGCTGGAAATGCTCGGTTGATCCAGACGCTGCAAGTTGCACAGCAAAGAATACTGGGCAACGTTGATCCCGAAGCCGTCGAGAGCGCCGTCGTAATGCCTGCTGACGCCACGGGCGGCACGTCGCAGGTTGGTGCATAAACATTGGGAGGCAAGCATGGAACGTGTATATACCCGCGATTAAGGATTTGCAAGAAAGTGTTACAGCGCCAAACCGACCAGAACCGCGACTTCCAGCAGTTCCAGCAAGGCCCCGGCAGTGTCGCCCGTGGTGCCACCGAGGCGCTTGACCATCAGGTGGCGCAAACCGACAAAACATAGCGCCGCGAGCAGCACCGCGATCCCGCCGCTGAAACCACCGATCAGCAGGCACGCCAAGCCACTGAGGATCAGCACCTGTTGGGCCACAACTCTCGGTAAATGATCCGACAGCGCCTGCCCCAACCCGCCGGCACGCACGTAGCGCGTGGTCAGGAACAAGCCCAGCATAGATGCGCGCCCGATCAATGGCGCCAGGATCAGCGCTGCGCCGTTATGCTGCTCGATCAACGCCACCAGCGCGGTGAACTTGAGCAGCAGCACCAGACCCAGCGTGACCACGGCAATCGGCCCACTGCGCGGGTCCTTCATGATGGTCAGCGTGCGCTCGCGGTCGCCGAAGCCACCAAGCCAGGCATCGGCGCTGTCGGCCAGGCCATCGAGGTGCAAGCCGCCACTGAGCAACACCCAGGCGGTCAGCAACAACGCGGCATGCAGCAACAACGGGGCGCCCATCAACAACGCGTTAAAGCCCCACAACAGCAAGCCGAACAACAGGCCGACCAGCGGATAAAACAGCAACGAGCGCCCCAGCTCCTGCGGCTGCGGCATGCCCGGTAGGCGAATCGGCAAGCTACTGAGAAATTGCAGGGCGATCCAGAACGGCAACATCGTCAGATTCCTTCCTTCAGCACGCCGTCAGCCGCGACCTGCAGATTGAACAGCGCGCCATGGCCGACTTCGACATTCAGCAATTGCTCACGGGGCAAGCCCCGCGCCCGCGCCAGCAACAAGCGCATCACGCCGCCGTGACTGACCAACAACACCCGCTCACCGGCGTGCGCTTGATGCAAGCGTGCGACGGCACCCAGAACGCGGTCGGAAAAGTCGCTGACCGCCTCGCCCTCAGGCGGTGTAAAGCTGTAGGGATCTGCCCAGAACAAGCCGAGCGCTTCGGCATCGGTCTCCATCAGCGCCGCAGCACTTTGGCCTTCCCAGGCGCCGAAGTGCAGCTCTTGCAGATCCGGCTCCAGGCTGACCGGCACCTGCAATTGAGCGCCCAACTCTTCGGCAAAACGTGCGCAACGCTGCAAAGGCGAGCTGACCAGCCGATGCCACGGCCCCTGGGCCACCACGGCGGCGCACATCTGCTCCCAGCCCTTGGCGGTCAGCGCGTCGTCCAGGCTGCCGCGCAGGCCGCCGCCCAGCTCGGTCTCGCCGTGGCGCAACAGGTCCAGGTGCAAAGTCATGCCGGGCGGTCTGCCACGGCGGCTTCGGCGAAGGTGGCCATCTGGCCGTGCAAGGCACACGCCAGGCGCAACAATGGCACCGCCAGGGCCGCACCGCTACCTTCGCCCAGGCGCAGGCCAAGCTCCAGCAGCGGCCGTGCGTCGAGGCTTTGCAGCACGAGACGATGGCCTGGCTCGGCGCCCCGGTGGCCGAACACCAGCCATTCGCGGCAGCCCGGGTTCAGGCGTGTGGCCACCAGCGCGGCGACGCTGCAGATAAACCCGTCCACCAGCACCACGATGCCTTCCTGGGCGCAGGCCAGGTATGCGCCGACCAGCGCTGCAATTTCAAAGCCGCCGAGATTGAACAGGGTGTGCAACACGTCATCGCGCTGCCCGGCGTGCACCGCCAGTGCCCGCTCGATCACCGCAACCTTGTGACTGACGCCTTGGGCATTCAAGCCGGTGCCCGGCCCCGTAAGATCGCTGACCGGGCAATCGAGCAACGCACACGCCAGCGCACTGGCGGCAGTGGTGTTGCCGATGCCCATCTCACCGCCGATAAACAACTGCGCACCGCTCGCCAGTGCACGACGCGCACTGTCACGACCGGCTTGCAACGCCAACCGCCCCTGGGCTCCAGTCATCGCCGGACCGTTGACGAAGTTGGCAGTGCCCGCGCCGATGTTCAGGTGACGTACCCCAGGCAGGTTCAGCGACGGCGTGACCGTGCCGAGGTCGATCACTTCCAACTGCGCGTCCAACTGCCGCGCCAGTACGCTGATAGCGGCACCGCCGGTGACAAAGTTATGCAGCATCTGCCCGGTGACTTCCTGGGGAAATGCCGACACGCCTTCGGCGACCACACCATGATCACCGGCAAAGATCGCGATCCACAGTTGATCCACCGAAGGTTTGACCTGCCCCTGCAAGCCGGCCAATTGCACGGCCAACGCTTCCAGCTGGCCAAGGGAACCCGCCGGTTTGGTCAGTTGCTGCTGACGCGCCAAGGCTTGTTCGTACGCCGCAGTGTCAATCGCCTTACATGGGTTGAGCCACCAGATGTCAGTCATAACGCAGTACCTTTCAAAGTCAGGGGCAGGCCGGCAACCGTCAGGACAACACGCTGACAACGCTCAGCCAAAGCTTGATGCAGCCAACCGGCTTCATCCACATAGCGGCGAGTCAATTCGCCCAGCGGCACGACACCGAGGCCGGTCTCGTTGCTGACAAAAATGATTTCACCCGGCAGCGCGGCCAGGGTTTCCAGCAGTTGATCGCGCTCGAACGCCAGGCGCTGGGGGTCTTCGAGCATCAGCAGGTTGGTCAGCCACAGCGTCAGGCAATCCACCAACAGGCAGCGGCCGGCGGCGGCGTTTTCGCGCAGGACGCGGGCGAGTTCGACGGGTTCTTCGATCAGCCCCCAGTGGTCGGGGCGACGCTGGCGATGCAGGGCGACGCGTTCGTTCATCTCACCGTCCAGCGGCTGGCTGGTGGCGATGTAGATGACCGGCAACGCGCTGTCGCTGGCGAGCTTTTCGGCGAGACGGCTTTTGCCGGAGCGGGCGCCGCCGAGGATCAGTTGCAGCATAAGGTCACACCTTCCTGTGGGAGCAGTGCAGCAGTTGAAACCCACATACAGTTAAATCCCACACAGCGTGCGCAGCAATTCAGTGTCCAGGTGGTTCTCCACCAAGTCCGCCAACCGCTCGATGTCACGCTCGCGCAACGCGTGGTAATCCACGCTTTGCACATCCTGCAAGCCCGCCCAGCGCAGCAACGCGCTGCACGCGGCCGGGGTTTCGAACAGGCCGTGAAGGTAGGTGCCGAGGATCTGCCCATCCGCACTCTGGGCGCCGTCGCTGCGACCGTCATCCAACAACACGGCGGCGTTCGCCAGCGCGCTGCCGGACGTCACGCCCGCATGGATCTCATACCCGCTGACCTCGGCGTTTTCCAACAGCAGGCGCCCGCGCACGTTGCGCAGCTGCTTTTCTTCTTCCAGCGTGGTGCTGAAGGCCAGCAGCCCCAAGCCATGGCTGGAGCCCGACGGCCCTTCCAGGCCCAACGGGTCGTGAACCTGCTCGCCGAGCATCTGCAAGCCGCCGCAAATGCCAAGCACTTTGCCGCCATAGCGCAAATGTCGCGCCACGGCGCTGTCCCAGCCGTTGGCACGCAAGTAGGCCAGGTCGCTGCGCACGCTTTTCGAGCCCGGCAGGATGATCAGGTCGGCAGGCGGAATCGGCTGGCCCGGCCCGACAAATTGCAAATCCACCTGGGGATGCAGGCGCAGCGGGTCGAAATCCGTGTGGTTGCTGATGCGCGGCAACACCGGCACCACCACCTTGAGCACTTGGGCGGCCTTGTCGATCTGGCGCTTGTCGATGCCATCTTCGGCTTCCAGGTGCAGGTCCATCACGTAGGGCAATACGCCCACCACAGGCTTGCCGGTGCGCGCTTGCAGCCAATCCAGGCCGGGTTGCAATAACGCAATATCGCCGCGAAAACGGTTGATGATGAAGCCTTTGACCCGCGCCTGTTCGCTCGGCGACAGCAATTCCAGGGTGCCGACCAGGTGCGCGAATACGCCGCCACGATTGATGTCGGCGATCAGCAGCACCGGGCAATCCACGGCTTCGGCGAAGCCCATGTTGGCGATGTCGTTGGCGCGCAGGTTGATCTCCGCCGGGGAGCCCGCGCCCTCCACCATCACCACCGGATAGGCATCGCTCAGGCGTGCATGGGAGGCCAGCACGGCTTGCATCGCGATGGCTTTGTAATCGTGATAGGCCACGGCGTTCATGCTGGTGACGGCACGGCCGTGGATGATCACCTGGGAACCGGTGTCACTGTTGGGCTTGAGCAGCACCGGGTTCATGTCGGTATGGGGCGCCAGGTTGGCGGCCTGGGCCTGCACGGCTTGGGCGCGGCCGATCTCGCCACCTTCGGCCGTCACGGCGCTGTTGAGGGCCATGTTCTGCGGCTTGAACGGCGCCACAGCCACGCCCTGGCGGACCAGCCAACGGCACAGCGCGGTGACCAGGGTGCTCTTGCCGGCATCGGAGGTGGTGCCTTGCACCATCAGCGTACTCATGCAGCGTCCTTGTAGGCCGTCAGCGCTTCGTCAAGGCGCAGCCAATCGGCGGCGCTATCAGGCAAGCCAAAACGCAGGCTGCTGTCGTGAACGAACAGGCGCAGCAAGATGCCGCGCTGGGCCATGAATTCGTGCATGCGCTCGGCATGCGGGGTGATCAGCCATTGGAACAAGGCACAGCCGCCGTGAGGTTGGAAGCCGTGGCGCTCAAGCAGGTCGAACAGCCGCTGGCTGGCCTCGATACAGCGCTCGCGCTGGCGCGTGTGCCCGGCCGTATCCGCCAGGCAGACTTGGCCCAGCACGCGGGTGGGGCCGCTGACGGCCCAGGGTCCCACCTGCTCGGCAAGCAGCCTGAGCAACTTGCGCTCGGCCAGGACAAAACCGAGGCGCACACCGGCCAGCCCAAAGAACTTGCCGAACGAACGCAACACAATCAACCCGACCTGATGGGCCTGGCTCGCCAGGCTCAGGTGCGGCGTGACGTCCATGAAGGCTTCATCCACCACCAGCCAGCCGCCCCGCTGCGCCAGCCGCGCGTGCCAGTCCAGCAGGCGTTGCGGACTCAGGCTGAGGCCGGTGGGATTGTTCGGGTTGACCACCACCAGCACGTCGAGGTTGTCGAGAAAGAAGTCGACTTCCTGCTCCAGCACTTCGCGCACCACATAACCGGCGCGGCGCCAGGCTTCGGCGTGTTCGGCATAGCACGGCGACAGCACGCCGACCTTGCCCGCCCGCCGCAAGCGCGGCAACAGTTGGATCGCCGCCTGGGAGCCCGGCACCGGCAGCAAATGGGCGGCGCCGTAATATTCGCTGGCGGCGCGTTCCAGGCCGTCGTCGGTTTCCGGCAAGCGCGCCCAGGCCCGCAGCGGAATTTCCGGGATCGCCCACGGCCACGGCGCGAGGCCGCTGGACAGGTCGAGCCAATCGGCCTCGGCAATCCCGTATTGAATCGCTGCCTTGCGCAGCCGGCCACCGTGCTCAAGCATAGAATTGCGCCCCCGCGCATAGGATCAGCAGCCACAACCATACGCCGCGCTGCACCAGTTGCCAGCCTCGGTCGATGGAGTCCGCATCCGCCGCCGGGCCTTCGCCCAGTTGCGGACGTTGATGTACTTCGCCGTGATAAATCGCGGCGCCGCCCAATTCGACACCCAGCGCACCAGCGCCGGCCGCCATCACCGGGCCGGCGTTGGGGCTGTCCCACGTCGGGCCCTGGGTACGCCAGCACTTCAACGCCAGGCGGGTTTTGCCCAGCAACGCGTAGGTCAATGCCACCAGGCGCGCAGGAATATAGTTCAGCACGTCGTCGATCTTGGCCGCCGCCCAACCGAAACGCTCGAAGCGTTCGTTGCGATAGCCCCACATGGCGTCGAGGGTGTTGCTCAGGCGGTACAGCACCACGCCCGGCACACCGGCAACGACAAACCAGAACAGCGCGGCGAATACCGCGTCGCTGCCGTTCTCCAGTACCGACTCGGTGGCGGCGCGGGCGACTTCGGTACGGTCCAGTTCGCTGGTCTGACGGCTGACAAGGTAACTCACACGTTTTCGCGCTTCGTCCAGGTCATCACTGCGCAGCGCCTGGGCGACCGGGATCACGTGCTCGCCAAGGCTGCGCATGCCGAGGGCGCAGTACAACGCCAGGATCTCCAAGATCCAGCCGATATACGGCGCCCACGACAAAGCCGTGGCCAGCAGGGTCAACGGCACCACGGCGATAAACCACGCGGTCACGCCATGGCTGCGCCAGCCCCGGCCACCGCTGTTGAAGCGTTGCTCGATGCGCCCGGCGAAATTGCCGAACGCCACCAGCGGATGCCAGCGCCTGGGTTCGCCCAGCAGCGCATCCAGCGCGACTGCGGCGACACACAGCAAGGCCACACTCATTGACTCACTCCCCAAGAATTTTCGTACAGCATGTCACTCAGCGGCCGCGGCTCGGTCCAGCCTTCGAGTTGCAACATCGGCGCCGGGTAGAACGCAGCGACCGGGCCCAGGCACAGCACGGCCAGGGGTTTGGCGCCGGGCGGCAGGCCCAGCAGGTCGGCCAGGGCCTGGGGCTCGAACAGCGAGACCCAGCCCATGCCCAGGCCTTCGACGCGGGCAGCCAGCCACAGGTTCTGGATGGCACAGGACAGCGAGGCCATGTCCATTTCCGGCAAGGTGCGACGACCGAAGATGTGGCGCTCGCGGTCGTCCATCAGCGCTGCTACCAATACCTCGGCGCAATCGTGGATGCCTTCGACCTTGAGCTTCATGAATTCGTCGGAGCGCTCGCCCAGGGCTTCGGCGGTGCGGATGCGTTCTTCTTCCACCAGTTGCTGGATTTGCCCACGTAGCTGGCGGTCGCTGATACGGATGAAGCGCCAGGGTTGCATCAGGCCGACGCTGGGGGCCTGGTGTGCGGCCTGGAGCAGGCGCTGCAGCAGTTCAGGCGCGACGGTGCCGCCGCTGAAGTGGCGCATGTCGCGGCGTTCGGCGATGGCGCGGTAGACGGCCTGGCGGTCGGCTTCTGGGAAGGCGTTGTCGGTCATTGCCTCTTCGCGGGCAAGCCCGCTCCCACATTGGATTGGGTTTCGACGCGATCCCCTGTGGGAGCGGGCTTGCCTGCGATAGCGCCCTCCCGGTCTGGCGCAAACAGTGCCGCCACCGCCGCCGGATTCGACGGAAAGTAAAAGTGCACGTAGGAAGCCGTCATCCGCCCCTGTCGGAAAACCGCCTCGGCACCACGCCCACCGTTGGGGCTCACGCCACGGGCAATCGGCGTGCAGTCGGTGCTGGTCAGGGAGTGGTGATAGGTGTGACCGCGCAATGTGCCTTCCGGCAGTTCGACATTTTGCAGGGCCAGGGCGGCCAGTTTCTTTTGCATCACGGCATCGCCCTGCAGCAGACCGAGCAACTCGGCACGCTGGCCGTCGACATCGGTGAGCGAGTCCAGCAGGTACAACATGCCGCCGCACTCGGCGAGCAGTGGTTTGCCAGCAGCGTGATGGGCACGGATCGCATCGAGCATCGCGGTATTTTCCGACAGCGCCTGGTGATGCAATTCCGGGTAACCACCCGGCAGATACAGGCTGTCGGCGTCAGGCAATTGGCGGTCATGGATCGGCGAGAAGAAGTGCAACTCGGCGCCCATCGCCCGCAACAGATCGAGGCTGGCGCCGTAGGTGAAGGCGAAGGCTTCGTCGCGAGCCACGGCAATGCGTACGCCGTTGAGCAACGGCTCGGCCTCAATGATCTGCGGCGCAGCGAACGTCACCGGCGGCGGCAATGCGACTTCGCAACTGCTGCCCAGGGCTTGGGCGGCGGCATCGAGGCGCAGGTCGAGGTCATTCAGTTCGCTGGCTTGTACCAGGCCTAGGTGGCGGCTGGGCAATTCGATCCCGGTCTCGCGGGACAGCGCCCCGTACCAACGCAGGCCTTCGGTCAGACTGCCTTCGAGCAATTGTGCGTGGCGCAGCGTGCCCACGCGGTTGGCCAGCACGCCGGCGAACGGCAGGTCCGGCTGATAACGCGCCAGGCCCAGCGCAAGGGCACCGAAGGTCTGGGCCATGGCGGTGCCGTCGATCACACCGAGCACCGGCACGCCAAAGTGGCGCGCCAGGTCAGCGCTGGACGGCGTGCCGTCGAACAGGCCCATCACGCCTTCAATGAGGATCAGGTCAGCCTCGCCGGCGGCTTCCCACAACAGGCGACGACTTTCCTGCTCTCCCACCATCCACATGTCCAATTGATACACCGGCGCACCACTGGCGCGCTCGTGGATCATCGGGTCGAGAAAGTCCGGCCCGCATTTGAACACGCGCACCTTGCGCCCCAGGTTGCGGTGCAAACGGGCGAGCGCGGCGGTGACGGTGGTTTTGCCCTGGCCGGACGCCGGTGCGGCGATCAAGACGGCCGGGCAATGACGGGGCTGATTCAAAGTTCGACGCCCTTCTGTGCCTTGATACCGGCCTGGAACGCGTGCTTGAGCATGCCCATTTCGGTGACGGTGTCGCCCATTTCGATCAGCTCGGGCTTGGCGCCACGGCCGGTGACCACCACGTGTTGCATCGGCGGACGGGCTTGCAGGTCGCTGAGTACTTGGTCCAGATCGAGGTAGCCGTGTTTGAGGGCGATGTTCAGTTCGTCAAGCACGACAAGGCCGATGGCGGGATCTTGCAGCAGCTCGCGGGACACCGCCCAGGCGGCTTCGGCGGCGGCGATGTCACGTTGGCGGTCCTGGGTTTCCCAGGTGAAGCCTTCGCCCATGACGTGAAAACGCACTTGCTCAGGGAAGCGGCGGAAGAACAGCTCTTCGCCCGTGCTGTTGCGCCCCTTGATGAACTGCACCACACCGCACTGCATGCCGTGGCCCATGGCCCGAGCCAGCATGCCGAACGCAGAGCTGCTCTTGCCTTTGCCGTTGCCGGTGAGCACCAGCAGCAAACCGCATTCGTTGGGCGAGTTGGCGATGCGCTCGTCGATCACGGCTTTTTTGCGCAGCATGCGCGCCAGGTGGCGTTCGTCGCGTTCAGGGGAATCGGTCATGGCAGCTCTCCGTTGGGGCTGGACAAAAAACGGCGGGCAGGAAAAAGACAAAACAGACAGCCAAGCATCGCCCACCGTGATGCTGTTGGATGTTTCAGGCCGGTCTCCGGGCTCATGAGTGGCGATCGCCGACGCTGCGCCTTCCCATATCGCGGGGCGATACAGTGGCAGAAAGCAGGGTCTTGACTCATTTACCGTTGCGGGGGCAGCGCCGGGATCGCGGCAGCACTGTGTACAAGTGCGCTCACTCACCGGCTTCCCTGTTTCACTCGGTCGACCCGTGGGTCACAGAGCACCTGGAACAAGTCGCGAAGGGTAGAGGGTTGGGGGTGGAGCGTCAATTAAAGCCGGCTTCGCACTTGAACCATCGGACCGCTGCATGCCTCTACCCTTGCAGGTACCCAGGAGAAAAACATGCACAAGACCCGACTTGCCCTACTGATCATGTTCGCAGGCGCCCTCGCCGCCTGCGGTGAAAGTTCGACCTTGCAAGTGTCTGACGGAACCGGGCCTTCCCCCAAGCTACCGGAGCCGAACAAGACCCTGATCCCCACGGTAAACATCGCGCCAGCCATCGGCTGGCCTGCGGGTGCGAAGCCAACTCCCGCCGCGGGCACCCAGGTGGCGGCGTTTGCCGAGGGCCTGGACCACCCGCGCTGGCTGTATGTGCTGCCCAATGGCGACGTACTGGTGGCAGAAACCAATGCGCCGCCCAAACCCGATGACTCAAAGGGCATTCGTGGCTGGGTAATGGAAAAGGTCATGGGCCGAGCCGGTGCAGGTGTGCCTAGCCCGAATCGCATCACGTTGCTGCGCGATGCCGACCACGATGGCATCGCCGAGACCCGGACAGTATTTCTTGAAAACCTCAATTCGCCCTTCGGCATGACCCTGGTGGGCAATGATCTGTATGTGGCGGACTCGGACAAGCTGCTGCGCTTCCCCTACCAACCGGGAGCAACCGCGATCAAGGCAGCCGGTACCAAGGTGGTCGACCTACCCGGCGGCAGCATCAACCACCACTGGACCAAGAACGTGGTGGCGAGCAAAGACGGCCGCAAGCTGTACGTAAGCGTAGGCTCCAACAGCAACGTTGGTGAAAACGGCCTGCAGGCAGAAGAAGGCCGGGCGGCGATCTGGGAAGTAGACCGCGCCAGCGGCCAGCACCGCATTTTCGCCTCGGGCCTGCGCAACCCTAACGGCATGGCCTGGGAACCACAAAGCGGCAAGCTGTGGACGGCGGTGAACGAGCGCGATGAAATCGGTAGCGACCTGGTGCCGGACTACATCACCTCGGTTCAGGATGGCGCCTTCTATGGCTGGCCGTTCAGCTACTACGGGCAGCATGTGGATGCGCGAGTCAATCCGCAAAACCTCGACCTGGTGGCCAAGGCGATTGCACCAGACTACGCCGTAGGCCCGCATACCGCCTCGCTGGGACTGACGTTTGCAGAGAACAGCAAATTGCCCGCCCCCTTCACGAATGGCGCATTCATCGGCCAGCATGGTTCGTGGAATCGCAAGCCCCACAGTGGCTACAAGGTGATCTTCGTACCGTTCGAGGCTGGCCAGCCCAAGGGACAGCCGGTGGATGTGCTGACCGGGTTCCTCGACAAAGACGAGAAAGCCATGGGCCGGCCGGTGGGCGTGGTGATTGATCAGCAGGGGGATTTGCTGGTGGCAGATGATGTGGGAAATAAGGTGTGGCGGGTGTCGGCGGCTAAGTAGACAGGCTTCAGACCACAAAACCCATGTGGGAGCGGGCTTGCTCGCGAAGGCGGTGTGTCAGTCACAGATGTGTGGTCTGATCCGGCGCCTTCGCGAGCAAGCCCGCTCCCACATTCAGATCTCTGTCAGCTCAGGGATTACGTGCCAGATTCCCTGGCAACACGCGCTTGGCGCTCAGGTAAGCATTCTGCCAATACGCCTTGGACAAGGTGTCCAGCTTCACCGTGCCGCCGGTTTGCGGCGCGTGCACGAAGCGGCCCTCGCCCACATAGATGCCGGCATGGCTGACCTGTGAGCCGCCGCCGGTGGCAAAGAACAGCAGATCACCGGTTTGCAGGTTCTCTTCACTCACATCCTGGGCGCGCATCACGATCAGTTCGCGGGTGGTGCGTGGCAGGGAGATGCCGGCCGCATCGCGGTAGACAAAACCGATCAGGCCGCTGCAATCAAAGCCTGAGTCCGGCGTGTTGCCGCCCCAGCGATAAGGCGTACCGACCAGGCCGAGCGCGCGAAAGAGTACGTCTTCGGCGACAGGCGAGAAATTCTGGGTGGAATAGTTGAACACCGGCTTGGGCTTCACCGCTACGGGAGCGGGCGGTGGACGGCTGGCGCAGGCGCTGAGGAGCGCGGCGCAAACAATAAGAATCAGGCGGGCCGAGGTCGACATGTGCAGAACAATCCTGGTCTGGATGCGGCTTTCGCTGCCGAACGCTGAAAACCAGAACGCGCAAGCAGAGCTCGCGCGTACGGTTTACAACAATATCCAGGGATTCTAGCGCTTACACGTCAAACTTCAAGTATCACTTTAAGTTTACTTGCTAGCGGTAACCGTCGTCGGGGCCATGGCGAGTGCACGCTTGGCTTCGATGAAGGTTTTGCTCCAGTAGCTATCGCCCAGGTTGTCGACTCGGACACCGCCACTGCGACGGCTGCTTGAGTGGATAAACTGGTTATCGCCCAGGTAGATACCGGCATGGCTTACGCGACCACGGCCAGCAGTACTAAAGAAAAGCAGATCACCGGGCTTGAGGTTGTTGCGTGCGACCAACGGTGCATTCACGTTGATCATTTCGCGAGTGGAGCGTGGCAGGTTCATGCCAGCTTCTTCACGAAACAGGTAGCCGATGAAGCCGCTGCAGTCGAAACCGGCTTCAGAGGTACCACCGAAACGGTAACGGGTACCGATCAGGGACATGCCGCGTTCGAGAATGCTGTCGGCCAGGACTGGAAGCTGGTAAGGCTTGTTGCCGGAGAAGGCGCCCAGTTCCTTTTCAGTCGCCAGCTCTTCTTCATAAACAGAAGCAGACTGTGCAGCGACGAATTTTGCCTGATTTTGAACCTGAGGTTTTTGCTGCTCGGCCACCTGTTGAGGGTGGGAGGCGCAACCAAACAACAGGGTAACGAGTGCGAGAGGCACGAGGGGTGCGAAGCGATTTAGCATGGGCACGACCGTGGCTGATGTGTAAAGAAGCCGAGACTATGCCCGCTATCAGATCGATTTGCAAATTCAATCGTGATCTATGTGACTTCTTGTTTGGACGATGACATCTAAGCCCTTAACACCCTATGCGACCGATTTGCGTGGTTAACCCGGCCCAAACGCAGGTTTTCTGGCGCCTGGATTTTGCCGAAAGCCCCGAAAACAAAGGGCTGGCTACCAGCCGAGGGTTTCCTTGAGGAAAGGAATCGTCAGCTTGCGCTGGGCTTGCAGAGAGGCCTGATCGAGCTGTTCGAGCAAATCGAACAACGCGCTCATGCTGCGGGTACCGCGGGTCAGAATGAAGTGCCCGACCTCATCGGTGAGGTGCAGGCCGCGACGGGAGGCCCGCAATTGCAGGGCACGCAATTTGTCCTCGTCAGACAGGGGACGCATCTGGAAGATCAGCGCCAGGGTCAGGCGAGATTTGAGATCCGCCAGCTTGACCGGCAGCTCCCGCGGCGAGGTGGATGCAGCGATCAGCAAGCGCCGGCCGCTGTCACGCAAACGGTTGAACAGATGAAACAACGCCTCTTCCCACTCCGCCTTGCCGGCGATGGCCTGTAGATCGTCCAGGCAGACCAGCTCATATTGCTCAAGGTGGTCGAAGATACCGATACCGCGATCCATCAACTCGGCCAACGGCAAATAAACCGCCGGCTCGCCCATCTGTTCAAAACGCAAACACGCGGCCTGCAACAGGTGAGTACGCCCTACGCCGTGCTTGCCCCACAGATAGATCAGGCTTTCGGTCCACCCGGCGTCGGCTTCGCAGAGCCGCTCGACATAGCCGAGTGCAGCGGCATTGGCGCCTGGGTAGTAGTTGATAAAGGTGGCGTCGTCACGCAGACGCACACCCAAGGGCAGCTGAATCGGTTTCATGCTGACTGAACGGCTCCAAACGAACCGCTAGTGGCCTCTGTGTAAAGTTTGCAAAGTTTATACCCGTGACGCCGGGCGCACAATGCAGCAGACCACAAGCAAAATCAAAGGTTTGCGTTAACTTACCGGTTTTGCGCGGATTGTTTGACGCCCCACCCCCAGAAACAACAAACCCGACCAAGGCCGGGTTTGTGACGCAACGTTTACAGATCAGGGTCTTCGACCCCCGTGTACACATCCGAATCCTTGTACAAGTCATGCACATGGCGCACCAGCACCATGATCACCGCCGCCACCGGCAACGCCAGCAAGATGCCAGTAAAGCCGAACAGCTCTCCGCCCGCCAGGATCGCAAAGATCACCGCCACCGGGTGCAGACCGATCCGATCCCCCACCAACAACGGCGTGAGCACCATGCCTTCGAGCGCCTGGCCGACCATGAACACCGCGACAATCCCGAGCATCGGGTACAGGTCGCCACCAAACTGGAACAACCCGGCCACCAGCGCCGCGCCGATACCAATCACAAAGCCCATGTACGGCACGATGGCCGCCAGGCCGGCGATCAGGCCAATCAACAAGCCCAGTTCCAGGCCGATCGCCATCAGGCCGGCAGCATAGATAACCCCCAGGGCCAGCATCACCAGCAACTGACCGCGCACAAACGCACCCAGCACCTCATGACACTCCTCTGCCAGCGAGACGATGCGCTCTTCACGGTTGCGCGGCAGCAGGCTGCGGATCTTGGCCATCATGATGTCCCAGTCGCGCAGCAGGTAGAACGCCACCACCGGGATCAGCACCAGATTGGTCAACCAGCCGATCAGCGCCAGGCTGGACGCCGTAGCCTGACTGAGTACGACGCCGACAATATCGGTGGTCTGCCCCATATGCTCGCTGATCGCGGCCTTGACCTTGTCGAACTTCCAGAACCCATCCGCCAGCCCCAGCTTGGCCTGGGCCCACGGCATCGCCGTGTGCTGCAGCCAATCCAGCATCTGCGGGGCCAGTTCATAGAGGCGGAACAATTGCTTGGCCAACATCGGCACCAGCACCAGCACCAACGCCGTGATGATCAGGGTGAACAAGGCGAAAACCGTCACCACGCCCCAGGTCCGTGACAAGCCGACCTTCTCCAGGCGATCCACCACCGGATCAAACAGGTAGGCCAGCAGCAACGCAACCAGGAACGGCGTCAGGATCGAATGCAGCAAGAAAACAAACGCGCACAGCAGGACCAGCCCACCAAGCCACACCCAACGACGCGTATCCGCCATAAACCACTCCATTGCTTCTATATAAGGAAGAACTGTTACCAACGAAACCGCAGTTGCGCCGCAGGCGTTGCTGCCGCCGGTGCTTCACCAGGCCCAACCTCCTGCAACTTGGCCAGGCCCAACTGGGTACGCAATTGATCGACACTGCCGTTGACGCGATAGACGATGCGGTCGCCATCCACAGACTGCGGCTGGCCACCAAACGGCTCGAGCAGATGCCCCAGGGCGGCATAGCGCTCCAGGTTCATGCCTTGTACTTCGAGCAACTGCTCGCTGCTTACCCCGGCCTTGACCGCAAAGCGCGGTGCCAGCTTCTGGCTGACCGCCAGCATGACGGCATCGGCCACCGCGCCCGTATCGGCGCCTTGGACGCTGCCCTGCTCGCTCTTGTCGCCCAGCCACAAGCGCCACTTGGCCTGCCACTGGTTGCCTTCCTGGCGTGCATGCACGGCCAACAGGGCATCCGCGCCGTAGCGCTCGGAGGCGGCGCGCAGTGGCGTGGCGTCGGCGCTTTCCAGGTTGGGCGCGGTGGCCACTACCTGCTCTTCCAAGTCACCCAGCGGCAGCCGCAACGGCAGCCCACGGTGCTGCGCCGCGCGACGCAATGCCTGGGCGACGCTTTGGCCATCACCGACCAGACTGCTGCCTTCGGTAGAGTCATTCAGCCACCAGCCAAGGATCGACGGCCGGTTGCTGCCCCAGATCGACAGACCCGCATCACGCAAGGCGCGGTCGGTGCTGACCGGGTCAAAATCCACTTGCAGGCTTTCCGGCGGGCCGGCGTCGTAGCCGTATTGCGTGATGATTTGCTGCGGGTCCTTGCGAACCGCCGCCAGGCCCGGGCCATCGGCGGCCTTGGCGTCGCCGGTCAGGCGGATCACCAGGGTTTGCACGGCACGCTGGGTCGCCTGGTCGCGCTCTTGCGGCGACTGGCTACTGACGGGTTCAAGCACTTGATACAGGCCATTGAGGGTTTCGGCATGACTCGCCAGGCTGACCAACGACAAGCAGCCTACAAAGAAGAATTTACACAGACGCATGGAAGATTCCCGAACGACAAATTTAGCGGCTGGAACAGACCGCGTGAATTCGGCTTACCAGGGCTGTGACCACAGCGGCTGGCAAAACATTCACGGGTATCGGTAAGTTTTCGTACTGTCATAACGATAGCGGGTTCAAGGCTATACCTTAATACGTACCAAAGCAGACCGGATTAGCATTTTTTTAACCCATATGCCTCTGCCCGTCGGCCCGAGGATGGCCGCTGCCCCTCAAGCCTGATAAAATCGCGCGCCTTCGCAGACCGTCAACGGCGTGGCCTTTATAAAAGCCCCCGCCCGCCCGGTCGTTACCCCTGAATCCCCCCTAAAGGCCTGGATCATGAGCAAGCAACCCTCCCTGAGCTACAAGGACGCCGGTGTAGACATCGACGCCGGTGAAGCATTGGTCGAACGCATCAAGAGCGTCGCCAAGCGCACTGCGCGCCCCGAAGTCATGGGCGGCCTGGGCGGTTTCGGCGCCCTCTGCGAGATCCCGGCCGGCTACAAACAGCCAGTGCTGGTCTCCGGCACCGACGGCGTGGGCACCAAGCTGCGCCTGGCACTGAACCTGAACAAGCACGACAGCATCGGCATCGACCTGGTGGCCATGTGCGTCAACGACCTGGTGGTGTGCGGCGCCGAGCCGTTGTTCTTTCTGGACTACTACGCCACCGGCAAGCTCAACGTCGAGACCGCCACCCAGGTTGTGACCGGCATTGGCGCCGGTTGCGAACTGTCGGGTTGCTCCCTGGTCGGCGGCGAAACCGCTGAAATGCCAGGCATGTACGAAGGCGAAGACTACGACCTGGCCGGCTTCTGCGTCGGTGTGGTCGAGAAAGCCGAGATCATCGACGGCTCCAAGGTTGCCGCCGGTGACGCCCTGCTCGCCCTGCCATCGTCCGGCCCGCACTCCAACGGCTACTCGCTGATCCGCAAGATCATCGAAGTGTCCGGCGCCGACATCGAAAACATCCAGCTCGACGGCAAACCGCTGACCGACCTGCTGATGGCCCCGACCCGCATCTACGTCAAGCCACTGCTCAAGCTGATCAAGGACACTGGCGCCGTCAAGGCCATGGCCCACATCACGGGTGGCGGCCTGCTGGACAACATCCCGCGCGTGCTGCCAAAAGGCGCCCAGGCGATTGTCGACGTGGCCAGCTGGCAGCGTCCTGCAGTCTTCGACTGGCTGCAAGAGAAAGGCAACGTCAACGAAAACGAAATGCACCGCGTGCTGAACTGCGGCGTCGGCATGGTCATCTGCGTGGCCCAAGAGCACGTTGAAACCGCGTTGAACGTACTACGTGAAGCGGGCGAGCAGCCTTGGGTCATCGGTCAGATCGCCACCGCACCGGAAGGCGCGGCCCAGGTTGAACTGAAGAACCTCAAGGCTCATTGATGTCCCAGACCTGTGATGTCGTGGTGCTGCTCTCCGGCACCGGCAGTAACTTGCAGGCCCTGATCGACAGCACGCGCACCGGCGACAGCCCGGTGCGCATCGCTGCGGTGATCTCCAACCGCAGCGACGCGTTCGGCCTGCAACGCGCCAGCGACGCGGGTATCGCCACCCGCTCCCTGGATCACAAGGCCTTCGAAGGCCGCGAAGCCTTCGATGCCGCCTTGGTCGAACTGATCGACGCCTTCAATCCCAAACTCGTGGTCCTCGCCGGTTTCATGCGCATCCTCAGCGCTGATTTCGTGCGGCACTATGCTGGGCGCCTGCTCAACATCCACCCTTCCCTCCTGCCTAAATACAAAGGCATGCACACGCACCAGCGGGCGCTCGACGCCGGCGACAGCGAGCATGGCTGCAGCGTGCACTTCGTCACCGAGGAACTCGATGGCGGGCCTCTGGTCGTACAGGCAGTGGTTCCGGTAGAGTCGGATGACTCAGCGCAGAGCCTTGCGCAACGGGTTCACGCCCAGGAACACAGGATTTACCCGCTGGCAGTGCGCTGGTTTGCCGAGGGGCGGTTGATTCTTGGTGAGCAGGGTGCATTATTGGACGGTCAGTTACTCGCGGCCAGCGGCCACTTGATTCGAACCTAGGAGATTTTATGCGTCGCGCCTTGCTCTTCGCTTTTGCTCTGTTTGCCTTGCCTGCCGTGCAAGCGGCAGACCTTCACCCTTTCTCCGTTAGCTACACCGCCGACTGGAAACAGTTGCCCATGAGTGGTTCGGCTGAACGCAGCCTGGCCAAGAATGGCGACGGCACCTGGACCTTGAACTTCAAGGCTTCCATGATGATCGCCAGCCTCACCGAAACCAGCGTGATCCTGTTTGACAAGGACACCCTGCAACCGAAGAGCTACATCTTCGAACGCGGTGGCCTGGGCAAAGCCAAGAAGATCAACCTGGACTTTGATCAAACCGCCAAGAAAGTCACCGGTTTTGAAAACAAAGACCCGGTCAACGTGGCCCTGCAAAGCGGCATGCTCGACAAGTCGACCTACCAGCTGGCCCTGCAGCGCGACGTTGCCGCTGGCAAGAAAAGCATGAGCTACAACGTGGTCGAAGGCACCGACGTCGACACCTACGACTTCCGCGTGATCGGCCCGGAAAAGGTCCAGACCAAGGTCGGCTCCATCGACGCGATCAAGGTTGAGCGCGTGCGTGACCCAACCCAAAGCAAGCGCATCACCCAGATGTGGTTTGCCAAGGACCAGGGCGGCATCCTGGTTGCCCTGCGTCAGGTCGAGACTGACGGCAAGGAATACAACATCATGCTGCAAGACGGTACGGTTGACGGCAAGGCTGTCAAAGGTAGCTGATCGGCTGATGAATCAAAAAAAGAGCCTCGCTGACTGCGGGGCTTTTTTTTGCCTGCGGATTCTATGTAGAGGCTTGTGCAGTCATCGCAGGCAAGCCAGCTCCCACATTTGGAATGCATTCCCCTGTGGGAGCTGGCTTGCCTGCGATGGCGATAGCGGGCTCTCAACATGAAACTTCTGTCATAAAACTCCAGCACCCATACCGCAACCCCCCCAATCCTCAAGGCCTGCAGCACTGTTGCAGTTCCTGCAATGAATTGTTGCGCGAAAAGTCGGTTTACTTAGCAAGCTAACAAAACATATAACAAAGGCCTGCGACGACTTGCCGCAGACCCACCAGAGATTGGAGCAAGCAGATGACTGTAAAAGTAACTGAACGCGACGATGCACATATGTCCCATGAAGCGCTGGGCCATGGGATTCACATCTGGGATGTACACCAACAAGACCTGCTGGTCGGCATGTTTCACAACGAGAGTGACGCTCACAATTATAAGAACGAGCTCGAGTCGCTTGAGATGAAACGCCAGGCAGAAAGCTCCTGAGTATCGAAATCCTATAGGTGCTCCAGCCCACGCAGCCGGAGTACCTATCAACAAAAACCCCGCCTTTTGAGCGGGGTTTGTTGTTTCTACAGCCTTACCACATCAGATCATCCGGGATCTGGTAGGCGGCGTATGGATCATCCTCGTCCGGCACCTGGCTTTCGGTGAGGATGTTGAGCTGCACGATGCGCTCTGGCGCACGCTCCTGGATCTTCAGCGCCGCTTCACGCGGGATCACCTCGTAACCACCACCGTGATGCACGATCGCCAGGGAGCCGTTGCTCAGCTTGTTGCGCATCAACGTGTTGACCGACAGGCGCTTGACCTTCTTGTCATCCACGAAGTTGTAGTAATCCTCGGTGGTCAGCTTGGGCAGGCGCGAGGTCTCGATCAGTTGCTTGACCTGGGCCGTGCGGGCCTTGGCCTCGGCTTTTTCCTGCTGCTGGCGATTGAGTTCCTGATCGCGCTTGACCTTCTCGGCCTTCGCTTCGGCAGCCAGGCGAGCCTGGGTGTCATCGGCCTCGATCTGGCCCTTGTGGACCAGGCGCTGCTGCTTCTGTTTCTCTTTGCCGACCTGCTTGGCCTGCTTTTGGTTGACCAGACCTGCTTTGAGCAACTGATCGCGAAGGGAAATGCTCATGGTGCTTACTCACTTAGGCAGCCGCTCAACCGCAGCTGGACATGTTCTTTTCCTGGCGTTTGGCTTCACCCCACAGGGCGTCCAACTCTTCGAGGGTGCAATCTTCTATGGATTGATGCGTATCGCGCAATGCCTGTTCGATAAATCGGAAACGTCGTTCGAACTTGGCATTGGCGCCACGCAGCGCGGTTTCCGGGTCGACCTTGAGGTGACGGGCCAGGTTGACCGCGGCAAATAGCAGGTCGCCAACTTCATCGGCGATGGCGGCTGGGTCGTTGTCAGCCATGGCTTCGAGTACTTCATCCAGCTCTTCGCGGACGTTGTCCACCACCGGCAAGGCGGATGGCCAGTCAAAACCGACCTGGCTGGCGCGCTTTTGCAACTTGGCGGCACGAGACAAGGATGGCAGCGCCGTGGGTACGTCATCGAGCAGGGACAGTTGCTCCGGTACGGAGGACTTTTCCGCACGCTCCTCGGCCTTGATCTGCTCCCAACGGTGCTTGACCTGCTCTTCGTTCAACCGGGGGGTATCCAGCGGTGCGTACAGATCGCCGCTGGGAAACACGTGGGGATGACGACGGATCAGCTTGCGCGTGATGCTGTCGATCACGCCGGCAAATTCGAAACGCCCTTCTTCCCGAGCCAGCTGGCTGTAATACACCACTTGGAACAACAGGTCGCCGAGCTCGCCTTGCAGGTGATCGAAGTCACCGCGCTCGATGGCATCGGCGACTTCGTAGGCTTCTTCAAGGGTATGCGGGACGATGGTGGCGTAGGTTTGCTTGATGTCCCACGGGCAGCCGTATTGCGGGTCGCGCAGGCGGTTCATCAGGTGCAGCAGGTCATCTAGTGAATACATCAGTTTCTGTCCGATCAAGTGGGCACGCAGAAGATCAAATGTGGGAGCGGGCTTGCTCGCGAATGCGCAGTGTCAGCCAATGAATCTGGCACTGACACACCGTATTCGCGAGCAAGCCCGCTCCCACAAAAGCCCTCCCACATGTTAGCCCGCGTTCATCCAGCTAATCATGGCGTACGGTTACGCCGCGTCTCGATGATGTTCGGCAACTGGGAAATCCGCCCCAGCAACCGCCCCAACGCGTCCAGGCCCGGGATCTCGATGGTCAAGGACATCAACGCGGTGTTGTCCTCTTTGTTCGAGCGGGTGTTGACCGCCAGCACGTTGATCCGCTCGTTGAGCAGCACTTGCGACACGTCCCGCAGCAAACCGGAACGGTCGTAGGCACGAATGACGATGTCCACCGGATAGGTAAGGACCGGCACCGGGCCCCAGCTGACCTGAATGATCCGCTCCGGCTCACGCCCGCCCAGTTGCAGCACCGAAGCGCAGTCCTGGCGGTGAATGCTCACGCCACGGCCCTGGGTGATGTAGCCGACGATCGCGTCGCCCGGCAACGGCTGGCAGCAGCCGGCCATTTGCGTCATCAGGTTGCCCACGCCCTGGATCTGGATGTCGCCGCGTTTGCCCGGCTTGTAGCCGGTGGCTTTGCGCGGGATCAACTCCAGCTGCTCGCTGCCGCGCTCCGGTTCGACCAGTTGTTGCGCCAGGTTGACCAGTTGCGCCAGGCGCAGGTCGCCGGCACCGAGGGCGGCGAACATGTCTTCGGCGATCTTCATGTTGGCCTTTTCGGCCAGCTTGTCGAAGTCCACCTGCGGCAGGCCCAGGCGGGCCAGTTCGCGTTCGAGCAGGGTCTTGCCGGCGGCGACGTTCTGGTCGCGCGCCTGCAACTTGAACCAATGCACGATCTTCGCCCGCGCCCGCGACGTGGTGATGTAGCCCAGGTTCGGGTTCAGCCAGTCGCGGCTCGGCGTGCCGTGCTTGCTGGTGATGATCTCGACCTGTTCACCGGTTTGCAGGCTGTAGTTGAGCGGCACGATGCGCCCGTTGATCTTGGCGCCCCGGCAGTTGTGGCCGATCTCGGTGTGCACGCGGTAAGCGAAGTCCAGCGGCGTGGCGCCCTTGGGCAGGTCGATGGCATGGCCGTCAGGGGTAAAGATGTAGACCCGGTCCGGCTCGATGTCCACGCGCAACTGTTCGGCGAGGCCGCCAATGTCGCCGAGTTCTTCGTGCCATTCCAGGACTTGGCGCAGCCAGGAGATTTTCTCTTCGTACTGGTTGGACCCGGCCTTGACGTCGGTGCCCTTGTAGCGCCAGTGCGCACACACGCCCAACTCGGCCTCTTCGTGCATGGCGTGGGTGCGGATCTGCACTTCCAGCACCTTGCCCTCAGGGCCGATCACGGCGGTGTGCAGCGAGCGGTAGCCGTTTTCCTTGGGGTTGGCGATGTAGTCGTCAAACTCCTTGGGAATATGCCGCCACAGGGTGTGGACGATGCCCAGCGCGGTGTAGCAGTCGCGCATTTCCGGCACCAGCACACGCACGGCGCGCACATCGTAGATCTGGCTGAAGGCCAGGCCCTTGCGCTGCATTTTGCGCCAGATGGAATAGATGTGCTTGGCGCGGCCGCTGATGTCGGCATCGACGCCGGTAGCCTGCAACTCGGAGCGCAGCTGGTTCATCACATCGGTGATAAAGCGCTCACGGTCCAGCCGCCGCTCGTGCAACAGCGTGGCGATCTGTTTGTATTGATCGGGTTCGAGGTAGCGGAAGGACAAGTCCTCCAGCTCCCACTTGATATGGCCGATGCCCAGGCGGTGTGCCAGCGGCGCGTAGATGTCGAACACCTCGCGGGCCACACGGTTGCGTTTTTCGTCGTCGGCGGTCTTCACCGCCCGGATCGCGCAGGTGCGTTCGGCCAGCTTGATCAGGGCGACGCGTACGTCATCGACCATCGCCACCAGCATCTTGCGCAGGTTTTCCACCTGGCCCTGGGTGCCCAGCACCATCGACTGGCGCGGGCTGAGGCTGGCGCTAATGGCGGCCATGCGCAGCACGCCGTCGATCAGCTTGGCCACCACGGCGCCGAAACGCTGGCTGACCAGCGGCAACGCGATATGCCCTTCACGCACGCCGCGATAGAGCACGGCGGCGATCAGCGAATCCTGGTCCAGCTTGAGATCGGCAAGGATCTCGGCGATCTCGAGCCCGGTGCGAAAGCTCGAAGTGCCTTCGGCCCACAGGTTCTTGGCCGCATTGTCTTGTTGCTCAGACTCGCGAGCGAACTCGCAGGCTGCCTTCAAGGCTTCACGGTCCAGTGCCGGGTCGACACTGACGGCATGATCCAGCCATGCCTCGAGATTGATACTGCCGTCGGTGTTGATCGGCTGGTGTGCTCTCACCTGTACCATCTTGCTTACCTTCCCTACGACGCACCTCTGATGCGCCAAAATCATCGCCGACTTTACTGCGAACTCCGTGGCAGATCACAGGCCCTGGAGAACGCAGGCCAGTCGGATTAAACGGGCATCCTAGCCCGCTTCAAATAACGCCATGGCCTCGACATGCGCTGTCTGCGGAAACATGTCGAGGATCCCGGCACGTTTTAGCCGGTAGCCTTGCTTGACCAACTCAACCGTGTCCCGCGCCAGCGTCGCCGGGTTGCAGGACACATACACCAGGCGCTTGGCCCCCAGAGTGGCGAGCTTGCGCACAACCTCTTGGGCACCATCGCGGGGTGGGTCCAAGAGTACCGCAGAAAAGCCCTGTTTGGCCCATTCTGCGTCAGTCAAAGGCTGGGACAAATCGGCCTGAAAAAACTGCGCATTATGCAAATTGTTGCTGACGGCATTAAGCGCCGCCCGATCCACCATGGTCTGCACGCCCTCCACCGCGACCACTTCGCGTACTTGTCTGGCCAGTGGCAGGGCAAAGTTGCCCAGGCCGCAAAACAGGTCCAATACGCGTTCGTCAGGCTGTGGGGCCAGCCATTCCAGGGCCTGGGCCACCATCGCCGCGTTGACAGCGGCGTTGACTTGCACGAAGTCGCCGGGACGGTAGGCCAGTTCCAGGCCCCACTGCTCCAGCTGAAAACCCAACGCGGCATCGGCATCCACCGGCTCCGGCTGGCCCTCGCCATGCAGCCACAACTGGGCTTGATGGAACGCGCAGAATTCTTTCAATACCAGCAGGTCCGCGTCCGACAATGGCGCCATATGCCGCAGCAGCACGGCGATGGATGTACCGCTGAACAGCTCCACATGCCCCAGGGCCTGGGGTTTGCTCAGGCGGCGCAGCATGTTCGGCAGACGCTGCATGATCGGTTGCAAGGCCTGTACCAGCACCGGGCAATCATCGATGGCGACGATGTCCTGGCTGGCGACCGCGCGAAAACCCACTTCGAGTTTTTTCGCCTTGGCATCCCAACGCACCGCTACACGGGCACGGCGACGGTAGCCGAATTCCGGACCGCTCAAAGGTGCGGCCCACTCCTGCGGTTCGACACCCGCCACGCGGGACAGTTGCTCGGCGAGCATGCGCTGTTTCAGGGCAAGTTGTTCGCCATGGGGCAAGTGCTGCACGCTGCAACCGCCACAGCGGCCCACGTGGGCACACGGCGCCGGGCGGCGCAGTTCGCTGGCCTTGAACACCCGCTCGGTACGCGCCTCGACCACTTTGCCGTGGGCCCCCAACACCCGCGCTTCGACTTCTTCACCGGCCAGCGCACCGTTCACGAACCAGGTGCGGCCTTCGAAGAACACGATGCCACGGCCATCGTTGGCCAGGCGCTCGATGGTCAGGCGTTGTTTCTTGCCCACTGGAATCTGCGGGGCCCGGCTGCCGCCCGTCGGTTGGAAGCGCAGGCCTCTCTCGTGCTTGGCCATCAGTTGGGTTCGTCGAAAATGCCGGTCGACAAGTAACGGTCGCCACGGTCACAGATGATCGCGACGATCACCGCGTTTTCCACTTCTTGGGACAAGCGCAACATACCCGCCACGGCGCCACCGGAAGACACGCCGCAGAAGATGCCTTCTTCACGGGCCAGGCGCCGGGTGGTGTCTTCAGCTTCACGCTGGGCCATGTCGATGATGCGGTCCACGCGCGTCGCGTTGTAGATCTTCGGCAGATACTCTTCGGGCCAGCGGCGGATACCCGGGATGGCTGCGCCTTCCATCGGTTGCAGGCCGACGATCTGGATCGCCGGGTTCTGCTCCTTGAGGTAGCGCGAGTTGCCCATGATGGTGCCGGTGGTGCCCATGGAGCTGACGAAATGGGTGATGGTGCCCCCGGTCTGGCGCCAGATTTCCGGGCCGGTGCTGGTGTAGTGCGCCTCGGGGTTGTCGCCATTGGCGAACTGGTCCAGCACCAGGCCACGGCCTTCGGCGGCCATGCGCTCGGCGAGGTCGCGGGCGCCTTCCATGCCTTCTTCCTGGGTCACCAGCACCAACTGGGCGCCGTAGGCGGTCATCGCCGCCTTGCGCTCGGCGCTGCCGTTGTCGGGCATGATCAGGATCATCTTGTAACCCTTGATCGCGGCGGCCATGGCCAGGGCGATCCCGGTATTACCCGAGGTGGCTTCGATCAGGGTGTCGCCGGGCTTGATCTGCCCGCGCAACTCGGCGCGGGTGATCATCGACAGCGCCGGGCGGTCCTTCACGGAGCCGGCCGGGTTGTTCCCTTCGAGCTTGAGCAACAGGGTATTGCTGGTTTCTCCCGCCATGCGTTGCAAGCGGACCAGGGGCGTGTTGCCGACGCAATCGGCAATTGTAGGGTACTGCAAGGTCATGGCGTATTCGCAATCCAGACTGCGGGGGCGGACATCATACCGGGAAAGCCCGGCGGGCCATATCACGCAAAGTAAGGTGCTTATTGCTGATAGGTATAAGCAACATTGGCGGCACCTGTGAAGTTGGCCCACTCACCTTCTGTCAACGCCAGAAGCAAGCGGTCCTCATCGACTGAGCGCCGGCTGGACAGGTCATTGGCCAACGCCAGGTAAGCCCCATCGCTCAGTTCTGCACGGTTGACTCTATCCAAGGCGTCCTCCAGCGCCTGATCGTAATGCCCCAGCGTGGCTTGAAGACGCACCTGATACTTGGCTTGCAGGAACTGCCGCCAATACGTCTTCTCAATCAGCCACCCAGGCCAGTCCAACCTCGTCTCGCCCGCCAGGATGCCGTTAAGCATCGCGGCAACGCTCTCGGGGCTGGGGGTGCCCAACGTCCGATCCAGCCGTTGATCGAAGCCCAGGGGGAGGTCCAGGGCCGCGGACAAGGCAATTCGGTAAGCCAGTATGCGTGTGCCCGCCAGCTCCGGCGTCTGATGCGGATCGAACAAAAGCACAGCGTTCGTGATGGCCGCCAAGCGGCTGCTGGCCCGCAAACAATTGAGCAGCGGCATCCCATCGCCGTCGCCCCCGGTAAGCAGTTCGAACATTCTGAACTTGAGCTCCAAATTGTTGAGCGACACCATGCAACCGTTCACGCCAGCGCTCATGTCGTACGGATGCTCGAACAGGATCGTCGCCAGTTGCGGGGTGTTGGCAGCCCCTTCGATCAAACGCCAGACTCTGCCGGTGAGGTCTTCTCGCAGGGCTCGGTAACCCACGGCAACAAACTTGGGATCAGCGGCAACACGCTCGATCAGCGTGAAAAACCGCGCAAAAATCTCCCGCCCCTGCAAGTCCTGCCAAAGCGCGAGGTGCGACGGTACGTCCCTGACCGCCAGCACCGCCAACCAGCGGTCGGGACCGGCAGTAACGGGAATATTATGCGGATGCAATCCGAAATGAATGCCAGAACGCCCCGGCTGCTCGCGATAAACACGAAGCATCTGAAGCGTGCCCTGCGACAAGGGGTTGCCGGACAGGTCCATGGCGCGATGGACATCAGCGTAGATAAACAGGTCAGACCGAGTCAGCACTTGGATGCGGTTGTTTGCGAGGTCAAACACCTCCAGCCATTTCAGGGTGACAGCCCCCTTGGGCAGGCTTTCCAACTGAGTGTTGCGCAGGTTCAGATAGCGCAGGTGTTTCAAACCCGCCAAGTTCAGTCGCTGTCCTTGGCGAAGGGGGTTCGAGGACAAATCCAACACGCGCAATTGCGTCAGCTCACTCAGCCGGATCACATCGCCCAGCCTGAACTTGAGTCGATTGTTACCCAGGTACAAGGCCCTCAGCCGCGGGACCTCGGAAAGCCCCGGCGGCATCTGCTCGAACCTGTTGTCGCTCAGGTAAAGCCGCGTCACGCCCGGGAAACAGCGCAGGAAACGCGTAGGCAATTGAGACAGTTGGTTTCGCTTCAGGCTCAATACCTCCACGTGTCCGAAATGCGCGCCCAACGTGGGCAGATCGGTCAGGTCCAGGCCATCGAGATTCAGTTCCTTGACCATGGCCGTCCCGTGAGTCGAGGCCTCCCTGGCCCAACATCGCTGGATACGTACAACCGCCTGCGCCCGGGCCTCCCGCGCGGGGCCCGTCGTGCCATGAAGCCATCGCCCCAGCGCAACGTTCATCGCCTCACGTTCGTTGTAGAGATAGTCGATCATCCCATCGCGTTCTCGAACCGAGTCGCCCGCGTCCCGCCACAGCTGTAGAACCTCGTCGTCGGTTCTCGCCGGATACAACGCGCGCAAGCGCGCCACCTGGGCGCGCTCCATCGGCCTCAGCCCTCTACCGCTCAGCGGATAAGCGATGCGCCCATCCGCAACACGCTGTGGCGGATGGAAATGCGGACGGCGCCCCACACGCCTCTGGGTCTCGGCAAACTCCCATATGCGTTGCAGACGCCAACGCACCTGCTCGAGCAATTCCCCCTCCCCGGCGCCCTGGGTGAACCCCAATGACTGCCGCTCGGCCAGCGGCAGCGCGGCCAGTAACACCTCAAGGAATGGACCCGGGCGTCCCACTGGCTGTCGCCGCCCGTTTGCCTGGGGGAGATAGGCCTGATACTGGTGGGATACCCGCTCCACCATGCACTTGAGCGCTGCATCGAACGGGCCGACGCTGGTCTGCATAAAACCGCCTTGCCACACTTCAACCCGAAGGTGCGCCGGCCAACCGTCTATTTGCGCCAATGCATGCAGGAGCGCGGTCGCACTGTTCTCATCGGCGCTGGCCGGCAGGTGCGCGCTCTCCAGAATCCTGGTTTTGCGCAGGTATTGCACCCACCATCGGATCGCCGAGGTCAGCGTCAACGGGACCACCCCGCTCTCCAGGCTGCGGCGCTCGGCCGGGGTGACAGCGCGCACCAGGTCTTCGGCGACCCGGTTGGTCAAATCGGGGTAGTCACGCTGCAGCACTTGGGCCAGTGGGTCATTGGAATGCCGGCGATCAGGGCACAACGCCTCGAAGAACAGGTGTTCCATCTGCGGCTTGTCCAGCGCCACTTTTGCCTCCAGCACGGTGATCTGATCGGAATGCGCGACGCCCTTGCGCCCCACCAGTGCATCGGCGCGATCGGCACCGACTTCGCCCAGCATCCGCTCGAAAAAAGCCGCACCAACGTCCATACCGGCCTTGACCCGCTGATGGACCGTGAAGCGCTCAAGGGTATCCAGCAGGACGGCGGGGGGAAGCTCATTGCGTACATGCACCCGGCGCAGCATGTCTGTTGTCACCCCGCTGATCCGCAGCACCTGTTCAATCGCATCCGGCCCCAGCGCACGGGCCAACGGCCCCAGTCGATAAAACGGTCGTTGGCCGTCCCAAGTCAGCGGGTCTTCCCATTCATGGCGCCACGCGCCGACGCCGTTATGGGTGAGGGCCGGGGCGTAAGCGTCGCTCAACGAGGGGTGCTGGATGCGCCACGGCTGTGCCGGGTCCGCTTGGGCCACCTTGAAACAGTCGCCTTCGATAAACAGGTAGCGCGCCGAGCCGAGGGCATACAGGCCCAGCGCGTCGGGCTCGGCGCCGATGCGTGAAATATCGTCGCTACGGGCGTACGCCGCGATCTCACGTCGATACGGATAGAACGTACCGTCGGGCGCACGATTGCGCACCAGCGCCTGGGCGACTTGGTGACGCAGATCGCCGATGGCCTGCGCCGCCGAGAGCCCCAGGCGGGCACGGTCTTGCTCTGACAACTGGCTCACGATGAGGGCGTAGAAGCTGTCGGCGCCAGTGAACATCTCGCCGCTGCGGTGCGCCTGTGCGTCATACGCCGCGAACCGCCCCAGGCGATGATCGATCACGACCAGGGTTCGATCTCGAGTGCCCTTGGAAACATAAGGCACCGGCTGCTCGGCCCAGCTGACGACCAGTGCTCGCCCGAGCCCATCACTCAACACGCCATGGGCATACGCGGCCGCCCAATTCTGGGTTTGCCGGTCAAAGCGGCGGCGGTGGAACAGGCCATCGACAATGGCCTCCCGACGCGCTCCCCGACGGGCCGCGCGCAAGGCGTCATACAGCGCTTCAGGCTGCAATTGCGAAGTCAGCAACTGCATCTGTTGGTGTGCCGACAAGGGATGTTCGCGCAGCACCTCAAGCAAGCGCGCCAGGCTCACCTGTGGGTGCAGTGCCTGCAATTGCGCAACCACCGCCGGCATGGACAACTCGTGGCCGACGCGATCAGGCAACAATTGCCGCACGCCCCTGCTGGCCCCCTTGGCCGTCGAGCGACTGGCCCCGGCGAAGCGCGTCAGTGCCTCAAACAACTCGATGCTCAAGGTCTTGGCCAGCGCCGCCAGTTGCTGGCGAATCAGCGGTGCGCCCGCGGCAAAAACTGTCGGCATCAGCGCGGCGATGGCATTCGGCAGATGCACGACGCGACGACTCGTGGGCCCATAGGCGAATTGATAGTTTTCCAGGGCGATGACGGTGACCGTTTCTGTCGGCGGTCCCATCGTATTGGCGCTGTAGCGTCGCAGCTCCAGGCCTTGCTGATTGGCAATGCTCAACGCGGTGTTTGCCGGCCAGTCCGCCAACTGGGTGAGCAGCGGCGCCATGACCTCAACAGCACCGACGGGCGCAGGGTGATCGGGATTGGCGCCCTGGCTTACCCAGTCGATCAACCGGTCAGTGTTGAAACGCTGCACCGCCTCAACCAGTGACGCCGAAGGCGGCGCGCCCTCCCACACTTGGTTCAGGGCAGCATGCGCGGTGGCACTTGAATCGAGCACGGCGTCCAGCGCACGGGAAGGCACATCCTTCGCGCCGAGCATTCGTTCGAGCAACTGCGGGCCCGTCGGGCGCTGAGGGTCGATGACCGTGTGCGACCGCGAGAGTTGCTGATAAAGACGCTGATGCCGACGCTGCACGGTGAACGCCAGCCGGGTATGCATGCGGCCGCTGATCAATAAATCGGCCAGATCGACAAATGCCTGCAGCAGTTCGCCTGGCCGCCCCTGCAACGCCTGATGCCCCCCGCCGATCAAGCCCTGGGTCAACGCGACGAACATGCCAAACACGCGTGCCCGCCCCAGCCCGTTGGGTGCTCCCGGCACCGGAATCAACAACAGGTTGAGGATTTCATTGAGCAAGGCCTGGAACACCTCGATCACGCTCGGCATCAACCCGGGCATCTCGTTGGCCAGTTCTTGCAGGTTGGCGCGGCAACGCTTGATGTAGAAGGCGCTCAAGCAGACCACGGGCACCTTCTGCACCGGGGTGCGCACACTGCCAATGCTCTGGGCCTTGTCGAGCGAGGGAATGGACTGCGCCAATGCGTAAAGCAGTTGGGCGACGTCATTGAGGCCCTGGGGTCGGACAGAAGCTTTGGCAAGCTGCTTTACGCGTGCACAGTCACGCAGTGACATCATCTGATACAGCCAATCGACCTCGCCTCTGCGGTAGAAGCCCTGGAAGGCGACGTGAAATTCCTCACAGGCTTCGCGGTGGCTGGCATGGTGACGCAACGAGCCACCAGGACGATTCGGGAAGAAGCTGAAGGCGCCCCGGCAACCACTGACGGAAAACACGATATGGGGAATGCTCAGGCTGTCGCCGGGGGGCGGGCCGACGTATTGCCCGGTGAACCCCAGGGATTGCGGCAACCAACTGAGGTTGTCCACCCCGTGGGGGATAAACAGCAGCATTTCCTCAACGTTCTCCCAGCGCACCCCTCCCACCAACGCTTGCTTCACGGCCTGATAACACGCCCTGTCCACCCGGCTTGCGGCAGTGGTTCTCAGGGCCTCGATCAGCGCGAATTCGAACTCAGCCGCGGCCAGTGCCATGACCCGCCCGCCCAACTCGGCGGAGGCCGACAGTGCCTGATCCAGACGCGCCTTGAGTTGCCCGCCGAGATCCAGCCTGCGCACCAGCGCTATGAAATCAGCCGCGTTGGCATTGATACCCTCGTCAAGAAAGCTGGCGTCAGCCAACCCCGTGCGGCCGGGATAACTCCAGCCGGTCAGCCCGTCGTAGTTGATGCACGCGGCGTCCCACAGGGTGAGGCTGGCGGTTTTTATCACATCGCCATCGGCGCCACGGCGAACACGATTGGCCGATTGAAGGTAACGCGTATGGATCTGTGCGACTTTCGGGTCGATGTCCTGACCCGTCAGGGATTTCAGGCCTTGGCGCAGCGACGCCAGGGCCTGTTGCTCGAAAGCCAGGGTCAGTTCATGAATGCCTTGTTCCAGAGCGTATTGCGCAGAAACCCACGCCCGTTGCAGACGTACGTATTCAAACCGCTCGTCGTCGTTGAGTTCACCGAGAAAGGCATCGAACTTTACCCGGTATCCGTCCAGGGCCTGCAAGGCAGACCACTGCGCACGCGACATCAGCGGCCCGGGATGCTGCGCCATAAACGCGGCCAACGTGTCAGGGGAATTCGGTTCAGCCATAGGTACGCTCCTTAAATGAACGAGCCTACCCAGTCGCCATCAGCCGCTCCGGTAGCTATGTAGCGCCACGCATCAAGCGTGGTTTTTGGCGAAGACCAAAGGCCCCATCGCGGCGATCTGCCCTTCGATCAACGCCTCGAACGGCTGGAGCAACGGCTCGAACGAAGTCGGCGCCTCCAGCACCTGCAAGGCCTGCACAATCGCCTCGACCGTCGACAACGCCCCCGGTCCCGGCGCCTTGCGCAGCCGATAACGGGAGACGGCGCCTTCGGCCAGGCTCACCCTGGGCAACGCCGCCAGCAACGGGTTGAGGTGCAACAGTTTGCGCGCCTTGCGCCAGGTGCCGTCAGGCACCACCAGCAACAACGGCTGATCGTCAGGTGTATACCCTTGCAATGGCTGGGCATCGTCGCCGGGAAACAACAACCGCGCCTGATAACCCGGCGGGTTCAACAACGCCGGCAAATCAGCAAACACCTCGCCCACCACCAACTGCGCATTGTTCAGCCCCAATGCCGCCAACCGTGCCGTGTTGAGTGCGTGGTTGACCTCGCTCGGGTGCTGCAACAGCAACACCCGGGTGCGGCTGTCGAGGCTGGGTATCAGTGGGCACAGGCAATGGGCAAGAGGCCTGAGGCAACGGGAGCATTGGGGTCTGGACATGGTTTCAGGCCTGGTTGAGCTGGGTTTTGAGCAAGTCGCGAAAGGTCTGGATCAGTGGCTCACGGCTGCGACCTCGGCGCATGATCATCGAGAACGGCGCCTGGTAGCCGAAGGTCGCCGGCAGCAAGACGCGCAAGTCGCCCTTGTCGGCCCAGGCCTGGGCGTAGTGTTCGGGCAGGTAGCCGATGTAGGCACCGGACAGCACCAGGATCAGTTGTGCCTCCATACTTTCCACCGTGGCGGCGCTGTGCTTGAAGCCGTGGCGCGCCAGTTCCGCCTGGCTCCAGTAGCCGCGCCCGACCATGCGCTGCTGGGTGATCACCTGCTCGGGGATGCGCCGCTCGTTGAACAACGGGTGGCGGGTGCTGCAATACAACCAGTGCTGTTCGCGGTACAGCGGCATGTAGATCAGCCCGCTCATGCGGTTGGAGAAGGCGCCGATGGCCAGGTCGAGACGGTTGTCCTGCACGCCCAGTTGCAGTTCGTAAGGGCTCATCACCGACAAATGCAGGTGCACCGCCGGGTGTTCGAGGCTGTAGGCGCCGATGACTTCGGCGAACGGCAAGGCTTTGTCGCTGACGGTGGAGTCAAGCACGCCGAGCTTGAGGGTACCGCGCAACTCGCCTTTCAACGCCGCGGCGTACTGCTCGAAGCCTTCCAACTCGCCGAGCAGGCGCAGGGTTTCCTGATGGAACAGCTCGCCCTTGCTGGTCAGGCTGAACCCGCCCCGCCCACGGTGGCACAACACCAGACCCAGCGCCGACTCCAGCTGGCTCATATAGGTGCTGATGGCCGACGTGGACAGGTTGAGCTCGTGCTGGGCACTGGCGAACCCCTGGTGGCGTACGACGCTGACGAAGATGCGCAAGAGTTTCAGGTCGGGCAAGGCGTTGGCCATGGGGTCTCCGAAGGCACACACATAATCCTGTGGGAGCCAGCTCCCACATTTGAACGGAGTTTACCTCAGGGATTAGTTTAGAAAAATCTGAACTAAGTATTTGCCCCTGCCGATTCTTTCGCCTCGGGGTATTTCGCAGAATCGGCCTCTAATAAACACAACAACGATGAGGCACTCCCGTGGACAAGATTTTCCACCAACCACTGGGCGGCAACGAAATGCCGCGCTTTGCCGGCATCGCCACCATGATGCGACTTCCCCACCTGCAAACCGCCAAGGGCCTGGACGCCGCCTTTATCGGCGTGCCCCTGGACATCGGCACCTCGCTGCGCGCCGGCACCCGTTTCGGGCCACGCGAAATCCGCGCCGAATCGGTGATGATCCGCCCCTACAACATGGCCACTGGCGCGGCACCGTTCGACTCGCTGTCGGTGGCCGACATCGGCGACGTGGCGATCAACACCTTCAACCTGCTCGACGCCGTACGCATCATTGAAGAAGCCTACGACGAGATCCTCGAACACAATGTGATCCCCATGACCCTGGGCGGTGACCACACCATCACCCTGCCGATCCTGCGGGCGATCCACAAGAAACACGGCAAGGTCGGGCTGGTGCACATCGATGCCCACGCCGATGTGAACGACCATATGTTCGGCGAGAAAATCGCCCACGGCACCACCTTCCGCCGCGCCGTGGAGGAAGGTTTGCTTGATTGCGACCGCGTGGTGCAGATCGGCCTGCGCGCCCAGGGCTACACCGCCGAAGACTTCAACTGGAGCCGCAAACAGGGCTTTCGTGTGGTCCAGGCCGAAGAATGCTGGCACCACTCCCTTGCGCCATTGATGGCCGAAGTGCGGGAAAAAGTCGGTGGCGGCCCGGTGTACCTGAGCTTCGACATCGACGGCATCGACCCGGCCTGGGCACCGGGCACCGGCACCCCGGAAATCGGCGGGCTGACCACCATCCAGGCCATCGAGATCATCCGCGGCTGCCAGGGCCTCGACCTGATTGGTTGTGACCTGGTAGAAGTTTCGCCGCCCTACGACACCACCGGCAACACCTCGCTGCTCGGCGCCAACCTGCTGTACGAGATGCTCTGCGTACTGCCTGGCGTGGCGCACCGCTGATGAGCACGCGCGAGGTGCTGCAAGCCGCCGCCGACCTGGTGGCGGCCTTCGCCCGCAATGACCGCGCCGCCTACTTCGGCGCGTTCACGGCCGATGCCAGCTTTGTGTTCTACACCCTGCCCCAGCCACTGCTCAGTCGCGACGCCTACCAGGCGTTGTGGGACAGCTGGCGCCGGGACGAGGGCTTCGAAGTGCTGTCCTGCACGTCGAGCAACGCCGTGGTCAGCCTGCAAGGTGACGTGGCGATTTTTATGCATGACGTGGCCACCGAGCTGCGCATGAACGGGGAGCAATTTTTTAGCCAGGAACGCGAAACCATTGTCTTCAAACGGCAAGGGAATCGCACAGAACAAAAACAAGGCCTGTGGCTGGCCTGTCACGAACATTTGTCCGCTATGCCGGAAGGGCTGCCGCCCCCTTAGCCAATGTGATCGGAGCTGATCATGAATAATAAAAACAACGATAAAAGTATTCGCAAGATAGAAACCAACGGGGTCGAGCAGATCCCGGACCATGAACGTACCGCCGGGCCCAAGGATCTGTTCCGCCTGATCTTCGGCGGTGCCAATACCTTTGCCACCGCCGTGCTGGGTTCCTTTCCCGTGCTGTTCGGCCTGTCGTTCCAGGCCGGGGTGTGGGCGATTGTGCTCGGCGTGCTGGTGGGGGCGCTGATCCTGGCGCCCATGGGCCTGTTCGGGCCGATCAACGGCACCAACAACGCGGTGTCGTCCGGTGCGCACTTCGGCGTGCACGGGCGAATTGTCGGCTCGTTTCTGTCACTGCTGACGGCGATTGCCTTCTTCTCACTGTCGGTGTGGAGTTCAGGCGATGCGCTGGTGGGCGGTGCGAAACGTCTGGTAGGCCTACCGGAAACCGACCTGACCCTGGGCCTGGCCTACGGCGTGTTCGCGATCCTGGTGCTGACCGTATGCATCTACGGCTTTCGCTTCATGCTGTGGGTCAACCGCATCGCGGTGTGGGCGGCGAGTCTCCTGTTTTTACTCGGGATCTTCGCCTTCGCGCCGACCTTCGACAGCCACTTCGCCGGCACCGTCGCCATGGGCCAGAGCGGCTTCTGGGCGGCGTTTATCGGCGCGGCGCTGGTGGCCATGAGCAACCCGATTTCCTTCGGCGCGTTCCTCGGGGACTGGTCGCGTTACATCCCGCGTGAGACGCCGAAAATGCGCATCATGCTGGCCGTGGTCCTGGCCCAGATCGCCACATTGATCCCGTTCCTGTTCGGCCTGGCCACCGCGACCATCGTGGCAGTCAAGGCCCCGGACTACATCGCGGCCAACAACTACGTCGGCGGTTTGCTCGCGGTGGCGCCGAGCTGGTTCTTCCTGCCGGTGTGCCTGATTGCGGTGATCGGCGGCATGTCCACCGGCACCACATCGCTGTATGGCACGGGGTTGGACATGTCCAGCGTGTTCCCGCGCCTGCTGTCGCGGGTCAAGGCGACACTGCTGATTGGGCTGATGTCGATTGCCTTCATCTTTATCGGACGTTTCGCCGCCAACCTGGTGCAGAGCGTGTCGACCTTCGCCGTGCTGATCATCACCTGCACCACACCGTGGATGGTGATGATGATCATCGGCCTGATCGTGCGTCGCGGCTTCTATTGCCCGGATGACTTGCAAGTGTTCACCCGTGGTGAAAGTGGCGGCCGCTACTGGTTCAGCCATGGCTGGAACTGGCGCGGGCTGGGGGCCTGGATTCCGAGTGCGCTGGTGGGCCTGTGCTTCGTCAACCTGCCGGGGCAGTTCGTTGGGCCGCTGGGCAACCTGGCCGATGGCATCGACATCAGTCTGCCGGTGACGCTGGGGCTGGCGTCGGTGGTGTACCTGACCTTGCTGCGTGTGTTTCCTGAGCCGGCTGCGGTGTATGGGCCGGCCTTTGTGGCGAGGGAACTTGCTCCCGCCGGGGTGCGAAGCGGCCCTAAAACAGCAGCCTCCAGCTTCGCAGGCGAGCGGGAACAAGCGCCCTCGCCACACCAAGCTTCGTCATCACAATAAGAAATCGGAGAATCGCCGTCATGGCTTTGGATTTATTCGTCGTACTCATCTACGCCGCCGGCATGCTCGTGCTCGGCTATTACGGCATGCGTCGCGCCAAGACCCACGAAGACTACCTGGTGGCCGGCCGCAACCTCGGCCCGTCGCTGTACATGGGCACCATGGCCGCCACCGTGTTGGGCGGTGCCTCCACCGTCGGCACCGTGCGCCTGGGCTATGTGCATGGTATTTCCGGCTTCTGGCTGTGCGCCGCATTGGGCATGGGGATCATTGCGCTGAACCTGTTCCTCGCCAAGCCGCTGCTCAAGCTGAAGATCTTCACCGTCACCCAGGTGTTGGAAAAACGCTACAACCCCATGGCCCGCCAAGCGAGCGCGGTGATCATGCTGGCCTACGCGCTGATGATCGGCGTGACCTCGATCCTGGCCATCGGTACCGTGCTGCAAGTGCTGTTCGGCCTGCCGTTCTGGATCTCGGTGCTGCTCGGCGGTGGCGTGGTGGTGGTGTACTCGACCATTGGCGGCATGTGGTCGCTGACCCTCACCGACATCGTGCAGTTCGTGATCAAGACCGTCGGCCTGATGTTTATCCTGCTGCCGATCTGCCTGTACCGCGTCGGCGGCTGGGATGAACTGGTGGCCAAGCTGCCCGCGTCGAACTTCAGCTTCACCGCGATCGGCTGGGACACGATCATCACCTACTTCATGATCTACTTTTTCGGCATCCTGATTGGCCAGGACATCTGGCAGCGCGTGTTCACCGCCCGCGACGAAAAGGTCGCCAAGTACGCCGGCACTTTCGCCGGTTTCTACTGCATCCTCTACGGCCTGGCCTGTGCGTTGATCGGCATGGCCGCCCATGTGCTGATCCCGGACCTGGACAACGTGAACAACGCGTTTGCCGCCATCGTCAAAGTCTCGCTGCCCGATGGCATCCGTGGCCTGGTGATCGCTGCGGCACTGGCCGCCATGATGTCCACCGCCAGTGCCGGCTTGCTGGCCGCCTCCACCGTTCTGACCGAAGACCTGCTGCCGCGCCTGCGTGGCGGTAAACAGTCGAGCCTGGCGATCAACCGTTTGTTCACGATGCTGACCGGTGTTGCCGTGCTGGGTATCGCGCTGGTGGTGAATGATGTGATCAGCGCGCTGACCCTGGCCTACAACCTGTTGGTGGGCGGTATGTTGATCCCGCTGATCGGGGCGATTTTCTGGAAGCGTGCGACCACCTCCGGCGCGATCACCTCGATGACCCTGGGCTTTGTGACGGCGCTGGTGTTCATGTTCAAGGATGGCCTGGACGCGAACACGCCGATCTACTACAGCCTGGCGATAGGGCTGGTGAGTTTTGTGCTGGTCAGTGTGCTGTCGCGCAAGCCACAGGCAGCAACGGCTCGCGCGGTGTGATGCGCAACCGGGTTTAGAGCGGTTTCTTCAGCGGGCACGACGTCGGATGTCGTGCCCGTTTTTTTTACCTGCAACTGGCGCCTTGTGGTTGGCCTGGAGGAGTCCGGGACCAGAGAGGCCCATACCCGTCCCTGTGTCGCGCCTGCGGCATATGTTCCACCGGCCACGATTTGATGGTAGGCAGAGCCATGGACTATCGACAATCCATCTGAAGTACCGAGAAACAGCAGCCAGTTTAATGTGGAAGCGGGCTTGCTCGCGAAGCCGGTGCACCAGTCAATCTTTCATCGACTGATACGCCACCTTCGCGAGCAAGCCCGCTCCCACATTGTTAATTCAATGTCGACCAGCGTTTATCTGCGACGCGGCCGGCGCTGCTCATCATCCGTGCGGATCGGCACCGGCTGCAGGGGCGGCTCGATCAGGCCCAGTGCAACACCGAGGTCATGGAGCCAGTTTTGAATTTTCTCTTTCATGGTTGCCCCCTTTGAGGGTAATGCGGGTCGGCGGTCAATTCTTTCGCCTCTTCCTACAGGATAGTAGCCCTAAGTCCTACGCATTGCTTGTACGAAACCACAACGAACTATTACTGAATTCATCGAAATCCTGACGAATCGCTCAAGCACTTGCGCGTGTGTCTTGCTCGAGCCCGAC
Organism: Pseudomonas sp. FP2335; assembly: GCF_030687535.1. Classification (NCBI taxonomy): domain Bacteria; kingdom Pseudomonadati; phylum Pseudomonadota; class Gammaproteobacteria; order Pseudomonadales; family Pseudomonadaceae; genus Pseudomonas; species Pseudomonas sp. FP2335. Next base: position 4,365,110 of record NZ_CP117437.1, read on the forward strand.
CTTGCCTTCTTGCTGCAGGTCGATCCATGCATTGAGGTTAGCGCCGAGCATACCCTTTCGCCACATCAGCCAGGTGGTCGCAGTGGCAAAATGCCCTGTCAGCGGATGAACGGACACGCTGTCCTTGCCCGGCAGGCTGTCGAGCATGGATTCGGACATCAGCGCCACCCCCGAACCGGCGATCACACAGGCCAGCATGCCCTGATAGGACTCGATCTCGATTGCCCGCCCCATGGCTACGTGTTCGTGGGAAAACCACGTTTCCAGCCGTGTGCGATAGGCGCAACTGCGTCGGAAAGTGAACACCGCACGCCCCGCCACATCCTGCGGCCCGCGCACAGGTGGGTGGTCAGCCTCGCAAATCAACACCAAGCGTTCTTCGCACAGGGCCACACCTTCCAGACTCGCGATGGTAATTGGGCCGTCCACAAAGGCGGCATCCAGGCGACCGGTAATCAACCCTTCGAGCAACTCACCGCTGGGCGCCGATTGCACCTGAAGGTTCACCATCGGATACGCCTTGTGATAGCGGGCCAACAGCTTAGGCAAATGCACCGCTGCCGTGCTGTACATGCTGCCCAGCACAAAGTCGCCGGCCGGTTGTCCGCCCTGGACCGCGCCGTGGGCTTCGTCATGCAGCGCGAGCAGACGGGTGCTGTAGTCCAGCAGCACCTTACCCGCAGGAGAAAGTTGCAAGCGCTGGCGTTCTCGCACGAACAGTTCAACGCCGAGTTGCTCCTCCATCTGCTTGAGCCGCGTCGACAGGTTCGACGGCACACGGTGCAGGCGCTCAGCTGCGCGGGTGATGGAGCCCTCCTCCGCCACCGCCTGGAAAATGCGCAATTGACTGAACTCCATACCTTTCTCCAAAACTGAACAAGTTACTCACTATTATTCAATTTTACAGAAAGTCAATGCGCTTTAGGCTGAAGATCACTCGCTAACCCGCAGGAACACAGCATGTCAGCCCGCACCCGCCTACTCGCCAGCTTTATCGCCCTGATGATGGCCATGGGCATTGGCCGCTTCGCCCTCACCCCACAAATGCCGCACCTGCTGAGTGAGGGGCAGATCGACCTGACCGGCGCCGGGCTGATCGCTGCTGCCAATTACCTGGGCTATTTCGTCGGCGCGGTGGATTCGATCTTCGCCCGCAGCCATCACCACGTACGCGGCCGCCTGTATGGCGGGCTGTGGCTGTGCGTGCTGCTGACACTTGCGTCGTACTGGGCCCACGGTTTCTGGCCGCACGTGTTGTTGCGCTTCGGCACCGGCGTTGCGAGTGCCTGGGCGCTGGTGATGATCACCAGCCTGAGCCAACCCCTGGCGCTTGCCGCTGGCCAGCCGCGCCTGGGGGCGTTGGTATTTGCCGGTCCGGGATTGGGGATCTTGCTGACGGGCTTGCTGGCACTGGTCTCGAACCTGCTGGGACAGGATAGCGCCACCTTGTGGCTGGTGTATGGGGCCGTGGCGCTGGTGATGTTGCTCGCCGTGCTGCCCTACCTGCCCCGGCCGACAGCCACCTCTGCACCCACTGCCAGTGCTGGCCGCAACCAGAGCATCGCCCACTTGGGCTGGATCTACTTTCTGTTCGGCTTGGGCTACATCATCCCGGCGACCTTTCTGTCACAGATGGCCAGTGCGCAGTTCAGCGGCGCCTGGCAGGCCGATCTGTTCTGGCCGTGTTTCGGCCTGGCAGCAGCGCTAGGCGTGGTTGTCGCCAGCCTGCGCCGCAAGGACCCGAACACCACGCGGCGCTGGCTGATGACCACGCTGTGGCTACAGGGTGCCGGTGTGTTCGCCTGCTTGCTGGGCAATGGCTGGGGTCTGGCGCTGGGCGTGTCGCTGTGTGGTGCGCCGTTCCTGGCGTGTATGCAATTGGTAATGGCGCGCTTGAGAGAAATCGCGCCCCACGGCTACCAGCGCAGCACCGGTTTGCTGACTGCCAGTTTTGCCATGGGCCAGTTGAGCGGGCCGTTGCTGGCTTCGGTGAGCAGTCATCTGAGCGGCGGCCTGCACCCGGCGTTGGTGATCGCCGGATGCGGCCTGCTGGTGGCAGGTGCGCTGCTCAGCCGGCAACCAGGGGCACAGGCACACGAAGCTGTTCACGACGCGCCAGCACCAGGAAGAACAGCCCACCCAGGAAGCACCCGGTGAACCAGGCGAAGTTGGCCATGCCTTGCAACGCCGGGGTGAAGGTGATCGCGACACCGACCAATGTCGCTGGCACCAGCGCCTTGACCGCCGTCCAGTTCACGCCGCCATCGAAGTAATAACGACCGCCTGGGCTGTCGTCGAACAGCGCATCCACGTCGATCTGCTGCTTTTTGATCAGGTAGAAGTCCACCAGCAGGATGCCGAACAACGGCCCGATAAACGCAGCGAGGATGTCCAGGGTGTAGTGGATCATCAGCGGGTTGTTGAACAGGTTCCACGGGGTAATGAAGATCGATGCCACGGCGGCGATCATGCCACCGGCGCGCCAGCTGATTTTGTTCGGCGCGACGTTGGCGAAATCGAACGCCGGGGAAACAAAATTGGCAACAATATTGATGCCGATGGTGGCGGTCACAAAGGCAAAGGCGCCGAGCAGCACGGCCATGCTGTTATCGATGCGCGACACGGTGGCAATCGGGTCGTGGAGCATTTCACCAAACACCGGCAAAGTGCCCGAGACGATCACCACGGTGACCAGCGAGAACGCCAGGAAATTTACCGGCAGCCCCCAGAAATTGCCGCGTCGCACGTCGTGCATGCTGCGGCAGTAGCGACTGAAATCGCCGAAGTTCAACGTCGGGCCGGAGAAGTACGACACCACCAACGCCGTTGCCACGATCACCTGACCAAACGCCTGCCAGCCCGACAGGGATTTTTCCGATAGGGTGAAGCTGATATTCGCCCAGCCCGCCTTCCACACGATCCACCCCGCCAGGGCAAACATCACCGCATACACCACCGGCCCGGCCCAATCGATAAAGCGGCGGATGGACTCCATGCCGGCCCAGAACACCGCCGCTTGCAGCACCCACAAGCTTAGGAAACCAAACCAGCCGAGGTAGGACAGGCCCGCAAAATGCGGCTCTGCATACACCGCCATTTGTGGGAAAAAGCGCAGCACCACGATGATCAGGGCGCTGGAAGCCAGATAGGTCTGAATCCCGTACCAGGCCACGGCAATCAAGCCACGAATCACCGCAGGAATATTCGCGCCAAACACCCCAAAGGCCAGTCGGCAAATTACCGGGTACGGTACGGCGGCTTGCTGGCTCGGCTTGGCCACCAGGTTGGCGATCAACTGCACGATGCAGATACCGGTGAGCAAGGCGATCAATACCTGCCAACTGGCCAGCCCCAGGGCGAACAGGCTGGCGGCGAACACATAGCCGCCGACGCTGTGCACGTCGCTCATCCAGAACGCGAAAATGTTGTACCAGGTCCACTTCTGCGGCAGTGGGCCCAGGTCCTGGTTGTACAGGCGCGGGCTGTAGCCTTTGGGCAATTGTTCGGTCATCGCTGGGCTCCTCGTAATACCGGCCTGCGCTGCCGTAGCACTGTGCATACGGTAGGCGGCATGGTTTGTATACGAAGCAGTCAGCAGAATGCGTGCCAATGGCACACAATCCCTACCGAATCACGCCCCAAACAGCTTGACCAATGATGGGATGCGGGGACTTCGCTCAGCAACGGTGCACAAAAATCCTGTACACAATCACTGGCGCACCCGATCTGCACACAAATACCCAAGCGTGCAGCATGCCGCCGTCAGGCAGGTGCCCCAGGCCATGTCCATCAGCGCCAACCCGCCAGACCAGCCGTGCAGCGTGGCCCAGTTGCTCAGGTCATAAGTGCCGTAGGCGACCAGGCCCAACAAGGCCCCCAGACGCGCCGCACGCTGCCAACTCGCGCTGGGCAAGACGACAAACACCACGCAGCCGAGGACATACAGGAGATAGAAGAGTACTGCGGGCACTAAACGTGGCTGATCAAGCATCAGCGGGCCCAGCAGGGATTTGTAGGTCGGGCCCATGAGGACGCCGAGCCAGAGGCCGTCAAGCACCAGGAACGCGAGCAAGGTGCCGAGGTAGGCGAATACTGATTTTTTGGACATGACACACCTCTGGCAGAAGACAGCCTGTCGTGGCGAGGGCACCACCTCCCTCGCCACCACAAGCCCTTTCATACAAAGAGGAACGTCGATCAGCTTAGTTCAATGCGATCCGCATGAATCACGATCTGGCCCTGCTTGTAGAGGGCACCGATAGCCTTCTTGAAGTTGCCCTTGCTCACGCCGAACAAGTTGCTGATCACCGCCGGGTCGCTTTTGTCGCTGACCGGCAAGGTGCCGTTGTTTTCACGCAACTTGGCGAGGATCTTGGAGTTCAGGCTGGAGGCCGCTTCCTGGCCCACCGGTTGCAGGCTCAGGCTGATGTTGCCATCGGCGCGGATCTCTTTGATAAAGCCTTTCTCTTCCTTGCCCGGACGCAGGAACTTGAACACTTCGTTCTTGTGGATCAGGCCCCAGTGCTTGTTGTTGATGATCGCCTTGAAGCCCATGTCGGTGGCTTCGGCCACCAGCAGATTGACTTCCTGGCCCACCTCGTAGTTGGCTGGCGTCTTGTCCAGGTAGCGATCCAGGCGTGCAGTGGCGGTGATGCGCTTGGTGTGTTTGTCGAGGTAGACGTGCACCACGCAATATTCACCGGCGGTCATCTGGCGCTTTTCTTCCGAATACGGCAGCAACAGATCCTTGGGCAAACCCCAATCGAGGAAGACGCCGATACTGTTGACTTCGACGACTTTCAAACTGGCAAATTCGCCCACTTGAACTTTCGGTTTTTCAGTGGTGGCGATAAGTTTGTCATCGCTGTCCAGATAAATGAAAACGTTCAGCCAATCTTCATCTTCACTGGGAATATCTTTGGGGATATACCGATTAGGCAAGAGGATTTCACCGTCTTGCGCACCATCCAGGTACAAACCAAAGTTAGTGTGTTTAACCACTTGCAAGCTGTTGTAGCGCCCGACTAAAGCCATTTCCAATACCCTCGTTACGTGGGCGGCATTCTACCCGAGTTGTGCCCGCCACGCGCGCGCGCCTGAAAAATCGAGGGCTGGCGTGGCGCGGTGGTGGCAGCGCCCCGCTCGTCTGATCATTGCGCTGAATTTCACTGGCGCACATGCCACTCACCACCCAATGGTTTCGAGTTAAAACAGTAAGTTAGGGGCTTATTTCAAGGATAAACTTTGCTTATTTCCTGGCGCAGCACTTATTCCCGGAGGATATTTACCAAGCAATTGTCAAGTATTTCCTGTACGATGCCTGGCCAAGTTAATTTTCTACAGGTTAGTGGCCGCCATGCGCGTAAAAGCATCCAACAGCAAAGCAAAGCCAGCTCCCGCCGTTGAAACCAGCGAATCGATCAACAGCCAGATTGCTGCATTCCTCAAGTCCGGTGGCGAAATCCAGCAAATTGCCAAGGGCGTGAGCGGCCAGACTTTCGGCCCGTCCAAGCAGATCAGCCTGGGTAAAAAGTAATACCGCGCAACACACCTGGTCCCTAAGCGCCTTGCCATCAAGGCGCTAGGACTAGAGCCCGAAGCACCCTCCCGACACATCCAACATTGCGTCAATCGACGAACGGGGCTCAACCCCGCGCATTCGCCGGTATGCTTGCACACGTCTAGCACGGGCATCTGCCCGATTTTTCCCCGGTTACTGCTCCTCGCTTTTCATGGAGTGAAGCATGTTCAAAGCGTGCATTTTCCTGCTCACTGCCCTGGCAGCCAGCCCCCTCGCCCAAGCGCAGATCTTTCAGCGCGAATTGGGCGACTTCGACCTGAAATTGGGCACCACACCCAGCCGCAGCATGGCCCAGGGTCTGGTCAAGCCGACGTCTCCGGGCAGCGACTCATTCCACGGCGGCCTCGACCTGAGCCACGACAGCGGCCTGTACTTCGGCCAATTCTCCCCCAGCATGGGCCTGTCGCCAGACAGCACCCTCGAAGTCGACTCCTACATGGGCTTCAAGCACCCGTTCGACCAGACCCTGGGCTACGAAGTCGGCCTGATCCACTACAGCTATCCCAAGCTAAGCCCCCTCGACAGCCAGGAGTTCTACGGCGGCCTGAACCTGCTGGGCAATCGCTTCGGCGCCTCCTTCAGCAACGACCCGGACCGCCAGGACAGCACCCTGTTCGCCGACCTCAGTGGCACCCAACCGTTCGGCATCGGCGTCAGCCTGAAATACACCACTCATCAGTTGGGCACCCCGGCCACCGTCGACGGTGGCTCCATCAGCAGCTTCAGTGATTGGTCGGTGCAATTCTCCCGACAGTGGATGGGCGTTGACCTGAACCTGATCTACAGCGACTCCAGCCTCAGCGGCAGCAATTGCTCGGCCTACTCCGGACACAACTCGCAATGCGATGGCCTGTTGACGTTGAAGGCGGTGCGGTCGTTTTATTGATGGGCTGAACTGTTGCATCCCATGCGAGTTCACATACCTCAATCCCTCGCGCGAAAGGACCCGCCCATGCTGCAACGGCTCAAACTCCTGACGGTGCTGCTGACCCTAAGCCTGGTGCTGGCCGGCTGCAATCGCGTCGGCCTGGCCTACCGCAACCTCGATGTGATCATCCCCTGGACCCTCAACGACTACCTGGACATGAATGCCGGGCAGAAGAGCTGGTTCAACGACACCCTCAAGGAGCACCTGGCCTGGCACTGCAGCACACAACTGCCGGGCTACCTCGACTGGCTCGACCGCCTGCAACAGATGGCCGACAACCATCAGGTCAGCGATGCCGCGCTGCAAGCGCGAACCGCCGAAGCCAAGCAGGCCATCACTCAAATCGCGCGGCAGATCACCCCGTCGGCCATCGAGTTGCTGCAAGGCCTGGACGACCAGCAGGTGCGGGACATGAACGCGGCCCTGGCCAAGGACCTGCGCAAACGCCAGGACGAGTACCTCAAACCGCCACTGGCCGAGCAAATCAAGGACCGTGCCGAGCGCATGAACAAACGCCTGGATGCCTGGATCGGCCCGCTCAGTGCCAGCCAGCAGGCGCGCGTCAGCGCCTGGTCCAGCGCGCTGGGCGAACAGAACCAGGCCTGGATCGGCAACCGCGCCCAGTGGCAGGCGCAGTTCAGCGCCGCCGTGAGGCAACGCCACAGCGCCGGCTTCGCGCCGAAGATCGAGCAACTGCTGGTGGACCGCGAAAGCCTGTGGACCCCGCAATACAGTGCCGCTTACGCACAAACGGAGGCCGAGGCCCGCAGCCTGATTGTCGACGTGATGGCCGAGACCACGGTGCAACAACGCCAGAAACTCACCCAGAAAATCGCCAAGGTGCGCAGCGACTTGCAGGCACTCAAATGCCTGCAAAGCGCAAAAGGTTAATCCGGCGCCAAGGTGCCCAGCCAGGCGACCAACCCGAGGATCAACACCACGGCGCCAAACTCCACCGCGATGCTGCGGCGCAACGCCCGGGTCGCCGTCGCGTTGTCGCCTGAGGTCAGGGACCGCTGCAACCATGGCGTCAGATGAAAGCGATTGAGCGCCGCCAACCCCAGCATCAAGCCGAACACCGCCAACTTGAGGCCCAACAACAGTGCATAAAGCCCCTCGCTGAGCCCGTCCGGATTCAGCCCGACCACCAGCAGGTAATTGGTCACGCCCGTCACGATCAGCACCGCGACAAACCCCATGCCGACCCGCTCGAAGCCCACCAACGCCTGCGCCAACGCCTCGACATGCGGCGCGCCGGGTAACGACGGGCTCATCAACAACAGCCCGAACGCAGCCAACGCGCCGACCCAACCCGCCGCCGCCAGCAAATGCGCAATGTCGCTGATCAAATGCCACACCCCCAGCGCGCCCTCGTGCATCACCCCATGCCCGGCCCATGCCAGCGTCACCAGTGCGACGCCGCCGCACAACGTGGCCAGCCGGGGGTTGAGCAGCACCACGACCAGCGCCACAAGACGCAGGCACCACGTCCATCCCAGTTCGGTGTGCGCCAGCATCATCTGCACATGCGGCCACAGCGTTTGCCAGTCCTCGGCACCACTCATGGCTTGGGTCATGGACACCATCGACAGCACCGACAGCAGCACTCCCAGGCTCGCCATCCACCGCAGCAGCCGCCTCACATCCAACCGGCAGTGCCTTGCGTAGAGGCCAAACAAACCCAGGCCAAACACCAGCATCAAGTCCAGGTACAGCACAAACCGCAACAACACCGGGATCATTTCACTCATGGCTGGACGCTGAACGCCACGTTACCGAGGATCGGATGCGTATCCGACGACACCGCACGCCAGTCCACCCGGTAGCTGCCGGGCGCCAACAGCGAAGCGGGCTTGATCAACATCACCTTCGGGTCGCTACTGGCCGCGACACTGGCTTTGACCGGCATCGGCGCATGGGCCATGCCGGGCATTGCAGTCATGCTCAGCTTGGCCCCGGAAAACTGCGTCAGCAGGTTTTCCGAGAAGTGCAGCTCTATCACCACCGGCGCAACGCCCTGGGCACCGTCCGCGGGGATGGAGGACAACAGTTTAGGGTGCGCCGAGAGCGTAAAACTGGCGCCCCATCCGACCGACAGCACAGCGCCCACCAACAGCGTTTTCAACATCGACATGCAAGGCTCCAAGCCGCTCATGGCGGCGAGTTATAAGAATAGTGAAACGTCAGAACCACAGGCGCACGCCGACGACCCAGCGCAGTTGGCTGACGTCCTCGCCGTCTTCCCGGGTGTATTGCGCGGTCTGGCCATAGCGGCGGTTCCAGGTGACGCCCACGTAGGGCGCGAATTCACGTCGCACTTCGTAGCGCAGCCTCAGGCCCAGCTCGCTGTCCGACAGCCCCGAGCCGACGCCGCGCTGCGGATCGTTGCGTCCATACATATTGAGTTCGGCGGTGGGCTGCAGGATCAGCCGGTTGCTCAGCAGAATGTCGTAGTCACCTTCCAGGCGTGCGGCGGTGTGGCCGGATTCACCGACAAACAGCGTCGCTTCGGCCTCGAAGCCGTACAGCGCCATGCCCTGCACGCCAAAGGCGGCCCAGGTTTGGCCGTCGCCGGGTTTGAAATCCTGGCGTACGCCGCCGACCAAGTCCCACCACGGGCTGATGGCATGCCCCCACAGGGCCTGGGCCTCGGCACTTTCCGTGCGCCCGGCACTGCGCTCACCCTCGCTACGCAACCACAGGCGGTCGATGTCACCGCCGACCCAACCCTTGATGTCCCAGTTCAGCGCACCGTCACCCTCGCCGCCCTGCCATTCCAACTGGTTGACCAGCAACATCGAATGCACGGCGCTGTCGTGCACCATGTGCCCGCCCGGCGCGTTGTACACCGCCGCGCGGTCTGCGTCGGTCAACGGCGGGATCGGCGTGCGGCTCTCGGTGAGAGCCGGGGAGGCAGGGCTCATGCCCTGAAACTCGTCCGCCAACGCCAGCGGGCCAAACGTCAGTGCGATGAACCCAGAGGCCATCCAGGCACTTCTATTCACATGCTTATTCATGCACGCGCACCTCACGAAACATGCCCATCTCCATGTGGTACAGCAGGTGGCAGTGATAAGCCCATCGGCCCAGCGCATCTGCCGTCACGCGGTAGCTGCGCCGCGACCCCGGCGGCATGTCGATGGTGTGTTTGCGCACCTGGAACTGGCCGTTCTCGTCCTCCAGGTCGCTCCACAGGCCGTGCAGGTGGATCGGATGGCTCATCATGGTGTCGTTGACCAACACCAGCCGCACCCGCTCGCCGTAGGTCAATGCCAGAGGCTCGGCATCGGAAAATTTCACGCCATTGAACGACCAGGCGAACTTCTCCATGTGCCCGGTCAGATGCAACTCGATCGTGCGGCTGGGATCGCGGCCGTCGGGGTCTTCGAAGGTGCTGCGCAGGTCGGCGTAGGTCAGCACGCGCCGGCCGTTGTTGCGCAGGCCGATGCCGGGGTCGTCGAGCTTGGGCAGCGGGTTCATGGCCTGCATGTCCACCAGCGGGTTGTTGCCTTCGCTGGCCGGATGGCTCTGCATCGCCATGGCACTGTGGTCCATGCCGGCCATCTGCGGCATATCGGCCATGGCGCCGTGGTCCATGCCACCCATGCCCATGTCGTCCATGGTGATCCAGGGACGCGGCTCCAGCGTCGGCACTGGCGCCGTGGCGCCAGCCTGGCGGGCCAGCGTGCCGCGGGCGAAACCGCTGCGGTCCATCGACTGCGCAAACACCGTGTAAGCCTGCGCCGTAGGCTCGACCAGCACGTCGAACGTCTCGGCGACGGCAATGCGAAACTCATCAACCCTGACCGGCGTTACCGATTGGCCATCGGCGGCAATCACGGTCATTTTCAGCCCTGGGATGCGCACATCGAAGTAGCTCATGGCCGAGCCGTTGATAAAGCGCAGGCGAACCGTCTCGCCCGCCTCGAACAACCCGGTCCAGTTGCGCTCGGGCGGCTGGCCGTTGAGCAGGTAGGTGTAGGTCTCGCCGCTGACGTCGGCCAGGTCCGTGGGGTTCATCTTCATCTGCGCCCACATCAGGCGGTCGGCGGCCGTGGCCTTCCAGCCCTGCGCCCCCACATCGCGGACAAAATCGCCGACGGTGGGTTTGTGCAGGTTGTAGTAATCGGACTGCTTCTTGAGGGTTTTCATCAGGGCGACGGGATCTTCGTCGGTCCAATCCGAGAGCATCACCACATAGTCACGCTGCACCGTGAACGGCTCGGGTTCACGGGGATCGATCACCAGCGGGCCATACACGCCCTGCTGTTCCTGGAACCCGGAATGGCTGTGATACCAGTAGGTGCCGTGCTGCTTGAGGGTGAACTGGTAGACAAACACCCCGCCCGGCTCGATGCCCTTGAAGCTCAGGCCAGGCACGCCGTCCATGGTCGAAGGCAGCAAGATGCCGTGCCAGTGGATCGAGGTCGGCTCGGCCAGGCGGTTTTTCACGCGCAGGGTCACGGTGTCGCCTTCGCGCCAGCGCAGCAACGGGCCGGGCAGGCTGCCATTGATGGTCAGCGCGGTGCGGTTGCGGCCGGTGAGGTTGACCGGGGTCTGGTCGATGAACAACTCAAACTCGGTGCCCGCCAGCACAGTAGGCTGGCCGGGACTGGTGAGGGCCCAGACCGGGCTGCGCCAGAGCCCGAGCCCGCCAAGCAAGCCGCCGGCGGCGAGGCCTTTGACAAAGGTGCGTCGTGAGGGGGTGAAGTGCATGCCGATTCAAGTCCGTCAGTTGAATGGCCGCAGATTAGGCAGGGATGGCTGTCAGCCACCTTAGCGCCAGATTACTGATCTGACAGGTTCGCCCGGCGCCACAGCGGGCACCGGGACGTGAAGGGCCTCAGGCGATCTGGGCTTTTGCGGCCACCTCGGCAAATGTCGCCGGGTCCAGCGCGTCGACCTGCTCATCCAACACCTGGCGCGGGTGGTCGTTGCCCGGAATCGAGCTGTCGATCAGCGCCAGCAATTGGGCACCCAGCGGGGTGAGAATGAAGTTCTCGCCGTTGCCGCCCTCCTCCTCAGGCCGCGATTCAATAAAGCCGCGCTTGAACAACAGCGCTTCATAATCCGCAGCAGTCTTTTTCAACGCATCCAGATTGCCGGTGGACTCGCCTGCCGTAGCCTTCTCGGCGGCCTCTTGTTCAGCGTATTTGCGCGGCGCGAAGCTGCCTTCGCCGTTCTGTACTTCATGCAACAGGCGTTCGATCAGATCCCAGTTGTAAGTCGTCATCCCTATTCCTCCTGCAGGCCGACGGAAAAGTGGCCCGATACGCGGTGGACAGGCCTCGCTAAGCGCCGTTCAGTCCAGCCGACGAAGCTGCATAACCGGCGGACATAAAAAAACCGGACAATCGTCCGGTTCTTTCACATCACCCCTGCCTTACTCGGCAGCCGGTGCTTCTGGCTTGCGGCGCTTGAGCGGGGCCATGCCGTCCTTGCTGACGAGCGACAGGTTGTCGGTCTTCGGCCGGTTGGCGATCTTGCGCTTGGTCGGCGACTTGGCGCCGGTTTTCTTTTTGTCACCCTTGGCGTCGGTCTTTTTCTTCTTCACGCCAACGGCCTTGCCCGACGCCTTGACCTTCTTCGGCCCGGTGTAGGTGCCTTTGACTTCCTTGATGGTACGGCGCTCGAACGACTGCTTGAGGTAGCGCTCGATGCTCGACATCAGGTTCCAGTCGCCGTGGCAGATCAGCGAGATGGCCAGGCCATCGTTGCCGGCACGCCCGGTACGACCGATACGGTGCACGTATTCGTCGCCGCTGCGGGGCATGTCGAAGTTGATCACCAGGTCCAGGCCGTCAACGTCCAGGCCGCGTGCGGCAACGTCGGTGGCCACGAGGATCTTCACGCCGCCGGCCTTGAGGCGGTCGATGGCCAGCTTGCGGTCCTTCTGGTCTTTCTCGCCGTGCAGCACGAACGCCTTGTAATCCTGGGCAACCAGGCGACCGTAGATGCGGTCGGCGGCAGCGCGGGTGTTGGTGAACACGATGGCCTTCTGATAGGTCTCGTTGGCCAACAGCCAGTTGAGGATCTGCTCTTTGTGCACGTTGTGGTCGGCGGTGACGATCTGCTGGCGCGTGGTCGCGTTCAGGTCGCTGACGTTGTTGACCTGCAAGTGCTCAGGGTTGTTCAGCACCTTGGCGACCATGTCGCGCAGGGTCGAACCGCCGGTGGTGGCGGAGAACAGCATGGTCTGCTGGCGGTTGACGCACTCGCCCACCAGACGCTGCACGTCGTCGGCAAAGCCCATGTCGAGCATGCGGTCGGCTTCGTCCAGCACCAGTACTTCGACTTCCTTGAGGTCAAGGTTGCCGGCGTTGAGTTGCTCGATCATGCGGCCCGGGGTGCCGATCAGGATGTCCGGCACCTTGCGCAGCATGGCGGCCTGCACCTTGAAGTCTTCGCCGCCGGTAATGATGCCGGACTTGATGAAGGTGAACTGCGAGAAGCGCTCCACTTCCTTCAGGGTCTGCTGGGCCAGCTCACGGGTCGGCAGCAGGATCAGGGTCTTGATGCTCACGCGGACCTTGGCCGGGCCGATCAAGCGGTTCAACACCGGCAGGACAAAAGCCGCGGTCTTGCCGCTGCCGGTTTGAGCTGTCACCCGCAGGTCACGCCCTTCGAGCGCGAGCGGGATGGCCGCTGCTTGCACAGGCGTTGGCTCGACAAATTTAAGCTCGGCCACGGCTTTGAGCAGGCGTTCGTGCAGGGCGAATTGGGAAAACACGGGTGCTACCTCGAAGAAATACAAAATATCAGCTGCATAGGGTAACGGTTTCGGGCGTCCAAACCGAGTTTCTTTACGCGAACGGTGCTAATCAGCCGCTTTTTTGTCAGGACTTTTGTCCAAGAGGCCAACTTTGTAGCACTTCAATGCTCTAATCGCCCCGTCTTGTCCCACAGAAGAATCGGTTTCACCCATGGATATAAAACAGCTCTGGCTCAACGTCCAAGACCTTTGGGGCGCCCTCGATGAACACCCGTTGCTGCACGCCAGCCTCGGCCTCCTGGTGTTGCTGGTGGTGGCGCTGTTGCTCGGACGGATGGCGCGCTACCTGATCCTGCACACCATCAAGTTGCTCGGCCGGCAACCGGCCCTGCACTGGCTCAATGACCTGCGGCACAACAAAGTCTTCCACCGCCTGGCGCAAATGACGCCATCACTGGTGATCCAGTTCGGCCTGTACCTGGTGCCCGACCTGAGCAAGACAGCGATCCTGTTCATCGGTAACGTGGCCCTGGCGATCAGCATCCTGTTCCTGACGCTGGCCATGAGCGCCCTGCTCAACGCCCTGCTGGACATCTACGCGCGCACCGAGCATGCGCGCACTCGCTCGATCAAGGGCTACGTGCAGCTGGCGAAAATGGTCCTGTATGTATTTGGCGCGATCATCATCGTCGCCACCCTGATCGACCGTTCGCCGCTATTGCTGCTGTCGGGTCTTGGCGCCATGTCGGCCGTGATCCTGTTGGTGTACAAGGACACCCTGCTGTCGTTCGTCGCCAGCGTGCAACTGACCAGCAACGACATGCTGCGGGTCGGCGACTGGATCGAAATGCCCCAGGTCGGCGCCGATGGCGATGTGGTGGACATCACCCTGCACACGGTCAAGGTGCAGAACTTCGACAAGACCATCGTCTCCATCCCCACCTGGCGCCTGATGTCCGAGTCGTTCAAGAACTGGCGCGGCATGCAGGCCTCGGGCGGGCGACGGATCAAGCGCAGCCTGTTTATCGACGCCAGCGGCGTGCGCTTCCTGCGCGACGATGAAGAGGTACGCATGACCCAGGTGCACCTGCTCACCGACTACATCGGGCGCAAGCAGGCCGAGCTCAAGGCGTGGAACGAAGCCCAGGGCCACAGTGCGCAACTGTCGGCCAACCGGCGGCGCATGACCAACCTCGGCACCTTTCGCGCCTACGCCCTGGCCTATCTGAAAAGCCACCCGGACATCCAGCCGAACATGACCTGCATGGTGCGCCAGATGCAAACCACCGCCCAGGGTGTGCCGCTGGAGATCTACTGCTTCACGCGCACCACGGCGTGGGCGGATTACGAGCGGATCCAGGGGGACATTTTTGACTATCTGCTGGCGGTGTTGCCGGAGTTTGGCTTGAGCCTGTATCAGCAGCCGAGTGGCAATGACTTGCGCGCTGGGATGCTGCCGGCCCTGCTCGGTGCCAGTCATTTACCACCGTTGGAAAACAAATCTGCCTAGCACTACCAACCATTTGTGGGAGCGGGCTTGCCCGCGATGGCGGTGTATCAGTCGAAAGATTCACAAACTGACACTCCCCCATCGCGGGCAAGCCCGCTCCCACAGGGTCAGTGGGGGATTTGCCAGCGCAGGCTCACCGCGACGCGCACAACGCCTTGATCTGGTGCTTGGGCGCTTGATCACGCAGGCACACTGCGCCCTTCAGGCCGGCTTTTTCCCAGGCCTGGGTGGCAGCGGAACCTGCCAGGTTGGCGTCGTCGCAGCCAATGGCAAAAGCGCTCAAGGCGCGCTGGCGCTCCTCATAGTTCGCATACGCATTGCGCGAAAGTTCCTCTGCCGACTCAGAGAGCTTTTCCACCTGAGTCGAAAAGGCCGAGCACGACTCATGTGCGCTTTTACGCAGCGTTGCCGCGGCCACTTCTTCAGCATTGGCGGCAGCGGCCTTCGCCACGGGGTCGACTTGTGCGCGCAACCAGTCGGTGGCGGGCTGTTTTTGCGTCGCGACAAAATCAGCGATGGTTTGCAACCAAACCGTTGGGTGTGGGGTTTCAGCGACTGTCACGGTCAAGTTCACAGGGCCGGCATAGCTTTCACCCTTTTCCCCTTCCTGGGCCGGCAGGTTGACCCATAGCCCACTGGTTTGCAGCGAGTTGTCAGTGCTCACGGTTTTCGGCGTAACCCCATCTCCGCCGATGAACACCTCCATGACCTTATCCCCCGTTGATTGAGTCGACATGCCGGGCTTGGAGGCCGAGACCAGGATTGAAAAGCCCTTGACCTTATCTTCGTTCATGGTGGTCACGGGCTTGGGGTAATAAATCTTGTAGACCTGTGGGATGACCGTCGAGGCCGGGCCGCCTTTGGGCACTTTAAATGAGATCTGTGCGAAGAACGTCGGCGTGCCCAGGCTCCATTCCTTCCACTTATCCACCATTTCTATCGCCACGCCGCTCTTGCAGTTGACAGGGTTGTACCAGTTGCCCTGACTCTTACCTGCTGTTTGCGGACAGAACTCACCTTTCTTCACACGTGGCGCCACGACGACATACAGACAACCCCGCATCCTCACCGTCTCTCCCTGCACGCCGAACAGATAGTCCGGGTTTTGCCCGATGATAGTCACCGTCTCTCTATCGGCCTTTGCCGCTTGCGCCACCGCATCGGTCAGGTAACCCACGACCCATTCACTGACTTTGTCCACGCCGAACGTCAATGCCTTGACCCCCAATGCACTCTCGCTCACCCCGCCGGATGCACTGCACGCACTGTTGCTGAAAAACGCCCTGGCAATGACGGTCCCTTGTTCAGAGTCTCGGGGTTTGACATCAAAGTATCCGCACCCAGCAGCCAGGCAACTCAAGAACACAATCCAGATTGTCTTCAGCATTTTAGAGACCTCCATTTTTTCCAACGTTGAATGCCGAATACATCGAGCCATCAAAGCTCCCGCTGGATTCAGCACAGGCCGGCCAACCTTCATCTTCGTCAAAACCCGGGGTTCCAGAATGGACGCCTACATACTCGATAACGGCGCCTTGCCCGTTGGCTTTTTCATAAGCGGAGAGAATCATCGGGCTACCGCTGAAACCCTTGGATGTCTGGCACGTGTGGTAGATACAGGCCGGGCCGACGGCCTGCACCCTGCACTGTGCGGCGTCGGCGGCACTCCAACGGAAAGCGTCTAGCCAACTGGGGCGAGCCGTGCCCGTAGCCACGCTGCGCGAGGGCTCAAGCATGGCCAACGCTTCATCGAGCAGCGCAAAGGGGCCACCGATCCATAACAGCTGTTCTGCTTGCGGCGTCTTGTATAAGGCTTCAGGCAGTGCTTCAGCGCCAGGCTCTCGTAATGTCAGGGCTGGGACACGTACCGGGTCCTGGTCGATGTCAAAGCGCTTGAACACTTGCAACCGCTCTATATCCGCGTTCGAAACCACTACCCTGCGCTTGAGATCCACACTTTGAATGGTGATAGTCGAGGGCAATGCAGAGCGGAACTCGTCGCGTACCTTTCCATCCGTTTGCCGGATAAAGCAGTGGCGCGCCGTCATCAATGTGCGCTCGTCCAGAAGCATCCCAGTACAAAACGCACGCCCCTGATAAGCCATTACCACCACTGAACGCTTGGGGATTTCAGGGTTGGGCACATTCGGCGCGCTGCCGGAATCGTCCAGGCAACCACGGTCCAACGCCACCAGGGTGACCGCATATTTGCGGTCCCGTGGCAGTGGCACCAGGCCACGCAGTTCGCCGACCGAGCTGCCACAGCCCATCACTCTGCCTCGGTTGATCGGCTGGTGCTGAGGGGCTCCGTTCACAATCGGTGACCCGATGGGATCTGGTTCTATGGTTTGCTGGTTTTCACCGCCACCGCGTTTCAGTCTCACCGCTGCTTGGTTTTCCAATGCCGCGCTTCCCATCCGCGCAGCGTTTGATAACCAAGCCGCGGCGTCCTGATGCGCTTGAAAGCTGTTGAACGAGTCAACCAGGCGATCCTTCGCAAATTCCCTCTCGAACCCACCCTCGTCCTGTGCCAAAGCAGGCGCCGCAAAGGTCAGGAAAAAAGACAGGACGAGGAAAACAGCTGAAGCACTGCCGATGGAAGCAGCGCTGAGGGCGCGCAAACGTGAGAAACAAGCAGCCATTATGTACACCTTTCATCTCAAGGATAAAAAAGGCCTCAGGCGCTCAATCACGCTGATACGACAAGTACTTCAAAGAAGGGACCGACCCGTTGGGTCGGCTTCTCAAACCTTACTCACGGTGATGATCCGTTGGGTTGGATACCTACACCGGTGAGCTTAGCCAGCATTGCGCTGGCGTCCATCGGGAAGCGAAAAATATCAATCCGCCCAACTCAAACCGAAGATACGCGGCGCTCAACCCCCAACCGACTGATCCACACCGCCCCCAAAATCACCAACCCGCCCAACGCCAAGCGCCCCAGCGGCTCATGCTGGTTCCAGATCAGCAAATTCAGCAGCAACCCCACCGGCACATGCAGGTTGTTCATCACCGCCAACGTGCCACCCTGTACCAGGCAGGCGCCCTTGTTCCACCAGTACATGCCCAGTGCCGTGCTGACCAACCCCAGGAATACCAGCACGCCCCATTGCAACGGTGCATCGGGCAGGAAGTTGGCCTTGCCGAACAACAGGAACGCCGGCAACACCACCAGCAATGCGCCCACATAGAAGAAACCGAAACGCCGGTAATGCGGCAGGTCGCTCGGGTAGCGCTGGACCAGATGCTTGTACATCACCTGCCCGGCGGCATAGGTGAAGTTGGCCAGTTGCAGCAGCAGGAAGCCACCCAGGAAGTGCGGGGTGATCTGGTCGAAGCGAATCACCGCCGCGCCCGCCACCGCCACCAGTGCGGCGACCAGCGCCCAGGGGTTGAAGCGGCGGTTGAGGGCGTCTTCGATCAGGGTCACGTGCAACGGCGTGAGAATGGTGAACAGCAGCACCTCCGGCACCGTGAGCACGCGAAAGCTCAGGTACAGGCACACGTAGGTCACGCCAAATTGCAGCGCGCCAATCACCAGCATGCCGCGCATGAACCCCGGTTCCACCGAACGCCAGCGGGTCAGCGGGATAAACACCAGGCCGGCCAGCAACACGCGCACCAGCACGGCGAAGTAGCTGTCGACGTGACCGGCGAGGTACTCGCCGATCAAGCTGAAGGAAAATGCCTGAATCAGGGTGACAACCAGTAGATAGCCCATGCGCGCCTCGCTTCGAATGGGCGGGACATTAAAGGTTTTCGGCGCTTGACGAAACTCAGGGCAAAAAAAACCCGACCTCGCTAAAGCGGCAGTCGGGCAGGAGCACTCAGGAGCAAAAAGTGCAAAGGGAGGTTCATTACGCGTACTTGAAGGGTTTGCGTGGCACTAGATAAACACCGCGCGATTATCTGACGATTAAAGGATCAGGCGACCTGTGCCAACAGCGCCTTGGCGTGGTTGATGCCCTTTTCCTGGAAGTCACCGCTCAGGTTCACGCCTTCGGCATGAATGAACGTCACGTCGTGGATGCCGATAAAGCCCATGACCTGGCGCAGGTACGGTTCCTGGTGATCCGACGTGGCGCCGATGTGGATGCCGCCGCGGGCGGTCAACACGATGGCGCGCTTGCCAGTGAGCAAGCCCTGCGGGCCGGTGGCGGTGTATTTGAACGTCACACCGGCGCGCAGCACGTGGTCCAGCCAGGCCTTGAGGGTGCTGGGGATGGCGAAGTTGTACATCGGCGCGGCCATCACCAGCACGTCGGCGGCGAGTAATTCGTCGGTCAATGCGTTGGAGCGGTCGAGGCTGGCCTGTTCGCTGGCGCTACGCTGATCTGCAGGTTTCATCCAACCGCCCAGCAGGTCGGCATCCAGGTGTGGCAGCGGGTTGAGGGCCACGTCACGGACGGTGATCCGGTCCGCCGGGTGGGCGGCCTGCCATTGGCTGATGAACTGCTGGGTCAGCTGGCGGGAGATCGAGCCTTGCTGGCGGGCGCTGCTTTCGATGATCAGAACGTTGGACATGGCTGCGTAGGCTCCATCTGTAAATGCTGTAAGTCGATGGAGTGGAGATTAAACAGAGCCAATTCGATAAAAAAGCGCAAAAAACTGCTATAACCCATCTATAAATTTGTTTATAAGCGGAGTATTCCTCTGGAGATGCTCCGCTGTCGGGTTATTTCGGGCTGCAAGCCAGGGCAATGCGCATCTTGATGATGGCGCGGTTGAACTTGACGGTGGTGTTGGTGCTTTTACCTGCCGGCACCGTGACCTTGCGATTGCGTGGCGCTTCCGGGCCGTTGGTGAAGGTTACCGAACACACTGCATCGTTGGTGCCGTAGTTATTCAGGCGGATCGAACTGATGTCACCGTCCACATCGGAGGCGGTGTAATCAATGCTCACGCCGTCGATCTTTTTCGTCACGTCGATGGAATAGGCAAACGCGCTCAGCGGCAGCAGCGCCAGCAACACACAACAGAATTTTCTCATTCGGTGGTCTCCAATAAGGACCGCCAGCTTAGGACAAGAGGAACCCATCTTGAAAGCGCCCCGCGTTACCCTCGATCAATGGCGCACGCTGCAGGCCGTGGTCGACCACGGCGGCTTCGCTCAGGCGGCTGAAGCGCTGCACCGTTCGCAGTCCTCGGTGAGCTACACCGTGGCCCGCATGCAAGACCAACTTGGCGTGCCGCTGTTGCGCATCGACGGGCGCAAGGCCGTGCTCACCGACGCCGGCGAAGTGCTGTTACGCCGCTCGCGGCAACTGGTGAAGAATGCCAGCCAGCTGGAAGACCTCGCCCACCATATGGAACAGGGCTGGGAAGCCGAAGTGCGCCTGGTGGTAGACGCCGCCTACCCGAATGCACGCCTGGTGCGCGCCCTCTCGGCCTTTATGCCGCAGAGCCGTGGCTGCCGCGTGCGCCTGCGCGAGGAGGTGCTGTCCGGCGTGGAAGAGTTGTTGATCGAAGGCGTGGCCGATCTGGCGATCTGCGGGTTCAGTATTCCCGGTTACCTGGGCACGGAAATGAGCGACGTGGAATTTGTCGCCGTGGCCCACCCCGAACACGCCCTGCACCGCATGAACCGCGAACTGAGCTTCCAGGACCTGGAAAGCCAGATGCAGGTGGTGATCCGCGACTCCGGCCGCCAGCAACCGCGCGATGTAGGCTGGCTCGGCGCCGAGCAGCGCTGGACCGTCGGCAGCCTGGCCACCGCCGCATCATTCGTGGGCAGCGGCCTGGGCTTTGCCTGGTTGCCCCGGCACATGATCGAACGCGAACTCACCGAAGGCGTGCTCAAGCAGCTACCCTTGGAACAGGGCGGCAGCCGTCACCCCACGTTCTACCTCTACTCGAACAAGGACAAACCCCTGGGGCCCGCGACGCAGATCCTCGTGGAACTGCTGCGGACCTTTGACACCGCCCCGTTGGACGCACCTTTCGCCGCCCCCCAGCAAGCCTGAAACGGAGTTCACCCATGGCCTGGTTCGACCACGAGGGATGCAGCCTGCACTACGAGGAATACGGCCACGGCACCCCACTGATCCTGATCCACGGCCTGGGCTCCAGCAGCCAGGATTGGGAATTGCAGATTCCAGTGCTGGCCAGGCATTACCGCCTGATCGTGGTAGACGTGCGAGGTCATGGCCGCTCGGATAAACCCCGTGAGCGCTACAGCATCCGGGGTTTCACTGACGACCTGATTGCCTTGTTCGAGCACCTGAGCCTACCACCGGCCCACGTGGTGGGCTTGTCCATGGGCGGCATGATCGCCTTCCAACTGGCGGTGGACGAACCGGCCCTGCTCAAGAGCCTGTGCATCGTCAACAGCGCGCCCGAAGTGAAAGTTCGCAGCGCCGACGATTACTGGCAATGGGCCAAGCGCTGGAGCCTGGCGCGGTTGCTGAGCCTGGCCACGATCGGCAAGGCGTTGGGCGAGCGGTTGTTCCCCAAACCGGCGCAGGCCGGCCTGCGTCGCAAGATGGCCGAACGCTGGGCAAAAAACGACAAACGTGCTTATCTCGCCAGCTTCGATGCAATTGTGGGCTGGGGGGTGCAGGAACATCTTTCCCGAATTACCTGTCCTACGCTGGTCATCAGCGCCGACCACGACTACACCCCCGTGGCGCAGAAACAAAACTATGTAAAACTGCTGCCCGATGCGCGACTGGTGGTGATCGAAGATTCCCGCCATGCCACGCCGCTGGATCAACCCGAAGTCTTTAACGCTACCTTGCTTGATTTTCTAAAGACAGTCGAAACCACTACCCAGGATCACTGACCCATGCTGAAAAAAATCGCCTTCTTTGCCGGTTCCGTTCTATTCGCTGCCAACTTGATGGCGGCCGAGGCTGCCAAGGCGCCCCGCGTCGAAATCATCACCACCAACGGCAACATCGAAATCGAACTGGACCCGGTCAAGGCGCCGATCAGTACCAAGAACTTCCTGGCCTACGTGGACAAGGGTTTCTACACCAACACGATTTTCCACCGCGTGATCCCGGGTTTCATGATCCAGGGCGGCGGGTTCACCCCGCAGATGTCGCAAAAGCCGACCGAAGCGCCGATCCGCAACGAAGCCAGCAACGGCCTGCATAACGTGCGCGGCACCTTGTCCATGGCCCGCACCAACGACCCGAACTCGGCCACCAGCCAGTTCTTCATCAACGTTGCCGACAATGCGTTCCTCGACCCGGGCCGTGACGCCGGTTACGCGGTGTTCGCCAAGGTGGTCAAGGGCATGGACGTGGTCGATGTCATCGTCAACTCCCAGACCACCACCAAGCAGGGCATGCAGAACGTGCCAATCGATCCTGTCCTGATCAAGTCGGCCAAGCGCATCGACTGAGGTCCGCAGGAGGTTCCGCGCGTGGCCCACAAGGCCGCGCGCGCATTTGAAAGGAGAGCCCGCCCTGCGGGCGTCATACCTAATGCTCTATCGTCGTTTTGAACAACTGATCGATATTTTCCGCGACGCACCCAGCGACGCCCCACCCGATAAAGTCCTGCCCTTCTACCTCTATTACCTGCGCCAGGTCTGGCCGCATTTCGCCGCCTTGCTGGTGGTGGGCCTGATCGGTGCGCTGATCGAAGTCGCGCTGTTCAGCTACCTGAGCCGCATCATCGACCTGGCCCAGGGCACACCGCCCGCGAATTTCTTCCAGGTGCACAGCACCGAGCTGATCTGGATGGCCGTGGTCGCCCTGCTGCTGCGCCCGATCTTCGGCGCCCTGCATGACCTGCTGGTGCACCAGACAATCAGCCCCGGCATGACCAGCCTGATCCGCTGGCAGAACCACAGCTACGTGCTCAAGCAGAGCCTGAATTTCTTCCAGAACGACTTCGCCGGGCGCATCGCCCAGCGCATCATGCAAACCGGCAACTCCCTGCGCGACTCCGCCGTGGCCGCCGTGGACGCGATCTGGCACGTGGCGATCTACGCCATCAGTTCCCTGGTGCTGTTTGCCGAGGCCGACTGGCGCCTGATGATCCCACTGGTGACCTGGATCATCTGCTACAGCCTGGCGCTGCGTTACTTCGTGCCACGGGTGAAGGAACGCTCGGTGATTTCCTCCGAGGCGCGCTCCAAGTTGATGGGCCGCATCGTCGACGGCTACACCAACATCACCACCTTGAAACTGTTCGCCCATACCCAATACGAGCAGCAGTACGCCAAGGAAGCGATCATCGAGCAGACCGAAAAGACCCAACTGGCCAGCCGTGTCGTCACCAGCATGGATATCGTGATCACCACCATGAACGGCCTGCTGATCGTCACCACCACCGGCCTGGCCTTGTGGTTGTGGACGCAGTCGCTGATCTCGGTGGGCGCCATCGCGCTGGCCACCGGCCTGGTGATCCGTATCGTCAACATGTCCGGTTGGATCATGTGGGTGGTCAACGGCATTTTCGAAAACATCGGCATGGTGCAGGACGGTTTGAAAACCATCGCCCAGCCGCTGGCGGTGATCGACCGCGAGCACGCCCCGCGCCTGACGGTGCCCCACGGCGAAGTGCGCTTCGAGCACGTGGATTTCCACTACGGCAAGAAGAGCGGGATCATTGGCGGGCTGAACCTGGAGATCAAGGCCGGCGAGAAAATCGGCCTGATCGGCCCGTCCGGCGCGGGCAAGTCGACCCTGGTCAACCTGCTGCTGCGCCTGTATGACCTGCAAGGCGGGCGCATCCTGATCGACGGACAGAACATCGCCGACGTGGCCCAAGAATCCCTGCGTGCGCAGATCGGCATGATCACCCAGGACACCTCGTTGCTGCACCGTTCGATCCGCGACAACTTGCTGTACGGCAAGCCGGACGCCACCGACGAAGAACTCTGGGCGGCGGTGCACAAGGCGCGTGCCGATGAGTTCATCCCGTTGCTGTCGGACTCCGAAGGCCGCACCGGGCTGGATGCCCATGTGGGCGAACGCGGGGTGAAACTCTCCGGTGGGCAGCGCCAGCGCATCGCGATTGCCCGCGTGCTGCTCAAGGACGCGCCGATCCTGATCATGGACGAAGCGACCTCGGCACTGGACTCGGAAGTGGAAGCGGCGATCCAGGAAAGCCTGGAAACCCTGATGCAGGGCAAGACCGTGATCGCGATTGCCCACCGCCTGTCCACCATTGCGCGGATGGACCGCCTGGTGGTGCTGGAGAAAGGCCAGATCGCCGAGACGGGCAGCCATGCCGAGTTGCTGGCCCATGGCGGGCTGTATGCGCGGCTGTGGCAGCACCAGACCGGCGGCTTTGTCGGCATCGACTAATAATCTACCGCTCAAACACAGTTCAACCTGTGGGAGCGGGCTTGTGTGGGAGCGGGCTTGCTCGCGAATGCGGTGTGTCAGTCAAAACAACTGTGACTGACACACCGCATTCGCGAGCAAGCCCGCTCCCACATTTGATCAGTGCCAGGCGCCATGTTTCATGGGGCCTTTCCCCATTTGGGCACTGGATTTGTGCCACAACCCTGCTGTAATCAACGCAGTGCCCAGACGGGCGCTGTAGTCAATGCAGGGAGCATCACTGTTTTACTGATTCGGTAGAGCGATCTATCAAGGACGTGCTGCATGTCTTTGTTCAAACGTTCAATCACTGAGGGGTTGGGTACGTTTTGGCTGGTGTTGGGCGGTTGCGGGAGTGCGGTATTGGCCGCAGCGTTCCCGGCAGTCGGGATTGGTTTGCTGGGGGTGTCCCTGGCGTTCGGGTTGACGGTGCTGACCATGGCGTTTGCCATCGGACATATCAGCGGTTGTCACCTCAACCCAGCGGTGTCGGTGGGGCTGGTCGTGGGCGGGAGGTTTCCGGCCAGGGAGTTGCCGGCGTACATCGTCGCCCAGGTCGTCGGCGGCACGGTTGCCGCCGCATTGTTGTACTTCATTGCCAGTGGCAAACCCGGCTTCGAACTGGCCTCGGGCCTGGCGTCGAACGGTTATGGCGAGCATTCGCCCGGCGGTTATTCGATGGCGGCGGGATTTGTCACCGAGGTGGTGATGACCGCGATGTTCGTGCTGATCATCCTCGGCGCCACCGACCACCGCGCCCCGAAGGGCCTCGCGCCAATCGCCATCGGCCTGGCCTTGACGCTGATCCACCTGATCTCCATTCCCGTGACCAACACCTCGGTCAACCCCGCTCGCAGTACGGGGCCAGCCTTGATCGTTGGCGGGTGGGCGATCCAGCAATTGTGGATGTTCTGGCTCGCGCCGATCCTCGGGGCGGTGGTGGGCGGTTTTACCTACCGATGGCTCGGCAAGGAAGAGCCTGCCTAGTAGTGAGCGGGCTTGCCCCGCGCTGGGGGGCGAAGCCGCCCCAAACGGTACGCCGCGGTGTATCAGGAAGACTGCGGCGTCTGGATTTGGGGCGGCTTCGCCCCCCAGCGCGGGGCAAGCCCGCTCACTACATGGTTATAGCTGGCGGTATGGCAATGCGGTTCGCGCCTCTTCGGCATAGGCCACGATCCCTACCCGTTCACGCTCCAGGAAATCCTCTACGGCCGTCTTCAACCCCGCGTGCCGCAAGTAATGCCACGACCGCGTGATCACCGGCTCAAACCCGCGAATCAACTTGTGCTCGCCCTGCGCGCCAGCATCGAAACGTTGCACGCCGTGGGCGATGGCGTAGTCCATGCCCTGGTAGAAACAGGTTTCGAAATGCAGGCGGTCGAATTCCGCCAGGCAGCCCCAGTAACGGCCGTAGAAACTGTCGCCACCGATCAGGCTGAACGCCATGGCCACCGGCCGTGTGCCTTGCTTGGCCAGCACCACGCGAATCGCTGCGGGCATGCGCTCGGCAAGCAGGCTGAAAAACTCGCGGGTCAGGTACGGTGATTGGCGGCGCACCGCGTAGGTGTTGGCGTAGCAGGCGTAGACAAAATCCCACTGCGCCTCGCTCAGCTCATGGCCTTGCAGCCATTCGAAGTCGATGCCCTGCCCGGCCACTTGCTCACGCTCCTTGCGCATCTGTTTACGCTTGCGCGAGCTGAGGGCGTCGAGGAAGTCCTGGAAGTCGCGGTAGCCACGGTTCTGCCAGTGGAATTGACAGCCCAGGCGCTGCAGCCAGCCCGGTTGCTGCGCCAACGCTGCATCGGCCAGATCGTCGGTGAAGTTGACGTGGGCGCTGGAGAGCCCTTCGATTTCCAGATAGCCCGGCAGGCTCTTGAGCAGCTCGAAACCGTCCTCGGCACTCGCTGCCAGCAAACGTGGCCCGCTGACCGGGCTGAACGGCACGGCCGTCAGCAACTTGGGGTAGTACTCGATACCGGCCCGTTCACAGGCGTCCGCCCAGCCATGGTCAAACACGTACTCGCCATAGGAGTGCCACTTGCGATAGCAGGGCAGCGCCGCCACCAGCCGCTCGCCTTCCCAGTGCAGCAGATGCTCCGGTTGCCACCCCGAATGCGGGCCGACACTGCCACTGTCCTCCAGCGCACTCAGGAACGCGTGCCGCACAAACGGCTGGGCGTCCGCCACGAGTGCATCCCAGGTCTGTGGGGCGATTTCGGACAGGCTGATCAGACGTTGCAGCGGCATCGGCATCCTCATTTCTTGGGGGTGTGAAAGCCTCGCGAGTATCGCTTATCGGCGGCTTTCGCACACCCTCGAATCGCCGGACAAGGCTCTAAACCAATAGTTCCCAGCATGAATAATTTGTCATCTAGATGACATCACTTCGCCACTGCGCCGTCATAAACGATCGCGATACTGACGCCTGTTTTTAGAGCGCCTGGTGCTACCAGGCGGCATTTTTTCCGTCCGTCATTGGTCGGTTGTGTCCTGGATGGTTTGCCATCCCTCCTCACTTTCGGAGATTGATATGCGTCTTGCTTCCACTAAAACTGCGGCGATCCTGTGCGGTGGCCTGTTGCTGGCCCTGAGCGTACCGGCCAGCGCTGCAGTCGACGCTAAATTGCTCGACATGCTCAAGGCCAACGGCCAGATCACCAACGCCCAATACAGCGAACTGCAAGCTGAGCTGGCACGGGATCAGAAAGAACAGCAGATCGCACGGCAAGCTCAACAAGAGACCAACGAACAGATCGCGGCCACCGCGAAAAAAACCAACGAACTGAGCAGCTTCGACCAGAAGCTGGCCTGGGCGGCCAAGACTCAGTTCAAGGGTGACGTACGTTTCCGTCAGGAAACCGTGAAAATCCAGGGTGAATCCAACAACGGCGGCCGTGACAAGGATCGCCAGCGCATCCGTGCCCGCCTCGGCGCCTACACCGAGATCAACTCGCAAGTCGACACCGGTATCCGCATTGCCACAGGTAGCAGCGACGACGCGCGCTCCACCAACCAGGATCAGGACAACTACTTCGACAAGAAGTCGATCTGGCTGGACCTCGGCTACATTGACTACCACCCGGACCAGATCAAGAACCTGCACGTGATCGGCGGCAAGATGCTGCAACCGTGGGTCAACATGGGCGACGTGATCTGGGATAGCGACATCAACCCAGAAGGCCTGGCAGTCACCTACAAATACCCACTGGGCAGCAGCGCCGAGCTGTTCGGCAGCCTCGGCAACTACAACCTCAAGGACAACGTCGACGGCGACGGCGTGCAATTCCGCCACGACCTGCGCCTGACCTCCGGCCAGCTGGGGACGCGCTTCTCGGTCACCGACAACCTGAAAATGACCCTGGGCGGCAGCGTCTACGCCTACCAGAATGACAAGGACAGCCGTTGCACAACCACCACCACGCCTTGCGCACTGGCGGTCAACGGTAACTCGGCCGACAACCAGTTCCGCCTGTATGAAGGTTTCGCCCAAGCCGACATCGGCGGCCTGGCAGTGCCTCTGGCGTTCTACGGCCAGTACGTGAAAAACAACGACGCCGTGACCGACCAGGACACCGCCTGGCTGATCGGCGCCAAGTCCAAGGTGTTCGGTTTCAACCTGGACTACAACTACCGCGACACTCAACGTAACGCTGTAGTGGGTGCCTTCACCGACTCGGACTTCGCCAACGGCACCACGGGTTCGCGCGGTCACAAAATGAAGGTCAGCTATGACATCGACAAGAACTTCGCACTCGGTGCCACGTACTTCCTGACCAAGGCCGACTACGCCAGCCGAACCCAGCGTGACGCCAACACCAACACCCTGCAGCTGGACGCAGAAGCCAAGTTCTAAGAGTCAGTGTTACGAGCCTTGGGCCAGGACGGCCCAAGGTGGCTGCAACAGTCTCTCGTGGTCGGATCGGTCCCCATCATCCGTCCGCTCCCGCCACGCGAGCCTGCCTATTCCCCGCCTTTCTGATCCTTGAGCCGCTCGGCAGCCAATTGCTGCGCCAAGGCATCCACATCCCCTACCGGCTCTTGCGGCAGCAGCTTCAGCGTAGCCTGCATCAAACGCATCTGGCGGATAAACCGTCGGCAGTTCGGGCAGAACATCAAGTGATGACGCACCAGCAGACGCTCGCGAAAGGTCAATTGCCCATCAAGATAGTCACTGGACCGCGCCACTTGTTCTTTACAGGTCAGCATTCGCCCGTTTCCTCAAAATGCTCCACCGTGGCGAAGACTTTAAGCCGTGCCCGATGCAGCAGCACACGGACATTGGAGAGTGAGAGCGTCAGAAGATTACAGATCTCTTCCAACTCCAGGCCCTGGCGCTCACGCAGCACCAGCACGCTGCTCTGCAACTGCGACAGGCTCGACAAGGTGTGCTCCAGGCAGTCGCGCAGTTCGCCTTCGGTGAGCAAGGCTTCCGGGGTGTCCTGGTGCCAGGCATAGGGGGCGACGGCCCAGTGGCCATCGTCCGGGGTGAAGCGGTCATCGCCGATGGTGCCATGGGGTGATGGCAGGTCGTCGAGCAGCACTTCACGGCGGTTCTGCTTGTAGCGTCCCTTGGCGGCGTTGGCGGTAATGGTCAATAGCCAGGTCTTGAGGCTGGAGCGCCCTTCGAACCTGGACAGGTTGCGGACCACCGAGAGCCAAGCGTCCTGCACGATTTCATCGGCATGGCGCTGGCCGACGATCGCATAGGCCACCGCGCGCATGGCGCTCTGGTAGGTGCTGACCAATTCCTTGTAGGCCCGCTGCTCCCCCTTGAGCAGGCGTTCAAGCAGATCCGCGTCGTCGGCTGCTGCCATGGGCTACCTCAATCTCACTTTGAACATGCGATCACTGTGGGAGCCAGCTCCCACCCATTGACCGCGCCCTCCCCACCGATCAGCGTTTACGCAGGATCACGCTGCCGATCGAGTAGCCTGCGCCGAACGAGCTGAGCACCGCCACGGAGCCCTTGGGCAAATCGTCCTGGTAAGTATGGAACGCAATCACCGAACCCGCCGAACTGGTATTGGCGTAGGTGTCGAGGATCACCGGCGCTTCTTCCACCGTGGCTTCGCGGCCCAGCAGTTTCTTCACGATCAGGTGGTTCATGCTCAGGTTGGCCTGGTGCAGCCAGAAACGCTTCACATCGGCGACGTTCAACTGGTTTTCCGCCAGGTGCACACCAATCAGCTCGGCCACCATCGGGCACACATCGCGGAAGACCTTGCGGCCTTCCTGCACGAACAGTTTGTCGGGCGCGCCGATGCCCTCTTCCGCCGCGCGGTTGAGGAAGCCGAAGTTGTTGCGGATGTTATTGGAGAACTTGGTCAGCAGCTTGGTGCTGACCACGTCGAACTGGTGCTCGGAGGTCGCCAGGTCGGCACGTTCGAGGACGACGGCGGTGGCCGCATCACCAAAGATGAAGTGGCTGTCGCGGTCACGGAAATTCAAGTGTCCGGTGCAGACTTCCGGGTTGACCATCAGGATCGCCCGGGCCTGGCCCAGTTGGATGCTGTTGGCAGCGTTCTGGATGCCGAACGTGGCCGAGGAGCACGCCACGTTCATGTCAAAGCCGAAACCCTCGATACCCAGGGCTTCCTGGACTTCAATGGCAATGGCCGGATAGGCGCGTTGCAGGTTGGAACAGGCGACGATCACGCCGTCGATGTCAGCGGCAGTCTTGCCGGCACGCTGCAGGGCTTGTTCGGCGGCGCCGATGGCCATCTGGCAGAGCACCGACCATTCGTCGTT
This sequence comes from Pseudomonas sp. FP2335, assembly GCF_030687535.1. Taxonomy (NCBI): domain Bacteria; kingdom Pseudomonadati; phylum Pseudomonadota; class Gammaproteobacteria; order Pseudomonadales; family Pseudomonadaceae; genus Pseudomonas; species Pseudomonas sp. FP2335. Next base: position 4,394,870 of record NZ_CP117437.1, read on the forward strand.
ACTGCGCTCGGGCAGGCGCGGGGTCATGCGCTGCGGGTCGAGAATGCCTTCCTTGTCCATCACGAAACGGCTCTTGATGCCCGAGGCTTTTTCGATGAAGGCTGCACTGGACTCGGTCAGCGCCTGAACTTCACCGCGCTCGATGGCGGCGGCGTTGTCGGTGTTGAAGTGCTGGACGTAGGTATTGAAAGACTGCACCAGCTCTTCGTTGGAGATGCTGTTGGCCGGGGTGTACAGGCCAGTGCCGCTGATGACGACGTTATGCACGGTCGTTCCTCTAAATCTGTCAGGCAGGGAATGTTGGTACCTTCGTACCAAACTGTAAGTAGTCCGAATCCGCCCAGCGGACATCAAACTGGCATCGCTTTATTCCATCGCGCCGTGGCTGCAACCGCCAGCCTGTAACGACGATCCCGGCATTTATAGGCGCGAAGTTTGCCACAACCCTCGGAGTTTGGCGCTATCTGCGCACAAACACCGGTTTCCCTTGGAATGCTCCCACAGGGGGGGTTGTGTTGGATTTCAGGGTTCTACCTGGCTCCATTGCTTACTCAGGCGCTTGTCGGAAATCGGCACCTTGGTGCCCAACTGCTGGCCAAACAACGACACCCGGTACTCTTCCAACCACCAGCGGTAGAGCTCTAGCTGAGGATCGCGCTTGCCTTCCTGGGCGTGTTTTTTCAGGCGATTCTCGTACTGCGCCCACAAACCGGCCAACTCGCCGCTCCAGACCCGGTCCTTCTGTACCTGGCTCGGCAGTTTCTCCAGACGCAGCTCGATGGCCTTGAGATAGCGTGGCAGTTCCTTGAACCACTGCGCCGGGGTTTCCCGTACAAAACCGGGATACACCAGGTTGCCCAGTTGCTGCTTGATGTCATTCAGGGCCACGGCCTGAGCCAGGTCGATCTTGCCTTTGAAACGTTTTTGCAGTGCGTGCCAGAGCTTCAGAACCTCCAGGGTCAAGCGTGCCAGGCGTTCGGCATGCTCGGTCCAACTGCCGCGCTTGCGCTCGGCCAAGGCGGCCAAACCCGCGCCGTCACGCGGCAGGCTGGTTTCGCCTTCGAGCACGCAGGTGTCGAGGCTGGCCAGCAGGATGTCTTCCACCAGTGCATCGATACGCCCCAGTTCGCGGTACATCAACCCCAACTCAGTCAGGCCGGGCAATTTGCCGCGCAGGAATTTGGCCGGCTCCGCCAGTTGCTGCATCAGCAAACGCTGCAAGGCGCGGCGATGTTGGAATTCAGCTTCGGCGGCCGTGGAAAAACGCCCTTCCTTGACCGTACCGTTTTCTTCCACCAACGCCGGATAAACCGTCATCGACAGGCCGGCGATCTTTTGCTGGGTCTTCTGCGCCACCGCCGCGAACACCTTGGCCTCCACCGGCTGTTGGCTTTTCGCGGTTTGCGGCACCGCCAGCGCGGCCTGGCTGGCTTCGGCGAAGCGTGCGGTCAACTCGGCCAGGTCGCGGCCTTCGCCGAGGAACTTGCCTTGGCCATCGACCACTTCCAGGTTCATCTTCAGATGGTTGTCCACCTGCTGCGCCGCCTCGGCCCAGGCTTCATCGCTGACGCGGGCACCGGTCATGCGCAGCAACTCACGGCCGAGCGCCTGGGGCAGCGAGCCCTGGCCGAATTCGATGCGTTGCAGCGCCGCCTTGACGAAGTCCGGCACCGGCACGAAGTTCTTGCGCAGCGCCTTTGGCAGGTTGCGCACCAGGGCGATGCATTTGGCCTCGATCAGCCCCGGCACCAGCCATTCCAGGCGTTCCGGCGGCAACGCCGGCAACAGCGGCGCGGGCACGCGCAGGGTCACGCCGTCGCGGGGGTGGTTGGGTTCGAAGTGGTAACTCAAGGCCAGGGCCAGGTCGCCCAGGTGCAGGGTGTCCGGGTAATGCGCGGCGGTGACCTCGCTGGCCTCGCGGGCCAGCACGTCTTCTTCGCGCATGATCAACAGTTGCGGGTCTTTCTGGCTGTGGATCTTGTACCAGCTGTCAAACGTCGCAGTCTGGTGGATCTCTGCCGGCAAGCGCGCATCGTAGAAGGCATACAGCGTTTCCTCGTCGGCGAGGATGTCACGGCGACGCGCCTTGGCTTCCAGCTCGTCGAGCTGTTCCAGCAGTTGCTGGTTGGCGGTCAGGCACTTGGCCCGCGACTGGATCTCGCCACGCACCAAGCCTTCGCGGATAAACAACTCACGGGACACCACCGGGTCAATCGGTCCGTAATGCACTGGCCGGCGCCCGACCACGATCAGCCCGAACAGGGTGATCTGCTCAAACGCCACTACCTGGCCGCGCTTTTTCTCCCAATGCGGTTCGAAGTGGTTCTTCTTGATCAGGTGCCCGGCCAGCGGCTCGATCCAGTCGGCATCGATCTTGGCAACCATGCGCGCATACAGCTTGGTGGTTTCCACCAATTCAGCGGTCATCAGCCATTGCGGGCGCTTCTTGCCGATGCCCGACGACGGGTGAATCCAGAACCGCCGCTGGCGCGCACCGAGGTAATCGCCGTCTTCGGTTTTCTGGCCGATCTGGCTGAGCAGGCCGGACAGCACCGCCTTGTGCAGTTTGGGGAAATCCGCCGGCTCTTTATTGATCGTCAGCTGCATGTCGCGACAGATCAGGCTGAGCTGGCGGTGGGAATCGCGCCATTCGCGCAGGCGCAGGTAGTTGAGGAAGTTCTTGCGGCACCAGTTACGCAAAGGGCTGGCGGTGAGTGCCTGGCGCTGCTCTTCAAAACCGCGCCACAGATTGACCAACCCGGCGAAGTCCGAGTCCGCATCTTTCCACTGGGCGTGGGCCTGGTCGGCGGCCTGTTGACGCTCCGGCGGGCGCTCGCGCGGGTCCTGGATCGACATGGCGCTGGCGACGATCAGCACTTCCTGCAAACTGCCGAGCTTGGCCGCTTCCAGCAGCATGCGGCCCATGCGCGGGTCCACCGGCAGGCGCGCCAGTTGGCGGCCCAACGGCGTGAGCTGGCTGTTGCGGTCCACCGCCGAGAGCTCTTGCAGCAGGTTGAAACCGTCGCTGATGGCCTTGCCGTCCGGCGGCTCGATAAACGGGAAGTCGGTGATTTCGCCGAGGCGCAGGTGCAGCATCTGCAGGATCACGGCGGCAAGGTTGGTACGCAGGATTTCCGGGTCGGTAAATTCCGGACGCCCGATAAAATCCTCTTCACTGTACAAGCGGATGCAGATGCCCGGCTCGACCCGGCCGCAACGACCTTTACGCTGGTTGGCACTGGCCTGGGAAATCGCCTCGATCGGCAGGCGTTGCACCTTGGCACGGTAGCTGTAGCGGCTGATGCGCGCGGTGCCGCTGTCGATCACATAACGGATGCCCGGTACGGTCAGCGAGGTTTCCGCGACGTTGGTTGCCAGCACCACACGACGGCCTGGATGGGACTGGAAAATCCGCTGCTGCTCGGCCGGTGACAGGCGCGCATACAGCGGCAGGATTTCGGTGTGCTTGAGCTGGGCCTTGCGCAGCATTTCGGCGGCATCGCGGATCTCACGCTCACCCGGCAGGAACACCAGCACATCGCCCGGGCTACGCCGTTCGCTGCGCTCGTAGGCGGCGATTTCATCCAGGGTGGCCAGGATCGCCTGGTCGACGGTGAGGTCATCCTCGACGCGGTTGCCCTCCTCGTCCTGCTCCAGGGTCAGCGGGCGATACCAGGTGTCCACCGGGAAAGTGCGACCCGAGACTTCGACGATCGGGGCATCGTCGAAGTGCTTGGAGAAACGCTCCAGGTCAATGGTCGCCGAGGTGATGATGACCTTCAGGTCCGGGCGGCGCGGCAGCAGGGTTTTCAGGTAGCCCAGCAGGAAGTCGATGTTAAGGCTGCGTTCGTGGGCTTCGTCGACGATGATCGTGTCGTAGCGCTCGAGGTAGCGGTCGTTCTGGGTTTCTGCCAGCAGGATGCCGTCGGTCATCAGCTTGATCAGGGTGTTGGAATCGCTCTGGTCTTCAAAGCGCACCTGATAACCGACCAGCGCGCCCAATGGCGTGGCCAACTCTTCGGCGACCCGGCTGGCCACGCTGCGTGCGGCGATCCGGCGGGGCTGGGTGTGACCAATGAGACCGAACTGGCCACGACCGATTTCCAGGCAGATCTTCGGCAACTGGGTGGTCTTGCCCGAGCCGGTTTCGCCGGCAATGATCAGCACCTGATGCTGGTTCAGCGCTTCTTTGATTTCATCGCGCTTGGCCGCAATCGGCAGGCTGTCGTCATAACGAATCACCGGCAGGCTGGCGCGCCGCGCCGTGACCTGGGCACAGGACGCCTGCATGCGCACGACCCACTGCGCCAACTTGTCCTCGTCGGGCTTTTTGCGCAACTCAAGCAACTGCCGACGCAAACGGTGGCGGTCGGCAAGCATGGCGTGGTCGAGGGTTTTGAGCAGTTGGTCGATAGTGGGCGCTTGGTCAGTCATCTGGGTGGTAAAGGTCTTCGGGATGGGGCAGGCATGACCTGCACAGCGGTGGACGGATAAGACGAGGTGGCGATTGTCGCAGATTTCGACGCTTCTGAAGACGGCCCGTCAAAAGCAACGGGACTTTCGCTCATACCGTGGCGAAATTTACTACAGCGGATCAACACTCTCCCCCACACGTTTCTAGCGAAAGTCCGATTTGTGACGAGTGACGCAAGCGTTCCAATGAGCTAGCCAGTCCTGACTGGCTGTTCATTAACGCCGACTCAGAATGGAGCTCCTATGCCAATCGACTCATCCACTTCCACCCCCTATCTACCTTCTTATGCAGACGCGATGCGTGCGCAGCCTCGATCGGCTGACTCGCTGCCACCGCCAGCCTATGAATTCGCGCCCAGTTATACAAAAAACGCCAGTGAGCAGCCTGCGAACCGCCAGGCCTCATCTAGGCCAACCACCAACCTGGCAGCGAACCGAATCAGCAGTCAACCCAGCGCGCAAGCCATGCGCGGGATGAACACACTGAGTGGACTCTCCCGCTGACTGGCCACGTACACGCGCCCTCTCACCACGTACAGGAAATGAAATCGTTATGCCCATTGACTCCAATAGCTATGCCTACAGCAATAGTGGTAACAACCACAGTTACGCCACCAAATATCAGTCCATCGCGCCTGAGACCTCTGCCCCGCACAGTTCCTGGCATAACCCGGAACCCCGCGAGCGCTCATCCAGTACCTATTCAAGCGCCAGCTCATCGCAACCACTGCTCAACCAAACACCCAGTTCATCATTGAGTGCCACCCAAAAATCCAATGTCCAGTCACTCACCCATCAGCACAGCGTCCTGTCGAAGCTTCCTGAACAGTTTCCGACGCCTGCAATCCCTAAAGAAAGCTATAACAAGGCCCTGAGCCTGACGGAAAAACGCATCACCCAGGAACAGAGCGCTCCTGCCAGCAGGAACCCAGTGACCCAGTACAAACACCGCCAGGAGGTCAAGAAAACAGACAAAGAGCTGGGGAACGAGATGAAAAATCTCTACAAACAAGCTAGAGATGTTCAGACAAACGGCACCAACCAGACCGACAAAAACCGCGCGTCCAACCACTCGGACTCACTGTTGGCGCTAGGCAACGGCCAGCCCTGGCTGAAAGATGTGCGCAAGGAAAACAGAAAATCGGAAGGCGTCTAATGCCTTGTCGATCAGGCCCGGCCTGATCGACACCTTCACATTGCCTGGCGTATGACAGGCTTTAGTCGGCCGTTCGACCGGTGCGTCGGTAAGGGAAAACATCAATAACCTTACCGGCGCGAATCGCCTCTTGCAGCCCCTTCCAATAATCGGCGTTGTACAACTCGCCGTGCAATTCATTGAACAACTTGCGCTGGCCCGCATCGGCAAACAGAAACGGCGGGAATTCTTCGGGAAACACATCCAGCGGGCCAATGGAGTACCAGGGCTCGGAGGCCATTTCATCCTCGGGGGTGCGCGGCGCGGGGATGTGGCGGAAGTTGGCCTCGGTCAGAAAGCAGATTTCGTCGTAGTCATAGAACACCACGCGGCCGTGGCGGGTGACGCCGAAATTCTTGAGCAACATGTCACCCGGAAAAATATTCGCCGCCGCCAATTGCTTGATGGCCAGTCCATAGTCTTCCAGGGCCTCGCGCACTTGGGCGGGGTTGGCGTGGTCGAGGTAGAGATTGAGCGGGGTCATGCGCCGTTCGGTCCAGCAGTGGCGGATCAGCACCGTGTCACCTTCGACTTCGACGGTGCCGGCGGCGACTTCGAGCAATTCGGCCAGGCACTCGGGCTCGAATTTGCTCAGGGGGAAGCGAAAGTCGGCGAATTCCTGGGTGTCGGCCATGCGCCCGACGCGGTCGACGCTTTTGACCAGCCGGTACTTCTCGATCACGGTGGCGCGGTTGACGTTTTTCGACGGCGAAAAGCGGTCCTTGATGATCTTGAACACGGTGTTGAAGCCCGGCAGCGTGAACACGCTCATGACCATGCCGCGCACGCCGGGGGCCATGATGAACTGGTCGTCGGTGGTCGCCAGGTGGTTGATCAGCGCGCGGTAGAACTCCGACTTGCCATGTTTGTAGAAGCCGATGGAAGTGTACAGCTCGGCGATGTGCTTGCCCGGCAGGATGCGCCGTAGAAAACCGATAAATTCCGCCGGCACCGGCACATCGACCATGAAGTAGGAACGGGTAAACGAAAAGATGATCGACACGTCGGCTTCGTCGGTGATCAACGCGTCGATCTGGATGCCCTGCCCTTCACGGTGCAGCAGCGGGATCACCAACGGCCATTGTTCGTCGCGGGTATAGATGCGTCCTACGAGGTACGCGCCTTTATTACGGTAGAGCACCGAGGAAAACAGCTCGACCTTGAGGTCCGGGTCCTTGCACACCCAGTCCGGCAGGTTCTCGCGCAATTGCGCTTCGAGGCGGCGCAGGTCGGCGGGCAGGTCGGCGTAAGGCTCGCTGAAGCGGTAGTCGGCAAAGATCTGTCCAAGCATCCCGGCGATGTTGCCCGCCGGCAGGTAGTTGCGGGTTTGCGCCGCACGCGCCCGGCGCAGGCTGGGCCGGGTGGTGTGGATGAACATGCAGCCGTCACTGATCAAGTCGTGGCTGAACAGGCCGCAGAAAATCGAGTTGTACCAGGTCTCGGACAGCTCATCGTCGAAACGCAGGTCGATCAGGCCGATGTAAGCGTTTTTCACCAACGGCCACAGGCCTACGTCCAACAGCTCGTCTTCGCTGAAGCTGGCGCGCAGGTGCGTGGTCACTTCACTGACCTTTTCTTCATACAGGTTGATCCGCGCCGCCGACGCCGCCTGCCCCTGCTGCCACTGGGCCTTTTCGAAACGCTCGCGGGCGCCATCGGTGATCTGGCGGAAGTGCTCGCGGTAATCGTCAAAGCCATCGAGGATCATGCGGGCGATGGCAAGGGCGGGCGTCGGTTGCGACATGCGGGAAACCTCTACGGGAATCTGGAAGCCCTGAGCTTAGCCAGTGTAGGAAGGCAGGAGAAGGACGTTTTTTCGCGCACGGTTGTACAACTTGCTGCACTTCGTACATTTACTTTCAATTTTCATAAGTCGACCAGCCAGTCAACAAATGCACCAAAACGTCGCAGTGGATTTTTCCGCACGCCTGAAACGCCGTGGCTTGGCGGGTTGACCGTGAAAAACAGCGCATGTCACTCAAGCGCAGTGATGTGTAACCGCATCGATGCAACGTAAGGGAAACCCTGATTACCTCATTAGTGGCACTTTGATATACAGCGCGCCCCTCCCCACCCTAACAAGGTCAAAAGACCGACCCGGGGACAGGTTCTAATCGCCTAAGGAGCATTGAGATGTCATTGAGGAATATGCGGATCGGCGTGCGTGCCAGTCTGAGTTTTGGGGTTCTGGCCAGCCTGCTGGTGATTGTCGGCCTGTTTGGCCTGGGGCAGATGGCCAAGCTGCGCGAAAGCGCGCTGATCATCGAGCAATCGTGGATGCCGAGCATCGAGAATATCCACGACAGCGCCGCCTACGTCGCCAGCATCCGCCTGGAAACCTTGCGCCTGGCGACCACTGATGAGTCGCGGATTCGCGACAACAGCAAAAGCCTGATCACCCGCCAGCGCAGCGAACTGCAAACCTTGCTGGAACATCACGAGACCTTGCTCAGCAACGATCAAGAGCGCGAGTTGCTCAAGCAGCTCAAGGTCAATGTGAACAGCTACCTCAACCTGGTCGGGCAGATCATCACGCTGGTGGACGGCGACCAGCAACAAGACGCCATCGACCTGCTCAACACGCGCCTGGCGCCCCAGGGCGTGGTCCTCGGCAAAAGCCTGGAAAGCCTGATTACCTTTAACCAGAGCGGCGTCGAGTCGGCGGTGGATGCGGCCGCGCGCACGTACTCGAGCGCGCTGTGGGTGGTCGGCCTGATCATCGTGTTTGCGTTGATCGCGACCTTGGCGCTGGCCTGGCTGCTGACACGCAGCATCACCGCCCCCATCAGCCAGGCACTGACGGTGGCGCGCACCATCGCCGCCGGAGACTTGAGCCAGCCGATCACTGTGCAAGGCCATGACGAACCGGCGCAATTGCTCGGCGCCCTGGCCGGCATGCAGGCCGAGTTGCAGGCCACCATCCGAGGCATCAGCGAATCGGCGCAACAACTGGCCTCCGCCGCGGAAGAGATGAGCTCGGTGATGGAACAGAGCACCCGTGGCCTGCAAGCGCAGAACGATGAAATCGAACAGGCCGCCACCGCCGTCACCCAGATGAGCGCGGCGGTGGACGAAGTGGCGGGCAATGCGGTGTCCAGCGCCGAGGCGTCGAAGGCGTCCGACGAAGACAGCAAGCACGGCCACTACCAGATCAGCGAAACCATCAGTTCGATCCAGAACCTGGTGGACGAAGTGCTCGGCGCCTCGAACAAGGCCGAAGGCCTGGCGGTGCAGGCCCAGGACATCAGCAAGGTGCTGGAAGTGATCCGTGGCATCGCCGGGCAAACCAACCTGCTGGCCCTCAACGCGGCGATTGAAGCCGCCCGCGCGGGCGAGGCCGGCCGTGGTTTTGCAGTGGTCGCCGACGAGGTGCGCTCGCTGGCGCAACGCACCCAGGACTCCACCGAAGAAATCGAGCAGATGATCAACGGTATCCAGCAAGGCACCCAGGACACCGTCGGCGCGCTGAACAGCAGCGCGGAGCACGCCGGCCAGACCTTGCAGCGGGCCAACAGCGCCGGCAGCGCCCTGGAAAAGATCACTGCGGCCATTTCGCAGATCAGCCAGCGCAACCTGGTGATCGCCAGCGCCGCCGAACAGCAGGCACTGGTGGCCCGCGAAGTCGACCGCAGCCTGGTGAACATTCGCGACCTGTCCACCCAGACCGCCGCCGGAGCGACCCAGACCTCGGCCGCCAGCCAGGAACTGTCGCGCCTGGCGGTGGACCTCAATGGGTTGGTCACGCGGTTTGTCCTGTGATCCGCGCAGGGCTCGTGCAACACTCGCCGCCTGATTGATGTAGGAGTGTTCTGTGAGACCTGTCGACACCGTGTACCTGCTGGGGCTCGCTGCCATTTGGGGCGCGAGTTTCCTGTTTATGCGCATCATCGCACCGGAACTTGGGGCAGTGCCGACCGCGTTTTTCCGTGTGTCGATTGCCGCCGCCGGCCTGCTGGCGATGCTCGCGGTAATGCGCGTGAAGTGGGATTTCCAGGGCAAGTTCAAGACCGTCCTGCTGCTGGGGGTCATCAACTCGGGCATCCCGGCGACCATGTATTCTGTGGCGGCCCAGGTGCTGCCGGCGGGTTACTCGGCAATCTTCAACGCCACCACGCCGTTGATGGGCGTATTGATCGGCGGGTTGTTTTTCAGTGAACGCCTGACGCCGTCGAAACTCGCCGGGGTCAGCCTGGGCCTGCTGGGCGTCGGCGTACTGACCCGCGCGGGGCCGGTGGCGTTTGACCTGGAATTGTTGATGGGCGCGCTGGCCTGCCTGGTGGCCACCACCTGTTATGGCTTTGCCGGGTTCCTCGCACGGCGCTGGCTGGATCAACGCGGCGGGCTGGACAGTCGCCTGTCGGCCCTGGGCAGTATGCTCGGCGCCACCCTGTTTCTGCTGCCGCTGTTTGCCTACAGCGCCATCAACCATCCGCCCGCGAGCTGGGGTGGCTGGCCGGTGTGGGGGTCGTTGCTGGGGTTGGGGCTGGTGTGTACGGCGCTGGCCTACGTCCTGTACTTCCGCTTGCTGACGGCCATCGGGCCGGTGAAGTCGATGACCACGACCTTTCTGATCCCGCCATTTGGGGTGTTGTGGGGCGCGCTGTTGTTGGGCGAGCCGTTGTCGATGGCCCATGTGTATGGCGCAGTGTTGATTGCCGGAGCGCTATGGCTCGTCCTACGCCGACCAAACCTGTAGTGAGCGGGCTTGCCCCGCGCTAGGGGACGCAGCCGCCCCAAATCCAACCGCCTGCGTCTTACGGATACACCGAGGTGCCTGGGTTTAGGGCGGCTGCGCCACCCAGCGCGGGGCAAGCCCGCTCACTACAGGTTGTCGGGGAAGGCAGGGGGGAGGAGTTTTCATCTGGCACATGTAGGACGGCCGCTATAATGCCGCCCAGATTTTTCCAAGGATTCCCCATGCTCACATTGCCCTGGCTGTACCTGGCACTTCTTTCCATTGGCTATGGCCTGGCCCTGATCTACGGGCAATTGGGCGTGCTGGCCGGGGTGTCGGTGGCCCTGTTGTTGCTGGCCGGCTACGCGGTACGCCAGCAACGCACGCCATGGGCACGCTACCTGGGCCACGGCTTGTTTATCGTGCTGGCCTTGAGCCTGGCGCTGCACTGGTTGCCGGGTTTCTACAACGGCCGCGGCATTGACCCGCAGCGGTTGACCCCGGATGCAGTGCCCTTCTCGATGTACCTGAACCAAGACAAACCGCTGATCGGCTTCTGGCTGCTGCTGGCCTGCCCGTGGATCGTGGCGCGTCGTTCGTTGCGCCTGTCGATCTGCGTCGCAGCACTGGCCCTGACCCTCACGGCCGTTGCCGCGCTGGGTGGCGCGGCGTTGCTGGGCATGATCAGCTGGGCGCCAAAATGGCCGGAGCAGGCGTGGCTGTGGGTGTTGAACAACCTGCTGCTGGTCACGCTGGTCGAAGAAGCGCTGTTCCGTGGCTACATCCAGGGCGGCTTGAGCCAGCGCTTCAAACAGCTGCCCTACGGCGACAACCTCGCACTGCTGCTGGCCTCGCTGTTGTTCGGCCTGGTGCACCTGGGCGCGGGCTGGCAATGGGTGCTGCTGGCCAGCATTGCCGGGGCCGGTTATGGCCTGGCGTATCGCTTTGGCGGGTTGGGCGCAGCGGTAGCGACGCACTTTGGCTTGAACCTGCTTCACTTCGGTTTGTTTACGTACCCGATGCTGGCCGGTTGATTGTTGCAAAAATAAGTTAAATAAACCCCTGCCCGTGCCGATACCCATTGAAAGCCTTGCGGATTGAACAATCATGCGTAATAACCAACCCGTTACCCAGCGCGAACGTACCTTCCCCGCTCAGCAACGGTTGATCTCCACCACAGACGCCAAGGGTGTGATCACCTACTGCAACGACGCATTTGTCGAAATCAGTGGGTTCACCCGGGACGAACTGCTGCGCGCACCGCACAACCTGGTGCGTCACCCGGATGTACCGGCGGCTGTGTTCGCGCATATGTGGTCCACGCTCAAACAAGGCTTGCCATGGATGGGCATTGTCAAGAACCGCTGCAAGACCGGGGATCACTACTGGGTTAACGCCTACGTGACGCCAGTCTTCGACGGCAACCAGGTGGTCGGCTACGAATCGGTGCGCATCAAGCCCACCGCCGAGCAGATCCGCCGGGCCGAAGCGCTCTATCAACGCATCAACCAGGGCAAGTCGGCCGTTCCCCAGCGGGACAAGTGGCTGCCGGTGTTGCAGGACTGGGTGCCGTTTATCCTGGTCAGCCAACTGAGCTTCATGATCGGTGCGTCGCTCAACTCCCACTGGGGCTTTGCCCTGGCGGCGGGCTTGTCGGTGCCGCTCGGCCTGCTGGGCTTGAGCTGGCAGCAGCGTGGCCTCAAGCGTTTGCTGCGCCTGGCCGAGCAGACCACCTCCGACCCGTTGATCGCGCAGATGTACACCGACAGCCGTGGCGCACAGGCGCGATTGGAGATGTCGATCCTCAGCCAGGAAGCCCGTCTGAAGACGTGCCTGACACGCTTGCAGGACACCGCCGAGCACCTCAACGACCAGGCAGCGCAGTCCAACACCCTGGCGCACAACAGCTCCAGCGGCCTGGAGCGCCAGCGCGTGGAGACCGAACAGGTGGCCACCGCGGTCAACCAGATGGCGGCAACCACCCAGGAAGTCGCCAGCCACGTGCAGCGCACCGCCGATGCGACCCAGGAGGCCAATCGCCTGACCGGTCGTGGCCGCGACATCGCCGGGGAAACCCGCGAGGCGATTCAGCGCCTGTCGGTGGCCGTTGGCGAGACCGGCGTGACCGTCACCCAACTGGCCAAGGACAGCGATGAAATCGGCGGCGTGGTCGACGTGATCAAAGGCATCGCCGACCAGACCAACCTGCTGGCGCTCAACGCCGCCATCGAAGCGGCACGTGCCGGTGAGATGGGCCGTGGTTTTGCGGTGGTCGCCGACGAGGTGCGCCAACTGGCCCAGCGTACGGCCGAGTCCACCGGGCAGATCCATACCTTGATCGCCAAGTTGCAGCAGACTGCCGCCGCCGCCGTCCAGACCATGGACGCCGGGCATCGCCAGGCCGAAGAAGGCGTGGCACGGGTAATGGAAGCGGATCAGGCGTTGGTGGGCATCAGTGAGGCGGTGGCGCATATCACCGATATGACCACCCAGATCGCGGCGGCGACCGAGGAGCAAAGCTCGGTGGCGGAAGAGATCAGCCGCAATATCAGCACGATCGCGCTGTTGGCGGATCAGACGTCGGAGCAGGCGTTGAATTCGGCGCAGTTGAGTGAAGAGCTGACGCATACGGCGAATACCCAGTATTCGCTGGTGGAGCGTTTCAACCGGTAAATCGCTTTCGCGAGCAAGCCCGCTCCCACATTTAACCGTGTACATCCCTTGGAATGCGGTCGAATGTGGGAGCGGGCTTGCTCGCGAAGAGGCCCTAACAGCCGCCGAGAAACCCAGCCACTTTCAGCGCCGCAGCGGCCAGATGCTGCTCATGACTGAACCCCGAAGCCTTCAACGGCTTCAAGTCATGATCCCCCGCCACCAGCCACATCACCTCGATGTTCGGCGACAGCACATAGCCTTCCACCGCCGCCCGATTCCCCAGGGCATCGCGCTCGCCCTGCACGATCAATGTCGGCGTCTTCAACCCCGCCAGATGCTCGACCCGAGGTTTCTCCGGCTTGCCCACCGCATAGAACGGATAACCCAGGCACACCAGCCCATCAGCGCCCAATTCATCCGCCAACAGACTGGCCATGCGCCCGCCCATGGACTTGCCGCCCACCGCCAGCTTCCCAGCGACATGACGTCGCACCTCGGCATACACCTCCCGCCAGGCGTCCAGCAGTTTCGGCGCCGGGTTCGGTGGGCGTTTACCGCCGTCCACACGGCGCTGGGCCATGTAGGGGAACTCGAAGCGCAACACGTTCACACCGTGCCCGGCAAGGCGTGCAGCCATGTCACCCATGAAGGATGAGTCCATCGGCGCACCGGCGCCGTGGGCCAGGATCAACGTCATAGGCGTATGTCCTGCAACGTTCGACGCGACATCCCACAGCCATCCGCGTTCCCGCACACACTGCGCCCATTGATCCCCGTCAATACTGGCCTTGTGCTCTTTGCCCATGCTTGCCTCGCTATTTAGTCTGCCTATAACTCCAGCCCAAGTGCTGCATTTGCTTGGGTTGAACCGTGGATGGGGAACCATGAACACTACTTTAAGTACCGCCTATAACTACAAGGTGGTCCGCCAATTCGCCATTATGACGGTGGTGTGGGGCATCGTCGGCATGGGGCTCGGGGTTTTTCTCGCCGCCCAATTGGTCTGGCCTGCTCTGAACTTCGATCTGCCGTGGACCAGCTTCGGCCGCCTGCGCCCGCTGCACACCAACGCGGTGATCTTCGCGTTCGGTGGCTGCGCGCTGTTCGCCAGCTCCTTCTACTCGGTGCAACGCACCTGCCAGACCCAGCTGTTCGCGCCGAAAATCGCCGCGTTCTGCTTCTGGGGCTGGCAGTTGGTCATCCTGCTGGCCGCGATCACCTTGCCGCTGGGCTACACCAGCTCCAAGGAATACGCCGAGCTGGAATGGCCGATCGACATTCTCATCACCATCGTCTGGGTGGCCTACGCCATCGTGTTCTTCGGCACGGTGATGAAGCGCAACACCAAGCATATCTATGTCGGTAACTGGTTCTTCGGTGCGTTCATCATCACCGTGGCGATCCTGCATATCGTCAACAACCTGGAAATCCCGGTCAGCCTGACCAAGTCCTACTCCCTCTACGGTGGTGCGACGGATGCCATGGTGCAGTGGTGGTACGGGCACAACGCGGTAGGCTTCTTCCTCACCGCCGGTTTCCTGGGGATGATGTACTACTTCGTGCCGAAACAGGCCGAGCGTCCGGTGTATTCCTATCGCTTGTCCATCGTGCACTTCTGGGCACTGATCACCCTGTACATCTGGGCCGGTCCTCACCACTTGCACTACACCGCGCTGCCGGACTGGGCACAGTCCCTGGGCATGGTGATGTCGCTGGTGCTGCTGGCTCCGAGCTGGGGCGGCATGATCAACGGCATGATGACCTTGTCGGGCGCCTGGCATAAGCTGCGCAGCGACCCGATCCTGCGCTTCCTGGTGGTATCGCTGGCGTTCTACGGCATGTCGACGTTTGAAGGCCCGATGATGGCGATCAAGACCGTGAACGCCCTCTCCCACTACACCGACTGGACCATCGGCCACGTACACGCGGGTGCCCTCGGCTGGGTAGCGATGATCTCCATCGGCGCGCTGTACCACATGATCCCGAAAATCTTCGGCCGCGAGCAGATGTACAGCCTCGGCCTGATCAACGCGCACTTCTGGCTGGCCACCATCGGCACCGTGCTCTACATCGCCTCGATGTGGGTCAACGGCATCGCCCAGGGCCTGATGTGGCGTGCGGTCAACGAAGACGGCACCTTGACCTACTCCTTCGTCGAAACCCTGGTGGCCAGCCACCCAGGCTTCATCGTGCGGTTGGTGGGCGGTGCAGTATTCCTCACCGGCATGTTGCTGATGGCTTACAACACGTGGCGCACCGTGCG
Source organism: Pseudomonas sp. FP2335 (assembly GCF_030687535.1). Classification (NCBI taxonomy): domain Bacteria; kingdom Pseudomonadati; phylum Pseudomonadota; class Gammaproteobacteria; order Pseudomonadales; family Pseudomonadaceae; genus Pseudomonas; species Pseudomonas sp. FP2335. The sequence continues at coordinate 4,410,131 of NZ_CP117437.1, forward strand.
TTCGCCACAGCCTGTCGAAGCCGCCACCACTGCGCAGCTGGCCTGAGGAGTCTGTGATGAAACACGAAACGATTGAAAAGAACGTCGGCATCCTGATGCTGCTGATGGTGCTGGCCGTGAGTATCGGCGGCCTGACCCAGATCGTCCCGCTGTTCTTCCAGGACGTCACCAACAAGCCGGTGGAGGGCATGAAGCCCTACACCGCGCTGCAACTGGAAGGCCGTGACATCTACATCCGTGAAGGCTGCGTACAGTGCCACTCGCAGATGATCCGTCCGTTCCGCGCCGAAACCGAACGCTACGGCCACTACTCGGTCGCTGGCGAAAGCGTGTGGGACCACCCGTTCCTGTGGGGCTCCAAGCGTACCGGGCCGGACCTGGCACGTGTCGGCGCGCGCTACTCGGACGACTGGCATCGCGCGCACTTGTACAACCCGCGCAACGTGGTGCCTGAGTCGAAAATGCCGGCCTACCCGTGGTTGGTCACAGCCCCGGTCGACAGCAGCCACACCGAGAAAAAGTTGAGCGTGATGCGCACCCTCGGCGTGCCGTACACCGACGACGACATCAGCGGCGCAGTCGCCAGCCTCAAGGGCAAGACCGAGATGGACGCGCTGGTTTCGTACCTGCAAGTGCTCGGCACTGCCATCAAGAGCAAGAGGTGAGCCATGGGATTTGAATTCGATGCGGGCACCATCCGCGGCCTTGGCACGCTGGTCGTCGCCATCGCCTTTATCGGCCTGTCGCTGTGGGTGTTCAACAACCGGCGCAATGCGGAATTCGAGCAGGCGCGCCTGCTGCCGTTCGCCGATGAACCCTCTCCATCCGACGCTCAAGAAGAGCCTGCAATAAGGAGCACCCGGCCATGACCCTATTTTGGAGTACATGGATCTGCGTACTGACCCTGGGTAGCCTGATCGGCCTGACCTGGCTGTTGATCGGCACCCGCAAGGGCGAGACCAAGGGCAGCGTCGACCAGACCATGGGCCACGCCTTCGACGGGATCGAGGAATACGACAACCCGCTGCCCCAGTGGTGGTTCATGTTGTTCGCCGGCACCCTGGTGTTTGCGGTCGGCTACCTGATCCTCTACCCGGGCCTGGGCAACTGGAAAGGCGTATTGCCAGGCTACGAGGACGGCTGGACCCAGAACAAGGAATGGGACAAGGAAATGGCCAAGGCCGACGCCAAGTTCGGGCCGATCTTCGCCAAATTCGCAGCCATGCCCGTGGAAGAAGTCGCCAAAGACCCGCAAGCGTTGAAAATGGGCGGCCGCCTGTTTGCCTCCAACTGCGCAGTGTGCCACGGCTCGGACGCCAAGGGCGCGTACGGTTTCCCGAACCTGGCGGACAACATCTGGCGCTGGGGCGGTTCGGCCGAGGCGATCAAGACCACCATCCTCAACGGTCGCCACGCGGCGATGCCGGCCTGGGGTGAAATCCTCGGCGAAGACGGTGTGAAAAACGTGGCCGCCTATGTCCGTCACGACCTGGCCAAACTGCCATTGCCGGCCGACAGCACCGCCGACCTGGCCGCCGGCCAAGCCGCGTTCAACACCACCTGCGTGGCCTGCCACGGCCCGCAAGGCCACGGCATGGAAGCCATGGGTGCGCCGAACCTGACCGAGCCTGCCGGTTTCATCTACGGCACCAGCCTGGCACAGTTGCAGCAGACCATCCGTCACGGCCGCCAAGGCCAGATGCCGGCGCAGGATGTGCTGCAAGGCAACGATAAGGTGCACTTGTTGGCGGCGTATGTTTACAGCTTGTCCCATGGGGAGCAGAAGGCTGCGCAGTAAGCAGACTTCGTAAACCCTTGAAGCCCCGCCCGGTGTAAACCGGACGGGGCTTTTTTGTGGGGCTGGCTTGCTGCTCGCACTGGCAAAGTAGTAACGTACCTACATTCACCCTAGCCAGGGAAGTCACCCCATGACCATCACCACTATTTCCAGCCGCGAATTCAATCAAGACACAAGCGGTGCCAAAAAAGCCACGCGCCAAGGCCCGGTTTTCATCACCGACCGCGGCAAACCCGCCCATGTGCTGCTAAGCATTGAGGACTACCAGAAATTGACTGGTCTGAATGCCGACATCGTTGACTTGCTGGTGATGCCGGACGCCGCCGATATCGACTTCGAAACCGAACGCGCCGTGATCACTCATCGCCCTGTGGACCTTTCTTGATGTATCTACTCGACACCAATGTCATTTCCGAACTGCGTAAACCCCAGGCTGACGGGAACGTCGTCGCCTGGGCCAGGAGCGTCATCGCACCCCGCATGTTTATCTCTGCGATTACGCTAAAGGAGCTGGAAACCGGGGTGTTGCGCATGGAGCGGCGCGATCCGGCGCAGGGCAAGGTGTTGCGCACCTGGCTCAAGCGCCACGTGATGCCGGCGTTCGATGCGCGGATCCTGCCGGTGGACGCCGCCGTCGCGCTGCGTTGTGCCCACTTGCACGTACCCGACCAGGTCAACGAGAGTGATGCACTGATCGCGGCGACCGCGCTGGTACATGGGCTCACCGTTGTCACGCGCAATGTCAGTGACTTCAAATCCAGTGGCGTGACGGTGATCAACCCCTGGGACGAATAATCGGGCGTTCACTCGCCGCGTCCTCGCGACCTTTTGTCACACCCCCTCCAAAGCACAACTTTCCCCTCCTGCCATTCGGGTCTACGCTTGCCCACAGCGGACCGGTTCTGGCGTACGCGACGACTCCCGTCGCGAGCCGAAAAAATTCCTGTCCACTTGATCAGCTTTTGAATTCCGATTTTGTCCTTACGCAAAACAGGGAAAGGGCGCAGAATCTGGCGTGGAACGCCTTGACCCAGGTCAGCGTTGCGTTGCATTGGCCTCTCGCTTTCTACATACTTGCGGCCGATTTTTACCTATAAAAAAACCTAAACCGTGGAACCTTAGAATGAGCACAGCAATCAGTCCGACTGCTTATAACTATAAGGTAGTCCGCCAGTTCGCCATCATGACGGTGGTCTGGGGGATCCTTGGCATGGGGCTCGGGGTCTTCATCGCCTCGCAACTGGTCTGGCCGGAATTGAACTTCGGCTTGCCCTGGACGACCTTCGGTCGCCTGCGCCCGCTGCACACCAACCTGGTGATCTTCGCCTTCGGTGGATGTGCATTGTTTGCCACCTCCTACTATGTCGTGCAGCGAACCTGCCAGACGCGACTGATCTCCGATGGCCTCGCCGCCTTCACCTTCTGGGGCTGGCAAGCCGTGATCCTCGGCGCCATCGTCACCCTGCCACTGGGCTACACCACCACCAAGGAATACGCCGAGCTGGAATGGCCGATCGCGATCTTGCTCGCCATCGTGTGGGTGACGTATGCCGTGGTGTTCTTCGGCACCATCGTCAAGCGCAAGACCAAGCACATCTATGTGGGCAACTGGTTCTACGGCGCCTTCATCCTGGTCACGGCGATGCTGCACATCGTCAACCATGCCTCCTTGCCGGTCAGCCTGTTCAAGTCCTACTCGGCCTACGCCGGGGCGACGGACGCGATGATCCAGTGGTGGTACGGGCACAACGCGGTCGGTTTTTTCCTGACCACCGGTTTCCTGGGGATGATGTACTACTTCGTGCCGAAACAGGCCGAACGTCCTATTTACTCGTATCGCCTGTCCATCGTGCACTTCTGGGCGCTGATCACCCTGTACATCTGGGCCGGTCCGCACCACTTGCACTACACCGCGCTGCCGGATTGGGCGCAGTCCCTGGGCATGGCGATGTCGATCATCCTGCTGGCACCCAGCTGGGGCGGCATGATCAACGGCATGATGACCCTGTCGGGCGCCTGGCATAAATTGCGCACCGACCCGATCCTGCGTTTCCTCGTGGTGTCGCTGGCGTTCTACGGCATGTCGACCTTCGAAGGCCCGATGATGGCGATCAAGACCGTCAACTCGCTGTCCCACTACACCGACTGGACCATCGGCCACGTGCACGCCGGTGCCCTCGGCTGGGTGGCGATGATTTCCATCGGCGCGCTGTACCACATGATCCCGAAACTGTTCGGCCGTGCGCAGATGCACAGCGTCGGGCTGATCAACGCGCACTTCTGGCTTGCCACTATCGGCACCGTGCTCTACATCGCCTCGATGTGGGTCAACGGCATCACCCAAGGCCTGATGTGGCGTGCGATCAACGATGACGGCACCCTCACCTACTCCTTCGTCGAAGCGCTGCAAGCCAGCCATCCGGGGTTCATCGTGCGCGCCCTGGGCGGTGCATTCTTTGCCTGCGGCATGTTGCTCATGGCCTACAACGTCTGGCGCACCGTGCGTGCCTCCGACCCGGCGCAAGCCGAAGCCGCCGCCAAGATCGCCGTTGTGGGAGCTCACTGATGAAGCACGAAGTAGTCGAGAAGAATATCGGCCTGCTGGCCTTCTTCATGGTCATCGCCGTGAGCATCGGCGGCCTGACCCAGATCGTTCCGCTGTTTTTCCAGGACGTCACCAACAAGCCGGTCGAAGGCATGAAGCCGCGTACCGCCCTTGAACTGGAAGGCCGCGACGTCTATATCGCCAACGGTTGCGTGGGCTGCCACTCGCAGATGATCCGCCCGTTCCGCGCCGAAACCGAACGCTATGGCCACTACTCGGTCGCCGGCGAAAGCGTGTGGGACCACCCGTTCCTGTGGGGCTCCAAGCGCACCGGGCCGGACCTGGCGCGTGTCGGCGGGCGTTACTCCGATGACTGGCAGCGTGCGCACTTGTACAACCCGCGCAACGTGGTGCCTGAATCGAAAATGCCGGCGTACCCGTTCCTCGTGGAAAACAAGCTCGACGGCAAGGACACCGCGAAGAAGATGGAAGTCTTGCGCACCCTGGGCGTGCCCTACACCGACGAAGACATCGCCGGTGCAGCCGCAGCCGTGAAGGGCAAGACCGAAATGGACGCATTGGTGGCCTACCTGCAAGGCCTTGGCACCATCATCAAAAGCAAACGGTGACCTTCATGGATATCGGGATGATTCGAGGCCTGGGCACCGTCGTGGTGATGGTGGCCTTTATCGGCCTGGCGCTGTGGGTGTTCAGCCCCCGCCGCAAGTCGGAGTTTGACGACGCGACCATGCTGCCCTTTGCGGATGATCCCGAAGCCATCAAGCACGTCGAGCAAGCTTCTAGGAGTAACAAAGAATGACTACGTTCTGGAGTCTGTACGTCACAGTCCTCAGCCTGGGAACCATCTTCGCCCTGACCTGGCTGTTGCTGTCGACCCGCAGGGGGCAGCGCGCCGAACAAACCGACGAGACCGTCGGCCACTCGTTCGACGGCATCGAGGAATACGACAACCCACTGCCGAAATGGTGGTTCATGCTGTTCGTCGGCACCATCATCTTCGCCCTCGGTTACCTGGCGCTGTACCCCGGCCTGGGCAACTGGAAAGGCCTGCTGCCGGGCTACGCCTACCTCGACAACGACAAGCAAACCCCCTTCGCCAACGGCCAGGCCGGCTGGACCGGCGTGCATGAATGGGAAAAGGAAATGGCCAAGTCGGACGCCAAGTTCGGGCCGATCTTCGCCAAATTCGCGTCGATGCCGATTGAAGAAGTGGCCAAGGACCCGCAAGCCCTGAAGATGGGTGGCCGCTTGTTCGCCTCCAACTGCTCGGTGTGTCACGGTTCCGATGCCAAGGGCGCCTATGGCTTCCCCAACCTGACCGACGCCGACTGGCGCTGGGGCGGCGAGCCGGCAACGATCAAGGAAACCATCATGAAAGGCCGCCACGCGATCATGCCGGCCTGGGCCGAAGTGATTGGCGAGCAAGGCGTGGCCGACGTGGCCGGTTTTGTACTGACCAACCTCGATGGCCGCAAACTGCCGGAAGGCGCCAAGGCCGACGTGGCCAACGGCGAGAAACTCTTCGCCACCAACTGCGTCGCCTGCCACGGCCCGGCCGGTAAAGGCACCCCAGCCATGGGCGCGCCGGACCTGACTCACCCTGGCGCGTTCATCTACGGTTCGAGCTTCGCCCAACTGCAACAGACCATCCGTTACGGCCGTCAGGGCCAGATGCCTGCGCAGGAACAACTGCAAGGCAACGACAAGGTGCACTTGCTGGCGGCGTATGTTTACAGCCTGTCCCATGGCGACAAGAAGGCTGAGGAGCAGTAACGCCGCTCACCACCTTTGAAAACCCTGAAAAACCGGTGTGGGAGCGGGCTTGCCCGCGAATGCGATAGTCCAGGCACAGAGGTGTCGACTGGTACACCGCATTCGCGGGCAAGCCCGCTCCCACATCAGCTTCATCACATCAGATCGCTGGTTTTTGAAGGCCGAGCCCGCCAAAACCGACCATACTTGCCAAGTCAATTGATCCAGATCACGTACACCATCAATTGATTTCCCCCAACGCGACCAAAGGTCGCACCCTTTGCGCACCATCGGGGGCGTATCATTAGGCCACTGCAACACCCTTAATTTGACCCCGGCCGGCACGTACTGACCGAGGCAAATCTCCACCGCCGTGGGATGCAATGATGAGCGACCAGATACCGGTACATGACGTTACCCCCCCTGCCAAAACCGTCGATCTCTACGCCTCGCGAGAGAAAATCTACACCCGCGCCTTCACTGGCCTGTTCCGCAATCTGCGCATGCTCGGCGGCGCCGGATTGTTCCTGCTCTACTTCGGCACCGTGTGGCTGAACTGGGGTGGCCACCAGGCTGTGTGGTGGAACCTGCCGGAACGTAAATTCTTTATTTTTGGCGCCACCTTCTGGCCCCAGGACTTCATCCTGCTTTCGGGCATTCTGATCGTTGCGGCCTTTGGCCTGTTCTTTATCACCGTCTACGCCGGGCGCGTGTGGTGCGGGTATACCTGCCCGCAAAGCGTGTGGACGTGGATTTTCATGTGGTGCGAAAAGGTCACCGAAGGCGACCGCAACCAGCGCATCAAGCTCGACAAGGCACCGATGGGCGCCAACAAGTTCCTGCGCAAATTCAGCAAGCACACGCTGTGGCTGCTGATCGGCTTTGTCACCGGCATGACCTTTGTCGGCTACTTCTCGCCGATCCGCGAGCTGGTGATCGACTTCTTCACCGGCCAGGCCGATGGCTGGTCGTATTTCTGGGTTGGCTTTTTCACCCTCGCCACCTACGGCAACGCCGGCTGGCTGCGCGAGCAGGTGTGCATCTACATGTGTCCGTACGCGCGCTTCCAGAGCGTGATGTTCGATAAAGACACCCTGATCGTTTCCTACGACCCGCGCCGTGGCGAACTACGCGGCCCACGTAAAAAAGGCAGCGACTACAAGGCCCAGGGCCTGGGCGATTGCATCGATTGCACGATGTGCGTGCAGGTGTGCCCGACCGGGATCGACATCCGCGACGGCTTGCAGATCGAATGCATCGGTTGCGCGGCGTGCATCGACGCCTGCGACAACATCATGGACAAGATGGACTACCCGCGCGGCCTGATCAGCTACACCACCGAGCACAATCTGTCCGGGCAGAAGACCCACAAACTGCGCCCCCGCCTGATCGGCTACGCGCTGGTATTGCTGGCAATGATCGGCCTGCTGGTCGCCGCCTTCTTCATGCGTTCGCTGGTCGGTTTCGACGTGAGCAAGGACCGTGTGCTGTACCGCGAAAACGCCGAAGGCCGCATCGAAAACGTCTACAGCCTGAAGATCATGAACAAGGACCAGCGCGACCACACCTACGTGCTCGACGCCGCCGGCCTGCCGGACCTGAAGCTGCAAGGCCGCCGCGAGATCAAGGTGGCTGCGGGCGACATCATCAGCATGCCGGTAGAGCTGTCGAGTGCGCCGGAGCAATTGCCGTCCAGCACCAACGAGGTCAAATTCATCCTCACCGATGCCGACGACCCCGACGTGCGTATTGAAGCCAAGAGCCGATTCATTGGCCCACAAGTCCGTTAAGTTAAATAGAGAGCAGAACAATGCCCGTAGCGACTGCCACAAGCCCTTGGTACAAGCACCTCTGGCCCTGGATCATCATTGCCATCCTGGCCTGCTCGGTGACTTTGACCTTGTCCATGGTAACCATCGCGGTGAACAACCCGGATAACCTGGTCAACGACAACTACTACGAGGCAGGCAAAGGCATCAACCGTTCCCTCGACCGCGAACTGCTGGCCCAGACCCTGCAAATGCGCGCCAAGGTGCACCTGGATGAGCTGACCGGCGAAGTCGACGTGCACCTGACCGGCAACAGCAACCCGGCCAACCTGGAACTCAACCTGATTTCCCCGACCCAACCGGAGAAGGACCGCAAGATCAACCTGGCCCGCAGCGCCAGCGAACCCGGCCGCTATATCGGCCAGGTCACCGACAAGGTCGAAGGCCGCCGTTTCGTCGAACTGCTTGGGGTGGAAGGCGACCGCACCTGGCGCATGTTCGAAGAGGAGCAGGTCAGCCACGACAAGGATTTGCTGTTGGGGGATGAACCGCTGCAAGGTGCCGAAGACCTGAAAAAGTAACAACCGGCGCTTCGCGCATCGCGGGCAAGCCCGCTCCCACAGGGGACCGCGATCTACCTGTGGGCGCGGGCTTGCCCGCGATGCGGCCCTCCCAGCCACTACAGATTCCAAACCATGACCACCCCTTGCTACCACTGCGCCCTGCCCGTCCCCTCCGGCAGCCGGTTCACCGCCGAAATCCTCGGCGAACGCCGCGAACTCTGCTGCCCGGGTTGCCAGGCGGTGGCCGAAGCCATCGTCGCCGGCGGCCTGGAAAGCTACTACCAGCACCGCAGCGAAGCCTCGGCCAACCCCGAGGCGCTGCCGGTGCAACTGGTGGACGAACTGGCGCTGTATGACCGCGCCGACGTGCAAAAACCCTTCGTCCACCACAGTGGCGAGCTCGCCGAAACCACCCTGTTGATGGAAGGCATCAGCTGCGCCGCCTGCGGCTGGCTGATCGAAAAACACCTGCGCAACCTGCCCGCCGTGGCCGAGGCGCGCCTGAACCTGTCCAACCATCGCCTGCACGTGCGCTGGGCCGATGGGCAATTGCCGTTGAGCCAATTGCTCAGCGAGTTGCGCCATATCGGTTACGCCGCCCACCCCTATCAGGCCGACCGTGCCGCCGAGCAACTGGCCAACGAAAACCGCCTGGCCCTGCGCCAGCTCGGCGTCGCCGGATTGCTGTGGTTCCAGGCGATGATGGCAACCATGGCCACCTGGCCGGAATTCAATATCGACCTGAGCGCGGAGCTGCACGTTATCCTGCGCTGGGTGGCGATGTTTCTGACAACCCCCATCGTGTTCTACAGCTGCGCGCCATTCTTCAAGGGCGCCCTGCGCGACTTGCGCACCCGCCACCTGACCATGGATGTGTCGGTGTCCCTGGCAATTGGCGGGGCCTATCTGGCGGGGATCTGGACCGCGATCACCGGCGTCGGCGAGCTCTACTTCGATGCCGTGGGCATGTTTGCCCTGTTCCTGCTGGCCGGCCGTTACCTGGAGCGGCGCGCGCGGGAACGCACGGCGGCGGCCACCGCGCAGTTGGTCAACCTGTTGCCCGCCTCGTGCCTGCGCCTCAAGACCGATGGCCAGAGCGAACGCATCCTGCTGCGTGAATTGGCCGTGGGTGACCGCGTGCTGGTGCATCCCGGCGCGGTGTTGCCGGCGGATGGGGTGATCCTCGACGGTCAATCGAGCATCGACGAGTCCCTGCTCACCGGCGAATACCTGCCACAACCACGCCAGGTCGGCGATGCGGTCACCGCCGGTACGCTGAATGTCGAAGGCGCGCTGAGCGTCGAAGTGCGCGCCCTGGGCCACGACACCCGCCTGTCCGCCATCGTGCGCCTGCTGGAACGGGCCCAGGCCGAGAAGCCGCGCCTGGCCGAAATCGCCGACCGCGCCGCGCAGTGGTTCCTGCTGTGCTCGCTGATTGCCGCTGGCGTGATCGGCCTGGTGTGGTGGCAACTGGATTCGTCGCGGGCGTTCTGGATCGTGCTGGCGATGCTGGTCGCCACCTGCCCGTGCGCCTTGTCGCTGGCCACGCCGACCGCCCTTACCGCCGCCACCGGCACCCTGCACAAACTCGGGCTGCTGCTGACCCGCGGCCATGTGTTGGAAGGCCTGAACCAGATCGACACGGTGATTTTCGACAAGACCGGCACCCTCACCGAAGGGCGCCTGGCACTGCGCGCGATCCGCCCGTTGAGCGCACTGAACAGCGACGACTGCCTGAGCCTCGCCGCCGCCCTCGAAAACCGCTCCGAACACCCTATCGCCCGCGCCTTTGGCCGCGCACCGCTGGCCGCCGACGAAGTGCTCAGCTCCCCCGGCCTTGGCCTGGAAGGCCACGTAGGCGAGCGCCAGTTGCGCATCGGCCAGCCGGCCTTTGTGTGTGCACTGAGCGGCTGTGCAATCCCGACGCCCCCCGATGAAGCCGGCCAATGGCTGCTGTTGGGCGACACCCAGGGTGCCCTCGCCTGGTTCGTCCTCGATGACCGTTTGCGCAGCGACGCCCCGGCGCTTTTGGCGGCGTGCAAGGCCCGCGGCTGGCGTACGCTGCTGCTGTCGGGGGACAGCTCGCCGATGGTCGCCAGCGTCGCCGCCGAGCTGGGTATCGACGAAGCCCACGGCGGCCTGCGCCCCGACGACAAGCTGCACATGCTGCAACAGTTGCACCAGCAGGGCCGCAAGGTGCTGATGCTCGGCGACGGAGTCAACGATGTACCCGTGCTCGCCGCCGCCGACATCAGCGTGGCCATGGGTTCAGCCACCGACCTGGCGAAAACCAGCGCCGATGCAGTGTTGCTGTCCAACCGCCTGGACGCGCTGGTGCACGCCTTTAGCTTGGCGCGGCGCACCCGTCGGGTCATCATTGAAAACCTGTTGTGGGCGGGCTTGTACAATGGCCTTATGCTGCCGTTTGCCGCCCTGGGTTGGATCACACCGATTTGGGCAGCGGTCGGCATGTCCCTCAGTTCATTGACCGTGGTGCTCAACGCCCTGCGCCTGACTCGTCAACCGAGCGCGCCGGCCGCCAACGCCCCTTTAGTCACCCGTCCGCTGCCGGCGTGAGCCGCGCGAACATGGAGTACACATGCCAGCTCTCTACGTGATGATTCCGGCGGCGCTGCTGTTGGTAGGCGTGGCCATCTACATCTTCTTCTGGGCGGTGGACAGCGGCCAGTACGACGACCTCGACGGCCCGGCCCACAGCGTACTGTTCGACGATCAGGACCCCAACCACCTGGCCGCCGTCGACGAAGCCAACCACCCCGAACAACCACCGAAAGACCCGCCCCATGCTTGAACTGGCGCCATTGCTGGTCTCCGCGCTGATCCTCGGCCTGCTGGGCGGCGGCCATTGCCTGGGCATGTGCGGCGGGCTGATGGGCGCGTTGACCCTGGCGATCCCCAAGGAACAACGCAGCCGCCGGTTTCGCCTGCTGCTGGCGTACAACCTGGGGCGCATCCTCAGCTATGCCACCGCCGGTTTGTTGATCGGCCTGGCGGGCTGGGCCGTGGCCAACAGCCCGGCGGCAATGTTCATGCGCGTGCTCGCCGGGCTGCTGCTGATCTGCATGGGTCTGTACCTGGCCGGTTGGTGGGGCGGCCTGACCCGCATCGAGAGCCTCGGGCGCGGCCTGTGGCGGCATATCCAGCCGATTGCCAACCGTTTGCTGCCGGTGTCCAGCCTGCCACGTGCGTTGCTGTTGGGCGCGCTGTGGGGCTGGTTGCCGTGCGGGTTGGTCTACAGCACCTTGCTGTGGGCGGCGAGCCAGGGCAATGCGCTCGACAGCGCAGTGCTGATGCTCGCGTTTGGCCTGGGCACCTGGCCGGTGCTGCTGGCCACCGGGCTCGCGGCGGAGCGGGTGACCGCGTTATTGCGCAAGCGCAGCGTGCGCATGGCGGGTGGCGTGCTGGTCATGCTCTTCGGGATCTGGACGCTGCCCGGCCCGCATCAGCACCTGTTGATGGGCCACTGAATCGCTCTGTGGCATAGCGCCGCTGCCTGTTGATGCAAATCAAGGTGCCCTCCCCGCAACGCCCCTAGACTCGGCCCATTAGCCTATCCGGGGGAACGCCCGCATGCTCGACGCCATTCGTTGGGACACTGATCTGATTCATCGCTACGACTTGGCGGGGCCGCGCTACACGTCCTACCCCACCGCCGTACAATTCGACAGCCAGGTCGGCACCTTCGACCTGCTCCACGCCCTGCGCGACAGCCGCAAGGCCGCGCGACCGCTGTCGCTGTACGTGCACGTGCCATTCTGCGCGAACATTTGCTACTACTGCGCCTGCAACAAGGTCATCACCAAGGATCGCGGGCGCGCCCAAGGCTACTTGCAGCGTCTGGAGCAAGAGATCCAGTTGATGGCCTGCCATCTCGACCCGAAACAGCCAGTGGAGCAACTGCACTTCGGCGGCGGCACCCCGACGTTTCTCAGCCACGATGAACTGCGCCAGGTCATGGCCAGCCTGCGCCGCCACTTCAATTTGCTCGACGACGATTCCGGCGACTACGGCATCGAGATCGACCCACGCGAAGCCGACTGGGCCACCATGGGCCTGCTGCGTGAGCTGGGCTTCAACCGTGTGAGCATCGGCCTGCAAGACCTCGACCCCGAGGTGCAGCGCGCGGTCAATCGCCTGCAAAGCCTGGAAGAAACCCGCGCAGTCATCGATGCCGCGCGCACCCTGCAATTTCGCTCGATCAATATCGACCTGATCTACGGCCTGCCCAAGCAAACGCCGATCAACTTCGCGCGTACCGTGGAAGAAGTGATCAAGCTGCAACCCGATCGCCTGTCGGTGTTCAACTACGCCCACTTGCCGGAACGCTTCATGCCGCAGCGGCGGATCAACACCGACGACCTGCCCTCCCCGGCGGAAAAACTGCTGATGCTGCAAACCACCATCGAGCAACTGACCCAGGCCGGCTATCGCTACATCGGCATGGACCACTTCGCCCTGCCGGATGACGAATTGGCCATCGCCCAGGAAGAAGGCACCCTGCAACGCAACTTCCAGGGCTACACCACCCACGGCCATTGCGACCTGATCGGCCTGGGCGTGTCGGCCATCAGCCAGATCGGCGACCTGTATTGCCAGAACAGCAGCGACCTCAACGCCTACCAGAACACCCTGGCCGGCGCGCAACTGGCCACCAGCCGTGGCTTGGTGTGCACCACGGACGATCGTTTGCGGCGGGAAGTGATCCAGCAGTTGATCTGCAATTTCAGCCTGGCATTCGACAAGGTCGAACAGGCCTTCAATATCGATTTTCGCGGCTATTTCGACGAGATCTGGCCGCAACTCGAAGCCATGGCGGCAGACGGCCTGATCGAACTCGACGCCCAGGGCATCCGGGTGTTGCCAGCCGGGCGGTTGCTGGTGCGGTCGGTGTGCATGGTGTTCGATGCGTACCTGGAGCACCAGAACCGGCAGCGGTTCTCCCGGGTGATCTGATCAACTCGACAACGCGAGGACTTTTCCGACGTCTTCCGAGCTCATGCCTTTCATTGCCTTGGCCAGGGACACCTGGGCGGTGACGAGCCCGGCCTGCAAGGAGCTGATGGCGGTTTGCAGGTTGGCGGTCTTCATCTGCCGTTCCTCTGCCGTCAGGCTTTGGTCCATGGCGATGGCTTGCAGCTCGGCCATCTTTTCCTCGAGCTGCTGCTTGATCTGGCGGATCATCTTCAGGATCTGTTTGACGTTATCGTCCAGGCCGCTGTCGTCGATGTCCGAATCGGGGCTTTTTGCCGCAGCCGCCTTGAATGCATCCGAGGAAATCGTCACCTTGACGCCTTCGGCCGCTGGCAACGCGGCGGTGTCCTTATCCTCGACCGCAGCGGTCGGCTGCGCGTCCGGCACCGTCGGCACGCGGAGCTGGGGGTTATTGACCGCGAAAACAATCATGGGCTGAGCTCCTGCTCGTAAAAACACGTCCTTGTATCGGCCTCGATACAAAAAGCTTTATACCTTTGCCGGTTTTTTGTACAGGCTGGCCTCCTTGCCCCCCAGTGCGTTACCCTTACGTCTTATGTGTGTTTCCCCACAAGGATTTAATAAATGTCCGAGCCAGTAAAACTGCGCGCTCACAGCCAGGCTCATTGCAAGGATTGCAGCCTGGCCCCCCTCTGCTTGCCACTTTCGCTGAATTTGGAAGACATGGATGCGTTGGACGACATCGTAAAACGTGGCCGCCCGCTGAAAAAAGGCGAGTTCCTGTTTCGCCAGGGCGACGGGTTCGATTCCGTTTATGCAGTACGTTCGGGTGCCTTGAAGACGTTCAGCCTGAGCGACAGCGGCGAAGAGCAGATCACCGGTTTCCACCTGCCGAGCGAGTTGGTGGGGCTGTCGGGCATGGACACCGAGATTCACCCGGTCTCGGCCCAGGCGCTGGAGACGACGTCGGTGTGCGAAATCCCCTTCGAACGCCTGGACGAACTGGCCCTGCAACTGCCGCAACTGCGCCGTCAGTTGATGCGTGTAATGAGCCGTGAGATTCGTGACGACCAGCAAATGATGCTGCTGTTGTCGAAGAAAACCGCCGACGAGCGCATCGCCACCTTCCTGGTCAACTTGTCCGCGCGCTTCCGTGCCCGTGGTTTTTCGGCCAACCAGTTCCGCTTGAGCATGTCGCGCAACGAAATCGGCAACTACCTGGGCCTCGCGGTGGAAACCGTGTCCCGCGTGTTCACCCGCTTCCAGCAGAACGAACTGATCGCGGCCGAGGGCAAGGAAGTGCACATTCTCGACCCGATCCAACTGTGCGCACTGGCCGGCGGTTCGCTCGAAGGTTAAGCGAAAGGCTGATCCAGACACCTGTGGCCGCGCCAATCGGCGAGGCCGCAGGTATACTTCGAGTCCGTTTCCAGCCCCAGGACTCTTCGACGATGACCTTCGATTCGTTCGACATCAAATCCCTGATCCGCCCTGTCATCGACTTCCCCAAGCCTGGGGTGATCTTTCGTGACATCACGCCCCTGTTCCAATCGCCCCGCGCCCTGCGCCTGGTGGCCGACAGCTTTGCCCACCGCTACGTTGAAGCCGACTTCAGCCACATCGGCGCCATGGATGCCCGCGGCTTCCTGATTGGCTCGATCATCGCCTACCAACTGAACAAACCGCTGATCCTGTTCCGCAAGCAAGGCAAATTGCCGGCGGACGTGCTGGCCGAGGGTTACCAGACCGAATACGGCGAAGCGTTCCTGGAAGTGCATGCCGATAGCCTGTGCGAAGGCGACTCGGTGCTGATGTTCGATGACCTGATCGCCACTGGCGGTACGCTGATCGCAGCGGCCAACCTAGTGCGGCGCATGGGCGCGAAGATCTTTGAGGCGGCGGCGATTATCGATTTGCCGGAGTTGGGTGGCTCGCAGCGTTTGGAAGATATGGGGATTCCGACGTTTTGTTTGACGCAGTTTGCCCTGACTGAAAGGTAAGGGTTGCCGGGGCTGACGCCATCGCGGGCAAGCCCGCTCCCACATTTTGATGTGTGAACACCGTCAAATGTGGGAGCTGGCTTGCCTGCGATGAGGCCCTAAAAAACAACACACCACTTAAAGCCCCATCTGCTTGCTGATGATTTCGTTCATCACCTCCCGCGTCCCCCCACCAATCGACAAGATGCGATTGTCCCGATACAGCCGCTCCACCAGGCTGCCGCGCATATAGCCCTGACCGCCCAGAATCTGCACCGCGTCATAAGTGACCCGGTCCGCCGTGTCGGTCGCCAGGTTCTTGGCCATGGATATCTCCTTGATCACACTCTTGCCCGCGGCCATCTTCGCCGCCTGGCGATAGGTGAACTCCCGTGAGACTTCCACCGCCGTGGCCATTTCCGCCAGGCGATGCTTGAGCACCTGGAACTTGCCGATGGGCTTGCCAAACGCCTCGCGCTGGGTCGCCCAGTTGAGGCTTTCCTCCAGGGCCAGCTGCGCGGTCATGTTGGCCATCAAGGCCAGGGCCAGGCGTTCACTCTGGAAGTTGCCCATGATGCAGGCAAACCCCATGTTCTCGGCGCCGATCAGATTGCCTACGGGCACATGACAATCGTCGAAGAACAATTCGGCAGTGTCCGACGCCCACCAGCCCATTTTCTTCAGGGGCTGGCCGACGGTGAAACCCGGGGTGTGTTTTTCGATGAGCAGCAGGCTGATGCCGCCAAAGCCCGGCCCGCCGGTGCGCACGGCGACCGTGTAGAAGTCGGCGCGCACGCCGCTGGTGATAAAGGTCTTGCTGCCGCTGACCCGGTAGCAATCGCCCTCGCGGATGGCGCGGGTTTGCAGGTTGGCCACGTCGGAGCCGCCGCCCGGTTCGGTGACGGCCAGGGCGATGATTTTGTCGCCCGACAGCACTTGCGGCGCCACACGCTCGCGCACTTCGGGCCGCGCCCATTTGACCACCGGCGGCAAGCCGATATCCAACGAACCGAGCCCGGCCACGACTCCGGCAGAGCCACAGCGCATCAATTCCTCACTGGCCGCGACCTTGGCAAACAGATCACCGGCATGACTGCCGCCGAGGTCTTCCGGGTAGCCAATCCCCAGGATCCCCGCCGCACCGGCCTTGAGGTACAGCTCACGGGGAAAGCTCTCGGCCTCCTCCCACTGCTCGATGCCCGGCAACATCTCGCGCTCGACGAAACGGCGCACGCTGTCGCGGATCAACTGGTGGCTGGGGTCGAAGTAGTCCTGATAGGCAGACATCGGCAAGCTCCACGGTGAGGTGGAGGGAAATTACCAAGCGCTTGCTTGGTTAGCAAGCCGGGCGCAAACCTCACCCTCAACACAAAACCAATGTGGGAGCAGCTCTGTGTGGGAGCGGGCTTGCTCGCGAACGCGGTGAATCAGTCAATAAATCTGGCGACTGACACACTGTATTCGCGAGCAAGCCCGCTCCCACATTTAGTTTTGCAATGTGGCTTAGAGCGCGATCGGCTTGCGACCTGCAAAGGAGTGCGCCAGCGTGCCGCCGTCCACCAACTCCAACTCCCCACCCAGCGGCACGCCATGGGCGATGCGCGAGGTGATCAGGCCTTTGTTGGTCAGCAGTTGCGCGATGTAATGCGCCGTCGCCTCACCTTCCACTGTCGGGTTGGTGGCCAGGATCACCTCGGTAAAGGTGCCCTGCTCTTCAATGCGCGCCACCAGTTGCGGAATGCCGATCGCTTCCGGCCCAAGGCCGTCCAGCGGCGACAGGTGGCCCTTGAGCACAAAGTAGCGCCCGCGATAGCCGGTCTGCTCCACCGCGTACACATCCATCGGCCCTTCCACCACGCACAGCAGCGTGTCGTCGCGGCGCGGGTCGGCGCATTGCGGGCAGAGGTCTTCTTCGGTGAGGGTGCGGCACAGGCGGCAGTGGCCTACGCCGGTCATGGCCTGGCTCAGGGCCTGGGCCAACCGGGTGCCGCCGCTGCGATCACGCTCCAGCAGTTGCAGCGCCATGCGCTGGGCGGTTTTCTGGCCGACGCCGGGCAAGGTGCGCAGGGCGTCGATCAGTTGGCGAATCAGGGGGCTGAAGCTCATGGGCGAAGGGTCCGACAAAACGACGAGACGCGGTTTATACCCGCGCCCCGGATTAGCGTCAAATGCTCAATCCTGTGCGACGCGCACCACCAACTTGCCGAAGTTGCGTCCTTCGAGCAGACCGATAAAAGCTTCAGGCGCATGCTCCAGGCCGTCGACTACGTCTTCGCGGAACTTGATTTTGCCATCACGCACCCACGGCGCCATCGCGCTGAGGAATTCGGGCTGGCGGTCGCCGTAGTCGTCAAACACGATAAAGCCCTGGATACGCACGCGTTTGGTCAGCAAGGTGCGTTGCAGCGCAGGCAAGCGGTCAGGGCCCGTGGGCGGCTGATGGGCGTTGTAGCCGGCGATCAACCCGCACAGCGGGATGCGTGCCTTGGGGTTGAGCAGCGGCAGCACCGCATCGAAGACTTTGCCGCCGACGTTTTCGAAGTAAATGTCCACGCCTTTGAAGCAGGCTTGCGCCAGTTCATCGGCGAACGCCTCGCTTTTGTGGTCGATGCACGCATCAAAACCCAGCTCATCCACCACATAACGGCATTTGTCGGCGCCACCGGCAATCCCGACCACACGCAAGCCCTTGAGCTTGGCCACCTGCCCCACCACCGAACCCACCGCACCGGACGCGGCCGCCACCACCAGGGTTTCGCCGGCCTTGGGCTGGCCGATGTCCATCAGGCCCATGTACGCGGTCATGCCCGGCATGCCGAGGACCCCCAAGGCCATGGACGGGCTGGGAAGCCCATTGGGCACCGGGATCAGATTGCGCCCGTCGGAAATGCCATGGCTCTGCCAGCCCGTGGCACCGACCACCAGATCACCCACCTCGAATTTCGGGTTGCGCGACTGTTCGATACGGCTGACAGCACCACCGGTCATCACTTCGTCGATTTCCACCGGCGCGGCGTAGGACGGCGCGTCGCTCATACGTCCGCGCATGTAGGGGTCGAGGGACAGGTACAGCGTCTTCAGCAAGACTTGGCCGTCTGCCAGCTCCGGCAAGGCCACGCGCTCCATGCGGAAGTTTTCCGGGGTCGGCGCGCCCACGGGGCGTGAGACCAGCACAATGCGCTGGTTCAGAATGGGTTGTTGTGGCATCTGGGGCTCCTTTCGCGAATCCATCGGTATAGGGTGCAGACCGTATTGGGGGTGCCTGGGTTCGATCGGATCGACACAAACAAAAATGCCAGGCACAAGGCCTGGCATTGGAGTCTAGCCAACGATCGCCGATCAGAACGGCAGCTTCATGCCCGGTGGCAGTTGCATGCCAGCGGTCACACCGCCCATTTTTTCCTGGCTGTTGGCTTCGATCTTGCGCACGGCGTCGTTGACGGCCGCGGCGAACAGCGCTTCGAGCATTTCCAGGTCGTCTTCGCCGACACCTGGCAATACGCTCGGGTCGATGCTCACGCGCTTGATGTCGTGACGACCGGTCATCACCACGCTGACCATATCGCCACCGGCTTTACCGGTGACTTCGGCGTTGGCCAGTTCTTCCTGCATCTTGGCCATTTTTTCCTGCATCTGCTGCGCCTGCTTCATCAGGCCGGCCATGCCACCTTTCATCATGGGAATCACCTCAAAAGTACGTGGATCAATTAGTAGCCCGGTTTCATGACGCTTGGGGCACCGGGGCTTCGACAGGTTCAATAGTATCGTGACGGACGACCGCCCCGAACTGTTGCATCATTTGCTGGATGAGCGGATCGCCGTGGATCGAGTCCTCGGCCTCACGCTGGCGGTTGATTCGCCGACGGGTCGCGGCCTGGGCCGGGGTTTCCTGCTCGGGCTTGATCAGCTCGATGGCGATGGTCAGCGTGCGCTCATGGTACTGGTTCAGTGCGTCATTCAGGCGACGTTGCTGGGTGGCGTTGAACAGGGCGCTGTGGGCCGGGTCCAGGTGCAACAGCCAGTGGTCGCCTTCGATGGAGATCAATGTGCAGTTGGCGGCGATGCTGCCGGTCATGCCAGAGATCGGCAGTTTCGGGAACAATTCCAGCCATTGCAAGGCCAGGCC
The DNA here is from genome assembly GCF_030687535.1 of Pseudomonas sp. FP2335. Taxonomy (NCBI): domain Bacteria; kingdom Pseudomonadati; phylum Pseudomonadota; class Gammaproteobacteria; order Pseudomonadales; family Pseudomonadaceae; genus Pseudomonas; species Pseudomonas sp. FP2335. The sequence goes on from NZ_CP117437.1 coordinate 4,429,637, forward strand.
GGTGGCCGGCGCCGCAGCCGGTTCAGCCTCGGGCTCGGGGGCCGGCTCGGCGGTGTGTTCGCTGGCCAGATCGTCCAGGTAGCTGTAGGCCGAATCCATGTCCGGCTCGATGTAGTCTTCGTCCAGCGGCGGCTCGTCGTCGAGGTCGATGCCGGGAACGGACGCCTCCACCTGGGCGACGGTGGGCTCGGGCACCGGCGCGGACACCCACTCCGGAGCGTCCAATACAACGCTGTCCGGGGTCGGCGTAGGCATCGGCGTCAGCTCGGGCTGCTCGCCGGTGGTTTCCAGCACGGGCTCCACGACGGGTTGCTGCTCCACTTCGGCCTCGGCCTCGGCGTCTACCGGGTCGTTCCACGGCAGGTCGACGACAGCTTGCGGCTCGACAACGGGTGCAGGCTCGGGCTCTGCCACAGGCACCGGTTCAGGCGCTGGCGCGGGAATCGGCGCAGCAGCCACTGGCGCAACCACCGCCGCGCCAGCCACTGGTTTGGCGGAATCAACTGTGGCCTGGCTGATCCCCACTGGCTTTAGCGGCTGTCTCGGCGCATCGGTCGAATCAGCAGGCCGGAAGGCCAGCATGCGCAGCAGGACCATCTCGAAGCCGCCACGCGGGTCCGGTGCCAGGGGCAAGTCCCGGCGGCCGATCAGGCCCATCTGGTAGTAGAACTGCACGTCTTCGGCCGGCAACGCCTGGGCCAGGGCCAGCACGCGGTCGCGGTCGCCATGGCCGTTGTCGACCCCCTCGGGCAGGGCCTGGGCGATGGCGACGCGATGCAGCACGTTGAGGATTTCCGAAAGCACGCCGTTCCAGTCCGGGCCTTGCTCCGACAGATGACGCACGGCTTCGAGCAGCGCCTTGGCATCGCCTTCGATCAATGCGTGCAGCACGTCGAAGACCTGGCCATGGTCGAGGGTGCCGAGCATGGCGCGCACATCGGCGGCCATGACCTTGCCTTCACCAAAGGCAATGGCCTGGTCGGTGAGGCTCATGGCATCCCGCATCGAGCCATCGGCGGCGCGGCCGAGCAGCCACAGTGCGTCGTCTTCGAACGGCACGTTCTCGACACCCAGCACGTGGGTCAAATGCTCGACCACCCGCTCGGGGGTCATGTTTTTCAGGGAGAACTGCAGGCACCGCGACAGAATCGTTGCAGGAAGTTTCTGCGGATCGGTAGTGGCCAGGATGAATTTGACGTAGGGCGGCGGCTCTTCCAGGGTTTTCAACAAGGCGTTGAAGGAGTGGCTGGACAGCATGTGCACTTCGTCGATCAGGTAGACCTTGAAGCGGCCACGGCTCGGCGCGTACTGCACGTTGTCGAGCAGCTCGCGGGTGTCTTCGACCTTGGTGCGGCTCGCGGCGTCGATCTCGATCAGGTCGACGAAACGCCCTTCGTCGATTTCCCGGCATACCGAGCAGGTGCCGCAGGGCGTCGAAGTGATACCGGTTTCACAGTTCAGGCATTTGGCGATGATGCGCGCGATGGTGGTCTTGCCCACCCCACGGGTGCCGGTGAACAGGTAGGCGTGGTGCAGCCGCTGGCTGTCCAAGGCATTGATCAGAGCCTTGAGCACATGGGTCTGGCCGACCATTTCGCGGAACGAGCGCGGACGCCATTTACGTGCAAGAACCTGATAACTCATCGAAAACCGTCGCAACTGGGAAACAGAAGCCGGTAATGCTAGCGGAGCAAGGGGGAAATTGCATCCGGCACGCTTGCCTAATCTGACTAAGCTCTTGTGACTGGCCCCATAAAGGCCTGAACCCGGAGAGCATATGCGCGCAGTCCTGGGCATTTTATGGATGATTGCCACGGCCAGCCTTGCAGCGCCTGCACCGCTGCGCTTCTCGGTTTCCGACAGTTGGGCGATGCCCATGGTGCAACTGGAGGATGGCCGTCCCACGCAGGGTATTTTGTATGACCTGATGTCGAGCCTGGCCACCCAGGTCGGGCAGCCGGCGCAGTTCCACGTACTGGCGCGGGCGCGCATCGCCCCCGCCATGGAGCATGGCGAGATAGATGTGCGCTGTTATGTCGCCCAGGCTTGGGTCGACGATATGCCCGGCGACTACCTCTGGAGCGTTCCGCTGTTTGTGCAGCGCAACCTGCTGGTCAGCGCCCATGTACCCGCGCAGACGGTGCAACTGGACAAACTGGCCCCGCAGTTGATCGGCACAGTGCTGAGCTACCGCTACACCACCCTCGACCCGCTGTTTGCCAGCGGCCAACTCATGCGTGACGACGCCCGCAGCGAAGAACAGGTGCTGCACAAGCTGGTGGCAGGTCGCTTCAAATATGCGGTCATCAATGAGTGGATACTCGAACGCTTCAACCAGAAGCTGGCACCCGGCCAGCGCTTGCATAAAGTCGCGGTGATCGAGGAGCAGGGCCTGGGGTGCACGGTGCGCAATGACCCGAACGTGCCGGTGCAACAAATTTTGCGCACCTTGCTGCGGATGAAAATGTCCGGCGAAATCGATGACATCATCCAGCTGTACACCGGGGAGCGCGCACCCAACGCCCCTCAAGACTGATCGCCGCCACACTGGCCAACACGATCACCCCGCCCAGCACCACTGGCAGGGCAATCCGTTCGCCAAGCAGCGTCGCGGCCATCAGCATGGCCACGGGTGGAATCAAGTACATCGCCACCGACGCCCGGCTGACCTCGACGTGTTTCAACACATACGCCCAGGCCAGGTACGCCAGGGCGCTGGGGAAAATCCCCAACACCAGCACCGCGAGGTTTTCCGCCAATGGCGCCTGCACCACCGCAGCCGGCAGGCCGGGCAGGTTGCTACACAACATCAGAGTGCCCGCCCACACCATGTAGCACGCCATGGTCAGCGGGCTGTAGCGGTGGGCAAAGTGCTTCTGGATGGCGAAGTACACACTCCACGACAGCGCCGCCGCCAGGATCAACAAGCCACGCGGGTCGATGTCACCCACACCCTGATCACCCCAGACCACCACCAGCACGCCCGCCAGCCCCAGCAGCACGCACCCCCAACGCCAAGCGCTGACGCCCTCCTTCAGGCAGAAAAACGCGATCAATACACTGAACAACGGCGCCGACTGCGCCAGCACGCTGGACGCCGCCGCCGTGACGAATTGCTGCCCATAGTTGAGGCTGGTGTGATGCAGGAACACGCCGAAAAAACCCAGCACCAGCAACCACGGCAAATCGCACAGGCGCGGCCGGCCGATGCCCATTACCAGTGCCACGCCGCCCATGAACACTGACGCAATCAGAAACCGCAGCAAGGCCAATTGCCCGGGGCTGTAGCTGTGCAGCCCCATGTGCACGCCAATCGGCGAAAAGGCCCAGCAGAGGATGACGCTGGCAATGACTAGCGTAAGCTTCACGGGTGACGGGGGATTCATCGATGGCGTCCAGAACGAAACAAGGAATGCCGTCAGTCTTGGCCCCAGCAAGGCGTAGGACAATTAAGCGTTTCTGACTTCTGAAATCACTGGAACTGAGCAATGGAACTGGCCCAACTGAAAATGGTGCGAGCCGTCGCGCAAACCGGCAGCGTGGCCCAGGCTGCCGTGCAGTTGCATTGCGTGCCGTCCAACATCACCACGCGCATCAAGCAACTGGAAAGCGAGTTGGGCACGCCGCTGTTTATCCGTGCCGGGCGCGGGCTGGTCATCAGCGCCGCCGGGGAGATTTTCCTGGAGTACTGCGAGCGCATCCTGGCCTTGGTAGACGAATCCAAACGCGCCGTGGACGCCAACGCCATCCCCCGTGGCACCCTGCGCATCGGCGCGGTGGAGTCCAGTGCCAGCGGGCGTCTGCCGCCATTGCTCGCGGAATATCACCGACGCTACCCGCAGGTCTGCCTGGAACTGGTAACCGGCGCCTGGGGCCAGTTGCTCGACGACCTGCAACACCACCGCCTGGATGTGGCGCTGGTGGCCAGTGGCGGCAAGCGCGCCAAGCTCGAACACTGCGTGGTCTACAGCGAGCGCCTGGTGTTGATCGCCAGCGCGGCAAGCGCACCGATCCACAGCGCCGCCGACCTGGCTGGGCGCACCTTGCTGGTGTGGCCGCCCGGCTGCCCCTACCGTGCAGCGCTGGAAAACTGGGTCAAGCCCCAGGATTTCAGACCGAACATTGCCAGCTATGCCAGTTGGGGCACGATCATTGGTTGCGTGAGCGCGGGGATTGGCGTGGCATTGGCGCCGGAAGGCATCCTGGCGCGGTATGAGCAGGCCAATCAGCTGGCGTCGTATCGGTTTGACGAGTGGCAGACGGTGGACAATCTATTGTTCTGGAACAAGGACACCCAGCGGCATCTGGCCAGGGATGCGTTTGCCGGGTTACTTCGCGAGACCTTTGGCTGACACATGCCCCTGTCGGAGCGGGCTTGTGTGGGAGCGGGCGTGCTCCCACATTTTTGCGGCGTGTTGTTGAGATCAGCTTTTCGGAGGCGCCAGGCGCGCGTACTGATCCATGCTGATCCAGCCAATAAACGAACGATTCTGGGCATTGATGAACTCAACCTGGGCCCAGCCATCCTTGAAGGCCAGCACGCCAACCACATCATCCTTGACGATATACGGACGCTTGGCCACCTTGGCGCCCGGAGTTTTCAGCAGGTAGGCCTTGTCGGCGGACACCGTCACCAGGCCAATCCACTGCTTGTTGGCGGTCTGGGTCAGGTCCAGGCCAGTGGCAATCTCTGGCATCAACACGCTCATGCAGCCGGGGTGCTGGCGACCCTGCTCAACGGTCAGGGTCACGCCGTCGGAGGACGGACTCACGCTGCCTGGGTAGGCATCGTCGAGCCAGGTGGTCAGTGCATTCGCCTTGCCCTGCAAGTAAAAGGCGCAACTGCGGGTCACACCCTCGCCCAGTTCTTCGGCGTAGAAGCCCTCTACCTGATGCTCTGGCGTCACCGCCAGCATCAAGCCTTCGTACTTGCCCGAATGCAATGCGGGGGCGCCGGCAAACGCAGGCGCCACGACACACAACGACAACACACTCATCGCCAGAAAACGGGTCATCTTATTTCTTCCCTTCAAGTGCGTTGTAGGCTTTCTCAATAAGCTGGTCATAGATGCCGTAATCCTTGCCGTTATAGTTACGCGCCATACCGGCGAAATCCTTGTCTTTCATGGCTTTCATCAACGCCGGGCTCTGGCTGCAAAAACCCAGGAACGCCTTTAGTTGGCTGCCGGCATTAATCTTTAATGCCGCAGCAAATTCAAACACAGTCTTGTAACCACACGCCGCAAAGTTGAACCCCATCACCTGAAACATGCCCCAGGATGCGGACATCAGTGCCGCTTCCTGATCCAGGGCAAAGGCGGTGGCCATGGTTTCCCAGGCCTTGACCTGATCCTTGTTATTGACCTGCCACTGCGGCCCGGCCTTTCTCACATAGGGGTATGACAGCAGCGGGTGCGCCTGGTCGTAGATGTGCTTGGTGTACTTGCGAAACAGGTGCCCTTCAAAGGCGATCACCGGCAACTTGGCCGGGCCAAAGCCCGAGCGCCCGCCGGATTCAACCGTGGCGAAAGCCTTGATGATATTCACCGAAATACCGTTACCCAACTGGGTGGCGGCGTTCTTGAAATCCGTTTCGCTGAGGGTCATGCCCCCGTCGCACGTGGCCTGGAGCATCAACTGACGGTTGCGCCGCTCAGCCTCGATCATCGCCCGCATGCGATCCAGGTACACATTGACCGTGGCCTGCACTGCATCGCCCTGATTGTTGCCGAACACGTTGAGAAAGCTCGGGATGCGCAGGGTTGGATAGGCTTTGACCGGCACCTTCACTGCTTCCTCGATCAGGCTGTTGAACGTACGGCCGGTGGGGTCGATCACTCCATCGGGATGGGCATACTTGAGATGACGGAACTGATACTGGCTGATGCACTGCACCAACTGGCCGTCGCACTTGCCGTTCTCGGCCAGCGGAAAACCCAGTTTGGGGATGATCAGATTGAATAAATACTGGATGCACTGCACATCGGCGGGCAAGTTACGGGCTTTACCGGGAGCGCCTACCGAAGCACTGATAAGACGGGGCAACCCTTGCAGGCTTTTCATCACAGACATCCTTGTTAGTTAAAGAAGTGATAGCACTTCAATATCAAATTCGCGCCATTGTCATATTCTGAAACAAGTCGCCGGCGGAAACTAACAAGGTGGTTTTGGCTTGTAAAGTGGGGGCTTTGAAAGTTGTGAAACAGCCGTCACGTACTGCGCAATAAACCTGGCAGATGACTGAATAAAAGAATTTTGATTTGAAGCAGAAGAGGTACTGCGGGGAAGAGCGTTATGGAGGCAACCCCACCAGCCACACCCCGGCACACAATGTTCCCGCTGTGGCTGCTGCCTTCCGGCTCTGACCAGGTTCACGGGTAATCGTTGCGGGGGGACCGATGGGGTCACCATAACGACGCCTGCCTCTCGGCAAGCGGGGCCATTGTACCGATCTGATCGGAAGTTACAACCGTTGGTGCTGGAATAAAAACATCTGGCGGTTCAAGCACTTGCCCACGGCCTCAGCCAGTACATCGCCCCCTGTGGGAGCTGGCTTGCCTGCGATGCAGGCACCTCGGTGTATCAGTTGGACCTAGGTGATGCTATCGCAGGCAAGCCAGCTCCCACAGAAAAGCCATTTCACTGGGCCTGTAGGACCTCATCCGCCCGGCCGCCCTCCTCCTGGATCACCAAGTGAATGAAGTGCAGCTTGGCGATCACCGCCGGCGGCAGTACAAACGGATAGAAATCCGGCTGGCCCATGCTGCGCGACAGCTCGTTGAGCATCCCGGCCAGTTCGATCCACGCGTTGACGAACGACAGGAACGCCGGGCCGCCCGGGTGCTCGGGATCGTAGAGGGTGCTGAGGGGGAACGGCTGGTAATCCAGGTCCATCTCGCGCGCGCTCATGCCGAAGCCCAGGGCGGTGTCGACGGCGTCCATCATGTGCAGGTAATGCGCCCAGGTTTCGGCCCAGTCTTCCCAGGGGTGCATGGTCGCGTAGGCGCTGACGCAGGCCTGCTGCCAGTCGGGACGTGGGCCCTGCTGATAGTGCTGATCGAGGGCATCGGCATAACTGGCGCGTTCGTCGCCGAACAGTCGGCGAAACGGCTCGATCCAGTGGGTGTCGGCAATCAGCCGGTCCCAGTAGTAATGCCCCACCTCATGGCGAAAATGTCCGAGCAAGGTGCGGTAAGGCTCGCGCATCTGCACGCGAACTTTCTCACGATGGGCGTCGTCGGCTTCCTTGATGTCCAGGGTGATCAGGCCGCTGGCATGGCCGGTCATGGGCGCGTTGCCTTCCAGGTCGATGCCGATGAAATCGAAGGCCAGGCCGGTGTCTTCGTCGACGCTTTTGGGCACGACCTGCAAACCCAGGCTGATGAGTTGCGCCACCAGGCGACGCTTGGCGGTCTCCACTTTGCGCCAGCGTTCGGGGTTTTCCGGGATCGACAGGTCGGGAATGGTGCGATTGAGGCTGCACGCCACGCACAGCGCCGCAGTGCTGTGGGCCGGGATCAGCCAGTTGCAGGCGGCCGGGGTGTCGAGGTTGGCGCAACGACGGAAGGCGCCCGCTTCCAGGTTGCCGTCCTGCTGCCAGGTGCCTTCGACAGGACCGGGCTGCAGGGAGGCCAAGCGACCTTGCTGGGGCTGATAACCCAACAGCGCCTGGCAGGCCAGGCACTGGCTGTTGCGAAAGAACAAGGATTGGCCGCAGCGGCACTGCCATACCTTGGCGTTGCGCGTGGTATCGGCCATGAACGGTGCGGCAATGCGCGAACTGAGTTGTTCGAAGTAGCGGAACATGGCGTCTCTCCCTGGGTGACAGAGACTAGATCATTTCCCCCTAGAGTTCGTTCCACATCGTTGTAGTGAGCGGGCTTGCCCCGCGCTGGGTGGCGCAGCCGCCCCAAATCCAGGCACCGCGTTCTTCCTGAAACACCGCGGCGTACCGTTTGGGGCGGCTGCGCCCCCCCAGCGCGGGGCAAGCCCGCTCACTACAAAAGACCTTTATCAGAGCGTGATGTGGTGCTTGGCCAGGAAGGCAATAAAGGCCTCTTCATCCAGCACCTTCAGGCCCAGCTCGCTGGCCTTGGCCAGTTTTGAACCGGCGCCCGGCCCGGCGACCACGCAATGGGTTTTCGCCGAAACGGAACCCGCCACCTTGGCGCCAAGGCTTTCCAGCTTGTCCTTGGCGACGTCACGGCTCATCAGCTCCAGGGAACCGGTGAGTACCCAGGTGTGACCGGCTTCGGGCAAGCCTTCGACGACTTTCTTTTCGCTGTCCCAGTGCATGCCAAAGTCCTTGAGCTGCTGCTCAATGGCCAGGGCACGGCGGGCGTTGTCGGGGTTATCAAAAAACTCGCGCACCGCCTTGGCCTGCTTCTCGGGCAGCGCCTGGCGCATGTCCAGCCAATCGGCGTTGATCACGCCTTGCAGGCTGCCGAACTTGTCTGCCAGTTTCTGCGCAGCACCCGGGCCGACACTGGGCACGTGCAGTTTGTCGAGCAAACCGCCCAAGGTCGCGCTGGCGGCGAACTCGGCGCTCAGGTCGCCTTGATCCTGTAATTGCAGGCCGCACTCGTCCGGCGACAGCAACGCGCCGATTACGTCCTGGTTATGGCTGTCTTCAAAGAAGCTGTGGATCTCGTGCGCCACTTCCAACCCCACATCGGGCAAGTACGTCAGCACTTCCGGCAAGGCCTTCTGCACCCGCTCCAGGGAAGCCAGGGAGCGCGCCAGCACCTTGGCGGTCTCCTCGCCCACGTCCGGAATCCCCAGGGCATAGATAAAGCGCGCCAGGGTCGGAGTCTTGCTGTTTTCGATGGCGGTGATCAGCTTCTTGCTGGAAATGTCGGCGAAGCCTTCCAGGTCGATGATCTGCTCGTACTTGAGCTTGTAGAGGTCAGCCGGCGAGCCGATAAGCTTTTCATCCACCAGTTGCTCGATGGTCTTGTCGCCCAGGCCGTCGATGTCCATGGCCCGGCGCGAGACAAAATGGATGATCGCTTGCTTGAGCTGCGCCCCACACGCCAGGCGGCCGACGCAGCGGTACACCGCGCCTTCACTGACAGTTTCCTTGCCCTTGCTGCGCTTGACCAACTGGGTACGCTCCACATGGGAACCGCACACCGGGCAGCTCTCGGGGATCGGCACCGCACGGGCGTGTTCCGGACGACGCTCGAGCACCACGGAGACGACCTGTGGGATCACATCGCCGGCGCGGCGGATGATCACCGTGTCGCCGATCATGACGCCCAGGCGTGCCACTTCATCCATGTTGTGCAAGGTGGCGTTGGACACGGTGACACCCGCGACCTTGACCGGCTTCAAGCGCGCCACCGGGGTAACGGCGCCCGTGCGGCCGACCTGGAATTCCACGTCGAGCAGTTCAGTCAGCTCTTCCGTGGCCGGGAATTTATGCGCGATGGCCCAGCGCGGTTCGCGGGCGCGAAAGCCCAGTTCACGCTGGTAGGCAATGCTGTTGACCTTGAACACCACGCCGTCGATTTCATACGGCAGGCTGCTGCGCCGCTCGCCGATGTCGCGGTAATACTCCAGGCAGTCCTGGATGCCCTTGGCCAGTTTCAGCTCATGGCTGATGGGCATGCCCCACTTCTGCAACTGTTGCAGGTTGCCGATATGGGTATCGCTGAGATCGGTGGTCACGCCGTAGCAGCAGAACTCCAGCGGGCGGCTCGCGGTGATCTTCGAATCCAACTGGCGCAGGCTGCCGGCGGCGGCGTTGCGCGGGTTGGCGAAGGTCTTGCCGCCGATTTCCAGTTGCGCGGCGTTGAGCCGTTCGAAACCGGCCTTGGACATGAACACTTCGCCGCGCACTTCGAGGGTCGCCGGCCAACCGCTGCCGTGCAGCTTCAGCGGGATATTGCGCACGGTGCGCACGTTCACGCTGATGTCTTCGCCGGTAGTGCCGTCGCCACGGGTGGCGCCGCGCACCAGTTCGCCATCCTGATACAGCAGGCTGACCGCCAGGCCATCGAGCTTGGGCTCACAGCTGTATTCCACCGCGGCACCACCGCCAAACAGATCGCCGGTGGGCAAGTCGAGCCCTTCGGTCACGCGGCGATCGAACTCGAGCATGGTGGTTTCATCGAATGCGTTGCCGAGACTGAGCATCGGCACGTCATGCTTGACCTGGGTGAACGCCGACAACGCCGCACTGCCCACCCGCTGTGTCGGCGAATCCCGCGTGACCAACTCCGGGTGCTCGGCCTCCAGGGCCTTGAGCTCGTGGAACAAGCGGTCGTACTCGGCGTCCGGAATGCTCGGCTCGTCGAGGACGTGGTAGCGGTAGTTGTGCTGATCCAGTTCAGCGCGCAGTTCGAGGATGCGGGTGTGGGCGGCGGTCATCGGTGTTCTCTCATAAAGCAAAAGAGCAGCCGTAGCTGCTCAAATGTTGGTGCGCTTATTCTACTCAGCGTTTTTGTGTCAGGGCGCGACGCTCGAACTCGACGATGCGCTGACGGTAGTGTTCGATGGTCTGGGCGGTCAGGACGCTGCGTTGATCATCCTTCAGTTCGCCGTTCAGTTCCTGGGACAGCTTGCGCGCCGCAGCCACCATGACGTCGAACGCTTGTTTCGGGTGACGCGGGCCTGGCAGACCGAGGAAGAAACTCACCGCCGGGGTGCTGAACAGGTCGATGTCGTCCAGATCGAAGGTGCCGGGCTTGACCGCGTTGGCCATGGAGAACAGCACTTCGCCGTTACCGGCCATGCTTTCGTGACGGTGGAAAATATCCATCTCGCCAAACCGCAGGCCGCTTTCGAGGATGTTCTGCAACAGCGCCGGGCCTTTGAAACCTGCAGCGTCGCGGCAGATCACGCTGATCACCAAGACTTCTTCGGCAGCCGGCTGGTCGTTGACCGATTGGCGCGTGGCAGTCTTGCCGACATTCTCATCGGGGAAATCATCATCGCGGCTGCTGAAGCTCGGGCCTTCATCGACGTCGAGGTTCAGGTCGCCCTGATGCGGCTCGGCCACGGCGGCGCTGGCACGCTTGCCACGCTTGGGCGACGGCTCGCGGGCTTCACGCAGCGGCGCGCTCATCGACGGCAGGTCATGCTCGTCCAGTTGCGGTTCTTTATGGGTATCCAGCACACGGGGCGGCCCCAGCAGCTCGGCGCCGCCGTCGTCGTCAGGCAAGTTGGACAGGTTGCGGTCCAGACGGAACTTGAGCTTGCCCTTGCCACCGCGCATGCGGCGCCAGCCATCAAAAAGAATACCGGCAATGACAATAATGCCGATGACGATCAGCCACTCGCGCAGACCGATTTCCATGTAATCCCGTGCCTCTAATAAAAAATGCTGAAAAATAAGGGGTTTAGCACCGTGCAAACCGCTTTAAAACGTGGCGCCAACTCTATGTTCTGACTGACGTTTTGCCCACGCACACGAAAAATTGACATTAAACTAGCACGACCAAAGATAACTTTACACCGTCTGTCAAAATGCCTTGGACAATTATGTCGTTAGGCCATCTTTGCCGGACGGTTAAATCACCTCACATCCTGCTGTAAATTCTCTTTCGAAGCGTGGGTCAGGATTCCACCATCGCCATCGCTTCTTCCACATCCACCGCAACCAGTCGCGAACACCCAGGCTCGTGCATCGTCACACCCATCAATTGATCCGCCATTTCCATGGCGATCTTGTTGTGGGTGATATAGATGAACTGCACGGTCTGGGACATCTCTTTAACCAGTCGCGCGTAACGCCCAACGTTAGCGTCATCCAATGGCGCGTCAACTTCGTCGAGCATGCAGAACGGCGCCGGGTTCAACTTGAAGATGGCAAATACCAGGGCCAATGCGGTCAGGGCTTTTTCGCCGCCGGACAACAAATGGATGGTGCTGTTCTTCTTGCCCGGAGGCCGCGCCATGATCGTTACCCCTGTATCGAGTAGATCTTCGCCCGTCAGTTCCAAGTAAGCGCTGCCCCCACCGAAAACTTTCGGAAATAACGCCTGTAAACCGCTATTAATCTGATCAAAGGTATCTTTGAAGCGGTTGCGGGTTTCCTTGTCGATCTTGCGGATCACGTTTTCCAGGGTGTCCAGGGCCTCGACCAAGTCGGCGTCCTGCGCGTCCAGATAACGTTTACGCTCGGATTGTTGCTGGTATTCGTCGATGGCCGCGAGGTTGATCGCGCCAAGGCGCTGGATACGCGCGGCAATCCGCTCCAGTTCTTCCTCGGCGTCTTTTTCGTTGGCCTGGGTGGTCAACGTGTTGAGCACGCCGTGCAGGTCGTAGCCATCTTCAAGCAGTTGGTCTTGCAGGGTCTTGCGGCGCACGGTCAGGGCTTGCCATTCCATGCGCTGTTGTTCGAGTTGGCCACGGATCAACTGGGATTGCTGCTCGGCCTGGGTGCGGCGCTTTTCAGCGTCGCGCAGTTCGCGGTCGGCGTCTTCCAGGGCGATCTGCGCGGTCTTGAGTTCTTCGTCGACGGTCATGCGCTTGTCGAGCAATTCTTCGAGCTTGAGGCGCAACTCTTCCAGCGGCGCCTCGCCCTCTTCCAGGTTGAGACTCAGTTGCTCGCGCTTTTCGGTGAGGCGTTCGGATTGCATCTCCAGACGCTCAAGGGCCTGGGCGGTGGACGCGTGCTGAGCTTTGAGCGAGCCCAACCGTACCGCCAACTGGTGCGCATGATCCTTGTGCTGGCGGGCCTCCTGACGCACACGGTCGAGGCGTTCGCGCAGGCTGTCACGCTGGGCCAGCAGCAGTTCGCGCTGCTCGGTGTCGAGGGCCATGCTGTCGAGGGCTTCCTGCAACTGCAGGCGCGCTTCGCCGATCTGTTCGTGTTCCAGGGCGCGCTGCTCGCCCATTTCCGCAACTTCTTCGTCGAGGCGGGTGCGGCGCAGGGTCAGTTGCTCGACCTTGGCTTTGCTCGCGGACAGCTGGGCTTTCAGCTCGCCTTGCTGGCGCGCTTCGTCCTGCAACAGACGGCGCAGGTGTTCGCGGCCGGTCTCTTGCTGGCGCTGGGTGGCGCGCAGGGTTTGCAGTTGGGTTTCCAGGCTTTCCAGGGTGGCTTCGCGCTCTTCACGCTCGGCGATCAGGTTGACGATTTCCTGGCCACGGGCCAATACGCCGCTTTCCGCTTCACTGGCGCGGCGCACCCGCAGGAAGTGCCGGCCGACCCAGTAGCCGTCACGGCTGATCAGGCTTTCGCCGGCCGCCAGTTGACCACGCTGGGCCAGGGCCTGCTCCAGGGAATCCACCGGCTTGACCTGGCCCAGCCAGGGCGACAGATCAATCGCCGCTTCAACTTTGTCCAACAGACTGCCCGGCACCCGCGTGCCATCCGCCGCCGGGCTGAGCAAACGCAGATCGCCCTGGGCAAACCCGGCCAGGTCAAAGCCGCCAAAATCATCCACCAGCACCGCTTGCAGGTCGGCGCCGAGTACGGTTTCCACCGCCAGCTCCCAGCCCGCTTCCACTTTCAGGCCTTCCGCCAGGCGCGGGCGTTCGGCCAGATGCTGATCGCGCAGCCATTCGGCGGTGCCGGTGCCCGGGTCCAAGGCGGCTTGCTGCAAGGCTTCAAGGGACGCCAAGCGCCCATTGAGCCGCTGCAAATCGCCCTGGGCCTGCTGTTGCGCCTGGGTCGCCTGTTGCAACTGCTGGCGCAACTGCTCCAGGCGCTCCACTTGTTGTTCTTCGCTGGCCTCCAGCTCTTCCAGGGTCATTTCGCTTTCGGCCAGTTGCTCGCTCAGCTCCATGATCGCCGCGTCTTCCGGGTCGGCGGACAGCAACGCGCGCTCTTCCTGCATGCGGCGCTGGCGTTCGGCCAGGCGTTCCATGCTGGTTTCCAGCTGCTGGATGCGCGACTGCTGCACCTCGGCCTGGCGGCGTGGTTCGGCGGATTGCAGGTTGAACGTGTCCCACTGCTCCTGCCAGCCATGCATGGTGCTTTCGGATTCTTCCAGGGCGGCGGCGGCCTCTTCGGCGGCGGCGCTGGTGACTTCCTGCTCGGGGGTGAGCATGTCCAGCTCTTCGCCGAGGGTCAGCAGCAAGGTGCGGTCGTGGCCCAGGTGGGACTCGGTCTCCAGGCGCGCGCGTTCGGCTTCCTTGAGATCATCCTGCAACTGGCGCAAACGCTGCTGGCCGTGCTGGATGCTCTGCTCGACGCGGGCAATATCGCCGCCCACCGAATAGAAGCGGCCCTGCACCAGATTGAAGCGCTCGGACAAATCATGGTGCCCGTCGCGCAGGCGCTCGATGCTGGCGTCGGCGTTGCGCTGCTCGGCCACCAGGGCTTCAAAGCTGATTTCCTGGGTGCCGATGATGGCTTCGCGCTGGCCGACCTGCTCGTTCAACGCCTGCCAGCGCAGGGCCGACAGTTGCGCCTTGAGCTGGCGTTCCTCGCCCTTGTATTCCTGATACTTCTCGGCGGCCTGGGCCTGGCGGTGCAGGCGCTCCAACTGGCGCTCCAGCTCTTCACGCAGGTCGGTGAGACGGGCGAGGTTCTCGTGGGTGCGGCGGATACGGTTTTCGGTCTCGCGGCGGCGCTCCTTGTACTTGGAGATGCCGGCCGCTTCCTCGATAAAGTTGCGCAGGTCTTCGGGCTTGGCTTCGATCAGCTTGGAGATCATGCCCTGCTCGATGATCGAGTAGCTGCGCGGCCCCAGGCCGGTGCCAAGGAAAATATCGGTGATGTCCCGACGGCGACACTTGGTGCCGTTGAGGAAATAACTGTTCTGGCTGTCGCGGGTCACTTTGCGGCGGATCGAGATTTCGGCGTAGGCCGCGTACTCGCCAATCAACGTACCATCGGAGTTGTCGAACACCAGTTCGATACTGGCCTGGCTCACGGGCTTGCGGCTGGTGGAGCCGTTGAAGATGACGTCGGTCATCGACTCGCCGCGCAGGTTCTTGGCCGAGCTCTCGCCCATCACCCAGCGGACGGCGTCGATAATGTTCGACTTGCCGCAACCATTGGGCCCGACCACCGCCGCCATGTTACTGGGGAAGTTCACCGTGGTCGGGTCGACGAAGGATTTGAACCCCGCCAGCTTGATGCACTTGAGCCGCACGTTTAGGCGTCCGCCAACGCAGCGATGACCAGCGAGCAACTGCGCTCGCCGTAGGCCGACAACACCAGGCGGATCTGCGCCAGGTCACGGGCGAGTACGGCGGCGAGCAGTTGCTCGAACAGCACCAGGTATTCGCTCATGGACGCCTTGCGTTGATCCAGCGCCAGGTAATACGCGCGGTTCATCGCCGGTTGCAGGTTCTCGACGGTTTCCTGCAGGTACGGGTTGTTGGCGAAGGGGTACGCGGCGCGCATCACGTTGAAGCTTTCTTCGACGAAGGCGCGGATGTCCTGGCGCTCGAAATTGGTCACCAGGCGCTGCTGGATCTGCACGAACGGCGCCATGTCGGCCTGGGTCTGCCAGCCTTGGGCGACCGCATTGCCGAGCAGGATGTACAACTCGCCCATCAGCGTGCACAAGCTCTGCACCTTGTGCGCGGTGAGTTCGGTGACGTGGGCGCCACGGCGCGGCAGGATCGCGATGAGGTGGCGGCGTTCGAGGATCAACAAGGCTTCGCGCACGGAACCACGGCTGACATTGAGGGCCAGCGTGACCTTTTGCTCCTGGATGCGCTCCCCAGGCTTGAGTTCGCCGCGAATGATGCGTTCGGCGAGGTGGTGAGCGATTTGCTCGGCGAGACTGTCCGGCGCCTTGAACGTCATGTTTTCCCTTCAAAATCTTCTATCGATACAAGCGCGGCAGTGTAGCGCATTGGCCCGCTGATGGCGCTACGCCCACCGTGGCGAATTTGGCACGGAATAAGCAAAGCTGAAAACTCAAAAGCCCCTGAAAACGCCGGTTCCAGAAGACTGGACCATAATTGAAAGTGTTGCGATCGCATTTTCTTGACCTCCCGGTCAGAAATTCGTTGACCGAAAAGTCAGAGATGACTAGATTCGGCGCAAAGCGGTTAACAACAATAATGAGTCTGCGAGGCCTTCCGTGATCCAGTTTTTACTCAACCAGGAACTCCGTAGCGAGCACGCCCTGGACCCCAATCTCACCGTGCTCAACTATCTGCGCGAGCATCTGGGCAAGCCCGGCACCAAGGAAGGCTGCGCCAGCGGCGACTGCGGTGCATGCACCGTGGTGGTCGGCGAACTGCACACCGACGCCCAGGGCGCCGAGCAGATCCGTTATCGCAGCCTCAACTCGTGCCTGACCTTCGTGTCGTCGCTGCACGGCAAACAACTGATCAGCGTCGAAGACCTCAAGCACCAGGGCCAACTGCACAGCGTGCAGCAGGCGATGGTCGAGTGCCACGGCTCGCAGTGCGGCTTTTGCACCCCCGGTTTCGTGATGTCGCTGTTCGCCCTGCAAAAGAACAGCGACGCCCCCGACAGCCAAAAAGCCCATGAGGCCCTGGCCGGCAACCTGTGCCGCTGCACCGGCTATCGCCCGATCCTCGCCGCTGCCGAACAGGCCTGCTGCAACAAACCCCAGGATCAGTTCGACAGCCGAGAAGCCCAGACCATCGCGCGCCTCAAAGCCATCGCGCCGACCCAGACCGGCGAACTCAACAGCGGCGACAAACGCTGC
This sequence comes from Pseudomonas sp. FP2335, assembly GCF_030687535.1. Taxonomy (NCBI): domain Bacteria; kingdom Pseudomonadati; phylum Pseudomonadota; class Gammaproteobacteria; order Pseudomonadales; family Pseudomonadaceae; genus Pseudomonas; species Pseudomonas sp. FP2335. The sequence goes on from NZ_CP117437.1 coordinate 4,446,223, forward strand.
CTGGTGCCACTGACCGTCGCCGACCTGGCCGACCTCTATGATTCCTACCCGCAAGCGCGTCTGTTGGCTGGCGGCACCGACCTGGCGCTGGAAGTCACGCAGTTTCACCGCACCCTGCCAGTGATGATCTACGTCGGCAACATCGAAGAGATGAAGCGCATCGAAGACTTTGACGACCGCCTGGAAATCGGCGCCGCCACTGCCCTCTCCGATTGCTACACCGCGCTGCACCAGGCCTACCCGGACTTCGGTGAACTGCTGCAGCGCTTTGCCTCCTTGCAGATCCGCAACCAGGGCACCCTCGGTGGCAACATTGGCAACGCCTCGCCGATTGGCGATTCGCCGCCGCTGCTGATCGCCCTCGGCGCGCAGATCGTGCTGTGCAAGGGCAACACCCGTCGCACCCTGGCGCTGGAAGACTATTTCATCGACTACCGCGTCACCGCCCGCCAGGACAGCGAATTCATCGAAAAAATCATCGTACCCAAGGGCCATGCACTGTTTCGCGCCTACAAGGTGTCCAAGCGACTGGACGATGATATTTCCGCGGTCTGCGCCGCGTTCAACCTGAAGATCGACAACGGTGTGGTACGCGAAGCCCGCGTGGCGTTCGGTGGCATGGCCGCCACGCCCAAACGCGCCAAAAGCTGCGAGGCCGCGTTGCTCGGCGCCACCTGGAACAGCGCCACCGTCGAGAACGCCTGCGCCGCCCTGGCCGAGGATTTCACCCCGCTGTCGGATTTCCGCGCCAGTAAGGAATACCGCCTGCTCAGCGCACAGAACCTGCTGCGCAAATACTTCATCGAGCTGCAAACACCGCACATCGAGACTCGGGTGACCGCTTATGTCTAACCATCACGCCGTCGTTAAAACCCAGGCCGAACTGGCCGAGTTGTTCGCCCAGGACCTCACCACCGGAGTCGGCCGCAGCGTCAAGCATGACAGCGCCGCCAAGCATGTCAGCGGCGAAGCGCAGTACATCGATGACCGCCTGGAATTCCCCAACCAGTTGCACCTGTATGCGCGCATGTCCGACCGCGCCCACGCGAAAATTCTCAGCATCGACACTGCGCCCTGCTACGCCTTCGAAGGCGTGCGTATCGTCATCACCCACGAAGACGTGCCAGGCCTGAAAGACATCGGCCCGCTGCTGCCCGGCGACCCATTGCTGGCCATCGACACGGTGCAGTTCGTCGGCCAGGTCGTACTCGCCGTCGCCGCGCGTGATCTGGAAACCGCGCGCAAAGCCGCGATGGCTGCGGTGATCGAATACGAAGACCTGGAGCCGGTGCTGGATGTGGTCGAGGCCTTCCGCAACAAGCACTTTGTGCTCGACAGCCACACCCACCAACGGGGTGATTCGGCAAGCGCGCTGGCGTCGGCCAAAAACCGTATCCAGGGCACCCTGCATATCGGCGGCCAGGAACACTTCTACCTGGAGACGCAAATATCCTCGGTAATGCCCACCGAAGACGGCGGCATGATCGTCTACTGCTCCACGCAGAACCCCACCGAAGTGCAGAAACTGGTGGCCGAAGTACTGGACGTGTCGATGAACAAAATCGTGGTCGACATGCGCCGCATGGGCGGTGGTTTCGGCGGCAAGGAAACCCAGGCCGCCAGCCCCGCGTGCCTGTGCGCGGTGGTCGCGCACCTCACCGGCCAGCCGACCAAGATGCGCCTGCCGCGTGTCGAAGACATGCTGATGACCGGCAAGCGCCACCCCTTCTATATCGAATACGACGTGGGCTTTGACGACAGCGGCCGCTTGCACGGGATCAACCTGGACCTGGCCGGCAACTGCGGCTGCTCGCCGGACTTGTCCAACTCGATTGTCGACCGTGCGATGTTCCACGCCGACAACGCCTATTACCTGGGCGACGCCACCGTCAACGGCCATCGCTGCAAGACCAACACCGCGTCCAACACCGCGTATCGCGGCTTCGGCGGCCCGCAAGGCATGGTCGCCATCGAGGAAGTGATGGACGCCATCGCGCGCCATCTAGCCCTCGATCCGCTGGCGGTGCGCAAGGCCAACTACTACGGCAAGACCGAGCGCAACGTCACCCACTACTACCAGACCGTCGAACACAACCTGCTCGAAGAGATGACCGCCGAACTGGAGGCCAGCAGCCAATACGCCGAGCGCCGCGAAGCGATCCGCCTGTACAACGCCCATAGCCCGATCCTGAAAAAAGGCCTGGCGTTGACCCCGGTGAAGTTCGGCATTTCGTTTACCGCCAGTTTCCTCAACCAGGCCGGTGCGCTGATCCATATCTACACGGACGGCAGCATCCACCTGAACCACGGCGGCACCGAAATGGGCCAGGGCTTGAACACCAAGGTCGCGCAAGTGGTGGCCGAGGTGTTCCAGGTGGAAATCGACCGCGTGCAGATCACCGCCACCAACACCGACAAAGTGCCCAACACCTCGCCGACTGCCGCCTCCAGCGGTGCCGACCTGAACGGCAAGGCCGCGCAGAACGCCGCCGAAACCATCAAGCAACGCCTGGTGGAGTTTGCTGCGCGCAAGTACGACGTCAGTGAGGCCGACGTGGCGTTCCACAACGGCCATGTGCGCGTGCGCGAGCAGATCCTGACCTTCGAAGCGCTGATCCAGCAGGCGTATTTCGCCCAGGTTTCGCTGTCGAGTACCGGGTTCTACAAAACCCCGAAAATCTTCTACGACCGCAGCCAGTCACGCGGCCGGCCGTTCTACTACTTCGCCTTCGGCGCGGCGTGCTGCGAAGTGATCGTCGATACCCTGACCGGCGAATACAAGATGCTACGCACCGACATCCTCCACGACGTGGGCGCCTCGCTGAACCCGGCCATCGACATCGGCCAGGTGGAAGGCGGGTTCATCCAGGGCATGGGCTGGCTGACCATGGAAGAGTTGGTGTGGAACAACAAGGGCAAGCTGATGACCAACGGCCCGGCCAGTTACAAGATCCCGGCGGTGGCAGACATGCCGCTGGACCTGCGGGTCAAGCTGGTGGAAAACCGCAAGAACCCGGAAGACACGGTGTTCCACTCCAAGGCTGTGGGCGAACCGCCGTTCATGCTCGGGATTGCCTCGTGGTGCGCGATCAAGGATGCGGTGGCGAGCCTGGCGGATTACCGGCATCAGCCAAAGATCGATGCACCGGCGACGCCGGAACGGGTGCTGTGGGGCTGTGAGCAGATGCGGCAGTTGACGGCGGCGAAGGTGGTTGAGGCTGATACCGAGATGGCTTCGCTCTAGACCGAGGCGCTGCCTTCGCAGGCAAGCCAGCTCCCACATTTTGATCTGTGAACACCGTCAAATGTGGGAGCTGGCTTGCCTGCGATAGCGGCCTGACTGACAACAGAAATGTTGAGGTAGACATGAACAACTGGATCAGCGCCCTCGCCCACCTGCAAACCAGCGGCGAACCCTGCGTACTGGTAACCATCATCGAAGAACTCGGCTCCACACCACGCAATGCCGGTTCCAAGATGGTGATCAGCGCCGCCCAGACCTTCGACACCATCGGCGGCGGGCACCTGGAGTACAAAGCGATGCAGATCGCCCGGGACATGCTCGTGCGTGGCCAGCAGAACACCCATCTGGAGCGCTTCAGCCTCGGCGCCAGCCTGGGCCAGTGCTGCGGCGGCGTGACGGTGCTGCTGTTCGAACCCATGGGCCAGGTGCAGGCACAGATCGCGGTGTTTGGCGCCGGCCACGTCGGCCGCGCGCTGGTGCCGTTGCTGGCGAGCCTGCCGTGCCGGGTGCGCTGGATCGATTCGCGTGAACAGGAGTTTCCGGAACATATCCCCCAGGGCGTGCGTAAAATCGTCAGCGAAGAGCCGGTCGACGAAATTGCCGGCCTGCCAGCGGGCAGTTACTGCATCGTCATGACCCACAATCACGCGCTGGACCTGGAACTCACCGCCGCCCTGCTCAAACGCAACGACTTCGCCTACTTCGGCCTGATCGGCTCGAAGACCAAACGCGTCAAGTTCGAACACCGTCTGCGTGATCGCGGCTTCGACGCCGCGCAATTGCAACGCATGCGCTGCCCCATGGGCCTCAGCGAGGTAAAGGGCAAATTGCCGGTAGAGATCGCCATCTCCATCGCCGGCGAGATCATCGCCATCTATAACGCCAATTTCGGCCAGCACACCGCCAGCGCCGAACCGATTGCCAAACTGCTGCCGGCTTCACGCCGCAGCCAAGCCATTTGAATTGAGATAACCATGCCTTTGACTCGCAAAGCCTACCGTGCCGCCATTCTGCACAGCATCGCCGACCCCGCCGAAGTTGGCATCGAAGCCTCCTACGAGTATTTCGAAGATGGCCTACTGGTGATTGAGAACGGTCAGATCAGCGCTGTCGGCCATGCGCAGGACCTGCTGCCGACCCTACCTTCCGACATCGACATCACCCACTACCAGGACGCGCTGATCACCCCCGGCCTGATCGACACCCACATCCACCTGCCGCAAACCGGCATGGTCGGCGCCTACGGCGAGCAGTTGCTGGACTGGCTCAACACCTACACCTTCCCGTGTGAAAGCCAATTCGCCGACAAGGCCCACGCCGAGGAAGTCGCCGACATCTTCATCAAGGAACTCCTACGCAACGGCACCACCACTGCGCTGGTGTTCGGCAGCGTGCATCCGCAGTCGGTGAATGCATTCTTTGAAGCAGCGGAAAAACTCGACCTGCGCATGATCGCCGGCAAGGTGATGATGGACCGCAATGCCCCGGACTACCTGACCGACACCGCCGAAACCGGCTACCAGCAAAGCAAGGCGCTGATCGAGCGCTGGCACGGCAAGGGCCGCCTGCACTACGCCGTGACGCCACGCTTCGCACCGACCAGCACGCCGGAACAACTGGCACTGGCCGGGCAACTGCTGGGGGAATACCCGGACCTGTACATGCAGACTCACATCAGTGAGAACAAGCAGGAAATCGAGTGGGTAAAAGAGCTGTTCCCCGAGCGAAACGGCTACCTGGATGTGTACGACCATTACCAACTGCTCGGCGAGCGCTCGGTGTTTGCCCACGGTGTGCACCTGTGTGATGACGAGTGCGCGCGGTTGGCGGAGACCGGTTCGGCGGTGGCGTTCTGCCCGACGTCGAACCTGTTCCTCGGCAGTGGTTTGTTCAACCTGCCGATGGCGGAAAAATACAAATTGAATGTAGGGCTGGGCACGGACGTGGGCGGCGGCACCAGCTTCTCGTTGCTGCAAACCTTGAACGAAGCCTACAAGGTCATGCAGTTGCAGGGCGCGCGATTGAGCCCGTTCAAGTCGCTGTATCTCGCCACATTGGGCGGCGCACGGGCGCTGCGCCTGGAAGACAAGATCGGTACGTTGCAGCCGGGCACGGATGCGGATTTCCTGGTGCTGGACTACAACGCCACGCCGCTGCTGAGCTATCGCTTGAAACAGGCCAATGACATTGCCGAGACGTTGTTTGTGCTGATGACGCTTGGGGATGATCGGACGGTGTTGCAGACCTATGCGGCCGGGCAATTGGTACACCAACGCTAATTTCAGCAACACCACAAAACCAATGTGGGAGCGGGCTTGCTCGCGAATGCGGTGGATCAGTCGACACATCTGTCGACTGATCCACCGCATTCGCGAGCAAGCCCGCTCCCACATTTTTTGTCCCCGGTGATTCAGGGAAATTACAGTTTTACTGAAGAGCGCCCCGGCTTCTTGGTCTGCAACAAATGCGAAAACACCGCATGCAAATCATCCGACGCACTTTCCTCATCGAGGTTGAGCTTGCTGTCGATGTGATCCATGTGATGCATCATCAGGTCCACGGCCAACGCCGCGTCCCGCGCTTCGATCGCATCGATCAACTGGGTGTGTTCATCGTAGGAGCAGTGCGAGCGGTTGCCGCTTTCGTACTGGGCGATGATCAATGACGTCTGGGACACCAGGCTGCGCTGGAAGCTGATCAGCGGCGCGTTTTTCGCCGCCTCGGCCAGCTTGAGGTGGAATTCGCCGGAGAGACGGATACCCGCCCCACGGTCGCCACGGGAAAAGCTGTCGCGCTCGTCGTTGACCATCTGGCGCAGTTCGGCCAATTGTTCGGCAGTGGCGTGCTGGACCGCCAGCTCGGTAATCGCGCGTTCTACCAGGCGCCGCGCCATAAATACCTGGCGGGCCTCTTCCACACTCGGGCTGGCAACCACTGCACCGCGGTTGGGCCGCAGCAGCACCACGCCTTCATGGGCCAGGCGCGACAGGGCGCGACGAATGATGGTGCGGCTGACGCCGAAGATTTCGCCCAGTGCCTCTTCGCTCAATTTGGTGCCGGGTGCCAGGCGTTGTTCGAGGATCGCCTCGAAGATATGCGCGTAGACAATATCGTCCTGGGTTCCGCTGCGACCGGCCTTGCCAGCTCGCGGTTGTTTCTTGAGAGGTTGCAACTGTTCGTTCATGGGCACTCGGGTCGGGAGAACGGCGGCGAAATAACGGTAATACGGCAACAGCGTGTTGCTGGCAAGTATCACCTAAAAACAGCGCACATTGTACACAACCGATTGCGCCAACACACTGTACGGCTGTTTGCGGTCTCGGCTGTATTGCAATGAGTGGTTACGTTTGAGTTTAGGCTTGAATCAGCAATTTCTCTGGTTAAAGGAACACCTTTCTATGTCCGAAGCCGCCCAAGCGCCGCTGCGCCCGCTGGCCGACACCTCTGCATCGGCGATCGTCGCCGGTTTCATCGCCATGATGACCGGCTATACCAGCTCCCTGGTGCTGATGTTCCAGGCCGGCCAGGCCGCCGGTTTGACCACGGCGCAGATTTCCTCGTGGATCTGGGCGATTTCCATCGGCATGGCGGTGTGCAGCATCGGCCTGTCCTTGCGCTATCGCACGCCGATCACCATTGCCTGGTCGACACCCGGCGCCGCGTTGCTGATCACCAGCCTGGGCGGCGTGAGTTACGGCGAGGCCATCGGCGCCTATATCACCTGCGCGGTGCTGGTGACGATCTGCGGGTTGACCGGCAGTTTTGAAAGGCTCGTCAAGCGCATCCCGGCGTCGCTGGCTGCGGCCTTGCTGGCGGGGATTCTGTTCAAGATCGGCAGCGAGATTTTTGTCGCCGCGCAACACCGCACCGGCCTGGTACTGGGGATGTTTTTCACCTACCTGATCATCAAGCGCCTGTCGCCGCGTTATGCGGTGTTGGCGGCGCTGGTGCTCGGCACGCTGCTGTCGGGGTGGTTGGGCCTGTTGGATTTCAGCGGCTTCCACCTGGAAGTGGCGACGCCGGTATGGACCACCCCGCACTTCTCCCTGGCGGCGACCATCAGCATCGGCATCCCGCTGTTTGTGGTGGCGATGACCTCGCAAAACATGCCCGGCGTGGCGGTCTTGCGCGCAGATGGCTACACCGTGCCCGCCTCGCCGCTGATCACGGCCACGGGCCTCGCATCCCTGGTACTGTCGCCTTTCGGCTCCCACGGCATCAACCTGGCGGCGATCAGCGCGGCGATCTGCACCGGGCCTCACGCCCATGAAGACCGTAACAAGCGCTACACGGCGGCGGTCTGGTGCGGGGTGTTCTACGGGATTGCCGGGGTGTTTGGCGCGACGCTGGCGGCACTGTTCGCCGCATTGCCCAAGGAACTGGTGCTGTCGATCGCGGCGTTGGCATTGTTTGGCTCGATCATCAATGGCCTGAGCATCGCCATGAATGAGCCGAAGGAGCGGGAAGCGGCGTTGATCACCTTTATGGTCACTGCGTCAGGCTTGACGCTGTTTTCCATCGGGTCGGCATTCTGGGGGATTGTCGCGGGGGTGTTGACGCTGTTGATCCTGAACTGGCGCAAGGCATAAAAAAACGGCGACCATCGGGTCGCCGTTTTTTTCAGTATCACTTAGCCGCGTTGATCGGCTTTTCCGGATACCACACGTCCAGCAACGGGCTGACTTCAGCCTTGGTCAGCTCGGAACGGGTTTTCAGCCAGGCTTCAACGGCAGCACGTTGCTCTTCGGAGACCGAGCCACGCTTCTGCAGGCAAACCAGACCGAAGTCATCGCCGCCGACATAACCCAGACCGTTGGCTTCCATGGCTTCTTTGATGAATGCTTCGAGGAAAGCGTCGATAGCTTCTTCACTCAGGCCTTCGTTGAAGTCCAGGTTCAGTTCGAAACCCAGCTCTTGAAATTCATCAACGCACAGTTTTTTGCGCAGACGCTGGGAACGGTTAGTCGCCATTGGAACAATCCTCTTAAGTAATAACGGGCGGCACTTTAGCAGTTTAAGACGGCGATTGCCCGACTCTCTGGGACGGGCGGCAAATTGCCTGCAAAAAAACGCCGATTTCCAGCTATCGTTCAGCTACAACAGGCCCCACCTTGGGGCATAATGCCGACACTTTCGTGACCAATGAGGGATTTTTCTTATTTGCCCCTCGCCTTTTTCACCCTCCTCAGCAGTAGGGTTTTATTCTTTATGATCAAATCTTTGCGTCCATTGCTCCTTGCCGGTCTTCTTCTGCCACTGGCCTTCTCTGCTACCGCCGCCACCGTCACCAACACCCTGCCACCCAACGTCCAGCAGGCACTGGCAAAAGCCAAGCTGCAAAACAACGCGCTGTCCCTGGTGATGATCCCCCTGAACGGCCCGGGCACGCCGACCATCTTCAACGCCGACGTCTCGGTCAACCCAGCCTCCACCATGAAGCTGGTCACCACCTACGCCGCCCTGGAAATGCTGGGGCCCAACCACCAGTGGAAAACCGAGTTCTACACCGACGGCACCCTCAGCGGTGGCGTGTTGCACGGCAACCTGTACCTCAAGGGCGGTGGCGACCCCAAGCTGAACATGGAAAAACTCTGGCTGCTGATGCGCGACCTGCGCGCCAACGGTGTGCAGCAAGTCACCGGCGACCTGGTGCTGGACCGTGCCTTCTTCAAACAGCCGCTCTTGCCCGAGTTCAATGACGATGGCAACGACGAGAACAAGCCGTTCCTGGTCAAGCCCGACGCCCTGCTGGTCAACCTCAAGGCCCTGCGTTTTGTGACCCGCAATGATTCGGGGCGGGTGATCGTCTCGGTCGAGCCGCCAATTGCCAGCATCCGCATCGACAATCAGGTCAAGGTGTCCAACGCCAAGCAATGCACCGGCGACGTGCGCTACAACCCGGTAACGGCTGCCGATGGCAGCGTGACGGTGACCGTCAGCGGCCAGTTGGCCGACGGTTGCAGTTCGCAGACCTATCTGTCGCTGCTCGACCACGCCACCTACACCGCCGGCGCCGTGCGCGCGATCTGGCAGGAGCTGGGCGGTTCCATCCAGGGCCGCGACATCCAGGCGCCAGTGCCCAAGGATGCCAAGGTACTGGCTCGCGCGTTCTCGCCGGACCTGGCGGAAATCATCCGCGACATCAACAAATACAGTAACAACACCATGGCCCAGCAGTTGTTCCTGAGCCTGGGCGCGCAGTTTCGCAACGATGCCGACGGTGACGACGCCAAGGCCGGCCAGCGTGTCGTGCGCCAATGGTTGGCGAAGAAGGGCATCACCGCGCCGCACCTGGTGATGGAGAACGGCTCCGGCCTGTCCCGTGCCGAGCGCGTCAGCGCCCGCGAGATGGCCGCCATGCTGCAAGCGGCATGGAAAAGCCCCTACGCGGCGGAGTACATCAGCTCACTGCCGATTGCCGGCACCGACGGCACCATGCGTAAACGCCTGAAGACCACCGCGATGCGCGGCGAAGCCCACGTCAAGACCGGCACCTTGAACACCGTGCGCGCCATCGCCGGATTCAGCCGCGATAACAACGGCAATACCTGGGCGGTGGTGGCAATCCTCAACGATCCCAAGCCGTGGGGGGCATCGTCGGTGCTGGATCAGGTGTTGCTGGACCTTTACCGCCAGCCGAAGGCGGTGGCGGCCGCGCCAGTCCTTTAATCTGTGGGAGCGGGCTTGCGGCGGTCTCACGTACGCAAGCCTTCAACCTCCACCCGGTCCCTGCCCGCCTGCTTGGCGACATACACCGCCGAGTCCGCCCGCAACAGCAAGCCATCGATGCCTTCATCCACCCGCCAACTGGCCACACCAAAGCTGGCAGTGACAATGCCCACCGGCTCCATCGGCGCATTGCGCAACGACTGCCACAATTCCATCGCCAGGCTGTAGGCCTGCTTGCCGTCGGTGTTGGGGCACAGCACCATGAACTCTTCACCGCCCAGGCGGCAGAACACGTCGGTACGCCGCAGGCGCACGCTGATGCGCCTGCACAGCTCCTGCAACACCCCATCGCCCACGCCGTGGCCATGCTGGTCGTTGATCCGCTTGAAGTGGTCAATATCCAGCATGATCAACGACAGCGAACCCGAGACGCGGTTGAGTCGTAACATCTCGGCCTTGAGGCGGTCCTGAAAATAGCGGCGGTTGTGGATACCAGTCAGAGAGTCGGTGATGGAGAGCGCGCGCAGCTCTTCCTCGACCCGTTTCAGATCGGAAATATCCGACACGTAGCCATGCCACAAGGTGCCGCCTCCCGGTAATTCTTCCGGCGTGGCTTCGCCGCGAATCCAGCGCAGGCCGCGTTGCGGCAACTGCACACGGTACTCTTCACGCCAATGGCTCAACTGCAACGCAGATAGACGAATCGATGCCCGCACCCGCTCCACATCCAGGGGATGAATGCGCTCAAGCACCCGGCTGGCGTCCTGTTGCAACGTGCCAGGCTCGATTTCATAAATATCGCGCATGCCATCGCTGGCGTAGATGAAACGCCACTTTTCGTGGGCTTCGAGGGTGAACTGGAAGATCCCGCCGGGCACGTGAGCACTGAGTTTCTTGAGCAGGCGGTCCCGCGCGGCCAGGGCCTCGTAGGCGCGCTTTTGCTCGGTGATGTCGAGGTAGATCGCCAAGTGCCCGACCCACAAGCCATGGTCATCGAGCAATACGGTGGCCAGCATATTCACGGTCAGTTGGCTGCCGTCCCGGCGCTTGAGGGTCCACTCCCGAGCCTCGTGCTGGTGGTCGGGACGCTCCACCAGCATCGCCTGGCTTGGCGGAATCCGCTTGCCCATGGCCATGCTCAGCGTGGCGGCGCGGGCATCGAGCTCCGATTCCAGGTGTAGGCTCTCCAGGGTCAAGCGCCCCAACACATCCTCGGACTTGAACCCCAGCATCTGCTCGGCCCCCGCATTGAAGGTGTTGATCACACCGCGCAGGTCAGTAGCAATGATTGCGACTTGGGTCGCCGCATTCAGCACGCTGCGCAGTTGCCCATGGGCGCCGCGCAACTCCAGCTCGCGCACACGCAACTGCTCGGTGCGTTGCTCGACCAGTTTCAGCGCGCGCTGGCGCTGGCTGACCAACACATACAGCAACGCGCTGAGCAACAGGCTAAGCAGCCCGCCCATGGTCAGGATCGTACTCATCGAGGAATGGTTGGCCTGGTCGAACACCTGGCTCGGACGCAGGTTCAAGGCATACACATGATCCCCCAGGCTCAGCCGGCGTGCGGCCACCAGGTCGCTGCCGCCCGGCGCATTGCTGGACTCATACAGTGCGCGCTTGTGGATGTCGGACGTGTCGATGATCTGCATGACCAGGTTGTCACGGTTCGGCTTGGGCAAACCGTCGGCCACCAATTGCCGCATGCTGATCACCGCCATCACATAGCCGTAGGGCTCAGCCTGGGATTGTTGGGTTTCGGGCAGCTTACTCACGGGGGCCACCAGCAAGACCCCGGCGGCGTAGGCCGGTTCGACGCCGACCAGTTGCATGGGTTGCGACACGGCCAGCTTGCCCGTCTTCAACGCACGCTCAAGAACTGAACGCCGCAGCGGCTGGGCCAGCAAGTCAAAGCCCAGGGGCGAGCCGAGCAGGCTCTGGGTCTGGCTGTAGAGCACCGGCACGTATTCATCGCGCTCGGGCGCCGACGCCAGCTCCCCTTGGGCATTCAACTCACGAATGCTGAACGGCTCACCGCGCTGGCGCGACACGTCCTCTTCAAACGCACTGCGCTGGTCGCGAAACACCCGTGGCGCCCAGGCATAAGCACGGGTCCGCAACAGCAGGGGCTGGGCAAAACCATCGAATTCTTCGCGGGAAACCTCGCCGGAGTTGACGAAAAAACGCCGCAGGCTGCCCAAGCGTTGCTCCTGGTCCTCGAAGCGCTCTTGCAGGCGGGTGTAGCGTTCATTGACCAGCAGTTGAAAGCGTTGGCGCACCTGCTGCTCGTAGAGGTCGGAGGCGGCCCAGGCGATGATCAACGTCAGCGCGCCACCGGCCAGGAACACCATCAACGCCACCAGCCAAGCCGATGCCTGCTCACTGATAAAACCAAGGATTTTCGGGCGAACGGCTTGCAACGGCATAGGCAACACTCACAACGCCAGCGTGCGGGGGGTGTCACTTTGGCTAGGCATTTAGTTATAGCCATCGGCCCTGTATTTGACCAGCGCAAAAAAGCCGCAAGCCCGGAAAAATCCAGGCTTGCGGCTTTTTTTAAGAGCGATCAGCGTGCAGTGATTTTCCACGCCCGGTGAATCTTCGCGTTGCGCGCGAAATCCGGGTCGATGGTCTTGTCACTGATCTCTTCGACCGCATAGCGCTCGCTGAGGTTGTCCTCCAGCGCGAACTTGCGGAAGTTGTTCGAGAAATACAGCACGCCACCCGGTGCCAGGCGGGCCATGGCCAGGTCGAGCAACTGCACGTGGTCACGCTGCACGTCGAAGATGCCTTCCATGCGCTTGGAGTTGGAGAAGGTCGGCGGGTCGATGAAGATCAGGTCGAATTCATCACGGCTGGCTTCCAGCCACGCCATCACATCGCCCTGCTCCAGACGGTTCTTGTCGGAGAAACCGTTGAGGGAGAAGTTGCGACGCGCCCAGTCCAGGTAAGTCTTGGACAAATCGACACTGGTGGTGCTGCGTGCGCCGCCCTTGGCTGCGTGCACACTTGCGGTAGCGGTATAGCAATACAGGTTGAGGAAACGCTTGCCGGCCGCTTCTTTCTGGATACGCATGCGCATCGGACGGTGGTCGAGGAACAGGCCGGTGTCGAGGTAGTCGGTGAGGTTGACCAGCAACTTCACGCCGCCTTCGCTGACCTCAGTGAACTTGCCCTGGGCGCTCTGGCGCTCGTACTGCTTGGTGCCACTCTGGCGCTCGCGGCGCTTGACGACGACGCGGCTCTTGTCGATGTTCAGCGCCTGGGGAATCGCGGCCAGGGCATCAAACATGCGGGCGGAGGCTTTTTCCGGGTCGATGGACTTCGGTGCGGCGTATTCCTGCACATGCACCCAATCGTGGTACAGGTCGATGGCCATGGAATATTCCGGCATGTCGGCGTCGTACACGCGGTAGCAATCCACGCCTTCGCGCTTGGCCCACTTGCCCAGCAGCTTGAGGTTCTTTTGCAGGCGATTGGCGAACATCTGCCCGCCTTCACTCAGGCGTGCCTGTTCAACCACCGGAGCCGGGGCGGGCTTGATCGGGTTGCCGTTCTTGTTGTACTGGCGCTCTTGCGGCTCGACCGGGGCTTGATCGTAAGCGGCTTGCTCACGTTCCGCCTGGCGTTGCTCTGGCGTGCGACGCTCGCCGGTGACGAACTGGTCGGGGTTGACCTTGATCAGCAGCAATTTGCACGGCAACGCACCGTTCCAGAACGAATACTGCTTGTGGCTGCGGATGCCCATGCGCTTGCCCAGGTCCGGCGCGCCGGTGAACACCGCCGCTTCCCAGCCCATGCACGCCTGGCGCAGGCGCTCGCCGAGGTTCTGGTAGAGGTACAACAGGCTGGCTTCGTCACCCAGACGCTCGCCGTACGGCGGGTTGCAGATGACCAGGCCTTTCTGGTTCTGGTCCGGGCGCGGCTCGAACGTGCCGACTTCGCCCTGGTACACCTTGATCCAATGGCTCAGGCCCGCGCGTTCGATGTTGTTGCGCGCAGGTTGGATCAGGCGCGGGTCGGCTTCATAGCCACGAATCCACAACGGCGGTTTGTTCATGCCGATCGCGGCACGTTCCGACGCTTCGGCGTGAAGTTTCTTCCACAAGGCCGGGACGTGACCGAGCCAGGTGGTGAAGCCCCACAACTCACGGTTCAGGTTCGGTGCCATGTCGGCGGCGATCATCGCGCCTTCCACCAGGAAGGTACCCACGCCGCACATCGGGTCAGTCAGCGCGCCGCCTTCGGCAGCGATGCGCGGCCAGCCTGCACGGATCAGCACGGCTGCCGCGAGGTTTTCCTTCAACGGTGCTGCACCCTGCTGCAAACGGTAGCCGCGCTGGTGCAGGCTGTGGCCGGAGAGGTCGAGGGACAGAATGGCTTCGCCACGGTCCAGGCGCAGGTGGATGCGCAGGTCCGGGTTGATCTTATCGATGGACGGACGTTCGCCGGTCGGGGTGCGCAGCTTGTCGACAATCGCATCCTTGACCTTCAGCGCGCCGAAGTGGGTGTTGTCGATGCCCGAGCCATGGCCGCTGAATTCCACGGCCAAAGTGCCGTCCGGCACCATGTGGTCGGCCCATTCGATGTCCAGCACGCCGTGGTAGAGGTCTTCGGCGTCCTTCATCGGGAAGCGCTTGAGCACCAACAACACGCGGTTGGCCAGGCGCGACCAGAGGCACAGGCGGTAGGCGGTTTCCATGTCGGCCATGCCGCGCACGGCCGAGGTGTGCTCGCGGGCTTCCTCAAGGCCAAGCCCGATGGCTTCCTCGATCAGCAGGCCTTCGAGGCCCTTGGGGCAAGTGAGGAAGAGTTCAAAACGGTCCGACATGGGGCATTCCAGGCTTTTCAGCAATAAATGAACGGGCGACGCATCGCCGGCTCGGTTTTCAATCAAGCACTTTTCTTGAAGAGTGCTCGCGTGGCACGAATGTGCCGTCCCACCCCGCCTGCAGGCCCTTTGGGCGTTGAGTGACGGGGCAGATCGATAAAGTGCAGCAACAAAAGGAAATATTCCGACCCTTCGTCGAATAATAACCGACTGCAACGGGCGGGCATTCTCACTAAAGGATTAAACCCATCCTCTTTGCAGGGTGCATCATAGCTGGGTTTGCCAGACAAATGGGGCGAAAAGCCAGCCCAGCTTATGGCTATAGCATCGTTATCGTTACGTGCTTATGACAAAACGATCATTGAATCCATGTGACCTATTGGTTAGAACTCAACACAGGTTGGCGCCGTAACGACGCCGACACATAGGCTCGCCACGCCGGCAGCGAGCCCACCAACGGCAGAAAAACTCTGCCCGGCTCCCAACGGGGCCGAAGGATATCAAGACAGTCAACAAGTGAGGGAAACACCCTATGAGAAGACTTAAGCGTGATCCGTTGGAAAGAGCGTTTTTACGCGGATATCAATATGGCGTTCATGGCAAATCCCGTGAGCTTTGCCCATTTACTCTACCGTCGGTACGCCAAGCCTGGATCAACGGCTGGCGAGAAGGACGCGGCGACAACTGGGACGGTATGACTGGCACTGCGGGAATCCACAGACTCAACGAACTTCACGCCGTCGGCTAATAAGGGCATTCAATTCCGACACACACTGTTGAAGCGATAACGACTTAACCACGCACGTCCTATCCGGGCGGCGGGCTTCGGCCCAGGGGGCTCCTTTATGGAGCCCTTTTTAATGGGCGCTTGTCAGGCCTTTGGCAGTGCGGCGATGGCATCTACCGCCTGGCGGATCAGCGCCGGGCCCTTGTAGATGAACCCGGAGTACAACTGCACCAGGCTGGCGCCGGCAGCGATCTTCTCGGCCGCATGCTTGCCTTCGGTGATACCGCCTGCGGCGATGATCGGCAAGCGCCCGGCCAGTTCGGCGGCCAGCACCTTGACGATATGGGTGCTCTGCTCACGCACCGGCGCACCTGACAGGCCACCCGCTTCGTCGCCATGGGCAAGGCCTTCGACACCGACACGACTGAGGGTGGTGTTGGTGGCAATCACTGCATCCATACCCGAATCCACCAGGGCCTGGGCCACCAGTACGGTTTCTTCGTCGCTCATGTCCGGGGCAATCTTGATCGCCAACGGCACACGCTTGCCATGGCGTACGGCCAGGTCTTCCTGGCGCTGGCGCAGGGCTTCAAGCAATTGCTTGAGGGAGTCACCGAACTGCAGGCTGCGCAGGCCCGGGGTGTTGGGCGAACTGACGTTGACCGTGACGTAGCTGGCGTGGGCGTAGACCTTGTCCAGGCAGATCAGGTAGTCATCCACCGCACGTTCCACCGGCGTGTCGAAGTTCTTGCCGATATTGATGCCGAGGATGCCCTTGTACTTCGCCGCCTGAACCCGCGACAGCAGGTTATCGACCCCCAGGTTGTTGAACCCCATGCGGTTGATGATCGCCTCGGCTTCCGGCAAGCGGAAGATGCGCGGCTTGGGGTTGCCCGGCTGCGGACGCGGGGTCACGGTGCCGATTTCGACAAAACCGAAACCCAGCTGCGCCAAGCCGTCGATGGCCGCGCCGTTCTTGTCCAGGCCAGCCGCCAGCCCGACCGGGTTGGGGAAATCCAGCCCCATTACCGACACCGGCATCTTTGCCGGCGCCTTGCATACCAGGCCATTGAGCCCCAGGCGGCCACCGGCACCGATCAGGTCCAGGGACAGATCGTGGGAAGTTTCCGGAGAGAGTTTGAACAACAGCTGGCGGGCCAGGGTATACATGGGCGGGCTAGACTCGGATGGCGGCGAAAGGTGACGGCGATTATAGCCGCGGTGGCGCGCCGCATGCGAGGCGTGCCGCCCAATCATCAGCTGCGATTGGCGACCAGTTCCTCATAACGCGCCCAGATCTTCTGCGCATACTGCATCCGTAGCGCATCACGCTTGGGGCCGGAGCCTACACCGACGTTATAGGAACCCACGGCGGTCCAGTTGTAGCCAAAGCGCTGAATGAACTCGGAAAGAATCGAAGCCGCTACCTCTACCGACAGACACGGCTCGCTCAACAGCCTCTCTTCGGTAATGCCCTGGTTGAGCAATCGCGGCAAATGAATGCTGTTGATCTGCATCAGGCCGATGTCTCGCGTGCCATTGCGATTGGCGGTGTTGATCGCGCTGGCGCGGTAGCCTGACTCTACTGCCGCGATGGCCTGCAGCAACTCCGGCTCAATATCATAACGGCTGGCCACTTCGTCCCAGCAGTACGCCAGTGCCGGGGTGCTGCCCATCAATAGGCTCAGCAACAACCCTTTGCTCCACACCTTAACCATTGCTCACCTGCCCACACACCGAACACACATACGCGACCGGCGCGGGATCATCCGCCCCGGTCCGCACCTCGCAGGTAAAGCGATAGCCCCTGCCATAGATCGTCTTGATAAAGCCCTTGTCGCCCTTCAAGTGCTTGCGCAGCGAGTAGATGCAACGCGTCAGTGATTCCTCGGCCACCTCGCCACGAGGCCAGGCCAGCTCCAGCAAACGATCCTTGGTCATCAGCGTGCCGGCCGAGGCCAGCAGCAACCGCAGGACCTGCCCCTCTTTGGGCGGCAACTGAATGTCCACCTCCCCGCTGGTCAAACGGCCATCGCCATGCAAGGTCCAGCGGGCAAAGACGAGGGGCGCCGTCGATTCATCAATCACGACAGCCATACGTACCTCTGCATCCAACTACTGACATTGAGTTCCCTATTTTCCTGTACCGACTCACCCGCCAACCGCATGACTATAAAAAAACGTCCTACACCTCGCGCCAGGACAAAACCCATTCATCCCGCGATTTTCGGAAGCGTGCCTTAGGACAATTCCTTGCGCGGCCCTACCGACCTAGCCACTCCTGGTAGATCTCATGCAGCTCAACCCCTAACCGATCCTCCAACTGCACCAGCTCGCCCAACGCCATTAAATGGCCGTTAACCCGAACTTCGACGCAGCGGGTGACGCCCGGTGCCAAGGGCAACACCTTCCCCACGTCGAACGCAGCCAGGCGCTTGCGACTGATCAGTTGCTCCTGCAGAAGTATTTCCAGGTGCATGGGAAAACGCCTATTCATTGAGAGATTTCGCGACCCGGCCGCATAAATGCACGTTGCACACGCTTGGACTGCTCGGCACTCAGCAGCGGTGGCACAGCATTGTCGGCCTGCCACAATGCGGCATCATCCGGCGGTTTGAAGACATCCAACTCCGCCACCCACTTCTTGATCAGTGTCACCTGGGCGGGCTTGCCCTTGATCAGCAAGCTGTTGGTATCGGGGTAGGCAATCAGCGCAAGACGGGCGTCAGCCGGCGCGCCCTTGCGCTCCTTGGCGAGGCGGGCCTCGATCAGCGAAACCATCCCCGGCACCGTAATCGTGTTTGCGCCCGCCCCGTAACGGCGATCCGCCACGTCACGGTTGAACACCTGCACCACACCAAACGCCGCTGCGGGCTCGGCTGGTTTGCGGTCCATCAGTTGTGCCAGGCGCAGTACCCGGTCCACATAGCTTGGCGGGCCCGACACGTAGAACGTACGCGCTCCGCTTGCACGCAGCGGATAACGCGATTCATCAAGCCCGGTACGCCCCATCAGGCTGCGCAGCCGGGCGACGGAAATGTAGCGGAGCGCCACCGCCGAGCTGCGCGCTTCACCAGCGTCATAGAGGTACACCACGCGCCCGTGGCTGTACCAGATCAACCCTTCGCGCTCGGCCAGCAGTTCCAGGACCTGTTGCGGGGTCTCGAAATCGAATACGCCACTGACCTGCCGACGAGCGGCTTGAGGACTGACCACCACCGGCAAGCCCAGGGGCACGGAAAGCGCAGTAAAAAACCTGCGCAGGCTTTGTTCCTGCGCCAGATAGGGCTCACCCCGGGCAAACGAGGAGCCCACTAACAACGCAACGCACAACAACCAGTTGCACAGCCGGTGGCGGGTCATGCTTGCACGGGAATCAGTCTGCACCTTGGGGTTTCCTGGGCGGCCGGGCGTAAAGAAACGGCCATACTGAAAGGCACTCAGCTTTCAATCTTGACGGAAAGCTGACGGCAAGTGACCTCCACCGCCCCGTGGCATGTGCATTGCTTTGCACTGTGCATCAGAGCGCGCGCCAACGAAGGCGCAGGCTTACGGACAAAGGCGTCGTTACCTTGCAAGGGCCTCTATCGCCACCCGAGGGAACGACGCTTTTTTTTGAGAGAAAAGGCAGGTGTTGATGAACGAACCGGTAGACTACAGCCCGACCCGCAATGCGCTGGCCTGGGTCAATGGCAGTGACGCCCCGGAAAGAAGCAGCCTGGACCTCGGCTTCATGGCCTTGAGCGATTGCGCCTCGCTGGTCGTCGCCGCCACCCAGGGCTTCGCCCAACCTTATGGCCTGACACTCAACCTCAAGCGCCAGGCGTCCTGGGCCAACCTGCGCGACAAACTGGTCAGCGGTGAACTGGACGCCGCCCACAGCTTGTACGGGCTGATCTACGCGGTGCACCTGGGCATCGGCGGTGTAGCGCCGACCGACATGGCGGTGCTGATGGGCCTGAACCAGAACGGCCAGAGCATCAACCTGTCCCACGGCCTGCAACAGCAAGGAGTGGTCACTCCTGAGGCGCTGGATCGCCACGTGCACCAAAGCCGCACAAAACTGACCTTTGCCCAGACGTTTCCCACAGGCACCCACGCCATGTGGCTGTATTACTGGCTGGCGAGCCAGGGCATTCATCCGCTACGGGATGTCGATAGCGTGGTGGTCCCACCGCCGCAAATGGTCGCGCATCTGCAAGCCGGGCGTATCGACGGTTTCTGTGTCGGCGAACCCTGGTCCGCCAGCGCGGTGAAGCAGAACCAGGGCTTTACGATGGCGACTACCCAGGCGATCTGGCCGGATCATCCGGAAAAAGTCCTTGGCTGCACCCAGGCGTTCGTCGACCAATACCCCAACACCGCCCGCGTACTGGTGATGGCGATCCTTGAAGCCAGCCGCTTCATTGAACAGAGCCAGGAAAACCGTCGCTCCACCGCGCAATTGCTCAGTGCCCGCGACTACCTCGACGCGCCGCTCGACTGCATCGAACCGCGCCTGCTCGGCACCTACGACGACGGCCTCGGCAACCACTGGCAAGACCCCCATGCCCTGCGTTTTTTTGCCGAAGGCGCGGTGAACCTGCCGTATCTCTCCGACGGCATGTGGTTCATGACTCAATTCCGTCGCTGGGGCCTGTTGCGCGACGACCCGGACTATCTGGATGTTGCCCGCCAGGTCCAGCAACTAGCGCTCTATCGCGACGCCGCCAGCGCCGTTGGCCTCAGCACGACAGCCGCAGACATGCGCAGCAGCCAACTGATCGACGGCAAGATCTGGGACGGCCATGACCCCGCCGCCTACGCGCGCAGTTTCCGCCTGCACGCAATGACCGATCCCACAAGCCGCCAGGCCTTGCGCTGACAGGAAGAACGATATGCTGCGAATCCTGTTGATCAACGACACCCCGCGTAAGGTCGGCCGACTCAAGGCCGCGCTGATCGAGGCCGGTTTCGAGGTGATCGATGAGTCAGGCCTGACCATCGACCTGCCCGCGCGCGTCGAAACGGTGCGTCCGGACGTGATCCTGATCGATACCGAGTCACCCGGGCGCGATGTGATGGAACAAGTGGTGCTGGTCAGCCGCGACCAGCCCCGGCCCATTGTGATGTTTACCGACGAACATGACCCAGATGTGATGCGCCAGGCGATCAAATCCGGCGTCAGCGCCTACATCGTCGAAGGCATCCAGGCCCAACGCCTGCAACCGATCCTCGACGTGGCCATGGCGCGCTTCGAGAGTGACCAGGCCCTGCGCGCCCAGCTGCAGGCCCGCGACCAGCAGTTGGCCGAGCGCAAGCGCATCGAACTGGCCAAGGGCATGCTGATGAAAATGAAGGCCTGCAATGAGGAAGAGGCCTACACCCTGATGCGCCGCCAGGCCATGAGTCGCCAGCAGAAACTGATCCAGGTGGCGGAGCAGATTATCGCCATGAGCGAGTTGCTCGGCTGATCTGGCGCAGCTCTTGCTAAAGGATCTTCACAGGTAGCCAACGGCGGTTGCCCCTCCACGACAAAGACGTCGCACATCCGGTTTGCCCCTCGCGAACCCGGTGGCGGCGTTTTTGCGTTTTGGCCCCAGTGCATGGGGCCGGTGGGGCGGCCTTAGCCGGCTGTTCCATCACCAGGCCTTCTTACAAGACTTCCAACCGTTGAGGTGCGTGATGAAATCAAGCTTCTGGAAATCCGGGCACACCCCGACCCTGTTTGCCGCATTCCTGTATTTCGATTTGAGCTTCATGGTCTGGTATCTGTTGGGCCCGCTGGCGATTCAGATTGCCGCCGACCTGCACCTGACCACTCAACAACGTGGCCTGATGGTCGCAACGCCGATCCTCGCCGGCGCGGTGCTGCGCTTTTTGATGGGCATGCTGGCCGACAAACTATCACCCAAGACCGCCGGGCTGATCGGCCAGGTGATCGTGATCGCGGCGTTATTAGGCGCCTGGAAACTCGGTATCCACAGCTACGAGCAAGCCCTGTTGCTGGGTGTGTTCCTCGGCATGGCCGGCGCATCCTTTGCGGTCGCACTGCCATTGGCGTCCCAGTGGTATCCCGCCGAACATCAAGGCAAAGCCATGGGCATTGCGGGCGCAGGCAACTCCGGCACCGTGTTTGCGGCGTTGCTGGCGCCAGTGCTGGCAGCCGCGTTTGGCTGGAGCAATGTGTTCGGTTTTGCGCTGATCCCATTGACCCTGACCCTGATCGTGTTCGCCTGGCTTGCCCGCAATGCTCCCGAACGGCCGAAAGCCAAATCCATGGCCGACTACTTCAAGGCCCTGGGCGACCGTGACAGTTGGTGGTTCATGTTTTTCTACAGCGTGACCTTCGGCGGCTTTATCGGCCTGGCCAGTGCCCTGCCCGGCTATTTCAACGACCAGTACGGCCTGAGCCCGGTGACCGCTGGCTACTACACCGCCGCCTGCGTGTTCGGCGGCAGCCTGATGCGCCCGCTGGGCGGCGCCCTGGCCGACCGTTTCGGCGGGATTCGTACCCTGCTCGGCATGTACGGCGTGGCGGCGGTGTGCATCGCGGCGGTGGGTTTCAACCTGCCGAGTTCCTACGCGGCACTGGCACTTTTCGTCTGCACTATGCTCGGTCTTGGTGCCGGTAATGGCGCGGTATTCCAGTTGGTGCCGCAACGTTTTCGCCGTGAAATCGGCGTGATGACCGGCCTGATCGGCATGGCCGGCGGCATCGGCGGCTTTGCCCTGGCGGCAGGAATGGGCGCGATCAAACAGAGCACCGGCAGCTATCAATTGGCCTTGTGGCTGTTCGCTAGCCTGGGCGTGCTGGCCTGGTTCGGCCTGCACGGCGTGAAACGTCGCTGGCGCACCACCTGGGGCTCGGCCGCCGTGACGGCCGCGCGCGTCTGATGAGCCTGCAACTGAGCATCGCCCACGCCAGCGCCATCGGCCCACGCCCGGAAAACCAGGACGCGCTGCGGGTGGTCACGCCCGTGGCCGAACTGGCCGCAAGCAAAGGTTACCTGTGCGCCCTGGCCGACGGCGTCAGCCAATGCGCCGACGGCGGCCTGGCGGCGCGCTCGACCTTGCAGGCACTGGCCCTGGACTATTACGCCACGCCGCAAACCTGGGGCGTGGCCCAGGCGCTCGAACGCTTGCTGCTCGCGCAGAACCGCTGGCTGCAAGCCAATGGCGGCGGCCAGCCACTGCTGACCACCCTCAGCGCCCTGGTGTTTCGCGGCCAGCGTTTCACCCTGGCGCATGTCGGCGATTGCCGGGTGTATCGCTGGCTGGATGGCGAGTTGCAACGCATCAGCGACGACCATGTGTGGGAGCAACCGGGCATGCAGCATGTGCTCAAGCGCGCCCTCGGCCTGGATCAACACCTGGTGTTGGACTTTCTCGACGGCGAATTGCGCCAAGGCGAGTGCTTCCTGCTGCTCAGCGACGGCGTGTGGGCCACCCTTGCCGAGCACAGCATCAGCGCGATCCTGCGTGAGCAAACCGACCTCGAACTGGCGGTCAACACCCTGGTCAATGCCGCACACCTGGCCGGCAGCCAGGACAACGCCAGTGCCCTGCTGGTGCGTATCGACACGCTCGGCGCCGCGACCCTCGGCGACGCGCTGGTGCAGTTGCAGCAATGGCCGCTGCCGCCGCCACTGAAAACCGGGCAATCCTTCGAGGGCTGGCAGGTAGAAGGTGTGCTGGCACACAGTCGACAGTCATTGCTGTACCGGGTACGCGATGCCCAGCAGCAGCCATGGCTGCTGAAAACCCTGCCCCTCAACCGCGACGACGACAGCGACGCCGGGCAGGCCTTGCTGTCGGAGGAATGGTTCCTGCGCCGGGTAGCCGGGCGCGCGTTTCCTGAAGTCCACGCCGCCAGCGCGCGTCAGCATTTGTACTATGTGATGCGCGAATATCCGGGGAGAACCCTGGCACAACTGTTCCAGCAACAAGGCCCATTGCCCCTGGCGCAATGGCTGTCCATCGCCGAGCGGTTGGTACGCGCGGTGGGCATGCTGCATCGGCGGCAGATCCTGCACCGCGACATAAAACCGGAGAACCTGTTACAGGGGGACGACGGCGAGTTGCGCGTGCTGGATTTCGGCCTGGCCTACTGCCCGGGGCTCTCCGAAGACCGCGCGCACCTGCTGCCCGGCACCCCGAGTTTTATCGCGCCCGAGGCTTTCAGTGGAGAACGTCCTACGGCCCAACAGGATTTGTACAGTGTCGGCGTGACGCTGTATTACCTGCTGACCGGGCACTATCCCTACGGAGAAATCGAAGCGTTCCAACGGCCGCGCTTCACCCAACCCATCAGCGCCAGCCGGTATCGCCCCGACCTGCCGGAGTGGCTGCCCCTGAGCCTGGGACGGGCGGTGGCCTCGCAACCCACACAACGTTATGAAACCGCTGAAGAGTGGCTGCGCGACCTGGAACAGGCCGACCGCCGCGAATTGAGCGTGCAGCCAAGGCCGCTGCTGGAGCGCGAACCGCTCAAGGTCTGGCAAACCCTGGCCGCCATGTCTTTGCTGCTCAATCTGGTGCTGCTGTACTGGCTGCTGCACCACTAGAGGGCAAATAGCTCTGCGACATCGAGCCCAAGCCCAATAAATCCGGGCATCTGCCAACTTGGCACAACCGCTGCATTAGCTCTTTCAACAACAGACATATAGCCGCCCCTTCAACGACGAAGGGTCGCGCTTCCCGAGAGAACGGGACCAGGACAAAGGCGTCCTCGCTAGGTAACTAGCGGGGACGCCTTTTTTTGTTTGCGCGTGATTTGTCGAGCCATTGCGGAGAACGACATGAAAAAACTCAAATTAGTGATGATCGGCAACGGCATGGCCGGGGTTCGCACCCTTGAAGAATTGCTCAAGCTGAGCAGCGACCTGTACGACATCACCGTGTTCGGCGCCGAGCCGCACACCAACTACAACCGCATCCTGCTGTCGCCGGTGCTGGCCGGTGAACAGACCTTTGAAGAGATCGTGCTCAACGACCTCAGCTGGTATCTGGACAACAACATCAAGTTGCTGCTGAACCGCAAAGTGGTGCAGATCGACCGCGTCAAACGCATCGTCATCGCCGAAGACGGCAGCGAAGCCGAATACGATCGCCTGCTGATCGCCACCGGCTCTACCCCGTTTATCCTGCCGATCCCCGGCAATACCTTGCAGGGCGTGATCGGCTACCGCGACATCGCCGACACCCAGGCCATGATCGACACCGCCAAGACTCATAAGCACGCGGTGGTCATCGGCGGCGGCCTGCTCGGCCTGGAAGCCGCCAACGGCCTGATGCTGCGCGGTATGCACGTGACCGTTGTGCATATCGGCGAGTGGCTGCTGGAGCGACAACTGGACAAGACCAGTGGCCAACTGCTGCAAACCGAACTGGAAAGCCGAGGCCTGGTGTTTCGCCTGTGTGAACAGACCCAGGCGCTGCATGATGCCGGCAATGGTCGCGTCGGCTCGGTGCAGTTCAAGAACGGCGACATAATCCCCGCGGATTTGGTGGTGATGGCCGCCGGCATTCGCCCCAACACCGAACTCGCGGAAAAATCCGGTATCCCGTGCAACCGTGGGATTCTGGTCAACGACACCCTGCAAACCTACGACCCACGCATCTACGCGATCGGCGAATGCGCCAGCCATCGCGGGATCGCCTACGGCCTGGTGGCGCCCTTGTTCGAACAGGCCAAAGTCTGCGCCAACCATTTGGCCCAACTGGGTTTTGCCACCTACAAAGGCTCGGTGACTTCGACCAAGTTGAAAGTGACCGGTATCGACCTGTTTTCGGCCGGGGACTTCATGGGCGGCGAAGGCACCGAGACCATCACCCTCTCCGACCCGATTGGCGGCGTGTACAAGAAGCTGGTGATCAAGGACGACATCCTGGTCGGCGCCTGCCTGTACGGCGACACCGCCGACGGTGGTTGGTATTTCCGCCAGATCCGTGAGAACCACGCCATCGGCGAGATCCGCGACCACCTGATGTTCGGCGAAAACGCCTTGGGTGACGTAGGCCATCAAGGCCAGGACAAGGCCATGAGCATGGCCGACAACGCCGAGGTCTGCGGCTGCAACGGCGTGTGCAAGGGCACTATCGTCAAGGCGATCCAGGAACAGGGCTTGTTCAGTGTCGATGAGGTAAAAAAACACACCAAGGCCGCCAGTTCTTGCGGTTCCTGCGTCGGCTTGGTCGAGCAGATCCTGATCAACACCGTGGGCGGTGCGGCCGATGTCAAACCGAAAAGCGAAAAAGCCATCTGCGGTTGCAGCGACCTCAACCACGGACAAATCCGCCAGGCCATCCGCGACCAGCACTTGCTGACCATCGCCGGCACCATGAACTACCTCAACTGGCGCACGCCCAACGGCTGCGCCACCTGCCGCCCGGCGCTGAACTACTACCTGATTTCCACCTGGCCCGGCGAGGCCAAGGACGATCCGCAATCGCGCCTGATCAACGAACGCGCCCACGCCAACATTCAGAAAGACGGCACCTACTCCGTAGTCCCCCGGATGTGGGGCGGTGTGACCAATCCTGGGGAACTGCGCCGCATCGCCGATGTGGCCGACAAATACAACGTGCCAATGGTCAAGGTCACCGGCGGTCAGCGCATCGACCTGCTCGGTATCAAGAAGCAGGACCTGCCGGGGGTGTGGAAAGACCTCGACATGCCATCCGGCCATGCCTACGGCAAGTCCATCCGCACTGTAAAAACCTGCGTGGGCAGCGAGTTCTGCCGCTTCGGCACGCAAAACTCCACGCAACTGGGCATCGAGCTTGAGCACGACCTGTTCAATATGTGGTCGCCGCATAAGGTCAAGCTGGCGGTGTCCGGCTGCCCACGCAATTGCTCGGAAGCCGGCATCAAGGACGTGGGAATCATCGGCGTCGATTCCGGCTGGGAGATGTACATCGGCGGCAACGGTGGGATCAAGACCGAGGTGGCGGAGTTCTTCGTCAAGCTGAAAACCGCTGAAGAAGTGCGTGAGTACAACGGCGCCTTCCTACAGCTGTACCGCGAAGAAGCCTTCTACCTTGAGCGCACCGTGCACTACCTGCAACGGGTCGGCATGGAGCACATCAAGAAAGCCGTACTCGAAGACCCCGCCCGCCGCCAAGCCCTCAACGAGCGCCTGCAGTTCTCGCTGTCGTTCGAACAAGATCCGTGGAAAGAGCGCCTGGAACAGCCGCTGCTGAAAAAAGAATTTGATGTGATCCCCGTCCAACAACTGGAGATGCCGGCATGAACTGGCTGAATATCTGCGCCCTCGACGAGATCAACGTGCTGGGCTCGCGCATCATCCAAGGCCCCAAAGGCGATATCGCGATTTTTCGTACCAGTGATGACGAAGTCTTCGCCCTTGACGACCGCTGCCCACACAAGGGCGGCCCGTTGTCCCAAGGCTTGATCTACGGCAAGCGCGTGGCCTGCCCGCTGCACAACTGGCAGATCGACCTGGCGTCCGGCGAAGCCCAGGCACCAGACGTCGGTTGCGCCCACCATCACCCGGCCCGTGTGGAAAACGGCCGGGTGCTGCTGGCCCTGCGGGACGCCGTGTGATGAACCGCCAGACCACCGCGTCCACCTGCTGCTATTGCGGGGTGGGGTGCGGCGTGTTGATCGAACATGACGGCGCGCAAATCCTGGGGGTGACGGGCGACCCGAGCCACCCGGCCAACTTCGGCAAATTGTGCAGCAAGGGCTCCAGCCTGCACCTGACCGGCGACATATCCGCCCGCGCCTTGTACCCGGAGCTGCGCCTGGGCAAAGGCCTGGCGCGCTCGCGCACCGACTGGGATACCGCGTTGGAACACGCCGCCAACGTGTTCGCCGACACCCTCGCCGAACACGGGCCGGACAGCGTGGCCTTCTACATCTCCGGGCAACTGCTGACCGAGGACTACTACAGTTTCAACAAACTCGCCCGCGCCCTGGTGGGTACCAACAACATCGATAGCAACTCGCGGCTGTGCATGTCCTCGGCGGTGGTCGGCTACAAGCGCAGCCTGGGTGCCGATGCGCCGCCTTGCAGTTATGAGGACCTGGAAAACAGCGACTGCGTGATGATCGTTGGCAGCAATATGGCCTACGCCCACCCGGTATTGTTCCGACGTCTTGAAGAGGCCAAGGCACGCCGCCCCCAAATGAAAGTGCTGGTGATCGATCCACGCCGTACGGACACCTGCGACTTGGCTGACCTGCACCTGGCGATTCTGCCGGGCACCGATGTGGCGTTGTTCCATGGGATCTTGCATTTGCTGCTGTGGGAAGACTGGATCGACCGCGCGTTTATCCAGGCGCATACCGAGGGCTTGGCCGAGCTCAAGCGCTTGGTGCACGACTACACGCCGCAGATGGTCACACAGTTGTGCGGGATCAGCGTCGAGCAACTGCGCTTGTGTGCCGAGTGGGTGGGCACCTCCAGCAGTTTCCTGTCGCTGTGGTGCATGGGGCTTAACCAGTCCACCGCCGGCAGCGCAAAAAACAGCGCGCTGATCAATCTGCACCTGGCCACCGGCACCATCGGCCGACCAGGCTGTGGGCCGTTTTCCCTGACCGGTCAGCCGAATGCCATGGGCGGGCGCGAAACCGGCAGTTTGTCGAATTTGCTGCCGGGGCACCGTGAGGCAGCGAACCCAGAGCATCGCGCACAGGTTGCGGCGTATTGGGGGGTTGAGTCGTTGCCGGCGGCTACCGGGCTGACCGCTGTCGAACTGTTCGAGCAGATGCAGGCCGGCAAGATCAAGGCGGTCTGGATCGCCTGCACCAACCCGGCGCAATCGCTGCCGGACCAGAACAGCGTGCGCGCGGCGTTGGCGGCTTGTCCCTTTGTGGTGTTGCAGGAGGCGTTTCGGACGACGGAAACCGCAGCCTTTGCCGACCTGTTGTTGCCCGCCGCCAGTTGGGGGGAGAAGGAAGGCACGGTGACCAACTCCGAACGACGCATTTCCCACGTCCGCCGAGCTATCGCCCCACCGGGAGAAGCGCGGCCGGATTGGGCAATTACCGTAGATTTCGCACAGCGCCTGGAACGTCGTTTGCGTCCAGGGCGCGACAGTTTGTTTGCGTTCGAGCAGCCTGCGCAGGTTTTTGACGAATACAAACTGCTGACCCAGGAGCGTGACCTCGACCTGTCAGGCATCAGCCACGCCCTGCTCGACAAGATCGGACCACAACAATGGCCGTTTCCCAAAGGGGCACAGGCCGGCACGCCACGCCTGTATAGCGATGGCCGCTTCCCCACCGCCAGCGGGCGCGCGCAGTTTGTCGCCGACCCGTATCGCGCAGCCAAGGAACAGCGCGATGCACGCTTCCCTCTGACCCTGATCACCGGCCGCCTGCGCGACCAGTGGCACGGCATGAGCCGCACCGGCACTGCCGCGCAGTTGTTCGGGCACGTCAGCGAGGCATTGCTGAGCCTGCATCCGGACGAAATGCGCCGTCATCGCGTGAAAGACGGTGATCTGGTCAACCTGAAAAGCCGTCGCGGGCAAGTGATCGTGGCCGTCAGTGCGGACGACAGTGTGCGCCCGGGCCAGGCGTTCCTGCCGATGCATTGGGGGGATCGTTTTCTCAAGGGCGGCGTGAACGCACTCACCCAGCCGGCATTCGATCCGTTGTCGAAACAGCCGGAACTCAAGCACAGCGGGGTGCGCCTGGAGACCGTGCACCTGCCTTGGCAGCTGTTCGCCCTGATCGAGGGCGATGTGCAGCAACACTTTGAAGCCTTGCGCCCGCTGTGCGAGGGCTTTGCCTACGTGAGCCTGAGCCTGGCCGGGCGCGAGCGCCCTGCCCTGCTGGTGCGTGCCGCACACAGCGAGGCGCCCGACCTGCAACTGCTGACGCGTATTGACCAATTGCTGGGCCTGAATGACGGGCCGGTGATGGCCTATGACGACCCGCGCCGCTCGATTGGCAAGCGGGTGAAAATCGAAAAAGGCCGTATCACGGCGCTGCGCCTCGCCGGGGAAACCTTGGCGCGGCACTGGCTGCAAAGCCTGTGGCTGGAGGGGCGTACAGACGATCAACTGCGCCGCTGGTTGTTGGCGCCCCTCAGCGCCCCGCCGGGGGGCGCGGCGGCCAGCAGCAAGATCCTGTGCAACTGCAAAAACGTCAGCGAGAACGCTGTGTACAGCGCCATTGGCCGGGGCCTGGATCTGGATGGGTTGAAGCGGGAGTTGGGTTGCGGCACGCAATGCGGCTCCTGTGTCCCGGAAATCAAACGTTTATTGGCGAGCAACCCGCAGCCAATCGCAATCAGTGTGTGAGGGCAACGACATGAGCGCAAAAGTCTGGCTGGTGGGCGCAGGCCCCGGTGATCCGGAACTGCTGACCCTCAAGGCGGTAAGGGCCCTGCATGAGGCCGACGTGGTACTGATTGATGACTTGGTCAATCCGGCGGTGCTGGAACACTGCGCGAGTGCGCGGGTGATCACGGTAGGAAAACGCGGTGGTTGTCGCTCGACGCCGCAGGATTTCATCCACCGCCTGATGTTGCGTTATGCGCGCCAGGGTAAGTGCGTGGTACGGCTCAAGGGCGGCGATCCGTGCATTTTCGGGCGGGGCGGCGAAGAAGCCCTGTGGCTGCATGAGCGCGGGATCGAGGTGGAGTTGGTCAACGGAATTACCGCGGGCCTGGCGGGGGCGACGAATTGCGCGATCCCCCTGACGTTGCGCGGTGTCAGCCGTGGTGTAACCCTGGTCACGGCGCATACCCAGGACGACAGCAGCCTGAATTGGCGTGCATTGGCCGAAAGCGGGACGACGTTGGTGGTGTACATGGGGGTGGCCAAGCTGGAGGAGATTCGCCAGCAACTGCTGGAGGGCGGCATGGCGGCGGATATGCCGGTGGCGATGATCGAAAACGCTTCGTTGCCTCACCAGCGCGAATGCCGCAGTGCGCTGTCGCGGATGCATGAGGACGCCCAGGCGTTTGCCTTGAAGAGCCCGGCCATCCTGGTGATTGGCAAGGTCGCGGCCAGTGGGCAAGCCGCTTATATAGCGGCAGCGGCCAGCGCCTGAGGCAAATTGCAGGCGAAAAAAAGCCCGGCCTGAGCCGGGCTTTTTTCTACCACTCAGTAATTACTGAGCTTGGGCTTCAACCGACGCTTCTACGCGACGGTTAACAGCACGACCAGCTTCAGTTGCGTTGTCAGCAACTGGGCGGGATTCGCCGTAACCTACGGAAGTTACGCGGTTGGCAGCAACGCCGTCTTTAACCAGGACTTGCTTAACAGCGTCAGCACGACGCTGGGACAGCTTCTGGTTGTAAGCGTCTGGACCTACGGAGTCAGTGTGACCAGCCACTTCTACGTGGGTAGCTGGGTACTGCTTCATGAAGTCAGCCAGGTTTTTCACGTCGCCGTAGCTGTTAGGCTTAACAACGGCCTTGTCGAAGTCGAACTTAACGTCCAGCTCAACACGAACAACCTGAGCAACTGGAGCTTCTGGCTCTGGAGTTGGCTCTGGAGCTGGTGCTGGGGTAGGAGCTGGAGCTACTGCGCCAGCGTTGCCGCCGAAGTTCACACCCAGGCCAACCAGTGCGGAGTAATCCCACTTGCCGTTGTCCAGAGCGTAGTCAGCTTCAACACCAGCACGAGCGTACAGGTTGTCGGTGAAGTAGTACTTCACGCCAGTACCAACGATAGCCAGGGTCGACTGATCGCGACCGCTGTGGCCGTCAGCTTTGACGTTGCCACGGCTCTGGTGACCGAAACCACCTTCTACGTATGGACGCAGGCTGTCTACGCCAGCTTGACCGAAGTGATACTGGGCAACCAGGCTGCCGGTATCGCCTTTGATTTTCTGGTTACCAGTACCGTCGTTCGAACGGGTGTGGTTGGTTTTGTCGTAGGACAGGTTCAACGACAGGTCGTCGGTCAGGAAGTAACCAATGCGAGCGCCTGGGTTGAAGCCGTCTTCGATGTGCTTAACGCTATCGTTGAATTGCTTCTTGTAGAACAGCTCGCCTTCAACTGCGCCTTGGCCTTGTGCCAGTGCGCCGAAAGAAGAAGCGGCAATAAGAGTACCAATGGCCAAGCCCAAGGTGTTTTTCAGTTTCATCCGTTAAATCCCCATCTGGTGATTGTAAAGCAGTCCCACAAACCGGGGGACAACTCGGCGACAAGTCTAACAGAACTTGCCTACACGTAAGAGATATTTGCCACGCACTAAGTTTCAGTCTCGCCCGCAAATTTCTCACGTAATTTATCTAGAGCACGTTTGTAACGCATTTTTGTAGCACTCAAACCCATGTGCATGATGTCAGCGATTTCCTGAAACTCGAGCTCTGCGACAAATCGTAGCACCAGAATTTCCCGGTCAATCGGGTTCACATACACCA
The DNA here is from genome assembly GCF_030687535.1 of Pseudomonas sp. FP2335. Classification (NCBI taxonomy): domain Bacteria; kingdom Pseudomonadati; phylum Pseudomonadota; class Gammaproteobacteria; order Pseudomonadales; family Pseudomonadaceae; genus Pseudomonas; species Pseudomonas sp. FP2335. Next base: position 4,478,025 of record NZ_CP117437.1, read on the forward strand.
ACCAACGATCGAGTCCGCCCTTCTCCTCGGGTGCCGGCGTCTTCTCTTCAGACGCTTCCTCAAGGGGGTCCAGACTCAACGCGTCCATCAAGCGACGCTTTCGTCGTTCCTTGCGATACTGCGTGATGCACTCGTTGTACGTGATGCTATAGAGCCATGTCTTGAACTTCGATTTCCCCTCGAAGTTCTTCAAGCCGTACAGCACCTTGAGCATCACTTCCTGACAGACATCATCCGCATCTCTATCGTTCCCTAAATACCTTGAACAAACGTTGAACAGAGTGCGTTGATATCTGCGCATCAATTCTTCGTACGCGCGAGTTACGTGAAACAGCTCCGTGTGCGAGCGCGCGACCAACTCCTCATCAGAGAGCTCACGGGGGTCATAGCGCGTGGACAGCGTTTGGGCTTTATTCAAAACAAGTCGTGCCGACAGTCAGGTCAATGTCCGCTACAGCCCGGTCACCCGGGTTTGCGGCGGCGTACATTAGCAGGGTTTGCCGGATTAGCGGCTACTGACCTGCTGCTCCAGGAGAATCCGATTGGACAACGACACGAGGTCGCCGTCGTCGGTCAGCACTGTCGTCTTGACTGTACCGATCTCCTCGATTTGCCCTTCGACCTCGCCCACACGCACCTGTTGCCCCACCTGATACAGCTCACGCACATAGATTCCCGCAAGAATCTGGCCGGCAATTTCCCGGCTTCCGAGGCCCATGGCCAGTGCAACGGCCAGACCAACGGTAATCAAAACGATCACAATCACGTGGTTGAGCAGGTCAGTCTTGACCTCCAACTGGCTGATCGCGACCGAAATACTGATGATGATCACCAGCCCCTGGGCAATTCGCCCGAGGCCTGCGGCATAGTCCAGCCCCACGCCTTCCGCGGCGCCGCGCACCAGGCCATTGGCCAATTGCGCCAGCAGAACGCCTACCAGCAGCACCAACGCGCCGCCGAAAACCTTCGGCAAATACAGCGCCAGCATGTCGAGCGTAGCTGAAACTCGCTCAAGTCCAAGGGATTGAGCCGCAGAAACCAGAAAAATCAGCAATACGAACCAATAGACGATCTTGCCGATCAGCGTGGAGATCGGCACTTGCAGCCCGGCACGCCCCAGCAACTTGGTCAGGCCGGTGCCAGCCATCAGGCGATCAAGGCCCAGTTTGGCGAGCAATTTGGACAGCAGGGTGTCGAGCAGCTTGGCCACGACAAAGCCCAGCAACACCAGTACCAGAGCACCAAACAGGTTGGGAATGAAGTTCGCCACCTTGGTCCACAACGCGGTCATCGCGGTGACCAGGCTCTGGGTCCAGAGATCAAGTTCCATATTCAATCAGCCTTATCAGCAGTGCGAGCAAGAGATCTACGACGGGAAACCGGCGATACGTGGGCCGAACCATTGTTCAGGGCCATCATCAACGCCGGCAGCCAACGACCGAGCAGACCGAACAAATCACCCGCCCCTACCTGACGGTTGGCGGTTTTCAGCACGCGACCCAGGCAGGCATCGTCATCCCGGTTGGATGGCGAAGCATTGAGCATGTCACGCAAAGACTGTTCGAACGGATCGTGCATAAAGACCTCTCGCAAGTGTTTTAAAAGACGAGGGTAAAATTCTTGGGGTCACATAGGACCCTTCCTACGTTCAGCTCATATTCAGCTCAAACCCAGCGCAATCGTCGAAATAGCCACCATTGTCCCAGCGCAACCGCCACCATCATTAGGCAGGCAATCACGAATCCGTAGGGGCTGGCGGAGAACGGAATCCCGCCCACATTGATACCCAGCAAACCGGTGAGAAAGCTCATCGGCAGGAAGATCCCGGTGATGATACCGAAGCGGTACATGGTGCGGTTCATGCGCACGCTCAAACGCCGGTCTTCGGCCTCCAGCACAAGCCCCACGCGCTCCCGAGCCAATTCGAGCTCTTCCAGGTAACGCGTCAGACTGTTGTTCAATTCGTTCCAGTAATCGGCATCGTCGTCACAGAACCACGGCAATTTGATCCGCGTCAGCTGGGCAAAAATGTCGCGCTGCGGGGCGAGGAATCGCTTGAGCCCGGCCGCTCGCCGACGGATCTGCAAAACGCTGCCATGTTCCGGGGTATACCGTTCGTCGGTATCGAGTTTTTCTTCCTCGCTATCGACGATTTCAGACAGGTCGGTGACCAGATCCTGCACTTTATTGGTCAGGTACTGCGCCATATAAAGGATAAGTTCTGACGCCGTTTTAGGACCTTTGCCATCCGCCAACTGCACCAACAGCTCATCGGTGGCACGCAACGGTCGCAGGCGCAGGGAAATCACCCGGTTGGCCGCAGCAAAGATACGTACCGAGACCATGTCCTCCGGCTCGGCGCCGGGGTTCAGGTTGACCCCGCGCAGGAACAGCAACAGCTGCGCATCCGGCAGTGGCAACAGGCGCGGGCGGGTGTTTTCCTCCAGCAGCAGGTCGCAGGCGAATTCACTCAGGCCACTGGATTTGCGCAGCCAGGTCTGCGTTTGGGGATGACTGCGATCCCAGTGCAGCCACAGGCTTTCCTGGGGCTGCAGTTGCAAATCGTCAAGCTCAGTCCGGGCAATCGAACGCGCACCGCCTTTACCGTCCAGCACCAGGGCATGCACCAGCCCCCATTGCGCGTTTTCTTCCTCGAACATCCTCACCCCTGTCGGCTATTGCAGTTTATTCAGGCATTTTCAGCGGGCTTGGCGAGACAATCACGCCATTGTTGTCGGCGTAGATGTACTCACCCGGACGGAACGTCACCCCGGCAAACGTCACCACCACGTTCAGGTCGCCGATCCCGCGCTTGTCGGTCTTCATCGGATGGCTGGCCAGGGCCTGCACGCCCAGGTCGGTCTGCGCGATGACATCGACATCACGGATGCAACCGTAGATCACCAGGCCTTCCCAACCGTTTTTCGCGGCTTTCTCGGCGATCATGTCGCCCAGCAAGGCGCGGCGCAGGGAACCACCACCGTCAACCACCAACACCTTGCCAGCGCCCGGCTGGTCGGCTTGTTCCTTGACCAGCGAGTTGTCCTCGAAGCACTTGATGGTGACGATCTCACCGCCAAAGGAATCTCGGCCACCGAAGTTGCTGAACATCGGCTCGACGACCTGCACCAGGTCCGGGTAGGCATCGCACAGGTCGGGGGTCACGTAATGGTTCATCGAAAAAATTCCTTTCTGCCAAAGAAGTGTCTTTCAAGGAAGTACCGGTCGAAACAGGCGCAGAACATCCCACTCGCTTCGCCGCAACGCAATAGCCACTGCGCGACTGAATATGACCAGAAGCGTTCAGCGCGTCATATCTTAGCCGCAACCGCAAAGGAGCGAAACGCCCGTGGCTGAGCGCTCCATCAAACCTTAGTCGCAGGCTCGACCGAGGCACCGGGCAAAGGTGTGAGCGGATCCTTCAGCCATTGCGTCATCAACGGCCACACTTCAGCCTGCGCCGCTTTGCTGACCAGCATCTCTACGTGCCCGAAATCCCCGCTGAAACCCTGCTGGCGTCCCAGGCACAGGTACTGGCGATGCTCAGAACCCACCTGTTCGAACAGCTTGCGGCAGGCCCAGTCCGGGTCTTGATGATCGCCGGCGGCGCTCACCGCCAACAGCGGCACATCGACCTCGGCCAAACCTTTCCACCAATCATTCTTACCCTCGCCAAAACGGCCAAACAGGCCATTCCAGCGCATGGCTTCGATCAGCACGCCCGCCGGCTCATCCTCTGGGCCGCGCTTGTAGCGTGAGCCGGAAATCCCGCCGATGCGTTTCAACAGCAAGCGCCCAGTCCACTCCACCGGCGGCAGCTTCAACGGCCAGTGCGTGCGACTGACCTGACAGCCAAACAATGCCGCAGAAGCCACCGCCGGTGCCCCCAGATACTCGCCTCCCAGGGCCGCAGCCAAGGTCGTGGCGCCCAGGGAATGGCCGATCCAGTGCGGAACCTGCGCACTTTGCTCACGTACAAACGCGCCAATGGCCGGCAAATCGTAACGCGCATAGTCGGCGATGCGGTTGCGCGTGTAGTCATGGTTGCGCTTGGACAAACCATGACCGCGCATTTCCGGGATCCATACATCAAACCCTTGGCGCGCCAGGTAGGCCCCCAGGCCGAGCCCCTTGGGCGAATACCAGAAGCGTCGGTTGGAAAAACTGCCATGCAATAAAATAACGGGAATGCCCCGGTTTTCCGGGACATCCGCCAGGCCCAAACGGGTAACCGCGAGCTCGACGGTGCCGTCGGGACTGTTACCGGGTTTGAGTCGGTAGACATCTTCACTCAGGTCGCCACGACGTTCAGCGCTGATCAGGGCGACAGGAAACAGGTTGCTACTGCTTTGCATAATGCTCTTGCACAAAAAAGGGCGGCGTCCGCGGGGATTGCCGCCCTGTACAGATAAGAATGCCGGTCACCCGCGACAGGTGACCGGCACTTTTGACGTATCGACCTTAGGCGGACGCTTGGCCTTCCGCGAGGAAGAACCAGGTTTCCAGCACGGAATCGGGGTTCAGCGAGACGCTTTCGATGCCCTGCTCCATCAGCCAGCGGGCCAGATCCGGATGGTCGGAAGGGCCTTGGCCGCAGATGCCGATGTACTTGCCAGCCTTGTTACAGGCCTGGATGGCGTTGGACAGCAGCTTCTTGACCGCAGGATTTCGCTCGTCGAACAGGTGCGCGATGATCCCGGAGTCGCGGTCCAGGCCCAGGGTCAGCTGGGTCAGGTCGTTGGAACCGATGGAGAAGCCGTCGAAGTACTCCAGGAACTCTTCGGCCAGGATGGCGTTGGACGGCAGTTCGCACATCATGATCACGCGCAGGCCGTTTTCGCCACGGGACAGGCCGTTTTCAGCCAGCAGGTCAACAACCTGGCTCGCTTCGCCCAGGGTACGCACGAACGGCACCATGATCTCGACGTTGGTCAGGCCCATCTCGTTGCGCACACGCTTGAGCGCGCGGCATTCAAGCTCGAAGCAGTCACGGAACGCTTCGCTGATGTAACGCGAGGCGCCACGGAAACCCAGCATCGGGTTTTCTTCTTCCGGCTCGTAGAGCTTGCCACCGATCAGGTTGGCGTATTCGTTGGACTTGAAGTCCGACAGGCGCACGATGACCTTTTTCGGGTAGAACGCCGCCGCCAGGGTGCTGATGCCTTCCACCAGTTTCTCGACGTAGAAGCCCACCGGGTCGTTGTAGCCGGCGATGCGCTTGTCGACGCTTTCCTTGATGTCCAGCGGCAGGCCGTCGTAGTTCAACAGGGCCTTGGGGTGCACGCCGATCATGCGGTTGATGATGAACTCCAGGCGGGCCAGGCCCACACCGGCGTTCGGCAGTTGCGCGAAATCGAAGGCACGGTCCGGGTTGCCGACGTTCATCATGATCTTGAACGGCAGGTCTGGCATGGCATCGATGGAGTTTTGCTTGATGTCGAAGCCCAGCTCACCTTCAAAGATGAAACCGGTATCGCCTTCGGCGCAGGAAACCGTCACGCCCTGGCCGTCTTTCAACAGCTGGGTAGCGTTACCGCAACCCACCACCGCAGGAATCCCCAGCTCACGGGCGATGATCGCCGCGTGGCAAGTCCGCCCGCCACGGTTGGTGACGATCGCGCTGGCGCGCTTCATCACCGGTTCCCAATCCGGGTCGGTCATGTCGGAGACCAGTACGTCACCTGGCTGGACTTTATCCATTTCGGACACGTCCTTGATGATCCGCACCTTGCCGGCGCCGATGCGCTGGCCGATGGCACGGCCTTCCACCAGCACGGTGCCGGTTTCTTTCAGCAGGTAGCGTTCCATGACGTTGGCCGAAGTGCGGCTCTTCACGGTTTCCGGACGGGCCTGCACGATGTACAGCTTGCCGTCGTCGCCGTCTTTGGCCCACTCGATGTCCATCGGGCACTTGTAGTGCTTTTCGATGATCATCGCTTGTTTGGCCAATTCGCTGACTTCAGCGTCGGTCAGGCAGAAACGCGCGCGCTCGGCCTTGTCGACATCAACGGTCTTGACCGAGCGACCGGCCTTGGCCTCGTCGCCGTAGATCATCTTGATGGCCTTGCTGCCCAGGTTACGGCGCAGGATGGCCGGGCGACCCGCTTCGAGGGTGCCCTTGTGTACGTAGAATTCGTCCGGGTTTACCGCGCCTTGTACGACGGTTTCGCCCAGGCCGTAGGCGCCGGTGATAAACACCACGTCACGGAAGCCGGATTCGGTGTCCAGGGTGAACATTACGCCGGCGGTGCCGGTTTCCGAACGCACCATGCGCTGCACACCGGCAGACAGGGCCACCAGCTTGTGGTCGAAACCTTGGTGGACGCGGTAGGAAATGGCGCGGTCGTTGAACAGCGAGGCGAAGACTTCCTTGGCCGCGCGGATCACGTTTTCCACGCCGCGGATGTTCAGAAAGGTTTCCTGCTGACCGGCGAAGGAGGCGTCCGGCAAGTCTTCGGCAGTGGCCGAGGAGCGCACGGCGACGGCCATGTCCGGGTTGCCCGCCGACAGGGCGGCGAAGGCGGTGCGGATTTCCGCGTTGAGCTTCTCGGGGAACTCGGCTTCCATGATCCACTGGCGGATCTGGCTGCCGGTCTTGGCCAGGGCGTTGACGTCGTCGACGTCCAGTGCGTCCAGCGCGGCGTGGATCTGAGCATTGAGGCCGCTCAGTTCGAGGAAATCGCGGTAAGCCTGGGCCGTGGTGGCAAAACCACCGGGCACCGATACACCAGCGCCTGCAAGATTACTGATCATCTCGCCGAGGGATGCGTTCTTGCCCCCTACGTGCTCTACATCATGGACGCCGAGCTTATCGAGGGAAACTACGTACTCTACCAAGGTGATCTCTCCACTAACTGTGTTGGAAAAGCTCAGGACGCGGGCTGCTCAGTAGGAGCTTTCGCCGGCGTTTGTGGCCTGGACCTGGAAAATAAGTGAGAATGCGGCCCACTGTGGGACGGCAAAATCGCGCCTATCATATCCAAGATTCGTCATCAGCTTAAGGCCCAGGGCTCAAATGAAACGATCTGCTTTCTTTATCTCCGACGGCACCGGCATCACAGCCGAAACATTGGGTCAAAGCCTGCTCGCGCAGTTCGAAAACATTACCTTCGCCAAATTCACGCGGCCTTACATCGACAGCGTGGAAAAAGCGCGGGCCATGGTACAACAAATCAATCTGGCGGCTGAAAAAGACGGCTTTCGGCCGATCATTTTCGACACGATCGTCAATCAAGACATCCGTGAGATTCTCGCAACGTCGAATGGTTTCATGATCGACATCTTCTCGACTTTCCTGGCGCCCCTGGAACAAGAGCTGAGTGAACACTCCTCGTACTCTGTAGGAAAGTCCCATTCCATTGGCCATAACTCCAACTATATGGAGCGTATCGAGGCGGTGAACTTCGCCCTCGACAATGACGACGGCGCCCGCACGCACTACTACGACAAGGCCGACCTGATCCTGGTGGGCGTATCGCGCTGCGGCAAGACCCCGACCTGCCTGTACATGGCCATGCAATTCGGTATCCGCGCGGCCAACTACCCGCTGACCGAGGACGACATGGAACACCTGACGCTGCCTGCGGCCTTGCGTTCGCACCGGCACAAGCTGTTCGGCCTGACCATCGACCCGGACCGCCTTACCTCGATCCGCAACGAGCGCAAGCCCAATAGCCGTTATTCCAGCTATGCGCAGTGCGAATTCGAGGTGCGTGAAGTGGAAAATCTGTTCCGCCGCGAGAATATTGCGCACATCAATTCCACGCATTTCTCGGTGGAAGAGATTTCCGCGAAGATTCTGGTCGAGAAAGGGGTAGAGCGCCGTTTCAAGTAACCCCGAAGCCTGTAGTGAGCGGGCTTGCCCGCGCTGGGCGGCGCAGCCGCCCCAAATCCAGGCGGCCGCGGTCTTTCTGAAACACCGCGGCGGCCTTATTGGGGCGGCTTCGCCGCCCAGCGCGGGGCAAGCCCGCTCACTACAATTGAAATCGTCCGCCGCCCTGCCCCAGCGCGGTCGCCAGCGCATCAAACCCGGCCAACAGCAACTGATCATCCCCCGACGTATTGCAGATACTCGCCCGAATAAACTGCGGCACCGCCGTCTGCCCCACGGCAAACGCCTCGGCGGTGGCGATCAGGTAATTGTTCTGTTTGAGCTCGGCTTCGATTTCCGACGCGCGCCACGGCTCCGGGACTTCAATCCAGAAGTGCGGGCTGTTTAGGTGCGTGCGGTATTCAAGACCGGCCAACAACCCTTGCACCAAGGCTTTGCGGCGACTGATCTCATTGATCTGCTGGCGCAGCAGGTATTCGGCGGTGCCGTTTTCGATCCACTGTGTCGCCAGTTCTAGCGTCACCGGCGTGGCCATCCAGCAGGTCGAGCGCAGCGCCGCCGAGATGCGGCTGACCAAGGCCGGTGGTGCATGCACATAGCCCACGCGCAACCCGGCAGACACTGCCTTGCTCAAGCTGCTGATCAAAATCGTACGCTCAGGCGCGAAATAGCTGAGGGGCGGTGGACGATCCTCCACCAGCACGCCGTGGGCTTCATCTTCAAGAATCAGTAGATTGTGTTCCCGACAGACCCGGGCCAAGGCTTCGCGGCGCGGAATCGAAAGTACTGCAGTGGTCGGGTTCTGAATGGTCGGCGTGCAATACAACGCCGAAACCCGGTGGTTACGACAGACTTCATCCAGCGCCCCCGGCAGCACGCCTTCCTCATCCATCTCCAGGCCGATCAGACGCACACCCAACATGCGCGCCGCCGTGATCAACCCTGGATAGGTCAGTTGCTCGGTGACCACCGTATCGCCGGCGCGCAGCAACGCCATCATGGCGCAGAGTAAACCGTGCTGGCCGCCGTTGACGCAGATGACCTGCTCGGGAATCGGATGAAAATCGCGTTGTACCAGCCATTGCGCACCCGCCTCGCGATAACGCGGCAGCCCGGCGTCGGGCGTGTAGGCACTGATGTCCTGGAGGAACTTGGCGTTGGTCGCCAGGGTTTGCAGGCTCTGGGCCAGGAAGGCCGTTTCCTGCCCGGGAATATGCATGTTGCGGCTCATGTCGAAGTACTGGCGCGGCTCCTCGCTGAAGTTGCGAAAGCCTTCATCGCGCTGGCGCTCCATCCCCCGCTTGCGCACGAAAGTTCCGTCCCCCACCCGCGCCACCACCAACCCCAGGCGTTCCAACTCGCCGTAGGCCCGGCTGATGGTGCCGATGGTCACCCCCAGATTGTCGGAAAGCACCCGATGAGGCGGTAGCTTTCGTCCTGGTTCAATCAGCCCTTCAAGGATGCCCCGTTCCATGACATCGGACAGGCGCTTGTACTTCACGCCCTGACCGCTGGACAACCCCTCACGCATAATTGACACCATGTCAATATTTGTTTTGACAGCCATCTTTCGCCCTAATAGTGTGCTTTTACGGGTTCAATCACCGGATGAAACAACTCAATACACAGTCAATATAGAGTTCAATTCCGGCTCATGGAAGTAATAAACGATGCCAATGTCCGCCGTTCTCGAAAACACTGAAAAAACCAAATCCCAGAAACAATGGCTGGCCGGCCTGGTCACCAGCGTGATGTTCCTGATCGTGTGCCTGAGCTGGGGCACCACCTGGCTGGGCATCAAGATCGCCGTGGAGAGCGTGCCGCCGCTGACGTCCGCCGGCCTGCGCTTCCTGATCGCCTTCCCGCTGTTCCTGTGTTTTGCCATGGTGCGCCGGGAGCCGATCCTGTTTCCCCGGGAAAGCCGCTGGTTCTTCGTGTTCGTGACGCTTTCCTACTTCAGTGTTCCTTATTACCTGCTCAACTACGGCGAGATGCATGTCTCGTCCGGGCTTACCGCCCTGCTGTTCAGTTGCATGCCGGTGTTCATCCTGATTTTCTCCGCGCTGTTCCTGCGCGAGCGCATCTACTTCTCCCAGGTGGTCGGCATCGGCATCGGTTTCGGCAGCCTCTACATGATCATCAAGAGCCAGGGCCTGCACCTGGACCACGCCGAGTTTCTCGGGGTACTGGCCATTCTGAGCGCCGCGATCATGCACGCCTTGTGCTACGTCATTACCAAGCAAAAAGGCAGCGCCATCAGCGTGATCACTTACAACACCCTGCCCATCGGCATTGCCGGGCTGATGCTGTTCGTGGCGGGCCTGTGGTTTGAAACGCCGACCTTCGAGGCCATCACCCTGCGCTCCTGGAGCGCGTTGTTCTACCTGGGGCTGGTGGCCTCGGTCGGCGGGTTCATCGTGTACTTCATGCTGCTCAAGCGCTTGAGCCCGATCATCCTGTCGTTCGTGTTCATCATCTTTCCGGTGTTCGCGGTGATCATCGGCGCCTGGTACGAAGGCATGGCGATTTCCCGCGACCTGATGCTGTACTCGGCCATCCTGCTGGCCGGCTTTGCGATCACCAAGTTGCCGATTGAAAAACTCCTGGCCAAGAAAAATTGAGCTTGCGGCCCCATCAACATCAACCACGCGAGAGAAACATGGACGTCCTCCGCCCAAAAGCCCTGGAACAGATCTACGCCCACGCCAGCTCTAGCTATCCCGAGGAATGCTGTGGCTTCGTCTTCGCCGACGGCAGTGTGCACCTGGGCAGCAATATCCAGAACGAGCTGCACCGCAAGAACCCCCAGATATACCCGCGCACCGCCGCCAACGGCTACACCTTCTCGGTGGCCGACACCCTACTGATGAACAAGGCGTCTCGCGGCAACAACCCGGTGGTAGTGATCTATCACTCCCACCCCGACGTAGGCGCCTACTTCAGTGACGAAGACCAGGACAAGGCGCTGTTCATGGGCGAACCGATCTTCCCTGTGAGTTATCTGGTGGTCGACGTTCGCCAGGGCCACGCCCTGGGCTCAAAGCTGTTTGCCTGGGATGGCAAGCATTTCGCCCTCAACCCTTTCAACGACCTGCACACGGAGTTGTCCATGAACGCTGTCTCTTTCCCCGACATTCTGGTTCGCGTAGCCAAGCTGCCGGAATCGACCCTTGAAGGCACCGGATCGACATTGCGCGAAGTCATTGAAAACCTCTGCATCAACCACCCGCAACTGCGTCCGCACCTGTTCCACGAGAAGAACAACCAGCTCAAGGAGCACTTCCTGTTTACCGCCGAGGAAGAACTGGTGGGCGCCGATGATCGCCTCCCGGAAAAGGCCAGGATCGAAGTGCTGCTCGCCACTTCTGGCGGCATCAATGTCGACACGCTGAGCAATGAAGAGGTGCAGCGCTATGTGCGCCACATCACCCTGCCCGGCGTCGGCCGCGAAGGCCAGTTGAACCTCAAGAAAGCCAAGGTGCTGATCATCGGCACCGGCGGCCTGGGCTCGCCCATCAGCCTGTACCTGGCGGCAGCCGGCATCGGCACCCTGGGGCTGGTGGATTTCGACGTGGTGGAAAGCAGCAACCTGCAACGCCAGATCGTCCACGGCAACAGCACGTTGGGCCTGCCCAAGGTCGAGTCCGCCAAGCAGCGCCTGCAAGACCTCAACCGCCACATCCAGATCAATGCCCACGACACCGCCCTGAATGCCGACAACGCCCTGGAGCTGGTGGGCGCCTACGATCTGGTGATCGACGGCACCGACAATTTCGACACCCGCTACCTGGTCAATGACGCCTGCGTCCAGCTTGGCAAACCCCTGGTGTACGGCGCCATCTACCGCTTCGACGGGCAGATCAGCGTGCTCAACTATAAAGGTGGGCCGTGCTACCGCTGCCTGTTCCCCCAGGCTCCGCCCGCCGAACTGGCGCCCAATTGCAGCGCCGGCGGGGTCATCGGCGTGCTGCCCGGCGTGGTCGGGATGATCCAGGCCACCGAAGCGATCAAATTGCTGATCGGCATCGGCGAACCCTTGTCCGGCCGCCTGATGCGCTTCGATGCGCTGGCGATGAAGTTCAGCGAGATCCGCTTCAAGCGCCGCGCCGACTGCCCGTGCTGCTCGGACCTGCGCCACAGCCAGACCCAGGCGCCAGCGGTCTGCGCCGACGCCGTGCCAAGCCAGCCGTCGCTGGCCGCAGAACGCTACATCAAGCCCCGCGTCCTCAAGCAACTGCTCGAACACCACCACAGCGCCGATGTGCTGCTGGACGTGCGTGACGCCAGCGAACTGGAAGTGTGCAAACTACCAGGCGTGGTGCACATTCCCCTGGCCGAACTGGACAGGCAACTCGACAGCCTCAGCCGCGACAATACCCACTACCTGATCTGCTACGCCGGCACCCGCGCCGAACAAGCTGCCACGACCCTGCTGGCGGCCGGTTTCGCCAACACCAAGGTCTTGCAGGGCGGGATGAAACACTGGGTGCGCGACGTCGAACCCGACATGCCGCTGTATTGAGCCGGGGATCGACTGATGCTGCATAACTCCATCCTCGACGTGATCGGCCACACGCCCATCGTGCGTCTGGCGCAGTTTTCCGAAGACCTCGGCATCGAGGTCTACGCCAAGCTCGAATCCCTCAACCCCGGCGGCAGCCACAAGGCGCGCATCGCCCTGGGCATGATCCTCGACGCCGAACGGCGTGGCGTGCTGATCCGCAACGCCGGGCAAACCATCATCGAGCCCAGTGGCGGCAACACCGGCATTGGCCTGGTAATGGCCGGCAATGTGCTGGGCTACAAAGTGGTGCTGGTGATCCCCGATAACTACAGCCCGGAAAAACAGAAGTTGCTGCGCCTCTACGGGGCCAAGGTGGTGCTGTCGGACAGCCGCCTGGGCAACAACTCCCATGGCGAAAAGTGCCTGGAAATGCAGCTGGAAAACCCCAGCTACGTGATGCTCAACCAGCAGCGCAATGGTGCCAATCCGCAAACCCACCGCGAGACCACCGCGCCGGAGATCCTGCGTGCCTTCGGTGATCTGCGCGTGGACTACTTCGTCAGCGGCATCGGCACCGGCGGCCATATCACCGGCATCGGCGAAACCCTCAAGGCCACATGGCCGCAGCTGCGGGTGATGGGCGTGGAGCCGGAAGAATGCGACCTGCTGAAAAACCAGCACGCGCCGCACCATATCCAGGGCCTGTCGATTGGCCTGATTCCGAGCATTCTCAACCTCGACGTACTGGACGGCATGCTCAAGGTGTCGCGCCAGGAGTGCATCGACATGATGAAACGCATCATGCGCACGGACGCCATCAGCCTGGGCCTGTCCTCGGCGGCCAATATGGTCGCCATCGCCAGGCTCGCCCCGGAACTGCCCACCGAAACGGTGGTACTGACCATGGTCTACGACAATGCCGACAGCTACCTGCCCAGTTTCGAATAAACGGTTTCCCAACCATCCAGAATGTGGGGGTGCCTCCATGGGGGGCTTTATTGACATGCAACAGCTGCACGATGAGTTGCTCACCCACCTCATCAAGACCCTTACGCCAACGCAGATGAAGCAGCTGGAACCACACCTGGCGCCCTTGGTGCAGAACGCCGCCCAGGCCGTGGCCGAAGACCTGATCGCCTACGCCTACCGTGACCCGGCGTCGCGCGGGCGCGGCGAACTGATCCTGGAGTCCTACGCCTCGTTCAAGGCTGTGCTGTTCTATCGCCTGGCGCACCTGGTGTGGAATTTCCCGGACCAGACCAACGGCGTGTTTTCACGCATTGCCCTCAAGCTCAGCAACCAGGGCAAGATCCTCTCCGGCGCCGAGATCCACCCGGCCGCGCGCATCGGCCGGCGCTTTGTGCTCGACCATGGCTACGGCACCGTGATCGGCGAGACCTGCGAGATCGGCAACGACTGCTACATCCTCTGCGGCGTGACCCTCGGTGCCCGTGGCATTGCCAACAACCCGGACGGCAAGCGCCACCCGCGCCTGGGCAACAACGTCGAGATCGGCTCCGGCGCGCGCGTGCTGGGTTATGTGCTGATCGGCGACGACGTGTTCATCAGCCCCTCCTGCGTGATCACCCAGGACGTGCCGGCGGGCACCAAGGTCAAGGTGGTGAACCAGGTGCAATTGCAAAAAAACGACGAGTCGGACCATAGCAACTACCTCGGGGCCTTCGCCCTCGACGAGCGCCTGCACGTGGTCGGCGAGATCAATGCCAACCACAAGGTCACCGTGCTGGACGCCGACTTTCACCCCTTGCAGGGGTTGTTGCTCGAACCCACGGTGAAAGAACGCCATCACCTGCAGTTCCGCCTGCACCGCATCGACTCGGACGGCTACCTGCCGCGCCTGCCGCTGAACCTCAAGGTCTGCGGCCCGGAGTTTGAAATCACCCTGCTCTCCCCCCCTGGCTTGAGCGCAATGGTGCGTCATTTATTGCAAGCCAGCCCACTGATCGTCCGAGGTTGAATATGTCCGTGCACACCATGGAAACCCTGGCGCTGTTTGACAGCGCGCCCTACCAGAACGCATTCAGCGCCCGGGTGATTGCCGTCAGCGAACACGGCATTGCCCTGGAACACACGTTGTTCTACCCCACCGGCGGCGGGCAACCGGGCGACACCGGCCACTTAACCCTGGCGGACGGCACGCGGGTCGAGGTGGTCGGTACGGTACGCGACCCGGTGCTGCGTTCGATCATCTGGCACCAGGTGGAACACTGCCCCGAACAATTGACCGCCGGTGTGCAAGTCGACGCCGGCCTCGATTGGGAGCGACGCTACCAGCACATGAAGATGCACACCTGCCTGCACCTGTTGTGCTCGCTGATCGATGCCCCCGTGACCGGCTGCAGCATCAGCGCCGACAAAGGCCGCCTGGACTTCGACCTGCCGGAAATGACCCTCGACAAAGACAGCCTCACCCGCGACCTCAATGCGCTGATCGAACAGGCCCACACGGTAAAGGCCCTGGCGATGCCCGCCTCGGAATACGCCACCCTGCTGCAGATCACCCGCACCCAGGCGGTCGCGCCGCCAGTGATCCAGGGCTCGGTGCGCATCATTGAAATCGCCGGCATCGACATCCAGCCCTGCGGCGGCACCCATGTGATCAACACCGAGGAAATCGGCCGGGTGTTCTGCGAGAAGATCGAGAAGAAGAGCAAACACAACCGGCGGGTGATCCTGCGCTTCGAGTAATGGCCACGCAGCTGGGGAGCCAACCCCCCGGCCGCTTTTCGTACAGCGAACTGACAGGAAATTTATCCGCCTTGTAACATTCAGAAACGTAGAATCTCGCCAGCAGGTCATCGTCCTGATGCACTGCCACCTGACTCTCGGAGAAAGAGCGCCCGCCCCTTCTCGCGGGGTCTTTCGAACAGAAGCCAAGCTCACCCCACCGCTCCCCTGAACCTGAACGCTGCAGGAATGACTGCCTATGAATAAAGTGCTCCGTCACTACATACCAGCATCCACCATGCGCTTGCTGCCCAACCGTTGGGATTTGGTCGCCCTGCCGCTGGTGATCGGCTTTCTGCTGTTTTTTTCCATCACTGCGCGGGAAACCTGGGCCCCCATCGAGACGCTGCAGAGCGAGGTCATTTCCCTCGACCCCGCCAACCTGCCGGAATATGCGATGCGCACCACCCTGCGCATGCTCGCGGCGATGGTCGCGGCGCTGATCTTCACCCTGCTCTACGGCACCCTGGCCGCCAAAAGCCGGCGCGCCGAAAAACTGCTGGTGCCCGTGCTCGACATCCTGCAATCGGTGCCGGTGCTCGGTTACATCTCGTTTACCGTGACCTTCTTCCTGCTGCTGTTTCCCGGCCGCGTGCTGGGCGCAGAGTTCGCGGCGATCTTCGCGATCTTCACCAGCCAGGCCTGGAACATGACGTTCAGCTTCTACCAGTCGCTGCGCATGCTGCCCCATGACCTGGTGGAAGTGTCCACCAACCTGCGGCTGTCCGGCTGGCAACGCTTCTGGAAGCTCGACGTGCCGTTCGCCATGCCGGGGCTGGTGTGGAACATGATGATGAGCATGTCCGGCGGCTGGTTTTTCGTGGTCGCCTCCGAAGCCATCACCGTCGGCGACAAGACCATCACCCTGCCCGGCGTCGGTTCGTACCTGGCCTTGGCCATTGCCCAGAAAGACCTGCATGCCGTGGGCTATGTGATCCTGGCGATGATCGCGGTGATCCTGATCTACGACCAGTTCCTGTTCCGCCCACTGGTGGCCTGGGCCGACAAGTTCCGCATGGAAACCACCGCCTCCCAGGGCGCTGCGCCGCAATCCTGGGTGCTGAACCTGATCCAGCGCACGCGCATGGTTCAACGCATCCTGCGCCCCATCACCCGCGCCATCGGCCGCATCGGCAACAAACGCTTCAGGCTCGCCGGCGGCGCGTTCAAGGCATTGCCGAGCGAATCGCCGGCAGCGTCCAAGGTGATCGATTGGGTATGGGGCGGGTTGATTGGCCTGCTCACGGCCTACGCGCTGTACCACATCGTGCAGTACGTCGGCACCGAAGTGACCTTCGCCGAGGTCGGCCATGTCTTCGTGCTCGGTTTGATAACCCTGCTGCGAGTGACCGGCCTGATCCTGATTGCCTCGCTGATCTGGGTACCGCTGGGCGTGATGATCGGCCTGCGTCCGCGCCTGGCGCAAAAGATCCAGCCCGTGGCGCAGTTCCTCGCGGCGTTTCCGGCGAACCTGCTGTTCCCGGTATTCGTCATTGTGATCCTGCACTACCACCTCAACCCGGACATCTGGCTCAGCCCGCTGATCGTCCTGGGCACCCAGTGGTACATCCTGTTCAACGTGGTGGCCGGGGCCAGCGCGTTTCCCAATGACTACAAGGAAGCCGCCGCCAACTTCCGCATTCGCGGCTGGCTGTGGTGGCGCAAGGTGATGCTGCCGGGCATTTTCCCGTACTACGTCACCGGCGCGATTACCGCATCGGGTGGCGCATGGAACGCCAGCATCGTTTCCGAGTATGTGTCCTGGGGCCAGGACAATGTGGTCGCCCACGGCCTTGGCGCCTACATTGCACAAACCACCGCGGCGGGCGACTTCCCGAAAATCGCCCTGGGCGTGGTGGTGATGTCGATCTTTGTGGTGGTCTTCAACCGTGCGGTCTGGCGCCCGATGTACGCCATGGCTGAGAACAAACTGCGTCTGAATTGAGGGGCAATTTGCCGAGATGAGTACCTATACCGAACACACTGCCGACACCCCGGAAATCTACTCGCTGAAAAATGTGAACCGGGTGTTCGGCAAAGGCAAAGACGAGCTGCAAGTGCTCAGCGGCGTGGACCTGAGCCTGCACGAAGGCGAGATCGTCGGCATGCTCGGCCGTTCCGGTTCCGGCAAGTCGACCTTGCTGCGCATTATTGCCGGGCTGATCCAGCCGTCGTCGGGCGACGTGCGCTACCACGGCGTACCGCTGACCGGCCCGGCCGAAGGCGTGGCCATGGTGTTCCAGACCTTTGCCCTGTTCCCGTGGCTGACCGTGCTGGAAAACGTCGAGGCCGGCCTGCAAGCCTTGCAGGTCGAACGCAAGGAAGCCCGCCGCCGTGCCCTGGCCGCCATCGACCTGATCGGCCTGGACGGTTTTGAAAACGCCTACCCCCGCGAATTGTCCGGCGGCATGCGCCAGCGCGTCGGGTTTGCCCGTGGCCTGGTGGTCAACCCGACCCTGCTGCTGATGGACGAACCCTTCTCCGCCCTCGACGTGCTCACCGCCGAAACCCTGCGCACCGACTTGCTGGAGCTGTGGAGTGGCAAGCAATTACCGATCAAATCGATCCTGATCGTGACCCACAACATCGAAGAAGCGGTGTTGATGTGCGACCGCATCCTGGTGCTGTCCTCCAACCCCGGCCGGGTGGTCGCCGAGATCAAGGTGCCGTTTGCCCACCCACGCAACCGCCTGGACCCGACGTTCCGGCAAATGGTCGATGACATCTACGCGCTGATGACCGACCGACGCAGCGCCGATGCCAGCGCCGGCAAGCCGGAGTTGAAGATGAGCAGCCTGCTGCCGGAAGTCTCCACCAACCTGATGGCCGGCCTGATCGAAACCCTGGCCGCCGAGCCCTACAACGGCCACGCGGGCTTGCCCAACGTGGCCGAGCGGCGCTTGCTGGAAGTCGACGACCTGTTCCCGGTGGCCGAGATGCTCGAGCATTTGGGCTTCGCCGAACTCAAGGGCGCCGACATCACCCTCACCGACGCCGGCAAACTGTTTGCCGACTACGGCACCCAGGAACGCAAGACCCTGTTCGCCGAGCACCTGATCCAGCACGTACCGCTGGCCGCGCGCATTCACCAGGTACTGCTCGAACGCAGCGGGCACCGCGCGCCACGGGTGCGTTTCGAACAGGAGTTGGAAGACTCGATGACCGAAGCCTTCGTGGAAAAGACCCTGGAAAGCGTGGTGGCGTGGGGGCGGTACGCGGAGATTTTCTCCTACGACGACCACACTGAGACATTCAGCCTGGAAGACGTCGAAGGCAGCATGTAGTTAGTCAGGACCAACACAGTTCCAAATGTGGGAGCGGGCTTGCTCGCGAAAGCGGTGTTTCAGCCAGCACAGGTAGCGACTGACACTCCGCTTTCGCGAGCAAGCCCGCTCCCACACAAGCTCACTTCGACATTGAATCTCTGGTGTTTTCAGATTACGAACAAATCCACAAAGCGATTGACCGGCGTGGCCTCAAGCTTCGCCTGATCCTTGCACAACGCAAAAATCTCCCCGCTGCGCTGCGCGGTAAACCGCGTGGCCAGGTTGGCCTTGAACTTGTCTTCCAGCAATGCAATACCCTCCACCCGACGACGGCGATGACCAATCGGGTATTCCACCGCCACCTGCTCGGTACTGGAGCCGTCCGTGAAAAACACCTGCACCGCGTTGGCAATTGAGCGTTTGTCGGCTTCCAGGTATTCGCGGCTGTAGCGCAGCTCTTCGACGATGACCATCTTGTCGCGCAACGCGTCGATGATCGGGTGCGCGGCGTGGAATTCATCTTCGTACTGCTCGGCCACCAAATTGCCAAACGCCAGCGGCACGGCGGTCATGTATTGCAGGCAGTGGTCACGGTCGGCAGCGTTGGCCAGTTGGCCGACCTTGGAGATGATGCGGATCGCCGATTCATGGGTGGTGATCACGATGCGCTCGATTTCATGCAGGCGATCCTTGACCAACGGGTGCAAGGTCACGGCGGCTTCGCAGGCGGTTTGCGCGTGGAACTCGGCGGGGAAGCTGATCTTGAACAGCACGTTTTCCATCACGTAAGTGCCGTAGGGCTGGGGCAGGCTGAATGCGCGTTTGTCTTCGGGCTTGAGGGCCAGGTCCTTGTTGGTGTGGCTGAACAGCACGTCGTAGAAACCCCATTGCGGCGCGCTCAAGACGCCGGGGATGCCCATCTCGCCACGCAGGGCGATGTCGGCCAGGCGCACACCGCGACTCGACGCATCCCCCGCCGCCCATGACTTGCGCGAACCCGCGTTCGGCGCGTGCCGATAGGTGCGCAGCGCCTGCCCATCGACAAACGCGTGGGACAGCGCGGCAAGCAACTGCTCGCGACTGGCCCCCATCAGCTTGGCGGTCACCGCCGTGGAGGCAACTTTCACTAACAGCACATGGTCGAGGCCGACACGATTGAACGAGTTTTCCAGGGCAATCACTCCCTGGATCTCATGGGCCATGATCATCGCTTCGAGTACCGCACGCATAGTCAGCGGCGCATCACCGTTGGCCACGCGTTTTTGTGAGAGGTGATCGGCCACGGCGAGGATGGCGCCGAGGTTATCCGAAGGGTGGCCCCATTCAGCAGCGAGCCAGGTGTCGTTGTAGTCAAGCCAACGCACGATGCAGCCGATGTCCCACGCGGCCTTGACCGGGTCCAAGCGGAACGAGGTGCCCGGCACCCGTGCACCGAACGGCACCACCGTGCCCTCGACAATCGGCCCCAGGTGCTTGGTGCACTCGGGGAAACGCAGGGCCAGCAGGCCGCACCCCAGGGTGTCCATCAGGCAGTTGCGGGCGGTGTCCAGGGCGACCTGGGAATCGATCCGGTAGTTGAGGACGTAGTCGGCGATGTCCTGCAGGACCTGGTCGTAGTCGGGGCGGTTGTTCTGGTCGACGTTGGCGCTCATGGCAGTGCTCCAAGAAAGGGTTGGGGTTAGTCCTCGGGCTCACGGTTGTTGAAAGCAGGTCTTGAATGCCTGCCTTGGAATAGAAACTCTACGTAGGTAGCCCCCTGTGGGAGCGGACTTGCCCGCGATGGCGGTGTTTCAGTCGATACAGACTTCATTGACCCAGCGCCTTCGCGAGCAAGCCCGCTCCCACACGAGCCCTGTCCCACATTAGGGATTGGTGTTGGGCTTAGAAGGCGTCGCCGGGGATGCGCACGAAGCCTTCCATCAATACCCGCGCACTGCGGCTCATGATGGCTTTTTTCACTACCCACTCACCGTCCACCTGGCTGGCTTCGGCGCCCACCCGCAACGTGCCCGACGGATGCCCGAAGCGCACCGCATTGCGCTCCACGCCACCCGCGGCGAGGTTGACCAGCGTGCCGGAAATTGCTGCCGCCGTGCCAATCGCCACTGCCGCCGTGCCCATCATCGCGTGGTGCAACTTGCCCATGGACAGTGCACGCACCAGCAAATCCACATCGCCGGCCTTGATCGCCTTGCCGCTCGAGGCCACGTAGTCCGCAGGCTTGGCCACAAATGCGATCTTTGGTGTGTGCTGGCGCCGGGCCGCTTCATCCAGTTGCTTGATCAGGCCCATGCGCAGCGCGCCGTAGGCGCGAACGGTTTCGAACATCGCCAGGGCTTTCGGGTCGCTGTTGATCGCGCCTTGCAGTTCGGTGCCGGTGTAGCCGAGGTCTTCGGCGTTGATGAAGATCGTCGGGATGCCGGCGTTGATCAGCGTCGCCTTGAAGGTGCCGACACCCGGCACCTCGAGGTCGTCGATCAGGTTGCCGGTGGGGAACATCGAACCGCCGCCGCCCTCTTCGTCCGCCGCCGGGTCCATGAACTCCAACTGCACTTCGGCGGCCGGGAAGGTCACGCCATCCAGCTCGAAGTCACCGGTTTCCTGCACGGCGCCGTCGGTGATCGGCACGTGGGCAATGATGGTCTTGCCGATATTGGCCTGCCACACACGCACCACGGCCACGCCGTTGCGGGGCACGCGGGCCGGGTCGACCAGCCCCGCGCTGACGGCAAACGAACCGACCGCCGCCGACAGGTTGCCGCAGTTGCCGCTCCAATCCACGAACGGCTTGTCGATGGACACCTGGCCGAACAGGTAATCCACGTCGTGCTCGGCGCGGGTGCTTTTGGCGAGGATCACGGTTTTGCTGGTGCTCGACGTGGCGCCGCCCATGCCGTCGATTTGCTTGTCATAGGGGTCGGGGCTGCCGATCACCCGCAGCAGCAGGGCGTCGCGTGCAGCGCCCGGCACCTGCGCCGCTTCGGGCAGGTCCGTGAGGCTGAAAAACACGCCTTTGCTGGTGCCGCCACGCATGTAGGTGGCGGGGATCTTGATTTGCGCTACGTGTGCCATGGTTCCCCCTCAGGCCGTTGCCGCCGATTCCAGGAAGTCCTGGGCAAAACGCTGCAACACGCCACCCGCTTCGTAGATCGACACTTCTTCGGCGGTGTCGAGGCGGCAGGTCACCGGCACTTCGACACGTTCGCCATTCTTGCGGTTGATCACCAGGGTCAGCGTGGCACGCGGGGTGCGTGCGCCGACCACGTCATAGGTTTCGCTGCCATCGATCTGCAACGTATGACGGTCGGTGCCCGGCAGGAACTCCAGCGGCAACACGCCCATGCCCACCAGGTTGGTGCGGTGGATGCGCTCGAAACCTTCGGCGGCGATCGCTTCCACACCGGCCAGGCGCACGCCCTTGGCCGCCCAGTCGCGGGACGAGCCCTGGCCGTAGTCGGCGCCGGCAATGATGATCAGCGGCTGCTTGCGTTCCATGTAGGTTTCGATGGCTTCCCACATCCGCGTGACCTGGCCTTCCGGCTCGATCCGCGCCAGGGAGCCCTGCTTGACCTTGCCGTTTTCCACCACCATTTCGTTGAACAGTTTCGGGTTGGCAAAGGTCGCGCGCTGCGCGGTCAAGTGGTCGCCGCGATGGGTCGCGTAGGAGTTGAAGTCGACTTCCGGCAAGCCCATTTTCGCCAGGTATTCACCGGCGGCGCTGTCGAGCATGATCGCGTTGGACGGCGACAGGTGGTCGGTGGTGATGTTGTCCGGCAGCACCGCCAGCGGGCGCATGCCCTTGAGCGGACGGGCCCCGGCCAGCGCACCTTCCCAGTAAGGCGGGCGACGGATATAGGTGCTTTGCGGGCGCCAGTCGTACAGCGGCGCGACTTTGGGGCCGGTGTCTTCATGGATCGCGAACATCGGGATGTACACCTTGCGGAACTGCTCCGGCTTGACCGAGGCCTTGACCACCGCGTCGATTTCTTCGTCGCTCGGCCAGATGTCTCGCAGGCGGATTTCCTGGCCGTTGGCGTCGAGGCCGAGCACGTCTTTTTCGATGTCGAAACGGATGGTGCCGGCAATCGCGTAGGCCACCACCAACGGCGGCGAGGCGAGGAATGCTTGCTTGGCGTACGGGTGAATGCGCCCGTCAAAGTTGCGGTTACCCGACAGCACGGCGGTGGCGTACAGGTCGCGGTCGATGATTTCCTGCTGGATCACCGGATCGAGCGCGCCGGACATGCCGTTGCACGTGGTGCAGGCAAACGCCACCACGCCAAAGCCGAGTTGTTCCAGTTCATGATCCAGGCCGGCGTCTTCCAGGTACATGGCCACGGTTTTCGAACCTGGCGCCAATGAGGATTTGACCCACGGTTTGCGCGTCAGCCCCAGTTTGTTGGCATTGCGTGCCAGAAGGCCTGCGGCAATTACGTTGCGCGGGTTGCTGGTGTTGGTGCAACTGGTGATGGCCGCAATGATCACCGCGCCGTCGGGCATCTGGCCGGGCACTTCGTCCCATTGGCCGCTGATGCCTTTGGCGGCCAGGTCGCTGGTTGCCACGCGCGCGTGGGGGTTGCTCGGGCCTGCCATGTTGCGCACTACGCTGGACAGGTCGAACGTCAGGCCGCGCTCGTATTGCGCGCCTTTGAGGTCATCGGCCCACAGGCCAGTGTGACGTGCATATTGCTCCACCAGCGCGACCTGTTCGTCTTCGCGGCCGGTGAGTTTCAGGTAGGCGATGGTTTGCTGATCGATATAGAACATCGCCGCCGTGGCCCCGTATTCCGGGGCCATGTTGGAGATGGTCGCACGGTCGCCGAGGGTCAGGGCCGAAGCACCTTCGCCAAAGAACTCCAGCCACGCGCCCACCACTTTCTGTTTGCGCAGGAACTCGGTCAGCGCCAGCACCATGTCGGTGGCGGTGATGCCCGGTTGCAGCTTGCCCGTCAGCTCGACACCGACGCTTTCCGGCAGGCGCATCCACGAGGCGCGGCCGAGCATCACGCTCTCGGCTTCGAGGCCACCGACGCCGATGGCGATCACGCCCAACGCGTCCACGTGCGGGGTGTGGCTGTCGGTGCCGACACAGGTATCCGGGAACGCCACGCCGTCACGCACCTGGATCACCGGGGACATTTTCTCCAGGTTGATCTGGTGCATGATGCCGTTGCCCGGCGGAATCACGTCGACGTTCTTGAAGGCTTTCTTGGTCCACTCGATAAAGTGGAAGCGGTCTTCGTTGCGCCGGTCTTCGATGGCGCGGTTCTTCTCGAACGCGTCCGGATCAAAACCACCGGCTTCGACGGCCAGGGAGTGGTCGACGATCAATTGCGTCGGCACTACCGGATTGACCTGCGCCGGGTCGCCGCCTTGCTGGGCGATGGCATCGCGCAGGCCGGCGAGGTCGACCAGGGCGGTCTGGCCGAGGATGTCATGGCACACCACACGGGCCGGGAACCACGGGAAGTCGAGGTCACGCTTGCGTTCGATCAGTTGGCTCAGGGACGCATTGAGGGTGGCCGGGTCACAGCGACGCACGAGGTTTTCGGCGAGTACGCGGGAAGTGTAGGGCAAGGTGGCGTAGGCACCGGGGGTGATGGCCTCGACAGCCGCGCGGGCGTCGAAGAAATCCAGGCGGCTGCCGGGGAGCGGTTTGCGAAATTCAGTGTTCATCGTCAGGACTCGGTCACGGTAGTTGCAAAAGGAAGACCTGTGCCTATCCAGAATTGAAATGCGATCCCAGTGTGGGAGCGGGCTTGCTCGCGAAAGCGGTGTGTCATTCAACACACCTGCGACTGAGACACCGCTTTCGCGAGCAAGCCCGCTCCCACATTTGATCCGGTTTCCAATTCAGGGTCGCCGGTCTTCTTACTCAGCGACGTTCGATTGCCACGAACTTGCGCTGTTCTACGCCGATGTACTCGGCGCTTGGACGGATGATGCGGTTGTTGGCACGCTGCTCGAACACATGCGCAGCCCAGCCGGTCAGGCGCGAGCAGACAAAGATCGGCGTGAACAGCTTTGTCGGGATACCCATGAAGTGGTACGCCGAGGCATGGTAGAAGTCGGCGTTGGGGAACAGCTTCTTCTGCTCCCACATGGTCTTGTCGATGGCTTCGGACACCGGGAACAACACGGTGTCGCCCACTTCGTCAGCAAGCTTTTTCGCCCAGCCCTTGATCACTTCATTGCGCGGGTCGTTGTCTTTGTAGATCGCGTGGCCAAAGCCCATGATCTTGTCCTTGCGCGCCAGCATGCCGAGGGTGCCTTCGACCGCTTCTTCAGCGGACGAGAACCGTTCGATCATTTCCATCGCCGCTTCGTTGGCACCGCCATGCAGCGGGCCGCGCAGGGAGCCGATGGCGGCGGTGACGCAGGAATACAAGTCCGACAGGGTCGACGCACACACCCGGGCGGTGAAGGTCGAGGCGTTGAATTCGTGTTCGGCGTAGAGGATCAGCGACACGTTCATCACCTTGACGTGCAGCTCGCTCGGCTTCTTGCCGTGCAACAGGTGCAGGAAATGCCCGCCGATGCTTGGCTCGTCGGTCACGCAGTCGATGCGCTGGCCGTCGTGGCTGAAGCGATACCAGTAGCACATGATCGCCGGGAAGGCGGCGAGCAGGCGGTCGGTGACGTCGCGTTGCACGCTGAAGTCGGTTTCCGGCTCGATGTTGCCCAGGAACGAGCAACCCGTGCGCATCACGTCCATCGGGTGGGCGTCGGCGGGGATGCGTTCCAGCACTTCCTTCAGGGCTTGGGGCAGGTCGCGCAGCTTGCTCAGCTTGGCGCTGTAGGCGGCCAGTTCGGCCTTGCTCGGCAGTTCACCGTACAGCAGCAGGTAGGCGACTTCTTCAAACTGCGCATCGGCGGCCAGTTCGCGCACGTCGTAGCCGCGATAGGTCAGGCCGGCACCGGCCTGGCCCACGGTGGACAGTGCGGTCTGCCCGGCCACCTGGCCACGCAGGCCGGCGCCGCTCAGTACTTTTGCTTCAGCCATGTCTGTTCTCCAATCTTGTACTTATAGGGAGTCGCGAGTGGAGCTGGGTTCGTGTGGGAGCGGGCTTGCTCGCGAAGACGGTGTGTCAGTCACAGCAATTACAGCTGATACACCGCTTTCGCGAGCAAGCCCGCTCCCACACAAGCCTGCTCCCACACAATCACTTTTTCGCAGCAAACAACGCGTCGAGCTTCTGCTCGAAGGTGTGGTAGTCGATGCGGTCGTACAGTTCCATGCGGGTTTGCATGGTGTCGATCACGTTCTGTTGGGTGCCGTCGCGACGGATCGCGGTGTAGACGTTTTCGGCGGCCTTGTTCATGGCGCGGAAGGCCGAGAGCGGGTACAGCACGATGGAAACATCGGCAGATTTCAACTGTTCGGTGGTGTACAGCGGCGTGGCGCCGAATTCGGTGATGTTGGCCAGGATCGGCGCTTTCACCCGGGCGGCGAACAGCTTGTACATCTCCAGTTCAGTGATGGCTTCAGGGAAGACCATGTCGGCGCCGGCCTCGATGCAGGCGGCGGCACGCTCAAGGGCGGACTCCAGGCCTTCCACCGCGAGGGCGTCGGTGCGCGCCATGATCACGAAGCTGTCATCGGTGCGCGCATCCACGGCGGCCTTGATGCGGTCGACCATTTCCTGCTGGGACACGATTTCCTTGTTCGGGCGGTGGCCGCAGCGCTTGGCACCGACCTGGTCTTCGATGTGGATGGCGGCAGCGCCGAACTTGATCATCGACTTGACCGTACGCGCCACGTTGAACGCCGAGGAGCCGAAACCGGTGTCCACGTCCACCAGCAGCGGCAGATCACACACGTCGGTGATGCGGCGCACGTCGGTGAGCACGTCATCCAGGCCGGTGATGCCCAGGTCCGGCACCCCCAGGGAACCCGCCGCAACCCCGCCACCCGACAGGTAAATGGCCTTGAACCCGGCGCGCTTGGCCAGCAGCGCGTGGTTGGCATTGATCGCGCCAACCACTTGCAGCGGGTGCTCACTGGCGACGGCGTCACGGAAACGCTGGCCTGGGGTGCTCTTGTTATTGGAACTCATCATTCACCTCGTGATTGGGCTGCGCCGTCGGGGAAGTGACGGGCAATGTTGCGTTTGGATGCGCCGATGTGGCGGCGCATCAACAGTTCGGCCAGTTCACCGTCGCGATCGGCAATCGCATCCAGAATGCGGTGGTGTTCGGCAAAGGCCTGGCGTGGACGATTGGGTGTGGCGGAGAACTGGATGCGGTACATGCGCACCAACTGGTACAGCTCGCCGCAGAGCATTTGCGTGAGGGTGCGGTTGCCGGCGCCCTGGATGATCCGGTAGTGGAAGTCGAAATCGCCTTCCTGCTGGTAGTAGCCGACGCCAGCCTGGAACGCGGCGTCGCGTTCGTGGGTATGCAGCACTTGGCGCAGTTCTTCGATTTCGGCGTCGGTCATGCGCTCGGCCGCCAGGCGGCAGGCCATGCCTTCGAGGGATTCGCGGATTTCATAGAGTTCGATCAACTCGGCGTGGCTCAACGACACCACCCGCGCGCCAACATGCGGTATGCGCACCAGCAGGCGCTGGCCTTCCAGGCGGTGGATCGCCTCGCGCAGCGGGCCACGGCTGATGCCGTAGGTGCGCGCCAGCTCCGGCTCGGAGATCTTGCTGCCGGGGGCGATCTCGCCCTTGACGATGGCGGCCTGGATACGGCGGAAGACGTTCTCAGACATGGTCTGGGATTCGTCCGTTGTCGCCACCGAGGCTTCCGCTTGATCCAGCATATTGTCGACACCTTTAAAATCAATGTGGCAAAAACTAGCCAATCAAGCCTGGATAGTCAAAGAATAAATCCACATTGTCGACAATCGTCTAATAACCCCCTTCACACTTGATAAGGGCATGGCCGCCTGCCAGCGCTGGCGCCAAAAAAGCATCATGTTAGAATGCCCGCCGCTTTTGCCTGACATCACCTGATGAAAAGGCGCACGAGGGAGTTTGCGCAGCAATGCCAGTCGCCTTGAATTGAACATCGCACTGTACAGCCTCGGGATTTATGAGACTCAAGCCCTTCCTTCTATTGATCAGCCTGTTGACCCTACCAAGCCTTGGCATTGCCGCCGAGAAGACTGTGTATGGCCTGAACGAATACGCCAAGCTGGCGGGTATCGACCTCGAAGTCGCCGCCAAACTCGACACCGGTGCCAAGACCGCCTCCCTCAGTGCCCGCGACATCAAGCGCTTCAAGCGCAATGGTGAATCCTGGGTACGCTTCTACCTGGCCATCGACACCGCCCATTCCCACCCCATCGAACTGCCCCTGGCCCGCGTCAGCAAGATCAAGCGCCGCGCCGGTGACTACGACCCCGATGAGGACAAGAAATACACCGCCCGTCCGGTGATTGCCCTCGACGTCTGCATGGGCAACGCTTTACGCAGCATCGAAGTGAACTTGACTGACCGTAGCGCATTCCAATACCCGCTGCTGATCGGCTCCGAAGCCTTGAAACGCTTTGATGCGCTGGTCGACCCCAGTCTTAAATACGCAGCAGGCAAACCCGCCTGCGCCGCCGACGCTTATACCGCCGAGTAAACCGAATGCGCTCTCTGACCCTGCACCTGAAAATCCTGATCACCATCCTGGTGGTGTTGGGTATTTCGGTCACCGCCTACCAGATTTTCGTGCTGGGGATCCCCGTTACCGAGGACGCCACCGACGACTTGTGGAATATCGACGCCAAGGTCGAGTTCGTCGCCAACCCGAAGGACCCGGTGAAGATCCAAATGTTCGTGCCGCCGCTGAGCCGCGACTTCGTCAGCCTCAACGAGAGCTTCATCTCGAACAACTACGGGGTCAGCGTCAACCGCATCGACGGCAACCGCAAGGTGACCTGGTCGGCGCGCCGCGCCAAAGGCAACCAGACCCTGTATTACCGCCTGGTGCTGACCAAGCGTTACAGCGGTGAAAAGGTCAAGATCAAGGGCCCGACCTTCCGCGACAGCATCGCCGTGGAAGGCCCGGAAAAAATCGCCGCCGAAGCCCTGCTGGCGCCGATCCGCCAGCACTCGGCCGACGTCGAGACCTTCATCACCGAAGCCATCAAGCGCACCAACAACCTCAACGACGACAACGTGAAGCTGCTGCTGGCGGGCGACCCGTCGACGCCGCACAAGGCCAAGATCGTCGAGTTGCTGCTGTCCATCGCCCACGTGCCGGTGGAAAAAGTCCACACCATCCGCCTCGTCGCCGACCAACCACAAACCCCGGAGCTGTGGCTGCGCAGTTTCAACGGCAATGACTGGCTGTACTTCAACCCGGAAACCGGCGAACAAGGCCTGCCCGCCGACCGCCTGCTGTGGTGGACTGGCGATGAAAACCTGATCACGGTGGATGGCGGCAAGAAAGCCATGGTGACCTTCAGCCTGAACAACAGCGAGATGAACGCGATTCGCCTGGCCAAGCTGACGGACGAAAACACCGACGCCAACTTCCTCGAATACTCGTTGTACGGCCTGCCGCTGCAAACCCAGCAGACCTTCATGATCATGGTGATGATCCCGATCGGCGTGCTGGTGATCCTGATCCTGCGCAACCTGATCGGCTTGCAGACGCTGGGTACCTTCACCCCGGTGCTGATCGCCCTGGCCTTCCGCGAGACGCAGCTGGGCTTCGGGATTGTGCTGTTTACGATTATCACGGCGCTGGGGCTTTCATTGCGCTCCTACCTGGAGCATTTGAAGTTGCAGATGCTGCCGAGGCTGTCGGTGGTGCTGACGTTTGTGGTGGTGCTGATCGCCGCCATCAGCCTGTTCAGCCACAAGCTGGGCCTGGAGCGCGGCTTGTCGGTGGCGCTGTTCCCTATGGTGATCCTGACCATGACCATCGAACGCCTGTCGATCACCTGGGAGGAACGCGGCGCCAACCATGCGCTGAAAGTGGCGATCGGCACGTTGTTCGCCGCGTCCCTGGCGCACCTGATCATGAGCGTGCCGGAGCTGGTGTACTTCGTGTTTACCTTCCCGGCGATCCTGTTGATCCTGGTGGGCTTCATGCTGGCCATGGGGCGTTATCGCGGCTACCGCCTGACCGAGCTGGTGCGTTTCAAGGCGTTCTTGAAGGCTGACCAGTAATGTTCGGTTTCTGGAAGACCTGGAAAGCCCTCGAAGCGCGGGGAATCATGGGCATCAATCGGCGTAATGCCGACTACGTGCTCAAGTACAACAAGCGCAGCCTGTACCCGATCGTGGATGACAAGATCATCACCAAGGAACGGGCAATTGCCGCTGGCATCCACGTGCCGCAAATGTACGGAGTGATCTCCACCGAGAAGGAAATCGACAAGCTCGACGAGATCATCGGTGGGCGCAGCGACTTCGTGATCAAGCCGGCCCAGGGCGCCGGCGGTGATGGCATCCTGGTGGTGGCGGACCGCTTCGAGGGCCGCTATCGCACGGTATCGGGCAAGATCATCAGCCATGAAGAAATCGAGCATCAGATCTCCAGCATCCTCACCGGCCTGTATTCCCTGGGCGGCCACCGTGACCGCGCGTTGATCGAGTACCGCGTGGTACCCGACCAGATCTTCAAGAGCATCAGCTACGAAGGCGTGCCGGACATCCGCATCATTGTGCTGATGGGTTACCCGGTGATGGCCATGTTGCGCCTGCCGACACGCCAGTCCGGCGGCAAGGCCAACCTGCACCAGGGCGCCATCGGCGTGGGCGTCGACCTGGCCACCGGCCTGACCCTGCGGGGCACCTGGCTGAACAACATCATCACCAAACACCCCGACACCACCAACGCGGTGGACGGCGTGCAACTGCCCAACTGGGACGGTTTCATGAAACTCGCGGCCGGTTGCTACGAGCTGTGCGGGCTGGGTTATATCGGTGTGGACATGGTGCTCGACCAGGAAAAAGGCCCGCTGATCCTGGAACTGAATGCGCGGCCGGGGCTGAATATCCAGATCGCCAACGACTGCGGGCTGACCCTGCGTACCCACGCGGTGGAAGCGCGCCTGGAAGAGCTGAAGGCCGCTGGCGTGACGGAAACCCCGGAAGAACGGGTAAAGTTCGTGCAGGAGATGTTTGGGCATATCCCGCCGGTTGAAGGCTGAACACCAATCTAATGTGGGAGCGGGCTTGCTCGCGAATGCGGTGGATCAGTTGAAACACCTGTGACTGACACACCACATTCGCGAGCAAGCCCGCTCCCACATTTGAACCGCGGTCTAGGACCCAGTTCTTCGGGGCGCTACAATCCCCTCCCCCCACGCACACGGCTGATCCATCCCGCGCATGCCTACCTGCTCCGTACACCCGCTGCCCTACCGGGCCAACCCCGCTGACTACTTCACGGCGATTCGCCATGCCCCCGGCGCGGTGCTGCTGGACAGCGGCCGCCCGGCGGCCGAACGTGGGCGTTATGACCTGCTCAGCGCCTGGCCACAGGCTACATTGACGGTTTCGCCTGACGAAAACGGCACTGATTTCCTGCAACGCTTGCGGGAAAACGTGGCGCATCTGGGCGAGGCGGATTTGCCTCCAGGTTATGAATTACCCTTTGCCGGTGGCCTGATCGGCTACCTGAGCTACGACTTCGGCCGGCACCTGGAACAGATGCCGCACCTGGCGACAGACGACCTGCACCTGCCGGACGCACGCTTCGGACTGTATGCCTGGGCGTTGATCAGCGATCACCAGGCGCGGACCAGCCAACTTGTATTCCACCCCACGCTGGCCGACAGCGAGCGCCAACGCCTGATTGCGCTGTTCAGCGCTGGCATGACCGACACGCCTGCCACCTTCAAACTCCAGGGCCCCATGGCCCCCGACCTCACCGCCGAGGCCTATCGACAGGCCATCGTGCGGATCCAGGACTACATCCAGGCCGGCGACTGCTACCAGGTCAACTTTGCCCAGCGCTTTCGCGCGCCGTGCAGCGGGGACCCGTGGGTCGCCTACTGCGCCCTGCGCGCAGCCTGCCCTACGCCTTTCTCCGGGTTCCAGAGCCTGCCCGATGACGGCGCCGTGCTGAGCCTGTCGCCGGAACGCTTCGTGCACGTCAGCGAACGCTGCGTTGAAACCCGCCCGATCAAAGGCACCCGCCCCCGTGGCCTGACGCCAGAAGAAGACGCCGCCAACGCCGCCGAACTGCTGACCAGCCCCAAGGATCGCGCCGAAAACCTGATGATCGTCGACCTGCTGCGCAACGACCTCGGCCGCACCTGCCGCACCGGCTCGGTGAGCGTGCCGGAACTGTTCAGCCTGGAAAGCTACCCCAACGTGCACCATCTGGTCAGCAGCGTTGTCGGCACCCTGGCCGATGACAAGGACGCCCTCGACTTGATCGCCGGCAGCTTCCCCGGCGGCTCCATCACCGGCGCACCGAAGATCCGCGCAATGCAAATCATCGACGAACTGGAACCGACCCGGCGCGGCTTGTACTGCGGCTCGCTGGTGTACCTGGACGTGCGCGGCGAGATGGACAGCTCCATCGCTATCCGCAGCTTGCTGGTCAAGGACGGGCAAGTGTGCTGCTGGGGGGGCGGCGGGATTGTCGCGGACTCGCAGTGGGAGGCGGAGTATCAGGAGTCGCTGACGAAGGTGCGGGTGTTGTTGGAGACACTGGACGGTTTGTAGTGACTGGGCTGGCCTCTTCGCGGGCAAGCCCGCTCCCACATTTGACTGCATTCTCATGATGGAACTCGGTCAAGTGTGGGAACTGGCTTGCCTGCGAAGAGGCCATCAGCCGCGCTGAAAGCCTTACAGGCTCAACGACCGATTCGACGCCTTGATAAATTCCTGCTTCAACGCCTCAAACGTGTGCACCGCCGGGAACTGCGGGAACTCGCGGATCACATTCTCCGGCGCATGGAACAGGATCCCACGATCGGCCTCGCCCAGCATGGTGGTGTCATTGTAGGAATCGCCCGCAGCAATCACCCGGTAGTACAGGCTTTTGAACGCCAGTACTGACTGACGCTTGGGGTCTTTCTGGCGCAGTTGGTAACTCACCACGCGGTCTGTTTCGTCGGTGATCAGACGGTGGCACAGCAGTGTCGGGAAGCCCAGTTGGCGCATCAGCGGCTGGGAGAATTCGTAGAAGGTATCCGACAGAATCACCACCTGGAAGCGTTCGCGCAGCCAGTTGACGAACTCGATGGCGCCGTCCAGCGGCTTGAGGGTGGCGATCACTTCCTGGATGTCGGCGAGCTTGAGTCCATGTTCGTCAAGAATGCGCAGGCGCTGCTTCATCAGCACGTCGTAGTCGGGAATGTCACGGGTCGTGGCCCGCAGGGATTCAATACCGGTTTTTTCGGCGAAGGCGATCCAGATTTCCGGAACCAGCACCCCTTCCAGGTCGAGACAGGCAATTTCCACAAGACACTCCTATTTATATTGTTGACGTTGAGCGAGCAAAAGGACTGCCGAACTCTAGCGATTCAAGCTCGCGGCCGCAACGCAGGGCGGATTTTGATACCATCGCCCACCTATAGAGCGCTTAGCGCCACTGACCTTGTAGGAACCGTGCTGATGAACCAAGCCTTCGACGTCGCTGAACTCGCCGCGACTTATGCCAACAAGTCCGCCCAGGACATTCTCAAACTGGCGTTCAGCCAGTTCGGCGATGACCTGTGGATTTCCTTCAGCGGTGCCGAGGACGTGGTGCTGGTGGACATGGCCTGGAAGCTGAACAAGAACGTCAAGGTGTTCAGCCTCGACACCGGCCGCCTGCACCCGGAGACCTACCGGTTCATCGAGCAGGTGCGTGAGTTCTACACAATCGACATCGAGCTGATCTCGCCGGACCAGACCAAGCTGGAACCCTTCGTCAAGGAAAAGGGCCTGTTCAGCTTCTACAAGGACGGTCATGGCGAATGCTGCGGCGTGCGCAAGATCGAGCCCTTGCGCCGCAAACTGTCCGGTGTCAGCGCCTGGGCTACCGGCCAGCGCCGCGACCAGAGCCCTGGCACCCGCAGCCAGGTAGCGGCGCTGGAAATCGACTCGGCGTTCTCCACGCCAGAGCGCACGCTGTACAAGTTCAATCCGCTGGCACAGATGACCAGCGAAGAGATCTGGGGCTACATCCGCATGCTGGAACTGCCGTACAACAGCCTGCATGAGCGTGGCTTTATCAGCATCGGCTGCGAGCCGTGCACCCGCCCGGTGTTGCCGAACCAGCATGAGCGCGAAGGGCGTTGGTGGTGGGAGGAAGCGACGCAGAAGGAATGTGGGCTGCATGCGGGGAACATCATCAGCAAGGCTTGAGGCTGATGCAGTAAACAATGTGGAATGAGCTTATGTGGGAGCGGGCTTGCTCGCGAATGCGGTGTATCAGTGATGAATGTATCAACTGACACTCCGCATTCGCGAGCAAGCCCGCTCCCACATTTGTTTTGTATTGGCCATTAGAGATGTACACACACGTGTAACTATCGGTGCCATTTATGTGTGCAATTTTTGCTTGTCCGCACCAATACGTAACACCTCTTCCCGCCTATCTTTCCCGTTCGTGAATCGCCCTCTTCCCGCCAAAAAATAAATAGCTGTTCAATCGGTCAATTTATATTTCTTGTAATTCAGTAATTTATTTATCCCACCTACAAAAACGAAATTACCTACAGTTTTCATAGATCGAAAACTGGCACGCATGTGGCTTAAGGTGAAAAGCGCTTTGTATACAATAAATACAAAACCTACATACACTTTGCCATCTGCGGCTCTCCTGCGGATGTGCTGGAGCCTGCCGGAATGCGTACAAGTCTCTCGAATAACATCGCACTGGATCTGCCCTCCGCCCTCCACTCCGCGGCCGTCGACCCTGGCCCGCTGGTGCTGAGCCCGCGCCTGCACAACAAGGACCTGGCGCCCACCAAAGTCGAAGGGCGACGCTGGGGGCGCTATAGCATCTTTGCGCTATGGACCAACGACGTGCACAACATCGCCAACTATTCGTTCGCCATTGGCTTATATGCACTGGGCCTGGGCGGCTGGCAGATATTGCTGTCCCTCGGCATTGGCGCTGCGCTGGTGTACTTCTTCATGAACTTGTCGGGTTACATGGGGCAGAAGACCGGCGTGCCGTTCCCGGTGATCAGCCGCATCAGTTTCGGTATTCATGGCGCACAGATTCCGGCGTTGATCCGCGCCGTCATCGCGATTGCCTGGTTTGGTATCCAGACCTACCTGGCCTCGGTGGTTTTCCGCGTGCTGCTGACCGCCATTCATCCAGGCTTTGCCGACTATGACCACGACTCGATCCTCGGTCTGTCCTCCCTCGGCTGGGCGTGTTTTGTGGCGATCTGGCTGGTGCAACTGGTGATCCTGGCCTACGGCATGGAAATGGTGCGCCGCTACGAAGGCTTCGCCGGGCCGGTGATTTTGCTGACCGTGGCCGCGCTGGCCGGTTGGATGTATTTCCAGACCGGCGGCAGCATTGCCTGGTCGATCCGCGATCCGCTCAGCGGTGGTGAGATGTGGCGCAATATCTTCGCGGGCGGCGCGCTGTGGCTGTCGATCTACGGCACGCTGATCCTCAACTTCTGCGACTTCGCCCGCTCCTCACCCTGCCGCAAGACCATCCAGGTCGGCAACTTCTGGGGCCTGCCGGTGAACATCCTGGTGTTTGCCGCGATCACCGTGCTGCTGTGCGGTGGGCAATTCCAACTCAACGGCCGGGTAATCGAAAGCCCGACCGAAATCATCGCCGCCATCCCGAACACCTTCTTCCTGGTCCTGGGTTGCCTGGCGTTCCTGATCGTCACCGTGGCGGTGAATATTATGGCCAACTTTGTCGCGCCGGCCTTTGTATTGAGCAACCTGGCGCCCAAATACCTGAACTTCCGTCGTGCCGGGTTGATCAGCGCCACCGTGGCCGTACTGATCCTGCCGTGGAACCTCTACAACAGCCCGCTGGTGATCGTGTACTTCCTGTCGGGCCTGGGCGCGCTGCTGGGGCCGTTGTACGGGGTGATCATGGTCGATTACTGGCTGATCCGTAAAAGCCGGGTAGATGTGCTGCAACTGTATAGCGAAGACCCGAATGGCGCTTATTACTACAGCCGCGGGGTCAATCTGCGTGCCGTAGCGGCATTTGTTCCTGCGGCAGTGATCGCCATTCTCCTGGCCCTGCTGCCCGGTTTCGCCAGCGTGTCACCGTTCTCCTGGATGTTTGGTGCCGGTATTGCAGGGTTGCTGTACCTGCTGATCGCCAAGCGCCAGCCGTTCTACGCCGATGTCAGTGGCGAAAGCATTGCCGTCGATAACGTCAGCCATTAATCAAGGACATTCCATGCGCATCCTCGTGGTCAACGTCAACACCACCGAATCCATCACCGAAACCATCGCCCAGCAGGCACGCGCCGTGGCCGCGCCGGGCACCGAGATTGTCGGGCTCACGCCTTACTTCGGCGCGGAATCGGTGGAGGGCAACTTTGAAAGCTACCTGGCGGCCATCGCGGTGATGGACCGGGTGATGGCCTACGACCAACCGTTCGATGCGGTGATTCAGGCCGGCTATGGCGAACACGGCCGCGAAGGCTTGCAGGAATTGTTGAACGTGCCGGTGGTGGACATCACCGAAGCCGCCGCCAGTACCGCGATGTTCCTCGGCCATGCCTACTCGGTGGTGACCACTCTCGACCGCACTGTGCCGCTGATCGAAGACCGCCTGAAACTCGCAGGGCTCTACCAGCGTTGCGCCTCGGTACGCGCCAGCGGCATGGCGGTGCTGGAGCTGGAAGAAGACCCGTTGGCCGCGATGGAAGCCATCGTGCGCCAGGCGGAACTGGCCATTCGCGAGGACAAGGCCGAGGTGATCTGCCTGGGTTGCGGCGGCATGGCCGGGCTGGATGAGCAGATCCGCCAGCGCACCGGCGTGCCGGTGGTGGATGGGGTAACAGCAGCGGTGACCATTGCCGAGTCGCTGGTACGACTGGGGTTGTCGACGTCGAAGATCAGGACCTATTCGCCCCCCAGGCCAAAGAAGGTCATCGGTTGGCCGGGCCAGTTCGGCCGGTAGACCGAGCTGCCTGCATCGCGGGCAAGCCCGGCTCCCACAGTTGATCGCAGTGCAACGGTGAAATGCATTCTCCTGTGGGAGCTGGCTTGCCTGCGATGCAGGCGACTCGGTCCACCAGGAGGATCAAACCGCACTGAAGCGCTGCCCCAACTGCTGCTCGGCAAACTGCTCGATAATGAAATCTACAAATGCGCGAGTCTTGCCAGGCAGCAGTTTATGTTCGGCGTAGTAGATGGAGATGTTGCCGTCGTCGACGTACCAGTCAGGCAGCACCCGCACCACCGCGCCGCTGTCCAGAAACGGCACAGCCATGGGCATACTCACCAGGGCAATGCCCAGGCCCTGGGCGCTGGCGCAACAGGCGGCCTCGGAGTCGCTCATGGTCATGCTCGGCTTGAGCACCAACGGCCGGTGCTCACGCTCGATACTGGTCAATTGCCAGGAACGTATGCGCCCGGTCTGCGGTGAGCGGATCAGGATGCCGAGGCAGCGCGACAAATCCTCGGGCGCCCGCACCGGCGGGCGTTGTGCCAAGTAATCCGGCGCGGCCACCAGCACCCGATGCGCGGGCGTGAGTTTGCGTGCCACCACGCCTTGGGGCAGTTCAAAACCGCCGCCGATGGCCGCATCGAAGCCTTGGCCGATCAGGTCGACCTGGCGGTTATCGAAATGCCAGTCCGGGCTTATGTCCGGGAAGCGCGCCATGAACGCGCCCAACAGCGGCACCACGTAGCGGTTGCCAAACACCGTGCCCATACTGACCTTGAGCGTGCCCACCGGCCGCCCTTCGGCACTGGCCAGGTTGGCCACGGCGTTCTGGATGGTGGTGAGGCTGCCGCTGACTTCTTCAAGGAACAGCTTGCCGGCTTCGGTCAGGGTCAGGCGGCGGGTGCTGCGCTGGAACAGGCGCACACCAAGGCGCGCTTCCAGCTTGGCGACGCTTTTGCCCACCGCTGCCGGTGTCAGGCTCAGGTGCCGCGCCGCCTCGGCAAAACTGCCACCTTCTGCACTGCGCACAAAGCATTCGATACTGCCAAAGCTTTCCATATCGCCACACTCTAAACTTTTGGTTTACACAGACTATAGCAATCACGGTCTACCGATAGGGGTGGGTGAGGTCGATACTCGGCTCCAACAACAAGGCATCCCGCCTTGAACAACTAGGAGATCGACATGACCACACACAACCTCAGCGGCAAAGTCGCCTTGATTCAAGGCGGTTCCCGCGGCATCGGCGCCGCCATCGTCAAGCGCCTGGCGGCGCAAGGTGCAGCGGTTGCCTTTACTTACGTGAGCTCGGCCGCCAAGGCTGAAGAATTACAAAACAGCGTGATCAGCGAAGGTGGCAAAGCCTTGGCGATCCACGCCGACAGCGCCGATGCCGCAGCGATCCGCAACGCGGTCAACGCCACCGTCGAAGCCTTTGGCCGCCTGGACATCCTGGTGAACAACGCCGGCGTCCTGGCCATCGCGCCGCTGGAAGCGTTCAAGCTGGAAGACTTCGACCAGACCCTGGCGATCAACGTGCGCAGCGTGTTTATTGCGACCCAGGAAGCGGCCAAGCATATGGGAGACGGCGGCCGGGTGATCAATATCGGCAGTACCAACGCCGAGCGCATGCCCTTTGGCGGCGGTGGCCCGTATGCGATGAGCAAGGCGGCGCTGGTGGGCTTGACCAAAGGCTTGGCACGGGATCTGGGGCCACGCGGGATTACCATCAACAACGTGCAGCCTGGGCCGGTGGATACCGACATGAACCCGGCGAACAGTGATTTTGCCGAGAGCTTGATCGGGCTGATGGCGGTGGGGCGGTATGGGCATGTGGAGGAGATTGCCAGTTTTGTGGCGTACCTCGCCGGCCCGGAAGCCGGTTATATCACTGGGGCGAGCCTGACCATCGATGGTGGTTTCAGCGCCTAGTTTGCTGGAACACTGCAAAACCCAATGTGGGAGCGGACTTGCTCGCGAAAGCAGTGGATCAGTCGATCAATCTGTTGACTGACGCTCCGCTTTCGCGAGCAAGCCCGCTCCCACATTTTTTACCGCGTTTATTCAGCGGATGGGCGGCAAGCCGTAAGCCGCCAGGTCAAAGTCCGCAAGTCTGCGGATGATCTGGTCGGCATGCTGGTACTTGCTGTCGGCCATGGCCTCATCCGGCACGGCGATGGCGGTCATGTTCGCAGCCTTGGCGGCGGTCACGCCGAACGGCGAATCTTCGAACACCAGGCAGTCCTCGGGTGCAATGCCCAGGCGGCGGGCGGCAGTGAGGAAGATGTCGGGCGCAGGTTTGGCGGCGCCGACTTCCGGGTCGTCAGCGGTGACGATGGTGTCGAACAGGCCAAACCACTCGCGGTGCAACGTCGTCTTGTGGCCAAACGAATTGCGCGACGAGCTGGTGCCCACGGCAATCGGAATGTCATGCGCCTTCAAGTGGCGCACCAGCGCTTCGGCACCGGGCATGCCCAGGGCGGTGGGGAAACGCTCGCTCATCAAGGGCTCGCGGACCCGCAAAAACTCCGCCGGGGTAATCGGCAGGTCCAGCGCCTTGACCACGTAGTCGGCCAGGTCCTGGGCACCACGCCCGATGATGTGCTGCTTGATCCCCCAGTCATAGGTGCGGCCGTAGCGTTCAGCGATGATCTGCGTGACTTCGGTGTAGATGCCTTCTGTATCCAGCAACAACCCGTCCATATCGAAAATCACGGCCTTGATCGGGACAGCGGTACGCGGTGCATTCATCACTACAGAACCTTGGGGGCGGAGGACTAAAAGGATTCAGCACAATAACGGCCACCCTTGCCGCCAGGCAACCCTTTAGACTGTGCGCCCTTTCTTTTGAAGTGCCCGCGATGTTCTACCGTCTCGCCGCCGACAGCCTGGTGCTGTTTCACCTCAGCTTTATCCTGTTCGTGCTGTTCGGTGGGTTGCTCGCCCTCAAGTGGCGCCGCGTGATCTGGCTGCACTTGCCTGCCGTGGCCTGGGGCATCGCGGTTGAGCTGCTGCACCTGCCCTGCCCGCTGACCCGCTGGGAAAACCTGTTTCGCCACCTCGCCGGGCAGGATGGTTATGGCGGCGGGTTTATCGAGCATTACATCCTCACGCTGATCTACCCCGCCGGGCTGACGCCGGATATTCAACTGGCGCTCGGCGCGGTGGTGGTCGCGGTCAACGTCGCGGTGTACGGCTGGCTGATCCGACGTTACGTACAGGCTTGAGACAGCTTCGCTGGTGAAGAATCAGACTCCCTTAGTCCCTTCATAGACGCTCCCATGTCCGAAGCCTTCGAAGTCCCCAGCCCCCACGAAAAACACATCGAACACACCACCGAACATGCCCACGCCCGCGGGGACAATTTCGCCAGCCGCATCGCCGTGATGACGGCCCTCATGGCCACCCTCGGCGCCATGCTCAGTTACCAGGCCGGCTCCACCGAAAGCGAAGCGGCGATGGACAAAAACAACGCCGCCATCATCAAGACCGAAGCCGCCAACCAATGGAACTACTACCAGGCCAAATCCAGCCGACAGAACCTGGCGGAACTGGCCACCCACATTCCCGGCGTGGACGCGGCGCATTACAAGGACGAGATCGAGCGCTACAAAAGCCAGAAGGAAGACGTGCGCAAGCAAGCCGAGAAGCTTGAGGCCACCTCGAAGGAATGGGATGAAAAGTCGGAACAGGCGCTGCACCAGCACCACCGCTGGGCCCAGGCGATGACCGCGATTCAGATCGCGATTTCGCTGGCGGCGATTACGTTATTGACGAGGAAGGAGTGGTTGAAGCGCATGTCGTATGCGGCGGCGGGCGTGGCGGTGGTGCTGGGCAGCCTGGCATGGCTGCATATCTGACACCCTGCCTACCCCATGTGGGAGCTGGCTTGTGTGGGAGCCGGCTTGCCTGCGATGACGGTGGGTCAGCCCCCATAATTTGCGCTGTCACTACACCATTCCCGCGCTATATAGTAAAAAGCATAACGACAAACCAACACAAGCCGAGGGACCGCTGGTGACCGTACAAACCAAGGAAGCCGTGGGCGCCGCCTACAGCCTCGAATCCATGCGCTACGCCCAGGCCATGACCTGGCAAGCCATCGAACAACTCGCCCAACGCATCCGCCCCGGCATGCTTGAATCCCAAGCCCGCGAACTGGGCAAGCACGTCCTCGCCGACCTCGACATGCAACGCATCTGGCACCCGCTGCTGGTGCGCTTTGGCGCCAATACCCTCAAGGCGTTCAACCAGCGCTCCGAAGGTGACCCGGTGCTGGGCGAAGACGACATCTTCTTCATCGACATGGGCGCCGTGTGGCAAGGCCACGAAGGTGATGCCGGTGCCACGTTCGCCACCGGCAACGACCCGGAAATGATCGCCTGCGCCAGCGCGGCCAAGGAACTCTTCGACCGCGTGCAGGCACGCTGGAAAAACGAGCAGGTCGTCGGCCTCGAGCTGTACCGCTACGCCGAAGCACAAGCCCAGGCCATGGGCTGGCAATTGAACCTCGACATCAAGGGCCACCGCGTCAGCGACTTCCCCCACGCCATCCACCGTGGCGGCGACCTTGGCGACTTCGAGCACTACCCGAATGCGGGACTGTGGATCCTCGAAATCCAGATCGCCCACCCGAGCAAACCCTACGGCGCCTTTTACGAAGACCTGCTTGCCTGACGCATTAAACAGGCAGCCTGGCTTTACGTGCAGGCATGAACAAAGCCACATAAGTCGTATCATGGGGCCTACCTTCGAGGACGCCCCATGAACCTCAGCATCGTTTACGCCCTGGCCGCCGCCGCCCTCTTCGGCGCCAGCACCCCACTCGCCAAAAGCCTCGGCCTGGGCCTCTCGCCCATACTGCTCGCCGGCCTGCTCTACCTCGGCAGCGGCGTGGGACTCGCCGGCGTGCGGCTGATCCGTGATCGCGGCTGGAAACCCAGCGGACTGACCCCATCGGAATGGCCCTGGCTACTCGGCGCCATTGCATTCGGCGGCATCCTCGGCCCGGTTGCGCTGATGTTCGGCCTCACCCACACCTCCGGCGCGACGGCCTCCCTGATGCTCAACCTGGAGTCGGTCCTGACCGCGCTGATCGCGTGGCTGGTGTTCAGGGAAAACGCCGATCGGCGCATCGTCCTCGGCATGTTTGCCATCGTACTGGGTGGCCTGGCGCTATCCGGCGCAGGCGGTGGCGGCGGCCAGCAGGATTGGACCGGGCCGTTCGCGGTGGCACTGGCGTGTTTGTGCTGGGGGATTGATAACAATCTGACACGCAAGGTCTCCGCGTCTGACGCCGTGTTCATCGCTGGCACCAAAGGGCTGATGGCCGGGCTGGTCAATTGCAGCCTGGCGGTTTATCTCGGCGCACAGATTCCAGGCTTGGCGCAGTTGGCGCCGATCCTGTTGGTGGGGTTCCTGGGCTACGGCATCAGCCTGGTCCTGTTTGTCCTGGCCCTGCGCGGGCTCGGCAGTGCGCGGACCGGCGCTTACTTTTCCACGGCACCGTTCCTCGGCGCGGCGACAGCGCTGCTGGTGCTGGGGGAATCGGTGACACTGGCGTTCTGGGCAGCATCGGCACTGATGGCCATCGGCGTGTGGCTACACCTGACGGAGCGGCACGCCCATGACCATCAACATGAGGCAATGGAACACGGGCACCGCCACGTGCATGACGATCATCACCAGCACGAACACGACTTTGAATGGGACCCGGCAGTGCCGCATAACCATGTGCATGTCCACAGCCCGGTGCGGCATAGTCACGCGCATTTTCCGGATGTGCATCATCGACATAGGCATTGAGGCGCCTTGGCCCCTGCAAAGCCCGCCCCAATGACAAAACAAGGACGTATACCCGTGAGAGCTTCAC
The DNA here is from genome assembly GCF_030687535.1 of Pseudomonas sp. FP2335. Taxonomy (NCBI): domain Bacteria; kingdom Pseudomonadati; phylum Pseudomonadota; class Gammaproteobacteria; order Pseudomonadales; family Pseudomonadaceae; genus Pseudomonas; species Pseudomonas sp. FP2335. The sequence continues at coordinate 4,520,240 of NZ_CP117437.1, forward strand.
TCATTGCTTCATTTGGATTGGCCTGGCTGATTCACACACCACTGTCCTTCGCGGATAACATCAATGGCAAGAACCTCTATTCACAACGCTGCGCCATGTGTCACGGAGCAGATCTCAAGGCCACGGGGCCCCTGGCCAATAAGAGCAATCCTCCTACCCCGGACCTGACAACACGCGCATTCAAGAAACGCATGAGCGACTACCCGGGCGTCATTGTGTCTTCGGTCATACTTCGGCCCAATGGAGACCTGATTCCAAGGACGCTACGGGAGAATGGCGTGAAGGTGCCGCCGCACGCTTGGAGTGTTAAGGATTTTCGCGATTTGAATGAGTATATGAGTGGTGTGATTGCGAAGGGGTGATGACTTTTGGAGCAAGAGGTGATTTTTTAGACGCCAGAAACCACAAACCCCCGGTTTCCTCTAGGAAAACCGGGGGTTTGTGTTTACTTAATGTGGCGGTGAAGGAGAGATTCGAAACTACCCGTTCGCGGTTTTCGAAACCAAGGCCCCCGGTTTATAAGGGCTGCAGCCCGGTCGCGTGCGTAGGATCTGTCCCACGTCAGTCCCATGGCTTAAATGCACCAGGTTGCAGAAAACGGTCAGAACAGGCGTTTTGAACGATTTATGTTGAGGCGTGGGAAAAAGGTAATTTTGGTAATGAGCTGTGAAAAATTGGATAAAGCCCAATAAAATCAGGTAGTTGATATATTTTTATAGAGGTAATAATAAGGTAAGTAAGTGGTTAGAAAATTACTTTCAGAGCTAGTAATGCCAGTGAGCCGCCAACCCCAGCAAAATGGGGGCTTGAACAAAATATTACCTCTCTCGTTACCTTATATTACCCTCCAAGGTAATGGCTGAAAGCCACGTTCTATAAGGGCTCCAGCCCGTTATGACCTGCCAATTACTAAAATTACCCTTTTCCCACCCCTCGCCTGGAAAAAAGCCACCCGCCCATCGTTTCAGCGATTTTTTCCACACGCTCTGGGCTGGTACTAACAACCGGGAATTGATGGCGATGCTGTGCAATGCCTATAAACGCTTGCCCCCCCCTACAGGCTGGGCCTCTCAGTCGTTTTTGCGCAGGGTTCGAAGGTGGTTGGTTGACCCCAGATATGAACGGCCCCGAAAACGAAAACACCGCCTGCTGCAGGTTTTCACAGCCGTAGTCCCCGTAATCCGGGCACCTCGTCCGCGTGACCACTCCCCTGCCGTCCTGTGGCGCATGTGCAAGGCCACTGCACTTTTTTGCAAAGCCTTGCACTCTGTGCAATTGCGAAACATCCCTCAGACCCCGCAGCGGGCTTGGGCGGGGGCATCGTTTGCACCCCACTACGCCTTTGCACAAAAAAGGGACACAAAGCCCGTCGGCGGGAGGGGGATAAGTGCTTTTCAAGTAAGTTTTTTCTTCTTGCTGGTCTTTTTCAGCGGCAGGATGGCTGCGGTTTAGTTTTAAACGGCAGAAGCGACGCGAAGCAGGACTAAGCGGGCGCACAGAGGTAGGTCCCAAAGGATAACTGATGCATAATTTCTATTTTCAAGAGCAGCAATCACACATTTATGCAGCAATGCTTGCTCGACGACCGGCGCTTATCTAATATCGTTGTTTTATCCTGAGCGGTCCTATTCAATGCCTGCCAATAAAAAACACCACTACGTGCCAAGGGTATATCTTAAAAACTTCTCATCTAACGACAAGACAATAAACCTATTTAATTTGAGCAGAGAAATCGTAATTTCTGGTGGAAAACTAAAATCCCAATGTTACCGAGATTATCTTTATGGAATTGAAGACGGACTCGAAAAAGCACTTGGACTGATTGAGGGCCTAGCGGCCAAACTGTTCCGTGAAATCCGCAAAGACCTGAAACCTCCATCCCCTGAAAGTGCTGACTATGGAGACCTCCTAACGTATGTTATATTTCAGCGCAACCGCACTCTGTACGCTGCTAGAGCAATCAATGAAATGCTTGTAGCAATGGCACAAAAATTAATTTCATACAGACCTGAAATACCAAAAGATATATTTGAAAAAGTCTCAATAGAGGTTAATGATCCGGCAATCCATGCTTTGAAAGCTGCAAATCACTCTATACATTTCGCTCTAGATTTATCATGCAAATTACTCCTATCAAAAAAAGGCGCAGAATTCATAACCTCTGACAACCCAGTAGTTTTCTATAATCAGGCGCTGGAATCGTGCCAAATACACCAAGGTCTTGGCACCGCATCTAAAGGGTTACAAATCTTCTTCCCCGTCTCTCCAGAGATTGCGATTATTTTCTATGATAACAGCACATACAAAGTTGGCGGAAAACATGGTCTTACGATTCAGATTACCGAGCAACGCGACATGGATCAGATAAACACTTTAATACTAGCCAACGCAGAAGAAAACATTTATTTCTTGAACAGTGACCAGATTAACTTAAAAGAAATAAGGCGAGGTAAAAAATTTCGTAAAGAGAATACTGGCGAGCTCCATACGTTCCCAGGAAAAAGGACAGAAAATGAGAGTTCTGACATCCTTGTCCATCAAGGAATTCGGCCTAAAACCGGGCTTAGCTTATCTTTCGTAAAAGAACTTGCGGGGGCAGACGAGCTCAGACTCATATGTGAGAACGGCAATATTCGTCATCCAGATCTGCTTCGCGACCCGGTCTTAGTAACTTGGGACAGGCAATGGCAAGAAAGCGTGCATGCTGGAAATCAACAAACCTTCTTTGAATACATGGCATCACAATAAAGATCACATCTTGAACACAACCAAAACATGCCGCATTCAAATACAAGCAAAAACAGCTACGACCCTAATAAATAATACCCTACCGAAATTAGGCCACACGCAATACAAGGACACTTAAACCCTTGTATTGCACCTTACAAGCGACTCAATTTATTACTCGATTGGTTCCTCATAACCAAACCCCCTGCAAATCTCCCATACCGCCAGAAATGGCGTCAACATTTGGTATCCGAACATGACGCTTTGCTCCCCCCTCTCAAAACCGTAGGTGATATTTTCCAAATATATCTCCCTCAAAAGCCCAGTAGTGTAAGCTTCCAAGTTATGCGTAAATACTGCGTCTACCATACTTGTTTTCAGACCATACCAATCTGGAATACCGATTTCCAAGTCAACTTCGCCATTATTATTAAGCAAGCATAGTTTAACTTGATCTCGAACAGCGCGAATCAGCCTACCTAAAAAATCGCTTTCCATCGACTCAACCCAGAAATAGTTTTTTCCTTCATCTGTAAGCTGGTCATATATTGCCTGAACCTGTGCCAAACGCCCCTGTGCTGACCGACCAACTATCCGCCCTTTATCCGTGGTTGTTCGCACCGACGAAAAAGGGTTCATAGCAGCGACGACCAACGTATTAGGATACGGAAAAAAGCTAGCCATCTCCCCCCATTTTTGGGTTGCATATACTATCGCATGAATTCCCTGACCTTCTAATTTATGAGCCACAGCATTGCTTATTTGATTTAGAGCATCAACCGTGTATTGCGGCGGCGAACCTGCACACCCAATATCCGAGTCAATCCAACCAGGCAATAGCGGAAACGAAATAGTTACACACATCATTGAATGATCGTTAAATATATTATTCTCAAACCACTGATAATAAGACGCCTCGGGATAAAAAACCTCTAAAAAGAACCTGCCTTCTTTCTCGAACGGCATCAAAGCCAAAATGTTTTTCCCATTAAGCAACAGCTCCTGCACATAAGCGTCTTTCACAGTTCGCCCTTTCATAGGAGCGACTAACAAAGAAGTAATGGCAGACTCATTGACCCCAGGAAATACTGAGCAAAAATGGTTGGCATACGCGAGCAGTTCCGTAAATGCTTGCCTTTCCGTTTGTTCTGATTTCTTTAACTCAATAATTGTAATACCCGAGGATTCAGAACACCCAAAAAGATCTATGCGAGTGGGATGAGGTCCAGACTGCTCGAGCCGCAATTCTTTCGCAGTTAAAACCAAAACTTCAAGTTGATCTAAAATTTCATTAATTTTACGCTCCGCCTTTCGTTGAAGCAAAAAATGAACAGGGGGAAAATCATCTCCTACCCACTCTTTCGGTTCTCGCCTACCCACCACCAATGAGAAAAAATCTTCCTTATGATTCTCAAACAAATAATCTCTAAACTTATTCTCGCCGATTTCTAGCATCTTCCGCTCTCCCTATATACTTTTTACGACATTGACCCCATATCTTCTAAATATAGTTCTCTATAGATTATTAGCACATCCCGCAAACCCACCAAAACCAGCGCCTCAATTATAGATTAGCAACCAGAAGGATCATGCTAGCCGACCACACATCCTAGTGATAGCAACATTACCAGTGTTGTATCAGAGCGTAATGCTCTCCAGCTTCGTGTGCAGCAGAATAGAAGTAGCCGCGTTACTTAAAAAGTCCTTTGTATTTCCCGGTATAGGTGTTGGCCCGTGAGTATGGTCAGCAATTTGGCTATTCATTTGCTGCACCAGGTCAAGCAAATCACACAGCACCCGCAGCACGTTCACGCCCTCTGATCCCAACCAAGTCTTTGAAGAGACCAGCCGTTGGCTGACCACCGCCACACTCTCACGGATCCCCTGAATCCGTTCCTCCATATCACCACCCACCGTGGCGTTATGCTTCTGCCCCACCACCAGGTTCAAATCCCTCCCAGTCGCCTGGTGCAGATCATCTACCGCCGCCAGGCTCGCAGATCCACCTGACAACAGCTTGAGCGCGCCCAACGCCTCGACCTTCTTAATCCCACCCACCGACTCGGTTGAATGGTCGTCCACCGTCCTGGTATGGCTCTGGAAGCTCTCGGTGTTCTCCATCGCCTCCACTTCCCGCTGGACCGCCTTGTCCTGGATCTTGCCGTCCGTTTGGCGTAGCCAGTTGCCGTCCGCGTCGACGCGCTGCTGGCAGGCTTCGCTGTGCTGCCACACCTGGTCGCCTTTCGGCACGCTTGGCAGGGTCAGGCCGTGGGGTAGTACCGTCTGGATATAGGGCTTGTGCGGCAACCCGTACGCAAAGCACACCACAACCGTGGTGCCCTCCTCCGGGAAAGCATAGAAGCCCATTTCATCCCCACCGACCGGCACCGGTAACGGCACACCCGACAGCACCGGCAGGCTCGCGTCCACCTCCCCATCCGGTCCAAGCACCTGCAGGTCCACGCCAAAGCGCGGCCGGAAGTCGTCACAGACGCCGGCGCCGGCAGGGGCATCAGGCACGGCGATCACCTTGGCGAACCGTGGCAGGTGATAGCCACCGGTCAGTTCGGGAAACTGGCGTTCTACCGCTCGTTTTATTGCGTCTTCCATTTCAATGCCATCTGAGTGCCGGCCAGCGTCACCGAAGTGACCCGCTCGCCTTGATAGCACTCATGGCGCGACCGCAGTCAGGGTGTCAACGGCAGTACGCAGTTCACGCAGAGGGTAGCGATGGCCGCCTTTCAAACCTGAACACTTGTCTTTATGCGCGGCAAAGGGCTTGCCGCTGGCGACGCCATCAAAAGTCTGGATGCCGCCGCAGTGCCGGCACAGCAACCATTCCTTACCCAGCTACCAGTCACGTGCCCAGTGTTCAAGCTTACCAGCCACCTCATAGTTCGTGCCTTTCAGGTCCACTGTGCTCACTCTGCTACTCCTAACGGGCCACCATGGTGCGCCGCTTCGGCTAGGAACGCAGCGGCTTCGGCGTGTTGCAAGGCCTCCCCATGGACCAGTTGGTAAAACCACACACTCAAGCGCGTAACGCTGCGCGCCTGCTGTTAGCCGACCGTCTGCAAGTAGTCGAACAATACGCTTTCCAGGGCGTTGACCTACTGCACCAGGGCTTCGGGCTTCATGGCCTGGGCGACGCAAGCGGCCAACTCGGCTACCTCGGGCGCGTAGCTACGCAGGAGCCCCAAGCGCTGCTCATAGGACGGCGTGACGGTTAGCGGCATGGAAGCGATTTCTTTTCAAATGAGGGGGTGACTGTGCGTAAAACCACTGTAGGGGGGGTTCTGGTCTACCAGACCAGGGAGTATCGGTAAGCAAAGGGTATAAAAAAGGCCCCCACGCTTACGCAAAGTGTGGGGGCCGATCTTACATAAGCGGCGTTATTGGAAGTGCTAGGCGATCACTCGCGGCTAGCCTTTCCCAGTGCTGCAACGGCAGCCAAGTGTAAAGCCGAGCCATTCGTAGCTTGTTTCGCCAGGCCAACCAAATAATCAAGCGCCGCCGGCCCGCCGGCCTGACCAAGAGCAGACAGGGCCGCCAGATGCACAGCCGAACCGTTGGTTGCCTGCTTGGCCAGACCGACCAAGTATTCAGTGCCGATATTATTTCCAGTGCTCATTGCTGCTCTCCTTGAATAAGGCCCCATTGTAATCACAGCAGCCAACTCGCGGGGAAACTCCAGCGTCGGACTGGCATAAGTTATCGGCTGGGCCACCGGCCCGCTGACCACCGGTAACAGCGGCGGAATCGGGGGCCGGTGCTGCCGCCCGGTCGGCGCCGGGCACGGCGCGGGTTGGGCAGTGTGATCAATCAAAGGAAACGCCATGGTGCTGCCCCTCCGGGGGCTGGTAGTGGTGAGCCACCAGTCTACGGCGGGGTTTAGCGGGGTTTTGGCGGGGGTTTCCCATTTGAACAAGAGAGGGTCAGCCCCCTTAAAAAACACCCATCTGCCCCAGATCTGTCCCATATGGCAATTTTTCAGACGCCAAAAACCACAAACCCCCGGTTTCCTCTAGGAAAACCGGGGGTTTGTGTTTACTTAATGTGGCGGTGAAGGAGAGATTCGAACTCTCGATACAATTTCTTGTATACACACTTTCCAGGCGTGCTCCTTAAGCCACTCGGACACTTCACCGTATCTCGTCAAACCAGTTCAGTCTGTCGAGGCGCGCTAATGTAGTCGAAAGCCTTTCCGATGGCAAAGGTTTTTTTCAGAATTTTCATGCGCTTAGCGGGATATGCCATTGCATGCCCGGCAAGGGGTGGTGTTTCTGCCATTCTCAGGCACCGTCGGCGGGTGTCTGGGGCGGCTGTCGTGCCCTGCCCTAGGCCGTCCGCCGCTGGGTGAGCGGGAAAAGTCTGACTGGGTAGTCAGTCATGGCGCTTTACCGGGGCGGGTGGGGTGGGTAACGTTTGGGGATGCGTTTCTATAAACAGCCTATCTATAACAAGTCATACAAGGAACCGCGTCATGAGTGAGTTGATTACTTACCACCTCGAAGACGGTATCGCGACCCTGACGTTGAGCAACGGCAAGGTGAATGCCATTTCTCCGGATGTGGTCAGTGCGTTTAATGCGGCACTGGATCAGGCCGAGAAGGATCGGGCGGTGGTGATCATCACCGGGACGCCGGGGATTTTGTCCGGTGGTTATGATTTGAAGGTGATGACGGCCGGCCCTAAAGAAGCCATCGGTCTGGTGACGTCGGGCTCGACGTTGGCGCGCCGTCTGTTGTCGCATCCGTTCCCGGTGATCGTGGCGTGCCCTGGGCATGCGGTGGCCAAGGGCGCGTTCCTGCTGTTGTCGGCGGATTATCGGATTGGGGTCGAGGGCCCGTTCAGCATTGGCCTCAATGAAGTGGCGATCGGCATGACCATGCACCACGCCGGGATCGAGCTGGCGCGGGATCGCCTGCGCAAGTCGGCGTTTCATCGCTCGGTGATCAATGCCGAGATGTTTGACCCGCAGGGCGCGTTGCAGGCGGGCTTCCTGGACAAGGTGGTGGCGCCTGAAGAACTGCACGCTGCCGCCCTGGAAGCGGCACGGCAGTTGAAGAAGATCAACATGAACGCCCACAAGCACACCAAGTTGAAGGTGCGTAAGGCGCTGCTGGACGCCCTGGATGACGCCATCATCCAAGATCAGGGCCATATCCTGAGTTAAGCCTTACATCCGCCACACCAGAGCCCGACCTTGAGTCGGGCTTTTTCTTACACACAAACTCGAAACTTCCCTAGCCGCTCTAGCCGGCCACTGCTGGCACATGTTGAAACATGTACTTAAACATCGCCTATCTCCTACCTCTACAGGGGTAATTGCCGAATACAGTGCACATCCGTACACTGCGCCACCTTTTGTCCCGATAGGCCGTGTCGATGCTTTTTCTGCTGCGTATGTTGTTGATGGGCCTGCATTTTATGCTCGCCGGTGTGCTGGGCGTGCTCGTCGGGATCTGCCGACCGTTCAACCCGGACAACAGTCGCCTGTGCGCACGTTTATACGCACTGCCGGCCATGTGGATTCTGGGGCTGAACCTCAAGGCCGACGTGGACTCGTTGCGAAACAAGCCCAGCGGCTGTGTGATCATCGCCAACCATCAGTCCAACTATGACCTGTTTGTGTTTGGCAACGTGGTGCCCCATCGCACTGTGTGTATCGCCAAGAAAAGCCTGAAATGGGTGCCGTTGTTCGGCCAGTTGTTCTGGCTGGCGGGCAATGTGCTGATCGACCGGGGCAATGCGCACAAGGCGCGCCGGGCGATGCTCACCACCACCGATACGTTGCAACACAAGGACACGTCGATCTGGGTGTTCCCGGAAGGCACGCGCAACCTGGGCAAGGGTTTGCTGCCGTTCAAGAAGGGCGCGTTCCATATGGCGATTGCCGCCGGTGTGCCGATCGTGCAGGTGTGCGTGAACAATTACGTCACGCAGATGCGCCTGAATCGCTGGAACAGTGGTGATGTGCTCATACGCTCGTTGCCGCCGATTCCTACGGTTGGCATGACGGTGGATGACGTGCCGAGGTTGATGCAGGCGTGTCAGGTGCAGATGGAGGCTTGTATTGCGCAGATGGATCTTGAGTGGGTGCGGGGGTGAGGATGTCTTGGGAGCGCTTCGCGCCCCAGCGCGAGCAAGCATTACAGGCTTGTGTTCCCACAATGGAACGCCTTTCGGGCTAAGCTGCCCAACACCTGTCCTCCTAATAAGAAGTGATCAGCACCATGGGTAGAGTTGTTGCGGCCGCTGTCTACAGCGCCGGTAAGAAAGTTACTGACATTACCCTCGACGAAGGCGCGGCCTGGGCCGCCAAACCCGGCCACTTTGTCTGGATCGGCCTGGAAGAACCCAACGCCCAAGAGCTGGCCAACCTGCAACGCCAGTTCAACCTGCATGAACTGGCCATCGAAGACGCCCTGGAAAAACACAGCCGGCCGAAGCTGGAGACGTTCGGCGATGCACTGTTTATCGTCACGTACTCGCCGGTGCGCGAGAACGGCAAGCTGGTGTTTATCGAAACCCATATCTTTGCCGGTAACGGCTACATCATCACGGCACGCAACGGTCATTCGGCGTCCTACGGCTTTGTGCGCCAGCGTTGTGAGGCGCGGCCGTTGCTGCTGGAACACGGGGAAGATTTCGTACTGTATGCGCTGCTGGATTTCGTCACCGAGAACTACCAGCCCGTGAGCGAAGCGATCCATGCCGAGATCGATGAGTTGGAGCGCAACGTGCTGTGCAGTTCTTTGAATGAGCGCGACATCCAGAACCTTCACGGCCTGCGTCGCGACGTGCTGCGGCTCAAGCGCTATGTGGCGCCGATGGTGGAGATCAGCCAGGAACTGCAGAAGCTGAGCTTCCCGTTCATCGACAAGAATATGCGCCCGTATTTCCGTGACGTGCAGATCCACGTGACACGCCAGATGGAAGACCTCACCACCCTGCGCGACATCGCCAGCCAGACCATCGAGATCGGTGTGTTGCTGGAGGCGTCGCGCCAGAGTGTGGTGCAGCGCAAGTTCGCCGCGTGGGCGGCGATCCTCGCGTTCCCCACGGCGGTGGCGGGGATTTATGGGATGAACTTCCAGAACATGCCCGAGCTGCAATGGCACTACGGCTATTTTGCGGTGCTCGGGTTTATCGCACTGGGCTGCACCGGCTTGTGGGCCAGCTTCAAACGTTCGGGCTGGCTTTAAGCCGCTGCGTCAGGCTTGTGCGCGACAAAACGCATCATCCACTCCGCCACGGTCACGCCGTGGTGGTCATGTTCCAGGCTGGCCACGCCGCTGTTGTAGATTTTCTCACCAAGGTTCTGCTGGCGAATATCCAGCAAGGCGCGGGAGTAATCGTGGATGAATTCCGGGTGGCCCTGGAAGCACAGCACCTGGTCGTTGATGTGGTACGCGGCAAACGGGCAGAAATCGCTGGAGGCGATGACGGTGGCGTTTTCCGGTAGCGCGGTGACTTGGTCCTGGTGGCTGATCAGCAGCGTCAGCTCTTCCACCCGTGGGCTCATCCACGGCGCCTTGGCAGCCATCTTGTAGTTGTGGATGCCCACACCCCAGCCCTGGCTTGCGCGCTCACTCTTGCCGCCCAGCAATAGCGCCAGCAGTTGGTGGCCAAAGCAGATGCCCAGCAATTTGTCGCCACGCTCATAGCGGTTGAGCAGGTACGCCCGCAGCCTCTCGATCCAAGGGTCGGTGCCGAAGGAGTCAGCCTTGCTGCCGGTGACGAGGTAAGCGTCGAACTGCTCGCTGTCGTCCGGGTATTCGCCGTTCATCACGTTGTACACGACGAACTCGGCCGCAATCGGCTGCTGGGAAAACAGACGCTGGAACATCTGCCCATACCCCTGATATTGATCCACCAACTCCGGGCGCAGGACATCGGTTTCCAGAATGCAGACGCGTAGCGACATAAAAAATACCTGACACGGTGATGGGAATAATGCACACCCAAGCCTGCCTCGAAACCCACCTGCAAAGCAAGTCCCTCTCTCACAGTCTGAGCCGTGTGAACGCCTAGAAAGATGCGCCCTGCGCGGCTTTTTCCAGCAGCAACGCCGGTGGCGTGAAGCGCTCGCCATACTGCTGCGCCAGGTAGCGGGCGCGGGCGATGAAATCGTTCAAGCCGTACTGATTGATAAACTGCAATGCGCCGCCAGTCCACGCGGCAAAGCCGATGCCGAAGATCGAACCGACGTTGGCATCCGCCGTCGATCGCAATACACCCTCCTCCACGCAGCGCACGGTTTCGATGGCCTGGATAAACAGCAGGCGGTCGCGCACATCCTGCGGCGAGATGCGTTGGTCGGGCCGTTCAAAGCGGCTTTTGAGCTCCGGCCACAGGAATTTCTGCGCGCCGCTCGGATACTCGTAAAACCCACCCCCCGCCGCCTTGCCTCCGCGTTTGTATTCATTGACCAACAGATCAATCACCAACGTCGCCGGGTGCTGCGGCACAGCCTTGCCTTCTGCGAGCAGATCCTTGGCCGCCTGCTGTCGGATATGGCTCATCAGGCTGAGGGATACTTCATCCGACACCGCCAACGGCCCCACCGGCATGCCGGCCTTGCGCGCTTCGGTCTCGATCATCGGCGCCGCCACGCCTTCGCCGAGCATGGCGATACCTTCGTTGGTAAAGGTGCCGAACACCCGGGAAGTGAAGAAACCGCGACTGTCGTTGACCACGATCGGGGTTTTCTTGATTTGCAGTACGAAGTCGAAACCTCGGGCCAGGGTTTCGTCCGAGGTGTGGGCGCCCTTGATGATTTCCACCAGGGGCATCTTGTCCACCGGGCTGAAGAAATGCAGGCCGATGAACTTGCCTTGGTCCGGCACGGCCGTGGCCAGCCCGCTGATCGGCAAGGTCGAGGTGTTGGAGGCGATCACCGCGTCGGCCCCCACCACGCGCTGGGCGGCGGCGGACACCTTGGCCTTGAGTTCGCGGTCTTCGAACACTGCCTCGATGATCAAATCGCAGCCCGCCAGGTCGGCGTCCGAGTCCGTAGGATGAATGCGCGCCAGGGTGGTTTCCCGCTGTTCGGCGCTCAATTGCCCACGGCTGACTTTCTTGTCGAGCAACGCCGCCGAGTGCGCCTTGCCCTTTTCGGCGGCCGCCGGGTTGATGTCCTTGAGCACCACCTCGATACCCGCGCAGGCACTCGCATAGGCGATGCCCGCGCCCATCATGCCCGCGCCGAGCACCCCGACTTTGCGCGTGACGTACGGCGCAAAACCGTGGGGACGGGAGCTGCCCGCATTGATCTCGTTGAGCTGGAACCAGAACGTGCCGATCATGTTTTTCGCCACTTGTCCGGTGACCAGCTCGGTGAAGTAGCGGGTTTCGATCAGGTGCGCGGTGTCGAAATCGACCTGGGCGCCCTCAACGGCGGCACACAGGATCTTCTCCGGTGCCGGGAAACAGCCTTGGGTTTTGCTGCGCAAGATCGACGGGGCGATTGCCAGCATCTGCGCCACTTTCGGGTTCGACGGCGTGCCACCGGGGAGCTGATAGCCCTTGTTGTCCCACGGCTGCCGGGCCTCGGGGTTGGCAAGAATCCAGGCGCGGGACTTGGCCAGCAGCTCATCGCGATCCGCCGCCAGCTCGTTGATCAAACCGGCCTGCAACGCCGGTTGCGGGCGGATTTTTTTGCCCTCCAGCAAGTACGGCAAGGCCTTTTCCAGGCCCAGCATGCGCACCATGCGCACCACGCCGCCGCCACCCGGCAGCAGGCCCAGGGTCACCTCCGGCAGGCCGAGCTGCACGGATTTGTCGTCCAGCGCGACCCGGTAATGACACGCCAGGCAAATCTCCCAGCCGCCGCCCAGGGCGGCGCCGTTGATCGCGGCCACCACCGGTTTGCCAAGGGTTTCCAGGCGGCGCAGTTGCGCCTTGAGCAGCAATACGCCGTCATGGAAATCCTTGGCCTGGGCCTTGTCGACCTTGATCAGTTCATTGAGGTCGCCGCCGGCGAAAAAGGTCTTTTTCGCCGAGGTGATGACCACGCCGGCCAGCGTGTCTATCTCCGCCTCCAGACGCGCAACGCTGGCCGCCATGGCCTCGCGGTACGCGCCATTCATGGTGTTGGCGCTCTGGCCGGGCATGTCGAGGGTCAGCACCACGATCTGGTCCTGGCCTTTTTCGTAACGAATGGCTTGGGTCATGCTGGATTCCTTGGGCTCAGAGCCGTTCGATGATGGTGGCGATACCCATGCCACCGCCGACACACAGGGTGGCCAGGCCGTAACGCTGCTGGCGTGCTTCCAGTTCGTCGAGCAAGGTGCCGAGGATGGCGCAGCCGGTGGCGCCCAACGGGTGGCCCATGGCGATGGAGCCGCCGTTGACGTTGACCCGGGCGGCGTCGATACGCATGTCCTTGATGAATTTGAGCACCACAGAAGCAAACGCTTCGTTGACCTCGAACAGGTCGATGTCCTCGACGCGCAAGCCGGCCTTGGCCAGGGCCTTGCGTGTCGCCGGCGCGGGGCCGGTGAGCATGATGGTCGGGTCGGTGCTTGTCACCGCCGTGGCGACAATGCGCGCCCGCGGTTGCAGGCGCAGTTCGCGGCCCTTGGCCTCGGAGCCGATCAACATCAACGCGGCGCCATCGACAATCCCGGAACTGTTGCCCGGTGTGTGTACGTGCTGGATGCGTTCGACATGGCTGTAGACCCGCAGCGCCGTGGCATCAAAGCCCATCTGCCCGATCATCTCGAAACTCGGCTTGAGCTTGCCCAGCCCTTCGAGCGTGGAATCGCCACGAATGAATTCATCGTGGTCCAGCAGCACGATGCCGTTCTGGTCCTGCACCGCGACCAGCGACTTGTTGAAGGAACCGTCGGCACGCGCCCTCGCCGCTTTCTGCTGCGAGTGTAGGGCAAAGGCGTCGACATCCTGGCGTGTAAAGCCTTCCAGGGTGGCGATCAGGTCCGCGCCGATACCTTGCGGGGTGAAATGGCTGTGCAGGTTGGTGTGCGGGTCCAGCACCCAGGCACCGCCATCGCTGCCCATGGGCACGCGGGACATGGACTCGACGCCGCCGACCACCACCAGGTCTTCAAAACCGGAACGCACTTTCATCGCGCCGAGGTTCACCGCTTCCAGGCCCGAGGCGCAGAAGCGGTTGACCTGTACGCCGGCGACGCTGACGTCCCAGTCCGCCACTAAGGCGGCGGTCTTGGCGATGTCGGCGCCCTGGTCGCCCACCGGGGTCACACAGCCCAGCACGATGTCATCCACCTGCTGGGTGTCGAGGTCGTTGCGCCGGGCCAGTGCGGTGAGCAAGCCGGCCACCAAGGTCACCGGCTTGACGCTGTACAAGGCGCCGTCAGCCTTGCCTTTGCCCCGGGGCGTGCGTATCGCATCAAAGATCAAAGCTTGGGTCATGACGTCCTCGAACCGCTGTACCTGTGTGCCCCTACCTTAGGCCCGATTGACACGGTTTCAATGACGGATGCGCTCATTGCTTTTGACCCCCTCGCTCGGACGAACGGTAGGTCGCCGGGGCAATCCGCTGATTAATCGTTTTAGCTGTCTAGCCAACGGTCTGGCGCCAAGATGGCGTTAGGCCTCATGCCGTTTTTAGCGCGAATGCTAATGAGCTGATATGAAATGGATCTAAGCCACGCAGAACGAGGGCTCTAAGGTTGAATCAGTAGGAGGTTGCTGCCGGGTTTTGCTGGAGCAACTGTAAGAAAAGCGACACGTCATACCGTCATACTGCGATAAAACGGCACGTATTTGACGCTCAGGAATAACAAAAAAAGGCAGTCAGCCATGTTCAAGCACTCGAAAGTACGTCAGGCGGGACTTATTCTGTTCGCCACCACACTGATTCTGATCCTACCCAACCTGACCAAGATCATTGGGTAACTCTTAAACACCCGCACTGCGCGTATACACAGCATCAGGACTGCAGTTTTTGGCAGCACCTGCCGGGACATTGCCAATAGCAATCCTGTTGCGGGGGCTGTCTTTTTGCCTGGATTTTTCCGGTATCGTGAGCGCCATCGCCACTTTGCAGCAGGCCTTCCTCTTGAAATCGATCCTTGCCCTCCTCGCCCTGTTCATGGCCCTGCCGGTCACGGCGGCGCAATTGACCATCGACCTGGACCATGCCAGCAAGACCTGGCAGACCGCCGAATTGCTCAAACACCCGGCGGTCAAAACAATTCAGATCATCGATGACGTTTCCTACAAGCGCACCATGACTTATCGCGCGGTGCCGCTGGCAGCACTCCTACCGGGCCTCACAGCACAGAGCCATCTGCAAGCGGTTGCCCTGGACGGGTTTGCCGCCGAACTCACGGCCGCGCCCTTGCTGGCAACCCACGGCGCCCGCGCCTGGCTGGCGGTGGAGGACCCGGCGCAGCCATGGCCCGCGCTGGCAGATGGCAAACCGAGTGCCGGGCCGTTCTATCTGGTGTGGACCGACCCGCAAGCCGGGCATATCAGCCCGGAACAGTGGCCGTTCCAGATCTGCGCGATCAAGCAGTTGAAGACCGTCGCAGAACGTTTTCCGGCACTGTTGCCGGCCCCGGAACTGGCCGCCGATGATCCGATCAACCAAGGCTTTGCGTTGTTCCAGAAAAACTGCCTGGCGTGCCATCGGCTCAATGGTGCCGGGGACGCGCAGGTCGGGCCGGATCTGAACATTCCCTACAACCCCACGGAATATTTCAGCGGTGACTTTCTCAAGCGCTATATCCGTGATCCGCAAAGCCTGAGGCACTGGCCACAGGCGAAGATGCCGGGGTTTGCGGCCAGTGTGTTGCCGGACCGCGAGTTGGATTTGTTGGTGGGATATTTGAAGCACATGGCGGGGCGTAAACAACAACCCTGAGTACAACATATATCAACGGTGGGAGCTGGCTCCCACACAAGCCAGCTCCCACCGTTGATCGCCTTCGCCTACTGTTGCTGCACAGCAATCACCGGCGTCGGCGCCACGAACACCTTGGCATGCATCTGCTCATGCCCACCGCCACGGCGCATGCCGCGTACCGGGCAGGCGTCGAGGTAATCCAGGCCCACCGCCAACTTCAGGTGCCGCTCGGGCCGCGCCAGTTGGTTGGTCACGTCGAAGCTGTACCACGCGTCATCCAGCCAGGCTTCGGCCCAGGCATGGCTGGCCAGGTGCGCACTGTCTTCGCTGTACAAATACCCCGACACATACCGCGCCGGAATCCCCAGGCTGCGGGCGCAGGCGAGGAACGCATGGGCGTGGTCCTGGCATACGCCAGCACGGCCGGCGAAAGCTGCGGCGGCGCTGGTGTCGACTTCGGTGGCACCGGGTGTGTAGACCATTGAGTGGTTGAGGGCGTGCATCAAGTCGATCAGCGCGTTGCGGTCGCGGCGTTGATGGCAGTGTTGCAGGGCAAACCCGCGCAGGGCCTCGTCAGGCTCGGTCAGGCGCGTACTGCGCAGGAACGGGAACGCCGATTGGCTCTCGTGTTCGGCCTCGCTCAGTTCGTCGATGTCTACCTGGCCACGGGCACCGATGATGATGGCGTCATGGGGCTCGTCCAGGGTCAGCACATGCAGGATGTTGCCGAATGGGTCCACTTGCGCACGTACCGGGCGCGGCAGGTCGAGCTGCCAACTGATGACGTTCTGGCGCTCGCTGTCGTGGGGCGTAAGGCGCAGGTACTGAATGCTGGCGCGAACCTGGTCTTCATAGTGGTAGGTGGTTTCGTGGCTGATGGAGAGTCTCATGCGGCCTCCAGGTAGGAGCTGTAGATGGCGTCGCCCAACTGGCGCACCAGGGGGATAAAGTCGGTCAGCCAGGCGTGCAGGCCTTCCTCGAGGATTTCATCGATGGCAGTAAAGCGCAGGCGCGCATCCATCTCGGCGGCCAGGCGCTGGGCCGGGCGGCCGTTGAGGCCGGGCAGGCTGGCGAGGATCTGGTCGATCTCTTCGCTGCAGGCGCGCAATGAACGTGGCACATCGGCGCGCAGCAACAACAATTCGGCGACTTGTCGCGCGCCTGGCGCATCGCGATAGATCTCGGTGTAGGCCTCGAACGACGACAGCGCACGCAGCAAGGCGCTCCATTGATAGTAGGCGTGGGCCGTACCGTCGGTGACCGCTGCAGCCTGGTCGCCGGCCATTTCATAACGTGCGTCGAGCAGGCGCAGGGTGTTGTCGGCGCGCTCGATGAACGTACCCAGGCGGATAAAACGAAAGGCGTCATTGCGCATGATGGTGCCGTAGGTTGCGCCCCGGAACAGGTGGGAACGCTCCTTGACCCATTCACAGAAGCGGCTCATGCCATAACGGCTCAGGCCCTGCTGGGCAATGTCGCGAATATCCAGCCAGGTGGCGTTGATGTTTTCCCACATGTCGGCGGTAATTCGCCCACGCACCGCATGGGCACTGGCCCGCGCAGCGCCGAGGCAACTGTAGATGCTGGCCGGGTTGGCCGCGTCCAGGGCAAAGAAGTGCAGCAGGTGTTCGGCGTGCAGCTCAGCGTGGCGCTCGCGGTAGTCATCCAGGGTGCCGGTAATCAACAGCGGCATGGCCAGTTCATGCAGGCCATCACCGCGCCCGTCCTGGGGCATGAGCGACAGCGAATAGCTGACATCGAGCATGCGCGCGAGGTTTTCCGCGCGCTCCAGGTAGCGCGACATCCAATACAAATCCGAGGCAGTTCTACTCAACATGGCATCAGTCCTCCACCACCCAGGTGTCTTTGGTACCACCGCCCTGGGACGAATTAACCACCAGCGAACCCTCACGCAGCGCCACGCGGGTCAAACCGCCAGGCACTACACGGGTTTCCTTGCCGGACAGGACGAACGGACGCAGGTCGATATGGCGTGGCGCGATGCCGTTTTCGACAAAGGTCGGGCACGTCGATAAACACAGGGTTGGTTGCGCGATATAGGCGTGGGGCTTGGCCTTGATACGTACACGGAAGGCCTCGATTTGCGCTGCGGTGGAGGCAGGGCCGACCAGCATGCCGTAGCCACCGGAGCCTTGGGTTTCCTTCACGACCAGATCCGGCAGGTTGGCCAGGACGTGGGACAGTTCGTCGGGCTTACGGCACTGGAAGGTAGGAACGTTGTTGAGGATAGGTTCTTCGTCCAGGTAAAAACGGATCATATCGGTGACGAATGGGTACACCGACTTGTCATCCGCCACCCCGGTGCCGATGGCATTCGCCAGCACGACATTGCCGGAGCGGTACGCGGCCAGCAGGCCGGGCACGCCGAGCATGGAGTCCGGATTGAACGCCAGCGGGTCGAGGAAGGCGTCGTCGAGGCGGCGGTAGATCACGTCCACGGCCTTGGGGCCATCGGTGGTGCGCATGAACACGCGGTCATCGCGTACGAACAGGTCGGCACCTTCCACCAGTTCCACGCCCATTTCCCGGGCCAGGAAGGCATGTTCGAAAAACGCGCTGTTGAAGCGCCCCGGGGTCAACACCACCACGCTGGGGTTGTCCAGGGGGCTGGAGCTTTTCAGGGTGTCAAGCAGCAGGTTGGGGTAATGGTCGATGGGCGCGATGCGTTGGGCGGCGAACAGCTCGGGGAACAGGCGCATCATCATCTTGCGGTCTTCGAGCATATAACTGACGCCGCTCGGTGTGCGCAGGTTGTCTTCCAGCACGTAGTAGGTGCCGTCGCCATCACGCACGAGATCGACCCCGGAGATGTGGGAATACAGGTCGCGGTGCAGGTCCAGACCCTGCATTGCCAACTGGTATTGCTCGTTGGCCAGCACCTGCTCGGCGGGGATGATCCCGGCCTTGATGATGCGCTGATCGTGGTACAGGTCGGCGAGAAACATGTTCAGCGCCTTGACCCGCTGGATGCAGCCACGCTCGACAACCCGCCACTCGCTGGCCGGGATGCTGCGCGGGATGGTGTCGAAGGGAATCAAGCGCTCGGTGCCCTGCTCGTCACCGTAGAGGGTGAAGGTGATGCCGGCGCGGTGAAACAGCAAATCGGCTTCACGCCGACGCTGGGCCAACAGATCATCTGGGGTTTCGGCCAACCAGCGGGCGAACTCGCGGTAATGAGGCCGGACCTGGCCTGCCCCATCGTACATTTCATCGTAATAAGTGCGGATCATGCCGAACTCCTTGTCACCCGGGCGCTAGAACCATCGCAAGGCCCGTGCCAGCGGCATAAACACTTAAAAATCAGTGAGTTGAATTAAAGCAAGGACACAAGCGCACCGTCCTGGTGCAGCCAGATGCCCGCCGTCCCGTCGCGCGCTTCATCGCAATGCGGGCTTTGACTATCAGCAGCATAGCCAGAGTTGATTTCACTGCCCGGCCAAGCCTGCGGATAATCGCCCCATCTGCTGAACACGCTCCTTCAGCACACCGCTCTTCCCTTTAGGCCACCCTTCTTGGGTGGCTTTTTTTTGGTGCTGAAAAATGGCGCACAAGTTCAGAATAGTTTTCCCACGCCACAAACAAAATCGGCCGACCCAAAGGTCAGCCGATACGCTGCGTTTTTTCATACAACTACATGGGTAACCCACGCACCTCCTGCTTGACGCCCCACCCTTCGATAATCCCGCCCAGAGGCTCTACCACCGCCCCAAAGTCCTGTTCGAAGTCTCCTATACCGTCGTAGGTGGCAAACATGATTTTGCTCAGTTCCAGATACCAGGCGCCATCGTCGCGCGCACTGACCTGGGCATTCAGGGATTCCCCACGAAACTCACCCGCAGCCCTGCGCGCACGTTCCTCATCCGGGAAAATGGCGTAGAACTCAATGGGGTGGAAACGCGAGAAGTCGAAGCCGCCTTCTTTCATGCGGCGCAGAACGTTGGTGCTGATGTCTTCTTGATAGGCTGTGCTCATGAAAAGTGCTCCTCTGACCGATGGATAGACTTTCCGTGCTTCCCGAGGCCCACGCCGTACTGGCGCATGGACTACGGCGATGACAACACCGCTGGAAAACAAGCATGTAGCTGACAAGACCAGACCTTAGCGATTCATTCGCTGATCTCGCTTGCAGAGTAGCGCGAAGCTTTGACCACCACCAGAGGCACTTTAGTGGCAACCACGCAATGTTCAGGCGGCGGGCAAAATGTCGAGGATTTGAATGCTGTTCTGGTCTTTGAGGATTTTGACCGTCGGCTCAGACTGGCGCCCCTCAAGGTCATTGAGGTCGAGTTCGGCGGCGACCGGCAGCAGCTTGTTGCGGATCATGTGCGCAGCTTCTTCAAGGCTGGGCTTTTCATTGCAGGTGAACTGCTCCACCGAAGTCTCGCCGTGATCATCAACGAAGGTAATGTTCCACGTTTGCATCGGTGCCTCCTCGATAAAGCCCATGTGTGGGCTCACATCCATCTGGACCTTGAGGGATCGCCAAACGTTCCACTCAAGGCTGGAGGCACCGGATCAGTTGCGCTTACTTCTCGGCGTGGTCCTTGAGGGCTTTCAAGGTGTTGAACGGCGCATCCACCACGAATTTGTTGGCCAACCACGATGGCACGCTGCCGCCTGGCTCGGTGTGCACCTGGTAAGTGACTTCGGTCAGGTTGTCGCCTTTGGGCACCAGTTTCCAGAAGCCCTCGACCTGGGCCACACGCACATAGCCTTTGACTTCCGGCTGGTAGGTCGGCACTTCCAGCAGCTTGCGCGTCAGGGTGCCGTCAGCGGCCTTGGAGGTGGTGATCTCCAGGATGGAGTCACGGTCGGTGACCGGGAACGGAGCCTTGAACTGGGTGTAGGTCCAGCTCTTGTCGCCTTCCTGCTTAAGCAGTTTTTGCGATTTGC
The DNA here is from genome assembly GCF_030687535.1 of Pseudomonas sp. FP2335. Classification (NCBI taxonomy): domain Bacteria; kingdom Pseudomonadati; phylum Pseudomonadota; class Gammaproteobacteria; order Pseudomonadales; family Pseudomonadaceae; genus Pseudomonas; species Pseudomonas sp. FP2335. Next base: position 4,540,719 of record NZ_CP117437.1, read on the forward strand.
ACTCGTGAATCCAGGCACAGGCACCCGCAACGTCTTCTTGCAGTGCCTGGATCTTGGCCACCGGCGCCTTGATCGTGGTCACGCCGCGATAGGCCTTGTACTTGGAGCCGGCCACTTCGCTCAAGGACACCTTGATCCCGTCTTCATCTTTGGCGACCTGCCAATCCTCAGCCTGGGCCGTAGCAGCAAACAACACCGTAAACCCGCACAGCACAGCCATTCGTTTCAGCGAACCCATTGTTGTATTCCTTATTGTTGAAGTTCCGATAGTAAAGCCCATCAAGCCGCCGTCATCTGCTCCCACCAACCGATCAAGCGGATCGCATCGGCCTGGTCGGTACCGCAGACCTCGATGTCCGCCTTGAAATCACTGCATACCGCCGGCCGCTCCGGCTGCCCGAACAGCAGGCACAGTTGTTCGACCGACAGGTGCAGGCAGCGTTCGCCTGCCGGCTTGCCTTGTGGCATTCCCGGTAATGGCGAACTGATGGAGGGGGCGATGCAGCACGCGCCACAGCCTTCACGGCAATTCATGACAGGCAGGTCCTCGACGACTCAATGTGGATGGCCGGGCTAGAGTACGCCCTTAAACAGCCGTTTTAAAATGGTCTAACAGGGGTTTTTCGCAGAAAACAAAAATGACTGACCAGTCTCCGACACATGGTCGAAGAGCCACGTCACGTTTGCAGGAAAAGTTTACTGCTTGAACTCGAATTCCAACGCCGCGCCTTCAACGTCACGCCGCTCTTCGTTGCGCAGTTGCAGCTTCATCTCATTGCTGAGCAGGCGACCGTTGATCTGGAAGGCGCTGTTGCCTGCCGGTTTCTCGCCAAACATCGGCGGCAGCAGGGGCACGCTCTGGGGCTTGGGCATGGTGCCGATGGGTTGCAAGTGCCTGACCATGTCCGAAGGCAGGGACAGGTCCAACTGTGCCGGTGGCAATTTGGTCTGGGTAACTTCCTGGGACGACTTCGACTTGCTTGTCGTACGCTTTTTCACCGCAGCGGCTTTTTTCTTGGCCTCGACGGCCTTTTTGGCCGGGGCCTTCTGCGTGGCGCCGGCGGTGACCTTGCCCTGGGTCACAGGTGCTGCCGCCAGCACTGTGCTGACGTTACACAGGCTTAACAGGCCAATCACCAAGACAGCGCGAAAAATACAGGTCATATCGCCTACAGCATTAACGGCAGAGGGCCATATGCTCGCTTGTTGTGGGCAGCATGACAAGCGCGGTGATTGGCCAGCGGCCGGTCACGTCCCTATTCCCGGGCTCAAAAGCCGGCGGCGGTTTCCTGGCAAAGTTGGCTGGCGAGCATCCCCAACGTCATCAGCGCCCGCTCTGCCTCGCGGTTCCACGCTGTGCCGCAATTGAGACGGATACAGTGGTTGAACTGCTCGGTGTTACTGAAGATCAGCCCCGGTGCAATGCTGATGCCTTGTTGCAAGGCGCGTACGTGCAGTTCCTGGGTATTGACCCGTCCCGGCAAACTGACCCACAGGATAAAACCACCACTGGGGCGGGTCATCTGCGTGCCTTCGGGGAAGTACTGCTGCACGGCGAGCTGGAAGGCGTTGAGGTTCTTGCGGTACTCCTGGCGGATGTAACGCAGGTGGCGATCATAGCCCCCGTTCTCCAGGTACGCGGCAACGCCCATCTGCGTGACGCTGCACGCCGAATGGGTGCTGAACATCTGCAGGCGCTGGATTTCCTGCTGGTACTTGCCGGCAATCATCCAACCGATCCGCACGCCGGGTGACAGGGTCTTGGAGAAGCTCGAGCAGTAGATCACTCGGTCAAGGCGGTCGTAGGCCTTGAGGGCCTTGGTGCGACCGACTTCAAACATCAATTCGCCGTAAATGTCGTCCTCGACGATCTGAATATCGAAATCCGACGCCAGGCGCAGCAACTGTTTTTGCCGTTCCTCGGGCATGGTACCACCGAGGGGATTGCTCAGGCGCGTGGTCAGCACCAGGGCCTTGATCGACCATTGGTTGGCCGCCAGTTGCAAGGCTTCCAGGCTCATGCCGGAGGCTGGATCACTGGGGATCTCGATGACCTTGAGGCCAAGCAGATCAGCCAGTTGCAGCAAGCCGTAATACGTCGGCGATTCAGCGGCGATCAGGTCGCCAGGCCGGGTCAGTACGCGCAGCGACATCTGCAGCGCATCGACGCAGCCATGGGTGATCACCACTTCGGACGGGTCGACCACCACGCCCGCATCGCGCATGCGGATCGCCACCTGGCGGCGCAGCGGCTCGAAACCGGGGCTGAACATGTAGCTGAACGCCCGTGGGCTCTGGAAGCGCGTGACCTTGGCCAACTGCTGGTGCAACGCGCGCACCGGCAAGTAATCGACACTCGGCACGGCGGCGCCCAAAGGGAACACCCCTTCGCGGCGCGATTCGACCAATACCTGTTGGATAATGCTACTGCGGGTGACCAACCCTGGGCGCTCGACGCGGGCGATGTCTGGCGTTGGCGCGGTGAGCGCCGGCGTCTGGTGCACGTAGTAGCCCGACTGCGGGCGTGCGCGGATCAGCCCCTGGTCTTCCAGGTTGGCATAAGCCTGCAACACCGTGGCGTGGCTGACGTTGAGCTGGGAGCTCATCTTGCGCACCGAAGGCACACGCTCGCCCGGTTGATAGACGCCGCGCCGGATGTCCTCGGCCAGTTGCTGGGCGATACGTTGGTAGAGCAACAGATTGGTCATGACGCAGCACTCGATTTCACGGGTATTTTATTTTTGTGTGAAACATACCGGCACAGTTTAAAAGTGTACGGGGACAGTTGCCACAATAGTCGAGCGCGGGCGGGAGTGACAGTAAAAACTGTAAGGGTGCTTAAGAGCCTTTTGGGTGTACACCAAACAAAATGTGGGAGCGGGCTTGCCCGCGATAGGGGTGTATCAGCAGAAACAACTCTGGCTGACCTACCGCAATCGCGGGCAAGCCCGCTCCCACACAAGCTCACTTACACATTTGGATTTGTGTGTGGCGTCTAGCGGGCGGCGCCCAACTGGCCTTTTTCGTCGGAGAACACGATTTCTACCCGCCGGTTCTGCGCCCTGCCCCGCTCGGAAGCGTTGGCTTCGACCGGGTACTGGTCACCATAACCTTCAACCTGGATGCGTTTTTCGTCGATCCCCAGGTCCACCAGCACATCGGCCACCGATTGCGCACGGTCACGGGACAGCTTGAGGTTTTCCTGCTCGCCGCCGGTGCTGTCGGTGTAACCCTCGATACGCACCACGCGCTTGGGGTTCAGTTGCAGGAACTGCACGATTTTCAGCACGGTGCGGTTGGCGGAGTTTTTCAGTTCCGCTTCACCGGTATCGAACAGCACGTCGCCCAGGGTCATCACTAAGCCACGATCGGTCTGGGTGGTGGTCAGGCTGGCGATCTGTTCTTCGAGCCATTTGCCCTGTTGCTGCACGCTGGTCAGCTTGCTTTCACGCAGGGCCAGTTGCAGGCGCTGGCGCTCCAACTCGAGCTTGGCACCGCGCTCGGCATTGAGCGCCTGCTCGGTGTGTTCGCGGGCAATCGCGCTGTAACGCTGGCTCAGATAGGCGTAATGCGCGACGTCGGCGCCGCTGCCCCAGTAGCTCGACAGGCGGTCGGCACGGGCCAGGGATTCACCGGCGCGGATCACGTCCTTGGGCGCAAAGCGCAGCACGTTGGCGTCTTCCTTGACCTTCTGGAAGTCGTTGCCCGCCTGCTGCAAAGCCTGCTCGCTATCAGGGTGACTGGCGCAACCGCCCAACACCGCCGAAACCAACAGCAGCGCACCACTCAAACCACGGATCATCGGGCTCATTGGGCTTCCCCCAACTGCAACTGCTTGCGCAGGCGTGTGATGCGAGTGTTGAGCACGTTCAACTGTTCCTGGCTTTTGCGGGTCAGCACCTTGGCTTCGGCCAGGCGCGCGTCCAGCTCGGCTTGCTCAGAGCGCATACGGGCGTTCTTGTAGGACTCGTCGGCCATGCTGCCCTTGGCCCGGGCGAATTTGGCTTCGGCCAATTTCAACTCGGGCGATTCATCGGTGTTGGCACCCACGGCGCTGGCTTGTTCCAAGGCTTGCTGGGTGAGGCGCATTTGTTCATTCGGCGCAGGATCGGCCGCACATCCCGCCAAAGCGACAACGGCGAGGGCCGCGAAAAGAGGTCGAAGAGTCACTGAAAATCCTTACTTTGCTGGAGTGCCGACAGGTTGCTGCAATTGCGCTTTCCAGCGCTCGAGATTGCGCTGCGTTGCCGCTTGCACCACACCGGACGCGGGCAATTCTGTCATCTTTTTCGCCAGCTGTCCGCGCAGCCACGGATCATTGCAGGCAGAGTTGTGGGAAATCGCCAGGTACAGGCCGGGCTGATCGATGGGCACCTCATGCGCAATCAAGTCATTGCTCATCCCCAGGGTCTGGGCCATGGCCATGCCGGAGTAACGACCGGCAAGGACGTAGTCCACTTCCCCGAGCAGCAGTTTCTGAAACGCCGGCGTCAGACTCGGCAGGCGTTGCAGGGTGAGCTGCTGCCCGGCGAACGTTTCGAAGGCGGCGCTCAACCGTGCACGCTCAGAGGCCGCACCTTTGTGGCCGTGCAGGTCGGCGGCGGTGGTGTAGGCCAGTGCCGAGTCCTTGCGGGTCCAGACCAGGTAGTCGGTCTGCACCAGTGCCGGGTGGATATAATCGAGGGTGTCCAACTCGCCCAGGTTCAGCGGCGCGTCGGCGAGGATGTCCATGCGCCCGCTGCGCACTTCGTCCAGGGCCAGGGAGCGTTTGCCGCCGTAGAGCAGGTCGATTTTCAGGCCGAGGTCCTTGCCCACTTGTTGCAGCACATCGGCGGTGGCACCGATCAGGCGTGTGGGGTCTTGGGGGTCGCGCCAGAGCAAAGGCGGTGCGTCGGGGCTGCCGGTGATCACCAGGCGCTCGCACTTGCCGGCGGCCAGCGCCAGGCCTGGCAGTAGCGTGAGGCCCATCAGTAAGGTCCAGGGGCGCAGTTCCATGGCGAGGTGCTCCAGCAAGTCAAAAAAAAACCCGGTCACAAGGACCGGGCTCTTTATAAGTGAAGCGACTGGATTAGACCAGCTTCTCCAGCTCGGGTACGGCTTCGAACAAGTCTGCCACCAGGCCGTAGTCGGCTACCTGGAAGATCGGCGCTTCTTCGTCCTTGTTGATCGCAACGATCACTTTGGAGTCTTTCATGCCGGCCAGGTGCTGGATCGCGCCGGAGATACCGACGGCGATGTACAGCTGTGGCGCCACGATCTTGCCGGTCTGGCCGACCTGCATGTCGTTGGGTACGAAACCTGCGTCGACGGCCGCGCGGGAAGCGCCGACCGCAGCGCCCAGCTTGTCGGCCAGGGCATACAGGTGCTTGAAGTTGTCACCGTTCTGCATGCCACGCCCGCCGGAAACGACGATCTTGGCAGCGGTCAGCTCAGGACGATCCGACTTGGCCAGCTCTTCGCCAACAAAGCTGGAAGTACCCGCGTTGTGGGCAGCTGCAACGGCTTCAACGGCAGCCGAACCACCTTCGGCGGCAACCGGGTCGAAACCGGTGGCACGCACGGTGATGACTTTCACCGAGGCCGTCGATTGCACGGTGGCAATGGCGTTACCGGCGTAGATCGGGCGCTTGAAGGTGTCAGCGCTTTCAACCGAAACGATCTCGGAGATCTGGTCAACGTCCAGCTGCGCGGCGACGCGTGGCAGGATGTTTTTGCCGTTGGACGTGGCGGCAGCCAGGATGTGGCTGTAGCCAGCGCCCAGCTCTGCAACCAGAGGGGCAACGTTTTCCGGCAACTGGTGAGCGTACGCGGCGTTGTCGGCCAGCAGCACCTTGCTCACGCCAGCGATTTTCGCGGCGGCTTCAGCCACGGCGCCAGCGCCCTGACCTGCAACCAGCACGTGAATATCGCCACCGATTTTAGCGGCAGCAGCCACGGTGTTCAGGGTGGCCGGGGCCACGACCTTGTTGTCGTGTTCAGCGATTACCAAGATAGTCATTGTCAGATTACCTTCGCTTCGTTTTTCAGTTTCTCGACCAGTTCAGCGACCGACTTGACCTTGATGCCCGCGCTGCGTGCAGCCGGCGCTTCAACCTTGACGGTCTTGTTGGTGGACGCGGTGGAAACGCCCAAAGCATCCGGAGTCAGCACTTCGAGAGGCTTCTTCTTGGCTTTCATGATGTTTGGCAGGGACGCGTAGCGCGGCTCGTTCAAACGCAGGTCGGTGGTGACGATGGCCGGCAGTTTCAGGGAAACGGTCTGGGCGCCGCCGTCGATTTCACGGGTCACAGCGACGCGGTCACCGCTCACTTCGACTTTGGACGCGAAGGTGCCCTGGCCGTAACCGGTCAGTGCAGCCAGCATCTGGCCAGTCTGGTTGTTGTCGCTGTCGATGGCTTGCTTGCCAAGGATCACCAGCTGAGGCTGTTCCTTGTCGACAACAGCCTTGAGCAGCTTGGCCACGGCCAGGGAGGTCAGCTCTTCAGCGGACTCGACCAGGATGGCGCGGTCGGCACCCAGTGCCAGGGCGGTACGCAGCTGCTCTTGAGCAGTGGTCGGGCCGATGGAAACCACGACGATTTCAGTTGCCACGCCTTTCTCTTTCAGGCGTACGGCTTCTTCCACGGCGATTTCACAGAACGGGTTCATCGACATCTTGACGTTAGCAAGATCGACGCCGGAATTGTCCGCCTTGACGCGAACTTTCACGTTGTAATCGACAACGCGTTTGACAGCTACAAGAACCTTCATGGATTCCTCGTTACTCTCCGGTGAAAAGAAAGTCGCCTAGGCGAACCTGGCGGTTGATGCTCATCGGCACACAAGGGCACCTCCAAAAACGTCGGCGGATGACCTTGCTCACGGGAAATGACGACCGTTCGTCAGTGGTGACTGAGAGGTCATTCTTTATCGCAGCGTGTAAACTGCGCGCCCGAGTTTCGGCGCGCGTCACCTGTCTTGCTTTTGGACGTGCTCTTGAAACCTGCTGTCTGCCTACGGTAAGCGCAAAACCGACCGTATATTGACCGGAACGCCTATTCTGGTCAATACGGCAAAATAGCCAGTCATAAGCCGCGTTGCTTTGATTTACCTAGCCTGCGGGCAATTCAAACAAACGTTTGTATTGGACGCTCGCAGTGGTCTATATATAATGCGCCACCTAGAGAGAAAGGTGGGTCAGGCCTTTGCGCCAGACGACACCGAACCTCCATCCATTAGAAAAAAAGCCTGTTGAGCCTTGAGTAGGAGATAACCTGTGGAACGCGAATACATGGAATTCGACGTGGTCATCGTCGGCGCTGGCCCGGCGGGCCTGTCTGCCGCCTGCCGACTGAAGCAGAAGGCCGCCGAAGCCGGTAAGGAAATCAGCGTCTGCGTGGTCGAGAAAGGCTCCGAAGTGGGCGCACATATTCTCTCCGGTGCGGTGTTTGAACCCCGCGCCCTGAACGAATTGTTCCCGGACTGGAAAGAACTCGGCGCCCCGCTCAACACCCCCGTGGTGCGCGATGACATCTATGTACTGCGCAGCCCCGAAGCCTCCACCAAGGTTCCTGACTTCTTTGTGCCCAAGACCATGCACAACGAAGGCAACTACATCATTTCCCTGGGCAACCTGTGCCGCTGGCTGGCCCAGCAGGCCGAGAACCTGGGCGTGGAAGTCTACCCAGGCTTCGCCGCCCAGGAAGCGCTGTTCGACGAAAACGGCGTGGTACGCGGGATCATCACCGGCGACCTCGGCGTCGACCGCGAAGGCAACCCGAAAGAAGGCGTCTACACCCCGGGCATGGAACTGCGTGGCAAGTACACGTTGTTCGCCGAAGGTTGCCGTGGCCACATCGGCAAGCAGCTGATCCAGCGCTTCAACCTGGACAGCGACGCCGACGCCCAGCACTACGGCATCGGCCTCAAGGAAATCTGGGAAATCGACCCAGCCAAGCATCAACCAGGCCTGGTGGTGCACACCGCCGGTTGGCCGCTGGACATCATGAGCAACGAGAACACCGGCGGTTCGTTCCTCTATCACCTGGAAAACAACCAGGTGGTCGTCGGCCTGATCGTCGACCTGTCCTACAGCAACACCTTCCTGTCGCCGTTCGATGAGTTCCAGCGCCTCAAGCACCACCCGGTGCTGGCCCAGTACCTCGAAGGCGGCAAGCGCATCAGCTACGGCGCCCGCGCCCTGGCCAAAGGTGGCATCAACTCGCTGCCGAAGATGGTGTTCAAGGGCGGCGCATTGATCGGCTGCGACCTGGGCACCATGAACGTGGCCAAGATCAAGGGCAGCCACACCGCGATGAAGTCCGGCATGCTCGCCGCCGACGCCGTGGCCGACCGCCTGTTAGCCGAATCCGAAGGCGGTGATGAACTGACCGCTTACGTCGACAGCTTCAAGTCCAGCTGGCTCTACGAAGAACTGTTCGCCAGCCGCAACTTCGGCCCGGCGATGCACAAGTTCGGCCCGATCATCGGTGCAGGTTTCAACTGGTTCGACCAGAACATCCTCGGCGGCAAGATGCCGTTCACCCTGCACGACACCAAGCCGGACTACGCCTGCCTCAAGCTGGCCAAGGACAGCAAGAAGATCGACTACCCCAAACCCGACGGCAAGCTGAGCTTCGACAAGTTGAGCTCGGTGTTCATCTCCGGTACCAACCATGAAGAAGAACAGCCGTGCCACTTGAAGCTCAAAGACCCGAGCATCCCGATCGGCACCAACCTGCCGCTCTACGATGAACCGGCGCAGCGCTACTGCCCGGCGGGCGTGTATGAAGTGATCACCCAGGAAGACGGCGCCAAGCGCTTCCAGATCAACGCCCAGAACTGCGTGCACTGCAAGACCTGTGACATCAAGGACCCTTCGCAGAACATCACCTGGGTAACGCCGGAAGGCGCGGGTGGGCCGACTTACCCGAATATGTAACGCCAACTGAGGCTCCCAAATGGGAGCCTTTTTTGTGGCAGGAACTCGGTCAAATGTGGGAGCGGGCTTGCTCGCGAAAGCGGTGGGTCAGTTAGAGCATATTTGACTGACAAACCGCTTTCGCGAGCAAGCCCGCTCCCACATTGACCCATTGAATCAGTAAGATCTAGGCGACGCGCTCCTCGCCGGGGTTACGCTCGAAGTAGCGCTTGTACTCGCGACTGAACTGCGACGTACTCTGATACCCCACGCTATGCGCCGCCTGCGCCACCCCCATGCCTTCCACCATCAGCAACTGCTGCGCCTTCAACAAGCGCAATCGCTTCAGGTACTGCACCGGCGACAACAAGGTGCAGCGCTTGAAATGCTCGTGAAACGTCGACGCACTCATGTGCGCATACCCCGCCAATGTCTCGATATTCAGCGGCTCGGCATAATGGGCGTGCAGGTGATTCAATGACGTGGCGATTCGCGAAAACTGCCCCTGCTGTTCCACCAAGGCGCGCAACACATCGGCCTGCGGCCCGCGCAGCGCGGTGAACAACAATTCACGCACCCGCGCCGGGCCCATGATCCGGCTTTCCAGCGGATCATGCAGGCACTGCAGCAGCCGTTCGACGCAGCCACGCATGGCGTCATCCAGCACCACCGAACTCATCGACTCCAACGTCTGCGCCGTCGGCGGCGGCCCGGCCTGAATGCCCATGGCCATCACCAACTCCCCCAGCACCACACGGTCGATGCCCACCGTCACCCCGTAGAGCGGCGCATCCGGTGCCATGGCAAACGTCTCGCACTCGAACGGCACCGGCATGGCCTGGATTAAATAGTGCCCGGCGCCATACTCCAGCGTGCGCGGGCCCAGGTAGGCGACTTTGCTGCCCTGGGCCACGAACATCAGGCTGGGCTCATAGATCTGCGGGCCGCGCGCCACATCGCAGCTGGCGCGCAATACCTTCACGCCCGGCAGGTGGGTCGGCGAGAAACCGTCGCAGGGCGTCAGCCCCTCAATCAAGGAAACCAGCGTGGCGTTGGCATCAAGATGGCGAGTCAACAACATGGCAAAAAACTTCGCGAAAAAGGGATGAACGCATCATCGCAGGTCCGGCGACACAAAAACCCAAACCCGGGGCACCTCCGGACGAATAGGCATGAGACTCGGAGCAATCGCCATGGCCGCTGCAAGGCCCGGCGCGGAGAATGCGCCGCCTCACCTGTCATTGCTTTTTGCGAGGTTTTTCCCATGTACACCGCCATCGGTTATGCCGCCCAGTCGGCCACCACTCCCCTCGCCCCCATGTCCTTCCAGCGCCGCAGCCCGCGCGTCGATGATGTGGCCATCGAGATCCTGTACTGCGGCGTGTGCCACTCCGACATCCACCAGGCACGCAACGAGTGGGGCATCGCCGTGTACCCGCTGATGCCGGGCCACGAGATCGTCGGCAAAGTCACCGCCGTCGGCGCCGACGTCACCGCGCACAAAGTCGGCGATCTGGTCGGCGTGGGCTGCATGGTCGACTCGTGCCGTCACTGCGACGCGTGCAAGTCGGACCTGGAGCAATACTGCCTCGAAGGCCCGACCATGACCTACGCCACCCCGGACCGCGTCGACGGCAGCAACACCATGGGTGGCTACTCCGACAGCATCGTGGTCAGCGAACACTTCGTGGTGAAGATCCCGGCCAGGCTCGACCTGGCCAGCGCCGCGCCGATCCTCTGCGCCGGCGTGACCATGTACTCGCCGATCAAGCACTACGGCATCAAGGCTGGCGACAAGGTCGGCGTATTGGGCATGGGCGGCCTCGGCCACATGGGCATCAAGCTGGCCAAGGCGATCGGCGCCGAAGTGACCTTGTTCACCCGCTCGGCGAGCAAGGCCGAGGAAGGCCGTCGCCAGGGCGCCGACCACGTGATCGTGTCCACCGACGCTGCGCAGATGCAAGCTGCTGCCGGGCAGTTCGATTTCCTGCTGGACACCATCCCGGTGCAGCACGACCTCAACCCCTACCTCGACGTGCTGCGCTTTGACGGCGTGCACATCCTGGTCGGCCTGATCGAGCCGGTCGACCCGCCGGTCAACGCCGCCAAGCTGATCCTGGGCCGCAAGGTGCTGGCCGGTTCGCTGATCGGTGGCATTGCCGAAACCCAGGAAGTCCTGGATTTCTGCGCCGAACACGGCATCAGCTGCGACATCGAAATGCTCGACATCCGCAACATCAACGAAGCCTACAGCCGCATGATCGCCGGCGATGTGAAGTACCGCTTTGTCATCGACATGGCGACCCTCAAGGCCTGATCAGGCCTTCGCGCCCAACTCCGCTGACAGCCGCGCTGCGACCTGTTTGATCACAGGGATCAGCTCGGCCATTTTCTCCAGCGGCATGTAGGGCACGGTACTGGCGATGCTGATGCCGGCGACAATCCGCCGGCTGGCATCGCGCACAGGTGCCGCGACACAACGGATCGACGGTTCGTTGTCTTCCAGGTCGAACGCATAACCGCCCACCACGTATTCACGCATGCGCTGCTCGAACTGGGCCCAGGACTGCTCCGGGTGCTGCGGCCACTGCGGGCTTTTCCCTGCGGCCGGCAAGCTGACGTCGTACAGGCGCTGCCACTCTTCGACCGAATCATCCAACAGCAATGCCTTGCCGATGCCCGTACGCGCCAGCGGCATGCGGTGGCCGACCCGCGAGCGCATTTCCGGGCCATTGCGGCCGGGGTTCTTGTGCAGGTAGAGCACGTCGTCGTACTCGCGGATGGCCAGGTGGATGGTGTCCCCGGTCAACGCCGACAATTCGTCCAGGTACGGCACCGCCAACGTCACCAACGGCAGCTCTTCACGCGCCTGGAAACCCAGCTCGATCAATTTGGGCCCCAGCAGGTAACCGACTTGCGGCACCACGCGCAGGTAGCGCTCCTCCACCAGGCAACTGGCCAGGCGGTGGGTGGTGCTGCGGGTGGTGCCGATGCGCTTGGCGATCTCTTTGAGATCCCGCGCACCGGCCGCCACCGCTTGTACCACGCCCAGGCCACGGAGCAGGGTCTGGGTGCCAGTGGGGGCGGTTTCTTTGGCGGGGGTGTGGGCGTTTTCCTGCATATCGGGCCTATAAGTGTGAAAGCGCGGGCATTATGGCAAAAGCTGAACCTGAGCACAGCGAAGATCAAAATGTGGGAGCGGGCTTGCTCGCGAATGCGGTGTGTCAGTCACCTGATGAGCTAGCTGGCCCACCGCATTCGCGAGCAAGCCCGCTCCCACATTTAGTCCTCACATGGCATGGCTTAGCGTTGTTTCATGCGGTCGATGATCACCGCCAACAGCAGGATCGAACCACGGATCACGTACTGGTAGAAGGTATCGATGTTCTTCAGGTTCATCGCGTTCTCGATGATCGCCAGGATCAACACCCCGGCGATCACATGCCGGATCATGCCGATCCCGCCGCTCAACGACACCCCACCCAGCACGCACGCCGAAATCACCGTCAGCTCGAAGCCCTGGCCAATCATCGGTTGGCCCGAGGTCATGCGCGAGGCGAGGATCACCCCGGCCAACGCACCCACCAAGCCGTGTACGGCAAAGATGATGATCTTGGTGCGATCCACATTCACCCCGGCCAGCAGCGCCGCTTCCTGGTTGCCGCCAATGGCCATGGTGTTGCGCCCGTAGGTGGTGTAGTTGAGCAGCCAGCCAAAGAACACAAAACACAGCACGGTGATGATGATCGGCACCGGCACACCCAGCAGTTGGCCGTTGCCGAACACGAAGAAACGTTCATCCATCACCCCCACCGCCTTGCCATTGGAGAAGATGTAGGCCAGGCCGCGCACGATCTGCATGGTCGCCAGCGTCGCAATCAACGCATTGATGCGCAGCTTGGCAATCACGATGCCGTTGATCAGCCCCACCACCAGGCCCATCGCCAACGCGGCCGACACGCCGAGCACCACGCTGTCGGTGTCGCGGATCACGATGCCGGCCACCACGCCGGCGCAGGCGATTACCGAGCCCACCGACAGGTCGAAATGCCCCGACGCCAGGCAGAACAACATGGTGCAGGCGGCGATGCCCACCGTGGAAACCGCCAGGCCCAGCCCGCGCATGTTCAGCGGCGAAAGGAAGTTGTCGATAAACAACGCACTGAGCACAAAGATGCCCAGCGCCGCGAGCAACATCACCCAGTCATCGAGGAACTTGCGCTGGTTGAAACCCGGCCAGAAGCCCTTTGCAGTTTTTACCTCGGACATACTCACCTCGAATTCATCAAGCCCGCGAACGCGGGAGAGCCAGTTGCAACAGCCGTGCTTCGTCCGCTTCGGCGCGGGTCAATTCGCCGGTCAAGGCGCCTTCACTCATCACCAGGATGCGGTCGCTGATGCCCATCACTTCCATCAAATCGCTGGACACCACGATCACCGCAATCCCGCTTGCCGCCAGGGTATGGATGATCTGGTAGATCTCCGACTTGGCGCCGATATCGATACCGCGGGTGGGTTCGTCGAGCAGCAGCACCTTCATCGGCATCGACAGCCAGCGGCCGAGAATGGCCTTCTGTTGGTTGCCGCCGGAGAGGTACATGATCTTCTGCTCGGCATTCGGCGTCTTGACCTTCATCGCCTTGATCTGGTGCTCGGCGTTGCCCTTTTCCCAGCCGTCACGCAACAACCAGCCGAACGCCGAATGGGCGCCACGGGCGCTGATGTTGATGTTCTCGGCGACGCTGGACAGCGGGATGATGCCTTCCTTTTTACGGTCTTCCGGGCACAGCAGCACCCCGGCGGCGATGGCATCGCGCGGTGAGCGCAGTTGCAGCGGCGCGCCGCACAGCTCCAGGCGACCGGCGCTGGTGCGCTCTAAACCGCTGAGCAGGCGCAACAGTTCGGTGCGCCCTGCCCCGACCAGGCCGAACAGGCCGAGAATCTCGCCCTTGCGCACGTCAAAGCTGATCGGTTCACGCAAGCCGGGGCCTTGTAAACCGTCGAGCTTCAACGCCACTTCGCCGTGGTCACGCGGGCGGTAATCGTAGATGTCCTGGATGTCGCGCCCGACCATGCACGTCACCAACTGGTCATGGGTCAGCGCGCTCATGTCGTCGAAGGTGCGCACGAAGCGGCCGTCCTTGAACACCGTCACCGCGTTGCAGATGCGGAACACTTCTTCCATGCGGTGCGACACGTAGAGCACCACTTTGCCCTCGTCGCGCAGGCGCGTGATGATCGCCATCAAGCGGTCGATCTCCCGCGCCGACAGGCTGCTGGTGGGTTCGTCAAACGCGATCACATGCGCGCCACGGGACAGCGCCTTGGCGATTTCCACCAGTTGGCGCTGGCCCAGGGACAGGCGGCCGAGCTTTTCGGCCGGGTCGATTTCATCCGCCAGGCCCTTGAGGCAAGCGAGGGCCTGCTGGCGCAGCAAGCCCCGATTGACCACGCCGAACCGCGACGGCAAATGCCCGAGGAACAGGTTTTCGGCGACGGTCATTTCCGGCACCAGGTGCAGCTCCTGGTGGATCACCGCCACGCCGTTGGCGATGCTGTCGGCGGCGCATTTGAAGGCCATGGTCTGCGCGCCGATCTGCACTGTGCCGCTGCTTGGGATGTAGGCGCCGCCAAGTATTTTCAGCAGCGTCGACTTGCCCGCACCGTTCTCGCCCATCAGCGCGTGTACCGCGTGCGGCCGCGCTTCAAAGCTGATCTGCGCCAAGGCCTTGACCCCGGGAAACTCCTTGCCGATGCCGTTGAAACGCAGGGCCGCGCCGCTCATTTCCACAGACCGATTTTGGTCAGTTCTGCCTGGAAATTTTCGCGGGTGATCAGCGTCACTTCGTCCATCGCCGTGTACTTCGCCGGTTCCTTGCCGGTGGTGACCCACTCATACATCGCCAGCGCCGTGTTGTAGCCCTCGATATGCGGGCTCGGCAGCATCGAACCGAAGAAACCACTGTCAGGCTTTTTCAGCTCGCCGATGGCGTCGGTGCCATTGATACCGATGCCGATCACGTTGGCCGCCTTGAAGCCGGCGCTTTCGGTGGCGCGCACGCCGCCAAGCACGGTGTTGTCGTTCATGCCGCCGATGATCAGGTTTTTCGCGCCACTGGGCAGCTTGACCAGGGCCGAGTTGGTGGCGTCCATACTGCCCGGCACGTCGAGGGTTTTCAGGGCGGCGGTGAGGATGTGGTCCTTGGGAAGGCCGGCTTCTTCCAGGGATTTGATCGAGCCGTCGGTGCGTTTTTTACCAGTGTCGAGTTCGTTATAGGTGTTGATCACCGCGTAGGTGTCCTTCCAGTCCCAACCGCGCTTTTTCGCTTCGCCAGCCATGGCCGCACCCTGTTTCTGGCCGACTTCGAAAGCGGCCATGCCCAGGTACGGCACGTCCTCCATGAAGTTGCCCTTGGCATCGACGAAACGATCATCCACCGCCATGACTTTCAAGCCATTGGCCTTGGCCTTGGCCACGATCGCCGGGCCGAGGGACACATCCGGCGGGCAGATCACAAAGCCCTTGGCGCCGTTGGCCGCGAGGCTGTCGATGGCCGAAAGGGTTTTCTCGCCATCGGGCACGGCGATCTTGATCACGGTAAACCCATGGTCCTTGCCGGCTTTTTCGGCGAAGGCCCATTCGGTCTGGAACCACGGCTCTTCGGCCTGCTTGACCAGAAAGCCGATCTTCACTTCTTCAGCCGAAACAACGCCGCTGAACGCGACGGCGAGCGCCAGGGTGCCGAGTGTCTTCTTCAACATGAACCACCTCCTTCTTGTTATTGGAGAACGCTTTAGTCGTGGTACATCACAGACCGCCCGCCATCGATCATCAGGCAGGTGGCATTGATAAAGGGCGCCTCGTCGGTCGCCAGAAACAGCGCGGTCATCGCGACTTCCACCGGCTGGCCGATGCGCTTGGGCGGGTGCAGGTCGAAGGCGCGCTGGCGCTCGGCGTGGGGGTCGGGGAAACCGTTCCAGTAGTCGACGTTGAGCTGAGTCTCGATATAGCCCGGCGCGATGGCATTCACGCGGATGCCCTTGGCCGCGTATTCGATGCCAAGGGCGCGGGTCAGGCCAAGCAGGCCATGCTTGGCCACGGGATAGGGAAAGCAGCCGGGGATGATGTGGCTGGAATGGGTGGAGGCGATATTGATGATGTTGCCGATGCCCTGCTCGATCATATGCGGCAACACCGCACGGCAGCCGAACCAGGCGCCGTCGAGGTCGATGGCGAAGCAGCGGCGCCAGTCTTCGTCGCTCATTTGCAGCGGGTCGCGGAACACGTTGACCCCGGCGCAGTTGACCAGCACGTCCACACGGCCAAAACGCTCGATGGCCAGGTTGACCAGCGCCTGCCATTGCTCTTTTGAGGTGATGTCGACGGGTTGGGCGTGGATTGCAGCGCCGCGTTCGCGCCAGTGGGCGGCAACGGCTTGGACTTTTTCAGCCTGGATGTCGGCGATGACCAGGCGCGCCTGCTGGGCCTGGAAGCACGCGACGATGGCCTCGCCGATGCCTTGGGCGGCGCCGGTGATGATCACCACCTTGTCTTTGAGCCGCTCGCCGTAGGTTGGCTCGGGCACGGCGGGGAGGGACAACGGTTGTGCCTGCATCGCTTCACCTGTTTTATTTTTGGTAGTGAGTGCTGATGCCGCCGACTATAAACCTATCTTTTGAAATATCTCAATATATAAATTTGCATCCCACATACTGAGCAGTCGCGCAAAAAAAGTGGGAGCCGGCTTATGTCGGAGCTCCCACATTTGAACTTCAGTGCTTTCTAAAAAGTGATCTCAGCCCAAGGCAAAGTCGCGCAACGCATCGCCTTCCATGCGGTAGCGCACCCACTCTTCCTGGGGCTGCGCGCCGATGGATTTGTAGAAGGCGATCGCCGGCTCGTTCCAGTCCAGCACGCTCCATTCGAAGCGCCCGCAACCGTTGTCAAAGGCGATCTTCGCCAGGTGGCGCAGCAACTTCTTGCCCGCACCGCCGCCGCGTTGTTCCGGGTTGATGTAGAGGTCTTCGAGGTACAGGCAGTTGCTGCCCAGCCACGTGGAGTAGCTGAAAAAGAACACCGCGAAACCAATCGGCAAGCCGTCGCGCAAACAGATCAGGCCATGGGCGGTGGCGCCCTCGCTGAACAGGCTGCGCTCGATGTCCACGACACTGGCGATCACTTCATGCCGGGCCTTTTCGTACTCGGCCAGTTCGGTGATGAAAGTCAGGATCTGCGCAGCATCGCTGGGCACCGCGGGGCGAATCTCGATGGTCATGGTCGAGCCTTGGGCAATTTCAAAGCACACATACTAAGGGGGATTCATGACTGATTGCAGTGCATTTTCATCGCTGCCGTTACTCCGTCGGCAGCTAACGCTGGCACCAGCAACCGCACAACAATCGACCAATGCCACCATGGTAAAAAAACCGGCATAACTCCAACGACTTCCAGGCCGCCCCCCATGCACTCCACACCCCCGGTGAGCAACAAGCTGTTCGCCCTGTTCTGTCTCGCCAGTTTTCTGCTGTCGTTGTCTTACGGCTCGACCTTTTTGCTGTCGCTGCTGATGCATACACGCGGCGGCGATGAGCACGATGCGGGCAGTGTGATTTCCATGGCGATGCTCAGCACCTTTGTCGCGGTGATGGTCTCAGGGCATCTGTCCGACGCCCTGGGTGCGGCGCGCGCGATTGCCGGTATGGGTCTGCTGTTGGTAGTGGCATGCCTGGGCTTTGCGCTGACGCCGGGCGTTGGCGAAAGCCTGATGGTGTTCGGGCTGGCCCTGGGACTGGGCTGGGGGGTGTTCTACACCTTGGGGCCGATCATCGTGGCGATGTTGGTGGCGCCGCAACAACGGGCCAAATATTTTGCGTTGCTGTCGGGCAGCATGATGAGCGGCATCGGCGCCGGGCCGTTGCTGGGGCGGGCGGCCAACGTCCTGGGGCTGGCGCTGACCAGCGCATTTCTGATCGCTGCATGCGCCAGCCTGATCGGTGTGCTGATGTTCTGGCGCCTGGGTGCCCATCTCGGGCAAGAGGCTGCGGTGGCCAAAATCTCCTGGCGCGCCACGCGTCAGGTGCTGTCGTCCAAAGCCGCATTCGCGATTGTCATGGTCGGCCTGGGCGGTTGTGTGTTTGGCGGGTTGTCGTCGTTCCAGACCAGCTATGCAGCGGCGCACTCGCTGGACTATTCGCTGTTTTTTGCGGGTTTTCTCAGCGCCGCGATCAGCAGCCGGTTGTTGATCGCCGGCTTCGTGGTCAAGCGGGATGCGTACCGCGCGGCGTGTGTGCTGTCGGGGTTGATGCTGGTGTCGGTGTTGATGTTTGGCTTCGGTGTGTCAGGCAGTTTCAGTTACCTGTTGGCGGCGATTACGTTGGGGGTGGGTTACGGCCTGACGTATTCGGTGATCAACGGGTTGGTGGCGAACGAAGCACCGCCGGGCAGCACCTCCCAGGCGTTGCTGTTGTTCAGCCTGGCGTACTTTGTCGGGGTGTTCGGGTTTCCGTTGCTGGCGGGCAAGATCATCGTCGAACACGGCATGCCCACGCTGTTGTTGAGTGTGACGGCGGTGGCGGCGCTCAATTGGCTGATCAGCGTTGTTCGGCTGGTACTGCGCCGTTCGTCGCCATCGAGGCACCAACCAGCCTTGCGGGCGGACCAATAGAGGGTAAGGACAATAACTCTATGGAGATTCCCTCATGAAGCATTCCAAGTTGGCTGCCCTCGCCTTTGCAGGCCTGTTGTCGTCGGTTTCGCTGAGCGGTTTTGCGGCCACCTCGTCCACCGGCACGAGCACCCCTGACGCGACCACCGAGTCCCAGAAATCCATGGGCACGGGGCTGCAAATCAACAATGGGGCGGTGATCGAAAACTCCAACGGCGCCGACCCGCACACCAAGGGGCACGACGCGGAACGCCAGGCGCCAACTGCGGTGGGCAATGGCAAGATGGGCCCCTCGGTGAACGAGCCGACGATCAACAAAGGCGATGACTCCAACCTGCCGGGCGCGCCGAAACAGCCTGCGCCGTAGAAGGCATGTTCCGAAACCCAATGTGGCAGGGCGCTTACCTCCTGCCACATTTTTGCCGCGGTTCAGCGCGCCAATAGCGCGTCGACCTCGGCGGTGCCAGGAGAAGTGGCCGGGCCCCAGCGTGTCACGGCCAAGGCTGCCGCAGCGTTCGCACGGCGCGCCGCCTGGACGGGTGCGAGGCCATTGGCCAAGCCTGCGATAAACACCCCAGCATGGGCATCGCCCGCTCCGTTGCTGTCCACCGCCGTCACCTTGAAGCCCGGCACATGTTCGGCATTCACCCAGCAGCCATTCGGGCCATCGCGCACCACCCGCAATGCGCCCTCGGGCAGATGCCGTTGCAAGGCGTTCAAGGCCTGCGCCAACGTAGCCGCACCAGTAAACGCCAACACCTCCGGACCATTGCTGGTCCAGATGTCGATACGCGGCAGCAACGCTGCCATCAGCGGCGACTCCGGCGCCTTGACCAGCGGGCCCGGATCGAACACCACGGTGATCTCACGCGGCAGCGCCAACAGCCAATCGAGCAACGCCTGGGCCTTGCCTTCGAGCAACAGGCTGTAACCGCTGACATAGACATAATCGTCCGCCTGCGGGACAACCCGCGCCAAATCCTCGGCCGTCAACTCGCCCTCGGCACCGAGATGGGAAATGAACGTGCGTTCGGTCGTCGCCTCGGTCAGTGACACACACAAGCCCGTGTCTTTATCGGGGCTGGCGGCCTGGGCCATCTCGACACCTTCGGCCTGCATCGCCGCGCGGGCCAAGTCACCAAAGCGCCCGTTGCCGTGGCGCCCCAGATACACCACCGGCAAGCCGTTGCGCCGTGCCGCCGCCATCACATTGAAACCACCGCCGGCTTCGAAACTGGCAGATTGTGCCAACACGTCACCGCCAGTCGCGGGCAAGGTTTCCAGGGCCATGACCAGATCGACAATGACCTGGCCGGTGTGCAGCAATCTAGACATGACGACGCTCGACTAACGCCGGGCGACGGTCGGATGCGCCGCCCAGTACGGCATAAATCCCGCCGGCCACCAGGAAGGTGACGATCCAGCCCAAGCCGTTGTGGCCCAGCCAGGAGTCGGACAAAGGCCCGGCGAACCAGATGTTTTCGGCGGTGGTGCCGATGGTGGTAAAGCTGAAACCCAGCACGATCGCCACGGCCCAGGCACCAAACGCGCGCCATTCCACGCCGCCGCGGTACCAATAGGCACTGCTCGGGCTGACGTCCAGCAGGTCATTGGCGCTGTAGTGGTGACGGTGGATCAGGTCGACCACGAAGATCCCGACCCACGCGGTGATCGGTACCGCCAACAGCGAAATGAAGGTGATGAACGGGCCGTAGAAGCTGTCGGCGATCAGCATGAAGTAGATCGAGCCGGCGAAGATCGCCACGATGTCGACGATCACTGCGTGCACGCGCTTGACCTTCAAGCCGAGGGTCAAGGTGGTGAGGCCCGCCGAGTACACCGAGAGGTTGTTCGACAGCAGCAGCCCGCCGAACGCGGTGATCAGGTACGGCACGGCCATCCAGGTCGGCAACATGTCGCGGATCGCGATGATCGGGTCGGTGGCCGAGGCCAGGTCGTTGTTGCCCACCGAGAGCAGGCCGCCGAGGGTGATCAGCAGCACCAGCGGGATGCCCGCGCCAAACGCGGCCGAGGCCACCAGGCGCACGGCCTTGACGCTGCGGTGCTGGTATCGCGACATGTCGGCGCCGGCATTGGCCCAGCCGATACCCGTGCCGGCGGCCATGGTGCCGACGCCGATGATCATCGCGCTCAGCGGCGCCGGCGTAGCGTTGAACACCGCGCTCCAGTCGATGGTGGCGCAGAGGAAGCCGCCCACCAGGATATTCAGGGCGCCGAACACGTAGGTCGCCCACTTCTGGATCACCAGCAAGGTGGCGTGACCGAGGCCGGATACCGACAGGGTCAGCAGCACGAAGATGGCGATGAATACTAGCGTCAGAACCGGTGCGCTTTTCGCCTCGACCGGCGAGCCGAACAGGATCGAGCACAACGACAGCAGCACGAACGCGGCTGTGGTGGTGTTCACGGTTTCCCAGCCCAGGCGCGACATCAGCGAGACCAGCGTCGGGCCGATGTTGCCGCGCACACCGAAGATCGCCCGGGACAAGGTCAGGCTCGGCGCACGGCCACGTCGACCGGCGATGGAGATGATGCCCACCACCGCGAACGAACCGGCCGCGCCGAGGATCGCGACGATGATTGCCTGCCAGATGGCCAGGCCGCGAAACGCCACCAGCGTCGCTCCCAGCGGCAGGCCGAGGATGCTGATATTGGCGGCGAACCAGACCCAGAACAGTTGCAGCGGATGGCCGTTGCACTCGCCTTCCGGAACCGGTTCGATGCCACGTGTTTCCAATTGCCCGGCGCTTTGGCCGCTAGGGGTGCTGCTCATGAAGGATGCTCCTGCTGCCTGTGTTGTTGTGGTTGTGGCAAGTGTTCCATGCAGTCGATCAACTGTGGGAGCGGGTGGATCTGTGCCAGTCAGCGCATGGCGAGTAGTGCCTGGACCAGTGGCTGCAAGTCCAGACCATTGACCCGCTTGACCTGCTCGACCATCGCCTGTGGCCAGCACTGCATGCCCAGGCAGGCACCCAGCATGGCGCCGAGAATCGCGGCGATGGTATCGGTGTCGCCGCCCAGGCTGGCAGCCAGGCACAAGGCTTCAAACGCGCTCATGTCGCCCACCGCCACTTGCTGCGCGAGGGCGAACGAGACCACCACCGACTCCTGGGATGCGACGGAGGTGCCGATCAATTCGTAGAGCAAATCGGCAAACAGCGCTTTGTCGCCACTGCCGACACTCAGGGTGCGCGCCCAACTGATGCGGGTGGACATGCGTCCTCCGGCAATCCAGTGACCATGGCTTTGCGCCTGCTGGGCGATCTGGGTGCCGATGTTCAGTGCTTCGCCCAAATCCACGCCGTTGATCCCGGCCGAGACCACCGCCGCCACCGCCGCCGCGCTGGAGATGCCCAGGCTGGTGTTGTGGGTGACCTGGCACGCCTGGATCACAGCCTGGATAAACCGCGTCGGATCGCTGACATCAGCGGCGATACCGACCGGAGTGATGCGCATCGCGGCACCGTTGGTGGTGCCATAACGCCCGGACTCCTGCGGGGTGTGACCGGCGAGGATCATGTCGATCGCACGTTTGGTCGATGGGCCGAGCAAGTCCTGGGAACCCTTGGCGCGCATCCGCGCTTCCCACGCGATCAAGCGCTTGGCCAGCACGGTGGGCTCGATGGTGCCTCGGCCTTCGACCAGCAGCTCACCGACCAGAATCGCCTGCTCGGTGTCATCGGTGATGGAACCGGCGGGCATGTTCGGCGCGATGGGCTGGTTGGCGTCGGCATCTTCCAGGGTGGTGATCGCACCGAAGCGTGCGCGCACCTGTTCGCGGCTCAGGGACTGGGTGGGCATGCCCAGGGCATCGCCCAAGGCCAGGCCGTAGAAGGCGCCGAGCGCGCGGTTGAGCGGGGTCATTTCGGGTTTCCAAATTGCAGATGCAGGCGAAAGTGCAGCGGGTCAAGCAAGCTTTCAACGTATTCCATAAAGCGCTCGCGACGGTCGTAGGTGGTGCGCGACGCCTTGAGAAACACGCTACCGCTGGGGCGACCGAGCAGCTCGGCGTCGCTGTCACTGAGGGGCTCGGCGCCGATCCATTGGTCACCTTCGGCGCCGACAAAGCCGTAGGCTGCCAGGGTGATGGTCAGGGAGTTCTCGATCAGACCGACTTCCGGCAGGCTCTCAAGGCCACCGGAAGCCGGCATCAGCGAACGTTCCAGGGACACGGCGGTACCGTCTGACGTGCGCCGGCGGCGGTCGAGAGCAATGAATTGCTCGGTGCCGAAGCGGCTGAACAGGTCCGGGCGGCTCACGGCCTCGAACCGCAGGACGTCGGTGCTCACCTGCGCCCCGGTGTCCGCCAGGGCTTGTGCCCAGCCGCTGCGCTGGTCGAGCATCATGCCGTCAAAGGTAACGATGGAGCCGACGCCGCTCTGGGTCGCAATGTAATGACGTCGCTTGAGCTCGGCCAGCGCCTCGCGCAGGGTGCCCCGGCTGACGGCGAACTCTTCGGCCAGTTGATGCTCACCCGGGAGCAGGAAACCGTCGGCCATCACCCCACCCTCGATACGGCGGATGAGCTCGTCGACGACGCGTTTTTTCTTATCAAATCGAACATGTCTAATCATGTACAAATTCATACCCGAAAGCGCCCGCTGTCAGCAAGCGAATTATTTTAGGAGGATGAAAAAGCCAGCCTCAGGGTTCCAGGCCAATCCTGAAGAATTCCCCGCCACTCCAGACGCCCAGCCAGTTCTGACCGTTGATCGGACGGCTGACCGCCAGTTCGACCAATTGGTAGAACACATTGCGATGCACGAGGGCTTCGAGGTTGGTGCGCACCCGCAGATAGGGTGACGGTTCCTGGGTGACTGGGTCAATGACCACCCGCAGCGGGTGCTCGAGGCCGGCATCGATCTGCTCGTCGACATTGGTGGTAAAGCGCAGCACCTGGCTTTCGCCCTGCCCTTCGACGTCAAGCGTCAGCGCAACGAACGGCGCATCATCGACGCGGATGCCGACTTTTTCCACGGGAGTGACCAGAAAGTACTCATCGCCATCGCGGCGGATGATATTGGAGAACAGCATGACCATCGGCTTACGCCCGATCGGCGTGCCCTGGTAGAACCAGGTGCCGTCGCGGGCGATGCGCATGTCGATATGGCCGCAGAACTCCGGGTTCCATAGGTGCACTGGCGCCGGTCCCTTGCCCTTGGGCAGTTGGGCCAACAGATCATTGGCCTTGGCGGAATCGGTCATGGGCTGCTCCTGTGTCTTATTGATCGCTCATGCCCAGCAGGCTGCGGGCGTACTGCGCCAGGGGGCGGGCGATCAGATCCTGGGGTCGGTTGTCGTGGAACGTCAGTAAACCGCCACGGCTGCGAATCCGCACAGTATCAATCAAATACTGGGTGCTGGTCTCGATCAACATCACCTGGATCACACCGCTGTCGAGGCCGACGCGATCGAGGGCTTCCTGGTCGGCCCATTCATCGGCGTTGCCGATGCGGTCATCGGCTGCCGCGAAACGGCAATACAGCAGGTAGTGGGCCCCCGCGCCGCGCGCTTCAGTCATTGCCTGCTCGAGGCCTTCCGGCTGACGGGCGCGACGGACCATGGGGAAGTATTCGACGAAGCCGTTGAAGGCTTCTTCGGCCACCACGTTGGGACGCGGGTAGGCACTGCCCGGCGGCACAAATGCGCCTTGAGCGATAAAGACAAAGGAGTCCGGTTGCAGGCGGATCGAGTTGGTACGGCGGGTGTCGCTGTGGTCGAGCAACCCGGCGTCACTCATCTGATAGCGAGTGCCTTCGGCCATATCGCTGACGGTCATGCAACCACTCAGCGCCAACGACGCCAGCAACAAAACCAGACTACGCATCCTAATCCTCCAGAAGCCGGTGACGGAAAACCGGCGAATGGGCGTGAGATGCAGAATCCGCGCCATTCACAGACGACACAAATCAAATGTGGGAGCGGGCTTGTGTGGGAGCGGGCTTGCTCGCGAATGCGGTGTGTCAGTCAGCACATCTGTTTCTGATACACCGCATTCGCGAGCAAGCCCGCTCCCACAGGGGAATGTGGCGGAAGAATATCGGGTCAGCCGCCAATAATTTTCATGATCGTCGCACCGCCCGAGAACGCCACTTCCTGCTTATCGCCCAAGGCCTTCATCAACAGCCCTTGCAGCGCCGGCAGCGCCTGATGGCGCGGCTTGTCCAGCAGGTCGCCGACATAGTGACGGTTGCTCGACGACAGACAGCCATGCAACCAACCCGTGGACGACAGGCGCAGCCGCGAACACGTGCGGCAGAACGGCACGCTTTCGTTGGCGATCACGCCGAAGTAGCCCTTGCCTGGGATTTCATAACGCACAGCGGTGGCGTCCACCGGAGCGTTGGCTTGCAGGTATTCGTATTGTTCGCCGATCAGGCTGAGCAGCTGTTGCAGGCTGACGAATTGCTGCAGGAATGCATTGGAATCCTTGGCCAGGTGGCCCATGCGCATCAACTCGATAAAACGCAGCTCGTAACCACGCTCCAGGCAGTAGTCGAGCAGTGGCATCACCTGATCCAGGTTCTGGCCGCGCAACGGCACCATGTTGACCTTGATCTTGATCCCGGCGGCGCGGGCCT
The DNA here is from genome assembly GCF_030687535.1 of Pseudomonas sp. FP2335. Classification (NCBI taxonomy): domain Bacteria; kingdom Pseudomonadati; phylum Pseudomonadota; class Gammaproteobacteria; order Pseudomonadales; family Pseudomonadaceae; genus Pseudomonas; species Pseudomonas sp. FP2335. Next base: position 4,565,885 of record NZ_CP117437.1, read on the forward strand.
GGTCCATACCGTCGAGCACGCTGGCCAGGTCGCCGCCACGGGCGATGCTGCGGAAGGCGGCGGCGTCCAGGGTGTCGAGGGAGACGTTGATGCGCTTGATCCCGGCCTCCACCAGCAACGGCAGTTTGCGCGCCAGCAGTTGGCCGTTGGTGGTCAGGCTGATGTCACTCAGGCCCAGCTGCCCCACCGCGCCCATGAAGGCTTCCAGTTTGGGACTGACCAGCGGCTCACCGCCGGTGATGCGCAGGCGCTCGATGCCCGCCGCTTCGATCAGGTACTCGACACCCCGCGCCATGGCCTCGGCCGAGAGTTCGTCCTGGGCAGCCACCAACCGCTTGCCATTGGGCACGCAGTAGGTACACGCATAATTGCAGGCTGAGGTCAGGCTGATCCGCAAATTGCGAAAACGCCTGCCTTGACGATCAACGATCATGGATCACTCCGGCAGAGGATGATTCGGGCGCGCTAAAAGCTGACTTAAAAATCAGCTTTTAGCAAGAGTCCTTGCCTGAGTATATTCCTGGGGTACTACGCGTGGCAGCAAATCATTAGCTGGCGGGCGTTTCAGCGGGCGGCAGTTCGGTGCTGTGCTTGCGCTTGTTGCCCATGCGCACGCCGATGTCCATCAGGAACTGGAAGAAACCTTCCTGATCTTCCAACACATTGCTCCAGAATGGCGAGTGGTACAGCGCCACGGCACCATGCACCAACGCCCAGGCGGCGCAGTAGTGGAAATACGGCGGTACGTCTTCAAGCTTGCCTTCGCTGATGCGGCCCTTGATCAACAGGGTCAGGCGTTCGAAGTTCGAGGCGCGGATCTTGTGCAGTTCCTCGACCATTTCCGGCACCTGATGGCCCTTGACCACCTTTTCTTCCAGGCGGTCGAACAGGCGATAACGCTGCGGGTCGCGCATGCGGAACTCGAAGTAGGCGCGGGACAGGGCTTCCTTGTCCTTGTCCACATCGGCCGAATGCAGCAGCTCGTTCAAGTCGCGCTCGTAATCGAGCATCAGGCGCAGGTAGATCTCGGCCTTGGACTTGAAGTGTTTGTAGATCGTGCCTTTGCCGATACCCACGGCATCCGCGATCATCTCGACGGTGACGCTGTCTTCACCTTGTTCGAGGAACAGCTTGAGCGCGGTGTCGAGAATTTCCTGCTCACGGCGGCGAAACTCACGGACCTTACGGGGTTCTTTGTGCATGAGGAAGAGGTCTGCAGAGGTGACTATGGGGAGGGTTGCGCAGGGCCACGCAGACGCGGCGATACGATTTACCCGGTGCGAGGGATTATCCCGACTGAACGGTCGTTGGGCAACGCCTATGTGAACCCGTCATGCACTTTAGTTTCAGCGCGCCAACGTTTTCACCGCTCTCAGTCAGAAATAATACGCACAAACTGCGCCTGTGCACCCGCGTGATGAGAACTCAAGCGAAGCGCGTGTATTCCAAATCTGTTTAAAAATCGACCAGTCACGACTGGACTGAATCAGATACTGATCAATACTTGAACTGTCGGCGTGACATCTCCCCCAAGTGACGCGCCGACCCTGGGTACCGACGGACTGCGTGCCCTGTTTTACTCCTAATGGTCTTAACCCGGATTCACCCCCCAGAACCCGGGTTTTTTTTGCCTACGATTTGACGTGGGCCAACGGGAACAGGCGCTTGAAGTTCTGCGTGGTCTGCTCGGCAAAACGCTCGTAGGACTCGCCGCGCAACATCGCCAGGTAATCCGCCACATCCCGCACGTATTCCGGCAGGTTCGGCTTGCCGCGATGGGGGATGGGCGCCAGGTACGGCGAGTCGGTCTCCACCAGCAGGCGATCGGCCGGCACTTGGCGCGCTACATCGCGCAGGGCGTCGGCGTTGCGGAAGGTGACGATACCCGACAGGGAAATGTAGAAACCCAGGTCCAGGGCCGCCTTGGCCATGTCCCAGTCTTCGGTGAAGCAATGCAGCACACCGGCCTGGGGCAACGCGGCTTCGCGCAGCAGGGCCAGGGTGTCGGCGCGGGCGCCACGGGTGTGGACGATCACCGGCTTGCCGGTCTGCTGGGCGGCCTGCAAGTGCAGGCGGAAGGAGGCCTGCTGCAATTCGGCAGCCTCGGGTTCGTAGTGGTAATCCAGACCGGTTTCGCCGATCGCCACCACACGCGGGTGATTGAGTTCGCCCAGCAACCAGTCGAGGGCCGGGGCTTCGCCGGGCTTGAGGTCCAGCGGGTGGATCCCCACCGAGCAGTCCACATCCGCATAACGCTCGGCCAGGGCTTTGACGTCGGCAGCATTGTCGGCGCTGACGCCGATGCACAGGAAGTGCCCTACCCCACGCTGGCGCGCGGCTTCGAGGGCGGCGTCAAGGGAGCCGCCGTGCTGGGCGAGGTCAAGGCGATCTAGGTGGCAATGGGAATCTACGAGCATGGGTAATTACAACTTGAGTCGCGAAAAAGGGTCTGGCCGACGATACACCCGTCGGCCACGGAAATTAACGGCGGCCGAGCAAGCCGACCCACTGCACCAGCAGCGCTTCGAGCAACAGCACGCGGTTGAGGTTGGCTTTGCCGAGCACCTTCTGGCGCTGGGCAAGAATCCAGTCCTGAATGTTGAGCACCTTGTCCTGGGAGCTTTTCTGCGCGAGGTACTGCACGACTTTGCGCATGTCCGCCAGGCCCAGGCCGTTTTCGTCCTGGGTCAACTGGTAGCGCAGGATCAGGCTCGACCAGTCGCAAAACCAGTCGAACAGCAGCAACAGCGGAATATCCTTCCAGGCCGTCTCGGCCAACTGGGTGGCGGACAGTTCCTGCTTGAGCAGTTTCTTCACCCCATCTACCACCAGCGCACGTTGTTCACGCACGCCTTGGGCCTGCAATTTCACCGCAGCCAGCGGCGAACCGGCGGCCAGGGTCAGCAATTCGCCACGCTCTTCTGCGCTGCACTCCGGCAACGCCTGGGCCAGCCACTCGAGGCTCATGGCCTCGCTCGGCAACGGGCAGGCCTGCTGTACACAACGGCTGCGGATAGTCGGCAGCAAACGACTGGACTGGTGGCTCACCAGCAGCAACACCGTATCGCCGGACGGCTCTTCCAGGCTCTTGAGCAGGGCGTTGGCGGCATTGATGTTCATCGCCTCCACCGGCTCGATCAACACGACTTTGCGCCCGCCCATCTGCGCGGTCTGCACCACGAAGCTGACGAGATCGCGCACCTGATCGACCTTGATCGCCTTGTCGGCTTCTTCAGGTTCGAGCAGGTAGTTATCCGGATGGCTGCCGGCCTTGAGCAACAGGCAGGATTTGCACTCGCCACACGCCTCCAGATTGACAGGGCGCTGGCACAACAGGCTGGCCATCAGACGCTCGGCAAGCGCGCGCTTGCCGATGCCAATCGGCCCGTGCAACAGGTAAGCGTGGGCGTGCTGGGCACGGCCGGCCAACTGTTGCCAGAGGCTGGCCTGCCACGGGTAGGCTTCAGCCACGGGCGCGCTCCAGCAACGTGGGCAGCAGGGCATCGATGGCGTGCTGCACCTGGGCCAAGGGTTGGGCAGCGTCCAGCAGGTAGTAGCGTGCAGGCTCGGCCTTGGCACGCGCGAGAAACGCGCTGCGCACCGCGTCGAAGAATGCACGGCCTTCCAGCTCGAAGCGATCCAGGCGACCACGGGCACTGGCGCGGGCCAGGCCGACTTCCACCGGCAGGTCGAATACCAGGGTCAGGTCGGGACGCAGATCGCCTTGCACGAAGGTTTCCAAGGTGGCGATGCGCGCCAGGGACAAACCGCGGCCGCCGCCCTGGTAGGCGTAGGTGGAATCGGTGAAGCGGTCGCAGATCACGACGGCACCACGGGCCAGCGCCGGGCGGATCACTTCAGCCAGATGCTGGGCGCGGGCAGCGAACACCAGCAGCAGTTCGGTATCCGGATTCATCGGCTCGTCACCCGGGGCCAGCAGCACTTCGCGGATGCGCTCGGCCAGCGGCGTGCCACCGGGCTCACGGGTCAACACCACCTCGACGCCATCAGCGCGCAAGCGCTCGGCCAGGTAATCGCGGTTGGTGCTTTTGCCGGCGCCTTCAGGGCCTTCCAGGGTAATAAACAAGCCAGTCACGGGCAGTCCTTAGTCAGAGTCATTGCAGGCTTTGCGGTTCGGCAGGCGCATCGGCCGGTGGTGTTGCGTCTTCTGCCGGCTTTGCCGCAGGCGCCGGGCTGGAGCGGTAATCGGCGCGGCGCTTGAGTTGGAACTCGCGCACGGCGGCATTATGCGCATCCAGGTCATCGGAGAAAATATGGCTGCCATCGCCACGGGCGACAAAATACAGGCTGCTGCCCGGCACCGGATTCAGCGCGGCATGGATCGCTTCGCGGCCGACCATGGCGATGGGCGTCGGCGGCAGGCCGGCAATCATGTAGGTGTTGTAGGGGTTGGCTTCCTTGAGATGGGCACGGGTCAACTTGCCGTTGTAGCGCTCACCCAGGCCATAGATCACCGTCGGGTCGGTCTGCAGCAGCATGCCGATCTTCATCCGGCGCACAAACACCCCGGCAATCTGGCCGCGCTCTTCAGGCACGCCGGTCTCCTTCTCCACCAGCGAAGCCATGATCAGCGCCTGGTAGGGCTCGGTATACGGCACATCGGCAGCCCGCTTGCTCCACTCCTGGGCGAGGACATCGTCCAAGCGGTTGTAGGCTTTTTTCAGGAACTCGACGTCGGTCATGCCGCGTACGAAACGGTAGGTGTCGGGGAAGAAGCGCCCTTCCGGAAACACGCCGGGGTGGCCAAGCTTGTCCATCACTTCGCTGTCGGTGAGGCCTGACAGGGTTTGCACGATCTTTTCATGCTTGGCCAGGGCCGAGCGTACTTGGCGGAAGTTCCAGCCCTCCACCAGAGTCAGGCTGTATTGCACCACTTCGCCACGCTGCCACAGGCCGATCAAACCTTGTGCGGTCATGCCGGGGGTCATGCGGTATTCGCCGCTGTGCAGGGGCTGGCCGTCGAGATTGAAACGCCAGTAAAGGCGCAGCCAGAAGGCGCCGTCGAGCACGCCGTCGGCTTCGAGGCGATTGAAGGTGCCGGTAGGCGTCGCCCCGGCCGGTACGTCGAGCAGCTGCTCCTGGGTCAGGTTCAGGGGCTGCTTGAGGGCAGCGTCGTATTTCCAGGCGCCATAGCCCAACAGCAAAGCCGCCGAGAACAGACCAACCAGCAGCAGTACAACCAGTTTTCGTATCAACTCAAATATCCAATAGCGCGCGAACAATGCCTTGCAGTTTACGGGTGAGCGGCCCAACCGACCAGCTCATCGCAGCGCAGGCACGCACCGGCCAGATGCCATAAACGCTGTTGCAAACGAAGACTTCATCGGCCTGCTGCAACTGTTCGATGCTGATGTCAGCCACGGCCACCGGGATGCCCAGGGTTTGCGCCTGGGCCAGAATCTCGGCGCGCATCACGCCGGCAACGCCGCAACGGGTCAGATCGGCGGTTAGTAACAAGCCGTTGCGCACCAGGAACAGGTTGCTGAATACGCCTTCAATGACCCGCCCGGACGTATCCAGCATCAAGCCTTCGGCGTGCTCGGCATCCTGCCATTCGGCGCGGGCGATCACTTGTTCCAGGCGGTTGAGGTGCTTGAGGCCGGCCAGCAGGGGCTGCTCGGCCAAGCGGGTGACGCACGGAAACAGGCGGATGCCGTCGGTTCCATGGGGCGGGGGATAGGGAGCGGGCGGACTGCCCTGCAAGATACGGCGCAGCGGCGCGCCGGGGTTGAGGCCATAACCTCGCAGGCTGTCGCCACGGGTGAGGATCAACTTGAGAACACCGTCGCCGAGGGCGGCGGCATAGGCCTGCACTTCGCTGCGAATCACACTGTGATCCGCGGCGAGAGCGAGGCGCCTGCAACCGTCTTCAAGACGCTGCAGGTGGCGGTCGAGCAGCACAGGCTGCCCAGCCTTGACGGCGATGGTCTCGAAGAGCCCATCGCCATACGCCAGGCCGCGATCTTTCAGAGGCACGCTGTCCGCTGGCTGACCGTCGACCCAGCTGTCCATCACTCGGCGAACCGGCGGAACACCAGGGAACCGTTGGTGCCACCAAAGCCGAACGAGTTGGAGATCGTCACGTCGATCGGCATCGGTTGCGGTTCATGCGGCACGAAGTTCAGATCGCAGCCCTCGTCCGGCTCATCCAGGTTGATGGTCGGCGGAGCGACCTGATCCTTGATAGCCATCACACTGAAAATCGCCTCGACCGCGCCCGCCGCACCCAACAGGTGACCGGTCATGGACTTGGTGGAACTGACCGCCAGCTTGTAGGCGTGTTCGCCGAACACCGACTTGATGGCCTCGGCTTCCGCCAGGTCGCCGGTCGGGGTCGAGGTGCCGTGGGCGTTGATGTACTGCACCTGGTCCGCATTGATCTTCGCGTCGCGCAGGGCGTTGGTGATGCAACGTGCAGCACCGGCACCGTCGGACGGTGGCGAAGTCATGTGGTAGGCGTCGCCGCTCATGCCAAAGCCGATCAGCTCGGCGTAGATGGTGGCGCCACGCGCCTTGGCGTGTTCCAACTCTTCCAGCACCAGGGCGCCGGCACCGTCGGACAGCACGAAACCATCACGGCCCTTGTCCCACGGACGGCTGGCACGGGTCGGTTCGTCGTTGCGGGTCGACAGCGCACGGGACGCGCCAAAGCCGCCCATGCCAAGGCCGCAGGCAGCCATTTCAGCGCCGCCGGCGATCATCACGTCAGCTTCGTCGTAGGCGATGTTGCGCGCCGCCATACCGATGCAATGCGTACCGGTGGTGCACGCGGTGGCGATGGCGTAGTTAGGTCCCTGTGCGCCCAAGTGGATGGACAGGAAGCCGGAAATCATATTGATGATCGAGCCCGGCACGAAGAACGGTGAAATTCGACGGGGGCCAGTATCGTGCAGGATGCGGCTGGTTTCTTCGATATTGGTCAGACCACCAATACCCGAACCCATGGCCACGCCGATGCGATCACGGTTGGCGTCGGTAACTTCCAGGCCGGCATTACGCACTGCCTGAAAACCGGCGGCCAGGCCGTATTGAATGAACAGGTCGAGTTTGCGGGACTCTTTGATCGAGAGATATTCCTCGACATTGAAACCCTTTACCGAGCCGCCAAAACGGGTGGAATAGGCAGAAAGGTCCGTATGTTCAATCAGACCAATACCACTGCGGCCAGCCAGAATGCCCTGCCAACTGCTCGGCACATCCGTACCCAGTGGCGACAACATACCCATACCGGTGACTACGACGCGTCTACGCGACACAGCACTCTCCTTTTTCTAATGACGACACTTTGCTTCAGGCTCACTTTTCGTCAGAGCTAAAGAAAAAACCGCACGCTGTAACAGCAGTGCGGTTTTTCCCAACAGCAAGCGACGACTAAAAACTATTACGCCTGATGGCTGGTAACGTAGTCGATAGCAGCTTGAACAGTAGTGATTTTTTCAGCTTCTTCGTCCGGGATTTCGGTCTCGAATTCCTCTTCCAGAGCCATCACCAGCTCAACGGTGTCAAGGGAATCGGCACCCAGGTCTTCTACGAAGGAAGCAGTGTTGACCACTTCTTCTTCTTTGACGCCCAGTTGCTCGGCAACGATTTTCTTGACGCGCTCTTCGATGGTGCTCATACCTTGTTTAACTCCTAATGGACAAATTCAGGCAGCTGGCCAGTGGGTAAGTGTATAGAAAGCCTTTTCAGCTTTTCAACTGAAAGCTTCACCCACGTACCCGGTCGGCCACCTGCCTATAAATTAAGTTGCAGCTTTATAACGGATTTTAGACAGCTCGTATGACATTTTTTTGAAGCAATCCGTCACAATTTAACTCATGTACATCCCGCCGTTAACCGGGATTGTAGCCCCAGTCACGTATGCCGCACCGTCGGATGCCAGGAAAGTGACCACATTCGCGATCTCTTGAGCCTGGCCCAGACGGCCCAGCGGAATCTGCGTCAGCAAGGCTTCACGCTGTGCTTCCGGCAGCTCGCGGGTCATATCGGTGTCGATGAACCCTGGGGCCACCGAGTTGACCGTAATCGACCGCGAACCGACTTCACGTGCCAATGCACGGCTGAAACCTTCCAGACCGGCCTTGGCGGACGCGTAGTTTACTTGGCCTGCGTTGCCCATGGCACCCACTACGGAGCCAATATTGATAATTCGGCCCCAACGCGCCTTGGTCATGCCGCGCAAAACGCCCTTGGATAGGCGAAACAGACTGTTCAGGTTGGTATCGACCACGTCGTACCACTCGTCGTCTTTCATGCGCATCATCAGGTTGTCGCGGGTAATACCGGCGTTGTTTACCAGAATAGCCGGCGCGCCGAACTGCGCAGTGATCTGGGCCAATACGGCAGCCACGGACTCATCGCTGGTCACGTTCAGCTCAAGGCCGGTGCCTTGTACGCCGTTTTCCTTCAGGGTCGCGGCGATACGCTCGGCGCCCGAAGCGGAAGTGGCGGTGCCGATCACGATGGCGCCTTGGCGACCCAGTTCGAGAGCGATGGCCTGGCCAATACCACGGCTTGCGCCAGTAACCAGTGCAACTTTACCTTGCAGACTCATGCAGGCTTCTCCTAATTCTTCAGGCCAGTGCTGCGCGAGCGGCAGCAAAGGCATCCGGGGTATTGAGGTTAGCGGTCGACACGCCGTCGGCGCAGCGCTTGTTCAGGCCGGCCAGGACTTTGCCCGGGCCGCACTCGACCAGTTCGGTGGCGCCATTGGCGGCCAGCGTCTGGACCGATTCAACCCAGCGTACCGGCTTGTAGAGCTGCTCCAGCAGGTCGCGCTTGAGGGTATCGAGGTCGGCAGCCACGGCCGCGCTGACGTTCTGCACCAGCGGGATCTGCGGCGCCTGCCAGTTGATGGCGGCGATGGACTCGGCAAAACGCTCGGCTGCCGGGCGCATCAGCTCACAGTGGGACGGCACGCTTACCGGCAACGGCAACGCACGCTTGGCACCACGAGCCTTGCAGCCTTCGATGGCGCGCTCGACTGCTGCCTTGGCACCGGCGATCACCACCTGGCCAGGGGAGTTGAAGTTCACTGCGCTGACCACTTCGCCCTGGGCCGCTTCGGCACAGGCTTCGATCACCACTGCGTCGTCCAGACCCAGGATTGCAGCCATGCCGCCCTGCCCCGCCGGAACGGCTTCTTGCATCAGTTGACCACGACGCTCGACCAGCTTGACCGCTTCACCGAGGGTCAGGCTGCCCGCCGCGACCAGGGCGCTGTATTCGCCCAGGCTGTGACCGGCAACGAATGCCGGACGCGCGCCGCCTTCGGCCAGCCACAAGCGCCACAGGGCGATCGAAGCGGTCAGGATGGCCGGCTGGGTCTTGTCGGTTTGATTGAGCTGCTCTTCCGGCCCTTGCTGGGTCAGAGCCCACAGGTCGTAACCCAGGGCATCGGAAGCTTCCTTGAAAGTGTCCAGGATCAGCGGGTATTGCGCGCCCAGCTCGGCCAACATGCCGAGGGACTGCGAACCCTGCCCTGGAAAGACGAATGCGAGGGATGTAGACATGTAACAAGCCCCTAATGATCTGGTCGTCAAAAATGAACGCGCCTACGATGGGAGCGCACGAAACTGACAGATTGGATGGTCAATTGAACTGGCCGGTCACATTTAAGCATTTCCGGGCCGATTCGCCTAAGGCAACAGGTCTTCAAGACGGCCATGCAAGCGTTGCGGCAGGTTTTCCTGGATCTCGATCAGGGCTCGCGCAATCGCGCTTTGAAAGCCTTCTACACCGGCCGAACCATGGCTTTTCACCACAATGCCCTGCAGGCCGAGAAAGCTCGCACCGTTATGCCGCGCCGGCGCCAGATCAGCCTGCAGGCGCCGCATCAACGGCAGCGCCAGGGCACCGACCAGGCGCGACGCAAAACCTTGCCTGAACAACGCCTCGATGCGCGCAGCGATCATGGTCGCCAGCCCCTCACTGGATTTGAGCAGGATATTGCCGACAAACCCGTCGCACACCACCACATCCGCCTCGCCCCGGTACAAACCATCACCTTCGACGAAGCCGATGTAGTTCAAGCCGCGTGCGCCTTGAAGCAGCGTAGCGGCGAGCTTGACCTGCTGGTTGCCCTTGATGTCTTCGGTGCCGATATTCAGCAGCGCCACTCGCGGGCGAGCCACGCCTAGCGCTTCGGCAGCCACCGAGCCCATGACGGCGAACTGGAACAGGTGCTCGGCACTGCAATCGACGTTCGCGCCAAGGTCCAGCAGTTGGCAATAGCCCTTCTGCGTCGGAATGGCCGCGACCATCGCCGGCCGGTCAATGCCTGGCAGCGTCTTGAGTACATAGCGCGACAACGCCATCAACGCCCCGGTATTGCCCGCACTGACGCAGGCTTGCACCTTGCCATCGCGCAGCAACTCAAGCGCCACCCGCATTGAAGAGTCAGGCTTGCCACGCAGGGCAGCCGCCGGCTTCTCATCCATGGTGATGGTTTCGCTGGCTGGCGTAATCGTCAGGCGCGCGCGATCCACCGCCGGATGGCTGGCAATCAGTTCTTCAAGTAAGGAGGGTTGACCGACAAGGGTCAGGTGCAGCGAGGGCGTTGCAGACAGGCTGGCAATGCAGGCCTGAACAATGCTGCGGGGACCGAAGTCCCCGCCCATTGCGTCTATCGCGATGACTAGAGCAGACAAGTGATTACTCGTCAGCGCCCTTGTCGATCACTTTACGACCACGGTATACGCCTTCTGGCGATACGTGGTGACGCAGGTGAATTTCACCAGTGGTTTTTTCTACAGACAGAGTGCTTGCCGTCAGGGCGTCGTGCGAACGACGCATGTCACGGGCAGAGCGGGATTTTTTGTTCTGCTGAACAGCCATAATTGATTAACTCCTAAACGTTTGGGTCACGCTTTAACTGCGCCAATACACTGAACGGGTTGGACCGCGTTACCTCGTCCTCGCTCGGTTCGGACTCGTCATCGAGCCCCTCCGGCTGCTGGCATTCTTCCGGATGATGAGCAGGCACAATGGGCAAGGCGAGCAGAAGCTCCTCCTCGATCAGTGCATGCAGATCCAATGGATCTTCGCCCAGTTCCAGCACGTCATAACCTTTCGGCAACGACTGGGTATTCGCACCCTCCTTTACCACAGCGTAACTGCATTCGCTGTGAATCGGCAGGGTGACCAGCTCAAGACAACGCTGGCAAACCATTTTGACTTCGGTGTCGATAAAGCTGTGAATTACCACAGATTTACGTTCATCTCGTTCAAAAACGAATTTCGCCTGCACCGTACCGACAGTGTCGGAAAGCGGGTCGCAGAGTCTCTCCAAATCGGCCAGCAGCAATTCACCTTGAAGGGAAGTGCCACGATCAGCCAATTTGCGCGGGTCAACGTGAGGTGGAATCGGGTCATTCAACATAGGCGCAGCATTATAGGGATGCACCCAGCCATGTCAAAGGAAATTCAGCCCTGTCCGTCGCCAGGAGTCCTCGCTAGAATCCGCGACTGCCCTGAGGAGACACCCATGCTGCCTTTATTACTCGCTTCCAGCTCGGTTTATCGCCGGGAATTGCTCGGCCGCCTGCACTTGCCGTTCATCTGCAGCTCGCCGGACATTGACGAAAGCCATCGCGCCAATGAGTCTGCCGTTGAGCTGGTCAAGCGCCTCGCCGCAGAAAAAGCCCGCGCCCTTGCCGCCGAGCACCCAGGGCATTTGATCATCGGCTCCGACCAAGTAGCAGCGCTCGACGGACGGATCATCGGCAAACCCCACACCTTCGAGAACGCCCGTGAACAATTGCTGGCGGCGAGCGGCAAGCGCGTCAGCTTCCTCACCGGCCTGGCCCTGCTCAACAGCAACACCGGCCACTGCCAGGTGGACTGCGTGCCATTCACGGTGCAGATGCGCGTACTGGACGCCGAGCGAGTCGAGCGTTACCTGCGCATTGAGCAGCCGTATGACTGCGCAGGCAGCTTCAAGGCCGAGGGGCTGGGCGTGAGCCTGTTCCAGAGCACCGAAGGGCCGGATGCCACCAGCCTGATCGGGCTGCCATTGATTCGACTGGTGGATATGCTGCTGGTCGAAGGCGTACAAATCCCCTAAGCCCACCACAAAACCAAATGTGGGAGCGGGCTTGCCCGTGAATGCAGTGGATCAGCCAGTACATCAGATGACTGAAACACCGCATTCGCGGGCAACCCCGCTCCCACATTTTGATCTACACCAGGTTCGAAATCTCAGCGCAGGGTCGGGCCCTGAAAGCCCATGTACAGCGCGAGTTTCTCCGCCACGCTGGCACCCAGCTTCTTGGAGAACCGATCAAACGGCGATTCCTGCACAGTAAAGTCCACCAGCTCTTTCTCGCCGACCACGTCCCGCGCCACCGAGCTGGCACTGCCCAACCCATCGATCAAGCCCAACGGCAGCGCCTGCTCGCCAGACCAGACCAAGCCGGAAAACAGCTCCGGATGTTCCTTATCCTTCAGCCGATCCCCGCGCCCCTGCTTCACGCTGGCGATGAACTGGCGATGCGTGGTGTCGAGCACACCCTGCCAGAACTGGGTCTCATCAGGCTTCTGCGGCTGAAACGGGTCCAGGAACGACTTGTGCTCACCCGACGTATAGGTGCGACGCTCCACACCCAGCTTCTCCATGGCGCCGACAAAGCCATAACCGGCCGCCGTCACGCCAATGGAACCGACCAGGCTGGCCTTGTCGGCGTAGATCTGGTCAGCGGCACTGGCAATGTAATAAGCACCCGAGGCACCCAGATCGGAAATCACCGCATACAGCTTGGTATCCGGGTGCAGGCCGCGCAGGCGACGAATCTCGTCATACACGTAACCCGACTGCACCGGACTGCCGCCCGGGCTGTTGATACGCAGGATCACACCCTTGACCTTGGGATCTTCAAACGCCGCGCGCAGACTGCTGACGATGTTGTCGGCACTGGCAGCCTCCTTGTCGGCAATCACCCCACGCACCTCGATCAAGGCGGTGTAGTTGCTGCCACGGGCGGCACTCTTCTCCATGTCCACCAGCGGACTGAACAGCACCAGCATGCCGAGCAGGTAAGTGAAGGTCAGCAGCTTGAAGAAAATCCCCCACCGCCGCGCACGACGCTGCTCCTGGACGCCAGCCAGGAGGGTCTTCTCCAGCAGCTTCCAGCTCTTGTCTTCACCATTCTCGGCCTTTTCAGGCGCTTTCCACTCATCACTCATGCCAATAACCCCAGCAAAGACTTAGTGAGCCTGACCGAGCCAGGCCTGCAATTCGGAAAAATGATTGATCGTCAGCCGTGGTTCGTACTGCTGCAAGGCTTCGGCGGACTGGGCGCCATAACTGACCGCAACACAGTCCATGCCCGCGTTGCGCGCCATCATCAGGTCGAAGGAGGCATCGCCCACCATCAACGCCTGGCGCGGCGCTACGCCGCAATGGGCGAGGATCTGCTCCAGCATCAACGGGTGCGGCTTGCTGGCGGTTTCATCGGCAGCGCGGGTAATGTCGAAGTAATCTTCCCAGCCATGGGCCCTGAGCACGCGATCCAGCCCGCGACGGGCCTTGCCGGTAGCGACCGCCAGGTGGTAACCCTCGGCGCGGAACGCGGCCAGGGAATGCACCACCCCCTCAAACAACGGCGAAGGCTCGGCCTCCAGGGCGATGTAGTGGTCGGCGTAATGTTCACGGAACGCGGTCAGCTCAGCATCGCTGATCTCGGGGTACAGGGTGCGGATCGCTTCGGGCAGGCCCAGGCCGATGATGCCCTTGACCGCATGATCGCTGCACAACGCGTAACCCGAGCGGGTCGACGCAGCGTGCATCGACTCGACGATGCGGCCAATCGAATCGGCCAACGTGCCGTCCCAATCAAAAATCAGCAGCTTGTAGTCAGGGTGCGACACTCAAACGCTCCACGGTCTTGGCCCACATCTCGTCGACCGGGGCCTGCAGCTTCAATTCGCCGCCATCCGGCAGCGGCACAGTGAGCATGTAGGCGTGCAGGAACAGGCGTTTGCCACCCAGGTCGCGGATTTCCTTGGAGAAATCCTCGTCGCCGTACTTGGTGTCACCGGCGATGCAATGCCCGGCATGCAGGGTGTGCACACGAATCTGGTGGGTTCGCCCGGTGACCGGCTTGGCTTCGACCATGGTGGCAAAGTCGCCGAAGCGGCGCAGCACCTTGAACAGGGTCAGGGCTTCTTTGCCCTCCTCGTCCACCTCCACCATGCGCTCGCCGGAGCGCAGGTTGCTCTTCTGCAGTGGCGCCCGCACGCTCTTGATCGAGCTGGCCCAGTTGCCACGCACCAGCGCCATGTAGCGCTTGTCCACGCCATCGCCACGCAGGGCGGTGTGCAGGTGGCGCAACATGCTGCGCTTCTTGGCGATCATCAGCAGGCCGGAAGTGTCACGGTCCAGGCGGTGGACCAACTCCAGCTCCTTGGCATCCGGACGCAACTGACGAAAGGCTTCGATCACGCCGAAATTCAGGCCGCTGCCGCCGTGGACGGCAATGCCGCAAGGCTTGTTGATCACGATCAGCTTGTTGTCTTCGAAGACAATCGAGGCTTCCAGGCGCTGCAACAGGCCCTGGGCCAGCGGCACAGGCTCGTCACGTTCCGGCACGCGCACCGGCGGCACACGGACGATATCGCCCGCCTGCAGCTTGTACTCGGGCTTGATCCGGCCCTTGTTCACCCGCACTTCACCTTTACGCAAGATGCGGTAAATCAAGGTCTTGGGCACGCCTTTGAGCCTGGCCAGGAGAAAATTGTCGATGCGTTGGCCGGCATATTCCGGCGAGACCTCGAGCAGCTGGACGCTGGGGGTCTGGGGGGCGGTAGTCGTCATGGCGGCGATGATAACAATTTTTTATGGAATTGAAGCACTTAATCATTGCTGCTATAGTCGCGAACGCCGCCAAAAGCGGCCTGGCCAGAGGACATGCGGCATACAGCCGGCCCTGACCATCGCAATTCATCAGGACGCGAGGCCGTCCTACGGGGCTTTCGCCACCTTGGAAGGCTCAGGATTGTAACGAGCGCAGGTGACATGAGGCCTGAAGCGAGTGCAGAAAGCAGAGTGAATACTCGCGTTTTGCGCCGATATTTACGGCCAGTTCACAAAGTGCAGTCAGTCTTGGGCCAGACCATGGCGAATGCTTCGGAAACAACGCCTGTTAAGAGCTGAGTGAGAGCGCAGTCGCCCACACCTAGTCTTGTTTAGCCATGAGCGTGTTCTCCCCATTGGAAAACACGGTAAATGCCAACCCGCTGCGGATTCTGCGCGCGGCAGCACCCGAATTATCAGGGATACGTGTAGGGTGGAGATGCACAACCGTCGGACCGTGTAGCACTAGGCTTATATTTAGACGCTTCATCTCGTCCACAGTCGCCGGTTGATTCCTCCTCCTGACCTTAGCTTTTGTTGAAGTGGTGCCTTGGTCACCACAGCAAACAAGCAGGACGCGTCCGTCGCGCCTTTGCCCCCTTTGGGCAGATGTCGCTGGACACTGGAGTGGCCAACCACTCTTGACGCACCTGACACCGACCGTGAGAAGTCGTGTGTGCCGAACGCCGTTTCCGGCAGCCCGGAAACCGACGGTACAACATGAAAAGAATGCTGATTAACGCAACTCAACCCGAAGAGTTGCGTGTTGCACTGGTAGATGGCCAACGCCTCTACGACCTGGACATCGAATCCGGTGCACGCGAGCAAAAGAAGGCCAACATCTATAAAGGCCGTATTACTCGCATCGAACCAAGCCTTGAGGCTGCCTTTGTCGATTTCGGCTCCGAGCGCCACGGCTTCCTGCCACTCAAAGAAATCTCCCGCGAATACTTCAAGAAAGCCCCTGAAGGCCGCGTGAACATCAAGGACGTCCTGAGCGAAGGCCAGGAAGTCATCGTCCAGGTGGAAAAAGAAGAACGTGGCAACAAGGGCGCAGCCCTGACCACCTTCATCAGCCTGGCTGGCCGTTACCTGGTCCTGATGCCGAACAACCCACGTGCCGGCGGCATTTCCCGTCGCATCGAAGGCGAAGAGCGCAACGAACTGCGTGAAGCGCTGAACGGCCTGGTTGCACCGGCCGACATGGGCCTGATCGTTCGCACCGCCGGTCTTGGCCGCAGCAGCGAAGAAATGCAGTGGGACCTCGACTACCTGCTGCAACTGTGGACCGCCATCAAAGAAGCGTCCCTGGATCGTTCCGCGCCATTCCTGATCTACCAGGAAAGCAACGTGATCATCCGCGCCATCCGCGACTACCTGCGCCAGGACATCGGCGAAGTGCTGATCGACAGCGTTGAAGCCCAGGACGAAGCCCTGACCTTCATCCGCCAGGTGATGCCGCAGTACGCCAGCAAGATCAAGCTGTACGAAGACAGCGTGCCGCTGTTCAACCGTTTCCAGATCGAAAGCCAGATCGAGACCGCCTTCCAGCGCGTAGTCGAACTGCCTTCCGGTGGCTCCATCGTGATCGACCCGACCGAAGCCCTGGTGTCCATCGACATCAACTCGGCGCGCGCAACGAAAGGCAGCGACATCGAAGAAACCGCCCTGCAGACCAACCTGGAAGCGGCTGAAGAAATCGCCCGCCAGCTGCGCCTGCGTGACATCGGCGGCCTGATCGTGATCGACTTCATCGACATGACCCCAGCCAAAAACCAGCGCGCCGTGGAAGAGAAAGTCCGCGAATGCCTGGAAGCTGACCGTGCCCGCGTGCAAGTCGGCCGCATCTCGCGCTTCGGCCTGCTGGAAATGTCCCGTCAGCGCCTGCGTCCATCCCTGGGCGAGAGCAGCGGCATCGTCTGCCCGCGTTGCAACGGCACCGGCATCATCCGTGATGTTGAATCGCTGTCCCTGGCAATCCTGCGCCTGATCGAAGAAGAAGCCCTGAAAGACCGCACCGCCGAAGTCCGCGCGCAAGTGCCGATCCCGGTTGCCGCGTTCCTGCTCAACGAAAAACGCAACTCGATCACCAAGATCGAACTGCGCACCCGTGCCCGTATCGTCATCCTGCCGAACGATCACCTCGAAACGCCGCACTTCGAAGTGCAGCGCCTGCGTGATGACAGCCCGGAAGCCCACAGCGGCCAGTCCAGCTACGAAATCGCCGCTGCTGCTGCCGAAGTGGAAGAAGTCCAGCCAGCCGCTGCGACCCGCACCCTGGTTCGCCAGGAAGCCGCCGTCAAGACCGCGCCAGCCCGTGCCAACGCACCGGTCCCGGTTGAAGCCGCCGCTCCGGTTGCCGCACCGGCCGCCCTGCCTGAGCCAAGCCTGTTCAAGGGCCTGGTGAAGTCGCTGGTCAGCCTGTTTGCTACCAAGGAAGAACCTGCTGCTCCGGTTGTGGTTGAAAAACCAGCGGCCGAGCGCCCGGCGCGCAACGAAGAACGTCGCAACGGTCGCCAGCAGAGCCGTAACCGCAACGGCCGCCGTGACGAAGAGCGCAAGCCACGCGAAGAACGTGCACCGCGTGAAGAGCGCGCACCACGTGAAGAGCGTGCTCCTCGCGAAGCCCGTGAAGAGACTCCAACCGTAGCCCGCGAAGAGCGTGCACCGCGTGAAGAACGCGCACCACGCACCCCACGTGCCCCACGTGAAGATCGCAAGCCACGTGGCGAGCGTGAAGAACGCGTGCGTGAACTGCGTGAACCGCTGGACGCAGCACCTGCCGTCGCCGCTGCTGGTGCCGCCGCTGTTGCTGAAGAGCGCCCGGCTCGCCAGCCACGAGAAGAGCGTGCGCCACGTGAAGAACGTCAGCCACGCCCACCGCGTGAAGAGCGTCAGCCACGTGCCGAACAGGCCGCCGCTGCCAGCGAAGACGAAGAAGTACTGAGCGCTGAAGAGCAGTCGCAGGAAGACGGTCAGGACGGCGCCGAAGGCGATCGCCCACGCCGCCGCTCCCGTGGCCAGCGTCGTCGCAGCAACCGTCGTGAGCGTCAACGTGACGCCAACGGCAACGTGATCGAAGGCTCGGAAGAAGCCGGCGAGAACGCAGAAGCAGCCACTGGCACCGAACTGGCTGCCGGCCTGGCCGTGACCGCGGCCGTTGCCAGCTCGGTCATCAGCGCATCGGCTGAAGCCCAGGCCCACGAGCAGGCTGAACGTGCGACCGCTGCTGTCGAAGAAACCGCCGCAGTTGAAGCACCCGTCGCCGAAACCCCAGTGGTAGAAGCGCCGGCTGTTGAAGTGCCTGTTGCCGAAGCGCCGGTTGTAGAAGCAACCACACCAGTCGAAGCGCCGGTTGTTGCGCAAGTCGAACTGGCACCGGTTCACGAAGCCCAGCCAGAAGTCGAAGTGATTGCGGTAGAAGCGGCACCGGTCGTTGAGCCTCAGCCAGTGGTTGAAGCCGTGGTTGAAGCACCCGTTGTCGAAGCCGCCCCGGAAGTTCGTGAAGTTCGTGAAGAACAGACCGCCTTCCAGTGGACCGCCGAGCCAGCCGCCCCGGTTGAAGCGCCAGCGCCTGCCCCTGTGGTAGAAGAAGCGCCGGCTCCGGTTGCCGAAGCTGTCGTGGTTGCAGAACCTGCTCCAGTGGCTGAGCCAGCACCGGTTGTCGAGCCTGCACCCGTGGTTGAAGCGCCAGTGGTTGCCGAAGTCGCCGCTCCGGTGGTTGAAGCAGCCCCGGCCAGCGCCTTGACCGAAAACGGCCGTGCGCCGAACGACCCACGTGAAGTGCGTCGTCGTCGCAAGGAAGCTGAAGCAGCCGCCGCTGCCGCTGCCGCTGCCGCTGCACAGGAAGCAGAACACGAGAGCAAACCTCTCGCCTGATTCCAGCAGCGACTAAAAAGCCCCGCCTGAGTGATCAGGCGGGGCTTTTTGATGCTTCCAATTTGCCATGCAGTTCAATCCGAGCGAGGTGGTGTGAAGCTCAAGAGTTGCGGCAAGTCGACATCCCAAAGCACCCCCGGGTCGTCCACCAGCACCTCCTGCACCGATGCCGACACAAACAACGCCCGCCCTCCACGATCACCGCTCAGCGCCATCAACTGCGGCCCAAACGCGGCCCCAAACGCCACAGGATGCCCATACCGCCCGCTCTGCACCGGCACACGAATGCCATCCACCTCCAGCCCCTCCACCACCCGCTCAATACTCGCAGGCTGAATAAACGGCATATCCCCCAGCACCACCAGCCAACCGTCAGCCGAACCACTGGCCGCAACCGCCGCCGCAAGGCTGTCGCCCATACCTGCAGACTCCAGCAACAACACCTCACAGCCATACGCCCTGGCCAGACGAACCACCTCATCCCGCCCCGATGAAGTCACCACCCAGCGCCGTACAATGCTCGCCGGCAGGTTCAGCAGCACCTGCTCGATCACCGGTCGCATCACGCCATCCAGGCCCATGCAGGCGGCCAACAGTTTGTCCTGGGCATCGCCCGCTTCAGCGCGGAACCGTCTGCCCTGCCCTGCCGCCAATACAAGCGCAGTGACCGTCACGACACCACGCCATTTTTGATCGCGACAATTTCCGCCAGCAGCGATAGCGCGATTTCCGCCGGTGTATGGCTGCCGATATACAAACCAATCGGCCCATGCAAACGCGCAATCGCCTCTGCCGACAACCCCAGCGCCGCCAAGGTTTCCCGGCGCTTCTGCGTATTGACCCGCGAGCCCAGGGCGCCAATGTAGAACGCCGGTGAATTCAACGCCGTCAGCAACGCCATGTCATCCAGGCGCGGGTCATGGGTAAGGCAGACGATGGCCGTACGTTCATCGGTGTGGATATTCAACACCGCTTCGTCCGGCATGCCCGGCACGAAACGGCCGTGCTGCTGCTCCCAGCCGTAGACGAACTCTTCCCGCGGGTCGCAGATCAGTACCTCGAAATCCAGCAGCCGCGCCATTTGCGCCACGTAGCGCGACAGTTGGCCGGCGCCGATCAGCAACAGGCGCCAACGCGGACCGTAAATCGCACGCAGGCGCTCGCCGTCGAAGGTCACCGCATCGGTCTTGTTCGCCTCGCTCAGTGTCACCTCGCCGCTCGCCAGGTTAAGTTCACGGGCGACAATCTGGTGGGCCTCGCAGCGCTCCAGCAATTGCGACACCCACTCCCACTCATCAACACGCTCCTCGGTCAGGCGCAGGGTGCCGCCGCACGGCAAGCCAAAACGCGCCGCCTCATCGCGGGTGACACCGTAAGTCACCAACTGCACCGGCGGCCCATCGGCCGGCAAGCGACCGTCTTGCAGCCGCGCGATCAGGTCATCCTCGATGCAACCGCCAGACACCGAGCCGATCACCACACCATCACCACGCAAGGCCAACATTGCCCCCGGCGGCCGTGGCGCACTGCCCCAGGTCTGCACGACGCTGTACAACACCACACGCTGCCCGGCGCGACGCCATTCGAGCACGCTGCGCAGGACATTCAGGTCAACGCTGTCCATCAAACCTCCAGCAAGCTTTACAACGGCAAACAGATTCACCCACTGTAAACCAGAAACGCAAACGCCCCGAACAGGTCGGGGCGTTTGTGTATCGCGGTCGGCGTCAGTTCACGCCGGCAGCAGCTTACTTGACGGTAGGTGCAGGGCCTTCGGCCACGCCCAGGTCATCCAGTTCGCGGGTTTCCGAGATACCGGTACCGCCGGACGCCAGCTCGCTTTGCAGCTTGTCGGTGTCCAGTTCCTTGACCCACTTGGCCACAACCAGGGTGGCCACTGCGTTACCAACCAGGTTGGTCAGGGCGCGGGCTTCAGACATGAAGCGGTCGATACCCAGGATCAGCGCCAAGCCGGCAACCGGCAGGTGGCCTACGGCCGACAGGGTTGCAGCCAGTACGATGAAGCCCGAACCGGTCACGCCCGCAGCGCCTTTGGAGGACAGCAGCAGCACAAGCAGCAGCGTGATCTGGTGGGTGATGTCCATGTGGGTGTCGGTCGCCTGGGCGATGAACACGGCCGCCATGGTCAGGTAGATCGACGTACCGTCGAGGTTGAAGGAGTAGCCAGTCGGGATCACCAGGCCTACTACGGATTTCTTCGCGCCCAGACGCTCCATCTTGATCAGCATGCGTGGCAGTGCGGATTCGGAAGACGAAGTACCCAGAACGATCAGCAGCTCTTCACGGATGTAGCGGATCAGCTTGATCACGCTGAAACCGTGAGCGCGGCAGATAGCGCCCAGCACCACCAGCACGAACAGCACGCAGGTGATGTAGAAGCAGATCATCAGCTGGCCCAGTTGCACCAGGGAACCTACGCCATAGGCACCGATGGTGAACGCCATGGCGCCCAGGGCACCGATTGGCGCGAGCTTCATGATCATGTTGATGATGTTGAACATCACGTGGGCGAAGCGATCGATGAAGTCCAGTACCGGCTTGCCGTAGGCACCCAGGCGGTGCAGGGCGAAACCGAAGATCACCGAGAACATCAGCACTTGCAGGATGTCGCCGTTGGCGAAGGCGCCGACGATGGTGTTCGGGATAACGTTGAGGATAAAGCCAACGATGCTCTGGTCTTTACCGGCAGTCACGTAGGCCGCGACTTTCGAAGCGTCCAGGGTAGCCACGTCGATGTGCATGCCGGCGCCCGGTTGCACAACGTTGACCACGACCAGGCCGATCAGCAGCGCGATGGTCGAAACGATTTCGAAGTACAGCAGCGCGTAGCCGCCAGTCTTGCCGACCGATTTCATGCTTTGCATGCCAGCGATGCCGCTGACAACGGTACAGAAGATGATCGGGGCGATGACCATTTTGATCAGTTTGATGAACCCGTCACCCAATGGCTTGAGGGCCACGCCGGTATCCGGATAGAAGTGACCGAGCAAAATACCGATAACGATTGCAACGATCACCTGGAAATACAGGGATTTGTAGATTGGCTGACGAGTCGTCATTGCAAAATTCCTCAATCGTCCCGTGTGGCAAAGATCCGCCATTGCCCACGACACTTGAATTGCGAACCCTCCTGCACTGGAGGGATTTGTTGTTTGCGAGGCCTGTCGGAGCGGCCTGCGCTGTAATCTATATCGCAAACGTCGTGCCACTTCTCTGAAAAACCCTGAAGGCCTTTAGACATCAGGGCTGAGGCTTTTCAGGCGCCCTCCAGCGCGCCGAATCAGGTGGCGGATTTCCGCCCACTCGTCCAATCACGTCCTACAATTTGGCGGATATCCGCCTTGTCGCCCTCCCCCCGGCTGGCTACCATCCGCCATTCCATGGACGAGGCCTTCGCATGCGTGAACGTACCATCGCCAGTCATTACGCCCGAGCAGCCCTCGGCGGTGCGCGCCGGGCGGGTTACGACTATTCGGGCCTGCTGCAACAACTGGGCATCACCCCCGAACTGCTGAGCGAACCGCGCGCCCGCCTTGCCCCGGAGCAATTTACCCGGCTACTGCAAATGCTCTGGCTGGGGCTGGATGACGAATACCTGGGCTTTGCCGAAGGCCCGAGCAAGCGCGGCACCTTCGCCATGATGTGCCACGCGCTGATCCACTGCCGCACCCTGGAGAAGGCGCTGGAACGCGGCTTATTATTTTATAGCCTATTCCCACAGGGCCCGCGCTGGCAGCTGACACGCGAAGGCGACATGGCCCGCTTGAGCCTGGACGACTCACAGCTGTGGGACCCGGATCACTTCCTCAGCGAATGCCTGCTGGTGATCTGGCATCGCCTCGGCAGTTGGCTGATCGGGCAGCGCATCCGACTGAACCAGGCCACCTTCAGCTACCCGAGGCCAGCCCATGCCGGAGAGTACGACCTGCTGTTCCCCTGCCCCCTAGTGTTCGGCGCGCCGCACAGCAGCCTGGTGTTTCCCGCGCGCTACCTGAGCCTGCCGCTGTTGCAGGACGAGCGCACGCTCAAGCACTTCCTCGAACGCTCGCCTGCCGACTTGCTGTCACGCCCGGACGAAGGCGACAGCCTCAGCAGCCAACTGCGCCGCTTGCTCAGCCGCGACCGCACGCCCTGGCCGGACCTGGAAGCGGTTGCCCAGCACCTGCACATCAGCCCGCAGACACTGCGGCGGCACCTGCGCGAAGAGGGCACCAGCTTTCAGGCACTCAAGGATGAGCTGCGGCGGGACATCGCCATCTATCACCTGGGACGGGCGGATTTGTCGTTGCAGCAGATTGCCGAGCAGCTGGGGTTTTCCGAGCCGTCGGCGTTTCACCGGGCGTTCAAGAAGTGGACGGGGGTGACGCCAGGGGCTTACCGGGCGCAGGAGAGTTAGAGGTGTGTTGCTTGTACTGGCGTCTTCGCGAGCAAGCCCGCTCCCACACTTGATTGCATTCCAACGTTGGAACTTGGTCGAATGTGGGAGCGGGCTTGCTCGCGAAGAGGCCAGCATGACCAATAAAGATCAAACAGCCGGAAAGTGGATCTTGAAAGCAGCCCCACCCAACGGCGAATCCCCCAAGGTCAGCCGCGCACCGTAGCTCTCAATGATGTCCTTGACCACCGCCAACCCGATCCCCTGCCCCGGATGCTGGCGGTCCAGCCGCTCACCCCGTTGCAGAATCCGTGCACGCTGATCCGGCGGCACGCCCGGCCCGTCATCCTCGACACACAACTCGATGCCTTCGAGGCTTTCCACCAGGCGGATACGCACTTGGCGTACACACAGGCGGTAGGCGTTTTCCAGCAGGTTGCCGAGCAGTTCAAGCAAGGCGCCCTTCTCGATCGGCACATAGCACTCGTCCGGCAAATCGAAGGACACGCTGACGCGCTTGTCGCGGTAGACCTTGTCCAGGGTGTCGCACAGGCTTTGCAGCACCGGTTCCAGACGGACCTGATGGCGCACCAGGCCGCTTTTGCGCAGGCTGGCGCGCTGCAGTTGGTAGCTGATCTGCTGGCTCATGCGTTCGATCTGCGATTGCAGCACCCAGGCCTGGTCGCGGTCTTCCGGGCGCTGGGCCATGTCTTCGCTCACGCCCTGCAGCACAGCGAGCGGGGTTTTCAGGCTGTGGGCCAGGTCGTCGAGGGAATCGCGGTAGCGCGCCCGCTGCTCGCGCTCGCTGGCCAGCAAGCGGTTGAGGGAACCGGTAAGACGCAGCAGTTCGCGGGGGTGTTCTTCGGTAAGGCTTTCACGGGTGCCGCCTTCGATCTGGTCCAGTTCCTGGCTCAAGCGTCGCAAGGCTTGCAGGCCCCAGGTCAGGCCCAACCACAATAGCGTGAGCAGCACCAGCAAGGCCGCGCCGAAACCCAGGTAGAGGTTTTCGCGCAGGCCTTCGAGGGTCAGCTGGTATTCACGCACCGGTTGCAGGGCGACGATACTGAACGCCGCACTCTTGCCACCGAGCAACTTGACCTCGACGTCATAGACAAAGAACTCCTGGCCATTGGCCTCGCGAATCCGCGCAAACTCATTGCCGCGCCCGTCGTAGCGCGGCTTGTAGTTGATGTTCTCCTCTTTGGTCGCCCGCGAGCGCCACACCAGGTGGCCCTCACGGTCGTAGATATAGCCGAGCAGGCGGCTATCGGTGAGGTTGAAGCGCTCGTCCGGCAACTGCGCCGGCATCAGCAGGCGGTTGTTTTCCACACGGGCGGCGGAAATCAGGGTGGTGACATCCGACGCCAAGCGCTGCTCGATGGAATCCTGCAACGCCAGGCTGAACGCGCCTTGCATCGCCGGCAGCAAACCGAGCATAAACAGCACGGCCAGGGTGGCGGCCGCCAGCATCAGGCGCACGCGCAGCGAGCGAATCAAAGGCAGCGCTCATTGAACAGGTAGCCCAGGCCACGCACGGTGTCGATCGGCTTGAACCCGCCCGGGCCTTCCAGCTTGCGGCGCAGGCGGCCGACCAGCACTTCGATCACGTTCGGATCGCGCTCGTCGTCATCCGGATAGAGTTGTTCCATCAGGCGGTCCTTGGCGACCACTTGCTGATGGTGACGCATGAGGTATTCGAGAATCCGATACTCGTACGCGGTCAACGCCAACGGCTGTTCATCGAGGGACGCTTGCTTGCGATTGAGGTCCAGCAACAAGGGCCCGGCGACGATGGTCGACTGGGTGAACCCGCTGGAGCGGCGCAGCAAGGCGTTCATCCGCGCTTCCAGCTCTTCGAACTGGAACGGTTTGACCACATAGTCGTCGGCCCCGGCGGCCAGGCCTTCGACCTTGTCCTGCCAGTTGCCACGGGCGGTGAGGATCAGGATCGGGAAGGTCTTGGCCTGGGTACGCAGTTGGCGGATCAGATCCAGGCCGCCCATGCCGGGCAGGCCCAGGTCAATGATCGCCAGGTCATGGTTGAATTGGCCGGTCTGGTACAGCGCTTCTTCGGCATTGGCCACGGCCTCGACCACATGCCCGCTGTCGGTCAGGCGGGTCAACAGGTGATGGCGCAGCAGCGCCTCATCTTCCACCACCAGCAATTTCATAAGGCTCTCCAAGGCAAATCAACTGTCCGACAGAGGGACATCATAGCGGCCCTGCAAGTCTTGCGGGCGCAGTTTAGTGCCATTGTAGTGGCCCGTCAGGTGTGCGTAGCCGGCACGGTAGGCCGGTTGCGCGGCGGTCAAGCCCAGGGCCTGGCCCCACGGCGTAGGCTGGCTGCCCGCATCTTCAAAGCTGACACGCTGGATCAGCGTGCTGGATTTCTTGGTTTTTTCGCTACCGAATGCAGCAAAGGCCGCATCCGAGGCCTGGGCCCCGGCGGTGGCGCTGAGCATGGTTAACGCCAACATCAGCTTTTTGATCGCAGTCATGGTGCTTACCTCTATGCGTTTGGCTGTAGGGCCAGACTACGCAGGCGCCCCTGAACTCCCCCTGAACAGCGGGCTATCCTCTGGCCCGCCAACTCGGCAGAATACCGCCCATGACTCCTTTACCCGCTTGCTGCACCCCACTCGACGCCCATTGGTCGCTGCCCGAACCCTTGCCGGGCACGGTATTGCTCAGCACTCGCTTCGACCCGACCTTACTGGCCGAGGGCGATTTCCAGCGCAGCGCCGTGCCGCCACCGCCGAGCATCCAGCGCTCAGTGGCCAAGCGCCAGGCCGAGTTCCTTGCCGGCCGCTTGTGCGCCCGTGCCGCGTTGCAGCAGCTGGATCAGCTCGATTGCATCCCGGCCATCGGCGAAGACCGTGCCCCCGTGTGGCCTGGGCATATCAGCGGCTCCATCACCCACAGCACCGGGCATGCCGCAGCGATTGTCGGGCACAAGGCGCAGTGGCGCGGGCTGGGGATGGACCTGGAGAACGTGATGCCGCTGGAGCGCGCCGAACGGCTGGCGGGCGAAATCCTCACCGCCGATGAACTCAAGCGCATGGCGCATGTGCCGCGCGAGCAGGTTGCGTTGCTGGTGACGCTAACGTTTTCGGCCAAGGAGAGCTTGTTCAAGGCGCTGTATCCGATTGTGCAGAAGCGCTTTTATTTTGAACACGCTGAGGTGGTGCAGTGGGATGAGTCAGGGGCTGTGCGGTTACGCTTGCTGACGGACCTGTCCAGCGAGTGGTGTTATGGCAAGGAGTTGGTGGGGCAGTTTGTACTGGCGGATGGGCAGTTGTTGAGCCTGGTGGCGGTCGGCGCCTGATAGACCGCTTTCGCGAGCAAGCCCGCTCCCACATTTGAATGCATTCCCCTGCTGGAACTCGGTCGAGTGTGGGAGCGGGCTTGCTCGCGAAAGCGGCCTCAAGGTTTCTCCTGATCCCTGGGCCAACTCAAGCTGAAACAAGCCCCACCCAGGTTGTTGCTCTTGCCGATCAACGCCCGCCCGCCATGCCAGTAGATGATCCGCCGCACGATCGACAACCCCAGCCCATGCCCACCGGAAGCACGGGTGCGGCTGTCATCCAAGCGCAGGAACGGCGTGAAGATGCGCTCCCAGGCGCTTTCCGGCACACCCGGTCCGTCATCCTCCACATCGATGCGGCAACGCACCTGGCCCACCTGGTAACTGATCAGCACCTGCCCCTGGGCGTGACGCATGGCGTTGCTCACCAGGTTTTGCAGGGCGCGGTGCAGGTAGCGCGGCTCGGCGTCGACCCAGGCGTCGTCCCAATGCGCCGAGGACAGGCAAATGCCACGGGCGACCGAGACTTGCGGGCGCAGTGGCGATAATTCGCCGATCACCTGATCGAGCAAGGCGTTGAGGTCGACACGCTGGAAATTCAGCTCCGGCGCGCCCTGTTCCAGGCGGGCATAGGTGAGCATTTCATCGACCAGGCCATCGAGATCCTGGATGTCACTGTCCATGCCCTCCAGGTATTTGTGTCGAGCCTCGGGCGTGGTGGCATCGCCCACCATCTCCAGGCCGAAGCGCAGGCGCGCCACCGGGGTGCGCAGTTCGTGGGACACCGCGCGCACCAGTTCGCGCTGGATCGCCAGCAATTGCTGCAAGTGCTCGGCCATGCCATTAAAGGCGGCAGCCAGGCGCCCCACCGAGTCGGCGCCACGGGCCGGCACGCGCACCTCCAGGCTGCCTTTGGCGATCCGTGTGGCGGCGGCTTCCAGGCCGCGCAAGCGGCGCTCCAACTGGCGCACCAATAGATAGACGATCAAACCGATCAGGGTCAGGCCGATCAACGCGATCAGGATCAGCCATTGCGCCGGGTACGGGTTCATCTGATACAGCGGGCCGATTTCCAACACCCACGGCGTACCAACCATGCCGGCGAACACGCGGATCGAATCACCGCCCTTGCCAAGGGCCATCACCGTATCGCCTTCCGATACGCGGCGGCGCTGGTCGTCGTCCATATCGGTCTGGTCAAGGGCCATCAGGTGCATCTCGAAGCCAAAACCCTTGGCTTCCTTTATGTCCGCCAGGCGTTGCGGCTGTTCGGCGACCGGAAAACGCACCAGTTCGTCGGCCAGCAGGTAAATGGTCGCCCGGGCCAATTGCTCGCTGATCTGCTGCACTTCGCCGGTCAGTACCAGGGATTCGCGCTCGCTGACCAGGCGCAACACGCGCGCCGCATGGGGGCCGGTCTGCTGCACCAGCACCTGGCCGCGCTGCAGGCGATTGCGTTGGCTGAGGTCCAACTGCGCGTCGCTGAGGCTGCGCAACTCCAGGGGAATACCGAGCAAGCGCTCCCACACCGCCAGGGCGCGCTGGCGCTCGATGGCGCTCATGGGTTGCAGGTTATCGCCCATCAGGGCGAACGTGCCGTGGGCCAGGCGCTCGCGGTACTGGCCGCTGCGCACTTCGTTGAGCAGGTGCAGGGCGAGTACGCCGAGCAGCGCCACCAGGATCAGCGCCGCGCACATGCCGCCGTAGATGCGCAGGAAGATCGAGTTCACAGCGGCATATCGGCAGCGGCTTCGGGGACGAACAGATAGCCTTTGCTGCGGATGGTCTTGATCAGGCGCGGGTGGATCGGGTCATCGCCTATTTTCGGGCGGATGCGCGAGATACGCACATCTATGGAGCGGTCCTGGCCGTCGTAGCCGATGCCGCGCAGGGCGATAAAGATTTCTTCGCGAGACAGAATGCGCCCGGCATTCGCCACCAATAGCCATAACAGGTCGAATTCGGCGCTGGTCAGCTCGATGCCGCCGTCATGCAGCCAGGCTTCGCGCAGGGCGTTGTCCACCACCAACGGGCCGAATTGCAGGCGGCGCTGGTTTTCGACGATGGCCGCTTCGGCCGGTTCGCTGCGCCGCAGCAGGGCCTGGATGCGCGCCAACAAGAGGCGTGGACGCACGGGTTTGCACACGTAGTCGTCGGCGCCCATGTCCAGGCCGAGCACCTGGTCCATGTCGTCGGTACGCGCGGTGAGCATCAGGATCACGCCGTCGTAGCGCTCACGCACCTTACGGCAGATGCTCAGGCCGTCTTCGCCGGGGAGCATGAGGTCGAGGATCACCAGGTCAGGTTGTTCGGCAACGATACGCGCCGCGGCCAGGGCACCGTCGCTTTCCACCGATACGCGCAGGCCGTTGCTTTCCAGGTAATCACGGGTCAACTCGGCCAATCGCTCGTCGTCCTCGACGATCAGTATCTGCCAGGCTTCTTGCTCCACGGGCGGTCCTCGTTGTTATTAGACATTCTTCTTACCCAGGGATATCTGCATGTGGGAGCGGGCTTGCCCGCGAAAGCGCAGTGTCAGTCACCGAATCTGTTGCTGATACATCGCCTTCGCGGGCAAGCCCGCTCCCACAGTTTGATTTCCATCGGTCATACCCTGTTTGTCATGTTTCAGAGGCATAACAAAAGCCGATTGTAGCCATGCTCACGGCCTGTAGCACAAGGCGGGAAATCCATTCGGTGATCGCGATATTTTGTGATAGGGTTCGCGCCCTTCGAAAACGGCCCAGCTGTTTTAGGTCGGAAATATTTCATGACAAACGGTGCAACGCAGCAGTAATGCGGCCTACACACACATTCAGCCTTTCATACACATTTTACCCACAGCGTTATCCACAGGTTACTGCGTTGCCAACCCTTCCGAAACGCATTATCTTGTACCTCGGCGACACAGCAGACCCTATATGTAGGGTTTTTGCGCAAAGCGCCCAACCACACAAGTGGTTCGATATTCAAGGGTTTTATTGCTAGCGCAGTAGGGAACCAACCGATTTTTCAGTAGACCAAACCGCTCACGCGGATGGCAGCTGTTTCCCATCCCCGATATGGAAAACGGTACGGGTGTTGCAGGAAAAGCCTGGCACTCGCAATCAAATATAGAACGCGGAGACAACCCCCCATGCAAACCGACACAACTCGCGAGAACCCGCAAGGCTCCGTGCCGCAGGCCGCTGATTCGAACCAGGATCTGTCCGCCACTGCACCAGGCCAATTGCGCGTGATCAAGCGTAACGGCACTGTCGTTCCTTACACCGATGACAAAATCACCGTCGCCATCACCAAAGCGTTCCTTGCAGTTGAAGGCGGCACCGCTGCTGCCTCGTCGCGCATCCACGACACCGTTGCCCGCCTGACCGAACAAGTCACCGCGACCTTCAAGCGTCGCATGCCGTCGGGCGGCACCATCCATATCGAAGAAATCCAGGACCAGGTCGAACTGGCCCTGATGCGTGCCGGCGAACAGAAAGTCGCCCGCGACTACGTGATCTACCGTGACGCCCGCTCCAAGGAACGCGCTGTCCGCACCCCGGCCGAAGACGCCGCGGTACAAGCTCACCCATCGATCCGCATCACCCTGGCCGACGGCACGTTTGCACCGCTGGACCTGGGCCGCCTGAACACCATCGTGACCGAGGCCTGCGAAGGCCTGGAAGAAGTCGACGGTGACCTGATCCAGCGCGAAACCCTGAAGAACCTGTACGACGGCGTAGCCCTGACCGACGTCAACACCGCCCTGGTGATGACCGCCCGTACCCTGGTTGAACGTGAGCCGAACTACTCGTTCGTGACCGCGCGCCTGCTGATGGACACCCTGCGTGCCGAAGGCCTGGGCTTCCTCGGCGTGGCCGACAGCGCGACCCACCACGAGATGGCCGACCTGTACGCCAAGGCCCTGCCGGCCTACATCGCCAAGGGTATCGAATTCGAATTGCTCAACCCGGTCCTGGCCAGCTTCGACCTGGAAAAACTCGGCAAGGCGATCAACCACGAGCGTGACCAGCAGTTCACCTACCTGGGCCTGCAAACCCTGTACGACCGTTACTTCATCCACAAGGACGGTATCCGCTTCGAACTGCCACAAGTGTTCTTCATGCGCGTGGCCATGGGCCTGGCGATCGAAGAGAAGCACAAAGAAGACCGTGCCATCGAGTTCTACAACCTGCTGTCGTCCTTCGACTACATGTCGTCGACCCCGACCTTGTTCAACGCCGGCACCCTGCGTCCACAGCTGTCCAGCTGCTACCTGACCACCGTGCCGGATGACCTGTCGGGCATCTACCACGCGATCCACGACAACGCCATGTTGTCCAAATTCGCCGGCGGCCTGGGCAACGACTGGACACCGGTGCGTGCGCTGGGTTCGTACATCAAGGGCACCAACGGCAAGTCCCAGGGCGTTGTACCGTTCCTGAAAGTGGTGAACGACACTGCCGTTGCGGTTAACCAGGGCGGCAAGCGCAAAGGCGCTGTGTGTGCCTACCTGGAAACCTGGCACATGGACATTGAAGAGTTCATCGAGCTGCGCAAGAACACCGGTGATGATCGTCGTCGTACCCACGACATGAACACCGCCAACTGGATCCCTGACCTGTTCATGAAGCGTGTCTTCGACGACGGCCAGTGGACCCTGTTCTCGCCATCCGAAGTGCCGGACCTGCACGACCTGACCGGCAAGGCCTTCGAAGAGCGCTACGAGTACTACGAAGCCCTGGCCCAGTACCCAGGCAAGATCAAGCTGTTCAAGACCATCCAGGCCAAAGACCTGTGGCGCAAGATGCTGTCCATGCTGTTCGAAACCGGTCACCCATGGCTGACCTTCAAAGACCCGTGCAACCTGCGCAGCCCGCAGCAGCACGTGGGCGTGGTCCACAGTTCGAACCTGTGCACCGAGATCACCTTGAACACCAACAAGGACGAGATCGCCGTTTGCAACCTGGGCTCGATCAACCTGCCGAACCACATCGTCAACGGCAAGCTGGACACCGCCAAGCTGGAACGTACCGTCAACACCGCAGTGCGCATGCTCGATAACGTGATCGACATCAACTACTACTCGGTGCCACAGGCGCAGAACTCCAACTTCAAGCACCGTCCGGTCGGCCTGGGCATCATGGGCTTCCAGGACGCTTTGTACCTGCAGCACATTCCTTACGGTTCGGATGCTGCGGTCGAGTTCGCCGACAAGTCCATGGAAGCGGTCAGCTACTACGCGATCCAGGCTTCCTGCGACCTGGCCGACGAGCGCGGTGCCTACGAGACGTTCCAGGGTTCGCTGTGGTCCAAAGGCATCCTGCCGCTGGATTCGCAACAGATCCTGATCGAGCAACGTGGCCAGAAGTACATCGACGTTGACCTGAACGAATCCCTGGACTGGGCGCCGGTACGTGCCCGCGTGCAGAAAGGCATTCGTAACTCCAACATCATGGCCATCGCGCCGACCGCGACCATCGCCAACATCACCGGCGTATCGCAGTCGATCGAACCGACCTACCAGAACCTGTATGTGAAATCGAACCTGTCGGGCGAATTCACCGTGATCAACCCGTACCTGGTTCGCGACCTAAAGGCCCGCGGCCTGTGGGACTCGGTGATGATCAACGACCTGAAGTACTACGACGGCTCCGTGCAGCAGATCGAGCGCATCCCGCAAGAACTCAAAGAGCTCTATGCGACCGCTTTCGAAGTGGACACCAAGTGGATCGTTGACGCCGCCAGCCGTCGTCAGAAGTGGATCGACCAGGCCCAGTCCCTGAACCTGTACATCGCAGGCGCATCGGGCAAGAAGCTGGACGTAACCTACCGCATGGCGTGGTACCGTGGCCTGAAAACCACTTACTACCTCCGTGCCCTGGCTGCGACCAGCACCGAGAAGTCGACCATCAACACCGGCAAGCTGAACGCTGTTTCCAGCGGCAACCACGGTGATGATTCGGTGCTCGCTGCCCCTGCCGGCCCGGCACCAGTGCCAAAAGCCTGCGCGATTGACGAGCCAGATTGCGAAGCCTGCCAATAAGCTGAGGCGATCCCGGGCGGAATGCCCGTGATTGATAAACCCGATAAACCCCGACTGCATAGGGTTTATCGGGTTTTTTGTTAAGCGCTGCAGTCAGATCAATGCGTACGCGATTCCTTGCTGAGGTCTGCCTCCTTTTTGCCCCCACAACTCGATGTTCCCCCCAATAACAGCCATTGAGTGCAGGTTGTAGGCCACCACCCCTAGTTGACCATTCGCGAGCTCATTGCTCGATGTTCGACGGTAACGGCCTTTCAAACCAAGGCGGTCTAGCGCCTCATGGGGCATTTCACCGTTGTTCAGGCTTTCCATCGCATGTCGAAAGCTGCGCTTGGCATCGTTGGGATTGTCATCCAGACCATTACCCTCAATCTGCGCGCGCTTGGCACTTGCCGCATACAGAAAGTTGGCGTTGGTCAGCATTTCTGGATCATCCCCCTCAAAGCCCGCATATGCTGCCGCCTCCCGCAATTCACTTTTGGACAACTTAAGGTTGAAGCCATCCTTCATCGTGACGTTATAGCCGTCGCCCGTATCAATGACCTTGTCGAAGATGTCCTGAGGGTTCTTGCCGTACTTCATCATCGCCGCCTTGATAGCTGAAACAGTCACACAGCTTCCATTGCCCCCCTGCCTGAAACCACTCCAGATGTTACCAGCCCCGAACTCTGTACTGGGTTTCTCCCCCGGTGTACCGGTGTTGGTCTTGTAGTCGTAGAAGCCAGCCCCCTTGCTGGGCTTTACATTGGACATCGGCTTCGAGCCACCAAAGTCATCTCGGTTGACACCACCGCCACCGCCACCTCCACCGCCACCGCCACCCCCACCGTTATCAATCGGTGGAGGTGGTGATCCGTCGTCTGGAAACAGGTCCGGGAACAACGCCTTCAAGAAAGCGAGCCAAGCCTCAGAAGCATTCTTCTTCAGTTGTTCGATGATCTCTTTGAACTTTTCCTCGCCGAGCTTCTTTCGCAGCTCATTGAGTTTGTCGCGCAAGTCCTGCTCGAGCTGAGTCTTGGACGTCTTCTGGGCGTCCTCCAACTCCTTGAGCAGGTTCGAAACGGTGTCTTTATCGGTATCGACCTTCTGCGTATCGTCGGTCTTGTCCTGGCTTTTTTTAAAACCGCCCGCATTGTTATGGCCGCTTAATCCCCCCCATGACACCTGGGCCGGCACGTTGACTCCAAACATATACCCCTCTCCCCCAGATGAATCCTTGTTGGCTTCATAGGTGGTAAAAAGGGCGTAATCCGTTCCAGCTTAAACCGCGTCAAAAATCGGATCTTCTGACGGGGAAAAGCCAGTGCAATGCAAGAAATACCTGCAAAAAAAAACCCCTCATCGAGGGGTTTTTCTTCACCATTTACAGGTCAGCATCACGTCATCTGAATGATGGTCTGCATGATGGTGCTCTGGGTGGAGATCGTCTTGGCGTTCGCCTGATAGTTGCTCTGGGCCTTGATCAGGTCCACCAGCTCATTGGTCAGGTTGACGTTGGAGTTCTCCAGGGAGTTGGCCACGATCGAACCCAGGGTGCCGGTTTGCGGGGCGTCGTAACCCGGCTGGCCAGATGCGAAGGTCTCTCTCCAGGTGGTGCCGCCCGATGGCTGCAGGCCCTGTTCGTTGTTGAAGCTGGCCAGGGAGATCTGGCCGATGGCCTTGCTCTGCTGGTTGCTGAACGTGGCGAACAGTACGCCGCTGCCGTCGATTTTCAAGCCAGTGATCTGGCCGGTGGCGTAGCCGTCGGTGACCGGCGGGTTACGGTAGCTGGCGGAGTTGTACTGGGTAATGTTGCCCATGTTGACGGCGATCCCGTCAGGGTTGGCTTTAGCACCGTTTTTCTGCCACAAGCCGTTGACCATGCCGCCTGGAACCCAGTCGTCAACGGTCATTGTGGTGCCAGCGACATTCGGCGCAACAATAGTCTTGAGTTTGCCGGCTTCGTCAAAGGTCAGCGTCGACGCGACAGGCGCCGTCACGCCGAATGGGTCGGAACCGCTGATGGCAGTACCGTCAGGGTTGCGGCCGTCGATCAAGGTGTAGGACTTCCAGACGTTGGAGCCCGTCTTGACCATGTACTGCACCATCGAGTGGGCGTTGCCCTGGGTATCGTAAAGCGTGGTGGAGTACTGGGTGTTGAAGCTGTCGGTCTTGGTAGGATCAAACGGGTGTGCCGTCTGGTCGATCGGCAGGTCCGACGAATTCAGGTTACTGGTGGAATCCACCTTGGTGGACGCCTTTGGCGGCAGGCTCGACAGGTTCAGTTGCAGGTCGACCAGGCCACCCTTGACGATCTTGCCATTGTCATCCGCCGCATAGCCTTGCAGGCGCGAGGTGCCAGTGTTGTTGGTGATGTAACCATCTTTGTCGGCACGGAAGGCGCCGCTACGGGTGTATTCCAGCGAGCCGTCGCTGCCCTTCTGTACGAAGAAGCCGCCGCCCTGGATCGCCATGTCCAGCACGCCGCCGCTGTTGTTGACGTCACCCTGGGTGAACTGCTGGGACACCGCCGCCAGGTTCACCCCGTTGCCGATGCTGTTCTGGCCGGTACCCAGTTTGGACGCGGCGTAGATGTCCGCGAATTCCGCACGGGACGATTTGAAGCCAGTGGTCGCGACGTTGGCGATGTTGTTGCCGGTCACGTCCAGTTGTTTGTTGGCCGCATAGAGGCCGCTAAGGCCGATGTTAAAAGACATGCTTCTCTCCCTTTCTGCCGTATTTAGCCGGCTCTATGTACCGATAGTCTGAATTTGCGACAGCTTGACGCTGCCCATGCCGCCCGCCAGGTTCAGCAGCATTTCGCCGCCGGTCTTGCTCAGGGTCACGCTGGTGACCGTGGCTGGCAGCGAAGTGCTCAAGGCAACGGCGTCGCCCTTGTCGTTCTTGGTGGTGGCCGCGAAGGTGTAGGTGCCCGCTGGAGCAACCTCGCCCTTTTCGTTCTTGCCATCCCAGATAAAGTCGGAAGTGCCGGCACTCTGGGCGCCCATGTCGATGGTGCGTACCACGTTGCCGTCTTTGTCGGTGATCTTGATGGAGACGTTGCCCACCGCAGAAGTCACCGCGACCGAACCGGTCATGCTCTTGCTCGTATCCACCAGGGCCTTGTCGGTCTGGGTGATGATCGAACGCCCCACCAGCGACGAAGCCTGCAGCGCTTGCGACGAGCTGAAGTTGCTGGAGATCGCATTCACCGAGTCGTTCAGCGTGTTGATGCCTTCCAGGCTGCTGAACTGCGCCAGCTGGGCCACGAACGCGCCGTTGTCCTGAGGCGACAGCGGGTTCTGGTTCTTCAGCTGAGTCACCAGCAATTGCAGGAATGCATCCTTGCCCAGGGACTGGTTGCCCGTGGCAGCGGTGGCAGCGCTCGCAACATTGTTGGTGGCAGTGTTGACCTTCGTGTTGAAAAGGTTCTGCACCGCTGTATTGGTTGATGTTGTATCAACGATAGCCATTATTCGGCGCCCCTTATCACTGACCCAGGGTCAGGACCTTTTGCATCATGGTTTTGGCGGTGTTCATCATTTCCGCGTTGGTCTGGAACGAGCGACTGGCGGAAATCATGTCAGCCATTTCCTCGACCACGTTGACGTTGGGGTAGTACACGTAACCCTTTTCGTTCGCGGCAGGGTGGTTGGGTTCGTAGCGGGCTTCGAGGTTGCTCTGGTCTTCGACCACGCCCAACACCTGCACGCCGGAACCTGCGGCACCCTGCTCCTGGAACAGCGAGTCGCTGCCGCCGTTCTGACCGGCCTGGAACATGGTGGCGAACACTGGGTGGCGGGCGCGGTAGGTCTGGTCAATGCTCGACGACACGGTTTCGGCGTTGGCGATGTTACTGGCGACGGTGTTCAGACGCGTGGTCTGGGCGCTCATGCCACTACCGGCAATATTGAAAACACTGGACAGGGACATGGCTTACTCTCCACGCAGGGCTGACATCAGCCCTTTGAATTTGCTGTTGAGCAGGGTGAAGCTGGCCTGGAAGTTCACCGAGTTCTCGGCGTAGGCCGATTGCTCCAGCTGGGCGTCGACGGTGTTCTGGTCGATCGACGGCTGCATCGGCGTGCGATACAGCAGCGACTCGTCCCCACTGCTCAGGCCTTGCGCTTCGATATGACGGTTGTTGGTCATGTTCAAGGCGAAGGTGCCGTTCTTGTTCTTGTCCTGCTGTGCGGCGAGCACGGCGGAGAAGTCCAGGTCCCGAGCCTTGTAGTTCGGGGTATCGGCGTTGGCAATGTTGTTGGCCAGGACTTCGGCACGCTGGGCGCGGAAGCCTAGGGCTTGTTCGTGGATACCGAGCGCTTTATCGAAGCTGATGCTCATGGCGGAAACCTTTAGGCTGACCTGCTTTTCGTTAGCAGGGTTATAGCAAGGTGTGTGCCAATTCTTCGAAGGCCCGTGTTTCAGGGCTTTGCGGGGAAGTTGCCGGGCGGCAATGCCAGAAAAGCGGCAATGGGTTTCCGCGTGGTGCCAGTAAAGCGGCAATGGGGTTTGCCGCTATTGAGAGGATTGCCGCAAAAACAACTGTGGGAGCTGGTTTGTGTGGGAGCTGGCTTGCCTGCGATGCAGACACCTCGGTACTTCAGTGATACAGAGGTGATGCTATCGCAGGCAAGCCAGCTCCCACACAAGCCTGGCTCCCACGTTTTTGATGCTTACTTGGCCTGGTAGATGATCCCAGGGCTGCACTGCACCATCTGGTAGTGATCCGGCAGACCGTTCAACGCCTCGGAAGCACCAAGGAACAAATAGCCGCCACGCTTGAGCGTGCCATGGATGCGCAACAGGATGTCTTTCTTCACTTCGGCCGAGAAGTAGATCAGCACGTTGCGGCAGAACACCATGTCGAACTTGCCCAGGCTGGCGTAGCTGTCGAGCAGGTTGAACGAGCGAAACTCCACCCGGTTCTTGATCGGCGCCTTGACCGCCCAACGTCCTGCCCCTTTCGGCTCGAAGTAACGTTGCAGGCGCTCCTGGGACAAGCCACGGCCCAGCGCCAGGCTGTCGTATTCGCCGGTCTTGCAGTTGGTGAGCATGGTGCCGGACAAGTCGGTGGCGACGATCTGCGCACCGGCCTTGAGCTGGCCCATGTTGGTCCGCTCGAACTCATCGATGGACATCGAGATCGAATACGGTTCCTGCCCCGAGGAGCAGGCCGCCGACCAGATGCGCAAGCGCTGGCCCGGGCTGGCCTTGATGGCCTCCGGAAGCACTTTGCTCTTGAGCACTTCAAACGGGTAGGTATCACGAAACCACAGGGTTTCGTTGGTGGTCATGGCATCGACCACCATTTCCTTGAGCCCGCTGCGCGGCTGGCCCTGGATACGCTGCACCAACTCACCCAGGGATTTGATGCCCTGCTGTTCCATCAGTTTGTTGAGACGGCTGGATACCAGGTACTGCTTGTTTTCACCGAGCAATATGCCACAGGCTTTTTCCAGGAAGACCCGGAACTGTTCGAAATCCAAATTACCCGTAGACAATGATACCGCCTCTTAAATCGTGTGACCGCCAGGGGCAAATGCCCCTAGCCGTGATCTGCTGCCTTGATCCGGTCGACTACCCGGTTTGCCAGGTCATCAGGGCGGAATTTGGCCAGGAAGTCATCGGCACCGACTTTCTTGACCATCGCCTGATTGAATACGCCTGACAATGAAGTATGCAGGATGATATGCAATTTTTGCATGCGTGGATCGTTGCGGATCTCGGCCGTGAGGGTGTATCCGTCCATTTCCGGCATCTCGATGTCGGAAATCATCATCAAGAACTCTTCTTCCGGCTTCTTGCCGTCATCCACCAGCTTGCGCAGGTAATCCAGGGCCTGGCGGCCGTCATTGAGCGCCACCACCTCAACACCGATGGTTTCCAGACAACGGGTCACCTGTTTGCGCGCCACCGACGAGTCGTCCACCGTCAGCACACGCAGCGAAATTGCCTTGTGTGCGGTTTCAGCGTCGACCACACCCACCGAAATCGATTCCGAGGTCGGCGCCACTTCGGCGAGGATCTTCTCCACGTCGATGATTTCCACCAACTGGTTATCGACCCGCGTCACCGCCGTTAGGTAGTGATCGCGGCCGGTGCCCTTGGGTGGTGGATGGATCTCTTCCCAGTTCATGTTGACGATGCGCTCCACCGAGCGCACCAGGAACCCCTGGGTCTTGGTGTTGTACTCGGTAATGATCACGAACGGGCTTTCGCGGTCCTGCAAACCGGACGAACCAGTGGCGAGGGCCAGGTCAAGAATCGGGATGGTCGCACCACGGATGTTGGCGACGCCACACACCACCGGGCTGGACTTGGGCATGATCGTCAGCTTGGGACATTGCAGCACCTCCCGCACCTTGAATACGTTGATGCCATATAGCTGTTTGCCATCCAGGCGAAAAAGCAACAACTCCAGGCGATTCTGCCCTACCAGCTGTGTGCGCTGGTTTACTGAATCCATTACTCCTGCCATGCCCAGACTCCTACGCTAAAACCTTTGAGGGTGCGACGCGCACCCAACTCTAAACGGCACGAGCTTTGCTAATTATTGGCTATGGATATTAAAACGACAGTTTCCCGACGCCTTCAATTACCACGGTACAGCAGATTGCTCTGCGTCTCGCTGGCATTGTTCGCCCTGGGCCTCAACAGCGCGGCCCGCGCGGACAACGTCACCTTGCCTGATCTACTTATCGGCGTCACTCAGGGGTTTCTTGAGTTCACTGTAGAAGATTATCTGGCAACCACACAGACGCCGGGGCGTTATGAAATCCAAGTCAACCCATTGGACCCGCGTTTGCGCATGCCAATGTGCGACAAGGAATTGACAGCCACCCTGGAAAGCCCCGCCCAGCCCATTGGTCGCGTGACGGTCAAAGTGCGCTGCGAAGGCGCGTCACCCTGGACGGTGTTCGTGCCGGCGCAGGTCAAACTGTTCCGCGATGTGGTGGTGGTCGCCCGCCCGCTGAAGCGCACCGGCATCATCGGTCTAGACGATGTTGTACTGCGTGAACGCGACATCAGCCTGATCAGCCAGGGCTACCTTACCTCCGTGGACCAGGCCGTCGGGCAGAAATTGACCCGACCAGTGGTCACCGATCAGGTCATTACCCTGGTGCATCTGGAGCAGGCCGAGGTAATTCGCAAAGGTGATCAGGTGGTTATTTCCGCGAGCAGCGGTGCGTTGCAGGTGAAAATGCCAGGGGAAGCGCTGTCCAACGGCGGCATGAGCGAACAGATACGGGTAAAGAACCTCAACTCCAATCGAGTGATCAAGGCGCGGGTGACAGCCCCGGGGCAAGTCGAAGTGGCTTTATAGATCACTGGTATCGGGCGCCGGCTTTTTCTACACTGTGCGTCAGACGTCAGCGCGCGCAGGTTTATTGTCAATCGAGCCTAAAGTTTGTCCGGGTATGGCCGAAAACATGGCAAGCGTCCAAATACCCAGAGGTTTTTTTATCATGGTCATCGATTTCAGCCGTTTAAACAGTACCCAGGCTTTGCCCGGCTCTACGCGCACCAGCGGTGCCAAGGACAGCGTAGAAGCCAAGTCGCAACCGCTGCCCGCCAAGGCAGAACAGGTTGGCGCCAGCCAAAGCGGGGAATCCGTACACCTGAGCAATGAGGCTCAACAGTTGCAGAAGGTCACTGACTCGCTGCGCGATCAGCCGATTGTCAATAAGGCCCGCGTGGCCGAATTGAAACAAGCAATCGCCGATGGCAGCTACAAAGTCGACAGCAACCGTGTAGCCAGCAAGCTGCTTAACTTCGAAGCCGAGCGCTAGGCAAAGGCCTGCGCCGGGCTTTTGGACGCTTAAACCCCAAGGCCAGCCATGCACCACGACGAAAACCTGCTTCAACTGATCATTGATGATCTGGCGCCGACGCAACATTTGCTCGAGCTGCTAAAAGAAGAATCCCTGGCCCTCTATGGCCGGGACATGCCCCTGCTGGAAGAAATCCTGGCACGCAAGCAGTCGTTGATCGTGCTGCTGGAACAACACGGCAAGAAACGCAGTGAAATTCTCCTCAGCCTGGGCCTGCCCGCTGACCACGACGGCCTCGCACAATTGGCCAGTCACTCCTCCGTCGGCGACCAGTTGCTGGCGCAGAGCAAAGAACTCAATCAATTGCTCGCCCAATGCCAGGAAGCCAACCTGCTCAACGGTCAGTCGATCCAACTTCAGCAAGCCACGACCGCCAACCAGTTGCGTATACTCCATGGCGGTGAGCCTCCAGCCTTGTACAACGCCCAAGGCTCCACCTCACGCCTGGTCAAGCCAAGCACCCGCAGCCAAGCCTGACGCCGGTTTACAGCGCGCCCTATCCAAGGCGCGCCACATACTGGCAAAATGCCGGTTCTTGCGTGTAGTCGTATTTTGTCTGGAGATGGAAGAACCGTGTTCAACGCCCTTAATGCGGAAGATGCACCGCAGCCACCCAAGGTACTCACTACGCCCCTGGAAATTGTCGGCACCTTGCGGATGCTGCAAGAAAGCCACGACCCGCTGATCATCACCTTCCACGAACGCAGCCAGCGCTTCCAAAGCTATCTGGTGGACGTCGACCGGGACAAAAAGACCCTGGCACTGGACGAAATGATTCCGCGCGATGGCGAGCGCTTCCTCGAAAGCGGCGAACCGTTTCGCATCGAAGGTTTCCACGAAGGCGTGCGCGTCGCCTGGGAAAGCAACGGCACCTACACCATCAGTGAAAAAGACGGCCACCGTATCTACACCGGCAGCATGCCGGACGAGGTGGTCTACCACCAGCGCCGCAATGCCTTTCGCGCCGCGCTGAAGCTGGCACAACTGGTGAACATCGAGCTGGGCGGCGAGAAACTCAAGGCGCCGGTCAGCGGCAAGCTGCTGGACATCTCCGCCACTGGCTGCAAATTGCGTTTTGAAGGCGACATCTCCGAGCGCCTGCAACTGGGCCAGGTCTATGACCGCTTTATCGCCGCCCTGCCCTTCGGCAGCATGACCACCTCCGTCGAACTGCGTTACCTGCACTTCGAAGAGAAGATCAACACCACCTTCGCTGGCGTGCGCTTCCACAACATGAGTGGCCTGGTACAACGCCAGGTCGAACGATTTGTGTACCAACTGCAACGTGAAGCACGGCGTTTTGACAAAGACGACGACTTTTAAG
Source organism: Pseudomonas sp. FP2335 (assembly GCF_030687535.1). Lineage (NCBI taxonomy): Bacteria > Pseudomonadati > Pseudomonadota > Gammaproteobacteria > Pseudomonadales > Pseudomonadaceae > Pseudomonas > Pseudomonas sp. FP2335. Next base: position 4,607,505 of record NZ_CP117437.1, read on the forward strand.
CCTTAACGCATGCAGCAAAAAAAACGGGCAGATCCTGATGGGATCTGCCCGTTTTTGCATTCAGGGGCGTGCCCTGCTCAAGTCATGGGGATGCTCTTCGGGGCCCAAGGGCTCCGGTGGCCCTTCGAAGGCAGGCTCTTCAACCGCTGGCTGTGCATCGGCTTCAGTCTCGACCTCAGGCTCTTGCGGCGCAGCGGTCTGCATCTGCTCTTGCACCACCTGTTCATCGACCCGCGGGTCCAGCGCCGCCACCAGCGGCGAACTGGACATGCTGTCGGGCATGGCCACGTGATGCAGCGGCGCATCGTCCACCTGATGCAGATTGGTCACCGCCTTCGGCCGGATGCGCCACACCAGGATCAACGCACACAGGCTGAAGAACGCGTACAGCATTTGGCTGCCGAACAGCTTCATCACCACACCGGCCAGCAACGGCCCGATACTGGCACCCACGCCGTAGGTCACCAGCAGCATCGCGGTGAGCGAGACGCGGCGATCACCTTCCACGTGGTCATTGGAGAACGCCACAGCGAGCGGATACAGACAGAACTGCACCAGGGAACACACGAACCCAGCCACGAACAGCACTTCCAACGGCACCTGGGTGAGCACCGCCAACGGCAACGCCGCCACCGCCAGGCACAGCGCGAAACAACGAATCAACAGGGCGCGATCATAGCGATCAGACAACCAGCCCAACGGCCACTGCACCACCAGACCGGCAAAAATGCAGCTACCCATGAACAGACCGACCTGCTCGGTACTCAAGCCTTGCTGCGAGGCATACAGCGGCGCCAGGCCGTAGAACGAACCGACGATCAACCCCGCACCCAGCACCGTACTCAGCGACTGCGGCACCCGCTTGATAAAGAAGCGCGGCTCCATCGGCGCCGGATGCAGCGGCGCCGGGTGAATCCGTCGGGTCATCGCCACCGGCACCAGGCACAGGGCAAAGCACAACGCGACCAACATCAGCAATTCGAGGCCGAGCTGGGGGTGCATCACCAGGATCAATTGACCCAGCACCAGCCCCAGGTAGGAGGCGATCATGTAGCCGCTGAACACCACACCGCGCTGCTTGGCGTCCGCCTGTTCATTCAGCCAACTCTCGATGACCATGTACTGGCACATCATCCCCAGGCCGACAATGACCCGCAGTACGATCCACGCCGGCAGCCAGTCAATCAGGCCATGCCCCAGCACCGCCGCGCCGACGATCCCGGCACAGGTGGCATACGCGCGGATATGCCCGACCCGGGCAATCAGGCGATGCCCGATCTTACCGCCCAGCACCAGGCCAAAGTAGTTGGCCGCCATCAGCGCACCGACCCAAAGGCTGTCCACATGGTCGGCTGCCAGGCGCAAGGCCAGGTAAGTACTGAGCAGGCCGGAGCCGATCAGCATCATCAAAGAGGCGAAATAAAGGGCTCGAAAAGATTTCCAGATCTGGCGCATCGGCGTTCCGAGCGGCTCCTTGCGGTGAGAGACAGGGCTATCGGCATGATAGTCCTGGGTGGGCGGGTCCGGACAGGCGGCATATGCTGTTTCCGGGGATTATTTTGCTTAACCGTCAGACGCTGCCCGGCTGGCTGCAAGGTACATAGATCGTGATAAATACACCGCGCACCTGCTGTGAACCCTGAACAGCGTCAAGGTTCGACACATCTTTGAAAAGCACCCACAAAAAAGCCCCGCCAGAACAATCTGTGCGGGGCTTTGGATCTGGTGTCCCAGGGCCGGTTCGAACGGCCAACCTTCCCCTTAGGAGGGGGATGCTCTATCCAATTGAGCTACTGGGACCAATGACCGTCATCTCGCCAAGGGGCGGTGCGACGGACGGCGTGCATGTTAACGGCCGGGTTGGGTTTTGTCATGTCGTCTGTAGGCTTTTTGAGTGTAGGCCGCAGCTTACTGGGGTGGCTGCCGTTTGGTCCCGTGGAACCGGGCACTTGGTGCCATCGTGCAAAATGCATTACCCCAAAATGCCAGCATTGCAAATTGCAATAAAACAGCCCACCAAACTACACTTAAGTCACTGATTTTATTGAATTAAAACCTTGGCACGGGTTCTGCAATACTTCCCTTATAAAACCAACTCGGCCATGCCTGCTGCGGAGAACATGATTATGAACAGCGCCCTTCTGTTAGCTCTCAACACCGCAGCCCTGGCGGCATTGGTGGCCTTCCATTTCCAATCGAACACTAGCGACGACACCGCGCAGCTGCACCAGCCCGTGCCCCATCATTTGCAACAGCGTCCGCAACTGGCCGTGATGGCCGTCAAACCGCAATCCGACATTCACCTGACCCAGGGCACTCAAGCAGCGCCATCCGCCGAACACTGGGTTTTCTGAGGACGCCGCAATGAACAAGTCCGCCTGGCTGTTTCTTTGCCTGACCCTAGCCAGTGCCATCCTGGGACTGAATGCCAGCGCGCGGGACGTGCAATCCAGCGCATTTATCGCCAGCGGCGTGTTTGCCGGCATTCTGTTGCTGACCCTCATCGTGGGTCGCCGGATCAAATTCGACCCCGTACTGCGCTGACTCCCACCTACCTTATGTCGCCTCGTGCTAGTAAATCGGCAGATTGCCACTAGTCTTAAATTCAAGGGCAAAAGGCCACTTTGCTATACGATGTGCGCCCTAAAACCCTTTTGCGGCCGGGCTTTGCGCGATCATTACTGGATGAAATCCTTCGCCGAAAAGTTTTCCAACCAGTCCGCAAAAATGCAAATCAGTGCTGGCATTAAGCCTCTAGGCAGTTCAATATTTGTCACAGAATTGACGCCAAGGAACTGGCAAATCTGAGGCATGATGCGGCCTCTTTGCAATTCAGGTTGAACTTTGGTCGTGAGCCTTGTCTTAACACTCATCGCTTGCGGCCAATTCCAGAAACCGCTCCCCTGAACTAACCGGTTAAATATATGCGCCCATTGAAACAGGCAATTTATTCCAGCCGTACGGCTGACAAGTTCGTCGTACGTCTGCCAGACGGAATGCGGGAACGCATTGCCGAGGTGGCTCGCAATCATCACCGCAGCATGAACTCCGAAATCATCGCGCGCCTGGAGCAAAGCCTTATTCAGGAAGGTGCGTTGGGCGAAGAGTTGAGCATGCGCCTGGACAGCCCCGAGCTGTCACTGCACGAACGCGAACTGCTGCAGCGTTTTCGTCAGCTCTCCCACCGCCAGCAAAATGCTCTCGTCTCGCTTATCGCGCACGACGTTGAGGCGGCCGCAGAAGCCAATTGATCTGCACCTGAAAGCCGAAGCCAGCCATGTGCTGGCTTTTTTTTGCCCGGGATTTGAGAAGAGGATGCAGCAAGGGGGCAGAGCTGCCCCCATCGGGGTTGGATCAAAGCAGGAAGATCGTTGCCAACCCCAGGAAGATAAAGAAGCCACCACTGTCGGTCATCGCGGTGATCATCACACTGGCACCCATCGCAGGGTCACGTCCGAGGCGGGCCAGGGTCATGGGGATCAACACACCCATCAAGGCGGCCAGCAGCAGGTTGAGGGTCATGGCGGCCGTCATCACGACACCGAGCGACCAACTGCCGTAGAGCAAGTAAGCCACCACACCAATTACCCCACCCCACACAAGACCGTTGATCAAGCCAACCGCCAGCTCCTTGCGCAGCAAGCGCGATGAATTGGCGGTACTCACCTGATCCAGCGCCATGGCACGCACGATCATGGTAATCGTCTGGTTACCCGAGTTGCCGCCGATGCCGGCCACAATCGGCATCAGCGCCGCAAGGGCCACCAACTTCTCGATCGAGCCCTCGAACAACCCAATCACCCGCGACGCAATAAACGCGGTAATCAGGTTGATCGCCAACCACGCCCAACGGTTATGCAGTGAGCGCCAGACCGATGCAAAAATGTCTTCCTCTTCACGCAAACCCGCCATGTTGAGGACTTCGGTCTCACTTTCCTCACGAATCAAGTCGACCATTTCATCGATGGTCAAACGACCAATCAGCTTGCCGTTCTTGTCGACTACCGGCGCCGAGATCAAGTCGTAACGCTCGAACGCCTGGGCAGCCTCGTACGCATCTTCGTCCGGGTGAAAACTCACCGTGTCGCTGGCCATCAGGTCCGCAACTTTCTTGTCCGGATCATTGACCAGCAAACGCTTGATCGGCAGCACACCCTTGAGAATGCCTTCGTAGTCGACCACGAACAGTTTGTCGGTATGGCCAGGCAGCTCTTTCAGCCGGCGCAGGTAGCGCAGAACCACTTCCAGGCTGACGTCTTCGCGGATGGTGACCATCTCGAAGTCCATCAGCGCGCCGACCTGGTCCTCGTCATAGGACAGCGCGGAGCGCACTCGCTCACGCTGCTGGCCGTCGAGGGCCTCCATCAGCTCGTGCACGACGTCACGCGGCAGCTCGGGGGCCAAGTCAGCGAGTTCGTCGGCGTCCATCTCCTTGGCCGCAGCCAGGAGCTCGTGATCGTCCATGTCGGCGATCAGGGTTTCACGGACCGAGTCGGATACTTCGAGAAGGATGTCGCCGTCGCGGTCAGCCTTGACCAACTGCCAGAGGGTCAGTCGATCATCGAGCGGCAAGGCTTCGAGGATGTAAGCGACGTCGGCGGAGTGCAGATCATCGAGCTTGCGTTGCAACTCGACGAGGTTTTGGCGGTGGACCAGATTTTCGACGCGGTCGTGGTTCGGACCTTCCTGGCGATGCGTAAGGTCTTCGACCACACGCTGGCGCTGCAGCAGCTCGATGACTTGAGCCAGGCGATCCTGCAGGCTTTCTTGTGTTTTCTTTACTTCTACTTCGGTCATAGGCGAACTCCACTCCCAGCAGCGGGGCACGCCGGAAGGATCAATCAGTCAATTCATGATTGGTAAAACGGGGTACTGAGTAACTACTGGGTAAGTCCATGGAGGTATTCCACAAGCCCCGGCGGGGCTGACGGGCGCAATGATACACCGCCCGACCGCTTTAAACGTTAAAAAACTGGCAAGAACAAGCGCTTGCGAGCAAAAGCTGAGCAATGGCTGGATCTATGAACTGCGACGACGCTGCCCGAAAGGAAAACACATGACGTAGGAGAAAAGATAAAATCCAGGATCATTCCCACACAAACCCCAGACGGCAAAAAGCCCGCACTAGGCGGGCTTTTTGTTTGTATGGTGCACTCGACAGGATTCGAACCTGTGACCGCTCGGTTCGTAGCCGAGTACTCTATCCAGCTGAGCTACGAGTGCAGATTGTGTTTTTAGACCAGATCACAACTGGTTGGAGCCAAGCCACCTGCATTACTGCAACTGACTCTTAAATGGTGCACTCGACAGGATTCGAACCTGTGACCGCTCGGTTCGTAGCCGAGTACTCTATCCAGCTGAGCTACGAGTGCATTTGTTGCCGCGCATTATAGGCCGTTCAATCTCTATGTAAAGCTATTTTTTCGTTTAATTTCAACAACTTACGAAAAAACCAGATTGCAACGTACTAAACAAATAATGGCGGAGAACGGGGGATTCGAACCCCCGACACCCTTTTGAGGTGTACTCCCTTAGCAGGGGAGCGCCTTCGGCCACTCGGCCAGCTCTCCGCAACACGGGGCGTATATTAACCACGTTCATCCCCGTTTGCAAACATAAAAAACGATAAAAATTAAAGGCTTGGTTCTTCGTCCTTCTCTTTCTTGATCCGCAGGTAGATTTCCTCACGGTGGACCGCTACCTCTTTCGGAGCGTTAACCCCAATACGCACTTGATTGCCTTTGACGCCGAGCACAGTCACGGTGATTTCGCCATCACCAATAATCAGGCTTTCTGCGCAACGACGAGTCAGAATCAGCATACCTTTCTCCTCACGCATTTCAGTTCAGGAACAACAGTCTGCAAAAAAAAGGCGTTCGACCTACAACCCAAAGGTCATGGCCCTACCCGCCTAAGTATTGTCGAGCCCACGCAAAAGAACATGCGCCCTACAAAAAAAGCAAAGGCGCGGTAAACCGCGCCTTCCTGGCATTACCGCATCACTCGCCCTGTCGGGCCGGAGCGTCGAGCTCGAACGCGGTATGCAGCGCGCGGACAGCCAGTTCCAGGTACTTCTCTTCGATCACCACCGAGACCTTGATCTCCGACGTGGAGATCATCTGGATGTTGATGCTTTCCTTGGCCAGGGCGCCAAACATGCGGCTGGCAACGCCGGCATGGGAACGCATACCCACGCCCACGATCGACACCTTGGCAATCTTGGTGTCACCCACCACTTCACGCGCGCCAATCTCGCTGGCAGTGTTTTCCAGGATCTTGAACGCCGCATCGTACTCGTTGCGGTGCACGGTGAAGGTGAAATCGGTGGTGTTATCGTGCGAAACGTTCTGCACGATCATGTCGACTTCTACATTCGCATTGCTGATCGGGCCGAGAATCTTGAAGGCCACACCCGGGGTGTCTGGCACGCCACGGATGGTCAGCTTGGCTTCATCACGGTTGAAAGCGATACCGGAAATGATCGGCTGTTCCATGGATTCCTCTTCATCAATAGTAATGAGGGTGCCCGGACCCTCTTTGAAGCTGTGCAATACGCGCAGCGGAACGTTGTACTTGCCGGCGAATTCCACCGCACGGATCTGCAACACCTTGGAACCGAGGCTGGCCATTTCCAGCATCTCTTCAAAGGTGATCTTGTCCAGGCGCTGGGCCACGGACACCACACGCGGGTCAGTGGTATAGACGCCATCCACATCGGTGTAGATCTGGCACTCGTCAGCCTTGAGAGCCGCTGCCAGCGCCACGCCGGTGGTGTCCGAACCGCCACGCCCGAGGGTGGTGATGTTGCCGTGCTCGTCCACACCCTGGAAGCCAGCTACAACTACCACGCGCCCTGCTTTCAGATCAGCACGAATTTTCTGATCGTCAATCTGCAGGATGCGCGCCTTGGTGTGTGCGCTATCGGTAAGGATGCGCACCTGGCTGCCAGTGTAGGACACCGCCGGCACACCGCGCTTGTTCAGCGCCATGGCCAGCAACGCGATGGTCACCTGCTCGCCGGTAGACACGATCACATCCAGCTCACGCGGCAGCGGCGATTGATCACCGCTGATAGCCTTGGCCAGGTCGATCAGGCGATTGGTCTCGCCGCTCATGGCCGACAGCACCACCACCAGGTCGTCGCCGGCATCGCGGAATTTCTTAACCTTGTCGGCCACCTGCTCGATTCGTTCGACGGAGCCGACCGAGGTGCCTCCAAATTTCTGTACGATCAAAGCCATTTCTAAGCCGCCTCAGCCCGTAAAGGGGCGCCCAATAAACAAATCTTCCAGCACCGGAGCGAGCCCATGACTAGACCATGGGCTCAATCATGGCGCCTTAAATACCCGCCTCGACAAACGGCACGGTCAGGGCCAGGGCCGCGTCCAGGGCACCGGCGTCTACACCACCGCCTTGCGCCATGTCCGGACGACCCCCCCCCTTCCCGCCCACTGCCGCAGCGGCTTGTTTCATCAAATCACCGGCCTTGAGTTGGCCAGTCAGGTCCTTGGTTACACCGGCAACCAGAACGACCTTATCCTCATGGACACCGCCGAGCAGGATCACTGCGCGGCCGAGCTTGTTCTTCAACTGATCGACCAAGGCCAACAGCGCCTTGCCGTCCTGACCGTCCAGGCGCGCGGCCAGGACTTTCACGTCCTTGACGTCCACCGCAGAAGCCGACAGATCGTCGCCCGCCGCACTGGCTGCCTTGGCCTGCAACTGCTCCAGCTGTTTCTCCAGGGCGCGGTTGCGCTCCAGCACGGCGGACAGCTTGTCGATCAGGTTGTCGCGGCTGCCCTTGACCAGACTGGCCGCTTCCTTGAGTTGTTCTTCGGCCGCATTGAGGTAGGCCAGAGCCGCAGCACCGGTCACTGCCTCGATACGCCGTACACCGGACGCCACGCCACCTTCGCTGATGATTTTCAGCAGGGCGATGTCGCCGGTGCGGTTGGCGTGGATACCGCCACACAGTTCCACCGAGAAATCACCGCCCATGCTCAGTACGCGCACGCTGTCGCCGTACTTCTCGCCGAACAGCGCCATGGCGCCCTTGGCCTTGGCGGTCTCGATATCGGTTTCTTCGGTTTGCACCGGGGTGTTCTTGCGGATCTCGGCGTTGACGATGTCTTCCAGGGCCTTGATCTGCTCCGGCTTGATCGCTTCGAAGTGACTGAAGTCGAAACGCAGGCGCTGGCTATCGACCAACGAACCCTTCTGCTGAACGTGATCGCCCAGCACCTGACGCAGTGCAGCGTGCAACAAGTGAGTGGCCGAGTGGTTCAGCGCCGTGGCGTGGCGCACGTTGGCGTCGACCTGAGTGTCAACCGGCGCACCAACGGTCAGGTTGCCCAACACCAACTTGCCGTGATGCAGGAACGCACCGCCAGTCTTGGTGGTGTCGCGCACTTCAAACCGACCGGACGTCGAACTGAGGAAACCACAGTCACCAACCTGGCCACCGGACTCGGCGTAGAACGGCGTCTGGTCCAGGACGACTACCGCCTCCTCGCCTTCGTTCAACACGTCGACCGACTTGCCGTCTTTATAGATGGCAACGATCTTGGCCGAGCCCACGGTAGCGCTATAGCCGGTGAACTCGGTCGGCACATCAACCTTGACCAAGGTGTTGTAGTCCAGGCCAAAGGAACTGGCGGAGCGTGCACGCACACGCTGGGCTTCCATCTCGCGCTCAAAACCGGCTTCGTCGATGGTCAGTTCACGCTCACGGGCGATGTCGGCAGTCAGGTCCATCGGGAAGCCGTAGGTGTCATACAGCTTGAACACCACGTCGCCCGGCACCACGGTGCCTTTGAGCCCGGCCAGATCTTGCTCGAGGATTTTCAGGCCGTGCTCGAGAGTCTTGGAGAACTGCTCTTCTTCAGCCTTGAGCACGCGCTCGATGTTGCCTTGCTGCTGCTTGAGCTCCGGGAAGGCATCGCCCATCTCGGCAACCAGTGCGGCGACGATCTTGTAGAAGAAGCTGCCAGTGGCGCCCAGCTTGTTACCGTGGCGGCAGGCGCGGCGGATGATGCGGCGCAGCACATATCCACGGCCTTCGTTCGACGGCAGCACGCCATCGGCGATCAGGAAGCCGCAGGAACGGATGTGATCGGACACCACCTTGAGCGAAGACTGGTTGTCATTGGCACAGCCAATGGCCGCCGCCGAGGCGCTCAGCAGGTTGGTGAACAGGTCGATTTCGTAGTTGGAATGCACGTGCTGCATCACCGCACTGATCCGCTCCAGGCCCATGCCGGTGTCGACCGACGGCGCTGGCAACGGATGCAACACGCCATCGGCGGTGCGGTTGAACTGCATGAACACGTTGTTCCAGATCTCGATGTAACGGTCGCCGTCTTCTTCCGGCGAGCCCGGCGGGCCACCCCAGATGTCGGCGCCGTGGTCGTAGAAGATCTCGGTGCAAGGGCCGCACGGGCCGGTATCGCCCATGGTCCAGAAGTTATCGGAAGCGTACGGCGCGCCTTTGTTGTCGCCGATACGGATCATGCGCTCTTCAGGCACGCCGATTTGCTGGGTCCAGATGTCATACGCTTCGTCGTCCGTCGCGTAGACGGTGACCCAGAGTTTTTCCTTCGGCAGCTTCAGCACGCCGGTCAGGAAGGTCCAGGCGAAGGTGATCGCATCTTTCTTGAAATAGTCGCCAAAGCTGAAGTTGCCCAGCATTTCGAAGAACGTGTGGTGACGCGCGGTGTAACCGACGTTTTCCAGGTCACTGTTCTTGCCGCCGGCGCGTACGCACTTCTGGCTGCTGGTGGCGCGGGTGTAGGCGCGCTTTTCCTGGCCCAGGAAGCAGTCCTTGAACTGGTTCATCCCCGCGTTGGTGAACAGCAGGGTTGGGTCATTGCCTGGGATCAAGGAGCTGGAGGCTACACGGGTGTGGCCTTGCTCTTCGAAGAAGCGAAGGAAGGCTTCACGGATTTCTGCGCTTTTCATTAGGTTCTTCCACGGAGGCTGCGGCCAAAGGCCAGTGCGCAACATCATCAGACGGAGCGACGGCAAAGGGCCGCATTATATCGGCCCTTTGCCGGTGGTACAGCGTGTTTATACGATTGAAAGGTTCAATTGGACGGTCTGCAGGCTCATTTGCGCGAAAATTCGACGAATGTCGCCAGCACCTGCTCGATCTGCGCGCGGCTCACATCCAAATGGGTGACCATGCGCAGGCGCGGTGCGGCGCTCAACTTGATCCCGCGCTCGGCCGCGAACGCCTTCAGTGCCTGGGCCTGGTCGCCGACCTGCACGTAGACCATGTTGGTCTGCACCGGCTCCACTTCATAGCCAGCCTTGCGCAACTCGTCCCCCAGCCATTGGGCGTTGGCGTGGTCGTCGGCCAGGCGCTGTACCTGATGATCCAATGCATACAGCCCCGCCGCCGCCAGTGAGCCGGCCTGGCGCATGCCGCCGCCAACCATCTTGCGCAGGCGTCGCGCCTTGGCGATCAACGCCTTCGAACCGCAGAGCACCGAGCCAATCGGCGCGCCGAGGCCTTTGGACAGGCACACCGAAACCGAATCGAAATGCTGGGCGATTTCCCGCGCATCCACCCCCAGCTTGACCGCTGCGTTATAGATCCGCGCACCGTCCAGGTGCAGCGCCAGGCCATGTTCACGGGTGAACGCCCGCGCCTTGGCCAGGTACGCCAGCGGCAAAACCTTGCCCTGCATGGTGTTTTCCAGCGCCAGCAGGCGAGTGCGGGCGAAGTGGAAGTCGTCCGGCTTGATCGCCGCCAGCACCTCGTGCAAATCCAGCGAACCGTCCGCCTGCACTTCCAGCGGTTGCGGCTGGATCGAACCGAGCACCGCCGCGCCACCGCCTTCGTATTTGTAGGTGTGGGCTTGCTGGCCGACGATGTACTCCTCGCCGCGCTCACAATGGGCCATCAACGCCAGCAGGTTGCTCATGGTGCCGGTGGGCACAAACAACGCCGCTTCAAAGCCCAGGCGCTTGGCCATTTCGGCTTCCAGATGGTTGACGCTGGGGTCTTCGCCGTACACGTCATCGCCGCTGGCGGCAGTGGCCATCGCGTCTCGCATGCCAGGGGTGGGTTGGGTCACGGTGTCGCTGCGCAGGTCGATCACAGACATGAAACGGGCCTCTAAAGGTTGGGTAAGTCCTTTTGAAGGTCATTACTGCGGGCAACGCCACAGAATATCAAGCCCCAGGCCTATTCAATCGAATACCAACCAAACAAACCGATATAGCCTATCGATACGACAGCCGTGCAGTTTTTGAAAAACCATGATAAAAACTCTCCGCCGCCAGGGTTCTGGCGGCAACGTTCTCAGGGCGGGGTGCAATTCCCCACCGGCGGTAATTACACGCAATGTGTATAGCCCGCGAGCGCTTGGCGCCTCGAACTGCTCACGCGGGACGGCGCCAAGGTCAGCAGACCCGGTGTGATCCCGGGGCCGACGGTCATAGTCCGGATGAAGAGAGAACGGGATTGGCACCTAAGGGCCGCTCGTCTTGCGTACCCTTAAATCCCATTCGATTCATAACGCCCTGTTTTTTTCTTAAACAGGAGTCAGAACATGCAACCCACCGCAATCGACAGCAAAAGCAAAAACCATCACGGCGAGCGCGTCGCGTTTATCCAGGCCTGCTGGCACAAGGATATTGTCGACCAATCGCGCAAAGGCTTCCTCGCCGAAATGATCGCCCAGGGCTACCAGGAATCGGACATCGATTTCTTCGAAGTCGGCGGCGCCTTTGAAATGCCCCTGCACGCCAAACTGCTGGCCAAGACCGGCCGCTACGCCGGTATCGTCGCCGCCGCGCTGGTGGTGGACGGTGGCATCTACCGCCACGAGTTCGTGGCCCAGTCGGTGGTCAGCGGCCTGATGCAGGTGCAGCTGGAAACCGAAGTGCCGGTGTTCTCGGTGTCGCTGACGCCGCATCACTTCCACGCCGGCAGCGAGCACCACACGTTCTTCTACGAGCACTTCGTGCACAAGGGTCAGGAAGCTGCGCGTACCTGCGCCGATACTCTGCACAAAGTGCGCGCGATCCGTCGCAGCGAGCAGAAACTGGCGGTCTGAAACGTTTTCCAGCCGAATACAAGACGCCCCGGCAAGTGCACTTGCCGGGGCGTCTTGTATTCGGCCCTGTATATCTACCTCCTCGATACTGCGCACTCGCGGTTAAGTAAGGTCCACCCCTTACTCAACACCGGAGAAAACGCAGCATGCTTCCAGACCGAAATACCGATGGCGCCTATGTCATCGACGCAAACACACTGACCCAAAACCCTCGCCAAGAACCCACCAACGAACGCCCAGGCGGCCCCGGGTTCGTCGAGGTACATGAACTGATCGCAGATGAAAACGTGCGCATCGAGCGCAAACTGTTCAGGGATGAAGGCGTCGACCAGCTGTGTATCACCACCTTCGACAGGAATGACACGATCAACCTCTTCGCCGCCGCGCCAGCTGTCGACGGCTTACTGACGCTGACCGCACAGGTCAACCAGCCACGCTACGAGATCACCCTCGACTCGCGCAGCCAAACCCTGGTCCTCGACACTCAGGGCGGCGACGACCGGATCCACATTGACGATAACGTGTCAGTGCCGGTGTTTGTCTTCAGCGGCGAAGGCAACGACCGCATCCTCAGTGCGGCAAGAACCGCCAGCCTGTATACCGGCCCCGGTGATGACTTCATCTGGGCCATCAACGGGCGCTGCCATATCGAGGCCGGCCCAGGTGATGACGACGTGCACGGTTACCAGGACATCCATATGACGGTATACGGCGGGCCCGGCAACGACACCATCAGCGGCGGCACCGGTTCAACCTACATTGATGGCGGCGACGGCGATGACCACATTGTGGGCGGCCAGGGGCACAACATCCTCAATGGTGCCAGAGGCAACGACCGGATCGAGGCCGGGCCTGGCAGCAACGTCATCTACACCGGCGAAGGCCAGGATGATGTCACCCGGCTCAAAGCCAATGACATCACTTACTACAGCTGGAAAAGCAGCCTGACGATAGATCACTCCCTGTTGCTCCACCCCGAGCACCTCGACCAGTTCCCACCCGGCGAGCTGGCTGCCCATACTGTCCATATCGAACCCAAGGAGCTGGCTCATTGCGGCGTAGCCATACAAGGCAGCGCGCAATTCGTCGAGCGGGTCAACGACGACCTGCGGATGCTGCTCGGCTCACCCACCGGCCAACGGCTGATGGCCGAGCTCGAAGGCGCGGCACTGGCGAGCGGGCGTCCCGTCACGATCCATGAGTTTTACCCCAAGCCTAATGGCCAGTTCATTCCAGACCCCGCAAGCGCTGCGTTGCCATTCATCGAGAATGACCAGCCCGGGCGGCCGTCCTACGGTGGAAGGATCTGGTACAACACCACCGACGTGCAGCCCGGCACGCCCAGTATCATCAATCTGTTCCACGAGCTATGCCACGCCTACAACCACGTCACGGGCACCCTGTTGCGTGGCACCAGCCTGGACGGTATTGACGGCACCAAGCCTCGATTTCCCGTGAACAACCCTGAGTTGCAAGCCGTTGGTCTGCCAACAGCCGCACAGCCGTTCGACTTTGATCGAGACCCAAGCACCCCACCCACCACGACCAACCCCCCAGCGTTTACCGAGAACGGGCTACGCATGGAACTTGGGCTCCCGCCGCGCAGGCAATACCTGAATGACTAAACCAGGTCTTGCGCGGTAGTCGGCACGATCAGGATCCCAGCGCGCAAGCCGTTTTTCACTTTCGGGTTGGGAAAGATGATGCGCGCGCCCTCCTCCTCGATCACCCAGCGGGTCTTGGCGACGTCTTCGGCGAGCAGGTAGCCCTTGTCCAACGGCGAGAAGTTTTCCACGTCCGCCGGCAAGTGCAGCAGGAATGCATCGCTGTGCTTGATGACTTCGCGCGACACGGCAAACAGTTGCAGGCCATCCAGGCTGTCGTCGGCAGGCTCGGTGCCTTCGATGATCTGCTTGAGGCGCGCCTCCAGGCGCGACACGTCCACCCCCTGGTTCTGCCCGAACGGCCGCGCCTTGCCCAACTCCAGGGTGAAGGCTTCGGCGTCGAGCTGCTCGTAGGTAAAGGCGGTGAAGGTGATCGAAGTCTTGTTCTGCAACAGCACAGCTTCCATGCCGGCGGCGCGCAGACGCGCCAGCTCTCGGCGCGAATGCTGGCGCCCGGCCTTCCACGGGTACAGCGCAAACTGCTCGATCTTCGAGCCACGAATCGCGGTATGCAGGTCGTAATGCAGGCGCGCACGGCCCGGCTGGCTGAAGAAGCTGCGGGCCAATTGCTCCAGCTCGGCGGCGCGCATGGCCTCCGGGCCGATGTTTTGTTCGTGCCGGCCGTTGAACAGCCGGTTGACGTCCAATTCCAGGTAACGCTCACCGCGGCGCATGGCCTCGGGGTTGCCGAACAGGAACAGAATACGGTTGCGGGGTTTGATCTCCCCACGGGCGATGCCATGCAACAGGCGGTCGAGCAGTTCGATCGGCGCGGTTTCGTTGCCATGGATCCCGGACGACAGCAGCAGGTCGCTGCCGTTGTCCTGGGCCTGCGGTGGGCGCACTTCAAGCGCGCCCTCGCTGAGCCAGCGCATCTGCACGCCGCCGACAGTCAGTTGAATTTTTTGCGCCGGTTCGCGACCGGCGAGGGTCAGTTCAAGCAGTTTGCCGAGGGCGAGCATAGAGCGCTTCCTTAGTGGTTGCAGCCTGGGCCGTGGACGTGATCGTCGTCATCACCTTCGACGTCGGCCGGTTCCATTTCCAGTTGCAGGCTCATCAGGTTGGTGGCCAATGGGCGCATCAGCAGGTTGGCGTATTCGGCGTCGCCTTCTTCCACGTCCACGCCGATCAGCAGTTGGCCGCGGCCGTCGTGCTGGATCCAGATTTCCTTGCCCTGCCACACCACGGCGACGCGGGTGCAGGAAGTTTCCAGCTGGGTGCCGTCGGTGTCTTCAAGAATCAGTTTCAGGGTGTCGGTGGTCATAAATAGTTCTCAGCCAAAGGTCGTAATAGAAGGTGGCGTTAATTGATCTGGAAAGGATAAACGCTGCCCAGTTTAAGGATTTGCGTCAGTTCATCCAGTGCCGTCCGGCATTCAAGCAGCAATTGCGGGTCAGCCAGGTCGGTTTCGCGCAGGCTGTCGCGGTAGTGCTTGCCGACCCATTGGGTCAGGGTGTCGTACAACGGCGCGGTCATGATAACCCCTGGGTTCACCGCTGCCAGCTCGGTTTCGTTCAACGCCACGCGCAAACGCAGGCACGCCGGGCCACCGCCGTTCTGCATGCTTTGCTTGAGGTCGAACACCTTCACTTCGCGGATCAGCCCACCGGAGGCGGTCAGGCCTTGCAGGTAATTCCACACACGTTCGTTGACGCGGCATTCTTCCGGCACGATCAGCAGCATCGAGCCGTCAGGGCGAGTCAGCAGCTGGCTGTTGAACAGGTAGGAGCGCACCGCGTCCTCGACACTGACCAGGGCGCGCGGCACGCACACTGACTGGAAGTTGCCGCCCAGCTTGCCCAACTTGCCGTGCAATTCAGCGAGCATCTGTTCGGTATTGAGGAACGCGTCCTCGTGATAGAACAGCACTTCGCCGTTGCCCACCGCGATCACGTCGTTGTGGAACACACCGGCATCGATCACCGCCGGGTTCTGCTGGGCGTAGACCACGCCTGCATCCTTCAGACCGTGCAGGCGCGCAACGGCCTGGGATGCTTCCAGTGTCTGGCGCGCCGGATACTTCTGCGGCGCCGGAAAACGGCTGTCAAACGCACTGCGACCGAACACAAAGAACTCGACGCCGGCCTCGCCATATTCACGGCAGAAACGCGTGTGGTTGGCGGCGCCTTCGTCGCCGAACTGCGCCACCGCCGGCAACGCGGCGTGGTGGGCGAAGTGCTTCTGATCGGCAAACATCGCCCCCAGCACGCGGCTGGTGGTCGGGTGCTCGATGCTGCGGTGGTATTTGCAGTTGAGGTTGGCGGCGGTGAAATGCACGCGGCCATCCGCGGTGTCGGCACTCGGGCTGACCGTGGCGGCGTTGGCCACCCACATGCTCGATGCCGAGCAGCTTGCCACCAACAGAGGCATCGCATCCTTGGCGGCTTGCTGGATGACCTGTGCGTCGCTGCCGCTGAAGCCTAAGTTGCGCAAAGCTGCCACATCAGGACGCTCCTGGGGCGCCAGCACGCCTTGCACAAAGCCCATGTCCATCAGGGCCTTCATTTTCTGCAAGCCCTGCAACGCCGCTTCCTTGGGGTTGGAATGCTGTTGGCTGTTGCTCTGGGACGCGACGTTGCCGAAGGACAAACCGCCGTAGTTATGGGTCGGCCCCACTAGACCGTCAAAATTGACTTCATAGGATTTCATCGGCGAGGCTCCACGAACATCTGTTTTTATAGGCAATCTTCAACACAACAGAGATCAAATGTGGGAGCGGGCTTGCTCGCGAATGCGGTGAGTCAGGCACCTGATGCATCAACTGACAGACTGCTTTCGCGAGCAAGCCCGCTCCCTCATTTAGATCAGTGTTATCCCAGGAGTCAGGGTTGCTGGGACAACCAATGATGGAGTTTCCAGCGACGCCACCGGATATGCACAATAATCCGCCGCGTAATACGCACTGGCGCGATGGTTGCCCGACGCCCCTACCCCACCGAACGGCGCGGTACTCGCCGCGCCGGTCAGTTGTTTGTTCCAGTTGACGATCCCGGCGCGGCTTTCCAGCCAGAACTGCTGGTAACGCGCTTCGGAGTCCGACAACAAACCCGCGGCCAGGCCGTACTGGGTGTTGTTGGCCTCGGCAATCGCCGCGGCGAAATCAGCGTAGCGAATCACCTGCAACAGCGGGCCGAACAGTTCTTCGTCTTCGCGCTCGGTCACACCGGTCACGTCGATGATGCCGGGCGTCAACAGCGCGGCCTGAGCCTGCGGCTGGGTCATTTCCAGCAACGCCACGGCGCCGTTGGCCAGCATCAGTTCCTGGGCCTCCATCAACGCTTTGGCCGCTGCCAGGGAAATCACCGAGCCCATGAACGGCGCGGGTTGCTGGTCGAATGCCCCCACTTCAATCGTCGAACTCACAGCGACCAGCCGCGCCAGCAGCGCATCGCCCCACGCGCCTTGCGGCACCAGCAGGCGCCGGGCACAGGTGCAGCGCTGGCCAGCCGAGATAAACGCCGACTGGATAATGGTGTAGACCGCCGCATCCACGTCGGCCACTTCGTCGACCACCAGCGGGTTGTTGCCGCCCATTTCCAGCGCCAGGATCTTGTCCGGGCGCCCGGAGAATTGCTGGTGCAGATGATTGCCGGTGCGGCTGGAGCCGGTGAAGAACAACCCGTCGATCCCCGGGTTGGCCGCCAGCGCGATCCCGGTTTCCCGAGCACCTTGCAGCAGGTTCAACACGCCCGCCGGCAAACCGGCTTCGATCCAGCACTGCACGGTCAGCTCGGCGACCTTGGGGGTCAGCTCGCTGGGTTTGAACAGTACGGTATTGCCCGCCAGCAACGCCGGGACGATATGCCCGTTAGGCAAGTGGCCGGGGAAGTTATACGGGCCAAACACCGCCACCACACCGTGGGGTTTGTGGCGCAACACCGCAGTGGCGTCGCCCAGGGGGCCGCTCTTCTCGCCGGTGCGCTCGCGGTAGCTTTGCACCGAGATCGCGATCTTGTTGGCCATGCTGGTGACTTCGGTGGCCGACTCCCACAGCGGCTTGCCAGTTTCCTCACCGATGCAACGGGCGATTTCATCAGCGCGTTTCTTCAGGGTAGCCGCGAAGGCTTCCAGTACACCGATGCGCTCTTCCAGCGGGCGCCGGGCCCAGGCCGGGAATGCCTGGCGCGCAGCCTGCACGGCAGACTCGACCTGCTCGGCAGTGGCGCCGTTGCCGGCCCACAGCACCTGCTGGGTCACGGGGTTGCGCGATTCAAACAGTTCACCCTGGCCAGCCAGCCAGCTACCTGCGATATACAGCGAATTCATTATTTCGACTCCCGAGCAGCAGACAACGGTACGGCACGCACTTGATCACCCACCACCAGCTGCAGGCGCTTGGCGGTCTGCGGATCGACCACCAGCGTACCGGCCGCCAGACGGGCCGGAGCGGCGGTGATGCGGCACTCCTCGCGCTTGCGGTTATGGATCAGGAACGGCGTGGCATCCTCCCCCGGCGTGCCAATCGCCAGCACCAGGGCCTGGCTGTCGCGCACCGCACGGATCTTGCTGGTCTCGCACTCCACCGCCGGGCCTGCGTCGAAGATGTCGACGTAGCCCTGGTAGCTGAAACCTTCACTCTTGAGCATGCTCAGCGCCGGTTCGGTGTCCGGGTGGACCTTGCCGATCACGTTGCGCGCATCCTCGGAAAGGAAGCAGCTGTACAGCGGAAATTTCGGCATCAGTTCGGCGATAAAGGCCTTGTTGCCGACCCCGGTGAGGTAATCGGCCTGGCTGAATTCCATCTTGAAGAAGTGTCGCCCCAGGCTTTCCCAGAACGGCGAACGCCCGGCGTCATTGGACACCCCGCGCATCTCGGCGATGATCTTGTTGCCGAACAGTTGCGGGAACTCGGCGATAAACAGCATGCGCGCCTTGGCCAGCATGCGACCGTTGAGGCCGGTGCGGTAATCGGCGTGCAGGAACAACGAGCACAGCTCGGAATTGCCGGTGAGGTCGTTGGCCAGGAACAGCGTCGGGATCTCACGGTAGATATTCAGCTCCTGGGAGGCGCTGACCGTCAGGCCGACCCGGAAGTTGTACCAGGGCTCACGCAGGCCGACGGCGCCAGCGATGGCGGAAATACCCACCACGCGGCCTTCGTCGTTTTCCAGCACGAACAGGTAGTCGGCATCGCCGCGCCCGGCGTCGCCGCGAAAGGTTTTTTCGGCCCAGCCCACGCGGTGGGTCAGGCGCTCTTCGTTGGCCGGCAAGGTGGTGAGGCCGGTGCCGGTGCTGCGCGCCAGATCAATCAGGGCCGGTAAGTCGCTGCTGCGTACGGGACGAACGATCATGCTATCTCCTCAGACGGGCCGCTCTGTTCGAGCCACCCGCGAAACTCTGCTTTTAAACCGCGACCAGGCGCACGCTCGCGCCTTCGCCGACGCCCAACGCTTCGGCCGCTGCCAGGTCCAGGGTGACTGGCTTGCCCGGTGCGTAGTCCAGTTCCAGCATCACCGCGCGGTAATCCTGCAACTGCGCATTGCTCACCAGGTACTGGCGACCGACCCCCTTGACCATCTCGCCGATCTTCACCGGCACCACGCGGCTCTGGGCAATCGAACGAATGCCCGAAACCCGCGCGTGCAACGTCGGGCCACCGTCGAAGATGTCGATGTAATGGTCGGTCTCGAAGCCTTCGCGCATCAGGATGTCGAAGGTGATCTGCGCACGCGGGTGCACCTGGCCCATGGCTTCCTGGGCTTCGTCCGGCAACAGCGGCACATAGATCGGGTAATGGGGCATCAGCTCGGCGAGAAAAGTGCGGCTTTTCAGCCCGCACAAGCGCTCGGCGGCGGCGTAGTTGAGGTCGAAGAAGTTGCGACCGATGGCGTCCCAGAACGGCGAGTCACCGTTCTCGTCGCTGTAGCCGACGATCTCGGTCACCACCGAGTCGGCAAAGCGCTCGGGGTGGCTGGCGACGAACAGCAGGCGGCCACGGGAATTGAGTTCCGACCACGGCGAACCGACCAGCTCGGGCACCACGTAGAAACTGGTGAGCAGGCTGTTGCCGGTGAGGTCATGGCATTGGGAAAGCACGTGGATCTTGTTGTGGATCTTCAGCTCGCGGGAGGCGTGCACAAAGGTCTCGTTACGAAAACTGTAGAAAGGTTCCGAGTAACCGGCCGAGGCGACGATGGCCGAGCAACCGGCGAGCCTGCCGGTCTCGGTGTCTTCGAGCACGAAGAAATAGCTTTCTTCACCGTTGAAACTGACCTCGGCCGCGAAGGACGCTTCACTGGCGGCGATCTTGTCGCTGAGGCGCTCGACGTCATCCGGCAGGGAGGTGACACCAATCGGGCTGTCCGCAGCCAGACGCTGTACCTCGCCCAGATCAGCCATTTGCGCGGGGCGCATCACCAGCATGGTGTCACTCCTTAACTCGAAAAACTTGCAGGAAAAAATGCCGGACACAGTCTTGAGACCAGTGAGGTCAAGTGTGGGAGCGGGCTTGCTCGCGAAAGCGGTGTGTCATTCAACATTTGAGGTGACTGAACCACTGCATTCGCGAGCAAGCCCGCTCCCACATTTGACCTTCACAGCTCCAACCAAGGAGTCCGGCATACAAAATTTGTGTTCGGTGCCCGCATCGCCGGTCACCGAACCGTGTATCAGCCTTGCGTCAACGTCTTCACAGCACGCTCAAAACGGTCCAGACCTTCCTTGATGTCCGCCTCTTCCACCACCAGGCTTGGGGCAAAACGCACCACGTCCGGGCCGGCTTGCAGGATCATCAGGTTTTCTTTCTCGGCCGCGTTGAACACGTCCTTGGCCTTGCCCTTGAACGCGTCGCTCAACACGCAGCCGAGCAGCAGGCCCATGCCGCGCACTTCGGTGAAGATGCCGTATTGCTTGCCGATCTGCTCCAGGCGCGCCTTGAACAGGTCGTGCTTGGCGTTCACGCCAGCCAGCACTTGCGGGGTGTTGATCACGTCGATCACCGCCTCGCCCACCGCACATGCCAGCGGGTTGCCGCCGTAGGTGGTGCCGTGGGTGCCCACGACCAGGTGTTTGGCCAGCGCTTCGGTGGTGAGCATCGCCGCGATCGGGAAACCACCGCCCAGGCTCTTGGCGCTGGTCAGGATGTCCGGGGTCACGCCGTAGTGCTGGTAGGCGAACAGCTTGCCGGTGCGGCCCATGCCGGTTTGCACTTCGTCGAACACCAACAGAGCGTCGTGCGCGTCGCACAGCTCACGGGCACCTTGCAGGTAGGCCAGTTCGGCCGGCAGCACGCCGCCTTCGCCCTGGATCGGCTCCAGCACCACGGCGCAGGTCTTGTCCGAAACGGCGGCTTTCAGCGCGGCCAGGTCGTTGTAGGGAACGTGGGTGATGCCGGTGATTTTTGGACCGAAACCATCGGAGTACTTGGACTGGCCACCGACGTTGACAGTGAACAGGGTGCGGCCGTGGAAGCTGTTCAGCGCGGCGATGATCTCGTACTTCTCAGTGCCGAAACGGTCGAACGCGACGCGACGGGCCAGCTTGAACGCGGCCTCGTTGGCTTCGGCGCCGGAGTTGCAGAAGAACACACGCTCGGCAAAGGTGGCGTCGATCAGCTTGTGGGCCAGGCGCAGCGCCGGCTCGTTGGTGAAGACGTTGGAGACGTGCCACAGCTTGTTGGCCTGCTCGGTCAGTGCACCGACCAGCGCCGGATGGGCATGGCCCAATACGTTGACCGCGATACCGCCGGCAAAGTCGATCAGCTCGCGACCCGCCTGGTCCCATACACGGGAACCTTCGCCACGCACGGGGATGAATGCGGCAGGTGCGTAATTGGGCACCATGACCTGGTCGAAATCGGCACGTTGCACCGGGGCTTGCTCAACGGACATCGGAGTCTCCTGAAGAGGAACGCCTGCCTGGAACTGGCGGGCGATGCAGGGATTGTAAGGACAGTTTTCAGTGCAGCCTTGTCGCCAAGCGACAACTTCTTATAGCGCCAACCCGCGTTTTCAGCGGGTTTACGCCAATGCGACAAATAGCGTCGCAAAGGCGCAGTTTAAACTGCCCGGCGGTTTTACGGCAGGACCAATACACGCCCCGCCCCCTAACTATCTAAGCTCCTGGGCCGCAGTGCCGCTGATCTACTAGCCGTTTTCATGACCCAAGAGATCAAGCTCATGACGACCGCTTCCCCTCCTGCCACCCTGGCCCAGAGTACCCGCCACCCGGACAGCCATTACGCACCGCTGCTCGGTGCGTTCCCACAGTGGCTCGGGCAAGCCAGCACCCGCACCCGCAGCGACCTGAAAAACGCCCAACCGCAACACGCCGTGGCGCTGGCGAACGCGCCCGCGCCATTAAAAACCGCGCTCAGCCAACACACTGCCGAGCTCTGGACCGCCCGCAACAACCTTGACCAGGCCCTCGCACACGTACAGGACGCCAGGGCCTTCGCCAAGCCGATCCTCGAAGACGCCCTGCTCACTCGCTTCAGCCTGAACCTGGATGCCGAAGCGATCTTCGTGCGCCTGTACATTCCCCAGCACGTGCCCTGGTTTCCCTCGTTGACCTCAGGCGGGGCGCGGGCCTGGACCGTGTCACTGCTGGACGCGGCCCTGCATAACTTCGACGCCCAGGAAATGCGCCCGCAGGCATACGAGGCGGGCTCGACCTTTATCACCCGACCCTCCGACGACGGACAGTTCGACACCTTGCCCGCGATCAAACAGGCCCTGTCGATTGCCGCCTTCACCAGGCTGTGCCGCGAACTGGATATCGGCGCCCGCTATGCCACCTACCTGCGCGAGGCGCTGGGCATGACAGAGCCCGTCGCCCGCGCCGTGCTGCAGCACAAAGTCAACATCCACCAAAAGGCCGCCCTGCGCGCAGCCCTGCAAGTGGCGCGGGTACAGGGCGACATCCAGGCCGATTACGCCAGGGCGATTGAAGACCTGATCGCCGGGCGCACTGGCGTGACGATCGGCGGCCGTCCCATGGTGTGCCATGCCCTGAGCATGATGGACGCCCCACTCACCGGCATCCTGCTGTTCGCCCCCGACCCGGAGCACGCCCGCACGGTACAGCGCGTGGTGGCCTATGTGCCGGACGACCCGCAGCACCCCATCAAGGAATATGCATCGTCGCGCGCCTTCCAGCAGACCCTGGCCGAGCAGCTGCGTGACGAGCAGTACCAGGGTTTTTTCAGCCGTTTCGTGGCCCACGCGCAACGCGGGGTGTTTTTTGCCGACCTCAAACAGCGGTTGGCACGGATCACCTGGCACCCTCCCAAGCCGGGCGATGGCCAGGCGCCGTGGCGCGAGGAGTCCATCGCTGCGCCCACGCTGCAAGTGGCTGCCACAGCGATTTCAGGCGACGTCTGGCAACACCTGTATCAGCAGACGCTAAACAAGCTGCTCAATGACGCCCGCACCTTGGCCGTGCCCACCGCCGATGCCGATCGAAATGCACGCTGGGCGTTGTGGGACTCGTTTGTCAGCGTCGCCTCATCGGTGCTCAACGCCGTGCTGCTGGTGGTGGCGCCCTTCATCCCGGGCCTGGGTGAACTGATGCTGGGCTACATGGCCTATCAACTGCTGGATGAGGTGTTTGAAGGCATCGTCGATTGGGCGCAAGGCCTGGACAAGCAGGCGTTCGGCCACCTGATGAATATCCTCGAATCCTTGGTGCAGGCGGGTATTTTTGTCGCCGGCAGCACCTTGGGCGTGACCGAACTGCGCAAGCTGCTGCCACAGAACGTGTTGACGTTCATCGACCGTTTCAAGCCCGTCACCCTCGCCAATGGCAAGACCCGCTACTGGAAACCCGACCTCAAGCCCTACCAACAGGCCATAAACGTGCCGCCGCGCCTGGGGCATGACGGGCTGGGGCTGCTGAAGGTGCGTGACGAGGCCATCCTGCCCCTGGCAGGCCAGCACTATGCCGTGGAGCAGACGCCCGGTACCGGGCGCTATGTGATCAAACACCCCAGCCGCCCCGACGCCTACCGCCCGACCCTCACCCATAACGGCGCCGGCGCCTGGCACAGCGAGCTGGAGCAGCCGATGCAATGGGACTCCTCGACCTTGCTGCAGCGCCTGGGTCACCGCGCGCATGACCTCAGCGACGCCGACCGTGCGCTGGCCCTGCAACTGAGCGGCGTGGATGAAGCCGCCCTGCGCAGGATGCACGTCAGGGGCGACCCGCTTCCCCCATTGCTCAGCGACACCTTGAGCCGGATGCGCATCAACCGCGCCATTGAGCAACTGATCGAGCAACTGCGCAGTGACGACCCGGCGGTGTACCTCGCGATCGATCCACAGGATCAGTTGCAACTGCTGACCAGCTACGGCTATTGGCCAACCTCCAAAGCCCTGCATTTTCTGGATGCCGAAGGTAACGTGGCGTGGCGCTTCGGTGAAAGCGACCGGCCCGTGGTGCAGATCCACGAAGCGCAGTTGAAGAACGGCAACTTGCTCAAGATCGTGCTGGAGGCCCTGAGCCCGCAAGAGATCCGCGCATCGTTCGGCGAACGGGCCAGCGATCCGCAATTGAGCCTGGATACCCGCGCGAAAAACCTGCGCCGCGTGCTGGCCGACATTGCCGAACGGCAACGCGCGCAACTGTTCGACTCGCGCTACACGCTCCCGCAACCCGCCCCGTCTGCCGCTGCCCAGCGCCTGATCGACACCGCACCTGGGTTGCCGGTGAATGTCGCCGAGCACCTGCTGGAGCACGCCACCGGCAGCGAGCTGCACACGCTGGACCAGCAACGCACGCCGCCGCGCCTGGCGCAACTGGCCATGACCGCCATGCGGGAGGTTCGCCTCAATCGCGCCTATGAAGGCCAGCACCTGGATGCAACAGCGGGTATCGACAGCGATCGCCTGGCGCTCAACTCGCTGAAACTGATGCCGCGCTGGTCGCCTCGGGTGCGCCTGGTGGCCCGCTATCAATCGCCGCACGGGCCGGTCTGGAACAGCGTCGGCCCCGCCGATGCCACCATCGTGCGCACCCTGGTACGTACCGACAATGGCCGCTATGTGCCCTATGACGACCGGGGTGCGCTGTTTGGCGAAACCGACCTGTACAGCGCCATCCTTAAAGCCTTGCCCGATGCGCAACGCGACGCGCTGGGCATCCAGGTCACCGACGGCACGGAACTCAAACGCCGCTTGCGCCAACGGCCGCTGCCCCGGGATGAGTTGCGCGTAGTACTCAGCAATGGCGCGCCCGAAGCGCCGTCACTCGAAACCCTGCGCCTGCTGGGTAACAACGGCGGCTATCCCGCTCAACCGCCCGCCTCCGACCAACCCCTGACGCTGCAACAACGGGCCGAGCTGCTGTACCCACGGCTCGACCGCGACCGCATCCCCGCGCTGCTCGAGCAGTGGGAACGCCAACCCGGCGGTGCGGCCAACCAGTTGGCGGCCCTGGCTGAGGAACATCGCCAACTGCAGCAAGAGCTGGCGGCCTGGCAAACCGCGCCCCCTACCCACCACCCTGAAACCGGCGAGCCGCTCACCCCCCGCCAACGCCGTTATGAACGGCGCAACCGGCAACTGATGGCCCGGCAACTCGAACAGGCCTGGCTGCGTGAAACCGATGTCGACCAGTACTTCGACGACCCCGCACGCAACGGCCATACCCTGCGTCTGGACATACCGATCATGGGCGAGCTGCCCAACCTGAGCGCCCATTTCGACCACGTGTCGCTGCTGTCCCTGATCGGCACGCGCACGACCCGTGGCGCCCAGGCGTTTTTGAGTCGCTTCCAGCGCGTGCGTCACCTGGAAGTGCGCCACACGCCCCTGGGCAGATTACCGGCGCAAGTACACACCTGGCCGAACCTCAACACCCTCAGCCTGAGCGACTGCAACATAGTGCTCACAGCTGCCAACCAGGTTGAGCTCGCCTCGATGAGCCGCCTGCAAACCCTCGCGCTGGATCACAACCCGCTGGGCCTGGTGCCGGATGTGCAAGCCCTGCACAACCTGATAGCCCTGGACCTGACCCGCACCGGCATCGATCGCGTGCCCGCGGGCCTACTCAACCGGCCTGAGCTGGAGGCGGCCATCCTGAGCGACAACCGCATCAGCGAGCTGCCTGAAGCGATCTACAACCAGCCTGCCACCTCCAGCTACCGATTGGACCTGTCGAACAACCCCCTTTCCGGCTCGACCCTGCAACGGGTCAAGGCTTACTTCCAGGTCCACCGCACCTGCTGGGAGGCCGACGCCCACCCCACCGACATCCGCGACGCGCAGCGGCTGTACCCGACACTGGACCGCCCGGCAATCAACCGCTTGATTTTTACCCTGCCGGGCAATATCGAACAGGGGCGGATCGAACTGGCACGCTTGGCCGGTGAACTGGACAGGCTGCAACAACAGCTCAGCACCTGGCGCCAGGCACCCGGGCAACCGGCCCTGGAACAGGCCCGGCGCAGTGCCTTGAGCCAGCGCCTGGAAGACAGCTGGAGGCGGATCACGACTCAGGAGACACGCATGCTCCAGTCCCTGGTCATCGACCAACCCCTGGTCGGCGAGCTGCCGACGCTCAGCGCGCGCTTCGACCATGTGCGTTCTCTGGTGATTCACGGTAATGGCCGCGCACTGGAGCCCGCGGCGTTTCTCGACAGTTTCCCTGCGCTGGACATCCTGGACATCGAAAACGCCCCACTCGGGCAGATCCCCGCCGCGATCCTTTCACGGCCCAACCTGACGTTTCTCGGCCTGCCCCGGTGCAACATCACACTGTCAGCGCCCGCCGCAACCGCCCTGCAAGGCATGCAACACCTGGAATACCTGGACCTGAGCCACAACCCCCTGGGCCGTACGCCAGACTTTCATCAACTACCGAGGCTGTCCAACGTATTGCTGGCCAACACCGGCCTGCGCGCAGTGCCCGCCAGCCTGGTCAACGGCGTGCCGCGCAGCACGGTGAACTTGAGCAATAACGCCATCGAGACGCTGCCCGAAGAACTGTTCAACTTGTCGGCGCAGGTCAGCCGCGCCTATGACCTGTCCGGCAACCCGCTATCGCCCGCGGCGCTCGAACAGGTCAAACGCTACAGCCAGGCCTGGCGAGAAAACTTCAATGCCCAGGCCCCCGAGGCCGATCGGGAGCGCCTGTTGCGCCTGTACCCGACCTTTACCGAGGCCGAAGCCGACCGCTTCATTTTCAGGCTCCCCGGCACCATGGACGCCGTGTCCCCCACCCTCGGCCGCCTGGAAGCCGAATACGCCCAACTGACGACAGACCTGCAACAGTGGATGCTGGATGTACCGCAACGCCACCCCATACTGGATACGCCGCTGGACGAAGCGGAACGGGCGCGTGAGCAACTGCTGCGCAATGATTTCAAGACCCTGCTGCAACAGGCGTGGCGCCGCGAAGGAGCCGAAGACGAAGAGAGCCTGAATGATGAACTCACCCATGCGCTGGTGTTGGACACTCCCATCCTCGGTGACCTGCCGCAACTGAGCGCACGCTTCGACCATGTGTCCTGGTTCCAATACACCGGCGATGGCACGACCACCGGGCTCGACGGCACCTTGGGCTGTTTCCCGAACCTGCAATCGCTGGTCGTGACCCAGTGTCATCTGCCAGCGTTGCCGCAATCGCTGTTCAGCCTGCGCAAACTGACAAGCCTGGGACTGTCCCACTGCCAACTCAGGCTCAGCGCTTCCGACAGCGCGGCCATCGGCGACTTGGCGGACATCGAGTTTCTGGACTTGAGCGAGAACCCGCTGACACTGGCACCCGATGTCAGGCGGTTGAGCCAGTTGACTTCACTGCACCTGCGCAACACCCGGATCCGCGAGTTGCCTCGCGGCGTGTTTCAACTCAGCGCGCTGGACACACTGGACGTGAGCCAGAACCAGATCAGCCACATCCCCCCCGACCTGCTGGAGATGATCCCCACGTTTCTGGAGGACTGCGACCTGAGTGACAACCCTTGGTCGGCGCAAAGTATTGGCAGGCTGCGCAGCTACTACCAGCGCACCGGCATAGATTTCCGGGTGCCCGAGGCGAGCGTGGATGAGCAGGGCAACCCGTTGTCGCCACCGACGCCCCAGACAGAGGAGGAATAAGCATCTAGCCGCGTTCGGCGGGCACCGACGACAGCTCGAACGGGCTGCTGCTGCGCCGCTGGTTGCGGTCTTCACGCGGGGTGGCGCCGAAGAAATTGCGGTAGGCGCTGGAGAAGTGCGGCCCCGAGGAGAAGCCGCACGACAGGCCGATCTGGATGATCGACTTGCTGGTTTGCATGAGCATCTGGCGCGCCTTGTTCAGGCGCAGTTCCAGGTAATACTGGCTGGGAACGCGGTTGAGGTATTGCTTGAAGATGCGCTCGAGTTGTCGTCGCGACACGCACACGTGCTGGGCGATTTCGTCGGTGGTCAGCGGCTCTTCGATATTCGCTTCCATCAACAGCACGGCCTGGGTCAGCTTCGGGTGGCTGGAACCCAGGCGGTTCTGCAACGGAATGCGCTGGCGTTCACCGCCTTCGCGGATGCGCTCCACCACCAGTTCTTCGGAGACCGCACCGGCCAGTTCGGCCCCGTGATCGCGGGCCAGCACCGCCAGCAGCAGGTCGAGTACCGACATGCCACCGCAGGCGGTGAGACGGTCGCGGTCCCAGTCGAACAGGTGGCTGGTGGCGATGACCTTGGGGAAACGCTCGGCGAAATCGTCCTGCCAGCGCCAGTGCACGGCGGCACGGTAGCCGTCGAGCAGGCCGAGCTGGGCCAGCGGGTAGACACCGGCCGACAAGCCACCGATCACGCATCCGGCGCGCACCAGTTGCTTGAGCGCGCTGCTCAGTTGCGAGGCGATGGCGGCGGGCGGCTCGTCCGCCAGCAGGAACAGTTTCTGGAAACCTTCCAGCTTGCCGCCCCACGGCTCGCCCGGCAGTTGCCAGGCGCCATCGGAGGCCGGCTCGGCGAGCAGGAACGACAGTTCGTAGACCACGTCCGGATGCACCCGCTGAGCAACGCGCAAGGCCTCCTCAGCCAGCGCAAGCGTGAGTGCTTTTGTGCTGGGCCAAATCAGGAAACCAATGCGATGGGCGGTCATGTAGGGCTATCCGAAGCGAGTAACAGTAATGAAGACAGGGGCTAATGCTAGCCGGTAAACCAACACAAATCTTAAAAACGGTGAAGAACCAATGTGGGAGCGGGCTTGCTCGCGAAAGCGGTGTTTCAGTTGATACAGGTATATCTGATGTACCGCTTTCGCGAGCAAGCCCGCTCCCACAGGGGATTTGAGCTAGCCTCAAGACTTCCGATCACGCACTACTTCAGTGCACAAAAGCAGCCTTGATTATTTCAAGCTACCGGACAAGAACTGCTGCAAACGCTCGGACTGCGGGTTCACCAGTACTTCACGCGGGTTGCCACGTTCTTCGACGATACCTTTGTGCAAAAACACCAACTGGTTCGACACTTCACGGGCAAAGCCCATTTCGTGCGTCACCACCACCATGGTGCGGCCTTCCTGGGCCAGGTCCTGCATCACCTTGAGCACTTCACCGACCAGTTCCGGGTCGAGGGCCGAAGTGGGTTCGTCGAACAACATCACCTCCGGTTCCATCGCCAGGGCACGGGCAATCGCCACACGTTGCTGCTCGCCGCCGGACATGTGGCCGGGGAACGCATCCTTGCGATGGCCCACGCCGACCTTGGCCAGGTAATGCTCGGCCTTTTCACGGGCGTCTTTCTTCGACATGCCGAGCACGTGCACCGGCGCTTCCATGACATTTTCCAACGCGGTCATGTGCGACCACAGGTTGAAATGCTGGAACACCATCGACAGGCGCGAACGCATGCGCTGCAGCTGTTTCGGATCGGCGGCCTTGAGGGCGCCGTCCTTGTTGGCCACCAGTTTCAGCTCTTCGTTATTGAGCAGGATCTTGCCGGCGTGGGGTTGCTCCAGCAGGTTGATGCAGCGCAAAAAGGTACTTTTGCCCGAACCGCTGGAACCGATGATGCTGATCACGTCACCGGCCGCGGCGGCCAGGGACACGCCTTTGAGCACTTCATGACTGCCATAGCGTTTATGCAGGTCTTGGACTTCAAGTTTGTACATGCGGTCGGTTCTCACAAAAACAGTGGGTCAGTCATTCAGCAAATTGCCATGGCGCAGGGCTTCGCGCCCCGCGACCTTGGCCAGCCAAAAACCTGCTTGGGCATAACGCAGCCGCTCAACGGCAAACAGCACCCCGGACGTGCCGGCGCAAACAATGCTGACCTGGTCGGACAAGGGATCAATCACTTCAAAAATCTCATCACCGGCCTCGACCCATTCACCCGGCTTGCGCAGGAAGCTGATCACGCCGGGATGGGGCGCGAACAGCATCTCGGTGCCTTCGAACGGCATGCCTTCACAGGCATCGAATTGTGCCGCCGGCCATTGGCCCTTGATCAGGCCTTGCTCGGCGAGGAACGCCAGAATGCCTTCGGCGTGGAAAATCGCCTCGTCGCGCCCGGTGTCGGATTGGCCACCCAACTCCAGCGTAGTCGCCAGGCACGCCAACGGGATCTGCGCGTCTGGAAACGCCTTGGACAAACGCAGCCAGGGCGTCGAGCAGGCTTCATCGAACGAACTGCCACCGGAGTCTTCCGCCAACAGGCCGACCTTCACATTCAGGTGCGCGGCCAGCGAACGCCACTGCGGCCAATGCTGGGGCAACGCATACAGGTGCAACGCGGCTTCGCAGTCGCAATGCAGGTCGAGCACCACGTCAGCGTTGCAGGCGTGGCGCAACAGCACCCGCTGCATGCCTTGCAGCTGGCTCGCCGGCTCAGGCAAGGCGTCGATAGTGTCAATCATGGCCTGTCGGATCAGGCGCACGTTGGCGTGAGGATCGTCCCCCAGCTTGCCTTCCAGCAGCGCGGCAACCGGCTCGTCCAACGCGACGAAATCGCGGTTGAAGTTCTTGCCGCTGCCGACCTCGAAACGCCCCTGGTGTGCGCCTTGCAGCAGCTGGCCGAGGCCCATCGGGTTGGCCACCGGGACCAGCTCGATGACGCCGTTGAGGGCGCCCTGCTCTTCCAGCTCGGTGAGACGCTTTTTCAGTTCCCAGGCGGTGCGCATGCCGGGCAATTCATCGGCGTGCAGGCTGGCCTGGATATAGGCCTTGCGCTCGCCGCTGCCGAAGCGGAACACGCTCAGTTGGCGCTCGCAGCCCAAATGCCCCCAGGGCAACAGGTGATCGATACGTTCCATATCAGTGCTTCCTTGGAGCCAGGTAGCTCAGCCAACGGCGCTCGGCCAACTTGAACAGGCGCACCAGGATGAAGGTCAGGCACAGGTAGAACACGCCGGCGGTGATGTAGGCTTCGAACGGCAGGTAGAACTGCGCATTCACCGTGCGCGCGGCACCGGTGATGTCGATCAGGGTGACGATCGAGGCCAGGCTGGTGGTCTGCAACATCATGATTACTTCGTTGCTGTACTGCGGCAGTGCGCGGCGCAGGGCCGACGGCAGCAGGATGCGGCGATACAGCTTGTAGCGCGACATGCCCATGGCCTTGGCCGCTTCGATCTCGCCATTGGGCGTGGCCTTGAGGCTACCGGCAATGATCTCGGCGGTGTAGGCGCTGGTGTTGATCGCAAACGCCAGGCACGCACAGAACGTGGCGCTGGACAGCAGCGGCCACAGGAAGCTCTCGCGCACCACTTCGAACTGGGCCAGGCCGTAGTAGATCAGGAACAGCTGCACCAGCATCGGCGTACCGCGGATCACATAGGTGTAGAGCCAGGCCGCACCGTTGACCACCGGCTGCTTGGACACACGCATCAAGCCCAGGGGCAAGGCGGCGAGCAGGCCGAAGAACAACGAGATGGCGAGCAGTTTCAGGGTGGTCAGCAGGCCGCCAAGGTACAGCGGCATGGCCTCCCAGATGACGTTGTAGTCGAAGATCATAGATCAGCCGCCCTTACGCCTACCGAGTAGCGCTTCTCAAGATGACGCAGGGCCAGCAACGACACGCTGGTGATCACCAGGTACATCGCCGCCACTGCGAGGAAGAAGGTAAAAGGCTCGCGGGTGGCGTCTGCCGCCTGCTTGGCCTTGAACATCATGTCTTGCAAACCCACCACCGAGATCAGCGCGGTGGCCTTGGTGAGGACCAGCCAGTTGTTGGTGAAGCCAGGGATCGCCAGCCGGATCATCTGCGGCACCATCACCCGGAAAAACACCTGGAAACTGCTCATGCCATACGCCAGGCCGGCCTCGGCCTGGCCCTTGGGAATAGCCATGAAGGCGCCGCGGAAGGTTTCCGACAGGTAGGCGCCAAAGATGAAACCCAGGGTGCCGATGCCGGCGGCCAAGGGGTTCAAGTCGATATAGTCGTCGTAGCCGAGCATCGGCGCGACGCGGTTGAGCAGGTCCTGGCCGCCGTAGAAAATCAGCAGGATCAGCACCAGGTCAGGGATTCCGCGAATCACCGTGGAGTACAAGTCACCCAGCCAGGCCAACCAGCGCACCGGCGACAGGCGTAACGCGACCCCGATCAGACCCAGAACAATGGCCAAGGCCATGGACGACAAGGCGAGCTGAAGCGTCAACCATGCGCCATCGAGGATGACGGCCCCGTAGCCTTTCAACATGATTCAGGTCCTCGAAAAGGGGGATGAAAAAATGGCGCAAACCTCAGGAATTCTGTTGCTTGCGCCATTTCGGACTGACAGCTGCGAGTATTTACTGGGCTTCTGGGCCGTAAATATCGAAGTTGAAGTACTTTTTCTCGATTTCTTTGTATTTGCCGTTGGCACGGATCGCGGTGATGGCAGCGTTGATGCGGTCCAGGTTTTCCTTGTCGCCTTTGCGGACCGCGATGCCGATACCGTCGCCGAAGTATTTGGCGTCGGTGAAGGATGGGCCGGTGAACGCGTAGCCTTTGCCAGCGTCGGTCTTCAGGAAACCGTCTTCCAGCAGGGTGGCGTCGGCCACGGTACCGTCAAGACGACCGGCAGCCACGTCCAGGTAGATTTCGTTCTGGGTGCTGTAAGGAACGATGGTGGCGCCTTTGGGAGCCAGCACTTCCTTGGCGAAACGGTCGTGGATCGAACCGCGCTGCACGCCGATCTTCTTGTCTTTGAGCTCAGCCAGGCTGTCGCTGACCGCTACGCCGTCCTTCATCACCAGGCGCGCCGGGCTCAGGTAGTAGCGTTTGGTGAAGTCCACGGACTTCTTGCGATCTTCGGTGATGGACATGGACGACAGGATCGCGTCGATCTTGCGTACTTTGAGCGCCGGGATCAGGCCGTCGAACTCTTGCTCGACCCAGGTGCACTTGACCTTCATCTCTTCGCACAGGGCGTTGCCGATGTCGTAGTCAAAACCCACGATGCTGCCATCCGGCGCCTTCGAGGCAAACGGAGGGTAGGCCGCTTCGATACCAATTTTCAGAGGCTTCTCATCAGCGAAAGCCTGCATGGACAGCACGGACAGCGCCAGGGCGCCCAACAGCACGAGTTTCTTCATCTTGGGACTCCATCGGTATAGGGCAAAACAGCAGTATGAGCCATGGCCCACGATGCGACATAAGGGAAACCGAATTGCGGTGCTGCGTCCTACACCAGTTACACACCGGAGACGACGAGCGAGTGATCGGCATTCTAACGACAGGCCGGAAGCCGATATTTCCTCAATGCGACAACAATTTACAGAAGCACCGAGAAAGCGGTTCCAGCACATTGACAGCCTCTGAATTTTATGCAGAGACAAAAGACATTAAACCTATTGATACTGCAAATTGCGGGCCTATTATTCGCAAACCCTTCTGGCACGGCAAGTCTGGCGTTTAATCTTATTGAGATGGGTGTCTGCAATGGGGCTTTTCGGTGCGCAGGCGTAGCGCTTTGCCTCATGTTTGGGCGCGGGGTTACACATTTAGGGCCGCCGGTAACATTCAGAAACGTCCTACGAGAGAAACCGATATTTATTGGCTTGATGGTTATGCAGGCTCGTCATACCACCACCGCCCTCGCTATGAAATGCAATCCAAATGTGGGAGCGGGCTTGCTCGCGAATGCAGAGTGTCAGTCGCTGGAGATGTTGAATGACCCACCGCATTCGCGAGCAAGCCCGCTCCCACCGGGGATCTCCACAGTTTGCAAGGTCCCACAAAAAAGCCCCATCCGGCTTACACCGAATAGGGCTCTGTACCACCAACCCGCCTTACGCGACGTTCATGGTCTTGTGCGTTTCAATCAAATGCGCCACCACGCCTGGGTCCGCCAGGGTGGAAATATCCCCCAGCCCGTCGTACTCGGCCGTGGCAATCTTGCGCAGAATGCGGCGCATGATTTTCCCCGAACGCGTCTTCGGCAAGCCCGGCGCCCACTGGATCACGTCCGGCGAAGCAATCGGCCCGATCTCTTTACGCACCCAGTTCTTCAATTCCAGGCGCAGCGCTTCGTTCGGCTCTTCGCCATTCTTGAGGGTGACATACACATAGATGCCCTGGCCCTTGATGTCATGCGGCACACCGACCACCGCCGCTTCGGCGACTTTCGGGTGGGCCACCATGGCACTTTCGATCTCGGCGGTGCCCATGCGGTGGCCAGACACGTTCAACACGTCATCCACGCGCCCGGTGATCCACCAGTAGCCGTCTTCATCACGACGCGCGCCGTCGCCGGTGAAGTACATGCCACGGAAGGTCTTGAAGTAGGTGTCGACGAACCGGTCATGGTCGCCGTACAGCGTCCGCGCCTGGCCTGGCCACGAATCGAGGATCACCAGGTTGCCTTCGGCAGCGCCTTCGATGATGTTGCCCAGGTTGTCCACCAACGCCGGCACCACGCCAAAGAACGGCCGCGCCGCTGAACCCGGCTTGAGCGCATGGGCGCCCGGCAGCGGGCTCATCAACGTCGCGCCGGTTTCGGTTTGCCACCAGGTGTCGACGATCGGGCAACGGGATTGTCCGACGTTCTTGTAGTACCAGTCCCACGCTTCAGGGTTAATCGGCTCACCCACCGACCCCAGCAGACGCAGGCTGCTGCCATCCACGCCCTCGCAAGCGGCAGTGCCGGACGCCATCATCGCGCGGATAGCGGTCGGCGCGGTGTAGAGGATATTGACCTTGTGCTTGTCGACGATCTTGCCGACGCGGGTGATGTCCGGGTAGTTGGGCACGCCTTCGAA
Organism: Pseudomonas sp. FP2335; assembly: GCF_030687535.1. Taxonomy (NCBI): domain Bacteria; kingdom Pseudomonadati; phylum Pseudomonadota; class Gammaproteobacteria; order Pseudomonadales; family Pseudomonadaceae; genus Pseudomonas; species Pseudomonas sp. FP2335. Next base: position 4,642,328 of record NZ_CP117437.1, read on the forward strand.
CAGCAGCGTGGTCGCGCCATTGGCCAGCGGGCCGTAGACGATATAGGTGTGGCCGGTAACCCAACCGACGTCGGCGGTGCACCAGTAGATTTCACCCGGGCGGTAGTCGAACACGCGCTCGTGGGTCAGGGCCGCGTAGAGCAGATAGCCGCCGGTGGTGTGCTGCACGCCCTTGGGCTTGCCGGTGGAGCCGGAGGTATAAAGGATGAAGAGGGCCTCTTCGGCGCCCATCTCTTTGGGTGCGCAGACGGTGCCGGCCACTTTCATCAGGTCTTCGTACCAGATGTCGCGATGCTGGTTCCACTTGATGTTGCCACTGGTGCGCTTGCACACGATGACTTTCTGGATGCTGCTGGTTTCCGGGTTGGTCAGGGCGTCGTCGACGTTGGCCTTCAGCGGAATCTTCTTACCGGCGCGGATACCTTCGTCGGCGGTGATCACCACCTTCGACTTACAGTCGATGATGCGACCGGCCAGGGCTTCCGGCGAGAAACCGCCAAACACCACGGAGTGGATCGCACCGATACGGGCACACGCCAGCATGGCGACCACGGCTTCGGGGATCATTGGCATATAGATAGTCACCACGTCGCCGCGATGCACATCCTGGCCGCGCAGGGCGTTGGCGAACTTGCAGACTTCTTCATGCAGCTCGCGATAGGTGATGGTGCGGCTTTCGGAAGGATCGTCGCCCTCCCAGATGATCGCAGCCTGGTCGCCACGCTCGGCGAGGTGACGGTCCAGGCAGTTGTAGGAAACGTTCAGGGTGCCATCGGCAAACCACTTGATGTCGACATGGTGATCGTCGAACGAGGTCTGCTTCACCGCGGTGAAAGGCTTGACCCAGTCAAGGCGCTTGGCTTGCTCACGCCAGAAACCATCGGGGTTGACCACCGACTGCTGGTACATGGCCTTGTAGGTCGCCTCGTCGGTCAGCGTGTTGGCTGCTACTTCGGGGCGAACGGGGTACAGGGAAGCCGCACTCATCTTTCTTACCTCGGTGACAATAGTTGTTTTTGTATGCCCTGTTTTAGCCGGGGCTGCCCCATAGAACCATTCGACGATGGTAGTAACAAGCCCCTACATTTTGCCCTGCTATGTGCTTTGGCGGCTCTGGCCCGCGGCCCGTGGCGTTTTGCGCCTTGATGAAAAAAGCTTTACCCGTGGATTGTTACAAAAACCGCCAATAGTGTTTATCAAAAGCACGGGTATATGAATATAACCCGCGAGCCTAGAATCACTTCCGCCAACAGAGGCACTGTGATTAACAACGCAACAGCCCCCACGAAGGCAACGTTAATCCGAACCAAACAACCCTAAGTTACACACGTGGCCTCACAAAGGCCCCGTGACCCACTTCGACCTCAATAAGGTAAACACAGAAATGAAAGCTCTAGTAGTTATGGCCCTCAGCAGCTTGTGCGCCACCGCCGCCCTGGCCGACGAAGCCCCGACTGACGTAGCTGACCGCAATGCCCCGATTGTCGAGGACTACACTTACAGCACCCATCTGGACGTTGCCAAAGTACTGTCCATGAGCGCGATTCCAGAAGTCTGCGAAGTTGTACCGGTGAAGATGGAATATGAAGATTCACAAGGTCAGCGCCATATTCTTAATTACCATGTAATGGGCAATGGCTGCTCTAACGGATAACAACTTCGTTAGTGCAAGTTGAACCTGATCGTACTCGCCGCAAGAAATCGTTCTTGCGGCCAAAAAACCTCCCCCTCCTCCCCGCGCTGCGCCCCCTCGAAAAAAAACCTGCCGCTCGTCCCTCCAGCCAACCCCAGCAAACCCGTGCCTTGGCTTGAAAAGCAGGCTTTTTGTCTGCGATCCGTGACCATCCGCCACAACACAAAGCCGATTTTTTCCCTATAATGCGCGGGTAAATCGGGCCTGCAATATCCCTTTACACTGGGATGAAGAGCCAGACCTGAGGCCCCGCTGGAGCAAACACCTGCGCTCCGCCCCTCAAGCCTCGAGCAGACCACCCGTAACCCTGATTCCGTTTAATGCCTGCGCGAGCTGTTGCAACAAACGATTCCTTAAGATCCACCGCGGCCTCTGGGCCGTGTGAACACCCAACCATCCGGTTTCACACGGGCACCTTTGAGCCCTCACGCAGGAGACGACACGTCATGCTGAGCTGGGACGAATTCGACAAAGAAGAAGAAGGCGAAGTAGCCACCAAAGGTGCCAACGCCGGCCACGCCACCGAAGCCAACATGGACCGCCTCGACGGTGCCGGCGCTGCCGCTGCCGTGGAAGCCCGCGCCGTCACCGCCAACGACTCCGCTGCCATCGTGCGCGCCAAAGCTGCGCTGGACAAACTCGACATCGCCGAAGGCCTCGCCGAACTCGAAGGCGCCTCCGCCCGCGTCGCCGTTGACGAAAAGCGCATGATCAACTGCCGCGCCGACCTCAACCAACTCGTACCCTTCAAGTACGACTGGGCCTGGCAGAAGTACCTCGACGGCTGCGCCAACCACTGGATGCCGCAAGAGGTCAACATGACCGCCGACATCGCGCTGTGGAAAAACCCCGAAGGCCTGACCGACGACGAACGTCGCATCGTCATGCGCAACCTGGGTTTCTTCTCCACCGCCGACTCCCTGGTCGCCAACAACCTGGTGCTGGCCGTGTACCGCCTGATCACCAACCCGGAGTGCCGCCAGTACATCCTGCGCCAGGCCTTCGAAGAGGCGATCCACACCCACGCCTACCAGTACTGCATCGAATCGCTGGCCATGGATGAAGGCGAGATCTTCAACATGTACCACGAGATTCCATCGGTCGCGAAGAAAGCCGCCTGGGGCCTGAAGTACACCCGTTCAATCTCCGATCCGAAGTTCGAAACCGGCACCGTCGACACCGACAAGGAACTGCTGCGCAACCTGGTCGCGTACTACTGCGTGCTGGAAGGCATCTTCTTCTACTGCGGCTTCACCCAGATCCTGTCCATGGGCCGCCGCAACAAAATGACCGGCGTGGCCGAGCAGTTCCAGTACATCCTGCGCGACGAGTCGATGCACCTGAACTTCGGCATCGACGTGATCAACCAGATCAAAATCGAAAACCCACACCTGTGGGATGCCGAGATGAAGGAAGAAGCGACCCAGATGATCCTGCAAGGGACCCAACTGGAGATCGAATACGCCCGCGACACCATGCCCCGCGGTGTGTTGGGCATGAACGCCGCGATGATGGAGGACTACCTCAAGTTCATCGCCAACCGTCGTCTGTCGCAAATCGGCTTGAAGGAAGAATACCCAGGCACCACCAACCCGTTCCCGTGGATGAGCGAGATCATGGACTTGAAGAAAGAGAAGAACTTCTTTGAGACCCGTGTGATCGAGTATCAGACTGGTGGTGCGTTGAGCTGGGATTGATTCCCGCGCCAAGCAATATCAAGAAGCCCTGACTCGCTCGGGGCTTTTTTATGCCTGGTGATTTGCCATTTCTTGAAGCACATCGCACCCAGCACCTCGCCCGGAAGGGTTCGGATCGCATCACCAATGCTGTAGCCTTGTGCCCCAATTGCCATCAGCGTTGTCACCGGTCCAGCGACCGGGAGGCTTTTACCGCAGCGATTTACGCGAAAATCGATAGATTGATACGCGAGCAAACTGCGGTTGTCACAGCTGGTGCATTCCAATATTCAGTAGATACGACCGAGGCCACCCCGTGACCCCAGACATGCTCGAAGCCGGCCCCGCCGATGCAAAAGTACTTTCCGTATTTGACTTCGACGGCACCCTGACCCACCACGACAGTTTTGTGCCGTTCCTCAAGTTTGCCTTTGGCAAGGCTGAGTTCTGCCGGCGGATGGTGAAGCTCGCGGTGCCTGGGCTGCGGTTTTTGTTGCGGCTGACCAGCCGGGATGAGTTGAAGGCGCAGTTGATCCGCACCTTCATGACCGGGGTGGAGAAAGCTTGGGTGCAGCAGCAGGCGCAAGCGTATTGCCAGGCGTATTGGACCAGGTTGATGCGCCCGAGCGGCTTGCAGTCGGTGGCCGATGAGTTGAAGTCCGGAGCGGTGGTGACCCTGTGCTCGGCGTCGCCGGCGCTGGTGTTGCAGCCGTTTGCCGATCGCCTGGGGATCAAGTTGATCGGCACCGAGCTTGAAGTGGTCGACGGGGTGCTGACCGGCAAGCTGACCGGCAACAATTGCCGCTGTGAGAACAAGGTGCTGCGGCTTGAAGCGGTGTATGGGGACCTGGGGGATTATCGTCTGCGGGCCTGGGGTGACACGCGCGGGGATCGGGAGTTGCTGGCGGCGGCGCAGGATGCGCATTTTCGGCATTTTCATGGGAAGAAGAACAAGCGGGCCCGGTTGCAGCGGTGATACCAGTGAGTGGGGTCGGCAAAAAAAACTGAGCCGATCCCTTCGCAGCCTCACAGGGGTTCTACAGGTCCCACATTTGATCGGTGTGAGTCTGAAAACCGTGAGCGCTGACGCTGCTCTGCTGCGCAGCTTAAACCCAATCCTCTACCCGCAAGCCTGGCACGCGGTCGAACGTAGATATTCGCAAGCGCCTTGGCCGGCGTTACGAGTGAATCATGGCGGCCCCATCGTAGCCTCGCCAAAGGTATATGGATTGCTCTTGTTGCTGATATTTGAGGCAAATCCCGCTATTAATAGCGAACTATCTCACGGACCCGAGCCCCATGAAATTCGACACGGCCTACAGCCTGAGTCTCGATGAAAAGCTGTCGATCTACGACGTACGAGACCTGAATTTCGACGAAACCAGCGACTTCGATTCCGACAAGGATCGTTTCTTCTGCCCCAACGATGAATGCCGTGCAGCATTCGATGCGGGCAACACGCTGAGCACCTTCAACGCAAAAAACGTCAACTACCAACGCACGCCGCACTTCAAGAACAAGGCCGGCACCCGGCATATCGACGGCTGCCGTTATGCCAGCACGCACAAGGCCGCATCCGGTGAAAGTGACGACGAGCGCGAGGACAATTTCCCATCGGAGTTTGTGCTCACCCGCCGCCAATACCAACGCAAAGCCACTGTGGTCGACACCGAAGCAAACGCCCCACAAGACCCAACGAAAACACCTTCAATCCGCAGCAGCACCTCCCACGTCGCCACTGACTCCCCCCCAGACAAAACCAGTGTGTTCGCCCACCCGGTGGAATGCTATGTGTCGAACATCGACGACAAGCACAAGCTCAAAAGCATGCCACTGAAGATCGGCGAGCATACTGCGACGTACTGGGCGTTTTTCAAGAAGATCGAGTACCTGCAAGACAACAAGGGCCTGATCTACTGGGGCAGGATCAAGGCGATCAAGGACTACACCAGCAGCTTTCGCATCGACTTCGAAAAGAAGGTGTGGCTCGACAAGAAGCCTTACTCTGTCAACGTCTACCTGAGCAAAAAGCTGATCGAGAACTACCGCAAGCGCAAGGCGTTCCTGGAGCAGATCAAGGCGGCGGTGGACAGTAAGCAGGCGCTGTACTGTTTCTTTTACGGGGTGACGCCCGAGCTGAAACAAGTACCAAGCAAGAAACACCCCGAGCAGACGTTCGGGGTGTTCAGCGCGAATATCGAGAACCTGGATCACTTGATTATTCGGGAGGCGCCGGGGGTGGAGTAAGGGCTGGTCGCGAGCCTTCGAAAAAAATCCAGTTGATGAGCGGTCAAAACAACTGTACAAAAACACAGTATAGTTTGCCCTCCCCCGTCGAATCCTGGAGAAACCCCATGTCCTCTCTGGCAATGAGCTCTTTCGTAGAACAACAGATCGTCCTGCACCAATTCACCGCCAAGCACAGCGTCCAGGCCCGCGCGATGCTGGGCTGGAGCCGCGAAGACCTGGCCAGCCAGGCGGGTGTCGCAGTGGAAGCGGTGCAACGCTTTGAAAGCCACGCCGACGTGGAAGATGAAACCCGGTTGACCCTGGCGTTTCGGCTGGAGGCGGAGGGGCTGGTGTTTTTCCCAGGGTTCGCGCCGGGGTGGGGAATGAGTGCACGCAGGTCTACCCCTGCTCCGGCCGAACCCGCCGAGCCAGGTATCATCTCGCGGCTGATGGGTTCAACAGCGGCCTCTCTTGACTCACCAGCCCCTCAACCGAATGGTGCGTAGTGTCCAGCCGGATCACTGGACAGCGTAGGCGGCGCAGGATGAAGTCTAATGCGTTGACGTTAAAGAACCGGCTTGATCCCCACTTTCGCAGCCTGCTCATACCCATGGGCCACCGCCAGCAATGTCGGTTCGCTCCAGCGGGCACCAAAGAAATACGCGCTGGTCGGTTCACCGTCGTCATTTTTCCCGGAAGGCACCGAGACACCAGGGTAACCAGCTGCGGCGACCGCAAAGTAGCTGTTGGTCTCGAAGTCCGAGACCACCGCATCAAGGTTTTGCTCGTCAATCAGCTCATCCAAGGTGCCACGAAACTCCTGGATCAGGGCATCCCATAGGGGTTCGCGTTCCTCAGGCGTGAGGGTGGATGCCTCGATTTGCTTGAGTACCGGCTGGTGCTCGGTGGCGGCTCCATCACGCGCATCGTTGAACGCAATCAGTTGCGGCACCGACTTGACCGGCAGTCCCTGTCGCTTGGCCAGGTAGTCATTCAACTCGTCCTTCACATCGGCAAACAACAATTCGCCATAACGCGAGGCGTCGGCCAGTCGCATATTCACCGGCACCACAGTTGCCCCTTGCGCTCGAAGCACCTCAAGCGCCTGGGCAAACTGAGGGCTATTGTCCACCGACAGGCTTTCGCCCTTCGCGCAAAAGGTCGCCGGGTAACCAATACGCTTGCCGTGCAACGCTCCGGGTTTGAGCAATGCGGTGTAGTCGATGCCCTTGGGCGCATCAATGTTCGCGCTGTCGTCAGGGTCGCTGCCAGACATTGCATTAAGCATGAGCGCAGCATCAAACACCGAGCGCGCCATCGGCCCCGGTGTGTCCTGCCGGTGGCTGGCTGGAATGATGCCGCTGCGGCTCAACACGCCCACGCTGGGCTTGAAACCGACCACGCCGTTGAGCGCCGCCGGCACAATGATCGAACCGCTGGTTTCGGTGCCCACGGCCAGCGGCGCCAACCCGGCGGCAACAGCGGCGGCCGATCCCGAACTTGAACCACCGACCGGTGCATCCGCATGGTAAGGGTTGCGCGTTTGCCCGCCCCGACTGCTCCAACCGTCGGGGCCGCCGCGAAAACCCGCGAGCTCCGTCAGGTTGGTCTTGCCCAGGATCACCGCGCCCTGCTCACGCAGGCGCTCGACAATAAATCCATCCTTGCGCGCCGCCGTCCCCGTCAATCCAAACGCGCCGGCGCTGGTTTGCTGGGTATCGCCTGTCTCGATCGTGTCCTTGAGCAGCACCGGAATACCATGCAGCGGCCCCCTGACCTTGCCTGACATGCGCTCGCGGTCCAGCTCGCGTGCAATCTCCAACGCCTGTGGGTTGAGTTCGATGATGGTGCTTAACGCGGGGTCGAGCTTACGAATGCGCGCTTGCAAATAGGTGACCAGATCTTCCGAGGTGAACCCACCCGGCCGTGCCATTTGCTCGCCGAGTTCGCGAACACCGACATACTCAGTGCCAGGCGGTACCGGTTTGCGTAGATCGCCCGCGGGTTTCACCCCCATCATTCTCGACGCCTGGCTAATTACCGCGCCCACACCAAGACCAATACCAAACATGCAACACCTCCAGGAAGGGGTAAGAATTGACGAAGGACCTATGTTGATCCGCACACCATTCTAAAAACGCCCCTCCATCCAGGCTGCGCGAGGCCAGTCGTTCATACCGTGGGATTGTTCAACGCATGGGGTAGCCTGGCCTAAACCGGAGTCAACGCACGCACGCTGCGATAGCCCTGCACCAGCGCTGCCAACATCGCCTTCGACCAGCGCGCACCGTAGAACCACAGTGTCGCCCCGTCCTCAAGCGGCTCGTTGAGCGCTGGGTAACCGTTCCAGCAAGCGCTGTGAAACGCTCCAGTGCGGCTGTCGGACACCACCGCATCCAAGCGATATTCGCTGACAAGCTCATCGACTTCATTAAGGCTCTGCAAGGTGAAGTGCAGATCGCCCTTGGCCGCGCGGGCAGGCACCAGCACCAAGTGCGCGCCAGCCCGCCGCAGTATCTCCAGCGCGCGGAGAAAAGAGGCGTGTTGCTCGATCGGTGTCTGATCATCAAATCGCTCGGCAACCCCCACGCGTCGGCCTGCCAGAGCCGGGGTCGCAGTGAATGTGGTGTTGTTCTGCACCAGAGGCACCTCCACCATGACTGGTCCAGAGGGGTCGATACCACTCAGGGCGATCAATGACAGCGAGGGATCACGCACGGTTTTAAAGGGAATCGCCGGTGCGTCATATCCAGGGATCGGGATACTCACCTCATGCGGCATGCCGGCCAGGGGTTCGACGCTAAACGCAATACCGCGCCGGCCCGCTGCCTCAGGAACGTGGCCAGCAGGTGCAGGCTCGACAAACGTGGGCAGCACTTGCACCGGCAGGCACGGCACGCGTACTGCACAAATTTTCCTACACTTTTCATCCATCAAAACGTCCCCCAGAAATTAATTTTCCGGGAATCATCGCACCCTCATCCGGCCTCTGTCGCAGCCCGGAAACACCTTGAAAACTCCTTTTTCCGACGCCGCCAGCTTCAGCTTGCCAGGCTTTCTTCGGCGCCCTGGGTTTCCACCTCCAGCCACCACGCCTGCCCGCGCTCAGGTTGGTTCAGGCTGAACGCCTGGCCCATCGCCGGCGTGGTGATCGACACATTGCGCTCCCACGCCAAGGCCATGATGCGGTCGAACGGTTCGTGCCAGGCATGGAACGCCAGGTCGAAGGTGCCGTTGTGAATCGGCAGCAGCCAACGCCCCTTGAGGTCGATGTGTGCTTGCACGGTTTGCTCTGGCTGCATGTGCACGTGGGGCCAGTCGACGTTGTAGGCACCGGTTTCCATCAGCGTCAGATCAAACGGACCGTACTGCTCGCCAATGCGTTTGAAGCCATCGAAATAGCCGGTGTCACCGCTGAAGAAGATCCGCCGCGCGCCGTCGATCATCACCCAGGAACACCACAGGGTCTGGTTGCTGTCGAACAAGCCGCGCCCGGAAAAATGCTGCGCAGGTGTGGCGACAAACCGGATGCCATCCACCTCGGTGCCCTGCCACCAATCCAGTTGCCGTACTTTGCCGGGTTCAACGCCCCACTTGACGAGAATGTCGCCCACGCCCAGCGGTGCGAGAAAATAGCGAGTCTTGTCGGCCAATTCCACGACCGCCTTGTAGTCAAGATGGTCGTAATGGTTGTGGGAAAGAATCACCGCCTCTAGCGCAGGCAGTTCATCGAGGCTGATGGGGGGCTGGTGGAAACGCTTGGGGCCAGCCCAACTGAACGGCGAAGCGCGCTCAGCGAAGACCGGGTCGGTCACCCAGAACTTACCGCGCATTTTCAGCAAGACCGTGGAATGCCCAAGGCGAAACACACTGTGATCGGGCGCTGCCAGCAACTGGTCACGGGTCAGCGGTTGCACTGGGATCGTCCCCACCGGCCGCGTGCTGCGTGGCTTGTTGAACAGCATGTTCCAGAAAATCCGCAAGGTTTTGCCAAAGCCGCCGTGTTGTACGGGAGCGTCGTTACTGAAGGGGCCCTGTTCCTGCTCGGCAGGTTTGAGCCCCTCAGGCAAAGGGTCGACACGGGATGAGAGGATGGCCATTACCAGGTGACTCCTACAGAGCGCTGAAGAATTACACTGCACAGTGTAGTTTCAAGATTGCAACAAAATCCGGAGCAAGTAAACTACCGAGTGTAATTTCCCCTGCCGAGCCGAATGCCCCCCATGACTGCCCCTCAACGCCTCACCGACCGTAAACGCGAAGCCATCGTGGCTGCGGCCATCGCCGAGTTTCGCGCCAACGGTTTCGAGGTCACCAGCATGGACAAGATCGCCGCCACCGCCGGTGTTTCCAAGCGCACCGTGTACAACCACTTCCCGAGCAAGGAGGAATTGTTCGCCGAAATCCTTCACCAATTGTGGGCCAGCAGCGTCGCGCAACTGGATGTGAGCTACACCAGCGACCGCCCGCTGCGCGAGCAACTGCGCGGGTTGCTGGAGGCCAAGATGAAGATGATGGCGGATGCCAACTTCCTCGACCTGGCCCGGGTTGCTATCGCCGCCACCATTCACTCGCCGGAACGTGCCCAAGACATGGTGACCCGCCTGAGCCAGCGCGAAGAAGGTTTTACCCAGTGGGTCCGCGCCGCCCAGGAAGACGGCCGCCTCAGTTGCAGCGATCCGGCATTCGCCGCCCACCAGATCCAAAGCCTGCTCAAGGCGTTCGCGTTCTGGCCGCAAATCACCCTTGGCCAACCGACCCTGGATGCCGCCAACCAGGCCAGCGTGATCGAGTCTGCCATCGACCTGTTCCTGGCCGGCTACGAAGTCCACCCTCGGTAGACGCTGTTGCTTGAACGACATTGCAGGTCGTTTTTGACGCATTCGCCCTCTGTTTTGCACAAATGGCCTGTAAGGCCACTGATTATTCGTGCGCAAATAACTGACAATATTCACAGCCTTATCCGATAAACGGTTACCCCACGAACACGCTGCCGTACCTGCAAAAAGAGCTGACTCAGAATTTATGGAAAACCGACAAGGCAAAGGGCTCTCATTTGCCAGGCGTATCTACAAGCCAAGGATCATCGGCCTGGGCATCGGCGGCATCAGTGTGGCCGCCGCCCTCTACCCGCTCTCGATGCCCGGTTGGGTCTGGGCGTTCCTGCTGTTCAATGGCCTTGGCTGGCCGCATGTGGCGTATCAACTCTCGACGCGCGCCCAATTCCCCTATCAGGCCGAAAAACGCAACCTGATCTACGACTCGTTTTTCGGCGGGTTCTGGGCGGCAGCCATTGAGTTCTCGCCGCTGACGGCCGTGACCATCCTGTCCATGATGGCCATGAATAACGTCGCAGCGGGCGGCAAACAGATGTTCCTGCGCGGCCTGTTGGCTCAGGCAGTGGGTATCGGAGCCGGGTGGTTGCTGTTCGGCATGCGCTTCGACGCGGATGTCAGCGTGCTTGAGATCTACGCCTGCCTGCCGATGCTGACCCTCTACCCCATGGCCATCGGCATGGTCTGTTACCAATTGGCGATCAAACTGTCCGAGCACAAGCGTGCCCTCAGCGCCCTCAGCCGTATCGACAGCCTCACGGGCTTGCTTAATCACGGTTCGTGGAAAGACCTGCTGCACATCAAATTCCATAAGTGCCGGCAACAACAAAGCCACGCCACCATCACGCTGATCGACATTGACCACTTCAAACAGATCAACGACACCCACGGCCATATCGTCGGTGACGCGGTGCTGCGCCAACTGAGCCTGGAGTTGCGGCGCAACCTGCGGGAAAACGACCTGGCCGGACGCTATGGTGGCGATGAATTCTGTGTGATTCTTCCGAAAATGCCCCTGGAAGAAGCCGCGCAGTTGATGGAACGCATGCGCGAGACCTTCAGCAACTACCGTAACCCGCAGATCCCGGAGCTACGCGTCAGCCTGAGCATCGGCCTGGCCGACTTCCAACCCGGTTTCAGCGATGCCGCGATGTGGCTCAACGCCGCGGATCGGGCGCTGTACGCCGCCAAGGCCACCGGGCGCAACCGGGTCAACGTCAGCAACTATTGCGTGGCTCATTCCGCCTGAAGTTGTCGTACGACACCTCGTCTGAATTTCCTGCCCAGCACTTGCAGCGATAGCATAATGCCTTCATTGGGCGCCGCCGGTAAAAAGTAGTGGCACATCGCCGAACTTTCTTCCCGCTGCGCGACTCTGACCCCGTTGTTCCACCCCGCTGTCAGCACCAGGAAGCTGACAATGAGCACGTCAACCGTAGAGCCCAGCGCCTTACGGGGCAGGCGACCTCACATGGATACCCCCTACGCTTGCTTGCCCGAGCATCCGAACATGCTATTTAACGCCCACAAAAAAACCATCAGCGCCCTGCAACATACCGTGGCCCAACAGGCCAGCCTGCTGGACGCCCTCGAGCGCTCCATGGCGGTGATCGAATTCGACCTGCAAGGCAACGTGCTGCGGGCCAACGACAACTTCCTCAAGACCATGAACTACCGCGCCGAACAGATCGTCGGCCAGCCCCACAAGCTGTTCTGTACCCCCACATTTGCGCGTAGCGCCGAGTACAACCAGTTGTGGACGAACCTGCGCAACGGCCAATTCCGGTCCGGCACCTTCGAACGGGTGGCAGGCGACGGCCATTCAGTATGGCTGGAAGCCAGCTACAACCCGGTACGCGACGACGCCGGCCGCGTGGTCAAGGTGGTGAAGTACGCCATGGACGTGACCCCACGCCTGCAAGCCGAGAGCGAAGCCAACGCCAAGTTGGACGCCATCGGCCGGGCGATGGCGGTGATCGAGTTCAACCTCGACGGGACCATCCTCACCGCCAATACGAATTTCCTACAACGCATGGGCTACAGCCTCACACAGGTCCAGGGCCAGCATCACCGCCTGTTCTGCACCCCGGAGTTGGCCAACAGCGCGGCCTACAGCGAGTTCTGGCGCCGCCTGAACCAGGGCGAAATGTTCAGCGGCCAGTTCGAGCGCGTGGATAAAAACGGCCGCACCGTGTGGCTGGAAGCCAACTACAACCCGGTGTATGACGCCGGCGGACGCCTGTGCAAAGTGGTCAAGTTCGCCTCCGACGTCACCGCCATGGTGCAGCAGCACAGCGCCGATGCGGCCAGCGCAGCCCAGGCGTATCACATCTCCCTGAGCACCCGGGACATCGCCGAAAAAGGTGCCGAAGTGATCCAGCAAACGGCCAGCGGCATGCGCGACATTGCCGCCGACATTGACGGCTCCTCACAACTGATCGCCAAGCTTGGCGAGCGTTCGCAGCAGATCACCGCCATCGTCAACACCATTCGTGGCATCGCCGATCAGACCAACCTGCTGGCCCTCAACGCGGCCATCGAAGCGGCGCGCGCGGGTGAACAAGGCCGTGGTTTTGCCGTGGTGGCCGATGAAGTGCGGCAACTGGCAGCGCGTACCAGCGGCTCCACCGCGGAGATCTCCAGCATGATCGCGATGATCCAGGACGAAACCCGCCAGGCCATCCACAGCATGGACGGCACCCGCGACCGCGCGGCCCAGGGTGTCGACCTGGCCAACCGCGCCGGCACGGTGATCCTGCAGATTCGTGAAGGCACCAGCGAGGCCGTGCAGGCAGTCAGTGCATTCGCCAACGAGCGTGGCGGCAACTGACCCGATCTTCATACGTAGCGTCGGGGGCTCGGTCTATAGTGCTTCACTGTCTCTCAGTTGAAGATCCGAGCCCATCATGACCCCAAGCAAACCTGAAGCTGCCCCCGTCGATCACCTGCGTTTCCACCGCCCCCACGCCCACCTGGCACCGACGTTTGGCAATGACACCTTTGCCCTCAAGGCCGAAGCCTTCGCCCGATTCTTCGGCACGCCGACCTTCCTCGGTGCGCAGACGGTGATCGTGGTGGTGTGGATGGTATTGAACATGACCGGCGTGACGCACTTCGACGCCTACCCGTTCATCCTGCTCAACCTCGCCTTCAGCCTGCAAGCGGCCTACGCCGCGCCGCTGATCCTGCTGGCGCAGACACGCCAGGCAGCGCGGGACAAAGCCCAGTCCGACGCCGATGCGCAGCACCGTGAAGCCCTCGCCGTTGCCAATACCGAACGCCAGGCCCAGGCCGCGCAGACCACCAAACAGTTGCTGGAATTACTCGAACAGAACACCCGGCTGACGGAAATGACCAAGCAACTGACGGAACATGTCGAAAGCCTGACGTGTGAACTGCACGAGCACTTTGTAAGAAAACCCCAAGAACACCCGTAATCCCATATGGGAGGGGGGCTTGTCCCCCGCATTTTTGATTTGGGTCTAGGGTTTCATCCGGATGTGCCGCCCCAATTCATCAAACAACGCCACCACCGAGCGCAACGCCCGGCAGTCAGGACGGGTAAGCAACCACAGCGCCGTGCCATGCCCTGTCAACGTCGGCCCCATCGGTTGCAAGCCTTCATCCAGGAGAAAGTCCGGCAACGCCGCCACACCCAGCCCGGCACGCACCAGTTCGGTGACCGACAGCATGCTGTTGCAGCGAAAACCAAGGCGTACACCCGGCAGGTGCTCGCGACGCCAGGCCACCGTCGGATGGTCCGGCATGAAATCATCCGGGGCGATCCAGGCCAGTTCGGCCAACTCGCGCCCGGCATGCTCACGCGCAAAACCCGGGCTCGCACACACCTGGTAGGCGACGTTGCCGAGGCAGCGTCCTACAAGGTGCTCCGGCGGCGTCTTGGTCAAGCGTAGGGCGATGTCCGCATCGCGGCGGCTGAGGTTGGCGAAGTCGTTGGACGTACTCAGCTCCAGGGTCAGCGCCGGATAATCCGGCATGAATTGCGCCAACGCGGGCAGCAGCAACCCTTGCAACACCGAGTCGGTACAGGTCAGGCGCACCGTGCCGCTGATCACTTCACCGCCCTGCTCCACGCCAATGCGCGCCGCCTCCAGCGCTTGTTCGGCACGTTCGGCCTGTTGCGCCAGGTCCCGCGCCAAGCCCGTGGGCAAGTAGCCGGCGCGGCTTTTTTCAAACAGCGTCTGGCCCAATGCCGCCTCCAGGCGCCGCACTGCGCGAAACACCGTGGACACGTCCACCCGCAACAACGCCGCCGCCCTCGCGAGGGAGCCACCGCGCACCAGGGCGAGGATCAACGACAGGTCGGGGTAGTCAATCTGATAGTGCGTTGACGCATTGAACATATGGGTAAACGCCAATATTGATTGCGTGAACGCCAATTTATAGTGCGCTCCAGGACACCACAAGCCATGGGATGCACAGGATGAACGCCTCTACGCTGCACCTCGCCCTGATCGGCGAGTACCACCCCGCTGTCACCGCGCACCAAGCCATTCCCGTGGCCCTGCAACAGGCAGCCGACAGGCTTGGCCTGACCGTTCACCTGCAATGGCTCGACACCGACAACTTGCCATCGCTGCACGGCTTTGACGGTTTTTGGTGCGTGCCCGCCAGCCCCTATCGCGACACCGACGGCGCCCTGCAAGCCATCCGTTTTGCCCGCGAGCAGCGGCGACCGTTCCTCGGCACCTGCGGCGGTTTTCAGCACGCAGTGCTGGAATATGCCCGCAATGTATTGGGCTGGGCGGATGCGCAACATGGCGAACTGAACCCCGAGGCCAAACGCGCGGTGATCGCGCCGCTGAGCTGCGCCCTGGTGGAAGCCACCGACCGCGTGCGTCTGGCGCCCTACACCCGCATCGCCGAGGCCTACGGCACGCTGGACCTTGAAGAGGGCTATCGCTGCCGCTACGGGGTCAATCGCGAGTTTCTCGATGCCCTGCTCGAAGGCGACTTGATTGCCTGCGGCCACGACTCGGCGGGCGATCTGCGCGCGGTGGAGTTGCTCGATCACCCGTTTTTCGTCGCCACCTTGTTCCAACCCGAACGCGCCGCCCTCAACGGCATCACGCCGCCGCTGGCGATGGCCTTGCTCAACGCCTGCCGGGAGGTGTCCGCATGATCGCCGCCACACCCACCCCGCCCTACTACGCGGTGATTTTCAGCTCGCTGCGCACCGAGGGCGATCACGGCTACGGCGCGGCCGCCGCGCGCATGCTGGAACTGGCGCGTGGGCAACCGGGGTTTCTCGGGGTGGAATCGGCGCGGGAGGATGGCCTGGGGATCACCGTGTCGTACTGGCAAAGCGAGGCGGCGATCCTGGCGTGGAAGCGGCAAGCCGAGCACAGTGCCGTGCGTGAGCAAGGACGGGCCCTTTGGTACTCGGCGTTTCAGACACGGGTGTGCAAAGTCGAACGGGACTATGCGTTCCAGAACTGAAATGCTGACCCCCTGTGGGAGCGGGCTTGCCCGCTGCCACATTTGGCTCTCTATAACCTCGCAAACAGGTAGCTAGCTGACCAGACTGCGCAACGCAGCAATCTGCGGGATCTCGACCCGGCGCATGTACACCCGCAGCGGCTCACTGATGTTGATGCGGTCGTCGATGTTCTGGTCCAGCAGCAATTGGATGCGCTCGCGGGACAACGTCATGGTGTCATCCTCGGCGGGCAGCCAGACAAATTCGGCGGTGGGGATGATGCCGTCATCGGCCACATCCATGCCGAAGGAGTCTTCGCTGAAACGAACGATGTACTGCCCGGTCTTGCGGTTCAGTCCGACAAAACCGTGGAGTCTGTCGGCAGCCTGGCAGATAAGCTCGGAAGTGATGCGCATGGTAAACCTCACTGAAAAGTCCCACATGGACTGGAAAGATGGTTTACACGCGTGGCAGAAATTGCCGCCCTCTGGCGGGGAAGCTTCGGGCAAGAGTACTGCAATGCACCGCAAAAAAACCCAGAAAATTGGCGCATGCGCACGTTAATGTCGGTTTGGTGATGGCGCCGTTCGCAATCAATTGTTAAAAAGGAGGCCTTCTCAAAGCTACCTCCACGAAAGGACTTCGCATATGCCTGTCACGTTCACCAAGAGCGCCCTGCTGCTCGCCCTGACGCTTGGCCTCGGCCAGGCCCAGGCTGCCGATCCGATCAGCCCGGCTGAATTGGCGACAAACGAAGGCATTCCGTATCCCGCCGTCATCGCTCACCGTGGCGCCTCGTACGACGCTCCCGAATCCACCGCCGCCGCCTACAAAGTTGCACGCGACCTGGGTGCCGACTACCTGGAAATGGACCTGCAACGCAGCAAGGATGGCGTGCTGTTCGCCCTGCACGACAACAACCTGCAGCGCACCACCGACGTGGCCACCAAGTTCCCCGAGCGCAAAGACGCACCGGCCAACGAATTCACCTGGAAAGAACTGCAAAGCCTCGACGCCGGCAGCTGGTTCAACGCCGCTTACCCGGACCGCGCCCGCCCGGGTTTCGTCGGCCTGAAAATCCAGAGCCTGGACGACATCATCAAGATCGCCGAAGGCAACCCACAGCACAAACCCGGCCTGTACATCGAGACCAAGGAGCCCAAGCAATTCCCGGGCATCGAGGCCGACCTGAAAAACAAGCTGCTGGATAAAGGCTGGTTGAGTTCCGCCGGCTCCAAGCTGGGCAAGAGCAACACCGGTGTCGGCCAGGGCAAGGGCCGCGTGGTGCTGCAAACCTTCGAGAAGTCGAGCCTGGTCGAGCTGCAAAAAGAGATGCCGAACACCCCGAAAATCCTGCTGTTGTGGGTCGGTGAAGGCAGCATCGAGCCAAAATCCAAGCAGACGTTCGCCGAGTCCGGCGAAACCACCAAGGCCGCCTACTATGCCAAGCAAGAGCCGAAAGACGCCGCCGAGTTCGAAAAGTGGGTCGACGAAGCCAAGAGCCTCGGCGCCATCGGCACTGGCCCGTCGGCTGAGCTGACCGCCCATGGCGATCAAAGTTATTCGAACCTGGTCAAGCCTGAAATGAACAAGCTGACCCACGACAAAGGCCTGCTGGTGCACGTCTACACCGTCGACGAGCCGGTTGACTTCGACAAGGTGATGAAGGCTGGCGTGGACGGCATCTTCACCAACCGCGCGGCCGAACTGCTGAAGTTCTACAAGCGCTGGCCGTCGTCCAGCGTGCAGGACTTGCTGAACGACTATAAGTATTGAGTGAAGGCCCATTGGTCAGGCCGCCTGTGGTTGGGGCGTGACTACGGCCTGATCATCGGCGAGCTGGGGCGTACCGCGCCCCATGCGTACTATGCGCATCAGGTGATGTGCTCCAACGGTTCGCCGATCACGGTCAACCCCGACGGCCAGGTCACCAGGGCCCATCGTCTGTTTATCCCTTCGCGTCAGCCCCACGCCATTCTTGCGAGCCAGGGTGAGGTATCGGTGCTATATGCCGAGCCTGCCGTGTTCGATCTCGCCCCGTTGTTGCACGCAGACCTGTCCTTGGAGGCCGTGCGGTAGGCATCGCGATAAAACGCAGTGCCCGCGAACACCAGCAGCAGGTGCGGTTGCCACAGCCCCCGGCATGAAACCCGCCGCGCCCGACGAATTGAACAAACTGCGCAACTGCTTGAAATAATTAAGGGTGAGTTAAGTTGCGCTGACTAACCTGAGGCCACTTAAACAGCTCACCCCAAAAGGACCCACACGATGAAAACCCTGACCGCTTTGTTCGCCGCCACCGCCTTGACCCTGACCGCCGGCCTGGCTCAAGCCGACGTTCGCCCTGACCAGATTCCAAGCCTGTTGCAGTCCGGCGCGGTGAAGCCTTTTGAACAACTCAACAAAGACGCCCTGGCCAAACACCCTGGCGCCGTTATCCACGACACCGAGCTGGAGGACAAGGCCGGTCGCCTGGTCTACGAAGTTGAACTGACCGACACCACCGGCAAGAAGTGGGACGTGAAGCTCGACGCCAAGACCGGCGAAGTGCTGGAAAACAAACTGGATACTTGATCAAAACGCAGAACCCAATGTGTGTGCGGGCTTGCTCGCGAAAGCGGTGGATCAGTCACTGAATGTGTTTCTGATAGACCGTCTTCGCGAGCAGGCCCGCTCCCACAGGTTCATCAGGCGCCCAAGCGCGCCGTATCTGCCGGGCTAGACGCTGTTTGAACGGTCCCTGAGAAATAATCAAATAAACCTAACGCAGCGGAAATAAACACAAAGCCGTCACAAAACTGTCAATTCCCCTTGCAATGATTCGGCTACGCGACCTGTGAAACGTCCTACAGGCCCTTTCCCTGCGAGCCTCCATGAATCACAGCATTGACCACAGCCACCAGGACTCCGACCTGTTCGGCTTGCTCTACGGTTTTCGTTTTCGCCCAGGCGAAAAGGGTGAACAGATCGACTCGGCCACCGCACTGGCTGCGCTACAGGTCCCACAAGACCCGGAAGAATTCCTGTGGCTGCACCTGAACCTGGCCCATGCCGCGTGCGAACGCTGGATGCAGAAGCACCTGGAATTGCCGGATGAGTTCTTCGAAGCCCTGCACGAAGGCTCACGCTCCACCCGTATCGAACACGTCGACTCGGCCTTGCTGGCGGTGGTCAACGACGTGGTGTTCAACTTCAGCAGCATGGTCTCGTCGGATATTTCCACGCTGTGGGTGTGCGCCCGCAGCCGCCTGCTGATCAGTGCACGCCTGCAACCGTTGCACTCGGTGGACAAACTGCGCTCGTCGGTAAAGGCCGGGGAACGCTTCCGTTCGCCGCTGGAGTTGCTCGTGCATCTGCTGCGCGATCAGGGCGAGGTGCTGACGCAGATCGTGCGCAAGACCAGCATCAGCGTCGACCATATCGAAGACCAGTTGCTGTCTTCGCGCCTGTCCACCAACCGCGCCGAACTCGGTGCCGCGCGGCGGGTGCTGGTGCGCCTGCAACGCCTGCTGGCGCTGGAACCGGGCTCGCTGCTGCGCCTGCTCAACCGCCCACCGCAGTGGCTGCAAAAGGAAGACGTGAAGGAGTTGCGCAAATCCACCGAGGAGTTTGCGCTGATCATCAACGACCTCACGGCGCTCGGAGAACGTATCAAGCTGTTGCAGGAAGAGATCGCCGCCAACCTCAACGAGCAAAGCAACCGCACGCTGTTCACCCTGACGGTGGTGACGGTGCTGGCATTGCCGATCAACATCATTGCCGGTTTTTTCGGTATGAACGTGGGGGGCGTGCCGCTTTCCCAGGACCCGGAAGGCTTCTGGATATTGGTGGCCTTGGTCGCGACCTTTACCCTGATTGCCGGGCGCTGGGCGTTCCGCAAACGCAAGGATTACTGAACTGGAACGCCATTGAAAATGTGGTCGCTCCCACATTTGGCCCTGCGGTGTGATCTCGACCAGCGGCATCTTCAATCATTGAAACACTGACATATGGCAGCATCTCTGTAACATTCTGCAATGATCATGGGCAGCATCCCTCTCACACTGGATGCTCCGGCATGGCCACCCCTTCCCTGACTGCCTCCACGCACGCCTCCCCCGCAGACCCCAAACCCCGGCTGGACAAGAAGCCCAACCTGCTCACGGTGATCATTTTCTTCGCCGTGCTCGCCATGGGCCTGCTGTTCACCGCCTACAGCCTGATGCACGACATGCACGAACTGGGCACGGTGGTCACCACCTGGACCCCCTTCCTGCTGCTCGGCGTGGCGCTGTTGATCGCCCTGGGCTTCGAGTTCGTCAACGGCTTCCACGACACCGCCAACGCGGTGGCGACGGTGATCTACACCAACTCGCTGCCGCCGCATTTTGCGGTGGTGTGGTCGGGCTTTTTCAACTTCCTCGGCGTGCTGCTCTCCAGCGGTGCCGTGGCGTTCGGCATCATTGCCCTGCTGCCGGTGGAGCTGATTTTGCAGGTCGGCTCGTCGGCCGGTTTCGCGATGATCTTCGCCCTGCTGATCGCCGCGATCCTGTGGAACCTGGGCACCTGGTGGCTGGGTTTGCCGGCCTCGTCGTCCCACACCCTGATCGGCTCAATCATCGGCGTCGGCGTGGCGAATGCCTTGATGCACGGGCGTGACGGCACCAGCGGAGTGGATTGGGCCCAGGCCACCAAGATCGGTTACGCGCTGCTGCTGTCGCCGCTGATCGGCTTTGGCTTTGCCGCCCTGCTGTTGCTGGCCCTGCGCGCGTTTGTGAAGAACCGTTCGCTGTACAAGGCGCCGAAAGGCGACACCCCGCCGCCGTGGTGGATTCGCGGCATGCTGATCGCCACCTGCACCGGTGTGTCGTTCGCCCACGGCTCCAACGATGGGCAAAAAGGCATGGGCCTGATCATGCTGATCCTGGTGGGCACGTTGCCGATGGCCTACGCGCTGAACCGCACCATGCCCGCCGAGCAATCCTTACAATTCGCCGCCGTGGCCGAAGTGACTCAAGTCGCGCTGGCGAAAAGCGCGCCGCAGGCATTGCCGGGCAACCCGCGGCCGATTCTGTCGGCGTACGTCAGTACCAAGGAAGTCACTCCGCAACTGATCCCGGCCCTCGCCGCCCTCGCCGGGCAGATCGGCGAGCAGGTCAAAGGCTACGGCTCCCTGGCCAAGGTCCCCGCCGAAGCGGTGGGCAACGTGCGTAACGACATGTACCTGACCAGCGAAACCATTCGCTTGATGGACAAGGGCAAGGTCGGCAATTTCGACGCCGATACCCAAAGCAAGCTGCAACTGTTCAAGCAACAGATCGACAACTCCACGCGCTTTATCCCGCTGTGGGTGAAGATCGCCGTGGCCATCGCCCTCGGCCTGGGCACCATGGTCGGCTGGAAACGCATCGTGGTGACGGTGGGCGAGAAGATCGGCAAGACCCACATGACCTATGCTCAAGGGGCTTCGGCGGAAACCGTGGCGATGCTGACCATCGGCGCGGCGGATATGTTTGGCTTGCCGGTGTCGACCACCCATGTGTTGTCGTCCGGTGTGGCGGGAACCATGGTGGCCAATGGCGGCGGGTTGCAGATGAAGACCATCCGCAATCTGTTGATGGCGTGGGTGTTGACGTTGCCGGCGGCGATTGTGTTGTCGGGCAGCCTCTACTGGCTATTCACCAAACTCTTCTGACCCGGCAGAGGGTAAAAATGTGGGAGGGGCAAGCCACCTCCCACATTGGCTACAACTGCGACTGTAAAAGAGTGGCCAACCAATCCATGAATACCCGCACTCGCTGCGGCAAGTGCCGCTGACCGGCGTACAGCAACGACACATCCAACGGCGGCGCCGGGTAATCGGGCAACACCGCCACCAGTTCCCCACTGGCCAGCAACTCGCGAATCCCCAGGGCCGGCACCTGAGTAATCCCAAACCCGCCCAGGCACGCCACCCGGTACGCGTCGGTGCTGTTGACCGTGACCCGCCCGGCCATGGGAATGCGCTGCACCTTGTTGCCCTGTTGGTACTCGAACCCCGCCGAACGTGAGCCCAACGGGCGCACATAATGCACCAGGTGATGATGCGCGAGGTCGGCCAGCGTCTGGGGCACGCCATACCGTTGCAAGTACGCCGCGCTGGCGCAGTTGATCATCGGCAGGCGGCACAGCAGCCGCGCGACGACGGTCTGGTCCGGCTGCGCGCCGACGCGCAGTACGCAATCGAAGCCTTCGGCGAGCAGGTCGACCTGGCGGTCGGTGCTGCTGATTTCCAGTTCGATCAACGGGTGCGCATCCATGAATTCGGGCAGGCGCGGCAGGATCAATTCCCGTGCCATCACGTTGGGCATGTCCACGCGAATGCGCCCGCTCAGTTGCGCTTCATCCTGGCGGAACAGCCCTTCCAGCTCGTCCATGTGCGCCAGCAAGTCCTTGCTGCGCTCATACAACACGCGACCGTCCTGGGTCGCCTGGACCTTGCGCGTGGTGCGCTGCAGCAGGCGCGTGCCGAGCAGTTCTTCCAGCGCCTGTACATGCTCGGACACGGTGGAGCGCGGCAGCCCCAGGCTCTCGCCCGCGCCGGTGAAACTCGACAGTTCGGTAACGCGCACAAAGGTGCGCAACAGCTCAAGTTTGTTCATGGGATTGTTCGCTTTATCCGGCCAGTGATTCCGGTATAGCGCTGTTTATCACGTAATGACCGGACAAATACACTCAATCCCACTGACCACCCGAGAGGATTGCACCATGACCCGTAAAATCGCATTGATCACCGGCGCCAGCCGTGGCCTGGGCAAAAGCACCGCGCTGCACCTGGCAGCACAAGGCGTCGACATCATTGGCACCTACCACAGTGCTGCCGCCGAAGCCCAGGCGGTGGCCGAGCAGATCCAGGCGCTGGGCGGCCGTGCCGCGATGCTGCAACTGGATGTGGGCCAAAGCGCGACCTTCAATGATTTTGTTGGCGACGTCGGCACTTTGCTCAAGGATGTTTTCGCACAGGAGCGCTTCGATTTTCTGATCAATAACGCCGGCATCGGCGCCCATGCCAGCTTTGCCGAGACCACCGAGGCGCAGTTCGACCAACTGCTGGCGATCCAATTCAAAGGTCCATTCTTCCTGACCCAGAAGCTGCTGCCGCTGATCCGCGACGGTGGTCGCATTCTCAATATTTCCAGCGGCCTGGCGCGCTTCAGCCTGCCGGGTTATGCCGCGTATGCCGCGATGAAAGGCGCAATGGAAGTGCTCACGCGCTATCAGGCCAAGGAGTTGGGCGGTCGCGGCATCAGCGTGAACATCCTTGCACCGGGTGCCATCGAGACCGATTTCGGCGGCGGCGCCGTGCGTGACAACGCCGCATTGAACACGATGGTCGCCAACAATACCGCCCTGGGTCGCGCCGGTTTACCGGACGATATTGGCGGGGCCATTTCCCTCTTGCTGGCCGACGGCAGCCACTGGATCACCGGGCAGCGCATCGAGGCCTCGGGCGGCATGTTTCTGTAGGAACTTGTCACGCAGCACGTCATAGACCCAGTGATAGACATAGGTGTACGGCAGGAAGAACAGCAGTACACCGATGTCGAGGATAAACGCGTCCATCAAGCTGATGTTCAGCCACGCCGCGATCAACGGCACACACACCAGGATCAGCCCGCCTTCGAACATCAGCGCATGCAGCACCCGCGTGCCGCTGTTGTTGGCCAGTTGCAGACGCGCCTTGAGGCGGTCGAACAGGCTGTTGAAAATGATGTTCCAGGTCAGCGCCAACAGGCTGATCCCCAGCGTGACAGCGCCCATCTCCAACGCCGGCCGGCCGGTGATCCACACCAGCAACGGGGTGCAGATCAACAAGGCCAGGCCTTCAAAACCCAGGGCTTGGCACACACGTTCAGTCATCGATTTGGTAGGGGTCATGGCCCGGCTCCGTGAGTGAAGACGTTGCCATCATTACCCCTTGTGCCGATACTTCATAACCAATAACCATCGATCAAGGCGATAGTCATGGCCTCACATGAAGTGCTCCAGGCGTTTGTCCAGGCGGCGACCCAGGGCTCGTTTTCGGCGGCGGCGCGCAAGCTGGGCAAGAGCCAATCGACGGTCAGCGCGGCGGTGGCGAGCCTGGAGATCGACCTGGACGTGGTGCTGTTTGATCGCAGCAGCCGCAAGCCAACGCTGACCCCGGCCGGGCATGTGTTGCTGCAACGCGCCGAACAGGTGCTGGAAGCCAGCAGCCGCCTGGAATTGGCGGCGAGCCAGTTGTCCCAGGGCCTGGAGCCGAAGCTGACGATTGCGATGTCCGACACCTACCAGTCCGACCGCTTTGAAGTTGCCCTCAGTGCGTTTGAACAGCGTTATCCGGACCTTGAACTGGAATGCTTGATCGCCGAGTGCGAAGACTTGATCGCCCTGGTACAGAGTGGCCGGGCGCAGATCGCGTTTATCGAACAACAGGAGACTTACCCGCCCGACCTCACCGGCGCGCCAGTGCAAGAGCGCACGGAAATCGCCCTGTTTGCCGCGCCCGAACATCCGCTGGCCAGGCTGAAAAGCATCCCCGTCGACACCCTGCGCCAACACCGCGAACTGCGCCTGGCGAGCATCATCAACCCGACTGAAACCCGTGCCAGCGGGCGGGTGTGGTCGGCGCCCAGTTACTTGATGTTGATGGAGATGGCCCAGCTCGGCTTTGGCTGGGCACCGCTGCCGCGCTGGCTGGTGGAGCGTTTTGACGGCGGCCGCCTGGTGGAGCTCAAGGCCCGCAGCTGGCCGCGGTCGGTGGCGGTGGATGCCCTGTGGTCCCGCCACCACCCGCCGGGGCCGGCGGGGAGCTGGTTACTGGGCAAGATGTTGGAGTGATGCCCGAATATGCTGGGCGCAACAATGCAGAGCAAATGTGTCGAGCTTTGGCGAGGCTGCGAAGGCGGCGGCACTGTTGGCGGATATGCTGCCCCTCAACCATAGAATCTCCCACAGTGTTGATTGCCTACAGCCTGGTCAATCGCGCATGCCGGTTGTGACCAGCGTCACCAAGCGATCCAGGCTCTGGCCCCAGCCGTCATGAAAGCCCATCGCTTCATGCGCCTGTTTATCCTCAGTACTCCAATGCATCGCCCGCGCGGTATAGAGCGTCTTGTTGCCTTCGACCTCCTGCAACGTCACTTCTGCGGTCATGAACGCCTTGCCCGAGGGGATCCACCCCGGCCTGAACGCATCGGTAAACACCAGCCGCTGGGGCGCGACGATTTCCAGGAACACGCCCTCGGTCGGGTATTCGCTGCCGTCCGGCGCGCGCATCAGGGTGCGAAACAGCCCACCGACCCACAGGTTCATTTCGCATTCGGGGGTGGTCATGCCGTGGGGGCCCCACCATTGTTGCAACAGCGCCGGCTCGGTCCAGGCGCGGAACACTCGGCTGCGGGGCGCGTCGATCACACGGCTGATGGACAACTCAAATTCGGCAGGTTGGGTAGACATGGAATAAACCTCCTGAGTCTTATGTTTGTTGTGTTCAGAGAGTCAACGGTGCAAGGCATTCACTATAGTTCGCAGCGCCGGGAGGTGGCACTCGACCAGACCGGCGCCAAACCCGCTAGAATCCGCGCCTCTTTGTAGTATTTGGGATGCAGCCCCGATGGAAACCCGCCTCGTCCCCTATGAGACGTTGAGCATGTTGCAAAAACAGCAGCTCGACAGCCTGCAAGTGCACCCCGAACAGCTGCCGTTTTGCGGCGACATCTACTGCGCGCTGAACAGCCTGCGGGTCAATCCCAACCCTGGCATCAAAGGCTTCGCCCTCCTCGCAGACGACCAGCCCGTGGCTTTCCTGCTGCTCAAACGCCCGCCGTGCCTGCCCCATTGGGCCGACGAGCACAGCGCCACGCTGCATGCGCTGCAAGTCGATCGTGGCCAACAAGGGCGCGGGTTTGGCAAGGCGTGCTTGCAGGCGCTGCCCGCTGCGGCGTTGCTGGCGTGGCCGCAGATCAAGGGGATCGAGTTGTCGGTGGACACCGAAAATGTGGCGGCAATGGGCTTGTATCTTGGAGCTGGATGGGTGGATTGCGGGGAGGCGTACAAGGCGCGGGTGGGGTATGAGCGCAGGTTGAAATGCGCCATTGCCGAGTCAACGACGCTAGACCTGTAGCGAGGGAGCTTGCTCCCGTTGGGGCACGAAGCGTCCCCCAGCGAGGGGCCTGCTGCGCAGTCCAGCGCCAGCAGGCGCCCTCGCCACAGAGATCGATGGGTTTACTTGGGCTCCACCGGCAGCCAGACCTCCACCGTCCCCGTGCCCTTCGTCACATCAAAATCCGCGCTGTAACGCTCGAAATCCGGCCCCGCCACCTTGAAGCCCGAGTGCGGCAACCACTCGAACATGATGCGTTCATAGGTCTGCTCCAGCGCCTGTACCGGCCCGTAATGCGGGAACACGGCGTAGTGATGGGCTGGGATTTCAACGGTTTCGAAGTTACCGGGCACATCGCTTTTACGCGGCACTTCCACCCCGGCCATGTAGTCGAACTCGCCGTGGTTGGGGTTATGGCACACCCCGTAAGTCACGCCGCCGACGCGTTGCTTGATGTCTTTGATGCAGGTGTCGAACAACTCCCACAATTTGGGAATATCACCCACGGTGGCCTTCGAATAACGCCCTTGTACACCGGCGATCACCAGGGCTTTACCCTCTTCCATGCGTGGCTCTAACGGTTGTGTTGTGTGCTGATCCATTGGAACAGTCTCCTTCTTATGGGGGAACAAACCCGCATCGAGTATAGGGCTATATCGACGCTGCACTCCAAGCAGAAAATTTTCCTACGCATCTGGACAACTGGCCATCATCGACCGTATTGTCTGCCCCGCAGGCCACCGCAGTGGCCAACGTCGCTCGGACGGTTCCGGGCGCTTACGTACTCTCGAGGCAACAATGGCCGACCAAGGTTCGCCGCGCCGCTTTGCGCGCATAGATCGACTCCCCCCTTACGTTTTCAATATCACTGCCGAGCTGAAGATGGCTGCGCGTCGGCGCGGCGAAGACATCATCGACTTGAGCATGGGCAACCCCGACGGCCCCACGCCGCCGCACATTGTCGAGAAACTCGTACAAGTGGCCCAGCGTGAAGACACCCACGGCTACTCCACCTCCAAAGGCATTCCGCGTCTGCGCCGGGCGATTTCGCGCTGGTACAAGGACCGTTATGAAGTGGACATCGACCCCGAGTCGGAAGCCATCGTGACCATCGGTTCCAAGGAAGGCCTGGCGCACTTGATGCTGGCCACCCTGGACCAGGGCGACACCGTGTTGGTGCCCAACCCCAGCTACCCGATCCACATCTACGGTGCCGTGATTGCCGGCGCCCAGGTGCGCTCGGTGCCGCTGATTCCCGGCGTGGATTTCTTCGCCGAACTGGAACGGGCGATTCGCGGCTCGATCCCCAAGCCAAAGATGATGATCCTGGGCTTTCCGTCCAACCCCACCGCGCAGTGCGTGGAGCTGGACTTCTTCGAGCGCGTGATCGCCCTGGCCAAGCAATATGACGTGCTGGTGATCCACGACCTGGCCTACGCCGACATCGTCTACGACGGCTGGAAAGCCCCGTCGATCATGCAAGTGCCTGGTGCCAAGGACATTGCGGTGGAGTTCTTCACCCTGTCCAAGAGCTACAACATGGCCGGCTGGCGCATCGGTTTCATGGTGGGCAACCCGGAACTGGTCAACGCCCTGGCGCGCATCAAGAGCTACCACGACTACGGCACCTTCACCCCGCTGCAAGTGGCGGCGATTGCCGCGCTGGAAGGCGACCAACAGTGCGTGAAGGACATTGCCGAGCAGTATCGCCAGCGCCGCAACGTGCTGGTCAAGGGCCTGCATGAACTGGGCTGGATGGTGGAAAATCCAAAGGCATCGATGTACGTCTGGGCGAAGATTCCCGAGGCGTATGCCGAAATGGGCTCGCTGGAATTTGCCAAGAAGCTGCTGCTGGAGGCGAAGGTGTGTGTGTCGCCGGGCATCGGCTTTGGTGAGTATGGCGACGATCATGTGCGCTTTGCGCTGATCGAGAACCAGGACCGGATACGGCAGGCGGTGCGGGGGATTCGCGGGATGTTTCGTGCGGATGGGTTGGTCACCAAGGCCTGACCCAATCCCCCTGTAGGAATATGGTCAAAACTGTGGGAGCGGGCTTGCTCGCGAAGGCGGTGGATCAGTCAATGTATTGGGTGACTGATCCACCGCCTTCGCGAGCAAGCCCGCTCCCACATTTGGATTGGGTTTGCACCCTGCCCTTGTGGTGTGTCGGTTAGACCACCAGCGACAACAGCATGATGAAGATCAGTGCCACCACAGACAGGATCGTCTCCATCGCCGTCCACGTCTTGAACGTTTCCGCCACGGTCATGTTGAAGTACTGCTTCACCAGCCAGAAGCCCGCATCGTTGACGTGCGACAGGATCAACGACCCCGCCCCCGTCGCCAGCACCAGCAGCTCACGGTTAACCCCTGGAATCATCCCCACCACCGGCACCACGATGCCCGCGCCAGTAATGGTCGCCACGGTCGCCGAACCGGTCGCCACGCGGATCACCGCCGCCACCAGCCACGCCAGCAGGATCGGGTTGATCTGTGCGTTCACCGCCATATGGCCGATCACGTCGCCCACACCACTGGTCACCAGCATCTGCTTGAAGCCACCACCGGCACCGATGATCAGGATGATCGCGGCGGTCGGCGCAAGGCTGGCGTCGAGCAACTTGAGGATCTGCTTGGAGTGAATGCCCTGGCGATGGCCAAAGGTGTACAGCGACAGCAGCAACGCCAGCAACAGCGCGGAGATCGGGTGACCGATCATGTCCATCCAGTTGCGCACGATATGGCCGTCCGGCAGACCGATGTCGGCAAAGGTTTTCAGCAACATCAGGAACACCGGCAGCAGCACGGTGATCAGGGTGATGCTGAAGCTCGGCAGCGACTTGTGTTGCGACTCGCGGGCCAGTTGATCGACCAGTTCCTGGGACGGATTGCCCGGGATGTACTTGGCGATAAACGTACCGAAGATCGGGCCGGCAATGATGGCGGTCGGCAGTGCCACGATCAGGCCGTACAGGATGGTCTTGCCGATGTCCGCGCCAAACACGCCGATGGCCAGCAGCGGGCCCGGGTGCGGTGGCACCAGGCCGTGCACCGCCGAGAGGCCGGCGAGCAGCGGGATGCCGATCTTGATCAGCGACACGCCGGTGCGGCGCGCGACGATGAATACCAGCGGGATCAGCAGTACAAAACCGATCTCGAAAAACAGCGGGATGCCCACCAGGAACGCGGCGAACATCATGGCCCACTGGACCTTTTCCTTGCCGAAGGCACGGATCAGGGTCTGGGCGATCTGATCGGCACCACCGGATTCAGCCATCATCTTGCCGAGCATCGTACCCAGCGCGAGGATAATGCCGACAAAGCCGAGCACACCGCCGAAGCCGTCCTGGAACGCCTTGATGATCTTGTCCACGGGCATGCCCGAGGTCAGGCCGAGGAAGCCGGCCGCGATGATCAGTGCAATGAACGGATGAACCTTGAACTTGGTGATCAGAACGATCAACCCGATGATAGTGACCACTGCATCTAGCAGCAGGTAGGACTCGTGGGACATGCCAAACATGGGGGGTCTCTCCTGTTTGTTGTTGTTATTAAAGCGGGTGTTGAATTTCCTGCCGTAGATAGCGCTATCTTTTCCGGCAAAAAATCACTTGGAAGGTTCGAAGCCGTGTTGCAGCCACCAGGCATGGGCCTGCTCGGCCAATTGCTCGACGCTGTCGACGCTGGCGTTGAGGGCCAGGGTCAGCGGCTCGCCCACGGGTGATTCAAGGGTGGCGAACTGGCTGTCGATCAGGCTTGCCGGCATGAAATGGCCGGGGCGATGGGACACGCGGTCGGACGCCACTTCACGGCTCAACTCCAGAAACACGAAACCCAGGCCCGGCGCGGCTTCGCGCAGGTGGTCGCGGTATTTCTTCTTGAGGGCTGAACAGGTGAGCACCGGGTGTTCGCCGGCTTTTAGCGAACGGCGCAGTTCATCGCAAAGGATGTCGAGCCAGCCGGCGCGGTCGTCGTCGTTGAGGGGGTGGCCGGCGCTCATCTTTTCGATGTTGGCGGCAGGGTGGAAGCTGTCGCCTTCGATGGCGGTAGCGCCGTTCAGACGGCACACGGCTTCGCTGACGCTGGTCTTGCCACAGCCAGCAACACCCATGATGACCAGGGCAGTAACAGGTTGACTCATGAAACACCTCAGGACGCAGATAGCGCTACCTTTGCACGCTGTAAGGCTAGTGCAAAAACAGGCTTTTCCCGCGCCGTCTTGTCTTTTTTTATGGAGTGACGCGTGCATCCGCTCCAAGCGTTTGAACAGGATCAGGCAACCCTTTGTTCAAGAATTTGCAGCCTTTTGGAGACAGCGCTACCTTAGTGCCTCGATTTTTGTTTGGCAAGCCGCCTGATGACCTCCAAGAACGATAAAAAATTGCGCACCACGGGTCGCCCGACCCTCAACGAAGTCGCCCGCCTCGCTGGCGTCAGCCCGATTACCGCCTCCCGCGCCCTGCGCGGCATCAGCACCGTAGCGACAGAGCTGGTCGAAAAAGTCCAGCACGCCGCTGCCGAGTTGAATTACGTGGTCAACCCCGCCGCCCGCGCCCTGGCTTCGGCCCAGAGCCATTCGGTGGTGGTGATCGTGCCGTCGCTGTCCAACCTGCTGTTTATCGAAACCCTCGAAGCCATCCACCAAGTGCTGCGGCCCAAAGGTTTTGAAGTGCTGATCGGCAACTCCCACTATTCGCGCGACGAAGAAGAAAACCTGCTGCGCAACTACATGGCCTACCAGCCACGGGGTTTGCTGCTGACCGGCTTCGACCGGACCGAGAGCGCCCGACGGATGGTCGAGAGCAGCAATGTTCCCTGCGTGTACATGATGGACCTGGACCCGAATGCCGGCGTGAACTGCGTGGGTTTCTCGCAGCTGGCGGCGGGTGAAACGGCGGCGGCGCACCTGCTGGCCCGTGGGCGCAAGCGCCTGGCGTATATAGGCGCACAACTGGACCAACGCACCCTGCTGCGTGGCGAAGGTTTCCGCCGCGCACTGCAACAGGCCGGCCTGTACGACCCGGCGCTGGAAGTGCTGACGCCACGCCCGTCCTCCGTGGGCCTGGGCGGCGAACTGTTCCTGCAGTTGCTGGCCGCCCATCCCGATGTGGACGCGATCTTCTTCGGCAATGACGACCTGGCCCAGGGCGCTCTGCTTGAAGCCCTGCGCCACGGCATCAAGGTGCCGGAACGCGTGGCGGTGCTGGGTTTCAACGACTTGCCGTCGTCATCGTTCATGGTGCCGCGCCTGAGCAGCATCAGCACGCCGCGTGAAGCGATTGGTCGGCGTTCAGCGGAGCATCTGTTGACGATCATGGCGGGGAACAAGGTGGCCAAGCCGGTGGTGGATATGGGCTTTGAGTTGCAGGTGCGCGAAAGTACCTGACGCTCAAAAGCCGAGCACACTAAACCTGTGGGAGGGTACTTGCCGCCGAGTGCTGAGTATCCGTCACTGCACCAGATACTTGACCCACCGCTTAGTGCGCCGTCGGCTGCGCTGGCGCGGCTTGCATCAACCACTGGATTCATTTCTAAGCGCTAGAGTCTCATCACCTCCTGACTCACCCGAGCACTAAAAGCAGCCAATAGAAACTTGCAATAGTTAAATAAAAAAGCACCACCACCCACTCACATATAAAAACCTTAAACCATACGTTAAGAGACAGGTGGCTACCACTGTCAAGTATGACAGTAGACACACCACGCTCGCCGCCTATACTCGCACCATCTCCCAATAGAGATAAACCTCCATAAAAAGCATAAGAGAGATCCACCATGAACACCACACCAAACAAAAACCCTAAGTTCAGAGGTTACTTCAACGTAACTAAATCGCCCTTCGGCTCTTTTAGTGCCACAGAATATTATTTCATGGCCAGTGGGGTCATGATCGTGACGGGATCAACAACACTTCCATCTGGCGATAAGATCCTGATTGAACTCAACGTCGTACTCGCGCATGGTACGTCTAAGGGAGATTTCCAAGTGACCGATGGCGATGGCAGGCCGTGGGCCTTTGGCATTCGTATCGACAGTAATGGCGGTGGAGTTTTCTATAACGCCGACTCTGGCTCTTACGAAATGATTTACATCGAAAAGGCATCGCACCTAACGGGAAAACTCAACTTCATATCAAACAGCGCCGGGACTGATAATGAGTTTGAAGCCGAGTACAACATTACGCCCACTTAGAAACACAAGCATCTTTTCAACAATGCCTTTATCAGATGAGAGTAGCGACACTCAGTTTATCAAGCACGTCGCAACCTCGCTAAACTATATGACTATTGGCAATAAGACGTGGCCACCGACGGGACACGTCTTGCCGAAATCATCGCGCCACATCCCTCAATGCACTCCGAACTCATAGACGGCATGAGAGCATCCATCGCGAGCGCATCCGTAAACAATAGTTAAAGGATCTGAGTTCCAGTGAGAAAGAAATAAACAACATGCACTCGCCGTCGCTGTTGTCCACTGCTAGATTGGCTGCTCTCCACCGCAAGGGAAGCACCATGGGACACTCACTGAAAATCTTGGGCCGCACCTCCTCCATCAACGTGCGCAAAGTGCTGTGGACCTGCCAGGAACTCGGCATCGACTACAAGCGCGAAGACTGGGGCATCGGCTACACCCCCACCCAATCCCCCGAGTTCCTCGCCCTGAACCCCAACGCCCAGGTGCCGGTGCTGATCGACGATCACGGTGTGCTGTGGGAATCCAACACCATCTGCCGTTACCTCGTGGGCCTCTACGAACGCCATGACCTGCTGCCCGCCGAACCCGCGCCACGGGCGCGCGTCGAGCAATGGATGGATTGGCAAGCCACCGAACTCAACCCGTCCTGGGGCTACGCGTTCCATGCACTGGTACGCCAGAACCCCGACTACCAGGACCCGCAGCGTATCCAGGCCGGCGTGCAAGCCTGGAACAGCAAGATGGGCCTGCTCGAACAACAGTTGCTCAAGACCGGTGCCTACGTGGCTGGCGATGAGTTCACCCTGGCCGACATCCTCGTCGGCCTGTCGGTGCACCGCTGGCGCAACGCGCCGCTGGAGCATCCGCCCTACCCCGCTGTCGAGGCTTACTATCAGCGCCTCAGCCAGCGCCCCGGTTTCCAGACCTTCGCCCTCGACGGCCATGATTGAATAGAAGCAGCGTCAAGTTTTTAGCTACAAGCCGCAAGTAACAGCCTCTCAGCTTGAAGCTTGCAGCTCGAAGCCCGAAGCCCGAAGCTCACAACTTCTATCTAACCGGAGGTCACATGAAAGGACTCAACGTACTGCTCACCGGCGCTTGCGGCAGAATCGGCAAGACGTTTTTCGACGCCTCGAAAGACCGTTACCGCTTCACTCTCACCGACCGCATCGCCCCGGATTTTGCCCTCGGCGAACACCGTTTCGTACACGCCGACCTCAGTGACAGAACCGGCCTGGCGGCGCTGCTCGACGGCATCGACGTGATCGTGCACCTGTCGGGCATCCCCCACGCCAGCGCTTCGTTCGACGAATTGCTGCCGAACAATATCCTCGCCACCACCTACCTGTTTGAAGCCGCCGTGGCCGCCGGGGTCAAACGTCTAGTCTTCGCCAGCAGCGCGCAGACCATCGAAGGCTACCCGGTGGACCGCCAGATTATCCCCGGCATGCAGGTGATGCCGGCCAACTTGTATGGCGTGAGCAAATGCTACGGTGAGGCGCTGTGTGCCTACTACGCAGCGAAAACCCCGCTGTCGACGATTGCCCTGCGCATTGGCGCCTTCGAGTTTGTCGAAACCCACGACCTCAACAACGCCCGCGACCTCAGCGCCTGGCTCAGCCCGCGCGATGCGGTGCAGCTGCTGCAACGCTCGGTAGAAACCGAGGGTGTGAGGCACCTGATCGCCCATGGCATCTCCAACAACCGCTTCAAGCGCCTGGATTTGAGCGAAACCACGCGGGTGCTGGGTTATCAACCGGTGGACGATGCCTTCCAGACTTTTGAAATCCCCATCACTTAAAGCAATCAATGCCCATGGAAAGCACACCACTGCCATTCGTCAGCCAGGCGTCATAACTGTTAATTATGACAGTACCGCCCTAATTCCCCCGGGTATCTACTCTCGGAAGGCGAGCCCAGCTCGGGCCGCCCTCCGATGACGAAAGAGGAGCTGGACATGCCCAATACCAAGGGACTACCCGGAAAAACTCTGATTGCTACAAGTGCGCCTGATGGCCCTATTGACGCCGTCACCACCTCGTATCGCCAATGGGGCAACGGCGGCCGAAACATTACGCTGGACGGCTTGCAGCCTGAAACCAATGGCAGCTCGAGGGGCGTGCAAATTGATTTCCCCAGTTCCGCGAGCTTGGGTCAACACACCATTCCCCAAGGCTTTCCCGATACCTACTCGGTGAACTACTTCCGCCAAGTGGGCAGCGCCAGGCAGTCTTTTCCAGCGAAGAGTGGGACATTGACGCTGGAAAGCTTCAGCACAGCCAATGCTGAGGCTTCAGGCAAGTTCGATGTCGTCGTCACCGTAGAAAATACTGACTACACACTCGCGGGCCACTTCGATATCAAAGCCTAAACCCAGGCAATACTTTGCAGCACAAGCGGCAATGAACAGCCCTGCATGGGCCATTCATTGCCGCTCCCGCCGGCCAGAAGCCACGCGGCAAAGGGAATAAACCTCGGCACGCTATTTGCTCCACCTGTGGCACACGAACATTTCCCCAGGTGACCGATCATGCTGGTTAACAACAACACCCAAGCTGTGACGACCCTCCAGCAGCTCAAGCGCTCCGACATGGACCCCGCCAACGCCGCCGCCAGCGCGCTGTACAGCGGTGCGGTGCAAGCGGCGCAGCAGAGCATTACCGTGCCGGCCGCGCAGAAGGAACTGGACAAGGCCGCCGACCGTATCGACGAAGCCTTCGCCAAGACCCGCGTGCAGTTGCAGGCGGCAACCACGGATGTTCCAGCGGTCAATGCCACGTCGGCGGCACGTTCGGAATTCACCGACTACATGAGCAAGACTCCGGCCGAGCGTATCCGTGAACAATTGCTCAAGGAACAGGGTTTGACCGAAGCGGATGTGCAGAACATGACGCAGGAAAAGCAGGACGCGATTTCCAAGCAAGTGGCCGAGCGTTTGAAGCAGCAGCAAGAGCAGCAGGTTGCCGCCAAGGCCACTGACCCGGCTCAAAGCGTAAAAGAAACCCTCGCCGCAATCTAAAACGCAACCTGTAGTGAGCGGGCTTGCCCCGCGCCGGGCGGCGAAGCCGCCCCAAACAGATCGCCGCGGAGGATCAGGAAGACCGAGGTGCCTGGATTTGGGGCGGCTGCGCCGCCCAGCGCGGGCAAGCCCGCTCACTACGGGTGTTATTGCAGTTGCAGGGTCGAATTGAACTGACTGATCGCATCCACCACGTGCCGTGACCCTTCCTGGATTTCCAGGATCACCTGCCCTGCCTCATTCGCCAGTTCCACACCCAGCCCCGTGCGGCTCAGGCTCGATTGCATGCTCGACACCGCGCTCAGCGAAAGGTCGTGGTTCTTGCGTACAACGTCGACAATCTCCACCGTCGCCTGGCTGGTGCGCCCCGCGAGGCTGCGCACTTCATCGGCCACCACCGCAAAGCCGCGCCCATGCTCACCTGCCCGTGCGGCTTCAATGGCGGCATTGAGCGCGAGCATGTTGGTCTGCTCGGCAATGCTGCGGATGGTCTGCACGATGGCGCCGATGATGTCCGACTGCTTGCTCACCGCGTCGATACTCACGGCGGCCTGGTTCAAGTCCTGGGAAATTCCTTCGATGATCTGCACGGTTTGCTGCACCACCTCCGAACCTTTGCGCGCGCAGGCGTCGTTTTGTACCGATGTGGCGTGGGCCGAATCGGCAGCGTTGCGTAGGGTCGAGACCTGGTCGGTGATGTCGCTGGCGAACTTCACCACTTTGTACAGGCGCCCATTGGTGTCGAAGATCGGGTTGTAGGACGCTTCCAGAAACAGCGTCTTGCCGTATTTGTTTTTGCGCTCAAAGCGGTGAGAGTGATATTCGCCGCGGTTCAGCGACGCCCAGAACGCCTTATAGGCGGGCGATTCGACCTCGCTGCGGTGGCAGAACATGCTGTGATGCTGGCCGATGATTTCGTCCAGGGAGTACTGCACGGTGCGCAAGAAGTTGTCGTTGGCGTTGAGGATCTGCCCTTGCGGAGTAAACTCGATCACCGCCATGGAGCGGCCGATGGCATCGATCAGGCTCTGGTTTTCGTGTTCATGGTGGACCCGCGCGGAAATATCCGACGCCACCTTGATGACACTCTGTACCTGATTGTCACTGTCCAGCACCGGCATGTAGCTGGCTTCAAGCCAGACCTCCTCGCCGTGCTTGTTCAAGCGCATGAAGGTGCCACTGATGGCCTCCCCCCGCGCCAGGTCGCGCCAGAGCTTGGCGTAGGGCTCGGTTTGGGTGTAGGCCTCGTCGCAAAAAATCCGGTGATGCTTGCCGCGAATTTCCTCGGCGCTGTAACCCATGGTTTTGCAGAAGTTGTCGTTGGCATCCAGGATCACTCCATTGCGATCGAACTCGATCATCGCCATCGAACGGCTGATGGCGGCGAGTTTGGCGTTGGCTTCGGTCAGGGCGCAGGAGAAACGTTCGATTTCGCGCAGATCGGCTTTGTGATGGCGGTTGAACATGGTCAGGTCACCCTTGAGTCCCGGCGCCTGGAAGGCGCATTCCATTCATCAGTTGGATACTGCTGGCACGCTTTTCATGGGAAACAAACCATCCGAAACGTTTTATATGCCAAGTGTCATCATCGGTTTTGGATGAGCATAGACAGGGCTCGGCGCTACGCAAGGCCACTAGTCAGCCAGCGTTTTCAACAACGCGCGGGCGGCTACGGAGGGCGGGCAGGTTTGCGAGGCCACCAAAGAGAACTCACGGTGCAGGGGCACGGCCAGTGGCATCACCCGCAGGCCCTGGCGCTGGACAGGCAGTGTCACTTCGGGCACCAGGGTCACGCCGATGCCATCACGCACCAGGCTGAAGGCGCTGCTCCATTCGCGCACTTGCACGCGAATATCAGCCAAAGTCAGCCCCGCCTCGGCGGCCAGGCTGCGGGCATTGGCAGTGCAGCCGCCAGTGGCCAGTACAAACGGCTGTTGCAACAACTCCTCCAGCGTCAGCGTGGCATCCGCCGGACGCTGGGCCAGCGCATGCGCCTGCGGCAACACCGCCAGCCAGTTGTCGCGCCCCAACACCGTGGCATTGCGCTCCGGCTTGGGGTTGAGCACCACGCCCAGATCGATCAGGCCGGCGTCGAGCAAGGTGTTCACTTCGTTGTCGGTGACTTCCAGGGTGGTGACGTCGATGCCTGGGTACAGTTGAGCGAAACGCTGCAACAGCGGCGTCAGAAACGTCGCCAGCACCATGGGGAAACTGGCGATGCGAAGACTTCCACGCAACATCGGCCTGGCTTCGTCGACGGTGCTGCGAATCGCCTGCAAGGCGCCGAGCATCACCCGCGCCTGCTCGATCACACTCAGGCCCAGGGCGGTGGGCAAGGTCTGGCGCGGCGCGCGGGTAAACAGTTGCGCCCCCAGGGTCGACTCCATGCCTGCCATGGCCTGGCTGGCGGCGGACTGGGTCATGCCCACGCGCTCGGCGGCGGCGGTGATGCTGCCGTGGTCGGCAACGGCCACCAGCAGGCGCCAGTGCATCAGGTTCATCATGGCAGTAGCTGTCCTTATGGCAGGGCTCTGAAGGTTTAATTTTACGCACGGTGTCATGCCCGCGAGACTGGCGCAAATCCAACGGAGCTGCCCTCGATGAAACTGTATTACTTCCCTCACGCCTGTTCCCTCGCCCCACACATCGTGCTGCGGGAGTTGGCGCTGCCATTTGAGTTGGTGAAGGTGGATAACCAGGCAAAAACCACGGCCAACGGTGAGGACTTCCTACAGATCAACCCCAAGGGCTACGTGGCGGCACTGCAACTGGACAACGGCCAGGTGTTGACCGAAGCCAGCGCGATCCTGCAATACCTGGCAGACCTGAAACCCGCCGCCGGACTGGCCCCGGCCAATGGCAGCTGGGAGCGGGTGCGCTTGCAGGAATGGCTGAATTTTATTGCCACCGAGATCCATGGCGGGCTGGCGGTGTTCTTCAACGGCGCGATCCAAGGCGAAGTGCGGGCGATGTTCCAGGCCACACTGTTCAAGCGCTTTGTGATTCTGGTGCAGACGTTGGAGCGCCAGGACTATCTGCTGGGTTCGCAGTATTCGGTGGCGGATGCTTATCTGTTCGTGGTGCTGCGCTGGGCGGCGTTCCACGCTATTGATCTGCGCGAATGGCCGGCGCTGCAGGCGTTTGAACAAAGGGTCGGGCAGCGGCCGGCAGTGATTGCGGCACTGGCGGCAGAAGCTCAATGAGCTGAAATGGGATGAGCATGTGGGAGCCAGGCAGCTCCCACATCAGGCTTGAAACTCAATGGCCGAACAAACCACCCTCGGATTTCTTGGCTTTCTTGTCGGCGCGTTTTTCATCGGCGGTTTTTGCCGGTTTTTTCTTCGCGGCTTTCTTTGAATCCATACCTTTGGCCATGATGCGTACTCCACTGTCAGGGAACGTGACACTGGGTATACCACCTATTGCCCGACAGAAGGGGCTTATAATCGCGTCCCCTCCATCACGTCGTCTGAACACCATGCCCGAGTTGACCATCGATCTACTGGCAGAACCCCTGTGGCCGCTGCTGAACAAGTTCTATCGCAGCCACAATTGCTCGATGAAAGCGCTCAAGGGCGGGCGTTTGTGGGTCGCACGCGACGGCGAGATTGTCGCGGGCCTGTGCCTGACGCCGGTGGTGGGCGGGCAGTGGTTGACCGGGGTGTTTGTAGACCCGGCCTATCGCGGCCGGGGGTTGGCGGCAACCCTGATTCTGCAGGCGGTGGCCGCGTGCGAAGGCACCGTATGGCTGCTGTGCCATCCGGACCTGGAAGGGTTGTATCAACGCATGGGGTTCACTCAGGACACACTGCTACCGCAATCCCTCAGCGAACGTCTGGTGCGCTACAAACGCAACAAGCCGATGATCGCCATGGGCTTAGAACCGTTAGTGAGGTTGACCTCGGATAATGTGTGATCCGTGGGTACAGGGCCCATGCTAGCCTCGGCGACACAGTGGCCCCCTCACAGGATGATCATGAAAACGACGCTTGCAGCTTTCTGCCTCACCGCCCTCCTCGTCCCGCCCCTCAGCCAGGCCGCCGACGCGCCGATCAGCGCCAAGCAGTACCAAAGCGTACTCGCCGGCAGCTGGCGTGACCCGGCCAATAGCGCCCGCGACGGTTATCGCCATCCACAACAGACCCTGGAATTCTTTGGCCTGGGCGCCAAACAGAGCGTGATCGAAATCACCCCGGGCGGCGGTTGGTACAGCGAGCTGCTGGCACCGCTGCTCAAGGACCACGGGCATTACATCGCTGCCGTACAGGCCGCGAGCAGCAGCGCCTACGCGCGTACGTCCGAAGAGAACCTGAAGAAAAAATTCGCCGCAGACCCGACGCGGTATGGCAAGGCCGAGGTCGTCGAGTTCGATCCCAAGGCACCGGTGTTCGGCAAGCCGGGCTCGGCGGATGCGGTGCTGACCTTTCGCAATGTGCATAACTGGGTGTTGGCGGGCACCGCCGACGCGACCTTCAGCGCGTTTTACAAGGTGCTCAAGCCCGGTGGCGTACTGGGCGTGGAAGATCACCGGGCCAAGGACGGAGCAGACCTGGAAGCAATCAAGGACAGCGGCTACCTGACCACCGCCCAGGTGGTGAAACTGGCCACCGATGCCGGGTTCAAGCTGGCGGCGCAGAGTGAAGTGAACGCCAACCCCAAGGACACCAAGGATTATCCGGCGGGGGTGTGGACTTTGCCGCCGACGTTGAAGTTGGGCGAACAGGACAAGGCCAGGTATGTGGCAATTGGTGAGTCCGATCGGCTGACGTTGCGGTTCGTCAAGCCAGCCAAATAAACCTATTTGAAGTGCATTCCAACTGTGGGAACGGGCTTGCTCACGAATGCGGTGTACCAGTCACCTGATATGTCGGCTGAAACACCGCATTCGCGAGCAAGCCCGCTCCCACAGTTTTGCCTCATTGGGCTTGAAAGCTAATCGTCAGCCGTGGGGTCCATGTCGGGGAACATCACTTCGATAAATCCGAACTTGCTGAAATCGGTAATCCGCGACGGGTACAACCGGCCGATCAAGTGGTCGCATTCATGCTGCACCACCCGCGCATGAAACCCGTCGGCAACCCGTACGATCGGCTCGCCCTTGGGGTCGAAACCCTCGTAGCGAATCTGCTGGTAACGGTTCACCGCACCACGCAAGCCGGGCACGGACAGGCAGCCTTCATACCCCTCCTCCAACACCGGACTGAGCGGCGTGATCAACGGGTTGATCAGGATGGTCTGCGGCACCGGCGGCGCGTCCGGGTAGCGTTCGCTGGCCTCGAAACCAAAGATCACCAGTTGCAGGTCAACGCCGATCTGCGGGGCGGCCAGGCCGACACCACCGACGTGCTCCATGGTCTGGAACATGTCGTCGATCAATTGCCACAGCTCGGGGCTGTCGAACATCTCCGGCGGCACCGGTGGCGCGATACGCAGCAGGCGCTCGTCGCCCATTTTCAGGATTTCACGGATCATCGATCAGACTTCATCAGTAGTGGGCTTGGAATGGTCCCGGCCGAGGCCGGAGACATGCTGTTTTTCATGGGCTGGCTGGTCGAAATCCTTCGCGCCAGGCTCCTTGCCTTCAGCCGACATGTGTTCGATTACGGCATTCATCTCTGCCCCCAGCAGCAGCACGGCGGCGGAAATGTAGAAATACAGGAGCAGCACGATGATCGCACCGATGCTGCCGTACATGGCGTTGTAGTCGGCAAACGTCTTGACGTAGTAGCCAAAGCCCAGGGACGCGACAATCCACACTACCACCGCCAATACCGAGCCTGGGGTGATGAAGCGGAATTTCTGTTTTACGTCGGGCATCACGTAGTACATGAGGGCCACGGCGAACATCAGCAGGATCACGATCAGCGGCCAGCGCAGGATGGTCCACAGGGTGACCACGAACTCCTGCATGCCGATCTGGCCCGCCACCCATTCCATCACTTGTGGGCCGAGCACCATCAGCGCCGCAGCGGCCAGCAGCATGCCGGCAATGCCGACGGTGTAGAAAATCGACAGCGGAAAACGCTTCCAGATCGGCCGGCCTTCGACGACGTCGTAGGCGGCGTTCATTGCGCTCATCATCAGGCGCACACCCGCTGAAGCGGTCCACAGCGCAATCACGATACCCACCGACAGCAGCCCACCCTTGGATTGCTGCAGCTGGTCGATCACCGGGTTGACCTGCTCCAGGGCTTGGGGCGGCAATACCAGCTCCGACTGCAGGCGCAGCCAGGTGAAGAAATCGGGCAGGTGCAGAAAACCAATCAGGGCGATGAGGAACAGCAGGAAGGGAAACAGCGAAAACAGCATCTGGTAGGCCAGCGCCGACGCGTAGGTGGACATTTCGTCATCGACGAACTCTTTGACGGTGCGCACCAACACTTTATGTAGCTTGAGGCCATCAAGGACCGGAAAAATCATAGCGTCTCCTTTCGCCGCAAAAGATGAGTTCAAGGGCGAC
This sequence comes from Pseudomonas sp. FP2335, assembly GCF_030687535.1. Lineage (NCBI taxonomy): Bacteria > Pseudomonadati > Pseudomonadota > Gammaproteobacteria > Pseudomonadales > Pseudomonadaceae > Pseudomonas > Pseudomonas sp. FP2335. The sequence goes on from NZ_CP117437.1 coordinate 4,683,980, forward strand.
TCAGGGGCCGTTTTCTACATCAAGGTAGCTTATTTGGCGACCTTGAAACAATTTCGAAACTTTAACCGCATCCGGTGACAAAAAAACGGCCATCCGTGGATGGCCGCTCCGACTGCTCAAGTGCTGCCTTATTTGACGGCTTTCTTGACCGCGTCCTTGGTGTCACCAATGGCCTTTTCAACCTGGCCTTTCTTTTCCTGCACCACGCCTTCAGCGCGCAGTTTGTCGTTTCCGGTGACTTTGCCGATGCCTTGCTTGATGTTGCCGACGGCTTCGTCTTTCAAACCTTTTGCCTTATCCGCTGTGCTGCCCATGGTATTTCTCCAGAAGAACAATCAAGGGTTTTGGTCATTACGTAGAAATTGACCCGGGGCTGTCCGGCAGAGTTTCAATTATTTTCCACGGACATTTCATCGCCGGGCGCAGGTTTGGCTTTATGTTTTGTGGCCAACCCACGAGAATGCCCGGCACATTCAGGCTATAACGCTGAATAACAGATCCCGTAGGAAGGTTATGAAACTCAATAAAGCACAGGCCATCGCCCGCAGAAACACCGAACTGGGCGGTGCCGTACTCGGCGTCAACAACTGCCACTTCACCGACCTGGACCGCAAACGCAACATCTGGTGGTTCGATCTGCCGGTGGGCCGTATTGCGGTGGGCCAGTACGAGTGGATTCACCTGTTGATGCACAACGCCGAGACCGACCAGTTGCTGCACCTGAAGGTGCCGACGGCGTTTTTGCGCGAACACATCGAAGGCCTGGTGGTGCGCAATGCGGGCAAGCGCAAGCCGGAGATCACCCTGGAGCTGAGCGCAGACAAGGATTCCTTCCTGAAGGATGTGCGGCCAGCCGGTGCGGGTATCAGCTTCGCCCAGTTCGCCCTGTAAGAACCCGGTTCAAAAACTGTGGGAGCTCCCGCATTGGATTGGATTCCAATCCTGGAAATCAGCAGGCGTAAAAAACCCCGCATTCGCGGGGTTTTTTATGGGGTTACTTCTTGAGGCCGAGCTTCTTCAGCTCTTCATCACGCAACTCACGCCGCAGGATCTTGCCCACGTTGGTAGTCGGCAAGGCATCGCGGAATTCCACGAGCTTGGGCACCTTGTAGGCGGTGACGTTGGCGCGCATATGCTCCATCACCTGATCCTTGGTCAACGTGGCACCCGGTTTGACCACGATAAAGAGCTTGATGATCTCACCGGACTTCTCGTCCGGCACACCGATGGCCGCGCATTGCAGTACGCCCGGCAGGCCGGCCAGCACGTCTTCGAGCTCATTGGGGTACACGTTGAAGCCCGAGACCAGGATCATGTCCTTCTTGCGGTCGACAATGCGCATGTAGCCATCCGGCTGGATGATCGCGATGTCGCCGGTCTTCAACCAGCCTTCGCTGTCGAGCATCTCGTCGGTGGCGTCCTGACGCTGCCAGTAGCCCTTCATCACCTGTGGGCCCTTCACGCACAGCTCGCCGGTTTCGCCCAGCGGCAACTCGGTGCCATCATCGGCGATGACCTTGCACACGGTGGACGGCACGGGAATGCCGATGGTGCCGATCTGGATATGCTGGATCGGGTTCACGGTCGCCACGGGGCTGGTTTCGGTCATGCCGTAGCCTTCGCAGATGCCACAACCGGTCACGTCCTTCCAACGCTCGGCGGCGGCCAGTTGCAGGGCCATGCCGCCCGACAGGGTGACCTTCAGCGCAGAGAAGTCCAGCTTGCGGAACGCCTCGTTGTTGCACAGCGCCACGAACAGCGTGTTCAGGCCGACAAAACCGCTGAACTTCCACTTGGACAATTCCTTGACCATCGCCGGCAGGTCGCGCGGGTTGCTGATCAGGATGTTGTGGTTGCCGATCAGCATCATCGCCATGCAATGAAAGGTGAACGCATAGATGTGGTACAGCGGCAGCGGCGTGATCAGGATCTCGCAGCCCTCATTGAGGTTCGAGCCCATCAGCGCCTTGCATTGCAGCATGTTGGCGACAAGGTTGCGGTGGGTGAGCATCGCACCCTTGGCCACGCCGGTGGTGCCGCCGGTGTATTGCAGCACGGCCACATCACTGCTGGCGGGGTTGGCGTCGCTGACCGGCTGGCCCTGCCCCTTGGCCAGCACGTCGTTGAACTTGATCGCCTTGGGCAAGTGATAAGCCGGGACCATTTTTTTCACGTACTTGATGACGCTGTTGATCAGCAGACGCTTGAGCGGCGGCAACAGGTCGGCGACTTCGGTGACGATCACATGCTTGACGGCGGTCTTGGGCACGACCTTTTCCGCCAGGTGCGCCATGTTGGCCAGGCAGACCAGGGCCTTGGCACCGGAGTCGTTGAATTGGTGTTCCATTTCCCGCGCGGTGTACAGCGGGTTGGTGTTGACCACGATCAAGCCGGCCCGGATGGCACCGAACACGGCGACCGGGTACTGCAGGACGTTGGGCAGTTGCACGGCGATGCGGTCGCCGGGCTTCAAGTCGGTGTGCTGTTGCAGGTACGCGGCGAAAGCACCGGACAATTCGTACAACTCACCGTAGGTGATTGTCTTGCCCAGGTTGCTGAAAGCCGGTTTGTTGGCGAAGCGCTGGCAGGACTGCTTCAGTACCGCCTGAATATTCGGATACTCGTCTGGATTGATTTCTGCAGCAATCCCGGCGGGGTACTTATCCTTCCAAAAGTCTTCGTTCATGGAAGCCCACTCCTCAGCGACGCGAATTCATCATCGCATTTGATGCGATTATTATTGGTGTATGTTTTTTTAAGGTGAATCTGGCGCTTTCAAGCAGGCCGAGACGTCACAAAGCGCGCCGAGAGTAGCAGCTTTGCCAAGGGCCGACTAGAGCCAAACGCGGGCCCTACAGTCATATTCGCGACTGTCCTACAATATTTGGTCACACTATAAACAGCACTTAATTTGCCTCGGGAAAGGCTCTGGAATAAGGCTTTGAGGACACCGAACAGCAAATGTGAGAGCGGGCTTGCCCGCGAATGCGGTGTACCAGTCACACAGATATGTCGACTGATGCACCGCATTCGCGGGCAAGCCCGCTCCCACATTTTTTGATTGCATTTCAACTCAGGGTCAGGCGATGTCGCGCAGTTCCCGCCGCAAGATTTTCCCTACAGGCGTCATCGGCAACGACTCACGCAACACAATATGCTTGGGCACCTTGTAGCCGGTGAAGTTGGTCTTGCAGTACGTCTTCAATTCCTCAAGGCTCACACCCTGGGCGCGGGCGACCACGAACAGCTTCACCGCCTCCCCCGTGCGCTCGTCCGGCACGCCGATCACCGCGCAGTTGGCCACCGCAGGGTGGGCCATCACCACATCTTCGATCTCGTTGGGGTACACATTGAAGCCCGAGACAATGATCAGGTCTTTCTTGCGATCGACGATGCTGACAAAGCCATCGGTGTCGATCACCGCAATGTCGCCGGTCTTGAGCCAGCCTTCGGCGTCGAGCGTCTCGGCGGTGGCCACCGGCTGCTGCCAGTAGCCCTTCATGACCTGCGGGCCCTTGATGCACAACTCGCCGCGCTCGCCCAAGGGCAATTCGCGGCCTTCGTCATCAATGACTTTCATCGCCGTGCCCGGCACCGGAATGCCCACGGTGCCCAACCGCGATTGGCTGCCGTAGGGGTTGGTGCTGGCGACCGGCGACGTTTCCGTCAGCCCGTAGCCCTCGCCGATAGTGCAGCCGGTCAGCGCTTTCCAGCGCTCCGCAGTGGCCTTGACCAGCGCGGTGCCACCGGAGTTGGTGATCTTGAGGTGGGAGAAATCCAGGGTCTTGAAGTCCGGATGATCCATCAATGCCACAAACAGCGTGTTCAACCCCAGCAGGCAGGAGAAGCGCCACTTCTTCAACTCCTTGATAAAGCCGCCGATGTCGCGCGGGTTGGTGATCAGCACGTTGTGGTTGCCGGTCACCATCATGCACATGCAGTTCGCCGTGAATGCATAGATATGGTAAAGCGGCAGCGGCGCGATCATCACTTCCTGCCCCTCGCGCACCAGCGGCTGACCGTCGTCGTTGACCTGGGACATGCACGCCCGCGCCTGCTGCATGTTCGCCACGAGGTTGCCGTGGGTGAGCATCGCGCCCTTGGCCAGGCCGGTGGTGCCGCCGGTGTATTGCAGCACTGCGATATCGTCCAGGGTCACGGGATGGCGGATCACGCCCAGGCCTGCGCCCATGCGCAACGCACGCTTGAAGGAAACGGCGCGCGGCAGGCTATAGGCCGGGACCATTTTCTTGACCTTGTCGACCACGGTGTTGACCAGCCAGCCTTTGGCGGCGGGCATGAAATCGCCCATCTTGGCTTCGATCAGGTAGTCGATCTCGGTATCGGCGCACACTTCCTGCACCCGCGAACCGAACAGGTTGAGGTAGACCAGCGCACGCACGCCGGCGTCCTTGAACTGGTGGCGCATCTCGCGCGGGGTGTACAGCGGGTTGGTGTTGACCACGATCAGCCCGGCGCGCAGGGCGCCGAACACGGCAATCGGGTAATGCAGCACGTTGGGCATCTGCACCGCAATGCGCTCGCCGGGCTTGAGGTCGGTGTGCTGTTGCAGGTAGCCGGCGAACGCCGCACTTTGGCGCTCCAGCTCGGCGTAGGTCAGAGTGATACCCATGTTGCTGAACGCCGGACGGTCGGCAAAGGTCTTGCAGGAACGCTCGAAGACTTCGATCACCGACTTGTAAGAGGTGAGGTCGATGGCATTGGGAACGCCCGCGGCGCGTTTGTCATTCCAGAAATCAGGTTGCATTATTCTTGTCCTCTTACCTGAGTGTGTCCGGCCGCTTTTGCACTGCATACAAAGCGGAGCTTTGGGGACGTTAGCAGCTATGGCCAAACAGGCAAATACAGGAAAGAGCGTCATTAATTGCGTGAATCTTCCTACAAGGCCCTGCACTGATCAGACGCTTACCGTGGGATGAGCTATACACTGCAACGACCCCGAGCAAAGGAACCGCCATGAACCACAGCACCTTCTGGCTGACCGCGAATGACCACAGCCGCCTGTATGTCAATCAATGGCTGCCGGACGGCCCCGCCAAGGCGATGATCATGCTGTCCCACGGCATGGCCGAGCACAGCGGGCGCTATGCGCGCCTGGCGCAGGCACTGTGTGCGGCGGGCTACGGCCTGTACGCACCGGACCAGCGTGGCCACGGCCGCACCGCCGACGAAGGCACCCTGGGCCTGTACGCCGAGCACGACGGCTGGAACAAAGTGGTGGGCGACCTCGCCAGCCTCAACCAGCATATCGGCCAGCAGCATCCGGGGGTGCCGATCATTCTGCTGGGCCACAGCATGGGCAGCTACATCGCCCAGGCCTATCTGCTGCATCACAGCGCCAGCCTGAGCGGCGCGGCTCTGAGCGGCTCGAATTTCCAACCCGTGGCGCTGTACCGCGCCGCCCGGGTGATCGCGCGCATCGAGCGGGCCCGCCAGGGCCTGCGCGGGCGCAGTGCGTTGATCGACTTCCTGTCGTTCGGCTCATTCAACAAAGCGTTCAAACCCAACCGTACGGCCTTCGACTGGCTCAGCCGCGACCCGGCGGAAGTCGACAAGTACATCAACGACCCGCTCTGCGGTTTCCGCTGCACCAACCAGCTGTGGGTCGACCTGCTCGGCGGCTTGCAGCAAATCAGCAAAGCGTCCAATCTCGCGCAGATCGATCCGGGCCTGCCGATCCTGGTGACCGGCGGCGAATGTGATCCGGTGAGTGAGGGCAAGCGTCTCACCCATCTGGCCAACGCCCTGCGTGAAGCCGGCTGCCGCCACGTGCAACTGACGATCTACCCGCAGGCGCGCCATGAAGTGTTCAACGAAACCAACCGTGACCAAGTCACCGCCGACCTGCTGACGTGGCTCGACCAGGCCCTGACCCTGCACAGGCCGGCCCGCTGCGAATAATGTTTGCTTTAGAATCAGCCGATTAAATTACCGATTAGCCACAGGATGCACCTTTAGATGACCCAGGTAACCAACACCCCGTACGAAGCCCTTGAAGTCGGCCAGACCGCCAGCTACAGCAAATTGGTGGAAGAGCGCGACATCCAGCTGTTCGCCGCGATGTCCGGTGACCACAACCCGGTGCACCTGGACGCCGAATACGCCAAGGCGACCATGTTCAAGGAGCGTATCGCCCACGGCATGTTCAGCGGTGCCCTGATCAGCGCGGCGGTAGCCTGCGAATTGCCTGGGCCGGGCACTATCTATATCGGCCAGCAGATGAGCTTTCAGAAGCCGGTGAAGATCGGCGACACCCTGACCGTGCGCCTGGAAATTCTCGAAAAACTGCCGAAATTCCGCGTACGCATCGCCACGCGGGTGTTCAACCAGCGCGATGAGTTGGTGGTGGATGGTGAAGCGGAGATTCTGGCGCCGCGCAAGCAGCAGGTGGTGACGCTGACCGAATTGCCGCCGATCAGCATTGGCTGAAATCTACACAATACAAATGTGGGAGCGGGCTTGCCCGCGAAAGCGGTGGATCAGTCACCAACACTGTGACTGAAAGACCGCATTCGCGAGCAAGCCCGCTCCCACATTCGTTACAGCGTAAGGCTTACGACTGGGCGCGAGCCTGGTTACGCAGCGCCTTCACCTGGTCATGGTTACGTTGCACGCCGTGGTACTGACGCTCAACCAGGTCACGAATGCCCAACAGGTTGTGCTTGTTGATCTTCTCGATCGCTTCTTTGTAAGCCTTCAGTGCGTGGTCTTCACCGCGCTCGGCTTCGTTCAGTACCGCCTCTTCATCCTTGCCGGTGAGCATCGACTTCACGTCGACCCAGCCACGGTGCAGTGCGCCGGCAACGCTGCCGGAATCTTCCGGATCGCCACCCAAGGCACGCACGGCAGTCTTCAGCTCGGCAGCAGCGGTGGCGCAGTCGGCGGAACGCTTGGCGAACAGCGCTTTAAGCTCTGGGTGCTTGATGTCTTCAGCGCACTCTTTGAAACCCTTTTGACCGTCGATGCTGGTTTCAATCAGGTAGTTCAGTACGGAGATCGATTCTTTAGTGATGTCAGTCATTTTTCAATTCCTTGTACGGGTTAAGAGGTTGTCTTAATGATTGCAGCGCCCGTGCCAGTTTTTTCAATAACAACTTTTCCTTTGTTTTCAATAACTTAAAAATATTTGAACCATCTGTATGTACGTTATTTGCATGATCTGTCAATTGGCCTTCATGCAGAATGCCTGTATTTTCAGGGCTCTCGACTCATTCGTCTGAAGCCCATGAACCCCGAAAAACTCGAACTGCTGATCACCCGCCAAATGCCCTTCGGCAAGTACAAGGGCCGGATCATCGCCGACCTGCCCGGCCCCTACCTGAACTGGTTTGCCCGAGAAGGTTTCCCCCACGGCGAACTGGGTGGGCTGCTGGCATTGATGCAGGAAATCGACAGCAACGGCCTGGCCGAATTGCTCGAACCGTTGCGCGTAAAACACGGCAAGCCCGCCCCCCGCCATTAAGAAAGAACCCCGCCATGCCAAGGAATGCCGATAACGAGCAACACTGGACCGCCATCGCCAGGCGCTATGAGCTGGAGCCTGGCCCGATCAATCTGGAAAACGGCTATTTCGGACGCATGAGCCGCGTCGTGCGCGCGCAGTATCTGGAACACGTGGCGTTTATCAACCGCAGCAATTCCCTGCATGTGCGCCAGCGTTTCGAGCAGGGCGAAAACGTCGAGATCCGCCGCCAACTGGCTGGGCTGATCAACGTCGACCCCGAGTCGGTCGCCTTCACCCGCAACGCCACCGAGGCCTTGCAGTCGCTGATCCGTAACTACAACCGCCTGGAGCCGGGGGATCAGGTGTTGATCAGTGACCTGGAGTACGACACGGTCAAAGGCGCCATGCGCTGGTTGGCCGGGGTTCGCGGCGTGGAGGTGATCGAACTGTCCCACGCGCACCCGGCGAGTTTCGACAGCCTGCTGCGCACATACCGCGATGCGTTCGCGCAATACCCACGTTTAAAGCTGATGGCGCTGACCCACGTCACCCATCGCACTGGCCTGGTGATGCCGGTCGAGGCGATCGCCAAGGCGGCGCGTGAATATGATGTGGATGTGATCCTCGACGGCGCTCACGCCCTGGGCCAGATCGACTTCAACCTCGCCGAACTGGGCATTCAGTTCGCCGGTTTCAATCTGCACAAATGGATCGGCGCGCCGCTGACCCTGGGTTTTCTGTACATCGCGCCCGAGCGCCTGGCCGACATCGACCCGGACATGGGCGAGTTTCACTACCCGCCCAGCGACGTGCGCGCACGCACGTCCTACAGCACACCGAATTTTCCGGCGCTGATGACCTTGCCCTTGGTGTTTGAGGAGCATCGAAGCCTGGGAGGCTCGGCGGCCAAGGGCGCGCGGGTGAATTACCTGCGTGACCTGTGGGTGAGCAAGGTGCGGCCGTTGGCGGGGGTTGAGGTGCTGACGTCGGATGATCCGCGCCTGTATTGCGGGATTACGGCGTTCAAGTTTGTCGGAAGGGACCAGCAGGTGATGGCAGATCGTTTACTCAAGGACTACAACCTGTTTACCACCACACGGGTGGGCGCGGCGTTTGGGACCTGCATTCGGGTGACGCCGGGGTTGGTCACGTCGGCCGCGGACATCAATGCCTTGGTCACCGCCATCGCCGAACTCAACGCCGATTAAAACTGTGGGAGCGGGCTTGCTCGCGAATGCGGTGTGTCAGCAATACATCTGCAAGCTGAACCACCGCATTCGCGAGCAACCCCGCTCCCACACAAACCCATTCCAACTCAAGGAGTTACGCCGACCTGAGAGGTTTTCTGCAGGCAAAAAAAAGCGGCACACCGACCAAGTGCACCGCAAAAATGCCGTCAAGCACAGCAACAACGATTCGATGAATCAGATCAATCCAGCAGCGCCAGCGCCTCGGCGGTGACTTCCTGAATGCGGGCCCAGTCGCCGTTCTTGATCCACTCAGGATCAAGCATCCAGCTACCGCCCACGCACATCACGTTTTTCAACGCCATGTAGCTTTTGATGTTGGCCGGACCAACGCCGCCGGTCGGGCAGAATTTCACTTCGCCAAACGGGCCGCCCAGGGCCTTGATTGCCGCGACGCCGCCGCTGACTTCAGCCGGGAACAGCTTGAAGCGGCGATAACCCAGCGCATAGCCTTCCATGATCCCGGAGGCGTTGCTGATGCCCGGCAGCAGCGGGATTGCGCTGTGTACCGAGGCTTCCAGCAGGTCGCGGGTGATGCCTGGGGTGACGATAAATTGCGAGCCGGCGACTTCGGCCGCTTCGAGCATATGGCGATCCAGCACGGTGCCAGCACCGGTGCACAGTTCCGGGCGTTGCTCGCGCAGCACCTGAATGGCCTTGAGGCCGTACTGCGAACGCAGGGTCACTTCCAGCGCGGTCAAACCACCGGCGGCCAGGGCATCGGCCAGCGGCAGGATGTCCTGTTCGCGGGCGATGGTGATCACCGGCAGGATCCGCGCCTTGGCGCAGAGGCTGTCGATCAGGGCAACTTTATCCGCCATGGACACGGTCGGTTGAGGGCTTTTCATAGCGGCTGATCCTTGGCTCATGGGCACCAGTAAATCTCTAATGTGGGTTGCAAAAACGCGCGAATCGGCATGGCAGCGATGTCGTCACCGGCCAGTGCAGCGCTCAAGGTCGTCAATTTCGAACTGCCGGAAATCGACAGTACGGTGTAGTTCGCCGAAGCCAGCAGCGCGCGACTCATGGTCAGGCGCTGGTGGGGTACGGTCGGCGCCAGCATCGGCCAGCAACGGCGCGTGCCGTCCGGCTGCAAGGCTTCGCTCAGGTTCGGGCTGTTGGGAAACAGCGACGCGGTGTGACCGTCATCGCCCATGCCCAGCACCAACACGTCAATCGCCGGCAATTCCGCCAGCAGGCGATCGGCCTGCTCGGCAGCGTCTTCAAGATTGGCCGCGGCGCTGTACAGGCTCAGGAATTTGGCCTTGGCCGCCGGGCCTTGCAGCAAGTATTGCTTGAGCAGACCGGCGTTGCTGTCGGCGTGTTCCACCGGCACCCAGCGTTCGTCGGCCAGGGTGATCGTCACCTTGGACCAGTCCAGGCCTTGCTTGGCCAGGTTCTGGAAAAACGCCACGGGGCTACGGCCACCGGACACCACCAACGTGGCTTCGCCACGGGCGCTGATGGCCGCACGCAATTGCTCGGCCACATCATTGGCCAGGCCTTGCGCCAACAGCACCGGCGTGCGGTACTCGTGCGGCGTGACGCCCTGGGGCAGTTTCAAATCAGATATCGCCATACCACGACCTCCCATCCCGCGTGATCAGTGCAATGGAGCTCATCGGCCCCCAGGAACCCGCCGCGTACGGCTTGGGCGCATCACCGGATTTTTTCCACCCGGCGATCAACTGGTCACACCACTTCCACGCGGCTTCGATTTCATCTTTACGCACAAACAGGTTCTGATTGCCGCGCATCACTTCGAGCAACAACCGCTCGTAGGCATCGGGAATCCGTGCGCTGCGATAGGTGTCGGAAAAATTCAGTTGCAGCGGCCCGCTGCGCAGTTGCATGCCCTTGTCCAGGCCCTGCTCCTTGGTCATCACACGCAAGGAAATACCTTCGTCCGGTTGCAGGCGGATGATCAGCTTGTTGCTGATCTGCAAGCGCTGCTCGGGGGCGAAGATGTAGTGGGACGGTTCCTTGAAGTGGATAACGATCTGCGACAGCTTTTGTGGCATGCGCTTGCCGGTGCGCAAGTAGAACGGCACCCCGGCCCAACGCCAGTTGCGGATGTCGGCACGCAGGGCGACGAAGGTCTCGGTGTCGCTCTGGGTGTTGGAATTCTCTTCTTCGAGGTAACCCGGCACCGGCTTGCCAGCGCTGTAGCCGGCGATGTACTGGCCGCGCACAACCTGGGTGGTCAGGCCTTCCGGGCTGATCGGCGCCAGGGCCTTGAGCACCTTGACCTTCTCGTCACGGATACTGTCGGCGGACAGGTCAGCCGGCGGGTCCATGGCGATCAGGCAAAGCAGTTGCAGCAGGTGGTTCTGGATCATGTCGCGCAGCTGGCCGGCCTTGTCGAAGTAGCCCCAACGGCCTTCGATGCCAACCTGCTCGGCGACAGTGATTTCCACGTGGGAAATGTAGTTCTGGTTCCACTGGGTTTCGAACAGGCTGTTGGCGAAACGCAGGGCGATCAGGTTCTGGACGGTTTCTTTGCCCAGGTAGTGGTCGATGCGGTAGGTGCGGTTTTCCGGGAAGAACTGCGCCACGGCATCGTTGACCTTGCGCGAGGATTCCAGGTCCGAGCCGATGGGTTTTTCCAGCACCACGCGGGTGTTTTCCGCCAGGCCGGCCTTGGCCAGGTTTTCGCAGATCGCGCCGTACACCGCCGCCGGGGTGGCGAAGTAGGCGATCAAGCGTTGCTCGCTGCCGACTTTTTCCGCCAGGGCGGTGTAGTCGTCAGCGTTTTTGAAGTCAACGTGAACGTAGGTCAGGCGCGCCAGGAAACGCTGGGCGATGCTTTCGTCCAGTTCCTTGCCGACGTAGCTGCGCAGTTCTTTTTCGATATGGGCCAGGTGCTGTTGCTCGGTCCCGGCTTCACGGGCCAGGGCCAGGATGCGGGTGTCGTCGTGCAAGAGCCCGGCGCCATCGAGTTGATAGAGGGCAGGAAATAACTTGCGCAGCGCCAGATCACCCAAGGCGCCAAACAGGGCAAAGGTGCAGGGTTCTACGGTTATCGAAGGCATGATGTTTGTTCTTTTATCAAGTTAAGCTACAAATACCTTTTTTCAAGGCATCACTCAAGGAAAAATGTAGTAATAACCACAACATTTTCCCGAAATACGCATTGCGAGTGGTGGTGTTCAGCTACCCTCAGTAGGATAGGCCACCGCAAAAGACCACTGGTCGATTGGTTGCCACCCTCATTTGCATCGTCGCCCGAAGGAAAGACTGAATGGACCGCGTGCGAAATCTTCTGGAACAGATCCAGAACCGCCTCGAAGAATTGAACAAGGCCGAGAAAAAAGTCGCCGAGGTCATCCTGCTCAACCCGCAGCAGGCGACCCGCTTCTCTATCGCCGCCCTCGCCCAAGCCGCCTCGGTCAGTGAACCGACGGTCAACCGTTTCTGCCGTTCGTTCGGCGTCAGCGGCTACCCTGAACTGAAACTGCAACTGGCGCAAAGCCTGGCCAGCGGTGCTGCGTATGTCAGCCGCGCCGTGGAGGCCGATGATAACCCCGAGGCCTACACCCAGAAGATCTTTGGCAGCGCCATCGCATCCCTGGACAGCGCCTGCCAGGCCCTGGACCCGAACTTGATCAGCAAGGCCGTGGACCTGCTGATCCAGGCGCGGCAGATCCACTTCTTCGGCCTCGGCGCTTCGGCACCTGTGGCGATGGACGCGCTGCACAAGTTCTTCCGCTTCAACCTGTCGGTCACCGCCCACGCGGACGTGCTGATGCAGCGCATGATCGCGTCGGTGGCGCATACGGGCGAGCTGTTCGTGATCATTTCCTACACCGGGCGTACCCGTGAGCTGGTGGAAGTGGCACGTATCGCCCGCAGCAACGGCGCCTCGGTGCTGGGCGTGACCGCCGAGAACTCACCATTGGCCAAGGCCAGTACGGTGAGCCTGAATATTCCACTGCCGGAAGATACGGACATCTATATGCCGATGACCTCGCGGATCATTCAGTTGACGGTGCTGGATGTGCTGGCGACAGGCATGACGCTGCGCCGTGGGGTGGATTTCCAGCCCCATCTGCGCAAGATCAAAGAGAGCTTGAATGACAGCCGGTATCCGGTTGGCGATGAGTTCAACTAAGGCTGGAATCTCTACCAGCTGTACCGGCCTCTTCGCGAGCAAGCCCGCTCCCACATTTTGATTTGTGAACACATTCAAATGTGGGAGCGGGCTTGCTCGCGAAGGGGCCCGCAGCCACACCGCTACACCCCAGCCCTGGCCTGCAGACTCAAATGCGCCCGTTCCCCCGGCGCCAGGCTCGCGCCGGCCATTGCCGACTCCACGCACACAAACCCCGACGCCTCGTTGAAACTCACGCCCAACAGCGGCCGGCTGCCCGGATGCCACACCACGGTGTCGGCGCTGTCGCCGGTGTCGATGCACAATTCGCGTTGCCAGGCGTGGTCCTTGAGCTGCAATTCCCCATCATGCTGGAACACCCGCTGGCATCCACCGTCCACCCGCAACTCACCTTCCTGCTGGCAAGCCTGGCGACTGAGCTGGTCATACCCTTGCGCCCCGTCGAGTCCAGACAGCGCTATCTCATCAACATGACCAATACGCCAGTAAGCATGCAAAGCATGGCTCAATTGGCACGGCAGCTCGTCCTGATGCTCGGTGCTCAGGCGCAGTTCCAGGGTGTCGCCCAGGTGTGCGTGCAGGTCGACCTGCCAATCGCACAACTGCAGTTGCCAGTGCAGACGCACACCGTCGTCGTCAGTGCTGCTGTCGAGCAGTTTCCAGTCGATCAGCCGCGCCCAGCCGTGGGATGGCCACGCGTTCTCGCTGGGATGACGGCCATACCACGGCCAGCACACCGGCACGCCACCACGGATCGCGCCGACTTGCGGCCACTTCGCCGCACACCACAGCCAGGGTTTTTGCCCCGTGGGTTGAAAGTGCAACAGTTGCGCGCCCTGACGACTGAACACCGCCTGGCACAGCGGGTGGTCGATCACCAATACGTCGCGCATCTGAAAGCGCTCCCAGGCGAACACTGGACGTTCGCGCAGGGATTTGAAAAAGCGTTGCAGCGGTTGCTCATGCATTTGCCACTGTCCTGAAGGTCTTCACAGTGCTGCGCAAAAAAAAGCGGATAGCCATGGCTACCCGCAAAATGCGCACAGAGAGAAGGAGCTTATCGCAACAACGTTAGAACGTAGACTGAATTTTCAGGCCAGCCACCAACGCGTTGTCGACTTTGTCCACGCCGCCAGGTTGCACGACGTATTGCAGGTTAGGACGCACGGTCAGCCAGTTGGTGACGTGGAAACCGTAGTTGATTTCGAAGTTGTACTCGGTCTCGCGGATCGGCGTGTACAGCGGGTTGTCGTAGTCGCTCACGCCATTGGAGGCGTTGAGCAGCTCGGCGTTTTTCTTCACGTCATTGTTGACGTGCAGACGCGCCGCACCGATGCCGACGTCATCTTTTGGACGCGCGTCGAACGGACCTTTGTACACCAGCATCAACGACTGGTAGTTGTCGACGGTGTTGGTTTCCTTGTCGTGGAACGTGGCGTTGGCCGCGATGTTCAGACCACGGGAAGCGTCGCCGTTATGGGTGGTGAGTTGCTGTTGGGCAACGAACCAGTAGCCTTTCTTGCTGCTGTGGGTGCGGTAGTCCGCGCGTGTGGTAGCAGCATCGTTACCGTTCACGTCTTCACGCACGTCGGACGCCTCGGCGGCGCTTTTGTAGTAACCCACACGGTATTCGCCCGGCAGGTTGTTGACCTTCGGCGACCAGACCAATTCCACCGGGATTACAGTGCCCTTGGTACCGCTGCCGCTGAGCTTGAAGCCGTTACCGTGCTCCAGCTGCGACGGGTTCTGGTTGTACGCACCGATTTGCGCGTACAGCTCAGGCGTGATGTGGTACTTCACGCGGATCGCAGCCTGGCTGACCGGCCAGTTGTACCAGGTGCTCACATAGTTACCGACCTGGGAACCGCAGAACGACAGGTTCTGGAAGTCGCACGGGAAGGTGTTGAAGTCTTCGCCTTCACCGAAGTAACCGAGCTTCACGTCCAACTTGTTGTCGAACATCTGGTGCTGGATCCAGAACTGGGTCAGACGCACCATGTGGCCACGCCCGTAGACTTCCATCGACGAACTCAGCGTGCCGGCACGCGGGTCGCCGATACGATCGTTGGAGATGTTCTGGCCATTACGGTTGGTCAACTGGATCTTGGCCTGGGTGTTGTCCCAGCCCCACAGTTTTTGCAGGTCCAGCGCGACGCCCAAGCCGAACTGGTCAGAGTAGCGACCGGTCTTGTCGGTGTTGTAGCCGCCGTGGGCGTTGTAGCCCATTTCACCTACGTAGTCAGCCTTGATATCGATACCTTGCTCGATCAGCTTGGTCCGTTCGCCGCCCCAATCGCCGGTCATCCACTTGGAATCGGCGCTGAATGCTTCGTCCGCCATCGCATTGGCGGACAAAACCAGGGCTGCTGCCGCTGACAGTTGGCAGATCAGCCGGGTAGTGTTGTGTTGCTTTTTCATCCCTACATCCTCGTCTTTATTGTTATTAAACTGTTTTTATCTAACGCGGGTTACTTTTTTATTTAAAACAACAACTTATCTGCTTCAACGGCCTTTGAATTGGGCCACATTGTCGGCATGCCCCTGTGCGGGCAATGAAGAAGCAGTGCCCAGACGCTCGCCGGTATTGGCGTCGAACAGCAATACCTTGGATGGATCAAATTGCAGGGTCAGGGTCTCGCCCACCTGCGGGGCCACGTCGGGCGCCAGGCGGCAGCAGACCTTGGTGTCATTGAGTTGCACGAATACCAGGGTGTCCGGGCCGGTCGGTTCGGTGACCTGCACTTCGGCGCGGATGCTCGAACCGTTGCCCTCGCCCGCCGCCAGCAGGATCTGCTCGGGGCGCAGGCCAAGGATCACGTCACGGTCTTCAAGACCGGCGTCGGTCACGTTCAGCACCAGCTCGCAACGGGCCTGGCCGCTGTCGAGCAGGGCCACCAGACGACCGTCCTTGCGTTGCAGGCGCAGGGGCACGAAGTTCATCGGCGGCGAACCGATAAAGCTCGCCACGAACTGGTTGGCCGGGTTGTTGTAGATGTCTTTCGGCGTGCCGAACTGCTGGATGATGCCGTCCTTCATCACCGCCACTTTGTCGCCCAGGGTCATCGCTTCGATCTGGTCGTGGGTGACGTAGACGGTGGTGGTTTTCAGACGCTGGTGCATCAGTTTCATTTCGGTGCGCATCTCGACGCGCAGCTTGGCGTCGAGGTTGGACAGCGGTTCATCGAACAGGTAGATCTTCGGCCGACGTGCAAGGGCGCGGCCCATGGCCACACGCTGTTGCTGGCCACCGGAGAGTTGGCCCGGCTTGCGGTTGAGCAGGTGTTCGATCTGCAACAGCTTGGCCACGCGCGCCACTTCGGCGTCGATGTCGGCCTGGGGCATCTTGCGGATTTTGAGGCCGAATTCGATGTTCTCGCGCACGCTCATGGTCGGGTATAGCGCGTAGGACTGGAACACCATGGCGATGTCGCGATCCTTGGGGCTCATGCCGCTGACGTCCTGGTCGCCGATCATGATCGCGCCGCCAGTGATGGTTTCCAGGCCGGCGATGCAGTTCATCAGCGTGGATTTACCGCAACCCGAAGGGCCGACCAGGATGAGGAATTCGCCTTCCTTGATCGACAGTTCGATGTTCTTCAAGGTGTCGGGCAGGCCGGGGCCATAGGTCTTGTTTACATTGCGAAGTTCAAGCGTAGCCATGATTACCCCTTGACCGCGCCGGCCGTGAGGCCGCGCACGAAATACTTGCCTGCGATCACATAGACCAGCAGGGTCGGCAGCCCGGCGATCATCGCCGCCGCCATATCCACGTTATATTCCTTGGCCCCGGTGCTGGTGTTGACCAGGTTGTTCAGCGCCACCGTGATGGGCTGGGAGTCGCCGCTGGAGAACACCACGCCGAACAGGAAGTCGTTCCAGATCTGGGTAAATTGCCAGATCAGGCAGACCATGATGATCGGGGTCGACATCGGCAGAATGATCCGACGGAAGATGGTGAAGAAACCTGCACCGTCCAGGCGTGCGGCCTTGACCAGCGCATCCGGAATGCTCACGTAGTAGTTACGGAAGAACAGCGTGGTGAACGCCAGCCCGTAGACCACATGGATAAACACCAGGCCGGTGGTGGTGCTGGCCAGGCCCATCTTGCCAAGGGTGAACGACGCCGGCAGCAGCACGGTCTGGAACGGCAGGAAGCAGCCGAACAACAGCAAGCCGAAGAACAACTGCGAACCTTTGAAGCGCCAGAACGACAGCACATAGCCGTTCAACGCACCGATGGCGGTGGAGATCAGCACGGCCGGCACAGTGATCTTGATCGAGTTCCAGAAGTAACCGTCGACCGTGGTCCAGGCCTTGACCCAGCCGATGCCGGTGACCACGGTCGGCCAGCTCAGCAGGTTGCCGTTACTGATGTCATCCGGGGTCTTGAAGCTGGTGAGCAACATCACCACCAGCGGCACCAGGTACAGCAGCACCGCGAGGATCAGCACCGCGTAGATCGCGACGCGACTCAAGCTGATGGCAGGTTTGGAAGCGAGACTAGTCATGGCGTTTGGTCCTCAGCTCGGAGTAGAGGTAAGGCACGATGATCGCAAGGATCGCACCGAGCATCAGGATGGCACTGGCCGAGCCCATGCCCATCTGGCCACGGCTGAAGGTGAACGAGTACATGAACATCGCCGGCAGGTCGGACGAGTAGCCCGGCCCACCTGCGGTCATCGCCGCCACCAGGTCGAAGCTCTTGATCGCAATGTGCGCCAGGATCATCACGGCACTGAAGAACACCGGACGCAGGCTGGGCAGCACCACGCTCCAGTAGATGCGCGGCAGGCTCGCGCCATCGATCTGCGCGGCGCGGATGATCGATTGATCAACCCCACGCAGGCCCGCGAGGAACATCGCCATGATGAAACCCGAGGCTTGCCACACCGCGGCGATTACCAGGCAATAGACCACGCGATCCGGGTCGATCAGCCAGTCGAGACGGAAGCCTTCCCAGCCCCAGTCCCGCAGGAGTTTGTCCAGGCCCATGCCCGGGTTGAGCAGCCACTTCCAGGCCGTACCCGTAACGATCATCGAGAGCGCCATCGGGTACAGGTAAATGGTGCGGATAAAACCTTCACGACGGATACGCTGGTCGAGGAACACCGCCAGCAGAACACCAATCACCAGGGTGATGCCGATAAACATGCCGCCAAACAGCGCCAGGTTTTTGCTTGCGACCCACCAACGGTCGTTGTCGAACAGGCGCTCATATTGCGCCAACCCCGCCCACTTGTAGCTGGGCAGGAAAGTGGATGTGGTGAACGACAGCACAAACGTCCACAGGATGTAGCCGTAGAAGCCCACCAGTACGATGAACATGCTCGGCGCCAGCACCAGTTTCGGTAGCCAGCGCTGCAGTGCATCGAACGGCGAGGCTTTGCTGAACACAGCAACAGAACTCATGGGGAAATCCAATGAAAGAGTGAGGGCAGCTGCAAGTTACAAGCTATAAGCGGCAAGAGAGGTTGCAGACCACTTGCAGCTAATAACTTGCAGCTTGTCGCTTACTTGGCCGACTTGATCGCAGCGCCCAGTTTCTTGGCGGTGTCGGCCGGGTCGGCTTTCGGGTCATTGAGGAAGTTGGTCACGACATCAAAGAACGCGCCTTGCACCGCCAGGTTGGTGGCCATGTTGTGCGCCATGCTTGGCTGCAGGCCACCGGTCTTGGCGTCGGCCAGGAAGTCCTTGGCAGCGGTCTGGGCGCAGGAGTCGAAGCCGAGCTTGTCCATGTTGTTCAACATGTCGTTACGCACCGGGATCGAGCCTTTGTTGATGCTGAAGACCTTCTGGAAGTTTTCACCCAGCACGACTTTGGCAATGTCCTGCTGGCCAGCGGCAGTGCCTTTGTCTTTCTGCTTGAACACCGCCAGGGAGTCGATGTTGTAGGTGAAAGCTTTCTCGGTGCCAGGGAAGGCGACGCACTCGTAGTCCTTGCCCGCGACTTTCTTGGCGGCGGTCCACTCGGACTTGGCCCAGTCACCCATGATCTGCATGCCGGCCTTGCCGTTGATGACTTTACCGGCTTCGAGGTTCCAGTCCTGGCCTTTGCCGTCGACGTCCATATAGGTCGCGACTTTTTTCAGCTCGGTGAGCGACTTGACCATTTCCGGGCCCGTCAGCGCAGCGTTGTCCAGGTCGACCAGGGCTTTCTTGTAGCCGTCGGCTCCCATCACCGACAGGACGACGGCTTCGAACACGGTGCTGTCCTGCCAAGGCTGGCCGCCGTGGGCGAGCGGAATGAAACCGGCAGCCTTGAGCTTGTCGCCGGCTGCGTAGAATTCTTCGAGGGTGGTCGGGTTCTTGGTGATGCCGGCTTTCTTGAAGACTTCCGGGTTGATCCACAGCCAGTTGACGCGGTGGATGTTCACAGGTACGGCGACGTAGTCACCGTCGAACTTCACGGTATCGGAGACTTTTTTGTCGAGCAGGGAATCCCACTTTTCGTCTTTGGCCACGCCTTTCAAGACGTCGGTGTCGAGCAGGCCAGTGGACGCCCATTCCTGGATGTCGGGACCTTTGATCTGGGCAACGCCGGGCGGGTTGCCCGCAACTGCGCGGCTTTTCAGCACAGTCATGGCCGTGGCACCACCGCCACCAGCGACGGCACCGTCTTTCCAGGTGAAACCGTCTTTCTCAACTTGGGCCTTCAGGACATCCACTGCCGCTTTCTCACCGCCAGAGGTCCACCAATGCACCACTTCAACCGTACCTTTGGAGTCGGCGGCAAATGCACTGAGGGGAAACAACGAGGCAATGGAAATAGCGACGGCGAGGCGATTAATCGCGTTCATCTGAGTACCTTTTTTTGTTGTTATGCATGCAAGTCTAGAGCTTGCGCTGCACGGAGTTTAAACATGGATATTTAGGGCGCAGGTAACAAAGGGACGTACAAATGTCACCAGCTGGTGACATAAGACCCCGCCCCCAATGCACTGGCCATGCTTGGCGCCAACGGTAGCGCAGGCAGCAGCACCGCTTGCCAGGCATGGTACAGGTCCGGCTTGCCAGCCCAGATCGTGCTGCTGGGTTGGTTGCGCGGGCTGAGCTCGTGGTGCCAGCTGCCGTGGATGCGGTCGATGAAATGGGTTTCGCAGAACTCCCAGAAACGCCGATACCAGGTTTCGTAGTGCAACTCACCGGTGCGTTTGAGCAAGGCCTGAGCTGCGGCGCTGGCTTCGGCGTGGGTCCAGTGCAGGCGCTCACGCACCACCGGGCGCTGGTTCCAGTCCAGGGTGTAGACGATGCCGGGCGCACCATCGACCGCCCAAGCGTATTCGCAGGCGCTGGCGAACAGGCCTTTGGCGTCGGTCAACAACCAGTCCGGCGTGACCAACCCAGCGCGCAGGCGCGAGGCCTCCAGGTGCAGCACCAGCCGCGCCCACTCGAACCCATGGCCAGGAGTGATGCCGTAGGGGCGGAAGCCGTCGGCGCGATTGTCTTCGTTGTAATCCAGCAGGGGCTGCCAGTGGGCGTCGAAATGTTCGATCACCATGTACTGGTTGCCGGCGGCGTGGGTATGGATCACCCGCTCGACGATCCGCAGCGCACGGTCCAGCCAACGCGTGTCACCGGTTACATCGGCCAGGGCGAGGAAGGCCTCGGTGGCGTGCATGTTGCTGTTGGCGCCGCGATAGGCTTCGACGCCACTCCAATCCTGGGCAAAGGTTTCGAGCATGACGCCCTCCTCCTCGTTCCAGAAGCACTGGTCGATGATGTGGATCGCGTCGTTTAGCAGGGCCTGGGCACCGGGAACGCCGGCCACCACCGCGGAGCTGGCAGCCAGGGCGACAAAGGCGTGCAGGTAAGCAGCCTTGCCACGGTTGCCATCGAGGGCGCGGGGCGTGGCGAACCAGCCACCGTGCTGCGCATCCTTCAGCGGACCATTGAGGGCCGCGACACCGTGGGCCACCCACTCGGCGTAACCCGGCAGGCCAAGGGCGTAGGCCATGGCAAAGCTGTGGGTCATACGGGCAGTGTTCATGGTTTCGGCGTGGGCATCGGCCGGCAATTGGCCTCTGTCGTCCAGGTTGCCGAAACCGTCGGGCAGGCGCGCGGCCTTGGCGAATGCCAACAGACGCTGGCCTTCGGCGGCAAGCCAGGCGTGATGGGCAGGCGCGTTCAGCCAACTGCTGGCAGGCAGTGGTTGGGTGGTCATGGGTGGCCCTTATTATTGTTTATGGGGTGACCGGAGTCTAAACAAGGGGGCCGTGGGGGCAAGTAACGAAGGGGATGGGAAATGTCACCAGGCGGTGACAATGAGACCAAGAGCACTATTTAACTCCTGGCCCCAGTGCAAAATGTGGGAGCGGGCTTGCTCGCGAAAGCAGTGGGTCAGTCAACGGATTCATTGGCTGATTCAACGCTTTCGCGAGCAAGCCCGCTCCCACATTTGGATCGGTTTACACGCCTGTTGTCTCAGGTGTGATCACTGCCCCAGCGGGGTGACCCTGGCCGGTGCATTCAGTTGCTGCTGCAGGTTCTGCACCTGGCTCTGCAAGGTGGTGATGTTGCGGGTGGTCTGGATGCGGAACACATCAAACTCTTTATTGGTCGGCGCATCGCTGCTGGCCGGCTGGTTTTCCTGGGCGCTCTTGAGCACCACCAGGTCCTGCTCCAGACGAGCAATGGCCGCGCTTGGGTTGCCTTGTTTCTTCAGTGCAGCCACATCGGCGGCCAGCTCCTTGAACTCGGCATCGCGCTTGGCCGCCTCACCTTGTGCCGCCTTCAAGCCTGCCACGGCGTCGGTCAAGGCCTGCACCTGGCCTTGCAGCTTGCTGTTGGCGCTCGACAGTTCGGTGGTGCTGGCGGTCATGGTCGCCAGGCGCTTGTCGAGCTCGGTGGCCTGGCCGGCCACGCCGACCTGCTGCTTGCCCTGCTCCAGCAACTGGGTCTCCAACTGGCGGATCTGCAACTTCAACGCTTCACTGCCGTTGTTCACACTGGCCTCACTGGCGACGACCTTGCCGGAAATATCCTGCAGGCGCCCCGCCGCTTCTTCGCTGATGCGCGCAAAGCTTTCCTGGGTGGCGACCAGTTGCTGCCCCATCAGGGAAATCTGCTGGAAGCTCCACCAGGCCAGCCCGGCGAAGGCGAAGAGCAGCGCGCCGATCAGGGCCCACAATGGCCCGGTGCTGGCGCTCTTGACCTTGACCACCTTTGTGTTGCGCGAACGCACCGAGGTGGCGGGAGTCGGTTCGAAATCATCGTCATCCCCTACATCGGCGCGCAGGCTGGGAACGTCGTCGAAATCGTCTTTGGCATCGTTACGCATGAATCAACCCTGAATCGGTGAGGTGGCGAGCGACGGGAGTATAAACCGCAGTCCTGTCGCTCTGATCGACCCGGAACCACGAATTCGGTTCCCGATGTGTTGCCTGTTGTGACCTTACTTGAGCCCCGAATCCTGGGCCTTCCACCAGCTGCAGAACTCGTCGAGGGCGGTCCATAGGCTGACCTTGGGCTCGTAGTCCAGATAATGCCTGGCACGGCTGATGTCGAGGGTGAAATCTTTGTTCATCACTTGCATGCCCAGGCGCGACAGCGCCGGTTCCGGGCGGCCGGGCCATATCGCGCAGAACGCTTCGTTCAACGCCGCAACGCCGTAGGACAAACCGTAGGACCGGTAACACTTCACCTGCGGCAGTTCCATTTGACGCATCACATAGTTCACCACATCCCACACCGGCACCGGGGCACCGTTGCTGATGTTGTAGGCCTTGCCCAACGCCGAACCTGTGGCGAGCAAACTGCTGAGCAGCGCTTCGTTGAGGTTGTGCACGCTGGTGAAATCAACTTTGTTCAAACCGTCGCCGACGATGGCCAGGCGGTTCTTGCGCTGCATTTTCAACAGGCGCGGGAAGATACTCATGTCGCCGGCGCCCGTCACGAAACGCGGGCGCAGCGCCAGCACTTCGAGGCCAAACTCCTGGGCGCCGAACACCTTCTGCTCGGCCAGGTATTTGGTCGCGGCGTAAGGATGCTTGAAACGCTTGGGGACTTGCTCTTCGGTCAACCCCAGGTGGTCGCGCCCATCAAAGTAGATCGACGGCGACGACAGGTGCACCAACCGGCCGACACGCTGTTTAAGGCAGGCCTCGACGACGTTTTCAGTCACCAGCACATTGCCCTGGTAGAAGTCCTGATACTTGCCCCACAACCCGACGGCGCCCGCGCAATGCACCACGGCTTCAACGTCGCGGCACAGTTCGCGTACCAGGTCGGCATCATTCAAATCACCCTGGATAAACTCGGCACCGCGCCTGACCAGGTGCTCCACACCTTCGGCGCGTCGCCCGTTGACCCGCACGTCGAGGCCCTGCTCCAGAGCGAAACGCGCAAAGCGTCCGCCGATGAAGCCGCTTGCGCCGGTGACCAGAATTTTCATGTATTACCCCATGTTCTTTCATTTTTCATCGCTGTTGCCTTGACGCCCGCTGTCAGTCCAACGGCACCAGCCATTGGCCACACGCCTGGGCCAGATGGTCGGTCAACAAGCCCAGCAGTTGCCCGCCACTGCGCCAATGATGCCAGTACAGCGGCACATCGATGGGCTTATCTGGCAATAACTCCACCAGCACGCCCTTTTCCAACTGGTCGCGCACCTGTAATTCCGGCACTAGGCCCCAACCGAGCCCGGCCTCCGTCAGGCGGATGAAGCCTTCGGAAGATGGGCATAAATGGTGTTCGAAACCACCGTCCACACCAAGCGAAGCCAGGTAACGGTGTTGCAGGAAATCATCCGGACCGAACACCAGCGCCGGAGTGCGCGCCAGTTGATCGGCACGTACCCCTCCGGGAAAGTGCCGGGCGATAAACGCCGGACTGGCCAGCGCACGATAGCGCATGGCGCCGAGCAACAAGCTGCGGGCCCCGGCTACCGGGCGCTCGCTGGCGCAGATACAGGCCGCCACTTCACCGGCGCGCATGCGTTTGAGGCCGACGGTCTGATCCTCCACCACCAGGTCCAGCAGCAAATGCTGCTCGGCGCAAAACGCGCTGACCGCCTCGGCCCACCAGGTGGCAAGGCTGTCGGCGTTCAAGGCGATGCGCAGGCGTTCGGGCATGCCCTCTGCGTCCAGCGCCGGCACCTGGCTTTGCAGGTCGCGCTCCAGCAGGCGCACCTGTTGCACATGGTTAAGCAGGCGCCGGCCGATGTCGGTGGGCGTCGGCGGCGTGGCTCGCACCAGCACCGGCTGGCCGATGCGTGCTTCAAGCAGCTTGATGCGCTGGGAAATCGCCGATTGCGACAACCCCAGCACCTGGGCGCCGCGTTCAAAGCCGGCCTGTTCCACCACCGCTGCCAGGGCGGAAAGCAATTTATAGTCGAACATCAGTTTCTCTAATGAGCGATCAGCAATATTGGTTTTTCTTATACAGCTTCGCCCGTGAGAATGACCAGCATTGCTTCTCTCTATTCAAGGAATTCTCACATGACTGGCGAAACCGCCCTGGCGACCCTGCTAAGTAGCATGAGCCCGCAGTTGAATGACGGCGACTATGTGTTCTGCACCCTGCCCGACCACCGCATCCCGGCGGGCTGTGAAGTGATCGGCAGCTTTCGCGAACAGGAAGGCCTGACGCTGATTGTCAAGCGCGAGCAAGCCGAACAGGCAGGATTGCAGTTCGACTACGTGGCCGCCTGGATCACCTTGAACGTGCATTCGTCCCTGGAGGCTGTCGGCCTCACCGCCGCCTTTGCCAGCGCGCTGGGCCAGGCCGGAATCAGCTGCAATGTGATTGCCGGCTATTACCACGATCACCTGTTCGTCGGCCGCGCCGATGCCGAGCGTGCCTTGCAGGTATTACGGCAACTGGCGGCGGACGCGGAGTAAATCCTATGTGGCAAAGCTATGTGAACGGCCTGTTGGTGGCCCTCGGTTTGATCATGGCCATCGGCACCCAGAACGCCTTTGTGCTGGCGCAAAGCCTGCGCCGCGAACACCATTTGCCCGTCGCGGCGTTGTGCGTGGTATGCGACGCGTTGTTGGTGGCCGCGGGGGTGTTCGGCCTGGCCACGGTGCTGGCGCAAAACCCGCTGCTGCTGGCGATTGCCCGCTGGGGCGGCGCGGCATTCCTGTTGTGGTATGGCACCCTGGCACTGCGTCGGGCATTTTCGAGCCAAAGCCTGGAGCAGGGCGGCAACCTCAAGGTGCGTTCGTTGCGCGCGGTGATGCTCAGTGCCTTGGCGGTGACGCTGCTCAATCCCCATGTGTATCTGGACACGGTATTGCTGATCGGCTCACTGGGCGCGCAACAAACCGAACCCGGTGCCTACGTGGCCGGGGCGGCCAGTGCGTCCTTCCTGTGGTTCGCCACCCTGGCCCTCGGTGCGGCATGGTTGGCGCCGTGGCTGGCACGCCCGGCCACCTGGCGCCTGCTGGACCTGTTGGTGGCGGTGATGATGTTCAGCGTGGCCTATCAATTGATCGCCGCCTGACGAATATTCCAAAACGCTCTGGAACCTCTATCCCACACAGTTGTTGCGTGGTTTTGCCGCCCCCCCGGTGCTATGATCCGGACCCTGCGCCGCAAAGAGTACAAACTCCCCGGCGCTTGTTTGGCCGCCCGTGATCGGCCTTGCGCTCACCGCAACTGACCTGATTAGGAGAATCATCATGGCTTTCGAATTGCCGCCGCTGCCCTACGCACACGATGCCCTGCAGCCGCACATCTCCAAGGAAACCTTGGAATTCCACCACGACAAGCACCACAACACCTATGTCGTGAACCTGAACAACCTGGTGCCAGGCACCGAGTTCGAAGGCAAGACCCTGGAAGAGATCGTCAAGTCCTCTTCGGGCGGCATCTTCAACAACGCTGCCCAGGTCTGGAACCACACCTTCTACTGGAACTGCCTGGCGCCAAACGCCGGCGGTCAACCAACCGGCGCGCTGGCTGAAGCCATCAACGCTGCGTTCGGTTCGTTCGACAAGTTCAAGGAAGAGTTCACCAAGACCTCCGTCGGCACCTTCGGTTCCGGTTGGGGCTGGCTGGTGAAAAAGGCTGACGGTTCCCTGGCCCTGGCCAGCACCATCGGCGCCGGCAACCCGCTGACCAGCGGCGACACCCCGCTGCTGACCTGCGACGTGTGGGAACACGCCTACTACATCGACTACCGCAACGCGCGTCCAAAGTATGTGGAAGCGTTCTGGAACCTGGTCAACTGGAAGTTCGTGGCTGAGCAGTTCGAAGGCAAGACCTTCACTGCCTAAGCAGCCCTTGCAGTAAAAAAAGCCCGGCAATGCAGGCTGTGTGAAAACGCAGCCCACGCCGGTCTAAAGCAAATGCCCCGACTTGTCGGGGCATTTGCTTTTGCGGTTTCGGATAGCAAAAAGGGCTTTTCAGCCCATCAACTCCATCATTTTTCGCACACCCAACACGTTTATGGCTCTTTTCAGGTTGTACACCTGCATCGCTAGCGCCATTTCCGTTCGTGTTCCGTCGAGTTGGCGAAACAGGAACCGGGCATTTTTTCGGGAATGAGTTCGTCCAGTGAGACTGGAAACAGAATGCCTTGGATACGGTCTTCACCTTGGATGTAGCGCATAAGAAAAATGCCCGTATCTTTCGATACGGGCATTTTTCTTAAACCGGGCGGCAGATTGCTAGGTTTTCACACAGCCTGAATTGCCGGGCTTTTTCATGGTTAGCGCAAACCCCACGAGGAACTCTCACAGCGTCAGCCGCCACTTATTCGGTGAGGGGATACGCCCCCTTAACCTATCGGAGAAATCACAATGACAATAAGCGCAGCCTCCGCAATCTCGCTGGGTGGCGATCTATTGAAAGCCGCAATTCCTGTCGTTGGCGAAGTGGTAAAAGCTATTGCACCACTGATCCAACCCTTTGCCGACGCAGTAGCAAAGAAAATCGGCGCAGAGAGTCCAAAGAGCGAATCCAGCGAACCGATACAGTTTGCCGCCCTGACCAACAAGGCTAAGCAGACGATCAGTTTCATTAATTAAACGATAGCGCCAGGGCAGGAGCGGGACCGCTCCTGCTCCTGCGGCTTTTGACTCCGCTATCGCACGGGGCATGCCAGGGAATATGTGGGCTTAACGCTTCACGGCATTCGCCAACATTTGGAGGCCTATTTGCTCCAGTACGTTATTGCGATTGTTGCTGCCCCCAAAGTTGATTGTTGGATTTGACTGCCCTAGACCCGCCCCCCCCAAGACTGCGCCCATCGCGCCTTTTACGACCTGCTCGCCAACATCCCCTAACATTTTCAAACCCTGCCCAACCACAGGGGCTGCAGCCGCAGCCACTGCAGGCAACGCTATGCCTGCCAATGCCGTCAACATAAATAAGTACTCCAGTATTCAACGAGAGGCTCATTCCCCTCACCGCGTGGGTGGCAATTTCCGCGAGCTGGGTTCCACTTTTCTCAACATTTCCCGCTTAACCGAATGTCCCTTTGACTGCCACCCTCAGATTGCCAATACTCATGGCATATTGAGGCTACCCGCATGGAACAAGGAATCCCCCTTTGAAGCTGGAACTCAAAAACAGCTTGTCGGTGAAGTTGCTACGGGTCGTGCTGCTGTCGGCCTTGGTCGTGGGTGTAGCGCTGAGCGTGGCGCAGATCGTCTTTGATGCCTACAAAACGCGCCAGGCCGTGGCCAGCGATGCCCAGCGCATCCTCGACATGTTCCGCGACCCCTCGACCCAGGCCGTCTACAGCCTGGACCGCGAGATGGGAATGCAGGTCATTGAGGGCCTGTTTCAAGACGATGCGGTACGCATGGCGTCCATCGGCCATCCCAACGAAACCATGCTCGCGGAAAAAAGCCGCGCCCTGCAGCAATCCCCCAGCCGTTGGCTGACCGACCTGATTCTTGGCCAGGAACGCACGTTCACCACGGCATTGGTGGGCAAAGGTCCCTACAGCGAGTACTACGGCGACCTGAGCATCACCCTCGACACCGCCACGTACGGCAAGGATTTTATTGTCAGCTCGGTGATTATCTTTATCTCCGGAGTGCTTCGGGCCCTGGCGATGGGCCTGGTGTTGTACCTGGTCTACCACTGGCTGCTGACCAAGCCGTTGTCGCGGATCATCGAGCACCTGACGTCGATCAACCCGGACCGGCCCAGCGAACACAAGATCCCCCAGCTCAAAGGCCATGAACGCAATGAACTGGGGCTGTGGATCAATACCGCCAACCAGTTGCTCGAATCCATCGAGCGCAACACCCACCTGCGTCACGAGGCCGAGAGCAGCCTGCGGCGCATGGCGCAGTACGACTTCCTGACCGGGTTGCCCAATCGCCAGAAGCTGCAGGAACAACTGGACAAGATCCTCATCGACGCCGGCCGCCGGCAGCGCCGCGTGGCGGTGTTGTGCGTGGGCCTGGACGACTTCAAGAGCGTCAACGAGCAGTTCACCTACCAGGCCGGCGACCAATTGCTGCTGGCCCTCGCCGACCGTTTGCGCGCCCATAGCGGCCGCCTCGGCGCCCTCGCCCGCCTGGGGGGCGACCAGTTCGCCCTGGTGCAGGCCGACATCGACCAACCCTACGAAGCCGCGGAGTTGGCACAAAGCATCCTCGATGACCTCGAAGCGGAATTCGCCCTCGACCACGAACAGATCCGCCTGCGCGCCACTATAGGCATCACCCTGTTTCCGGAAGATGGCGACAGCACCGAGAAGCTGCTGCAAAAAGCCGAACAGACCATGACCCTGGCCAAGAGCCGGTCACGCAACCGCTACCAGTTCTATATCGCCAGCGTCGACAGCGAAATGCGCCGCCGCCGCGAACTGGAAAAAGACCTGCGCGACGCCTTGAGTCGCAACCAGTTCCACCTGGTGTACCAACCGCAAATCAGCTACCGCGACCACCGTGTGGTGGGCGTCGAAGCGTTGATCCGCTGGCAGCACCCGGAACATGGCCTGGTGCCGCCTGACTTGTTCATCCCATTGGCCGAACAGAACGGCACCATCATCGCGATTGGCGAATGGGTACTGGACCAGGCCTGCCGGCAGTTGCGCGAATGGCATGACCTGGGTTTCACCGAGTTGCGCATGGCGGTCAACCTGTCCACCGTGCAGTTGCACCACACCGAGTTGCCGCGAGTGGTCAACAACCTGATGCAGATCTACCGCCTGCCGCCGCGCAGCCTGGAGCTGGAAGTCACCGAAACCGGCCTGATGGAAGACATCAGCACCGCCGCCCAACACCTGCTGAGCCTGCGCCGCTCCGGAGCGTTGATCGCGATTGACGACTTCGGCACCGGCTATTCATCCCTCAGTTACCTGAAAAGCCTCCCCCTGGACAAGATCAAGATCGACAAGAGCTTCGTCCAGGACCTGCTGGATGACGACGACGATGCCACCATCGTGCGGGCGATTATCCAGTTGGGTAAAAGCCTGGGCATGCAGGTGATCGCCGAAGGCGTGGAAACCGCGGAACAAGAGGCCTACATCATCTCCGAGGGTTGCCATGAGGGGCAGGGCTATCACTACAGCAAACCGCTGCCGGCGCGGGAATTGGCCGCGTATCTGAAACAGTCAGAGCGCAATAACGCCGCGATTCTTTGAACCGAGAAAACGATACTGAATATTTCCCGCGTTTAAGCCTTTACACAAAATGCAAATCTTTCGCATTATGTCGCAGTTTTGCGCTCCCCCCGCGCGCCCTATCAACAACCGAAGCAGGATGTTCGCCATGATTCGTATGCCCCTGGCCACCGCCAGTCTGCTGGCCATTGCCATTTCTCTCGCCGGTTGCGGCGAAGGTAAAGACAAGGCCGCCGCGCCACAGGCGCCGACCCCGGCTGCCAGCACTACCGCTCCAGCGGCTGCCACCCCTGCCGGCCAAGTCGACGAAGCAGCTGCCAAGGCCGTGGTCGCGCATTACGCTGACATGGTGTTCGCGGTCTACAGCGACGCCGAATCCACCGCCAAAACCCTGCAGACCGCCATCGACGCGTTCCTCGCCAAGCCGAACGACGAAACCCTGAAAGCCGCCCGCGCGGCCTGGGTTGCCGCACGCGTCCCGTACCTGCAGAGCGAAGTGTTCCGCTTCGGCAACACCATCATCGACGACTGGGAAGGCCAGGTGAACGCATGGCCGCTGGACGAAGGCCTGATCGACTACGTCGACAAGTCCTACGAACACGCCCTGGGTAACCCAGGCGCGACCGCCAACATCGTCGCCAACACCGAAGTCCAGGTCGGCGAAGACAAGGTCGACGTGAAGGAAATCACCCCGGAAAAACTTGCCAGCCTCAACGAGCTGGGCGGTTCCGAAGCCAACGTCGCCACCGGCTACCACGCCATCGAATTCCTGCTCTGGGGCCAGGACCTGAACGGCACCGGCCCTGGCGCCGGCAACCGCCCAGCATCGGACTACCTGACCGGCGACGGCGCTACGGGCGGCCACAACGAGCGTCGCCGCGCCTACCTGAGCGCCGTGACCCAGCTGCTGGTGAGCGACCTGGAAGAAATGGTCGGCAACTGGAAGCCAAACGTCGCCGACAACTACCGCGCCACCCTGGAGGCTGAACCGGCCACCGACGGCCTGCGCAAAATGCTGTTCGGCATGGGTAGCCTGTCCCTCGGCGAACTGGCTGGTGAGCGTATGAAAGTGTCCCTGGAAGCCAACTCGCCGGAAGACGAGCAGGACTGCTTCAGCGACAACACCCACAACTCGCACTTCTACGACGCCAAGGGCATCCGCAACGTCTACCTGGGCGAATACACCCGCACCGACGGCACCAAGCTGACCGGCGCCAGCCTGTCGTCCCTGGTGGCCAAGGTCGACCCGGCTGCCGACAGCGCGCTGAAGGCAGACCTGGCAGCGACCGAAGCGAAGATCCAAGTCATGGTTGACCACGCCAACAAGGGTGAGCACTACGACCAGTTGATCGCGGCCGGTAACGATGCGGGCAACCAGATCGTACGTGACGCCATCGCGGCGCTGGTCAAGCAGACCGGTTCGATCGAAGCGGCGGCGGGCAAGCTGGGCATCAGCGACCTGAACCCGGACAACGCTGATCACGAGTTCTGATCAACGCCGAGTTGAATGAGGCGGCCTTCGGGTCGCCTTTTTAATGCCTGCATCAAACACCACAAACCCCATGTGGGAGCGGGCTTGCTCGCGAATGCGCTGTATCAGTCACTGGATATTTGGCTGACCCACCGCATTCGCGAGCAAGCCCGCTCCCACACAAGCCCACTCCCACATTTGCTCGGTATCGCCTGAAGGGGCCGGTTTACAAGACCTGCACCCCAGGTAGAATGGCGCCTCTGCCCAATCACCCGAGCTCACTTCATGGCGTTGCCGACCCTACGCATCATCGGTTTCATCATCGGCATCTTCCTGATCACCCTCGCAATTGCCATGGTGGTGCCCATGGCCACCCTGGTGATCTTCGAACGCACCCGCGACCTGCCCTCGTTCCTGTGGGCCAGCATGATCACCTTTCTCGCCGGCCTGGCCCTGGTCATCCCCGGCCGCCCCGAACACGTGCACCTGCGCCCACGGGACATGTACCTGCTCACCGTCACAAGCTGGGTAGTGGTATGCATCTTTGCCGCGCTGCCGTTCCTGCTGACCCAGCACATCAGCTACACCGACTCGTTTTTCGAAAGCATGTCCGGCATCACCGCCACCGGCTCCACCGTATTGAGCGGGCTGGATAGCATGTCGCCGGGCATCCTGATGTGGCGCTCGCTGCTGCACTGGCTCGGCGGTATCGGCTTTATCGGCATGGCAGTGGCGATCCTGCCGCTGCTGCGCATCGGTGGCATGCGTCTGTTCCAGACCGAATCCTCGGACCGCTCGGAAAAGGTCATGCCGCGCTCACACATGGTGGCGCGCCTGATCGTGGCGGCGTACGTGGGCATCACCATCCTGGGCAGCCTGGCGTTCTGGTGGGCCGGCATGGGTTTGTTCGATGCGATCAACCACGCGATGTCGGCGATTTCCACCGGCGGCTTCTCCACCTCCGATGAGTCGCTGGCCCACTGGAAACAACCGGCGGTGCACTGGGTCGCGGTGGTGGTGATGATCCTCGGCAGCCTGCCGTTCACCCTGTATGTCGCCACGTTACGCGGCAACCGCAAGGCGCTGGTCAAGGATCAGCAGGTGCAGGGCTTGCTCGGCTTGCTGTTGGTAACCTGGCTGGTGCTCGGCACCTGGTACTGGTGGACCACCGACCTGCATTGGCTGGACGCCCTGCGCCACGTGGCGCTGAACGTTACCTCGGTGGTGACCACTACAGGTTTTGCACTGGGGGACTACAGCCTGTGGGGCAACTTCTCACTGATGCTGTTTTTCTACCTGGGCTTTATCGGCGGCTGCTCCGGCTCCACGGCGGGCGGGATCAAGATCTTCCGCTTCCAGGTCGCCTACATCCTGCTCAAGGCCAACTTGAACCAATTGATTCACCCTCGCGCGGTGATCAAGCAGAAGTACAACGGCCACCGTCTCGACGAAGAAATCGTACGCTCGATCCTGACTTTTTCGTTCTTCTTCGCCATCACCATCTGCGCCATCGCCCTTGCACTGTCGCTGCTCGGCCTGGACTGGATGACCGCGCTGACCGGCGCTGCCAGCACGGTGTCCGGCGTCGGCCCGGGCCTGGGGGAAACCATCGGCCCGGCCGGCAACTTCGCCAGCCTGCCGGATGCGGCCAAGTGGATCCTGTCGCTCGGCATGCTGCTCGGCCGACTGGAGATCATTACGGTCTTTGTTCTGTGTATTCCGGCGTTTTGGCGCCACTGACCGTCGACGCTTCGAGCAACCGCGTCCGGTATTCACCGGGCGTGGCATCGAACCAGCGACGGAAGGCGCGGAAGAAATTGCTCGGGTCGGCAAACCCCAACAGGTAGGCAATTTCCAGCAAGGTCATGCTCGGTTGCGCCAGGTATTGCTCGGCCAGTTCGCGACGGGTGTCATCAAGCAGGGTCTGAAAACTGGTGCCCTCCTCCTGCAATCGCCGTTGCAGGGTGCGCTGGGACAGGTGCAGCGTCTGCGCCACCACTTCGCGCTTGGGCTCACCCTGGGGCAACAGGCGGCACAGCACCTGCCGGGCCTTGTGGGTCACGCGGCTTTCCGAGAAGCGCGCCAGGTACTCACCGGCAAACCGATCATGCAGCAGCGCCATGGCCTCGTTGGCGGTGGGCAGTGGCGCCTCCATGTCGGCCTGCTCGAAAATCAGTGCATCGTAGGCCGCGTTGAATTCCAGCGGGGCATGGAAGGCTTGTTTGTACGGCCCCAGGTCCACCGGGTGATCGCCTTGCAACAGCACTTTACGCGGCTGCAGGGTGCGGCCGCTGAGCCAGCCGCACATCGCCAGAGCACTGGCCAGCGAGGCTTCGGCGCTTTGCCGGGTGGGCGGCAGGTGATCGCCATGCACCGTCAGAATCAGTGCATAGCCTTCAGGTAGCAGGCGGAAACTCAGGTCGGCACTTTCGGCAATGATCCGCTGGTAACGCACCAGGCGCATAAACCCCTCGGCCAGCGTGTTGCTCGACATCAACGCATACCCGGCCACATGAAACGAGGCCGGGCGCACCACCTTGCCCATGTTCAGACCAATTGCCGGGTTGCCGGACAGTTCCACCGCACGCTGCCACAGGCGGGTCATGGAGTCTTGCGCAAACCGTGCATCGGGGTCATTCAGGGCGGCGTAATCCAGGCCCAGTTGCTTGAACAGCGTCCGGCAGTCCAGGCCATCCATTTCCAATGCCTTGACTATCCCCATCGCCCAGCTTGCAGAAGTTGTTCGTTCGCTCATGGCGTCTTCTTAATAAAGCAGGCTTAAACGGCAGCCAGGAAAGCCAAGGATACTAAAGTGGCATCTATTGTCACTGGCCGTTACCACTGATCACTCTAGACTCAAATAAGCTCCCCGCCGAACATCTGTTGGGCGGCACAACAATCAAAGGGCCGGCAATCGTGGAAAATATCAAGCAATTCAATAGCTTTGCTGAGTTCTACCCGTATTACCTGGGCGAGCATGCCAACAGTACCTGCCGGCGCCTGCATTTCATCGGCACCACCCTGGTGATCGGCATCCTGGCCTATGCCATTGGTCGGGGCTCATTGGCGTTGCTGCTGGCCATACCGATTGCCGGCTACAGCTTTGCCTGGATCGGCCACTTCTTCTTCGAAAGGAACCGCCCGGCGACCTTCAAGCACCCGTTCTACAGCTTATTGGGGGATTTCGTGATGTATCGCGACATGATCCTTGGCAAAGTCCCGTTCTAGACGTGTGACCCCATGTCACTTGCGTTAAATGATCAAAGTTCTGACATCCGCCGACAGAAAAATCTTTTTGTCATTTGCAGTGCTGTATCCTGCCAAGGCTTTTTGAGAGCGCGGAATCACCTGCGATTGAAAAAACAGACCTTGCGAGGAGCGACGACGATGCACGAGATACCTAATCTCCCCTTCCCAAGCCTGCACGAAACTGAGCAGCCAACACCGCAGCAGGCCAGCCCAAAGCAGCCTGAGGCCAAAGAAGCAAAACCAGTCGACGGCAAAAGCCAGGGCTGACGCCGTACCAGACCGTGTGGAAAGCGCAGCTTTGCGCGCTTTCCACACTGCCTGAATAGACCTGGATAGACGCCATGACAGATACCCCGGATACCGCCGTCCTCGACGCTGCCTTGCAGATGGTCGACGTCTGGAACCGCCTCAGCGCGGACAAACAAGCCCTGCTGCTCAAGCGCTTTGGCACCCAGGAAAACGCCTTGGCCGCCCTGGTCACCACCCAATTGCTCGCCCCGCCCAAGTCCTGACGTCTTTCTGATCTGACGTTTTTGGAATTTACCACCCTGCGTGGGTCAAACCATCGGTATCATTAGCAGCCTATCTTTACCTGCTGCGACTGTGGACCTCTCCCATGCCAGATACCCAGCGCCCCATGGCGGTCACGCTGCAAGTTGTTTCCATCGTGTTGTTTACCTTTATCGGCTACCTGAATATCGGCATCCCCCTCGCCGTATTGCCCGGCTATGTCCACAGTGAACTGGGCTACGGCGCCGTTATCGCCGGCCTGGTGATCAGCTTGCAATACCTGGCCACCCTGCTGAGCCGCCCGTATGCCGGCAAAATCATCGACAACCTGGGCAGCAAGCGCGCGGTATTGATCGGGTTGGTCGGCTGTGGTCTGAGCGGTGTGTTCATGCTGCTGGCCGCTTGGTTTTCCAGCCTGCCGGCGATCAGCCTGGGCAGCCTGCTCATCGGGCGCCTGGTGCTGGGCAGCGCGGAAAGCCTGGTGGGCTCTGGCGCCATCGGCTGGGGCATCGGCCGTGTCGGCGCGGCCAATACGGCCAAGGTCATTTCGTGGAATGGTATCGCCAGCTATGGTGCACTGGCCGTCGGCGCACCGTTGGGCGTGTTGCTGGTGAAAAGCCTGGGCCTGTGGAGCATGGGCGTCAGCATCATCCTGCTCGCCGTCATCGGCCTGCTGCTGGCCTGGAAGAAGGAAGCCGCGCCCATCGTCGCCGGCGTGCGCCTGCCGTTCATGAACGTGCTGGGCCGCGTACTGCCCCACGGTTGCGCGCTGGCGCTGGGCTCGATCGGATTCGGCACCATCGCCACCTTTATCACCCTGTATTACACCACCCAGCACTGGGACAACGCGGTGTGGGCCCTGAGCCTGTTCGGCGCGAGCTTTATCGGTGCGCGCCTGTTGTTTGGCAACTTGATCAACCGCATCGGCGGCTTTCGCGTGGCGATTGCCTGCCTGTCGGTGGAGATCCTTGGCCTGCTGCTGTTATGGCTGGCGCCGGACGCCAACCTGGCCCTGGCGGGTGCAGCATTGAGCGGCTTCGGTTTTTCCCTGGTGTTTCCGGCGCTGGGCGTGGAGGCGGTCAACCTGGTACCCGCCTCCAGCCGTGGCTCGGCGGTGGGCGCCTACTCGTTGTTCATCGACTTGTCCCTGGGGATCACCGGACCGCTGGCTGGGGCGGTCGCGGCCGGCTTTGGCTTTGCATCGATCTTCCTGTTCGCCGCCCTCGCTGCCCTCGGTGGCTTGCTGCTCAGCGTTTACCTGTACCGCCAGGCGCCCAAGGCCCGCGAAACGCGCGGCGACTAAAAGTCGACCTTGCCGCGCCCGGCCTTGATGTTGCCGCGCTTGGTCTTGGATTCGAGGCGACGCTTTTTCGAGCCCAGCGTCGGCTTGGTCGGGCGGCGCTTCTTCTCGACCTTGGTGGCACTGAGGATCAACTCCACCAGACGCTCCAGCGCATCCGCGCGGTTCTGCTCCTGGGTCCGATACTGCTGGGCTTTCAACACCAGCACGCCGTCGCTGGTGATGCGGCTGTCACGCAGAGCCAGCAGCCGCTCCTTGTAGAACTCCGGCAACGACGACGCAGGGATGTCAAAACGCAGGTGCACCGCGCTCGATACCTTGTTGACGTTCTGCCCACCGGCGCCCTGGGCGCGAATGGCGGTCAGCTCGATCTCGGCATCGGGCAAGTGCACATTGTTGGAAATCACCAGCATCAATCAAACACCCTAAGCAACGGACAAGCCCAACTCGGACAACAACATCGACGCCTGGGCTTTGGAAATCACGGCGCCTTTGAACAGTTTGGCATCATTGAGGCGAAAACCGCTCAAATCCAAGCCGATCAGGCCTAAAGGACCGCTGTGCCGGTCAGGCATTAAAACGAGGCGCGAGTCTAACCTGCCAGCGCCCACAAAAAACCCGGCAAAGCGCCGGGTTCCGTGTTTTCAGGCGTTGGCTTATTTCAACGCCGCATTCGCCGAGGCTTGCACCGCTTCGGCACTGCGCTTGTTCTTGATGCCATAACACACCGCCATAAACGCCACCCACACAGGGATCGCGTACACCGACACCTGGATGCCCGGGATCATCAGCATCACCACCAGGATAAACGCCACGAACGCCAGGCAGATGTAGTTGCCGTACGGGTACCACAGCGCCTTGAACAGCGGCACCTGGCCGGTGCGGTTCATGTGCTGGCGGAACTTGAAGTGCGAGAAGCTGATCATCGCCCAGTTGATCACCAGCGTGGCCACGACCAACGACATCAGCAGTTCCAGCGCGTGCTGCGGGATCAGGTAGTTCATCAGCACCGCCACCAGGGTCACCGCCGCCGAGGCGAGGATCGAACGCACCGGCACGCCGCGCTTGTCGATCTTGGCCAGCGCTTTGGGTGCATCGCCCTGCTCGGCCATGCCCAGCAGCATACGGCTGTTGCAGTACGTGCCGCTGTTGTACACCGACAGTGCCGCGGTCAGGACCACGAAGTTGAGGATGTGCGCAGCGGTGTTGCTGCCGAGCATCGAGAACACTTGCACGAACGGGCTGCCGCTATAGGCATCGCCGGACGCGTTGAGGGTGGTCAACAGGCTGTCCCACGGGGTCAGCGACAGCAGCACAACCAGCGCGCCGATGTAGAAAATCAGGATGCGGTAGATCACCTGGTTGATCGCTTTCGGGATCACGGTGCGTGGCTGGTCGGCTTCGGCAGCGGTGAAGCCGAGCATTTCCAGGCCACCGAAGGAGAACATGATGATCGCCATGGCCATCACCAGGCCGCCAACGCCGTGGGGGAAGAAGCCGCCGTGTTCCCACAGGTTGCTCACCGAAGCTTGCGGGCCGCCGCTGCCGCTGACCAGCAGGTAGCTGCCCAGGGCGATCATGCCGACAATGGCCACCACCTTGATGATCGCGAACCAGAACTCGGCCTCACCGAAGACTTTGACGTTGGCCAGGTTGATCAGGTTGATCAGCACGAAGAACGCCGCCGCCGAGACCCAGGTCGGGATCTCCGGCCACCAGTAATGCACGTATTTGCCGACGGCCGTCAGCTCCGACATGCCCACCAGGATGTACAGGATCCAGCAGTTCCAGCCCGACAGGAAGCCGGCGAAACCGCCCCAGTACTTGTGGGCAAAGTGGCTGAAGGAACCGGCGACCGGCTCTTCGACAATCATTTCGCCAAGCTGGCGCATGATCATGAAGGCGATGAAGCCGCAGATGGCATAGCCCAGGATCATCGACGGGCCGGCGGATTTGAGCACCCCGGCCGAGCCGAGGAACAGGCCGGTACCGATGGCGCCACCGAGGGCGATCAGCTGGATATGACGATTTTTCAGGCCGCGTTTCAGCTCGCCTGAAGAGGAATGGGGTCCACTCATGAAAAGGGTCTCACGCAAGGTTTGATGATGTTGAATACACGTAGCTGCCGTGAATCTCGACTCAAGCAGCCCCGCTCAAACCCCAGCGCAGGCACCAGGAGTACAGCGTCGTTCTAAGGGTCATGCGTCACCTGTTTGTTTTTATCTGTGACGAAATCGAACCCGTCCGGCTCGTAGCCAAACGGAGTGATCAGGGTAGGCAAACCCTGAGGTCTTGGCCTTTCGCGTGGTTGCGCAAGGAGGGGTCACAGTAAAACGCGGCGCATTGTACACCGCTCGACTGCTTGGGGCCGCTCTCGAATGGTGCGTGCGACGAACTGTCAGGTATTTCTTACGGCAACCGCTACGCCAATGAACCCGCCACAGACCCGTAAATTTATCGTTACAGCGCGGAAAACCTACGTTACGGCTGTCAGTTTTAGAAAAATTGGCGGTCGCCGATTGGTTCAAAATCAGCACCGCCAGCCTGCTGTATTTCCTCAGGAAAAAATCCCCATGAAAAACCGCAACAAAAATCGCCAATGGAACCGTGTCATTAAATTTTTTGCTTTCTGAAACACTCTCTCCTAGGTTCAAACCACTTGCCGGTCGGCAAGCCATTCCGAAAATGCCTTCAAGGAGAGACAGCATGCACACACTGGAAAACGCTCTGGAAACCGAACTGCAACTCGACGATTGGTTTGAAGCCCCTACCCATGAGGCCGCCGTGGAAATGATGCAAGCCGACGCCGTGGTGCCGTTTGGCACCGCGATGTGGCCGTAACGCCCGACAGGCTCCCGGCAGGTGCTGTGCACGGCACCTGCCCTCCTTACCCAAGGCACACAAGGACACCCGTCATGGACAAGGCCCGCGCTGTCGAACACTTTCTTTA
Organism: Pseudomonas sp. FP2335; assembly: GCF_030687535.1. Classification (NCBI taxonomy): domain Bacteria; kingdom Pseudomonadati; phylum Pseudomonadota; class Gammaproteobacteria; order Pseudomonadales; family Pseudomonadaceae; genus Pseudomonas; species Pseudomonas sp. FP2335. The sequence goes on from NZ_CP117437.1 coordinate 4,722,808, forward strand.
CTACCTCGCCCACCACCCGGCCCTCACCGGCCTGAACTGCCCCACCGTACTGCTGGGCCACACCGCGCGATATGAGGCGATTGCCTTGGCCATCACCCACGCCAGCGCGGCGCGTTTCAACTTCCAGGTGCAGCGCCTGGATCTGGCCAACAGCGAGACCCTGGCCCAGGCCATCGAAACCTGCGACCTGTACCTGTTCCTGTACGACTCGTCGACACTGCCCAACCCCAGCGCCCAAGGCCCGGCGTTTATCCGCGACCTGCAAGGGGTGATGGCGGAGCACTGGCAGAAGTCCCTGCTGTTCAAGGATTACGGCGACTACTTCTACGACACCTTCAGCGTCGAGCCCCAGCGCATCGCCGACCTCAACGCCACGCTGATCCGGCGCCTGTCCCAGGCCCAGGTGCTGAGCTTTACCGACAAGCACGGTTCACGCCTTCAGGCGCCGCTGAGCAGCGTGCGCAAGTGGACCAATATCAACGGCGTCGGCAACCACGACCTGGCGCCCGGCGAAATCGCCACCCACAGCGAAGCCATCAATGGCCAGGTACGGTTTGTCGGTACTTTCCTCAGCACCATCCCGTTTGCGCGCAAGTACGGCGTGCTGCAATCGCCACTGCAGTTGTGGATCGAAAATTCGACGGTGTGCAGCGTGGCCAGTGATGTGCCGGGGCTGGTGGAGGATTTCAACAAGTACCTGAACGCCAACCCGTCGAACCGGCGCGTGGAGGAATTGGGGATTGGCACCAATGAAGGGGTCAAGGATCTGTATGCGCGCAATGCGGGCTTCGAGGAGCGCCACTGCGGCTTGCACCTGGGCTTGGGCGGCGGGCAGAAAGGCAGCCACCATCTGGACCTGATCTTCGCCAGCGGGGTGTTGGCACTGGATGACAAGCCGGTGTTTGATGGCAGCTTTGCCTTCTGAATCCCGCTATCAGCAACGCTGGGGAGCCCCCACACACATTTTTTGAATGGCAAAAAAAAACGCCAACCCGAGGGTTGGCGTTTTCAGGCCGCGCTTAAAACATCACTGCGGCTTCTTGCGACCAAAACCAGGACGCTGGCCCGAACCGGCCGGCGCGCCACGGCGCTTGCCCGACGGCTCGTCCGCGACCAGTTTCGGGCCAGGGCGCTTGTTCGCCGCCGGCTTGGCTGGACGCTTGGTGCTGGCGTTGTCGGCCGGGCGCTCGGCTTCACCACGGTTGCTGCGACCACCCGTCGGAGCCGGACGCGGTGCACGTGGAGCGCGCTCGCCTTCCTGACGCGATGGCGCGGTTGGGCGGCGCTCGCCTTCGATGTGCGGCTCACGGGAGATACGACCGCCGGTGGCCGGTGCATTCAACGCTGGGCGCAGCGTGCGCGCAACACGCTCGGTACGCGCCACAGGACGCGACGATTTACGCTGCATACGCTCAAGCTTGTCTTTGCTCTTGGCGTTCATCTGCGGCATGGCGACCGGCGTCAGGCCGACTTCGGCGCTGAGAATGTCGACTTCGTACTGGCTCATTTCGCGCCAGCGGCCCATCGGCAGGTCGGAGTTCAGGAACACCGGGCCGAAACGCACGCGCTTCAGGCGGCTGACCACCAGGCCCTGGGATTCCCACAGGCGACGGACTTCACGGTTACGGCCTTCCATCACCACGCAGTGGTACCAGTGGTTGAAACCTTCGCCGCCTGGAGCCTGCTTGATGTCGGTGAACTTGGCCGGGCCGTCTTCGAGGACCACACCGGCTTTCAAGCGCTCGATCATCTCGTCATCGACTTCGCCACGTACACGCACGGCGTATTCGCGGTCCATCTCATAGGACGGGTGCATCAGGCGGTTGGCCAGTTCACCGTCGGTGGTGAACATCAGCAAGCCAGTGGTGTTGATGTCCAGGCGCCCGATGTTGATCCAACGGCCTTCTTTAGGCTTGGGCATCTTGTCGAACACGGTCGGACGGCCTTCCGGGTCGTCACGGGTGCAGATCTCGCCATCGGGCTTGTTGTACATGATCACGCGGCGCACCGATTCGGCGGCCTCTTCACGCTTGATGACCTTGCCATCAATGGTGATTGCATCGTGCAGGTCGACGCGCTGGCCGAGGGTAGCCTCGACGCCGTTGACCTTGATGCGCTTCTGGGTGATCCAGGCTTCGACGTCGCGGCGCGAGCCCACGCCGATACGCGCCAGCACCTTTTGCAGTTTTTCGCCTGCTGGGCCGATTTCCTGGCTGTCGTTCTGGTCTTTGTCGTTCATCTTAAGCACCTCCCGGTGGGTCGATTCAGGCGTGGCCTGAAGAGTGTTGAAAGCGGGGTCTAGGCCGAAGAGGTCGGCGAAGGGTCGCGAATCATACGCGTATGCTGCGCGTTGCGCATCAGAGACTAGTTGATAAAGGCAAAGTCGCTGGCCTTGCGCCGACCAGTGGCCCACAGCAGATCAACATGTGGGAGCGAGCTTGCTCGCGAATGCGGTGTGTCAGTTACCACATAAGTCAACTGATAGACCGCTTTCGCGAGCAAGCCCGCTCCCACAGGGGGTTCAGCAGTGTTTGCGGGATTGGGTCAGTCTTCGAATTCGCGTCGCTCAGCTTCGATGGCTTCGGCCAATGCACGGGCTTCGGCTTCTTCGTCGCTCAAGGCCGGTTGTTCGAGGGCGGCGACGGCGGCCAGGAGTTTTTCGCGGGCTTGGGCAACGCCGAGGATGTCTTCCTCGGGTTCGGGTTCGGGTTCAGCAATCTCTGCGGCCTCAGGCTCAACGGCACCATCACGCAACAAATCATCAAAGTCAGTCTTGATGCCCTGCTCCATGTCGTCCAATTCCAGCAACAAGGTGTGGAAGCTGGTTTCGTCCTTCGGCTCTTCCGGCTCGGCGCTGGCATCGGCCAGCTCTTGCAGGCTGGCGGGCACAGGTGCGTCGTCGAAGTCCAGCACCGGGTCCGGCTCCATCTCGCGCAGTTCGGCCAACGGCGGCAAGTCATCGAGGTTTTTCAGGTTGAAGTGGTCGAGAAACACCTTGGTGGTTGCAAACATCGCCGGTTTGCCGGGCACGTCGCGGTAGCCGACGATGCGAATCCACTCGCGCTCCAGCAGGGTCTTGACGATATGGCTGTTGACCGCCACGCCCCGTACGTCCTCGATCTCGCCCCGGGTGATCGGTTGGCGATAGGCGATCAGCGCCATGGTCTCCAGCATCGCCCGCGAATAACGCTGCGGGCGCTCTTCCCACAGTCGGCCGACCCACGGGGAAAACTTCTCACGGATCTGCAAGCGATAGCCTGACGCAACTTCGCGCAATTCAAAGGCTCGGCCATCGCAGGATTTGCGCAGAATCTCCAGCGCCTTCTTGAACACCGGCGGCTCAGGGCGCTCGGCTTCTTCAAACAGTTCGAACAGGCGCTCCAACGATTGGGGCTTACCCGAGGCCAGTAGAAAAGCCTCCAGGAGCGGGGCCAGTTCGCGGGGTTCAGTCAGATTCATCGATTCAGCTCTTTATTCGGCTCGCGCCCGCACGTGGATAGCCGCAAAAGGCTCATTCTGGACCAGCTCGACCAAGGATTCCTTGACCAATTCAAGGACCGCCATGAAGGTCACCACTACCCCCAAACGCCCTTCTTCTTTAGTGAACAGCTCGACGAACGGCACAAACCCGCCGCCCTTGAGGCGCTCGAGCACATCACTCATGCGTTCGCGGGTGGACAGCGCCTCGCGGCTGACCTGATGACTCTCGAACATATCGCCACGGCGCAGCACCTCGGCCATGGACATCAACAATTCTTCCAGGCTTACATCCGGCAACAGCTTTCGGGCGCGGGCCTCGGGCGCATCCAGCTTGGGCACCACCACGTCACGACCGACGCGGCTCAGACCGTCGATACCTTCGGCAGCAGCCTTGAAACGCTCGTACTCTTGCAGGCGACGGATCAGTTCGGCACGCGGGTCGTCTTCTTCGGCTTCCACCGTCTCCGAACGCGGCAGCAGCATGCGCGACTTGATCTCGGCGAGCATCGCGGCCATCACCAGGTACTCGGCGGCCAGCTCCAGGCGCACCGACTGCATCAGCTCGACATAGCCCATGTACTGGCGGGTGATTTCCGCCACCGGGATGTCGAGGATGTTGATGTTCTGCTTGCGAATCAAGTACAGCAGCAGGTCCAGCGGGCCCTCGAAGGCTTCCAGGAAGACTTCCAGGGCGTCCGGCGGGATGTACAGGTCCAGGGGCATTTCCATGACCGCCTGGCCATAGACCATGGCAAATGGCAGTTCCTGCTGGGCGCCGGCCTGGGGATCAACGGTTTCCACAGCGGACATTCAGGCCTCGACCATGAACGGCGCCGGATCGCCGCAACCGACGCGGATCACTTCCGGCTCGCCATCGGCCAGGTTGATCACGGTGGAGGCTTTGTTGCCGCCGAAGCCACCGTCGATGATCAGGTCGACCTGTTTTTCCAGGAGTTGGCGCATTTCGTACGGGTCTTCCAGCGGCTCGGTTTCACCGGGCATGATCAGCGACACGCTCATCAACGGCTCACCCAGCTCGGCCAGCAGCGCCAGGGCGATGGGGTGCTCGGGCACGCGCAGGCCTATGGTGCGTTTCTTCGGGTGCAGCAACAGGCGCGGCACTTCGCGGGTGGCGTTGAGAATGAAGGTGTAGGGCCCCGGCGTGTGGGCCTTGAGCAGGCGGAACGTGCCGGTGTCGACCTTGGCGAACAGCCCGAGTTGGGACAAGTCGCTGCAGATCAGCGCGAAGTTGTGTTTGTCATCCAGCTGGCGCAGGCGGCGTACACGTTCGACCGCGCCCTTGTCGCCGATCTGGCAACCGATGGCGTAGGACGAGTCTGTCGGATAGATCACCACGCCGCCGGCGCGAATGATCTCCACGGCCTGTTTGATCAGGCGCGCCTGGGGGTTTTCCGGATGAATCTGGAAGAATTGACTCACGTGTTCTACCTGTTCAGACGGTGGCAGTAATGGGGTCATGCTTGAATCGCCCCGACAAGAGCGGCAGGTCATCAGGTACCTGGCGATACTCGCCGATTTCGGACCAACCACCTGGGCCATGAAAGTCACTGCCGGCGCTGACCAGCAGACCAAATTCGCGGGCAAGGATCGCCAGGCTGCCCACCTGTTCGGCGGGCTGGTGCCCGTTGACCACTTCGATTGCGTGACCGCCTGCTCCAATATAGTCGCTGATCAGCTTGCGGCGCTTGCTGCGGGTGAAATCGTAATGCCATGGATGTGCCAGGCTGACCCAGGCGCCGGAGGCGCGCAGGGTCTCGACCGTGTCTTCCAGGGTCGGCCAGTGTTGTTTGACGTCGCCCAGCTTGCCGGCGCCCAACCATTTGCGGAAAGCTTCGGCGCGGTCTTTGACAAACCCTTCGCGCACCATCCAGTCGGCGAAATGCGGCCGGGCCGGGGCGTTGCCACTGTCCCCCAGCTCCTGCTGGATGGCACGGGCGCCGTCGAGGGCGTTGGGCATGCCTTTGAGGCCGAGTTTGCGACTGATTTCTTCGGAGCGTAGCCAGCGGCCATCATGCAACGCCGCAATGGCGGCCACCAGCGGCGCGGCTGTTTGATCGAAACCGTAGCCAAGCACGTGAATGGTGGCGCCGCCCCAGGTGCAGGACAATTCCACGCCGTTGACCAGTTGCATGCCCAGCGCCTGCGCCGCCGTGCGGGCTTCATCGAGGCCCTCGAGGGTGTCGTGGTCGGTCAACGCCAGGACTCGCACGCCTTTTTCAAACGCACGCGCAACCAGTACCGCGGGCGCCAGGGCGCCGTCGGAGGCCGTGCTGTGGCAGTGCAAATCAACATTCACGGGAGTGTGTAACCTCAAGTCAGCTGGCGCTTTCGCTACCAAGGATGTTTGTTATTATGCCGCCACATCCAGCTTCTGGCTCTTACTGTGAAACAATTCATCGACTTCATCCCGCTGTTGCTGTTTTTCATCGTTACCAAACTCGACCCCAGGGTCATCGATATCGCCGGTCACCAGCTCTCGTTCGGAGGCATCTACAGCGCCACCGCCGTACTGATCATCAGCTCTATCGTCGTCTACGGCGCCATCTTCATCTCCCAGCGCAAGCTGGAAAAAAGCCAATGGCTGACCCTGGTCGCCTGCCTGGTATTCGGCGGCCTGACCCTGGCCTTCCACAGCGAAACCTTCCTCAAATGGAAAGCGCCGGTGGTCAACTGGCTGTTCGCCCTGGTGTTTATCGGCAGCCACTTCATCGGTGACCGCCTGCTGATCAAGCGGATCATGGGCCACGCGCTGACCCTGCCGGAGCCGGTGTGGACACGCCTGAACATCGCCTGGATCGTGTTCTTCATCTTCTGCGGCGCCGCCAACCTGTTCGTCGCGTTTACATTCCAGGACTACTGGGTCGACTTCAAGGTCTTCGGCAGCCTGGGCATGACCGTGCTGTTCCTGGTCGGCCAGGGCATCTACCTGTCGCGCCACCTGCATGACGCCGCCCCCACCACGCCAAAAACCGAGGACTGACATGCTCTACGCCATCATTGCCACCGACGTTGCCAACTCGCTGGAAAAACGCCTGAGCGTCCGCCCGGCCCACGTCGAGCGCCTCAAGCAGCTGCAAGCCGAAGGCCGCATCTTACTGGCTGGCCCGCATCCGGCGGTAGACAGCAACGACCCGGGCGAAGCCGGCTTCACCGGCAGCCTGATCGTTGCCGAGTTCGCCTCCCTCGCCGATGCCCAAGCCTGGGCCAAGGCTGATCCGTATGTCGCGGCCGGCGTTTATGCCGACGTGGTGATCAAGCCGTTCAAGCAAGTCCTGCCTTGACCGGGGTCCGTGCCGAACCTATTGCGTTCGGCACACTCCCAATGGCTCATTATTCTCGGTAACCTGCCGACAACGTTCTGAATATTCGTGTGGAATCAGGAGTTCCGATGCGCTTACGTCAGTTGTGTCTGTTGGTAGTGTTAACGATCGGGGCTACGGCCCACGCTGAAGAAACCCCTAACACCGGCAATTCGACGCCTCTGTCGTTGAGTGCCGGCAGCCAGATCACCGAGTTGCAGCAACGCTTGAAAGAAAGCGAACGCCAGCGCGATGAACTGAGCAAGCAACTGCAAAACGCGGACGCCGCCCGCGAAAGCGCGCAATTGAGTCGTCTTCGCCAAGAGAACCAACGCCTGGCCCAGCAACTCAAAGAGACACAGGGCGGCGCCTTGACGCGCTGGCTGACCGAGCAACAACAGTGGTTTGTCACCGGCGGGGCCGTCGCACTGATCGCCTTGCTGTGCGGGATTTTCGCCAGTGGTGGGCACCGTCGCCGTCGACAATGGCTAAATTGAGTGAGTCATGAGCGAGCTGTTACTGATAGATGATGACCAGGAGCTCTGTGAGCTGCTGAGCAGTTGGTTGAGCCAGGAAGGTTTCCAGGTGCGCGCCTGCCATGACGGCCTGAGTGCGCGCAAAGCCCTGGCCGACAGTGCGCCCGCCGCCGTGGTGCTCGACGTAATGCTGCCCGACGGCAGTGGCCTGGAGCTGCTCAAGCAATTGCGCACCGACCACCCCGAGCTGCCAGTGCTGATGCTGTCGGCCCGTGGCGAACCGCTGGACCGCATCCTTGGCCTGGAACTCGGCGCCGACGATTATCTGGCCAAGCCCTGCGACCCCCGCGAGCTCACCGCCCGCCTGCGCGCCGTGCTGCGCCGCAGCCACCCGGCCGCGGTCTCCACGCAGATGGAACTGGGCGACCTGTGCTTCAGCCCGGTGCGCGGTGTGGTCAGCATCGACGAACAGGAATTCACCCTCACCGTCTCCGAAAGCCGCCTGCTCGAAGCCTTGCTGCGTCAGCCCGGCGAGCCCCTGGATAAACAGGAACTGGCGCAGATTGCCCTGGGCCGCAAGCTGACCCTTTACGATCGCAGCCTGGACATGCACGTCAGCAACCTGCGCAAGAAGATCGGCCCGCACCCCGATGGCCGGCCACGGATCATGGCGCTGCGTAGCCGCGGCTATTACTACAGCCTTTAAGCCATCGCTGTCCCTGTGGGAGCAGGCCCGCTCCCACACGCGGTGTTCTGACGCGCAAGTTTTTGTCAGGCCCGACCAAAACCCTCTTTACCCAAGCTTTACGCTCCCCTGACCGCCGCTGACCTTGATCTCCGTAATCTACTCACATCCGGACTCACCGGAATAGAGACAGGAGAATCACCATGCGCAAGACCCTTATCGCTTTGATGTTCGCCGCAGCCCTGCCAACCGTCGCCATGGCAGCAATGCCTGAAGGCCCAGGCCCGATGGGCGGTCCGGAAGGCCACATGATGGGCGGCCCGGGCCACGGCGGTGAACACGGTCCGCGTGGCAAAGGCGGCCCCTTCAGCCAACTGGACCTGAGCAAGGAACAGCGCCAGCAGATCGGCAAGTTGATGGGCGACCAATGGCACGCTCGCAAAGACCTGACCAAGAAGTACCTGGACAAACTGCCAGCCGCTGACCAGAAAGCCATGCAGGACGAAATTGCCGCCAGCAAGCAGAAAACCCAGGCGGACATCCGCGCGGTACTCAAGCCTGAGCAGCAGAAGAAGTTCGACGAGATCGTCAAGAAACAAGCCGAGCGTCGTGCCGAGTGGAAGGAATTCCAGGCCTGGAAAGCGCAACAGCCGCAAAAAGCGCAATAATGCCCACGCGTTAACGCTCCCAGCCCAGTGGCCACCGCCACTGGGCTTTTCCTGTTTGAGGGTTTCCTGTGCGTTCATTGTTCTGGCGGATCCTGGCCAGTTTCTGGCTGGCCATCGCCCTGGTTGCCGGGTTGTCGATCCTGCTTGGGCATATGCTCAATCAAGATGCCTGGATTCTCAGCCGCCACCCTGGCCTCAACAACCTGGCGCAAGAGTGGACCGAGCTCTACGAATCCCAAGGCGAAGACGCCGCCCAGGACTTGCTGCAACAGCGCAAGCGCCAGTACCACATCGACGTGCAAGTGCTGAACGAAAGCGGCGACCCGGTGGTACGCGGCACCTTCCCGCGCCGCGCTGCCGCCTTCGAGGCCCGCCAGAACGACAGCCAGGACGGCCACCTGCCCTGGCGCCGCCTGACGGCCGAATACACCAGCGAAAAAACCGGCGACACCTACCTGCTGATCTACCGCATTCCCCACCCGGAACTGGATGCCTGGCACCGCAACAGCCTGCTGTGGCCGCTCAGCGCGCTGGCGATTGCGCTGGTGGTACTGACGCTGTTCAGCCTGCTGGTGACGCTGTCCATCACCCGCCCCCTCAGCCGCCTGCGCGGTGCGGTGCACGACCTCGGCCAAGCCACCTACCAGCAGAACAGCCTGGCGCAACTGGCCAACCGCCGCGATGAGTTCGGCGTACTCGCCACCGACTTCAACCGCATGGGCGCGCGCCTGCAAAGCCTGATCGGCAGTCAGCGCCAATTGCTGCGCGACGTATCCCACGAACTGCGCTCGCCCCTGGCCCGTCTGCGTATCGCCCTGGCCCTGGCCGAGCGCGCCAGCCCCGAAGAACGAGAAAAGCTCTGGCCACGCCTGACCCGCGAATGTGATCGCCTCGAAGCCTTGATCAGCGAAATCCTGGTGCTGGCGCGCGTCGATGCCGACAACGCCAGCGCCGAAGACATCGACCTCAGTGCATTGCTCAAGACCCTGCAAAAGGACGCCCAACTCGGCGCGCCGGATCAGCTCGTACAACTGAGTGCAGCGCCCGACCTGCAGCTCAAAGGCTGGCCGACCATGATCGAACGCGCCGTAGACAACCTGCTGCGCAATGCCCAGCGCTTCAATCCGCAGGGACAGCCCATCGAGCTGGCTGCGCAACGCCTGGGCGAACGCATCCTGATCAGCGTGCGCGACCACGGTCCCGGCGTCGATGCCGAACACCTCTGCCAGTTGGGCGAACCGTTCTACCGCGCCCCCGGCCAGACCGCCCAAGGCCATGGCCTGGGCCTGGCGATTGCGCGCCGCGCCGCCGAGCGCCATGGTGGCAGCCTGACCCTGGCCAACCACCCTGACGGCGGTTTTATCGCCAGCATCGACCTGCCGTTGGAACCCGGAGTTGTCACACCGGCCTGATCATCTCTTATAGTGGCCCTTCTCTTACGGAGGGCCTTTGATGACTGACTTGCTGACACCCATCCAAGCCGCACTCGATCTGCCGCACACCCCACTGACCTTGACCGAGGCCGGCGCCCTACCCTCGACCTTCGCCGTCACCGAACTGGCGGCCGCCAGCCTCGGCGCCGCTGGCCAGGCCGTGGCCCAGTTGATCCAGCAACAGACCGGGCGCCTGCCCAACGTCAGTGTGGACCGACGCCTCGCCTCCTTCTGGTTCGCGTCCTCGCTCCGCCCGCTGGGCTGGCAAGTGCCGCCGCTGTGGGACCCGGTGGCCGGCGACTACCCCAGCGCCGATGGCTGGATACGCTTGCACACCAACGCCCCCCATCACCGTGCCGCCGCCGAACGCGTGTTGGGCCAGGTTGCCGAGCGCAAGGCGATGGCCGCCAAAGTCGCCGCGTGGAACGCCGCAGAATTGGAGCAGGCGATTGTCGATGAGGGCGGGTGCGCCGCGCAGATGCGCACTTGGCAGGCCTGGCAGGCACATCCCCAGGGGCTGGCCGTCAACGCCGAAGCGCTGGTGCAGCGCCAGACCTTCGACACCACCACCGACCAGCCCTGGCTCGGTTCGGTGGCGCGCCCGCTGGCGGGCATCAGGGTGCTGGATCTGACCCGCGTGCTGGCCGGTCCCGTGGCCAGTCGTTTTCTTGCCGGCCTGGGTGCCGATGTGTTGCGCATCGACGCGCCCACCTGGAACGAACCCGGCGTCGTCCCGGAGATGACCTTGGGCAAACGCTGTGCCCGCCTGGACCTGAAAACCGCGCAGGGCCGACAGGTTTTCGAAGCCTTGCTCAAGGACGCCGACATCCTGTTTCACGGCTACCGCGCCGATGCCCTTGAACACCTGGGCTACACCGCCAGCGAGTGGCAGGCCCTCGCCCCCGGCCTGATCGACGTGAGCCTCAACGCCTACGGCTGGAGCGGCCCATGGCGCAACCGCCGGGGCTTCGACAGCCTGGTACAGATGAGCAGCGGCATCGCAGACGCCGGCATGGCCTGGAAACACACGGACAAACCGGTGCCACTGCCGGTGCAGGCGCTGGATCACGCCACGGGGTATTTGATGGCGGCCGCGGCCATCCAAGCCTTGAGTGAACGATTGAAGACCCGACGCGGTGGCTCGGCGCGGTTGTCACTGGCCCGCACGGCGAGGTTATTGATGGAAGCTGGACAAGTGCCGGAACAACCGGCGTTGCGTGCCGAAACACCGGGCGATCAGGGTTTGCTGGTGGAGCAGACGGCGTGGGGCCAGGCCCATCGGTTGCTGGCGCCGCTGAGTATCAGCGGCTCGCCGTTGCAGTGGGATTTGCCGGCGGGAGAACTGGGTTCACATCGGGCGCAGTGGTGACCTGAAGCTCGCCTTCGCAGGCAAGCCTGCTCCCACATTGGATAGGCGGCGCGGTCAACATGTGGGAGCGGGCTTGCCCGCGAAGAGGCCATTACCGTCCCCCCCTCACAAACTCAACACTCCGCTGTACAACCCATACGCCGCCAACCCCGCCCCCGCAATCACGCAGCTGAAAATGCCTTTCTCCATGTGGGTGAACAACGGCTGCCCCTGCTCGCGCTTGGCCAGGGCAAACAGAATCACCCCCGGCGCATACAACAGCGCCGACAGCAGCAGGTATTTCAACCCGCCGGCATAGAGCAGCCACACCGCATACCCCAGCGCGATCAAGCCCACCAGCAGATCCTTCATGCGTCGGCCCTGTTCACCTTCATAGGTTTCCCCGCGCCCACTCAACAGCACCGCATACGCCGCCGACCACAAATACGGCACCAGGATCATCGACGAAGCCAGATAGATCAACGTGGTGTAGGTGCTATGGGAAAACAGCGTGATCACCAGGAAGAGTTGGATCATCACGTTGGTCAGCCACAGCGCGTTGACCGGCACCTGATTGGTGTTTTCCTTCTTCAAAAACGCCGGCATGGTCTTGTCATGGGCCGTGGCATAGAGGATTTCGGCACACAGCAGCGCCCACGACAGCAATGCGCCGAGCAACGACACGGCCAGGCCGATGCTGATCGCCATCGCCCCCCACGGCCCGACGATATGTTCCAGCACGCCCGCCAGGGAGGGGTTTTGCAGTTGCGAGAGCTGCGACTGGCTCATGATCCCCAGTGACAACACATTCACCAGCACCAACAGCGCCAGCACACCGAGAAAACCGATCAAGGTGGCGCGGCCCACGTCCGAGCGTTTTTCGGCGCGCGCCGAGTACACGCTGGCACCTTCGATGCCGATGAACACAAACACGGTGACCAGCATCATGTTGCGCACCTGATCCACCACCGTGCCGAGTTTCGGATTGCCCAGGCCCCAGACGTCACGGGTGAAAATGTCGGCCTCGAACGCCACCACGGCGATCACGATAAACATCACCAACGGTACGATCTTCGCCACGGTGGTGATCTGATTGATGAACGCCGCCTCCTTGATCCCGCGCATCACCAGGAAATGCACGGCCCACAGCAGCAGCGACGCACAGCCGATGGCCACCGGCGTATTGCCCTGGCCAAACACCGGAAAAAAGTAACCGAGGGTGCTGAACAGCAACACGAAGTAACCGACGTTGCCCATCCATGCGCTGATCCAGTAGCCCCAGGCCGACGAAAACCCCATGTAGTCGCCAAACCCCGCCTTGGCATAGGCATACACGCCTGAATCCAGTTCAGGCTTGCGATTGGCCAGGGTCTGGAACACAAACGCCAGGGTCAACATACCGATGGCGGTAATTCCCCAGCCGATCAACACCGCACCCACCTCGGCACGGGCGGCCATATTTTGTGGCAGGGAAAAAATTCCGCCGCCGATCATTGACCCCACCACCAGGGCGATAAGGGCACTGAGTCGAAGCTTCTGGGCCGGTTGGGACATGCAGACTCCTAGCTAAAACAAAAATCAGCTGACAACTGTGCACTCAACTACGGACGCAAATGAGTGTAGCGCTTAATAGCGATAGCAAATAAAACTCGGCTGTTCATAACGCAATGGCATGTCAAAAAAGACACATTTAGTCTTATTTGAAATTTAAATACACCATCAACTTTTACAATTCTGAAAGATTTGTAAAACATCGTACAAAAATTTTGCACATCCGTGAAAACGGTCTAGCTTCAAACGTCCAACCCCCTGACTTATTAATTAACAATAACGGAGGAGCCGCTCTGGAAAGCACCTTTCGGAGCTTTTCATTGCCAATGGGATTCCATCCTAAGTCATTAATTCACAATGGAATGTGCCAATGAAGTGATCTGAGTCAGCTGTTTGAATAGCTCACGGATTTATTCTGTGGTCTCTCTTCTCCTGCATTGGAGTCACGCAATGTCTGAAACTCCTGGAAAACTTAGGCTTGGCGCACTGGTTGCACTTGTCGTGGGTTCGATGATTGGTGGCGGGATCTTCTCACTGCCGCAAAACATGGCCGCCAGTGCTGATGTGGGCGCGGTGTTGATCGGTTGGGTCATTACCGCCATTGGCATGTTGACCCTCGCGTTCGTCTTTCAAACCCTTGCCAATCGCAAGCCCGACCTCGACGGCGGCGTGTACGCCTACGCCAAGGCCGGTTTCGGCGACTACATGGGCTTCTCGTCGGCCTGGGGCTACTGGATCAGTGCCTGGCTAGGCAACGTGGGGTACTTCGTACTCTTGTTCAGCACCCTCGGTTACTTCTTTCCGATCTTCGGCGAAGGCAACACCCCCGCAGCCGTGATCGGCGCATCGGTGCTGCTATGGGCCGTGCACTTCCTGGTGCTGCGCGGGATCAAGGAAGCGGCGTTCATCAACCTGGTGACTACCGTCGCCAAGGTCGTGCCGCTGGTGCTGTTCGTGTTGATCGCACTGTTCGCGTTCAAGCTGGACATCTTCACCGCCGACATCTGGGGCGTGAAAAACCCGAGCCTGGGCAGCGTGATGAACCAGGTGCGCAACATGATGCTGGTCACCGTGTGGGTGTTCATCGGTATCGAGGGCGCGAGCATCTTCTCGTCCCGTGCGGAGAAACGCTCGGACGTGGGTAAGGCCACTGTCATCGGCTTTATCACCGTGCTGCTGTTCCTGATGCTGGTGAACGTGCTGTCCCTGGGGATCATGACCCAACCGGAACTGGCCAAGCTGCAGAACCCGTCGATGGCCGCCGTGCTGGAACACGTGGTGGGCCACTGGGGCGCGGTGCTGATCAGCGTCGGCTTGATCATCTCGCTGTTGGGTGCGCTGCTGTCGTGGGTGCTGTTGTGTGCGGAGATCATGTTCGCCGCCGCCAAGGACCACACCATGCCGGAGTTCCTGCGCAAGGAAAACGCCAATCACGTGCCGGTCAACTCCCTGTGGCTGACCAACGCGATGGTGCAGGTGTTCCTGGTGATCACGCTGTTCTCCGCCAGCACCTACTTGTCGCTGATCTACCTCGCTACCTCGATGATCCTGGTGCCGTACCTGTGGTCCGCGGCCTACGCCCTGCTGCTGGCGGTGCGCGGCGAGACCTACGAAAACGCCCTGAAGGAGCGCCAGAAAGACCTGTTCATCGGCGCCGTCGCCCTGATCTATGCGATCTGGCTGCTTTACGCCGGCGGTACCAAATACCTGCTGCTCTCCGCCCTGCTCTACGCCCCTGGCGCAATCCTGTTCGCCAAGGCCAAGCGTGAACTGGGCAAACCGATTTTCACCAACGTCGAGAAGCTGATCTTCGCCGCAGTAGTCATTGGCGCCCTGGTGGCGGCCTATGGGCTCTACGACGGTTTCCTGACCTTGTAATTGTTGATAACTGGAGGATCTGTAATGACCACGGAAAAAGTGAAGTACGGCGTACATTCCGAAGCCGGCAAACTGCGCAAAGTCATGGTGTGCTCCCCAGGCCTGGCCCACCAGCGGCTGACGCCCAACAACTGCGATGAACTGCTGTTCGATGATGTGCTGTGGGTGGCCCAGGCCAAGCGCGACCATTTCGACTTCGTGACCAAGATGCGCGAGCGGGATATTGATGTGCTGGAAATGCACAACCTGCTCACCGACATCGTTGCCATCCCTGAAGCGCTGGACTGGATCCTGGAACGCAAGATCACTGCCGATACGGTCGGCCTGGGCCTGGTCAATGAAGTCGGCTCGTGGCTACGCAGCCTGGAACCACGCAAGGTCGCCGAGTTCCTCATCGGTGGCGTCTCGGCCGATGACCTGCCGAGCCAGTTCGGCGGCAAGACCATCGAAATGTTCCGCGACTTCCTCGGCCACGCCAGCTTCATCCTGCCGCCGCTGCCCAACACCCAGTTCACCCGTGACACCACTTGCTGGATCTATGGCGGCGTGACGCTGAACCCGATGTACTGGCCGGCGCGACGTCAGGAAACCCTGCTGGCCTCGGCCATCTACAAATTCCACCCCGAGTTCACCAACGCCGACTTCCAGATCTGGTACGGCGACCCCGACAAGGATCACGGCGCGTCCACCCTGGAAGGCGGCGACGTGATGCCGATCGGCAACGGGGTGGTGTTGATCGGCATGGGCGAGCGCTCGTCCCACCAGGCGATCGGCCAGCTGGCGCGCAACCTGTTCAAGAACAAGGCGGTGGAGAAGGTGATCGTTGCCGGTCTGCCCAAATCCCGCGCCGCGATGCACCTGGACACCGTGTTCAGCTTCTGCGACCGCGACCTCGTGACCATCTTCCCCGAAGTGGTCAACCAGATCGTCGCCTTCACCCTGCGCCCTGACGAAAGCAAGCCGCACGGTATCGACATCCAACGCGAAAAAACCAACTTCCTCGACACCGTTGCCGCTGCCCTTGGCCTCAAGGCCCTGCGGGTAGTGGAAACCGGCGGCAACGCCTTCGCCGCCGAGCGCGAGCAGTGGGACGACGGCAACAACGTGGTCGCCGTGGAGCCCGGCGTGGTCATCGGCTACGACCGCAACACCTACACCAACACCCTGCTGCGCAAGGCCGGCGTGGAAGTCATCACCATCAGCGCCGGTGAACTCGGCCGGGGCCGTGGCGGCGGCCACTGCATGACCTGCCCGATCATCCGCGACCCAATCGACTACTAAACGACCATCCACCCGGCGGCGCATATCCCGCGCCGACCGGGCCGATTACCGAATCCAAGGAGAATCATCATGGCGTTCAACATCCACAACCGCAGCCTGCTCAGCCTGGAACACCACACCCCGCGCGAGCTGCGCTACCTGCTGGACCTGTCCCGCGACCTCAAGCGCGCCAAGTACACCGGCACCGAACAGCAGCACCTCAAGGGCAACAACATTGCGCTGATCTTCGAAAAAACCTCGACCCGCACCCGATGCGCCTTCGAAGTGGCGGCCTATGACCAGGGCGCCAACGTCACCTACATCGATCCGGGCTCGTCGCAGATCGGCCACAAAGAAAGCATGAAAGACACCGCCCGCGTACTCGGGCGCATGTATGACGCCATCGAATACCGTGGCTTCAAGCAGGAAATCGTCGAAGAACTGGCCAAGTTCGCCGGGGTGCCCGTATTCAACGGCCTGACCGACGAATACCACCCGACCCAGATGATCGCCGACGTGCTGACCATGCGTGAACACGCCGACAAGCCGATTCACGAGATCAGCTACGCCTACCTGGGTGACGCACGCAACAACATGGGCAACTCGCTGCTGCTGGTCGGTTCCAAACTCGGCATGGACGTACGCATCTGCGCACCGAAAGCGCTGTGGCCCCACGATGACCTGGTCAGCCGCTGCAAAAAATACGCGGAAGAAAGCGGCGCACGCATCACCCTCACCGACGACCCGAAAGCTGCGGTCAAAGGCGTGGACTTCATCCACACCGACGTCTGGGTGTCCATGGGTGAGCCAGTGGAAGCCTGGGCTGAACGCATCGAGCAACTGCTGCCGTACCAGGTGAACGCCCAGTTGATGAAAGCCACCGGCAACCCACGCACCAAGTTCATGCACTGCCTGCCGGCATTCCACAACAGCGATACCAAGATCGGCAAGCAGATTGCCGAGCAGTATCCGCACCTGGCCAATGGCATTGAAGTGACGGATGACGTGTTCGAGTCGCCGGCGTGCATTGCCTTCGAGCAGGCGGAAAACCGCATGCACACCATCAAGGCGATCCTGGTCTCCACCCTCGCCGACCTGTAACTGAAGGAATGCGGTCAACTGTGGGAGCGGGCTTGCTCCCACATTTTTTGCACCGTGTTCACAACGATGAATTTCAGAAGGACACTCTGTATGCGTATCGTCGTTGCACTGGGCGGCAACGCCCTGCTCCGCCGTGGTGAACCCATGACCGCGGACAACCAACGCGCCAACATCCGGATCGCCACCGAACAGATCGCCAAGATCCATTCTGGCAACGAACTGGTGATTGCCCACGGCAATGGTCCGCAAGTCGGCCTGCTGTCGTTGCAGGCGGCGGCCTACACCCAGGTTTCGCCTTATCCGCTGGATGTGCTGGGTGCCGAGACCGAAGGCATGATCGGCTACATCATCGAACAGGAACTGGGCAACCTGCTGGACTTCGAGGTGCCGTTCGCCACCCTGCTCACCCAGGTCGAAGTCGACGCCAAGGACCCGGCCTTCCAGAACCCGACCAAACCGATTGGCCCGGTGTATTCCAAGGCCGAAGCGCAGAAGCTCGCCGCCGAAAAAGGCTGGGCCATTGCGCCGGATGGCGACAAGTACCGCCGTGTGGTCGCCAGCCCGCGGCCCAAACGCATCTTTGAAATCCGCCCGATCAAGTGGCTGCTGGAAAAAAGCGCCATCGTGATCTGCGCCGGCGGCGGCGGCATCCCGACCATGTATGGCGAAGACGGCAAACTGCGTGGCATTGAGGCGGTGATCGACAAAGACCTGTGTTCGTCGCTGTTGGCCTCGCAACTGGACGCCGATCTGCTGGTGATCGCCACCGACGTCAACGCGGCCTTTATCGACTATGGCAAGCCGACCCAGAAAGCCATCGGCCACGCCCACCCCGACGAAATCGAGAAACTCGGCTTCGCCGCCGGCTCCATGGGGCCCAAGGTGCAAGCGGCCTGCGAGTTCGCCCGCAAGACTGGCAAAACCGCAGTCATCGGTTCACTCTCGGACATCGAAGCGATCGTCCAGGGCAGCGCCGGTACACGCATCAGCACGGCAAAGCCTGGCATTACCTACCTGTGAAGTTGAGGAGAAACGCCGATGGCCACCTTTGAACCGGGTCACTTGCACGTTGAACGTCATGCACTCAATGCCAATGACTACAGCTACAACCTGTGCATCGACTATGAAGTCAGCCAGGACCCCAAGGAAGGCAAGGGCATGCTCTTCAAGCTGCATGGCTCGGTGCAGGGCAAGGACATCAAAGAGGAGTTTTTCCTGCCCAAGGACCAGGCATTCGACTTTGCCCGGCATGCGATGAACATTGCGCAGAAGTACGGCATGCCAAAGGTGGCGGTGCTCAACGGCTCGATGCACAAGCAGTACGACTTGATGTTCGAGGATGTGCGCCATCAACTGGATGTGAAGCCAGGTGATCCGGTCAAACCTGAGCACTTAGAGTAAGCACAGCGTAAATCCCCTGTGGGAGCGGGCTTGCTCGCGAATGCGGTCGATCAGTTAGCACATCAGTGACTGATACACCGCATTCGCGAGCAAGCCCGCTCCCACATTTGGATCTTCATCCCATGTGAGATTTCACCTCTACCCTCGCTCCAAGGCATACTTGCCACCTCTCGCTCTGCAGAATTGCCATCCATCCCATGCGTATCCACGTCAGCTTCATCGACCGCGTCGGCATCACCCAGGAAGTCCTGGCCCTGCTCGGTGGGCGCAATCTCAACCTGGATGCGGTGGAGATGGTGCCGCCCAACGTCTATATCGACGCGCCGACCCTCAGCGCTGATGTGCTCGAAGAACTGCGTGATGCGTTGTTCAGCGTGCATGGCGTGCAAGCCGTCACCGTGGTCGACATCCTTCCCGGCCAACGTCGCCACCTGCAACTCGACGCCCTGCTGGCCGCCATGACCGACCCGGTGCTGGCGCTGGACAGCGCGGGCACGATCCTGCTGGCCAACCCGGCACTGATCGCCCTGTACGGCCGCGAACCGGCCGGGGAAAGCATCAGCGCACTGTTCAACGACCCCAAGCTGCTGGAGACCTTGCTGGAGCAGGGCTTTCGTTTGCCCTTGCGCGAAATCAGCGTCAACGGCCAGACCCTGCTGCTGGACGCCACGCCGATCACTGATGCCGGCGCCCTGCTGACGTTGTACCAACCCAACCGCATCGGCGAACAACTGTCGGCACTGCACCACGACCACGCCGAAGGCTTTGATGCACTGCTCGGCGAGTCCCCGGTGATCCGCACCCTCAAGGCCCGCGCACAGCGGGTGGCGGCGCTGGATGCGCCGCTGTTGATCCAGGGCGAAACCGGCACGGGCAAGGAACTGGTGGCACGGGCCTGCCACGCCATCAGTGCGCGGCACAGTGCACCGTTCCTGGCACTGAACTGCGCGGCGTTGCCGGAAAACCTCGCCGAGAGCGAGTTGTTCGGCTATGCACCGGGCGCGTTTACCGGCGCCCAGCGCGGTGGCAAGCCAGGGCTGATGGAGCTGGCCAACCAGGGCACGGTGTTTCTCGATGAAATCGGCGAGATGTCGCCGTATCTGCAGGCCAAGCTGCTGCGTTTTCTCAATGACGGCAGTTTCCGTCGCGTGGGGGGTGACCGTGAGGTGAAGGTCAACGTGCGCATCCTCAGCGCCACCCACCGAGACCTGGAAAAGATGGTCAGCGAAGGCACCTTCCGCGAAGACCTGTTCTACCGCCTCAATGTGCTCAACGTCGAAGTACCGCCGCTGCGCCAACGGGGCCAGGACATCCTGCTGCTGGCGCGCTACTTCATGCAGCAGGCCTGCGCGCAGATCCAGCGCCCGGTCTGCCGCCTGGCCCCCGGCACCTATCCGGCGCTGCTGGGCAACCGCTGGCCGGGCAATGTGCGCCAGTTGCAAAACGTGATCTTCCGCGCCGCCGCCATCTGCGAAAGCAGCCTGGTGGACATCGGCGACCTCGACATCGCCGGCACCTCGGTGGCCCGTCAGAATGACAACGAAGTCGACAGCCTGGAGCAAGCGATGGAAGACTTCGAACGCAACCTGCTGGAAACGCTCTACACCAGCTACCCCTCGACCCGCCAACTGGCCAGCCGTTTGCAGACCTCCCATACGGCGATTGCCCATCGCTTGCGCAAGTACGGCATTCCCAACAAGCCCTGAACCCACAAAATCCAAATGTGGAATGCTCCCACATTTGGAATGCCTGCCCATTTTTGGTCCAGAAACGACATTCCGTGTACTGAAAGCGCTACAGCGTAACGATTTCGCTACAACCCTGTTTTTTGCGTGCCATGCAAGGCTTTGATCCACATAGGCTTTTTTTAACCGGTCCAGCTGTATCGAAATCGCTACAGGTAAAATGCATAACGCTATAGCCAAATTTATTAAGTATTTGTTTTATAACGATTTAATAACCTTGGCCGCGTTCTTGCTAAGCAACTCCTCATTATTCCAATCCCGTCCACCAGACGATTCTGGCCCTGAGGAGTTTCCATGAGCGAGTTGCGTTTCACCGAAGATCACGAATGGCTGCGCGCCGAAGCTGACGGCAGCGTCACCGTGGGTATCACGGCTTTTGCGCAAAACGCGCTGGGTGACGTGGTTTTCGTGCAACTGCCGGAGTTGCAGGCCTACGAGCAAGGCGCCGAAGCGTCCACCGTGGAATCGGTCAAGGCCGCCAGCGGCGTGTACATGCCCCTGACCGGCGAAGTGCTGGAAGTGAACGACAAACTGAGCGACAGCCCGGAACTGGTCAACGAAGACCCGCTGGGCGAAGGCTGGTTCTTCCGCTTTAAACCGGCCGATGCCGACGCGGTAGCTAAACTGTTGGATCAGGACGCGTACGACCGCCTGATCAAAGCCAACGCCGAAGCTTGAGGAGCGCGCAATGACCGTTAACATCAGCACCGCCAACGAATTCATCGCCCGCCACATCGGCCCGCGCGCGCAAGACGAGCAACACATGCTCGCCAGCCTCGGTTTCGACTCCCTCGAAGCCCTGAGCGCCAGCGTGATCCCGGAAAGCATCAAGGGCACCAGCGTACTCGGCCTGGAAGACGGCCTGAGCGAAGCCGCGGCCCTGGCCAAGATCAAGGCCATCGCCGGCAAGAACCAACTGTTCAAGACCTACATCGGCCAGGGCTACTACAACTGCCACACGCCGGCGCCGATCCTGCGCAACCTCCTGGAAAACCCGGCCTGGTATACCGCCTACACGCCGTACCAGCCGGAAATCTCCCAAGGCCGCCTGGAAGCGCTGCTGAACTTCCAGACCCTGATCAGCGACCTTACCGGCCTGCCGATCGCCAACGCCTCCCTGCTGGACGAAGCCACCGCCGCTGCAGAAGCCATGACCTTCTGCAAGCGCCTGAGCAAGAACAAGGGCAGCAACGCCTTCTTCGCCTCGATCCACAGCCACCCGCAAACCCTCGACGTGCTGCGCACCCGTGCCGAGCCACTGGGCATCGACGTGGTGGTGGGCGACGAACGCGAACTGACCGATGTCAGCCCGTTCTTCGGCGCCCTGCTGCAATACCCGGCCAGCAATGGTGACGTGTTCGACTACCGCGCACTGACCGAGCGCTTCCACGCCGCCAACGCCCTGGTGGCCGTGGCCGCCGACCTGCTGGCCCTGACCCTGCTGGCCCCGCCGGGCGAGTTCGGTGCCGACGTGGCCATCGGCAGCGCACAACGCTTCGGCGTGCCGCTGGGCTTTGGTGGCCCGCACGCGGCGTACTTCTCCACCAAGGATGCGTTCAAGCGCGACATGCCCGGCCGCCTGGTCGGTGTGTCCGTCGACCGTTTCGGCAAGCCGGCCCTGCGCCTGGCCATGCAGACCCGCGAGCAACATATCCGCCGCGAGAAAGCCACGTCGAACATCTGCACCGCCCAGGTGCTGCTGGCCAACATCGCCAGCATGTACGCCGTGTACCACGGCCCCAAAGGCCTGACCCAGATTGCCCAGCGTGTGCACCAGCTGGCCGCGATCCTGGCCAACGGCCTGGCTACCCTGGGTTTCAAGGCCGAGCAGCAAAACTTCTTCGACACCCTCACCCTCAACACCGGCGCCCACACCGCTGCCCTGCATGACAAGGCCCGCGCCCAGCGCATCAACCTGCGTGTGGTAGACGCTGAGCGTCTTGGCGTTTCCGTGGATGAAACCACCACCCAGGCCGACATCGAAACCCTGTGGGCGATCTTCGCCGACGGCAAGGCCCTGCCGGACTTCAACGCCAGCGTCGACAGCACCCTGCCCGCCGCGCTGCTGCGTCAGTCGCCGGTGCTCAGCCACCCGGTGTTCAACCGCTATCACTCGGAAACCGAGCTGATGCGCTACCTGCGCAAACTGGCCGACAAGGACCTGGCGCTGGACCGCACCATGATCCCGCTGGGCTCGTGCACCATGAAGCTCAACGCCGCCAGCGAAATGATCCCGGTGACCTGGGCCGAGTTCGGCGCCCTGCACCCGTTCGCCCCGGCCGAGCAGAGCGCCGGCTACCTGGAGCTGACCTCCGACCTGGAAGCCATGCTCTGCGCGGCCACAGGTTACGACGCGATCTCCCTGCAACCGAACGCCGGTTCCCAGGGTGAGTACGCCGGCCTCCTGGCGATCCGCGCCTATCACCAGAGCCGTGGCGATGCGCGCCGCGACATCTGCCTGATCCCGTCGTCGGCCCACGGCACCAACCCGGCCACCGCCAACATGGCCGGCATGCGTGTGGTGGTGACCGCCTGCGATGCGCGCGGCAACGTCGACATCGAAGACCTGCGCGCCAAGGCCATCGAGCACCGCGATCAGCTCGCCGCAATGATGATCACCTACCCGTCCACCCACGGCGTGTTCGAAGAAGGTATCCGCGAAATCTGCGGGATCATCCACGACAACGGCGGCCAGGTGTACATCGACGGCGCCAACATGAACGCCATGGTCGGCCTGTGCGCACCGGGCAAGTTCGGCGGCGACGTGTCCCACCTGAACCTGCACAAGACCTTTTGCATTCCCCACGGCGGTGGCGGCCCGGGCGTCGGCCCGATTGGCGTCAAAGCGCACCTCACGCCGTTCCTGCCGGGCCACGCGGCCATGGAACGCAAGGAAGGCGCGGTGTGCGCGGCGCCGTTCGGCAGCGCGAGCATTTTGCCGATCACCTGGATGTACATCAGCATGATGGGCGGTGCGGGCCTCAAGCGCGCTTCGCAGCTGGCAATCCTGAATGCCAACTACATTTCCCGTCGCCTGGAAGAGCACTACCCGGTCCTCTACACCGGCAGCAACGGCCTGGTCGCCCACGAATGCATCCTGGATCTGCGCCCATTGAAAGACAGCAGCGGCATCAGCGTGGATGACGTGGCCAAGCGCCTGATCGACTTCGGTTTCCATGCGCCAACCATGTCGTTCCCGGTGGCCGGCACCTTGATGATCGAGCCGACCGAGAGCGAATCCAAGGAAGAACTGGACCGCTTCTGCAACGCCATGATCGCCATCCGCGAAGAAATCCGCGCAGTAGAAAACGGCACCCTGGACAAGGACGACAACCCACTGAAAAACGCCCCGCACACCGCCGCTGAACTGGTCGGTGAATGGACGCACCCGTACACCCGCGAGCAAGCGGTGTACCCGGTGCCATCGTTGATCGAAGGCAAGTACTGGCCGCCGGTTGGGCGCGTGGACAACGTGTTTGGTGATCGCAATCTGGTGTGCGCCTGCCCTTCCATCGAGAGCTACGCGTAACCTGAGGCTGTACTCGGTCAAAAATGTGGGAGCGGGCTTGCTCGCGAATGCGGTCTATCAGTTGATACAACTGTGATTGACCCACCGCTTTCGCGAGCAAGCCCGCTCCCACATTTAACCGAGTGGACCTTCAGAAAATAATAAGAAACCGGAGAACAACCATGTCTTTAAGCGTGTTCGACCTGTTCAAGATTGGCATCGGCCCCTCCAGCTCCCACACCGTCGGCCCGATGCGCGCCGCCGCTCGATTCGTCGAGGGGCTCAAGCGTGACAACCTGCTGAGCGCCACCACGTGCGTCAAGGTGGAACTCTACGGCTCGCTGGGCGCCACCGGCAAAGGCCACGGCAGCGACAAGGCCGTGTTGCTGGGCCTGGAAGGCGAACACCCGGACACCGTCAACACCGAAACCGTGGCCACGCGCCTGGCGCAGATGCGCAAGGACGGCCGCCTCAATCTGCTCGGCGAACACAGCATCGTGTTCAACGAGAAAGAACACCTGGCGATGATTCGCAAACCCCTCGCCTACCATCCCAACGGCATGATTTTTCGTGCCTTCGACGCCGCCCATATCCAGATCCGCAGCCGCGAGTACTACTCGGTCGGTGGTGGTTTTGTGGTGGATGAAGACGCGGCCGGCGCCGACCGTATCGTCGAAGACGCCACCCCGCTGACCTTTCCGTTCAAACACGGCAAGGACTTGCTACAGCATTGCACCACCTACGGGCTGTCCATCAGCCAGGTCATGCTGACCAACGAAAGTGCCTGGCGCCCCGAAGCCGAAACCCGCGCCGGGCTGCTGAAGATCTGGCAGGTGATGCAAGATTGTGTGGCTGCGGGCTGTCGCAACGAAGGCATCTTGCCCGGCGGTTTGAAGGTCAAGCGCCGCGCGGCGGGGTTGCATCGCCAGCTGTGCAAAAACCCGGAATCGGCACTGCGTGATCCGCTGTCGGTACTGGACTGGGTCAACCTCTACGCCCTGGCCGTCAACGAAGAAAACGCCAATGGCGGACGCGTCGTGACGGCGCCCACCAACGGTGCGGCCGGAATCGTGCCGGCGGTGCTGCATTACTACATGCGCTTTATCCCCGGCGCGAACGAAGACGGCGTGGTGCGCTTTCTGCTCACCGCGGCCGCCATCGGCATTCTGTACAAGGAAAACGCCTCGATTTCCGGCGCCGAAGTCGGCTGCCAGGGCGAAGTCGGCGTGGCCTGTTCAATGGCCGCCGGCGCCCTGTGTGAGGTGTTGGGCGGCACGGTTTCCCAGGTGGAAAACGCCGCCGAAATCGGCATGGAGCACAACCTCGGCCTGACCTGCGACCCGATTGGCGGGCTGGTGCAGGTGCCGTGCATCGAGCGCAATGCGATGGGCTCGGTGAAAGCCATCAATGCGGTACGCATGGCCTTGCGCGGCGACGGGCAGCACTTTGTGTCCCTCGATAAGGTCATCCGCACCATGCGCCAGACCGGCGCCGATATGAAAAGCAAATACAAGGAAACCGCCCGTGGCGGTTTGGCGGTCAACATTATCGAGTGCTGACGCCTCAAGGCGCGCCAGCACGTTTTTCAGGAGCTGAACATGTCCACCGAAACCCTGTTGAAAACCCCACTGCATGCCCTGCACATCGAACTCGGCGCGCGCATGGTGCCCTTTGCCGGCTACGACATGCCGGTGCAATACCCACTGGGCGTGATGAAGGAACACCTGCACACCCGTGAACAGGCCGGGTTGTTCGACGTGTCCCACATGGGCCAGATCCGCCTCACCGGCGCGAATGCCGCCAAGGCCCTGGAAACCCTGGTACCGGTCGACATCATCGACCTGCCGGTCGGCATGCAGCGCTACGCGATGTTCACCAACGAGCAGGGCGGCATCCTCGACGACCTGATGGTGGCCAACCTGGGTAACGACGAACTGTTCCTGGTGGTCAACGCGGCCTGCAAGGACCAGGACCTGGCGCACCTGCGCAAACACATTGGCGAACAATGCAGCATCGAACCGCTGTTCGAAGAACGCGCCCTGCTCGCCCTGCAAGGCCCGGCGGCGGTAAAGGTGCTGGCGCGCCTGGCGCCGGAAGTCACCAAGATGACCTTCATGCAGTTCGCCTCCCTGCGCCTGCTGGGCGTGGACTGCTATGTCAGCCGTTCGGGCTACACCGGTGAAGACGGTTTTGAAATCTCCGTACCCGCTGCCAGCGCCGAAAGCCTGGCCCGCAGCCTGCTGGCCGAGACCGAAGTCCAGCCCATCGGCCTGGGCGCCCGCGACTCCCTGCGCCTGGAAGCCGGCCTGTGCCTGTACGGCCACGACATGAACGCCGACACCACGCCGATCGAAGCCAGCCTGCTGTGGGCGATCTCCAAGGTCCGCCGGGCCGACGGCGCGCGTGCCGGTGGCTTCCCAGGTGCCGACCGCATCTTCACCCAACAGCAAGCCGGTGTGAGCCGCAAGCGAGTGGGCCTGCTGCCGCAAGAACGCACGCCGGTACGTGAAGGCGCAGAGATCGTCGACGAACACGGCACCGTGATCGGCAGCGTATGCAGCGGCGGTTTCGGTCCGACCCTCGGCGGCCCGCTCGCCATGGGTTACCTGGACAGCGCATTCATCGCGCTGGACACTGAAGTCTCTGCGTTGGTACGTGGGAAAAAGGTGCCACTTCGTGTAAGTAAAACGCCATTCGTCCCACAGCGTTACTATCGTGGCTGAGTAACTGTTCCTATAAGTAACGCGGTTGCGTTAATGCGCACTAATTTGTAACGCAACCGCCATAAAACAGTGCATTGACGATAGTCAATACATTAAGGAATAACCTATAACAAGTGATCAACTCTATCGAATAAGGCGAGTCCCGCGCAGCCACCAAAGTGTCATAAAACCGAGCAAACGCTGGGGTTTTGTCAGGGCTTGTATTTTACTTATTAGTTGGCGTAGAGTTTGCCCACTGTGTTTGCATGGGTCGCTTTGAACCTGGACCTGGGCAGTAGCTGAAGTAGTTGCGCTACAACCCGTTCGACGTCTTACTTTCCTGCAATCCAGTCCAGTACTCTTTCATGCGAAAGAGGCTGTCATTAATTTTTTAGCGTCAAGGAAATAAGAAAATGTCGGAGAGCAAACGTCAGAGCGGCACCGTCAAGTGGTTTAACGACGAAAAAGGGTTTGGTTTTATCACTCCAGAAAGCGGCCCGGATCTGTTCGTGCATTTCCGCGCTATTCAGGGCAACGGCTTCAAGAGCCTGAAAGAAGGCCAGAAAGTGACCTTCGTCTCGGTCCAGGGCCAAAAAGGCCTGCAAGCAGACGAAGTACAAGCAGAAGGCTGATCCTTCCTGCGACAAAAAGCCCCTGATATGACATCAGGGGCTTTTTTATGGGCGTTATTCCGTACTATGGCTTTTTTCTCCAGAGAGCCCTGCCATGTCCAAATCCCTGCTGAGCCCCCAGGGCGAATTTCCCGCCGTTGGCCTGGGCCGTCGTCTGGCAGCGATGTTCTATGACTTCCTGTTGTGCACCGCGCTGCTGATCGTCACCGCGTTTATCTACAAGCTGGTGTGGATGGCGTTTGTCGGCGAAGCCAAGATGCGCACCCTGACCGAATCCGGTGCGCTGGACGGCGATCCGTTGCTGTCGACGATTCTGTTTTTTGTGCTGTTTGGCTTCTTCGCCAAGTTCTGGACCCATTCCGGGCAGACCCTGGGCATGCAGGTGTGGGGCGTGCGCGTGCAGAACGCCGACGGCTCGCGGATCAGCCTGTGGCAGGCGCTGCTGCGGTTTGTGGTGTCGATTGCGTCGTGGCTGTGCGTGGGGCTGGGGTTTGTCTGGTCGCTGTTTGATAAGCAAAAGCGCAGCTGGCATGACATCTATTCGGACACGCAACTGGTGCGGATCCCCAAACAGAAGAAATAATCACAGCCTAGTGAAGATCCAAATGTGGGAGCGGGCTTGCTCGCGAAGGCGGTGTATCAGTCAATCAATATATCGACTGACACTCCGCCTTCGCGAGCAAGCCCGCTCCCACATTTTTGGCCGAGTTCGCCTCAGGTCAGGCGTTGCCGGCCAGTTTCAGGCGCGCCGCCTGGGTAAAGTCCAGCATGCGCTTGAGCGGCCTTACCGCATGCGGAATCACCGACGGCTCAACGAAGATCTCGTTGCTGCCCTCACGTAAGCACTGCAACGTGCGCTCCAGCGTGTTCATCGCCATCCACGGGCAATGCGCGCAACTGCGGCATGCCGCGCCGTTGCCGGCGGTGGGCGCTTCGACGAAGACCTTGTCCGGGCACAGCTGCTGCATCTTGTAGAAGATGCCGCGGTCGGTCGCCACGATAAACGTCTTGTTCGGCAAACGCTGGGCGGCGGCGATCAGTTGGCTGGTGGAACCCACCGCGTCGGCCAGTTCGATCACCGCCGTCGGCGATTCCGGGTGCACCAGGATCGCGGCGTCCGGGTACAGCGCCTTCATGTCCTCCAACTGCTTGGACTTGAACTCCTCATGGACGATGCATGCACCGTCCCACAGCAGCATGTCGGCACCGGTCTGGCGCTGGATGTAGGTACCCAGGTGCTTGTCCGGGCCCCAGATGATGGTCTCGCCGTTGTCCATCAGGCTCTCGACGATTTCCAGCGCGCAGCTGGACGTCACCACCCAATCGGCGCGGGCTTTGACCGCCGCCGAGGTGTTGGCGTAGACCACCACCGTGCGCTCGGGATGCTGGTCGCAAAACGCGGAAAACTCGTCCACCGGGCAGCCCAGATCCAGGGAGCACGTGGCTTCCAGGGTCGGCATGAGGATACGTTTTTCGGGGGTGAGGATCTTGGCGGTCTCGCCCATGAACCGCACGCCGGCAACCAGTACGGTCTTGGCCGGGTGGGCGGCGCCGAAGCGGGCCATTTCCAGGGAGTCGGAGACACAGCCGCCGGTTTCTTCGGCCAGGGCCTGAATCACCGGGTCGCAATAGAAGTGGGCAACCAGCACCGCGTCCTGGGCTTTGAGCTCGGCGGCAATGGCGGCACGCAGGCTCGCCTCTTCATCGGCGCTGAGGGCCTTGGGCTGCTTGGCGTCGAGGTGGGCTTGAACCAGTAGGCGTTCGGAAATTTGCGTCATGTTCGCAAGACCTGCAGGCGCAGTAGCGCGAAAGTCGAGTGTACCACCGGCTCTGGAGCCCATCGGGCGCCGCCGGACGAAGTGTTTTTGCTCATCAAGCACGGTTGAAACAGAAGCCGCGCAAGGCTACAGAATATCCAATCGATTCAAAAGCCCAATCTGGCGTTTGCACGTGCGTCTGTCGGGCAAAAAAAGGGAAGCCCCAGCAGCGGAGCTTCCCTTTTTTTGTCCCATGACGCGGCCCTCAGACCACCCGTGGATCAATCTCCGCCGCCCATCAAGGCGCGCCCGTACCAGCCGGAAAAGCCCGGGCCAGCAAGGCCACGCCGCACACCAGGGCCATCGCCAACGACAGGCCGGCGAGCATGCCGACATGGCCGCTGCGGTCGAGCAGCACCCCGGCGCCAATCGGCACCAGCATCCGCGTCAACACGAACAGGCTGGCCTGCAAGCCGTAGTCGGCGGCCTGGTGGTGCTCGCGGGAGAAAAACATCATCAGGGCGAAGACCAGGGTCGATACCGCGCCCATGGCCGTGGCCAGCAGGAACGCCGCGACCACCAGCCAGAGCATGTCGGCGTGCAGGCCGACGGCGGCAGTCAGTGCAAGTAACGAAATCAGCGCCCACAACATAAACAGCGGAATCGCCCGGCCCGGCCCGATGCGCTGGATCAGCCGGCTGCCGAGCAGGCTGGCCACGGCACCGACCACGCCACCGCCGACACCGGCGATCAGCGCGACGTTTGGCGCGAGCATGCCCTGGTCCAACAGCAGCGGTTTGAGGTACAGCCAGGCCGCGCCGACAAACGGGAAGCTGGTCAGCAGCACCCAGGTCCACAGGCGTGCACCGGGTTGGCGGAAGTAACCCGACCAGTCGGCCAGCGCCGGGCTGGCCGGCTTGCCATCGGCCGCTTGTACGTCGCCTTCACGCAGCCTGGCCAAGGGCAGCAGCGCCAGCAGCAGGCCGGCGGCCATCAACAGGAACGGCGCTTGCCAGCCCCAGCGGTTCTGCACCAGCAGCATCACGCCAGCGCCGACAATCGCCCCCAGAAACAGCGCCGCCGAGCGGATACCACCGGCGCGCGCCTGCTCGGCGTGCGGCAGCAACTTGATCGCCAGGGCGTTGACCGGGATGTCGGCCCAGGTCGCCAGCACGGAGGCGGCGAACGCCAGGCCGAACAGGTACAGCGGGTTGCCGCTGATCGACTGTTGGCTCGCCACCACCAGCAGCGCCGCCAGCAGCAGGCACAGCAACATCGCCCAGTTGCGGTAATGCCCGCGCTGGAAGCGATAGCGTTGCACGGGCAGCGCCAGCAAAAACTTGAACACCGCCGGCAGCCCGGCGAGCTGGAACAGGCCGATGTCGGTGCCCGACCAACCGTGTTCTCGCATCACCAGCGGCAGCCCGAGCAGCAGGTAGATGCTCGGCACCGCGAGCACAAAGCCGAGCCAGCCAAACAGCAATTGCAGGCGCCACAGGGAAGCGTTCATGAGGCGCTCCGTCGGGCCACCAGCACCGAGACCGGCGCCACGGCAAAGGCCACCTCGGGGTAGCTGTCGATGCTGCTGAAGCCGGCCTGTTGCAGGGCGGCGCTCAGGCCACCGGCCTCGGTGACGTGGCGGCCGAGCATCTGCATCGACAGGTAATACGGCATGACGCGCCTGGCATGTTCGGGGTCGGCAGGGATCTCGGCGTGGGCGCTGATCAGCACGCCGCCGGGGCGCAGGGCGGCGCGGATCTTGGCCAGGGTGGCAGGCAGGTCCGGGACGAAGTGCAGCACCGAAGAACACCAGATCACGTCGTAGCCGTCGCCAATCGGGTCGCTGGCAAGGTTGCCGCCGCGCACGCCGAGGCGTTGCTCCAGGCCGGCGCGCTGAATGTTGAGCGCCGCCACTTCGACGGTTTTTTCGAAGTCGAAGATCTCGCCGCTGAGCATCGGGTTGTCGCGCACCAGGGCGATCGCCACCAAACCCGGGCCGCCGCCGAGGTCGAGCAAGCGACGCGCCTGGGCGAACTCCGGGACCAGCGCCATCAGCCGCAGAGCCACATCGACGGTGACGGCGCGCTGCTCCTGGGCGATTTGCAGGCGGGCGGCGGCGGTCCAGTTGTCGATGGTGGTGGTCATGTCGGTGGGTTGGCTGTCGGGCTGGCCGGCGCGCACGTGTTCGCCCAGCTGGCTGCCGAACCGGCGCATGCCACGCAGGCGAAACGTCCAGGCGTCACCGCAGTAGTGCGGTGCGTCGCTGCGCAGGTAATCACTGGCTACCGCAGTGTTGCGGTACAGCGCAGGCTGGCGTTCGTCGCGCTCAAGCAGGTCCATGCTCCACAGGGCTTCGAGCCAGAAGCCGGTGTTTGTCGGGTCGAGTTCCAGTTGCCGGGCAATCAGGTGGGCCGAGGTGGGCACTTGCAACAGATCGAAGAGTTTCCATTCCAGCGCAATGCGCAGGGCGTCGGCGCGCACGGCGGCCAGGGTCAGGTGCCAGAAAGGTTGCAGGGCATGTGGGGTGGACAGGTTCATAGGTTTATCGCTCACAGTTCATAGCTGAGCCGAAGGCCGACTTCGCGGCCCGGGCTGTACACGCGGGTGGTGCCATTCAGGTAGCCGACGGCGTCGTAGCGCTTGTCCGCGGCGTTGTTCAGGTAGGCGCTGATGCCGTAGTGGCTGAAGTCGTAGCCGGCACTCAGGTCGATCAAGCCGTAGCCGCCACGGCTGTATTGATTGGCGGCGTCCAGGTAGGTCTTGCCGACGGCGCTGACGCCCCCTTGGGCGTACCAACCGGCAGGGGCGTCATAACGCAGGCTGAGGTGGCCGGTGAGGTCCGGCGCGTAGGGGTTGTGATTGCCCTTGTAGTCGTTGCTGCCTTCGCTGAACTGCTTGAAGCGCGTGCGGTTCAGGCCCGCGGAACTGACCACGCGCCAGTCGTCGGCGACCAGGTATTCGGCCTGCAACTCAAGCCCGCTGGAGCGCGCGGTGGCGGCGTTGGTGATGTACACCACGCCGGGCTGGATGATCTGTTGGACCTGCATGTCGCGCACGTCCACCAAGTACACCGCGGCCGAGTAGCGCAGGCGTTTGTCGGCCAGCCAGCCCTTGGCGCCGAGTTCGTAGGTTTTGACTTTTTCCGGATCGTAGCCGGGGTAGTTGGCGGCGCTGGAGAAGGCATTGAAACCACCGGCGCGGAAGCCTTCGGCGTAGCTGGCGTAGACGAAGGCGTCGGGCTGCCATTCGTATTGCAGCGCGGCCTTGGGCGTGAAGCGTTGCCAACTGGCGCTTTGGCGGCCGCCACTGGCGGGGTCGATGTGCACTTTGTCCTGCTCGGCACGGGCGCCGAGGGTGAGGGTCCAGCGTTCGGCCAGGGGCATCAGCCATTGGCCAAAGAGTGCGCGGGTGTTGCCGCCCAATTGGCTGTCAGTCTGGGTCAGGCGCAGCGGCAGTTTTTGCTGGTAGGACAGGTCGTGGTCGTCGCGGTCGGTGTAGGCGCCGAGTAGCCACTGGTTGTTGCGCCATTGGCCTTCGAGACGCAATTCCTGGGACAGGGTGTTGAAATGGTAGTCGCGGGCCAGGTGCAGTTGGTCCGCCGGCTGGAAATCGGTGTCTTGTTGCAGGCGGTCGTAGAAGTCATTGCGGGCGGTGATCGAGCGCAGCTTCAGGCCGGAGTCGAACTCGTGCGTCACATCCAGGGACACGCTGCGGCCGCTGGAGTGGTTCCAGCTTGGCGTGCCGGAGCGCACTTCGCGCCGCGCCG
This sequence comes from Pseudomonas sp. FP2335, assembly GCF_030687535.1. NCBI lineage: Bacteria > Pseudomonadati > Pseudomonadota > Gammaproteobacteria > Pseudomonadales > Pseudomonadaceae > Pseudomonas > Pseudomonas sp. FP2335. Next base: position 4,755,519 of record NZ_CP117437.1, read on the forward strand.
AAGTGGCGGTGCCCCACTGTGAGCCGCCGTCACGGTAATCCTGGCGGCTGTAGCGCAGGTTGACATCAGTGGCCAGGCTGGGTGTCCAGCGCAGCACCATACGCGCACTGTGGCGATCGCGGTCATCGGCCTGGCCGCCTTTATAGGCGTTATCGATAAACCCGTCCTGCTCGCGCCACTGGCCGGAGACGCCGGCATACAAGGTGCCGGGCACCAGGGCAGTGCTGGCGTCGACGCTCATGGTGCGCAGGTCGCGACTGCCGGTGCCGGCTTCAAGGCGCGCGTAAGGTGTATCGCCAGGCTGGCGGGTGTGGATGCTCAACACGCCGGCTTCGGCGTTGCGACCGTACAGGGTGGATTGCGGGCCGCGCAGGATTTCGATGCGTTCGACGCCCAGCAGGGTGTGGTCGAAGCCCTGCCCCATCAGGGTCGGCACGCCGTCCACGAGCATCAGCATCGAGGACGAAAACGCCGTCGCACCCGAACTCAGGCCGCGCACCACCGGCAGATTGGTGCCGGACTGGCCGAACGGCTGGAAGGTGAAGCCCGCAGTGGTGCGGGCCAGGCGTTCCAGATCATCGATATTGCCCTTGCGCAGCTCTTCGCCGGAGATCACCGAGAGGCTGGCCGGGACCTCTTCCTGTTCCTGCTCGATCTTGTTGGCCGTGACCTTGACCGGCGCCAGTTCAGTCTGTGCAACGGCAACGCTTGCGCTACCCAGCCAACACACCAGTACGCCCCTGAAAACAGCTGTGCTCACCCGCATTCCCCTTCAATGAATCGCCCCATGGCCGCGTCTTGGCGATGGCAGTTGATGGGGAAACATGCTACGCATTAATGCGAATACTTATCATGTAAGTCCGTATGGATTTCGGATCAATCCATATGCGAATCGGAGCCAAATCTAGGGAGGGCGTTAAACGTGTCGGCTTTACAGAGGATTTCCCAGTCGTATCGAGTTGCGTCAACGCACTCGCGGCAGGTCAGTACGCAAGCCTGCGGCTGGATGCGCCAACAGTTGCCGGAAGAACTGGGCGAGTGTTATTCGGAACGCCTGACCTTCGACGACGACCTGATGGTGGTGCGTTCGCGCTATCGCCCGACGCGCAACCTGATTGAAGAAACCGTCAGCCCGCACAACCGCCACATGTTGGTGATTACTTTCGGTATGCAGGGTGATTCCGGCTACAAGGGCGCCGATGGCGCGGCGGTGTCGTTCAGGGCGGGCTTTACCACGATCACTTCGTTCCAGCTCAGTCTCGGCGAACGCTGCTATAAGGCCGGTGCAACGGTGTCGCAACTGCGCCTGTTGATTGGCGAGAGCATGCTCAACAAATACATCGGCGAGCAGCGCACCCAGCAGATCCTCGGCAACGGCAATGTGCGCCAACTGGCATTCCAGAAGACCTCGGCCGCCAGCGCCAGCCATGCCAGCGCCCTGACCCGCTACCTCAGCCACGGCGTGACCGGCACCCTGGACATGCACATTCACACCCTGAGCCTGCTCTGCGAACAGCTCAAGCTGCTGAGCCCCGACGCGCTCTCGCAAAGCCTGAAATTCAGCGCGACCGACATCGAGAAACTCGAGCGCGCGCGCGACATCATGATCGAGCAGATGGACCAGCCGCTGACCATCCCCTATCTCTGCGCGGCGGTCGGGCTCAACGAGTTCAAGCTCAAGGAAGGTTTGCACTACCGCTTCAACTCCACTGCGCACCGCATGCTCAACGAGATCCGCATGCGCAAGGCCTACACCTTGCTGGAAAGTGGCTGTCAGGTGGCCCAGGCGGCTTATCAGGTGGGGTACAAATTTCCGAATAACTTCAGCGCAGCGTTTACGCGGTTTTTTGGCAAACCGCCCAAGTCGGTGTTTGGCAAACGGCGCTGAGCCCGTCAAGGGTGCGTGGCGGGAGCCTGTTTGAAGGCGGCCTGGGCCTTGGGGTTGGTCAGGATGCTGTAGCGCGTGGTGCGCGAGACTTTCCGGGTAAGGAAGCGTTCGAATACGGGGTCGAAGATGGACCGTTGTAGATTCGGCTGCTCGTCCTCCAGGTAACGCTCACAGAGCGCACGATAGGCTTCGAGGCTGACGAAGCGCTTGATCCAGAAGTGATAGAAGTACCCCATGGAGAAACCCAGGCTGAAGTCATGATCGATAACCGAATGCGCGCAGCACTCAAAATCGATTAGGCGCAGTTGACCGTCCGGCGCGATCAAAATGTTCTTGGGGTGGGGGTCCATGTGCACAAACCCTTCGGCGAGCATCTGCGCAAACAGTCGAAACACCTGTGGCAGTAGTGCAGCGGCCTGTTCAGGTTGCGCGACAAGACGATCATCCACACTGCAATGATCATCAAAAAAGCCCACCAGCAGGTACTCCTCTTTCAGGAACGGAAAGCGCGCTTTATAGCCGAACCCGGCGACGCGCGGCACGCTGGCTGACTTGGTGGACACCACGGACAGGTTGATGAACTCGTTGGTCAGGTCATGCAGGCCAAATGCACGTTTTAGCCCCAGGTAGTTCTGCAGCTGTTTTTTCCAGTGCTCAAGCTTATTGTGCTTCAACACCCACCGGCGCTCGCCCTCCAGCAGGAACACCCCGCGCGTGGCCTCGGGTATGTCGAGGGTGGTGTGTTGTTCCGGTGCGGCGAGGAAGCGTTGGACCAGCGTGGAGAGTTCAGGCTGATAGCGGGGGTCGAAATAGAAGATTAGGTCGCCGAGGGGCGTGGTTTGGAATGCGCGGGTCATGCGGTTTAGGTGACGCATTGAGCCTTCCTCACATGGGCTATCGGCTTTGGCTAAATCGTCCAGCTACGCAGGCTTACCTAAATCGCAAGCAAAAAAAAACCCGGAAATCCTCACTTGCGTGGGCCTTCCGGATTTTCTAAACCGCCAAAAATGGTGGGTCGTGTGGGATTCGAACCTACGACCAATTGGTTAAAAGCCAACTGCTCTACCAACTGAGCTAACGACCCGCTGTGTGGTGGCGCGTATAATACTGATTTCTAAGGATTATTCAACACCTTATTTTAAAAAAATCAGAAATAACGCGTTGGGTCAGTAATTCCGGCTGCTTGGAAGCCTTCTGCACGCAGTCGGCAGCTGTCGCATTTCCCACAAGCACGGCCGTCATCGTCTGCCTGGTAGCAGGAAACTGTCAGCGAATAATCGACGCCAAGTCCTACGCCAGCCTTGACGATGTCGGCTTTGCTGAGGTTTTGCAGCGGCGCCAGGATGCGGAAGCCCTGCCCTTCTACACCGGCTTTGGTCGCCAGGTTGGCCATGCGTTCGAACGACTCGACGAACTCTGGGCGGCAGTCCGGGTAACCGGAGTAGTCCACCGCGTTGACGCCGATAAAGATGTCGCGGGCGTTGAGCACTTCAGCCCAGCCCAGGGCCAGGGACAGGAAGACGGTGTTGCGGGCCGGTACGTAAGTGACCGGGATGCCTTCGCCGGGTGTTTCCGGTACGTCGATGCTGCTGTCAGTGAGCGCCGAGCCGCCGATGCCATTGAGGTTCAAGCCGATCACCTTGTGCTCGACCACGCCCATGTCGCGGGCGACGCGGGCGGCAGCGTTCAGTTCGGCGCGATGACGCTGGCCGTAGTCGAAGCTCATGGTGTAGCAGCTGTAGCCTTGCGCCTGCGCCATCGCGACCACGGTAGCGGAGTCGAGGCCGCCGGACAGGAGAATCACGGCGCGTTTTTGATCGTTGGTGTGCTCAGTCATGTCAGCGTCCTGGCTCGTCGTTCCAAAGGTATTTGTGCAACTGTAATTGCAGGCGCACCGGTAGATTGTCCGCCACCACCCAATCGGCGAGGTCGCGTGCGTTCAGGTCGTGGTGGCTTGGAGAGAACAGCACCTCGCCCGCGCGACGGTCCAGGCCATACTGGATCAGCTTGGAGTTCGCCCAATCGTAATCATCACGGGAACAGATAACGAACTTGACCTGATCGTTGGCCGTCAGCAAGTCGATGTTCTCGTAGCGGTTGCGGTGCGACTCCTTGGAGTCCGGGGTCTTGAGGTCGACTACCCGGCTTACCCGCGGGTCGACCGCGGAAATATCCAGGGCGCCGCTGGTTTCCAGGGACACCTCGTAACCGGCATCGCACAACTGCTTGAGCAAAGGGATGGCATTGGGTTGCGCCAACGGCTCACCCCCCGTCACGCAGACGTAGCGCGGCCGGTAACCGGCAACCTGTTCGAGGATGTCGTCGAGGGTGCGCACGGTGCCACCACTGAAGGCGTAGGCGCTGTCGCAGTATTGGCAGCGCAACGGGCAACCGGTCAGGCGCACAAAGACTGTGGGCAGGCCAGCGGTGCGCGTTTCACCCTGCAAAGAGTAAAAAACTTCGGTGATACGTAATGTGTCTTGCATAGTCGCCACGGGCGTAACAGCTAAACAGGCTGTCCGCCTCCGTCAGGCACTTCATGAGACCCCGCCAACGCGTAGACCCCAAGAAGCGTGTTTCATAAAAGGGCGTGGATTCTAACGAAAAAACCCGCGCCAGGCGCGGGTTTCTTCTGAACGGGCTGCTTTGCCTACAAGCGTTGCAGATCCCGCTGGGCCAACTGGGCAGCGGAAGTCCCCGGATACTGGGCAACCACTTGCTGCAGAATGCCTTTGACCTTGTCGGTATGACCCAGGCGGCGTTCTACGTCAGCGAGTTTGTACAGCGAATCCGGCACCTTGGCATGCTTGGGATAGAGCTGGCTGACCTTGGCAAATGCCTGGCCTGCGCCCTGCAAGTCACCCTTGGCCAGGTTCACCTCGCCCAACCAGTATTGGGCGTTACCCGCGTACTGGCTGTTTGGGTATTTGCGCAGGAAAGCGCTGAATGCCTGGCTGGCCTTATCGAAATCCTTGGCTTTGATCAGGTCGAAGGCCGCATCGTAATACAGCTTTTCCTTCGCCGGATCACCCGGTTCGCTGCTCGCGGCAGGGGCTTGGCTGGCAGCCGCCCCCGCTGCTGCACCACCGATGGCAGCACTAGGTGCACCACCGGCGGAAGAATTATCAGGAGTTGCGGCAGGTGTAACACCGGCTCCAATGCGTCGATCAAGATCCTGGTAACGTTCCAGGCCTTCTTGCTTCAGCTGGCGCACTTCGTTCTGCAGAATTTCAATGGTGCCTTGTTGCTGCGCCAATTGATCCTGCATACGTTGCAGCTGGTTGAACAGTTCGCCCTGTGCCGAGGGAGCGGACGTAGCCGCTCCCCCCGCATAGGCGCCGTTCGTGCCATAACCTGCTGGCGGATAACTGCTCCCGCTATTGTTATAGCCAGAGTTGCTATCTTCCACAGGAACCGCAGCCCACACCGCAAGCGGTGCGAAGCTGAGAGCCAATACAGTCAGAGCACGACGGCACGTTCGCATGACGAATTACTTACGCAGTTCGACGCGACGGTTTTGAGCCCAGGACTGCTCGTCGTGGCCAGTAGCAACTGGACGCTCTTTACCGTAGGAAACCAGTTCCAGTTGGCCTGGAGCAACACCTTGCAGTACCAGGTAGCGCTGAACGGCTTTCGCACGACGCTCGCCCAGTGCCATGTTGTACTCACGAGTACCACGTTCGTCGGTGTTACCTTCCAGAACAACGCGAGCGCCGTTAGCTTTCAAGTCCTTCGCGTGAACGTCCAGAGCGCGCATGGCTTCTGGTTTCAGGTCCGAACTGTCGTATTCGAAGTAGAAAGTGGTGATAGCGCGCAGAGCAGCTTCTTCGCTCAGGGAGCCGTCAACTGCACCAGTGTTAGCGCCGTAACCAGCGTTTGGATCAACAGCTGCGCCTTCACCGGCATTGTCGCCGCCTTTAGACGAGCAACCAACGGCTACGGACAGAGCCAGAGCCAGAGCAGCAAACTTACCAAACTTCAGCATTTCCATCGTGAAACTCCTAATGAACCCCAGTGTGTTAAGCAAATCTTGTAGCGCCGCGTCAGTTCAGGTAAGGGGACCAGGATGGTTCTCTGACTTCGCCTTGAGCGGTAGGAAGTGGGAGCCTTACGCGTCCATTAATGGACACGAGCATCAAGACTCCCCGGCCCTGCTGGCGGGTGGCGTAGATTACCATGGTGCCGTTGGGCGCAACAGTGGCTGACTCATCAAGGTTGGTATCTGTGAGGATTTTTACGGTTCCGCGCTGCAAATCCTGGGCCGCAACCCGGAAATTAGTGAAACCATCCTGACGGTGAATCATCACCAACGTCTTTTCATCAGCCGAAAGTTTAGGGTTGGCGTTGTAGTTGCCGATAAAAGTCACGCGTTCCGCGCCACCGCCACCAACACTCGCCTTGTAGATTTGTGGTTTGCCGCCACGGTCGGAGGTGAAGAAGATGGTCGAGCCATCCTTACCCCAGAACGGTTCGGTGTTGATACCCGGGCCGCTGGTCACGCGAGTAATCGCACGCGAAGCCATGTTCATCACGTAGATGTCCGGGTTGCCGTCCTTGGACAGCACGAACGCCAGGCGCGAACCATCCGGCGACCAGGCTGGCGCACCGTTGAGGCCTTCGAAGTTGGTGATCTGCTCACGACGACCAGTATCGATGTGCTGGACGAAGATACGCGGACGCTTCTGTTCAAAGGACACGTAGGCAATACGCTTGCCGTCCGGCGCAAAACGCGGCGACAGGATGGGCTCACGCGACTGCAGCAAGGTCACTGCACGAGCACCGTCGTAGTCCGAACGCTGCAAGGTGTAGCGGGTGTTGTCTACCGAGAAACGCTCAGCCGTTACATAAAGCAGACGCGTCGAGAAAGCACCTTTGATGCCGGTGAGCTTTTCAAACGACTGGTCCGAGATGTAGTGGGCCATGTCGCGGATTTGCTCGGCTGTGCCCGACACGCTGCCGGTCAGGACCTGCTGCTCGGTGGCAACGTTGAACAAGGTGTAGGTGATTTGCAGGCGACCGCCGGCCGGCGTGATATTACCGACCATCAGGTACTGCGCGCCCACGGCTTTCCAGTCACGGAACACGACTTCGCTGGCCTGGTTCGGCTGGCTGATCATGTTGCCTTTCGGAATCGGCGCGTAGTAGCCGGAGTTGCGCAGGTCGTCGCTGACGATCTGGGCCATGTCGTCCGGCAGCACGCTGCCGCCCTGCCAGCCGAACGGTACTACCGCGATCGGGGTGGCCCGATCGCTACCGCTGGTGACCAGGATGTTCTTTTCATCCGCCGCCGCTATCCCTGCCATACAGCAAATAACGACAAGCATTCCTCGAAGAAGGTTTCTCACAAGGCTAGATCCTCAGGTGTGAATGTCATCTTGAATGAACGATAGGGAGCGAAGTCGCTTGGTTTCATTCCCTGCATCTCGGTCAACCGGCCAATGTTCTTGACCGCTGCAACCGCCGAACTGTCGAACGAACCATCGCCACTGGACTTGGCCACGCTGACCGAAGTCACCGTACCGTCCGGCAACATGCCGATCTGCAGCACTACTGTCATGCCTTTGCGTGCCGAAGGTGGACGTGTCCAACCTTCCGCTGCCCGTGCCCGAATCAGGTCGTCGAAACTGCCCGCGACTTCGTCACCACGTTCATCGGCCAAGGCTTGCTGACGCTGCGGCGTGTCGGAAAGCAAATCTGCCAGGGCCTGGGCCTTTTTCTCTTCGGCGGATTTACGTGCTGCTTCCTGGGCCTTTTTCTTGGTGGCATCGGCGGCAGCTTTCTTCTTCGCGTCGTCGGCGACTTTTTTCTTCGCCTCGTCTGCTTCAGCTTTTTTCTTGGCGTCTTCGGCGGCTTTCTTCTTCGCGTCTTCGACTATTTTCTTCTTGGCTTCTTCAGCGGCCTTTTTCTTGGCCTCTTCTTCGGCAGCTTTCTTGGCTTCTTCTTCAGATTTCTTCTTGGCTATATCAGCCAATTGTTTCTCTTCGGCTTTTTTAGCTTCGGCAGCCTTCTCGGCTTTTTTGGCTTCATCAGCCTTTTTCGCCTCGTCGGCCTTCTTCGCTTCGTCAGCCTTTTTCGATTCCTCGGCCTTTTGAGCCGCCTCTTCTTTCTTTTGTTCCGCAGCAGCCTTCACCGCTTCCTGCTCGACCTTCTTCTGTTCCATCTGTTCGACTTCAGTCTGGCGCGCAGCCGACTTCTGGGCCTCACCTGCAATCTTCTGATTGGTCTGGGTGGTGGCCTGGCTTTTCGATTTCAGCTGATACAGGGTCGCCTGCACGATCGGCTTGGCTGGCGGCAGGTCCGGGGTCATGGCAAAGCTGACGAACAGCATGCCAAACACCAGGACGTGCAGGGCAATTGCCCAGACGCTAGGCCAGAAGTAGCTTTCCGAGGCGGACGGCTCTCGCTGTTGCTGCATCAGGGCGCCTCGGTAATCAAGCCAACGTTACCGACGCCGGCCTTCTGCAGCCCGCCCATGGCACCCATGACGGAACCGTAGTCGACTGCCTTGTCACCCCGGATGAACACCTGGGTGTGCTTGCCGCCTTCGTTGCCGGCGCGAATGATCTTGGTCACCGCATCGGTCATCGCCGGCAAGGTCATGGCCTTGTCCTGTTGCTTCTGAGTGTCGACTTCGCTGCCAAGGTTCCAGTAATAGGTCTTATCGGACTTGATCGAAATGGTCAGCACCTGCGTGTTGTTGTCCTGGGGCAAGGCTTCGCTGGAAACCTTGGGCAGGTCAACCTTCACACCCTGGTTGAGCATCGGCGCGGTCACCATGAAGATCACCAGCAGCACCAGCATCACGTCGATGTAAGGCACTACGTTCATCTCGGCGACCGGCTTGCGCTTGGTTCGAGCTCGAGTGATTAAAGCCATCGGGAGGTACCTGCTTATTCTTCGCTGGTGTGCACTTTACGGTGCAGGATCGCCTGGAATTCATCGGCGAAGGTGTAGTAACGGCCAATCAGGTTTTCGCCGCGAGCGGCAAAACGGTTGTAGGCGATGACTGCCGGGATCGCAGCGAACAGGCCGATCGCAGTAGCGATCAAGGCTTCGGCGATACCCGGGGCCACGGTGGCCAGGGTCGCTTGCTGAGCCTGGGCCAGGCCACGGAAGGAGTTCATGATGCCCCACACGGTACCGAACAGACCGATGTACGGGCTCACGGAACCCACGGTGGCGAGGAACGGCAGGCTCTGCTCCAGTTTCTCTTCTTCGCGGGAGATGGCGACGCGCATGGCACGGGCCACGCCTTCCATCACCGCTTCCGGGTCGACGCCTGGCTGCTGGCGCAGACGGGAGAATTCCTTGAAGCCGGCGCGGAAGATCTGCTCGACGCCCGAATCCGGGTCCGGGTTGCTGCCCGCCTGGCGGTACAGCTTGGACAGGTCGATACCCGACCAGAAGCGCTCTTCAAAGCTCTCCAGGGCACGTCGACCGGCACGCAGCAGGTTGCTGCGCTGAAAAATCATGACCCAAGAGGTAACCGATGCGGCTACCAGGGTCAGCATCACCAGTTGAACCACGACACTGGCATTGCTGACCAGGCTCCACATGGAGGAATGGTCGACGACGGTAGGTTCCACGCTAAATCTCCTGCTTTGATTGTTTACCCGCGCCGCTTACGTCGGCAAAGGCCGCACGTAGAGCTTCGGGAATGGCCCGGGGTTTCAAACTATTGGTGCGCACACAGGCCACCAGGAACTGCCCCTCACAGAGCAGCGTTGCATCCGTTGCCCGCCTGACCTGCTGTTTGAAGCGCAGGCTGACACGGTTCAATTCGATTACTTCAGCGCTGACCAGCAGTTCGTCGTCGAGCCGCGCCGGCGCGTGATAGCGCGCCTCGCTGGAATGCACGACAAACAACAGGTCCTCCCCTGCCAGCTGGGATTGGGCAAAGCCCAGCTCCCGCAGCCGCTCGGTGCGAGCCCGCTCCATGAACTTGAGATAGTTGACGTAATACACGATGCCGCCCGCATCGGTGTCCTCGTAATAAACGCGACAGCGATGTGCGAACGACTGATCCCCGTTTTGCGCGCGCATACTCTAGTGCTTACTCCTCAGGTTGCCAATTGGCTGGGCAACTGTTTTTTCATTCTATGAAACATTTCTAACGACTGAATGACGACACCAGCCACTAGGACAGCACAAACCTCAGATAAATCGACTGGCGTGACCTTTTTAATCGTCCACTGCATCAAGGAATTCGTCTACCACGGGCATCTCACCCAATCGTGACGGAATGTTTAGCCCGAAGTGCAGATAGGCGTGGCGTGTCACCACGCGCCCCCGCGGCGTGCGCATGATATAGCCCTGCTGGATCAGGTAAGGCTCCAGCACATCCTCGATGGTATGGCGTTCTTCACTGATGGCAGCCGCCAGGCTGTCGACGCCCACTGGGCCGCCGTCGAACTTCTCGATCATGGTCAAGAGTAGACGTCGGTCCTGGTGATCGAAGCCGTGCTCGTCCACATCCAGCAGGTTCAAGGCCAGGTCGGCGACGGCCTTGGTGATATGCCCCTTGGCCCGCACTTCGGCGAAGTCACGCACGCGACGCAGCAGACGGTTGGCGATTCGTGGCGTACCGCGGGCACGACGGGCGATTTCAAACGCACCTTCCGGGTCCAGGGGCAAGCCGAGAATGCCCGCCGAACGGCTGACGATGGTCGCCAGGTCTGCAGTGCTATAGAACTCTAGACGTTGAACAATGCCGAAACGGTCTCGCAACGGGTTGGTCAGCATGCCCGCGCGAGTGGTGGCGCCGACCAGGGTGAAGGGTGGCAGGTCGAGCTTGATCGAGCGGGCCGCCGGGCCTTCGCCGATCATGATGTCGAGCTGGAAATCCTCCATCGCCGGGTACAGCACTTCCTCGACGATGGGTGACAGACGATGAATCTCGTCGATAAACAGCACGTCGTGGGGCTCAAGATTGGTCAACAACGCCGCCAGATCACCCGGACGCTCCAGCACGGGGCCGGACGTGGACTTGATCGACACGCCCATTTCCTGGGCAATGATGTTGGCCAGCGTGGTTTTACCCAGGCCCGGCGGGCCAAAGATCAGCGTGTGGTCCAAGGACTCACTGCGCCCGCGCGCAGCCTGGATGAACAGCTCCATCTGCTCGCGCACGGAGGGCTGGCCGATGTAGTCGGCCAGGCTCAACGGGCGGATGGCGCGGTCCTGGACTTCTTCACGGTCACGCGGACCGGTGGCCGCAATCAGACGATCAGCTTCAATCACTTAAATCATTCCCTTCAGGGCGCGGCGGATCATGTCTTCGGCACTCAGGTTCTTGTCCTTGATGGCCGACACGGCCTTGCTGGCTTCCTGGGGCTTGTAGCCCAGGGAAATCAGCGCGTTGACAGCATCGCTCTCGGCGCTGGCGACCTGGGCCGCCGGCATATCCGGCTGGTTCGGCACCAGGGCGAACATGCTTGGCACGACTTCCCAGGCCTTGAAGCGGTCCTTGAGTTCGACCAGCAAGCGCTCGGCGGTCTTCTTGCCAACCCCCGGCACCTTGGTCAGCGCCGACGTGTCCTGGGCCGAGACGGCGCGCACCAGCTCATCCACTTCCAGGCTCGACATCAACGCCAGCGCCAGTTTCGGCCCGACACCATTGAGGCGAATCAGCTCGCGGAAGAAATCACGGTCGCGCTTGCCAATGAAACCATAGAGCAATTGCGCATCTTCGCGCACCACCAGGTGGGTGTGCAGCGTAATCGGCTCGCCGACCGACGGCAGGCGATACAGGGTGGTCATGGGCACTTCCAGCTCATACCCCAACCCGTTTACATCCAGAATCAGGTGCGGCGGCTGTTTTTCAGCCAGGGTGCCGCGCAAGCGTCCAATCACGGTTCAAATCCTTAAAGCTTGAGGTCAGATAAAAGGCCTGACCGGGAAAAACGATTGCGCTGATGCTATCAGAGACGCAGCCGCCCGCCACGACTGCGTGCAGTACCCAGGCCGTGAGGCAACAGGCTGGAACGGGTGTGCGCGTGGCAAATGGCGATGGCCAGTGCGTCGGAGGCGTCGATTTGTGGCTTCGCGGTGAGCTTGAGCATGTGCATGACCATCATCTGCACTTGTTCCTTGTTCGCCGCGCCGGTGCCGACCACGGCCTGCTTGACCTGGGTCGCGGTGTATTCGGCGATCTCCATGCCCTCCTCGGCACCTGCGACGATGGCAGCGCCACGGGCCTGGCCGAGCTTAAGCGCCGAATCGGCGTTTTTGGCCATGAACACCTTTTCGATGCCCATGGTCACCGGACCATAGGTCTGGATCACTTCACGCACGCCGCGATAAACAATCTGCAGGCGCTCGGCCAGCTCGCCCGCCCCGGTGCGGATACAGCCCGAGGCGACATAGATGCAGCCACGCGGGGTCTGTTGCACCACGCCAAAACCGGTGATGCGCGAACCGGGGTCGATACCTAGGATTAAAGTCATAACGCCTGCGGTTTGGGTAAAACAATTTTGATACAAAGGAGATCCAATGTGGGAGCGGGCTTGCCCGCGAAGACGGTGGATCAGTCAACATTTTCAGCGACTGGTACACCGCATTCGCGGGCAAGCCCGCTCCCACATTTTGATCGACGTCATACCTCAGACTAGCTGTGCAGCCACATCCTCCGGGATGTCGGCGTTGGAATAGACGTTCTGCACATCATCCAGGTCTTCGAGCATATCCAGCAGCTTCAGCACTTTTTGTGCGCCATCCAGGTCCAGTTCGGCGCTGGTGGTCGGCAGCATCACGATTTCCGCGTCGGTACCTTTGAAACCGGCGGTTTCCAGGGCGTTACGCACGGCGTAGAAACTGGCAAACGAGGTGAACACGTCGATAGAACCATCGTCGTTGGTGACCACGTCGTCGGCATCCGCTTCCATCGCCGCTTCCATCAGCGCGTCTTCATCCGTACCCGGCGCGAACGTGATCTGCCCTTTACGCTCGAACAGGTAAGCCACTGAACCATCGGTGCCCAGGTTGCCGCCGCACTTGCTGAACGCATGGCGCACGGCCGCCGCAGTGCGGTTGCGGTTGTCGGTCATGCACTCGACCATCACCGCCACGCCGCCCGGGCCGTAGCCTTCGTAGGTCAGCTCGACCATGTCGTCGGTATCGGCAGCGCCGGCACCACGGGCCACGGCGCGGTCGATAATGTCGCGGCTCATGTTGGCGCCGAGGGCCTTGTCCAGCGCGAGGCGCAGGCGCGGGTTGGAGCCCGGGTCACCACCGCCCTGGCGGGCAGCGACAGTCAGCTCGCGAATCCACTTGGTGAAAATCTTGCCTTTCTTGGCATCCTGACGCTCTTTGCGGTGCTTGATGTTCGCCCACTTGGAATGGCCAGCCATAACACAACTCCGAAATTCTGTAGAAACCTTGTCAACCCTGCCCCAGGCAGGATGCAACCCTTGTAACGCAAAGGCGCATCCGAAGATGCGCCTTTTTTAGACTGCGTAGAACTCAACGCGCTTTCACGCCGCAGCCTTACTCAGCCTTCGGTGTCTCACGCAGGCGGATGTGCAGTTCGCGCAGTGCCTTGGCATCCACCACACCCGGAGCCTGGGTCATGACGTCCGCAGCGCTCTGGGTTTTCGGGAAGGCGATCACTTCACGGATCGACTGGGCGCCGGTCATCAGCATCACCAGACGGTCCAGGCCGAACGCCAGGCCACCGTGGGGCGGCGCACCGTATTTCAGGGCGTCGAGCAGGAAGCCGAACTTCTCTTCCTGTTCCGCTTCGTTGATGCCCAACAGGCGGAACACCGCTTGCTGCATCTCCTTGCGGTGGATACGGATCGAACCGCCACCCAGCTCAGTACCGTTCAGAACCATGTCGTAGGCGCGGGACAGTGCGCCAGCCGGGTTGGCTTCCAGCTCGGCCGGCGAGCACTTCGGCGCGGTGAACGGGTGGTGCAAGGCGCTGAAGCTGCCGTCGTCGTTCTCTTCGAACATCGGGAAGTCAACGACCCACATCGGGGCCCACTCGCAAGTCAGCAGGTTCAGGTCGTGACCCAGCTTGATCCGCAGCGCGCCCAGGGCTTCGCTGACGATCTTGGCCTTGTCGGCGCCGAAGAACACGATGTCGCCATCGACTGCACCAACGCGATCGAGGATCGCGTTCAGGTTGTCCAACGGGATGTTCTTCACGATCGGCGATTGCAGACCGTCAACACCGTTAGCACGCTCGTTGACCTTGATGTAAGCCAGGCCCTTGGCACCGTAGATGCCGACAAACTTGGTGTAGTCGTCGATCTGCTTGCGCGGCATGCTTGCGCCGCCAGGTACGCGCAGGGCGGCGATACGGCATTTAGGGTCATTGGCCGGGCCGCTGAACACCTTGAAGTCGACTTCCTTCAGTTGGTCGGCCACGTCTACCAGTTCCAGCGGGTTGCGCAGGTCTGGCTTGTCGGAACCGTAGCGGCGCATGGCTTCTTCGAAGGTCATGTGCGGGAAATCGCCGAACTCCAGATCCAGCACTTCCTTGAACAGGTTGCGGATCATTTTTTCGGTCAGGCCCATGATCTCGTTTTCATCGAGGAAGCTGGTCTCGATGTCGATCTGGGTGAATTCGGGCTGGCGATCGGCGCGCAGGTCTTCGTCGCGGAAGCACTTGGCGATCTGGTAGTAACGGTCGAAGCCAGCGACCATCAGCAGTTGCTTGAACAGCTGTGGCGATTGCGGCAGGGCGAAGAACGAACCGGCATGGGTACGGCTCGGCACCAGGTAGTCGCGCGCGCCTTCCGGGGTGGCCCGGGTCAGGATCGGCGTTTCCACGTCCAGGAAGCCGTTCTCGTCGAGGAAACGGCGGATGCTGGTGGTCATGCGCGAACGCAGGCGCAGCTTCTCGGCCATTTCCGGACGACGCAGGTCCAGGAAGCGGTAGCGCAGGCGGGTTTCTTCGCCCACGTCGGAGTATTCGTTGAGTGGGAACGGCGGGGTTTCCGACTCGTTCAGCACTTCCAGTTCATAGCCCAGCACTTCAATCGCACCGGAGGCCATGTTCGCGTTCACGGCACCGGCCGGACGCAGGCGAACCTTGCCGGTGATCTTCACGACGTATTCGCTGCGCACGCGGTCGGCGGCGGCGAAGCTTTCGGCGCGGTCCGGGTCGAACACCACCTGGGCCAGACCATCACGATCACGGATATCGAGGAAGATCACCCCGCCGTGGTCGCGGCGACGGTGAACCCATCCGCAAAGGGTGATTTCCTGACCATCCAGGGTCTCGTTCAGTTGGCCGCAATAGTGGCTGCGCATCATGGTAGTGGTTTCACTTCTCGTAATTCGAAATTCGGTGGAGGCCTGCCTCGTCACCGTACATTAAAGCAGGGGACGGATAATGCAGGAGCCTGCGCGTAGAGTTCAACTCAGTCTGCTTTGTCGCCGCCCGCCAGATTCTTCTTCGAGCCGGTCTTGAAATCGGTCTCGTACCAGCCGCTGCCACTCAGGCGAAAGCCCGGCATGGACAACATCTTCTTGAGTTCCGGCGCCTGGCAGGCTGGGCAATCGACCAACGGTGCTGCGCTGATCTTCTGAATGGCTTCCAACTGATGACCACAGGAAGCACATTGATAGTCGTACATGGGCATGGCGATGTCTCGGCGATCAGATCATTACTGCGCCACGCCTGGCCCTTGGAGAACAGCCCCGGCCTGCGCAGCAAAGCGCGGGATTATATATGGTAAATCAAGGCAGCGCAGCCGGCTTTCTGCCCTAAGCACGGCCCGCCAGGGCAGCGGGTCGTCCTCGGGGCCGCCGTGCTACTCGGGGTTCGGCGGCACAACCTGGCCCTTCAATGCGTGAACCACACACACCACACGGACCAGACCACTGAAGTTCTTCACCCCCCCGTAACGCAAATGCACTTCCCGATCGACATACGACAGCAACGCACTGACCGAACAGGCATTGATCCTGGCAATTTCCGTGAGGATATTCCAATAGATCTGCTCAAGCCGCAGGCACGTGGAAAACCCATTGAGCCTGACCGATCGGGACAAGGGCTTGGACAGCCCCATGTCGAACCCCTTTGCAAAGGGATCGACCTTTATCTTATGGAAACCACAGGCCTCCATCACTCCATTACCCACTCCGCGTGACATACACCTGACACTCCATTGCCAAACAACAGCCCACGGGGTACTCCCGTTGGACAGTGGGCCTATAAAACAGCAGGACGAGCGGAGCGGCCAGAAGACGCGGAGTTGATAGTCGTAGGACAACGCCAGGAAGCGCAGGGAAACAAGCGAGCGGCGCCAGGGTGGCGCCGCTCGAAGCAGGTATCTACTGGTTTTCGAGCAGGGAACGCAACATCCACGCGGTCTTCTCGTGGACCTGCATGCGCTGGGTCAGCAGGTCGGCAGTCGGCTCATCGCTGACCTTGTCGAGCAATGGAAAAATGCCACGCGCGGTACGAGTGACCGCCTCCTGGCCCGCCACCAGCTGCTTGATCATCTCTTCAGCGCTGGGCACGCCTTCCTCCTCCTTGATGGAAGACAGGCGAGCATAGATCGAATAGGCACCCGGCGCCGGGAAACCCAGGGCACGGATACGTTCGGCAATGGAATCCACCGCCAGCGCCAGTTCGTTGTACTGCTCCTCAAACATCAAGTGCAGCGTACGAAACATGGGGCCCGTGACGTTCCAGTGGAAGTTGTGGGTCTTCAGATACAGTACGTAGGTATCGGACAGCAGACGCGAAAGCCCATCGACGATGGATTTACGGTCTGCTTCACTGATACCAATATCGATTGCCATGTTTTTCCCCTTCAATTGACGAGCGTTCATTGATCAGGTGCAGGACCACTCTAGCAAGAGACCCGGTGTTGTGCAGCCCGACACACCCCGGTGACCTGCGGCAAATCGCCCCTCTGCCGCTCGCCAGGCCGCGTGGGGCAAGCGCTACAGCGCTCAGGCAGACTCTTGAAATACCCCTCAAAACACCCAAACCTGTCTAGGACAAGCGTTTGCCGCATAAACGCCGCGTCTCCCGCAACACCCGCAAATGCTTGATTTGAGTAGGCACAGCCTTTGCTGTTAAATAGGCGGCGTGTGGCTGCCGTTAATGTTTGCGGCACGTTACATAGGCTGATACCCGCGCACGTGCTCAACGCCTCCCATTGTTCAGAAGCGAACCGTGCCAGTCAGCTCTTCCTTGTGATCCGTCTTAACGTGAGTTAATCAAAATGTTGAAAATCGTCCACCTGCTAACGGGCGTTGCAGCTTTGCTGCTGTCCTTTATCCCGAGCCTGCAGCCTGAAAGCCTGCCCTACCTGCAACAATATGACGCTCTGTACCTGGCCTTGTTCGGCCTTCTTAACCTGACGCTGGCACCGGTGATCCCTTACTGGAACAAAGGCACACGTCATCAACTGCAAAACCTGGTCAGCGCACTGCTGGTACTGACCGTTGTCGTACAAACCCTCACCCTCCTGGCACCCATGCCTGAAGTCGGTGGCCACCCGGCCATCCTGCTCAGCCTGGTAATTGCCGTGGTTGCCATCGTTCTGCACCTGGCAATCAGTTTCTACCGTTCGTCGCCTGCAGCCGCTTCGCAAAACTACGACATGACCAACCGCGATACCGGGACGGTCAAGTGGTTCAACACGTCCAAGGGCTTCGGCTTTATTTCTCGTGATTCGGGCGACGACATCTTCGTCCACTTCCGGGCCATTCGCGGCGAAGGCCATCGTGTCCTGGTGGAAGGCCAGCGCGTGGAGTTCTCCGTGATGAACCGCGACAAAGGCCTGCAAGCCGAAGACGTGATTGCGGCCCTGCCGCGTCGCTGATCCACGCCTTCGCAGCAAAAAAAACCGCGATCCAGTGCAGACTGGATCGCGGTTTTTTATTGCGCGCCTGTTTAGTAATGAGGCGGCGGCGCTTCTTCTTCGGAGGTCTCGAACTGGCCGCCCATTTCTTCCTGGCGCTTGAGCAGTGCCGTCATCTGCAATTGCAAACGCTCGACCGCCCGTTGCTGGGTGACAAGGATGTCATTGAGGGTTTCGATAGTATCGTCCTGAAAGGCCAGGCGGCTTTCCAGGTCGTTGACGCGGTCTTGCAGATCCATGGTTCAGCCCTGGGTAAAGATGAAGTCGGCAGGCAACAGCGTGCGCAACCTGGCGCGAATGGCCGCAACCTGCTCCGCGGTATATGGCACGGCGGGGTGTTTGCCCCACACCGGCGCAGGCCAGGCAGCGTCATCGCGCTTGCGCACGATCACATGCACGTGCAGCTGACTGACCACGTTACCAAGGGCGCCGATATTCATCTTGTCCGCCGCCAGGCCTTCATTGAGAAGTTGCGCCAGGGCTGTGGTCTCTTGCCACAGCGTCTGCTGATCGGCGACACCCAGTTGAAACACTTCGCTGATACCGTTGATACGCGGCACAAGAATGAACCACGGGTAATTCGAATCATTGGACAGCAGCAGGCGGCACAAGGGGAAATCCCCGAGGGTCAGCGTATCTTGTTGCAGGCGTTGGTCTAAGGCGAACACCGCGGGCACTCCGTATTGGCAGGTCAGTTTCAGGCGCCCAGCATACCTTCGAATGGCCCGCCATGCAGAAGGTGCGATGCAACCCGAGAAAAACAACTGCACCTTTTCGATGCAGGCGGATATTTCAACTACGCTAAGACGGGCCTCAGCGGGACGCACCAAAATGACCCACTTGTGCCTCAAAGCGATCCGCCGTTTACCCACTCGCGGGGTGAACCGGTAACGTTTTGCTCTGGAGCAAGTTTTGCGCGGCCCCGTTCAGGTGTAATGGCCCGGCGTCAAGCCCAAACCAAACGGCGTAAAAACCCCGTGCTTATGCGGTTTTTACATTGAGATAACGGCTTTCACGAAAAAATGACATTCGGTTACCGGTTTGTGCACGCTTGTTGCATTCAACCTCACATCGTCGACAACGACACCCGCCTGGAAGCAGGTGTTACGCGATAAGAACAGCAGCGTTTCAATGTTTAACCAGGAAGAATCCAAACTTTTAAAAAGCTTGGAAACAGCATTGAAGTTGTCAGTCCCGCTACATTCAGGACTGTGAATTTGCGACATGGATCTAGCAATTTGCGACAGCCTCGTAAAGAAGCTGAAAGGAAAGATAGGCAAGTATCGCCAAGTATTGTCAGCGTGATATAACTTTGCGCCGACACAAAAAGAAAGAGCCGCCCAGACAAAAATACAGGTGGGACGGCAGTACTCTTCCTAAAAACCAAAGGAGCAAATCACGATGCGCGTGATGAAGTGGAGCATGATCGCCCTGGCTGTTTCAGCAGGCACCTCGCAGTTCGCAATGGCGTCCGCCCAGGACGACTCCAAGGGCTTTATCGAAGACAGCACGGCCAGCATTCTGACCCGCGCCCTGTACTTCAGCCGTGACCGCCGTAACCACGATGCGACTCAAAGCCGTATCGAAGAAACCGGTCTTGGTTTCCACGGCCTGTTCAGCTCGGGTTACACCCAAGGCACCATCGGTGTCGGTGTAGACGTGATCGGCCTGCTGGGCGTCAAACTCGACAGCGGCAAGGGTCGCGCCGGTACCGGCCTGTTCCCTCAAGGCTCCGACGGCCGTTCGGAAGACGACTATTCCAAAGGCGGCGCTGCCGTTAAGTTCCGTATCTCCAACACGGTCCTGAAGGTCGGCGATCAATACACCACCGCTCCAGTATTCGCCTCCGATGACAGCCGCTTGCTGCCGGAACTGCCGCAAGGCGTTTCCATCACCAGCACCGACATCAAAGATCTGAAACTGGAAGCCGGTCACTTCACCTCGATCGTTGCCCAGGACCAGACCTACAAGGACAGTATCAGCAGCTCCGAGCCTGGCTCCAAGCGTGGCCTGCGTGATGCCAACTTCGTCGGCGGCGTTTACTCCTGGACCCCAGAGTTCACCACCAGCCTCTACTACTCGAAAGTGGAAGATTACTGGAAGAAGATCTACGCCAACGTGAACTGGACCCACGCCCTGAGCGATGACCAATCCGTAGCCGTAGACTTCAACATCTACGACACCAAGAGCGAAGGTGCTGGCCTGGTACGTTCCGACAAGGACGGCAGCAAGCTCGACAACCGTGCGTTCAGCTTGCAGGGTGCTTACACCCTCGGCGCTCACACCTTCACCCTGGCAGCCCAGAAAGTCACCGGCGACGGCCAATACGCCTACGGCGTAGACGGCGGCGGCACGATCTTCCTGGCCAACTCCATCGCCCGTTCCGACTTCAACGCCGAAGGTGAGAAGTCCTACCAGGCTCGTTATGACCTCAACATGGCTACCTTCGGTATCCCTGGCCTGAGCTTCATGACCCGTTACGTGAAAGGTACCGGCGCCAACATCGCCAGCACCAGCAACGGTAAAGAGTGGGAACGCGACATCGAAGCCAAATACGTGATCCAGAGCGGTCCAGCCAAAGACCTGAGCCTGCGCGTACGTCAAGCGACCTATCGTTCGTCTGATCAGGTTTACTCGGGTTCGCTCGATGAACTGCGTCTGATCGCGCAATACCCGCTGAACATCCTGTAATTGATTGCTTGATTACAACGATGACGTAAGGCTTCGGCCTTAAATAAAAAGCCGCTCCCCTGCAAACAAGGGAGCGGCTTTTTTATTGCAGTATTGTTTCAGCGGATAAATAACTAGCAAGCTAACTAACGAGATTAAACTCGCAGCTTCGAACCTGACCTTTCAGCCAAGTTCGGCGCAATTGACCTGGCATTATTTAGCTGCAGTTTCCTGCATCACACGAATAACCCGCTGTGGAAACGGAATATCAATCCCCGCCGCTTTCAAACGGTCACGGGCAAGTTCATTGAACATGAACATCACATCCCAATAGTCCGCTGTCTTGGTCCAGCAACGCAGGGACACAGTGATAGAGCTGTCGCCCAAGGTCGAAACCACCGCCACCGCGGCCGGGTCTGCCAGCACGCGCGGGTCTTTCGCCAGTTCCAGCAGTACCTCACGGGCCTTCTGCAGGTCGGCGTCATAATCCACACCCACATCAAATACCACCTTGCGGGTCGGCTGACGGTTGGTGTTGGTGATGATGCCGTTGGACAGGCTGCCGTTCGGGATGATCACCGTCTTGTTGTCGCCGGTGCGCAGCACGGTGTGGAAGATCTGGATGCTGTCGACCGTACCCGAAGTACCCTGGGCTTCAATCCAGTCACCAATGCGGAACGGGCGGAACAGCAGAATCAGCACGCCGCCGGCGAAGTTCGCCAGGCTGCCCTGCAATGCCAGGCCGATGGCCAGAGTCGCGGCACCAATCGCGGCGACGAACGAGGTGGTTGCCACGCCGATCATCGACGCCACGTTGACCATCAGCATGACTTTCAGCGCGATGTTGGCCAGGTTGGTGATGAAGTGTTGCAGGGCCAGGTCCGCATTGCGCAGAGCCAGCAGGCGCCCCACACGGTGGGTCAACATGTTGATCAGCCACCAGCCGATGGCCAGGGTGAGGACGGCCAGCAGCACCCGGCTGCCGTATTCCATGATCATCGGGACCCACGACTGCGAGGTCTTGATCAAGTGATCCATTTCAGCGTTCAAATCCATGTAGCTTCTCCTATGTGGCGGATGTGCGGCTTTATTGACTGCCTAAAAACGCAAATGAGCCCCGTAGGGCTCAAGTGTAGGCACGGATTCTGGGGCGTGGGACGTCAAAAACGCCCCCAGGTTCCGCGATGTGCCATCAGTCGCGGAAGTTATTGAACTGCAGCGGCATGTCGAAGGTCTTGGCGCGCAGGGCCGCGATGGCCTCTTGCAGGTCGTCACGCTTCTTGCCGGTGACACGCACCTGCTCGCCCTGGATGGCAGCCTGGACCTTGAGCTTGGCATCCTTGATATGAGCGACGATCTTCTTCGCCAGCTCCTTGTCGATGCCTTCCTTGAGCACGGCTTCCTGTTTCATCAGCTTGCCGGAGGCGTAGGCGTCCTTGATTTCAAGGCACTGCGCATCGATCTTGCGCTTGACCAGCGACAGCTTGAGGATCTCGATCATCGCTTCCAGCTGGAAATCGGCTTCAGCGGTCAGGTTGACGGTCAGTTCCTTTTCCTTGAATTCGAAGCTGCCCTTGCCTTTCAAGTCATAGCGACGGTCCAGTTCCTTGACGGCGTTCTCGACGGCGTTGGTGACTTCGTGTTTGTCCAGTTCGGATACCACGTCGAACGAAGGCATGTCATTTCTCCAATATAAGGGGCGGGCTCAGTAGAGATGGAGCGCGCCCGAGCTAAAATGCCGGAGCATTATAGCGGTTCTTTCGCCTCGTTCACTGCGGGCGACCCTACGGAGCAAAATCTGATGTCGACCACCTGGCATATTCTCGGCGCCGGCAGCCTTGGCACCCTCTGGGCCACGCGGCTGGCCCGTGCGGGCGTGCCCGTGCGGTTGATCCTGCGCGATGCGGCACGCCTGGCCAGCTATCAGGCGACGCCTGGTCTGACCCTGGTGGAGCATGATGTGGCACACACCTACCCGGTGATCGCCGAAACGCCCGACAGCCCAGAGCCAATCCGTCGCCTGCTGGTGGCGTGCAAAGCCTACGACGCGCAAAGCGCCGTCGCACAGCTGCAACATCGGCTAGCGCCAGACGCCGAACTGATCCTGCTGCAGAACGGCCTCGGCAGCCAGGACGCCGTTGCCACCCAGTTGCCCCAGGCCCGCTGCATCTATGCCTCCAGCACCGAAGGCGCGTTTCGCGACGGCGACTGGCGTGTGGTGTTCGCCGGCCACGGCTACACCTGGCTGGGTGACGCCAGGCATCCCACCCCGCCGCTGTGGCTGGAAGACCTACAGGCCGCA
Organism: Pseudomonas sp. FP2335; assembly: GCF_030687535.1. Classification (NCBI taxonomy): domain Bacteria; kingdom Pseudomonadati; phylum Pseudomonadota; class Gammaproteobacteria; order Pseudomonadales; family Pseudomonadaceae; genus Pseudomonas; species Pseudomonas sp. FP2335. Next base: position 4,778,206 of record NZ_CP117437.1, read on the forward strand.
GGAATCCCTCACGAATGGAGCACCGACATCCTCACCCGCCTGTGGCGCAAGCTCGCACTCAACTGTGCGATAAATCCGCTGACGGTGCTTTACCAATGCCGCAACGGCGGCTTGCAGGCCCACGCCTGTGAGGTCGCGACCCTCTGCGCGGAATTGAGCGAGTTGCTCGAATGCTGCGGCCAGCCCGTCGCCGCACAAGACCTGCACAGCGAGGTGGTACGGGTAATCCAGGCGACTGCAGCCAATTACTCCTCGATGTACCAAGACGTGGCCAACGCCCGGCGCACCGAAATCAGCTACCTGTTGGGCTATGCTTGCCAGGCGGCGGCCCGTCACCAATTGAATCTGCCGCACCTGCAACAAGTGCAAATGCGCCTGGTCGAGCAGTTGCATGCACGCGGATTGCCCCGCGACTGAACCACGCGCTACCCTGCCCGCCTGTCTATCACCTGGGAAAACCCTGATGCCGCTGCGCCAGCGTCTTGAAAATCTACCGGTCGGGCAGAAACTGCTCGCCGCCCTGCTGGTGCTGCTGACCACTGTATTGCTGGTGGCCAACCTCACGTTTATCAGCGCCGCCTACTGGATCTCCCAGGAGAGCATGGCCCCCCAGGCACTCCAAGCCATCGGTCGGTTGGTCTCCAACCCGGCCCTGGCCGCCGAAGCCCTGGAATCCCCGGCCAAAGCCGACGCCCTGCTCAACGAGCTGACCAGCTACTCACCGCTGCGCGCCGCCGCCCTGTATGACAGCGAAGGCAACCGCCTGGCGCAATTGCAACATGGCGACCGCCTGCACCTGCCGGACAACTACCGGCATATCGAGGCCTGGCGCGCCACCGAGTTTCGCAGCAACCAGGTCATCACCCTGCCCCGTCCGGGCCAGCCATCCGGGCATTTGCTGCTGGTCGCCAGCAGCGAGCTGCCGGTAGCGTTCTATACCGGCACCTTGACCGCGAGCCTGGGCATCCTGATTTTCAGTGTGCTGTTGTGGTTGGTCATCGCCCGGCAGATCAAACGCCTGATCACCCGGCCGATCCATGAGTTGGAAGAACTGTCGCGCCAGGTTACCCGCGAAGAGAACTACGCCTTGCGTGCCGGGCGCGGCAACCACGATGAAATCGGCAGCCTGGCCGAAGCCTTCAACACCATGCTGTCGCGCATCGAAGCCCGCGAGCAGCAGCTCAAGCGCGCGCGGGACGACTCCCAGGAAGCCTACGCCCAAGCCCAGGGCCTGGCCGAAGAAACCCGCCACACCAACCGCAAGCTGGAACTCGAAGTACAGGTGCGCAGCAAGATCGAGAAAAAGCTCACGGGTTTCCAGAACTACCTCAATAGCATCATCGACTCCATGCCGTCGGCCCTGATCGCCCTCGACGAACAGCTCTACGTCACCCAGTGGAACCAGGAGGCCAGCGCGCTCTCCGGCACACGCCTGGATGAAGCGCTGAACCAACCGATCTTCCTTGCGTTCCAGCCGCTCAAGCCATACCTGCCGCAGATCAAGGCCACAGTGGAACAGCACACCGTGGAACGCATCGAGCGCGTTACCTGGATCAAGGACGACGAGCCCAAACACTACGCCCTGACCTTCTACCCGCTGATGGGCGGCGCCGGGCGCGGGGTGGTGATCCGCATCGACGACATCACCCAGCGCCTGTCCCTGGAAGAAATGATGGTGCAGTCGGAGAAAATGCTTTCGGTCGGCGGGCTGGCCGCCGGCATGGCCCATGAGATCAACAACCCACTGGGGGCGATCCTGCATAACGTGCAGAACATCCGCCGCCGCTTGTCACCGGACCTGCCCAAGAACCTCGAACACGCCGAACAGGTCGGCGTCGAGTTGGACACGGTGAACCGCTACCTGCAAAGCCGTGAAGTGCCGCAACTACTCGACGGCATCCAGCAGGCCGGCGCGCGCGCAGCGAAAATCGTGACCCACATGCTCAGTTTCAGTCGCCGCAGCAACCGGCAGATGGCGCCCTGCGACCTGCCCGCGCTGATCGATCAAGCCGTGGAAATCGCTGGCAATGATTTCGACCTGACCATCGGCTTCGACTTCAAGGGCCAGGCCATCGTCCGCCAGTTCGACCCGCAACTGGGCCCCGTGCCCGGCACCGCCAACGAGCTTGAGCAAGTGTTGCTCAACCTGCTCAAGAACGCCGCCCAGGCCATTCACCTGCGTGAAGACGACCGCGAGCCCGGACGCATCATCCTGCGCACGCGCCTCAACCCACCGTGGGCGGAGATCCAGGTGGAAGACAACGGCATCGGCATGAGCGAAAACGTGCGCAAACGCACGTTCGAGCCGTTCTTCACCACCAAGGAAATCGGCCAGGGCACCGGGCTTGGACTATCGGTGTCGTACTTCATCATCACCAACAACCACAAGGGCCAGATGGAAGTGCAATCGACCCTCGGCCAAGGCACTTGCTTCACCTTGCGCCTACCCCTGGCGGGCAGCCAACTGCCGCCTTACGAACTCACCCAACTGGAGCAATGACCATGGGCTTTCGCCTGTCGAAGATCTACACCCGCACCGGCGACAAGGGCGAAACCGGCCTCGGTGACGGCCGCCGCGTGCCCAAGGACCACCCGCGCGTGGAGGCGATTGGCGAGGTGGATACGCTCAATAGTCAACTGGGGCTATTGCTGGCCAATCTGGAAGAACAGAGCGGCAAACACCCACAACTCAAAGATGTGATCGAAGTGCTTACGCCGTGCCAGCATCGCTTGTTTGACCTTGGCGGTGAACTGGCCATGCCAGTGTACAAGGCGCTGAATGCGGCGGAAGTGGACCGATTGGAAGCGGCGATTGATCGTTGGAACGAGGAGGTCGGGCCGCTGGAAAACTTCATCCTGCCCGGTGGCTCGGCGTTGATCGCCCAGGCACACGTGTGCCGCAGCCTGGCGCGTAGTGCCGAGCGGCGGTGTCAGCAGTTGAATGGGATTGAGCCACTGGATGGCGTGGGGTTGGCGTATATCAATCGGTTGTCGGATTTGTTGTTCGTGGCGGCGCGGATTATTGCCAAACGCCAGGGTGTTGCTGAGGTTTTGTGGCAGGCAGCCGCTAAACCCCATTGATTAATCAGTGCCGGATCTGACGCCTTCGCGAGCAAGCCCGCTCCCACATTCGACCGCATTCTCATGTCGGAACTCGGTCAAGTGTGGGAGCGGGCTTGCTCGCGAAGAGGCCAGTCAGAACCGCATCAAACCTCAGGCCAGAATGCCCGGATCCCGGCCACACCCTGAGCCCCAGCGCCCCAAGCCTTTTCCCGCGCGGCCGGCCCAACCCCACCCAGCAGAAACACCGGCTTGCTGAAGCCGCTGATCAACTGCGCGGCCTGCTCCCAACCCAACGGCTGCGCGTCAGGATGAGTCTGGGTCGGTTGCACCGGCGACAGCGTGACAAAATCCACATCCATCAATTCCGCCAGCGCCAGCTCTTCAGCGTTGTGGCACGACGCCGCCAACCAACGATCTTTAGGCAGCGGTCGACCTTTGCTGGCGTATTTACGCAATTGCGCCGAGGTCATGTGCCAGCCGGCTGAAGGAAAATCCCCCAACCATTCGAACGGGCCCTTGAGCATCAATTGCGCCTTGCCGGCACACAGGCCAACCGCATCCACCGCCAGGTCACGATATTTGGGATCGTAGCCGTTGGGCGCACGCAGTTGGACCAGCTTGATGCCGCCGGCAATGGCTTTCTGAAGGCCACGCAACAGCGTCGGTGTTTCCAGCTCACCAGGAGTGATCAGGTACTCGGCAGGCAAACGCGCCGCAGCCACAATCGGCGCATTGGCCGCCGGGAACTCATAGTTCGGCAGGTCCCGGGGCGCCACCCATTCCAGCGGTTGCCCTTCCACACCATGGGGCTCGCCGGTAAAGGCCGAGACTTCCCAGACATCCAGCAACACCTGCTTGTCCGGGTAGTCATGCTGCACCTGGATCAGCGGCCGCGCCGTGGTGACCTGGATACCCAGTTCTTCCTGCAATTCGCGGGACAGCGCGGTGGCGACCGACTCATCGGCCTCCACCTTGCCACCGGGAAACTCCCAGAGGCCGCCCTGATGCTGAGTGTCTGCGCGGCGCGCCAGCAAAATCCTGCCATCGACACCGCGGATCACCGCTGCTGCTACATGCACTCGTTTCACCGCGTTCATCCTCTCTGCGATCAGGTGCGGTATTCCGCGTTGATCTTCACGTACTCGTGGGACAGGTCAGTGGTCCAGATGGTTTCGCTGCAATCGCCGCGACCCAGCTCGATGCGGATGGTGATTTCTTCCTGCTGCATCACGGCCGAGCCCTGGGCTTCGGTGTAGGTTTCGGCACGCGCGCCACGGCTGGCGATGCAGACGTCACCGAGGAACACGTCGATCTTGCTCACGTCCAGGTCTGGCACGCCGGCACGACCGACGGCCGCAAGGATACGGCCCCAGTTGGGGTCGGAAGCAAACAGTGCGGTCTTGATCAGCGGCGAGTGCGCCACGGTGTAGCCCACGTCCAGGCATTCCTGGTGATTGCCGCCGCCGTTGACTTCTACGGTGACGAACTTGGTTGCGCCTTCGCCGTCACGCACGATGGCCTGGGCCACGTCCATGCACACTTCGAACACCGCCTGCTTCAACGCCGCGAACAGCGGGCCGCTGGCCTCGGTGATCTCCGGCAGGTTGGCCTGGCCGGTGGCGATCAGCATGCAGCAGTCGTTGGTCGAGGTGTCGCCATCGATGGTGATGCGGTTGAACGACTTGTTGGCGCCGTCGAGGATCAGGCTATGCAACACGTCGCGGGAGACTTTGGCGTCGGTGGCAATGTAGCCGAGCATGGTGGCCATGTTCGGACGGATCATGCCCGCGCCCTTGCTGATGCCGGTCACGGTGACGGTCACGCCATCATGCACGAACTGGCGGCTGGCGCCTTTTGGCAGGGTGTCGGTGGTCATGATGCCGGTGGCGGCGGCGGCCCAGTTATCCACAGACAGGTCGTCCAGCGCGGCTTGCAGTGCGCCTTCGATCTTCTCGACGGGCAGCGGCTCGCCGATCACGCCGGTGGAGTACGGCAGCACTTGGCTGGCGTCCACGCCAGTCAGTTGGGCCAGCTTGGCGCAGGTACGCGCAGCCGCTACCAGGCCAGGCTCGCCGGTGCCGGCGTTGGCGTTGCCAGTGTTGGTCAGCAGGTAACGGATAGTCCCGGCAACACGCTGCTTGGCCAGGATCACCGGCGCAGCGCAGAACGCGTTGAGGGTGAACACACCGGCGACGGTCGAGCCTTCGGCACAGCGCATCACCACCACATCCTTGCGCCCTGGGCGTTTGATGCCGGCCGAAGCGATACCGAGTTCAAAACCGGCAACCGGGTGCAAAGTGGGCAAAGGACCAAGACCAACAGCCATGAATGCGCTCCTTAAAAAATAGGTGATGTCTGTGCCGTCGTAAGCGACGGTGAAATTAATGGCAAAACGCCGCGACGGCACAGGCCGGTCGCGGCGCAAGGTGTTGCAGCGTCAGGGCGAAATCTTATTCGATCTGGCCGTGGCAGTGTTTGAACTTCTTGCCCGAACCGCAGTAGCACAGCTCGTTGCGGCCCAGTTTCTGGTCGTTGCGAACCGGGGTTTGAGCCAAGGCCACATCGACCTCTTCGCCCAACACCTCTGGGGCGTCCAGGCCCGGCGCTTCGTCGTGCTGGAACTGCATGCGCGCAGCCAGTGCCTCGGCTTCCTGGCGCAGGCGAGCTTCTTCCTCGATCGGGTCTTCGCGACGCACCTGAACGTGGGACAGCACGCGAATCGAATCGCGCTTGATCGAATCCAACAGTTCGGAGAACAGCGTGAACGACTCGCGCTTGTACTCCTGCTTCGGGTTCTTCTGGGCGTAGCCGCGCAGGTGGATGCCGTGACGCAAGTGGTCCATGGTCGACAGGTGGTCTTTCCACAGGTCGTCCAGCACGCGCAGTACGATTTGCTTCTCGAAGGTGCGCAGTGCTTCGGCACTCGCCTGCTCTTCTTTCTCGTTGTACGCGGCCAGCAATTCGGCCATCAGTTTTTCGCGCAGGGTTTCTTCGTACAGGTGGTCGTCTTCGTCCAGCCATTGCTGAACCGGCAGATCCACGCCGAAATCGCTCTTCAACGCTGCTTCCAGACCGGCCACATCCCACTGCTCAGGCAGCGACTGTGGCGGAATGTGCGCGCTGACAGTGGCGTTGAGCACGTCCTGACGGAAATCGGCGATGGTCTCGCCAATGTTGTCGGCGGCCAGCAACGTGTTACGCATGTGATAGATCACTTTACGCTGTTCGTTGTTGACGTCATCGAACTCGAGCAGTTGCTTACGAATATCGAAGTTGCGCCCTTCAACCTTGCGCTGCGCCTTCTCGATGGCGTTGGTCACCATACGGTGCTCGATCGCTTCACCGGACTGCATGCCCAGGGCCTTCATGAAGTTCTTCACGCGGTCCGAGGCGAAGATGCGCATCAGGCTGTCTTCCAGGGACAGGTAGAAGCGGCTGGAGCCGGCGTCACCCTGGCGACCGGCACGGCCACGCAGCTGGTTGTCGATACGGCGCGATTCGTGACGCTCGGAAGCGATCACCTGCAAGCCACCGGATTCCAGCACGGCCTGGTGGCGCTTCTGCCAGTCGGCCTTGATCTGGGCGATCTGCTCGGGGCTCGGATTGTCCAGGGCCGCGACTTCCACTTCCCAGTTGCCGCCCAACAGGATGTCGGTACCACGACCCGCCATGTTGGTGGCGATGGTCAGTGCGCCTGGGCGACCGGCCTGGGCGATGATCTCGGCTTCTTTTTCGTGGAACTTGGCGTTGAGGACCTTGTGCTCGATGCCTTCCTTGTTGAGCAGGTTGGACACATGCTCGGAAGTCTCGATGGTGGCGGTACCCACCAGGATTGGACGGCCCTTGGCCATGCCGTCCTTGATGTCGTTGATGATCGCCGCGTACTTCTCTTCGGCGGTCAGGAACACCAGGTCGTTGTAGTCCTTACGCGCCAGTGGCTTGTTCGGCGGGATAACCACCACCGACAGACCGTAGATCTGGTGGAATTCGAACGCTTCGGTGTCGGCCGTACCGGTCATGCCGGACAGTTTGTTGTACAGACGGAAGTAGTTCTGGAAGGTGGTGGACGCCAACGTCTGGCTTTCAGCCTGGATGTTGAGGTGTTCCTTCGCTTCGATGGCCTGGTGCAGGCCTTCGGACAGACGGCGGCCTGGCATGGTACGGCCGGTGTGCTCGTCGACCAGCACGACCTGGCCGTCCTGCACGATGTATTCAACGTTGCGATGGAACAGCTTGTGGGCACGCAGCCCGGCATACACGTGGGTCAACAGGCCCAGGTTGTGCGCCGAGTACAGGCTTTCACCCTCGGCCAGCTCGCCGATCTGGGTCAGCATTTCTTCGACGAACTGGTGACCGGCTTCGTTGAGTTCGACCTGGCGGGTCTTCTCGTCGATGGTGAAATGACCTTCTTTGGTCACCACGCCTTCGACTTCCTCGATGTGCTGCTCCAGGCGCGGGATCAACTTGTTGATCTCGGTGTACAGGCGCGAGCTGTCTTCGGCCTGGCCAGAGATGATCAGCGGGGTACGGGCTTCGTCGATGAGGATGGAGTCGACTTCGTCGATCACGGCAAAGTTGAGTTCGCGCTGGAATTTTTCTTCCATGCTGAACGCCATGTTGTCGCGCAGGTAGTCGAAACCGAATTCGTTGTTGGTGCCGTAGGTGATGTCGGCGGCGTAGGCGGCGCGTTTCTCTTCCGGCGGCTGGAACGGCGTGACAACGCCGACGGTCAGGCCGAGGAATTCATACAGCGGGCGCATCCAGTTGGCGTCCCGGCGAGCCAGGTAGTCGTTCACCGTCACAACGTGCACGCCCTTGCCGGACAGTGCGTTGAGGTAAACACCCAGCGTTGCCACCAGGGTCTTGCCTTCACCGGTACGCATTTCGGCAATCATGCCTTCATGCAAGGTCATGCCGCCGATCAACTGGACGTCGAAGTGGCGCATGCCCATGACACGCTTGCCGGCTTCACGGGCGACCGCAAAGGCTTCGGGAAGCAGCTTGTCGAGGGTTTCACCTTTGGCTATGCGGGCCTTGAACTCTTCGGTCTTGGCGCGCAATTGCTCGTCCGAAAGGGCAACCATCTGCTCTTCGAAGGCATTGACCAGCTGCACCGTCTTGAGCATGCGTTTGACTTCGCGCTCATTCTTGCTTCCAAAAAGTTTCTTTAACAAAGGCGCAAACATATCGGCAGGTTCTTCCACACATAGGGATGGAGGGCGCACCGTGAGTGGCCCGAGCAGCCCTCACGGCCGCATGCGAACGCGCATTCTACCCGGAATCGTGGGTGAGGAAAGTGGCGTTGTTCCCCGATGCAGGCATGGGGCGGTGAGAGGGCTTGTTTAAAATAAGGGCTTTTACCGGACTTTCAACCCATGGAGCACAGAAGTTAACTATTGATTTCACGGGCTTTACCCCTTCAGCGCATGGCTTGGGGGCGTACAGGCGCTTTCTGCTAAGATGGCCGCTCTGTTACTTTAGGTGTCCAATAATGGCATTTCGCCCCCTTACAGCCCGCGCTCCCGGCGCGTTGCTTCGCGAAGCCAAGCCGTTGAAAGCCATCTTTGGCCATGCACAACGCCTGGGCCATCTGCAGCGCCTGGTCGAAAGCCAACTGCAACCGGCCGCACGTGAACATTGTCATGTGGCGTCGTGGCGCGAGGGCAACCTGCTACTCATTGTCACAGATGGCCATTGGGCCACCCGCCTGCGCTATCAACAGAAGCGCCTGCAACGCCAATTGATGGCATTTGATGAGTTCGCCAGCCTGACGCGCATCCAGTTCAAGGTGCAACCGCCCACTGTCCAGCAGGGCGCGGTGGGGCACACCATGGATTTGTCGGAAAACGCGGCCGAAACCATTCAGGCAACGGCCGACGGGATCAGCGATCCAGGCCTGCGCGCAGCGCTTGAGCGGCTCGCCGCCCACGCCAAGCCCAAGGCCTGAGCCGTTACTTGCGCTTGCTGCCGCCAAGCAACGACCCCAGCAACCCCCGCACCAGCTGCCGCCCCATCTGATTGGCAGCCTGCTGCATGGCGGATTTCAACGCCTTGCCCGCTGCCGTTCCCAGAAACGCTCCGGCCTTGTCGGTAAAACTCGGCTCTTCTTCGGCCGGCTTGGCCTCCTCGGTCGGCCCCAGCTCCTTGCGCGCCATCAGCACTTCGTAGGCTGATTCGCGATCGATCGGCTTGTCATAGCGCCCCTGCAACGGCGAACTGGCGATCAATGCCACGCGTTCAACCTCGCTCAACGGCCCGATCCGCGATTGCGGCGGCGCAACCAACACGCGCTGGACGACTTCCGGCGTGCCTTTTTCCTGCAAGGTGCCCACCAACGCCTCACCCGTGCCCAACTCGGTCAACACCGCCAGAGCATCGAACGCGGGGTTCGGTCGGAAACCATCTGCCACCGCCCGCAGAGACTTCTGCTCTTTGGTGGTGAACGCGCGCAGGCCGTGCTGGATACGCAGGCCGAGCTGCGCGAGCACCGTGTCCGGCAGGTCACCCGGGGACTGGGTGACGAAATACACCCCTACCCCTTTCGAACGAATCAACCGCACCACCTGCTCCAAGCGCTCTTGCAGGGCCCTGGGCGTGTCGGCGAACAACAAATGCGCCTCATCGAAAAACAGCGCCAGCAGCGGTTTGTCTGCATCGCCACGCTCTGGCAGTTGTTCGAACAACTCCGCCAGCAGCCACAACAGGAACGTCGCGTAGACCTTCGGCGCCTCGTGTACCAGGCGGCTGGCGTCCAGCAGGTGGATGCGCCCCCGTCCGTCGCTGGCGGGTTGCAGAATATCTTCAAGTTGCAGGGCCGGTTCGCCAAACAAGGCTTCGGCGCCCTGCTGCTCCAACACCGCCAGGCGCCGTAACAGCGCCTGGCTGGAGCCGGTGGTCATCAGCGCGGCATCGTCGCCCAGCAACTCCGGGTGATAACGCAAGTGGTTGAGCAGCGCCTTGAGGTCCTTCAAGTCCAGCAGCAACAGACCTTCGCGGTCGGCCATCTTGAATGTCGCGTAGAGCGCCGATTGTTGGCTGTCCGTCAGCTCCAACAGGGCGCCAAGCAACAACGGGCCCATTTCGCTGATGGTGGTACGCAAAGGATGACCAGACTGCCCGTGTATATCCCACAACGTGACCGGATAAGCCTTGGCCGTGTAGTTAAGGAAAGGCATGCCGGCAATGCGCTCGACCACTTTGCCCTGGGGGTTGGCGGCGGCACCCAGGCCACACAGATCGCCCTTGATGTCAGCGGCAAACACCGCCACACCGGCATCGCTGAACGCCTCGGCCAGACGCTGCAAGGTGACGGTCTTGCCCGTGCCGGTGGCACCGGCGATAAGCCCGTGGCGATTGCCCAGGCGCATGGCCTGGGCGATGGGCTGGCCTTCAAGGTCTGCGCCGATCAGGAGTTGCGTGGAGTCAGACATTTTGTCTCCCATGATTAAGCTTTAATAACGCGAGGTCGATACAGACAGATGTGAGACCCACAAAGTCTAAAAATAGGTCAGATAATTCCCACAGGAGCCAGCGGAGCTATCACAAGCAATATCACACCTTTTTTGACGCTGCCATTCTGCGCCTCCCACAAGGACGCGCATCGGATATTAAGACCTTAGCGGACCCCTACAAGCCATGAATAAAAATCTACGCTTCAGCCATAAAATCCTGCTTGCAGCCTCCCTTATAGTCGTCGCCGCATTCGCGCTGTTTACCCTCTACAACGACTACCTGCAACGCAACGCCATTCGCAACGACCTCAACAGCTACCTGAATGAAATGGGCGACGTCACCGCAGGCAACATTCAAACCTGGCTCACCGGGCGCATTGCCCTGGTGGAAAACGCCGCACAGAACATCGCCATCAACCCCGAGCCGAGTGTGGTCGGCAGCCTGCTGGATCAGAAAACCCTGACCTCCTCGTTCATGGCAACCTACGTAGGCGACAGCACGGGCGCCTTCACCATCCGCCCCGACACCAAAATGCCGGACGGCTTCGACCCCCGCGTTCGCCCCTGGTACAAGGGCGCCCAGAGCAGTAACGGTTCGACCCTGACCGAACCCTACATCGACGCCGCTACTGGCAAATTGATCATTTCCATCGCCACCCCCAGCATCAAGTCCGGCCAAAGCATCGGCGTCGTGGGCGGTGACCTGAGCCTGCAAACCCTGGTGGACAACATTGGCGCGCTGGACCTGGGCGGCATGGGCTACGCCTTCCTGGTCAGTGCCGACGGCAAGGTCCTGGTGCACCCGGACAAAAACCTGGTGATGAAGACCCTGGCCGACGTCTACCCCAAAAACACCCCGAAAATCAGCAGCGACTTCAGCGAGGTCGAGGCCAACGGCAAGGACAACATCGTCACCTTCACACCGATCAAAGGCTTGCCGTCGGTGAACTGGTATCTCGGAATTTCGGTGGATAAAGACAAAGCCTTCGCCATGCTCAGCGAATTTCGCACCTCGGCGGTGATCGCCACCCTCATTGCCGTGGTGATCATCATCGCCCTGCTTGGCATGCTGATCCGTGTGCTGCTGCAACCGTTGCACCTGATGACCCGCGCCATGCAGGACATCGCCGATGGCGAAGGCGACCTGACGCGCCGCCTGACCATCCAGAACCACGACGAATTCGGCACCCTGGGCAACGCGTTCAACCGCTTCGTCGAGCGTATTCATACGTCGATCCGCGAAGTGTCCTCGGCCACCGGGCAGGTCAATGAAGTGGCCCTGCGTGTGGTCAGCGCGTCCAACTCATCAATGGTCAATTCCGACGAACAGGCCAACCGCACCAACAGCGTGGCTGCCGCCATCAATCAACTGGGGGCCGCCGCCCAGGAAATCGCCCGTAACGCCGCGCAGGCCTCCAGCCAGGCCAGCGATGCGCGCAGCCTGGCGGAAGATGGTCAGCAAGTGGTGGAGCGCAACATCAAGGCGATGACGCAGCTATCGGCGATGATCAGCGCTTCGAGCACCAATATCGAAGCACTTAACAGCAAAACGGTGAACATCGGGCAAATTCTCGAAGTCATCACCAGCATCTCCCAGCAAACCAACCTGCTGGCGCTCAACGCCGCCATCGAAGCCGCCCGCGCCGGGGAAGCTGGCCGTGGCTTTGCCGTGGTCGCCGATGAAGTGCGCAACCTGGCCCATCGCACCCAGGAATCGGCGCAACAGGTGCAAACCATGATCGAAGAGCTGCAAGTCGGTGCACGGGACTCGGTCAGTACCATGAGCGAAAGCCAGCGTCACAGCCAGGACAGCGTGGAGATTGCCAACCTCGCTGGCGAACGCCTGAACAGCGTGACCCAACGTATCGGCGAAATCGACGGCATGAACCAGTCGGTCGCCACCGCTACCGAGGAACAGACCTCGGTGGTGGAGTCGATCAACATGGACATCACCGAGATCAACACCCTCAACCAGGAAGGTGTGGAAAACCTGCAGTCAACCTTGCGTGCCTGTGCCGACCTTGAGCAACAGGCCGGGCGGCTCAAGCAGTTGGTCGGCAGCTTCCGCATCTGACCCGTGTGCAGGCTTGCCCTGCTCACGCGCCCACAGTTCGGCGGCACCGGGAAAATCGGTGCCGTCCTCACTGTCGAGGTCATCCGGGTCATAGCGGCTCAAACAACCCTCCCCCAGCGTCGCCGGGGCTTTGGATGTGGCTTTGTCCAACGGATCGCTCATGGTCCACTCCTTGAGGGCAGGCAAAAAAAAGGGCCTGGGACGATTTAACGCCCAGGCCCTTCATTCTTCAATCACCACTCGGTGATCAGAACACCACAGTCTTGTTACCGTGAACCAGCACGCGGTCTTCCAAGTGGTAACGCAGGCCACGGGCCAACACCATCTTCTCGACGTCACGGCCGAAACGCACCATGTCTTCGATGCTGTCGCTGTGGCTCACGCGGACCACGTCCTGCTCGATGATCGGGCCGGCGTCCAGCTCTTCGGTCACGTAGTGGCAGGTCGCACCAATCAACTTCACACCACGCAGCGATGCCTGGTGATACGGCTTGGCGCCGACAAACGACGGCAGAAAGCTGTGGTGGATATTGATCACCTTGCCAGCGTAGGCACTGCACAGCTCCGGCGGAAGGATCTGCATGTAGCGCGCCAGCACCACGACGTCGGCTTCGTGCTGCTTGACCAGGCGGGACACCTCGGCGAACGCCGGTTCCTTGTCCTGCGGGTTGACCGGCACGTGGTAGTACGGGATGCCATGCCACTCAACCATGCTGCGCAGGTCGTCGTGGTTGGAAATCACGCAGGCGATCTCGCAGTCCAGCTCATCGCTGTGCCAGCGGTGCAGCAAGTCCGCCAGGCAGTGGGATTCGCGGCTGGCCATCAGCACCACGCGTTTTTTCTGCTCGGTGTCGGTGATGTGCCAGGTCATCGAAAACTCTTCGGCAATCGGCGCAAACGCCTCGCGGAAGGCATCAAGGCCAAAGGGCAGCGAGTCGGCACGAATCTCGTGACGCATGAAGAACCAACCGCTGAGATTGTCCGAGTGATGGCTCGCCTCGGTGATCCAGCCGTTGTGGGAGGCCAGAAAGTTACTGACTTTGGCAACGATACCAACCCGGTCCGGGCAAGCAATCACCAGCCGAAAAGTGCGCATTAGGGGAAAACTCCAGAACTTCGCAAAGGCCGCCATTCTAGCCACTACGCAGAAAAACTGCAGTATCCGTCGAGGCTTATTCTGGTGGCCTGGCAGCGATACGCCCCTTAATAGCGTAAGGTTTTACCAGCGCTATATGAACGTTCACGCGCAAAATCGGGCAATTATGCTTTTCTTACGTAGATTATCTTTGCCGCGTATGCCCTATTAATTAACTCCAACGCATTGCATTGCCACAAACATTCAACGCAATTCACATAAATACACCCTTAAATGTTTACTTGAGGATTTGGCCTGACTATTATTGACCCACTTCCTGTCAATCAGCGCTCTACATAAGGTAGTCCACATGTCCCTGATCAACGAATACCGTGCCACCGAAGAAGCTATCAAAGAGCTGCAAGCCCGCTTGAAGAACCTGTCCCAAGACGACAAGCTGCAAACTGAGCTGGAATTCGAAGGCAAACTGCGCACCCTGATGGGTGAATACTCCAAGTCCCTGCGTGACATCATCGCGCTGCTGGACCCAGAGTCGAAAGTTAAGGCTCCACGTGGCGCCGTGAAAACTACCGGCACCAAGCGTGCTCGCAAGGTCAAGCAATACAAGAACCCACACAACGGCGAAGTGATTGAAACCAAAGGTGGCAACCACAAGACTCTGAAAGAGTGGAAAGCCAAGTGGGGCGGTGACGTGGTTGAAGGTTGGGCTACCCTGCTGGGCTAAGCCCCATCGGGCTGCGGCCTGATACGCGACACTTTGAAAACGCCAGCTCGCTGGCGTTTTTTATTGCCTGAAAATACTCTAGGGCCCCGATTACAAATTGAACCGGGCCGCTAAAGCGTCGGCATATTCCTGCCACTGCGCCAACACCTGCAACTGATACGGCGTGGCACTTGCCGCCAACTCCAGGCGTGCCTGATTAAATCCCTCAAGGGTAATCGGCGCGCCCAGCTCAGCGTCCGACAAACGCTGCTGGCAAAATAATTTCCAGCGTTGTTGCTCCTCGTTATTCAAGGTCTCGGGAAAGTTGCGCGCACGGTAGCGAAATAATAATTCGGGCAGGCGATGATCGTCGAACGGCCACTGCTGATGTGCTAGTTGCGCAGGTTCAGCGTTGCGTACTTGTTCACATAAGCGCCGATCGCGATCGCCGATAAAACCATCATAAAGCTGCTGCTCCGGGTCTGTTGTCGGCGCAAATTCCTCCTCGGCATAAATGCTCGCCAACTTGTCGCGCCAAACTTCCTGTGCGTCAGTTAGCCGCAGCGCGCGCGCCTGGTAACTGTCCATATCCAAGTGCAAGCGTTCACGATCTTGCGCCCGCAACACATTCAACGGAGCCACCACCGGGCAGCGATTGATGTGCAGCAATTTGAGGGGCACAGGCAGTTCCCCGTCAGCGAGTTCGTCACGCCGCGTGTAGAGGCGCTGACGCAAGGTTTCGGCATCAAGGTCCAGCAAGCCTTGAGGGTCGAGACCCAGGTCACAGACAATCAACGCATTGCGATTGCGTGGGTGCCAAGCCAATGGCAACACAACGCCCAGGTAATGACGCTCGGCCGAAAAACGTCCGGAGATATGCACCATCGGCTGCAATAGACGCACCTGGTCCATCACCCGCTGTTTGCTGCGCAACTGGAACAGCCAGTCATACAGCTTGGGCTGTTTCTCCCGTACCAACCGGGCCAACGCAATGGTTGCACGCACGTCGGACAAGGCATCGTGGGCCTGGCCATGATCAATCCCGTTGGCGGCGGTCAGGCGTTCAAGCTTGAGCGTGACACGGCCGTCCTGCTGTGGCCATTCGATACCTTCCGGACGCAAGGCGTAGGCGGTGCGCACCACGTCGATCAAGTCCCAGCGACTGTTGCCGCCTTGCCACTCGCGGGCATAAGGGTCGAAGAAGTTGCGATACAGGCTGTAGCGCGTCATTTCATCGTCGAACCGCAAGGTGTTGTAACCGGCCCCGCAAGTACCGGGGGCAGCCAGTTCGGCGTGCACCCGTGTCATGAAATCGGCCTCGGCCAAGCCTTTTTGCGCCAGGATGCCGGGGGTGATGCCGGTAATCGCACATGCAGCAGGATGCGGCAGGATGTCGTCGCTGGGTTGGCAGTATAGGTTGACCGGCGGCCCGATCTCGTTCAGTTCAAGATCGGTGCGGATACCGGCGACCTGAAGGGGGCGATCGCTGCGCGGATTGATGCCGGTGGTTTCATAGTCGTACCAGAAAATGGAGGTCACGGGCTGTTCCTGTGCTGAAGATCGGCAAAGTCTAGGCGCTGCAAGGCATTCGAAGCCAGCGCCATCGACCCTGTACAAACATCCAGTAAAACCTTGAATGGTTGCTTCCAGCGCCGACACTGCTAGCATCCGTCTCTCTCAGCCACACTGCACTGCCAAGGATCGCGATGCCATCAGCCCCATTGGACACCCGTTACCAGATCGAGACCCCGGAGGGCATCGACCTGCCGTTGCGCCCAGCCGGCCTGGTACCCCGTGCATTGGCCTTCGGGTTCGACCTGGGCCTGCGTGGGCTGGTCATGGGAATCCTCGTCGTGCCCCTGGCGCTGCTCGGCAATATCGGCATCGGCATCGGTTCGCTGCTGCTGTTCCTGGTCAGCTGGTGGTACATGGTGCTGTTCGAAGTGCTCAACCAGGGCTGCTCCCCAGGCAAGCAGGTGATGGGCTTGCGCGTGGTACAGGATGACGGCACGCCCATCGGCTGGTCCGCCTCGTTGATCCGCAACCTGCTGCGCTTTGTCGACATGCTGCCTTTCGGCTACTTTCTCGGGGCCATCAGTTGCCTGCAGCACCCCCATTTCAAACGACTCGGCGACCTCGCCGCCGGTACGCTGGTGATCTACCGCGAGCATCCCCTGCCCCGTCCCAATGTCCCCGCAGCTGCGGCCTTGCGCCTGCCCTTTGCCTTGGACCTCAGCGAGCAACGCGCCATCCTTGGCTTTGCCGAACGCCAGGGTGAGTTGTCGGCCGAGCGGGTCCACGAACTGGCCTCCATTCTCGCCACGCCCCTGCAAGTGTCACCGGCACGTGCCGCCGAACAACTCAACGGCGTGGCTCGCGGCCTGTTGGGGCCAATATGAAACAGAGCCTGTTCGAAAGCCGTTACCAGCAGCAATGGCATGCCTTCGCCGAACAACTGACCCAGCTGGAACAAGGCAAGGCCAAGGCCGCTGACGTGACCGACTTCCCCCACCAGTATCGGCGCCTGTGCCAACACCTCGCCCTGGCTCAGGAGCGCGGCTACAGCAGTTATCTGGTGGACCCCCTGCAACAACTGGCCTTGCGTGGCCATCAACAGCTCTACCGCCATCGCAGCCAATTGGGCGCAAAGGTCCTGAGTTTTATCCTGGCCGACTTCCCACGCCTGGTTCGCGCGCAGTGGCGCTTTGTATTGGTTGCCAGCCTGCTGTTCTTCGGCAGCCTGGCCGGTGTAGCACTGCTGGTGTACCTGTTTCCCGACCTGATCTACAGCATCGTCAGCCCCCAGCAGGTAGCCGAGATGCACAGCATGTACAACCCCGAGGCCAGCCGCCTCGGGCGCGCGGCCGAACGTGCTTCCAGCGAAGACTGGATGATGTTTGGCTACTACGTGATGCATAACATCGGTATCGCGTTCCAGACCTTCGCCGCCGGTTTGTTGCTGGGGCTGGGCAGTGTGTTCTTCCTGATCTTCAACGGCCTGATCATCGGTGCGATCTCCGGCCACCTCACCGAAATAGGCTTTGGCCAGACGTTCTGGTCCTTTGTGATCGGCCATGGCGCCTTCGAACTCAGCGCCATCGCCCTGGCCGGCGCGGCGGGACTGCAACTGGGCTGGGCATTGATCGCCCCGGGTCAACTGACGCGAGGCGAATCCCTGCGGCTGGCGGCGCATCAAAGCGTGCAGATGCTGTGCGGCGTGATGGTGTTCCTGCTGATCGCCGCGTTCATCGAAGCCTATTGGTCTTCCACCACCAGCGTTGCGCCCTGGCTCAAATACCTGGTGGGCACCCTGCTCTGGTTGCTGGTGGCCGCTTACCTGATCTTTGCCGGACGGACTCGCCATGCGCCTGAGTAATGCCAGCGTAGTGATCCGCCCCCGCACGCCATGGGAAGCCATGGACCTTGGAGTACGGATGGCCCAGGAACATCGCTGGCTGCTGATGGGCAGTTGGGCGATGGTGACCTTGCCGGTTTTCGCGTTGCTGACCGCACTGTTCTGGAAGTATCCCTCCACGGCTCTGTTGGTGTTCTGGTGGCTGAAGCCGGCCTTTGATCGTCTGCCGCTGTATATCTTGTCGAAAGCCCTGTTCGCAGAGACACCCAGCGCCAGGCAGGCCGTCAGCCAATGGCCGCGACTGCTCAAAGGCCAGCTATTGGCCAGCCTGACCTGGCGGCGACTCAGCCCGAGTCGCAGCTTTTTGATGCCGGTCAGTCAACTCGAAGGCCTGGATGGTCCCGACCGCCAAAAACGCCTGGGCGTCTTGCAGCAACGCAGCGCCTGGGCCGGACGCTGGCTGACCATTATTGGGGTGCATCTGGAAATAGGCCTGTGGTTCGGCTGCATGGCCCTGTTCTATCTACTCATCCCCCAGCAGCTCGAACTGGATTGGGACTGGCAACGAATGGCACTGGCCACGGGTTCCGAGGGGCTCTGGCTGGAACACCTGGGCAATGCCTTCTATGCCCTGATCCTGGTGTTCTGGGAGCCGATGTATGTCGCGTGCGGCTTCAGCCTGTACCTCAACCGCCGTACCGTGCTGGAGGCCTGGGACCTGGAGCTGGTATTCCGCCGCCTGCGCGAACGCCTGAGCAGCGTAGTGCCGTTGTTGGTGCTGGTGACGGTGCTGGCCCTGAGCCCATTCAGCGGCCCCGCCATGGCCGAGGACGCCTCCCCGCCCAAACAAGTGACAACCCAGGCCGCCAGCCAGTCGATCAAGACATTGCTGGAGAAGCCACCGTTCAAAAATCCGGAAACCGTCACGCGCTATCGTTTCGGCGATGAGAAACCCGCCACTAAGAGCAAGGCACACGGAGACGGCAAGCTGCCGGCCTGGTTGCGGGCATGGCTGGACAACCTCAACGGCAATACCCTCAAACACGTCGCCTTGGGCATGGAAGTGCTGCTGTGGAGCCTGTTGGCCGCCGGTATTGCCCTGCTCATCTGGCGCTATCGCGATTGGCTGCACGCCTTTGTCAGCCGGCGCCGCTCACGCCAACCAAAACCCGCCAAACCGATACCCACGCAACTGTTCGGCCTGGAACTGGGCGTCGAGACCTTGCCCGACGACATCGCCAGCACGGCCGAGCAACTTTGGCCCACACAGCCACGGGAAGCACTCGGCCTGCTCTATCGAGGCTTGCTTAGCCGGTTGCTGCATGACTTCAACCTGCCACTGAAAAGCGCCGATACGGAAGGCCAGGTCCTGGAACGCATCCATCGGCTGCAACAGCCGCACTTGCTGGCATTCAGCGATGAGCTGACCCGGCACTGGCAAAACCTCGCGTACGGCCACCGCTTGCCCCCGGCCCAGGCTCAACAGCAACTGTGCAGTGATTGGCGCACCTTGTTCAACGCGGGGGCAGCCCGATGAAACGGACTTTACTGTGGGTCATCGTAGCGCTGCTGACGTGCCTGCTGGGGGCAGGCCTTGTCTATGTCGGAAACAAAGCGATCCCCTACGATGAAGTCATAGACCGCGGCCCCTCACCCGAGGCCGCAGCCAACCCCTACCTGGCAGCGGAACACTTTTTACGCCAGCAAGGCCTGGGCGTCGAACACGCCAATAGCCTTGAGAGGCTGAAGACCCTGCCAGCCAAAAACAACAGCCTGCTGTTGCTGGGCGAGCGCAGCAACATGACACCACGCCAGGCCGAGCAGCTGTTGGACTGGGCCAGGTCCGGCGGCCATCTGCTATTGGTGGCTGAAGCGCTCTGGGATGAAGAAACCGGCAACAGCGGCGACTTGCTGCTGGATCACCTGCAGATTCACCAGGCATTGAGCGACGAACCTGACGAGCCCGTACCTGCGCGAAAACAGAAATCGCCAGACCTGACCAAGCTCTATGTCGACAACGAAACCGCACCGGCCTATTTCAGTTTCGATACCGACTTCAACCTCACCGACCCCAAGCATCTGGCACAGTTTTCTGCCAATAGCGCCCAGTCCAGCCACCTGATGCAACTCAATCTCGGGCATGGTCGTGTGACGGTGATCACCGACAGCGACCTGTGGAAAAACCCGAACATCGGCAAGCACGACAACGCCTGGCTGCTGTGGTATCTCAACCAAGGCACCGCGGTGACCCTGCTGTTCAACAGTGACGTGGACAACCTGTTCACCCTGTTGCTGCGCTACTTCCCCCAGGCGTTGGTGGCACTCGCTGCGCTGCTCGCCCTGGCACTCTGGCACGTCGGCATGCGCCAAGGTCCGATACAAGCGCCGGCCCCCAAGGCGCGCCGGCAACTGCAAGAACACCTGAACGCGAGCGCCGACTTCCTGCTCCGCCGCGGCGGCCAGGGTGCTTTGCTGCGTGCGTTGCAGCGCGACATCCTGCGCGCCGCAAGGCGGCGTCACCCAGGTTTTGAACACCTCGACTCCGCAGAACAGCAGCAGGTGCTCGAACACCTGACGCGCCAACCTTCTCACGTCATCAGCCAGGCCCTCGGCCCCCTCCCGGCAAAACGGCTCACCAGCGCCGATTTCAGCCGTCAGGTGGCCAGCCTGCAAACTCTCAGGAACGCCCTATGAGCGAATATTCCCCGGCAACTGCCCTGACGACCGAAAGCCTGCAAAAGGCCAGTCGGCAGGCACAGGCCCTGCGTGTTGAACTACGTAAAGCGGTCATTGGCCAGGATCAGGTGATCGATGATGTCCTCACATCGCTGATCGCCGGAGGCCATGTCTTGCTCGAAGGCGTTCCCGGCCTGGGCAAGACCTTGCTGGTGCGCGCCCTTGCGCGGTGTTTCGGTGGAGAATTCGCGCGTATCCAGTTCACCCCGGACCTGATGCCCAGTGACGTCACCGGCCATGCCGTGTACGACCTGCACACTGAGCAGTTCAAGTTGCGAAAGGGGCCGTTGTTTACCCATCTGCTGCTGGCTGACGAGATCAACCGCGCCCCGGCCAAGACCCAGGCGGCGCTGCTCGAAGCCATGCAAGAACGTCAGGTCACCCTTGAAGGCGAAGCGCTGCCCATCGGCCAACCCTTCATGGTGCTGGCGACCCAGAACCCGATCGAACAGGAAGGCACCTACCCCCTGCCCGAAGCCGAGCTGGACCGCTTCATGCTGAAAGTCCGCATGGACTACCCCGATGCGCAACAAGAGCTGGACATGGTGCGCGAAGTGACGCGCTCATCCCGCGCCGACATGCTTGATGTACAGCCCCTGCGTACCGTGTTGCAGGCTGAAGATGTGCTGCAATTGCAACAGATCGCCAGCGAACTGCCCCTCGACGAGCAGGTACTCGACTATGCCGTGCGCCTGGCACGCGCCACCCGCAGTTGGCCAGGATTGACCATTGGCGCCGGCCCCCGGGCGTCCATCGCCCTGGTACGCGGCGCCCGAGCCAGGGCCCTGTTGCGCGGCGGTGAGTTTGTCACCCCGGATGACATCAAGGGCTGCGCCCTGGCGGTATTGCGCCATCGGGTGCGTATCGCCCCCGAACTGGACATCGACGGATTGGACGTGGACCAGGTGCTAAAGCAAATGCTCGACCAGATCCCGGCACCTCGGCAATGAACCGCCCATGAAACCGACCCGCCTGCTGTTGACCTGGCTCGCAGTGCTGCTTGGCCTGAACACCCTGCTCGGCGCGGCGACCGCGTTGCAGTTCAAGGTGCCCGACACCCTGTACTCGATAGCCTGGGGCCTGCTGCTGGCGCTTTTGCTGCTGGCGTTGCTGGATGCCGCGCGCCTGCGCCGTCGCCCTTCCCCACGCGTGCAACGGCAGATGCCCGGCAGCTTGGCGTTGGGCCGCTGGGGCGAGGTGCGCCTGACGCTGGAACACGACTCGCCACAGCCCCTGACCGTGCAGGTATTCGACCATGCTCCTGACGGCCTGAGCGTAGAGAACATGCCGCAGTCCATCGCGCTGCGACCGGGTGAACGCAGTGAGCTGGGGTATCGCCTGCGCCCCTTGCGGCGCGGGCATTTCACTTTCACTCGTTGCGAGGTGCACCTGCCGAGCCACCTCGGGCTGTGGGCGGTGCGGCGCTTGATCGACGTCAACGACGCCACACGTGTCTACCCGGATTTCGCCCGACTCTATGGTGCACAGCTCCTGGGAGTGGACAACTGGCTGAGCCAGTTGGGCGTTCGGCAGCATCAGCGACGCGGATTGGGGCTGGAGTTTCATCAACTGCGCGAATTTCGCGAGGGCGACAGCCTGCGCCAGATCGACTGGAAGGCGACTGCACGGCAACGTACACCGATCGCCCGGGAATATCAGGATGAGCGCGACCAACAAATCGTGTTCTTGCTTGATTGCGGCCGACGCATGCGCAGCCAGGACGACGAGCTGTCGCACTTCGACCATGCGCTGAATGCCTGCCTGCTGCTCAGCTATGTAGCCTTGCGCCAGGGCGATGCGGTGGGCTTATGCACCTTTGCCGGTGAACAGTCGCGCTACCTGGCACCAGTCAAGGGCAGCAGCCAGTTGAACCTGCTGCTCAACGCAGTCTACGACCTGGACACGACACGACGCACAGCCGACTACGAGGCCGCGGCCAGCCAACTGCTAGCCCGACAAAAACGCCGCGCCCTGGTGATTGTGGTCACCAACCTTCGGGATGAGGACGATGAAGCTTTGTTGACCGCGGCCAAGCGCATCGGCCGCCAACACCGGGTGCTGGTGGCCAGCCTGCGCGAGGAAGTACTCGACCAACTGCGCCAGATCCCCGTGCAAACCTTGCCCGAAGCCCTGGCCTACAGCGGCACCGTCGACTACCTCAATACCCGGGATGAACTGCATGACCGCTTGAGCGCCCATGGCCTGTCGGTATTGGACACTCCACCATCGGAGCTTGGCCCAGCCCTGGTGACACGCTACCTGGGCTGGAAGAAAGCGGGCGTACTCTGAGAATAGAGCGCACGGCCTCGGCAAGGGGCAGTCCCCAACCGGGCCGACAGCACGCGATAGCTAGGCTGAAGCCTGCAAAGGATCGAAACTGAAGTAATGCATCAATACGCTGATCAGTTGCCCATATTCCTCGGGCGCCTGGAGCACCCTGAACCCGGAATCGTAATGCTGTGGGTTGATGTCTTCATGACTCCACAAGCAGGTCGCCGTCAGGTCAATGGCCTCAAAGGTGTCGCCAGGCACGGGAATCTTCAAGCGCAACTCGAAGTCCGCGTCGACCATCATGGGCAGCAGGCTGATCAACATAAGCCCGTCTGCCGAGACGTTACCCAAAAAGCCGATGGGCTTGTCAGTGAGGCGGTTGAATACTTGCAGAAAACAAGGTAGCTGATGCCGCTCGATCCGTCGGTCGGTAAACATGGTGAGATCGCCATCCAATGGCCATTAATCTGGCCGTGCCAGTGATTCGGAACGAGCGCGTATCTCTCGCTCTCCCTGGATATCGGAGTGACAACATACAACCTTGTGTCACCAGACAACTGCCGAATCCGGGTCCCTCATTCGTTCGAATAGAAACTTGTACAAACGAACATCCGAAGGATAGCCCAAGACTGGCAACGGGCCAGTTATTAAATGACGAATGTCATCACAGCGAGGCCGGGCGCGTCTGGGCGGTGCTTGCTCCAGGGTAGTGTCCTAGCTGTTGCAAGGTATCGAGCCGCGCGCGGGCACGATAGGCGTACTCACTCGACGGATACTGATTGATGATGAACTGATAGGTCTGCACGGCGTCGACAAACAATTTCTGGCGCTCCAGGCACTGCCCACGCAACATCGAGACCTCCGGCTGCACATAACGCCGGGTACGGCTCTCGCGGTCGACCTGGGACAACTCCAGAGTGACGCGCTCGCAATCGCCGACCTTGTAGGCGCGATAAGCGTTGTTCAAATGGTGGTCCATCGACCAGCGGGTGCAGCCGACAACACTGACGGCCAGGGCGGCAACGAGCAAAATTCGCATGAGGGTTCTCCTGTCTTGTGCAATGTATCGACCCCTAGTCGAAAATCTTCAAGGTTGTTCGTAATCAGCCGCCGCGAAAACAAGTTAATCGTCGATAAGTAGTGCAAACGAACAATGACTACAACGAAAGAGCATAGTAGCCTTCCTCAGCGCTTGAACTCAGGAGTCTGTGCATGTCCGTCCGTCGTACCAAAATCGTCGCCACCCTTGGCCCGGCCAGCAATTCGCCGGAAGTCCTCGAACAGCTGATTCTGGCTGGTTTGGACGTCGCCCGTCTGAACTTCTCCCACGGCACCCCGGACGAGCACAAGGCTCGTGCCAAGCTGGTGCGTGACCTCGCGGCTAAGCATGGCCGTTTCGTGGCGTTGCTGGGTGACCTGCAAGGCCCGAAAATCCGTATCGCCAAATTCGCCAACAAGCGCATCGAGCTGAAGATCGGTGACCAGTTCACCTTCTCCACCAGCCACCCGCTGACCGAAGGCAACCAGCAAGTCGTGGGTATCGATTACCCGGACCTGGTCAAGGATTGCGGCGTCGGCGACGAACTGCTGCTGGATGACGGCCGCGTGGTCATGCGCGTCGACACCGCTACCCCGACCGAACTGCACTGCACCGTGATTATCGGCGGCCCGCTGTCGGACCACAAAGGCATCAACCGTCGCGGTGGTGGCCTGACCGCTCCTGCCCTGACTGAAAAAGACAAGGCCGACATCAAGCTCGCCGCTGAAATGGAAGTGGACTACCTCGCCGTGTCCTTCCCGCGCGACGCAGCCGACATGGAATACGCCCGTAAACTGCGCGACGAAGCCGGCGGCACCGCCTGGCTGGTGGCGAAGATCGAACGCGCCGAAGCCGTGGCCGATGACGAAACCCTCGATGGCCTGATCAAGGCTTCCGACGCCGTGATGGTTGCCCGTGGCGACCTCGGTGTGGAAATCGGTGACGCCGAGCTGATCGGCATCCAGAAGAAGATCATCCTGCACGCACGCCGCCACAACAAAGCGGTGATCGTGGCGACCCAGATGATGGAGTCGATGATCCAGAACCCGATGCCGACCCGCGCCGAAGTGTCCGACGTGGCCAACGCCGTGCTCGACTACACTGACGCCGTGATGCTCTCGGCTGAAAGTGCCGCCGGCCCGTACCCACTGGAAGCCGTGCAAGCGATGGCGCGTATCTGCGTCGGCGCTGAAAAGCACCCGACCAGCAAGACCTCCAGCCACCGCATCGGCAAAGAGTTCGAAAGCTGCGACCAGAGCATCGCCCTGGCGGCCATGTACACCGCCAACCACTTCCCGGGCGTGAAGGCGATCATCGCCTTGACCGAAAGTGGCTACACGCCGTTGATCATGTCGCGCATCCGTTCTTCGGTGCCGATCTACGCGTTCACCCCACACCGCGAAGCCCAGGCCCGCGCGGCGATGTTCCGTGGTGTGTACACCGTGCCGTTCGACCCGGCATCGCTGCCGCCGCACGAAGTCAGCCAGGCGGCCATCGACGAGCTGGTCAAGCGCGGCGTCGTGGAAAAAGGCGACTGGGTCATCCTGACCAAGGGCGACAGCTACCACACCACTGGCGGCACCAACGGCATGAAGATCCTGCACGTTGGCGACCCAATGGTCTGAGTGACTGCTGAATGAAAAAGCCCCGACTGGTTCGGGGCTTTTTTATGCCTGGGTTTTTGTGTGGCTGCACAGGACCTCATCGCGGGCAAGCCCGCTCCCACAGTTTGACCGCGATCCCCTGTGGGAGCGGGCTTGCCCGCGATGAGGCCAGACCAATCAGCCAAGCTTCATCGCCCAGTGATAAAAGCCGACAACGCCGCAACCGCCTCCGGCGACCTCAACCGCTGGGTAAACAACGCGCCCTCCTCCTCAATCACCCGCCGCAACTGCTCGCGATCCACGCTTTTCATCAACTGCTTGGTCACCTGCACCGCCCCCGGCGCCAGCGTCTCGAAACGCGCAGCCACTTCCCGCGCCTTGGCCAACGCCGCTTCGCCACTGCCCAGCGCCTCGGTCGCAATCCCCCACGCCGCCGCCTGCTCACCGCTGAACCCCTCACCCAACAGCAACAGCTCTGCGGCCTTCGCATGCCCCAGCAGTCGCGGCAGGATCAGGCTCGAGCCAAACTCCGGACACAGCCCCAGGTTGACGAACGGCATGCGCAACCGCGCATCCCGGCTGACATAGACCAGGTCGCAATGCAGCAATAGCGTGGTGCCGATCCCCACGGCCGCGCCCGCCACTGCGGCGATCACCGGTTTGCGGCAGTTGAGCAGGCTTTGCATGAAGTGAAACGGCGGGCTGTCGAGGTCGGCTGGCGGTTGCTCGAGGAAGTCACCGATGTCATTGCCGGCGGTAAAACACTCGCTGCTGCCCTGGATCAGCACCGCATGAATGGCTGAATCTGCATCGGCCAACTCCAGCGCCTTGGCCAACTGTGTGTACATCCCACGGGTCAGAGCGTTTTTCTTGTCGGGGCGATTGAGCTGCAAGGTCAGCAGCCCACGTTCGCGGTGCTGCAGGATGGCGTCGGTCATGGCGATTCTCGCGGCTGTGGAGTTCAGCGCTCAACCACGGGGCAGGAACACGTCGGCCAGCAGTTGATTGCGCGGCAGGCCCGCCAGGAACAGGCGCTTGGAGAACGCGTCGACATGGGCGGGGTGTCCGCAGAGTAAGGCCAAGGTTTGCCGCGAAACAAGCCGCAGTTGCGCCAATGCCTGGGTCGCCTGCGCCGCCGTCCACAGCTCCACCGTCAAGTTCGGATGCTGCGCGGCCAGCGCTGCCAGGGGTTCGGCCAGGTAATGCCCGGCGACATCATGGGCCTGGTGAATCACGCGGATGGCGCCCTGGTGATCCTGGCGCAGCGCCTCACGCAATACCCCCCACAATGGGCCCAGGCCCGTGCCCGACGCCAGCAGCCACAACGGTCGGGCTTGCCAGTCCGGATCATATTGCAACGCGCCGCCACGCAACTCGCCCAGACGCAAACCGTCGCCGAGTTGCAACTGACGGGCAATATCGGTGAATTCCCCAGGCTGGCGGCAGTCGAGGTGAAACTCCAGGAACGGGTCCTCCTGCGGCAAACTCGCCAGCGAGTAAGGCCGCGCCACCTGCCCCGCCCACACCACCAGATGCTGGCCGGCGCGATAGCGCAGGCCACGCTCCGGTTGCAGACGCAGGCGCAGCACCGTCGAGCTCAACCAATCGACGCCCACGACCTGCGCCGCCAAACCGTCACGCACCGGATCAAAGGTTTCGACACGCAGATCCGCGCTGACTTGGCACTGACAGGCCAACCGCCAACCCTCCTGGCGTTGGGCCGGGCTCAAGGCATCCGGCTGCCGATCGGAAACCTCGCCGGTACACCGCACCAGACACGCATGGCAACTGCCGGCGCGGCAACTGTAGGGCACCGCCACACCCGCCTGATTCAACGCATCCAACAGATTGCTGCCGGTGGCGACCGACCAGTGGCGTTCGCCGACGTGCAGTTCAGGCATATAAAGGTCTCAATCACAGGGGATGGGCACAGGGAATCATGCCTGCGACAGTTTGACCATAGTCGGGTGTATCGGCCACCGTGCCGGGTTATACTGCCGCGCCTTTTTAGCGTCGCGCCTGCACCATTGGCGTGCCTTGGAAAGGTGGCTTCAGCCGACCGATGCACCCCACTGAAGCCACCTTTATTGAATGTTCCCTTATAGAGGAGCGCGACTCATGACCGTGATCAAGCAAGACGACCTGATTCAGAGCGTTGCCGACGCCCTGCAATTCATTTCCTACTACCACCCCGTTGATTTCATCCAGGCCATGCACGAAGCCTACCTGCGCGAAGAATCGCCAGCGGCCCGTGACTCCATCGCCCAGATCCTGATCAACTCGCGCATGTGCGCCACCGGCCATCGCCCGATCTGCCAGGACACCGGTATCGTTACCGTGTTCGTGCGCGTAGGCATGGACGTACGTTGGGATGGCGCCACCATGGGCCTGGACGACATGATCAACGAAGGCGTGCGTCGCGCCTACAACCTGCCGGAAAACGTCCTGCGTGCATCGATCCTCGCCGACCCGGCAGGCGCGCGTAAAAACACCAAGGACAACACCCCTGCGGTCATCCACTACTCCATCGTCCCGGGTAACACCGTGGAAGTGGACGTGGCGGCCAAGGGTGGCGGTTCCGAGAACAAGTCGAAAATGGCCATGCTCAACCCGTCCGACTCGATCGTCGACTGGGTGCTCAAGACCGTTCCGACCATGGGCGCCGGCTGGTGCCCACCGGGCATGCTCGGTATCGGCATCGGCGGCACCGCCGAGAAAGCCGCGGTGATGGCCAAGGAAGTGTTGATGGAATCCATCGACATCCACGAACTGAAAAAACGCGGCCCGCAGAACCGTATCGAAGAGATGCGCCTGGAGCTGTTCGAGAAGGTCAACCAACTGGGCATCGGCGCCCAGGGCCTGGGTGGCCTGACCACCGTGCTCGACGTGAAGATCATGGACTACCCGACCCACGCTGCCTCCCTGCCGGTGTGCATGATCCCCAACTGCGCCGCCACCCGTCACGCACACTTCGTGCTCGACGGTTCGGGCCCGGCGTCGCTGGAAGCGCCACCGCTGGACGCCTACCCGGAAATCGTCTGGGAAGCCGGCCCATCGGCCCGTCGCGTCAACCTCGACACCCTGACCCCGGAAGAAGTGCAGAGCTGGCAGCCGGGCGAAACCGTGTTGCTCAACGGCAAGATGCTTACCGGCCGCGACGCCGCGCACAAGCGCATGGTCGAGATGCTGAACAAGGGCGAAACCCTGCCGGTGGACCTCAAGGGTCGTTTCATCTACTACGTCGGCCCGGTTGATCCGGTGCGCGAAGAAGTGGTTGGCCCGGCTGGCCCGACCACCGCGACGCGGATGGACAAGTTCACCCGCCAGATCCTCGAGCAAACCGGACTGTTGGGCATGATCGGCAAATCCGAGCGCGGCCCGACTGCGATCGAAGCGATCAAGGACCACAAGGCCGTGTACCTGATGGCCGTCGGCGGTGCTGCCTACCTGGTGGCGCAAGCCATCAAGAAGTCGCGCGTGGTTGCGTTCGCCGAACTGGGTATGGAAGCGATCTACGAGTTCGACGTCAAAGACATGCCGGTCACCGTTGCAGTCGACAGCAAGGGCGAATCCGTGCACATCACCGGTCCTGCCATCTGGCAGAAAAAGATCAGTGAAAGCCTGGCGGTAGAAGTGCAATAAGCACTTCCCTGCCATAAAAAATGGCGACTGCGGCTACACGGCCCAGTCGCCTTTTTTATGGCTGGCACGCTTCAAATGTGGGAGCGGGCTTGCCCGCGAAGGCGGTGGATCAGCCAACATCTGCGGCGACTGACACAGCGCATTCGCGGGCCAGCCCGCTCCCACACAAACCCATTCGTCACAAGATTCAAGGCACGCATGGTATGGTGCACTCCCCTCACTGCGCCTGTTCATCACCGTATGATCGTGATCCCTCGCCCCCTGCGCCTGACCTTCTATTCCCTGTTGATCATCGCCGGTGCGCTGTTGGCCGCCGCCTTGGCCACCCGCCACGCCGAACGCCAAGCCCTGGTGGACGATGCGGCTCGTGCGAATCAGCAACTCGCCCTGTACGCCAATTCCCTGCACACCCTGATCGAACGCTACCGCGCCCTGCCCGCCGTACTGGCGCTGGACTCGGAAATGATCAGCGCGTTGAAAGGCCCGCTGGACCCCGCAACCCAGGATGTGCTCAACCGCAAACTGGAACGCATCAACGGCGCCGCACAGTCATCGACCCTGGAATTGATGGACCGCAACGGCCTCGCGGTGGCTGCCAGCAACTGGAACCTGCCGAGCAGTTATGTCGGGCACAACTACGCGTTCCGGCCGTATTTCAGCCAGACCAAAAGCCAGGGCACGGGACGCTTCTACGCGGTGGGAGTGACCACAGGCGTGCCGGGCTATTTTCTTTCCAGCGCGGTGGTGGATGAACACGAGCAGTTCCTCGGCGCCATGGTGGTCAAGCTGGAATTCCCCGAGCTCGAGCGCGAATGGGCCCAGGGCAACGACCTGTTGTTGGTCAGTGACGCGCGCGGCATCGTGTTTATCGCCAATCAGCCAGGCTGGCGTTACCGCAACCTGCGACCGCTGTCGGACACCGACCTGGCCGAACTCAAGGCCACCCGCCAATACGACAAGAAACACCTGGAACCGCTGGACACCCAGCCCTTGCAGCGCTTTGACGACAACAGCCACCTGATGCGCGTCAACGGCCCCGATGGCAACGCCAATTACATCTGGGAATCCCTGCCGCTCAAAGCCGAAGGCTGGACCCTGCACCTGCTGCGCAAACCGCAATTCGCCTTTGAAGACCAGCGCAACGCCGGCCTGGCCGCCGCCGGTTCCTGGCTGGCCCTGGTGTTCCTGGTGTTGTTCCTCACGCAGCGCTGGCGCCTGGCCCGGTTGCGCCAGCGCAGCCGCGAAGAGCTGGAGCGCCTGGTGGAAGAACGTACCCAGGCGCTGCGCACCGCCCAGGATGGCCTGGTGCAATCGGCCAAGCTGGCGGCGCTGGGGCAGATGTCCGCCGCCCTCGCCCATGAGATCAACCAGCCGCTGACCGCCCAGCGCATGCAGTTGGCCACCCTGCGCCTGTTGCTCGACCACGGCCGCGTGGACGATGCCTACAAGGCCCTGACCCCGCTGGACGAAATGCTCACACGCATGGCCGCGCTCACCGGCCACCTCAAGACCTTCGCCCGCAAGAGCCCCAGCGGCCTGCGCGAACGCCTGGACCTGGCGATGGTGGTCGACCAATCCCTGCACCTGCTCGACGCACGCCTGCGTGATGAAGGCATCGGCGTGGTACTCGACCTGACCCGCCCGGCCTGGGTCCGCGGCGACGCGATCCGCCTGGAACAGGTGCTGATCAACCTGCTGCGCAATGCCCTCGACGCCATGGCCGACAAGCCGCGCAAACGCCTGGAAATCCGCCTGCACGCCGACCAGCAGCTGTGGCAACTGACCGTCAGCGACAGCGGCGGCGGGATCGCCGAAGAACACCTGAACAGCGTGTTCGACCCCTTCTTCACCACCAAGCCGGTGGGTGATGGGCTGGGCCTGGGGCTGGCGGTGTCCTACGCCATCGTGCACGAATTGGGCGGGCGCCTGATCGCCGGCAACCGTGGCGACGGCGCGGTGTTTACCCTGACCTTGCCAATCGCGCTGGAGACGCCCGACCTATGTTGAACGCGGTGATTGTGGTCGATGACGAAGCCAGCATCCGCACGGCCGTGGAGCAGTGGTTGAGCCTGTCGGGCTTTGAGGTGCAGCTGTTCAGCCGCGCCGAGGCATGCCTGGCGCAGTTGCCCAGGGACTTCCCCGGCGTGATCCTCAGCGATGTGCGCATGCCCGGCCTCAGCGGCCTGGAGTTGCTCGCCGAAGTGCAACGCCGCGATGCCGACCTGCCGGTGATCCTGCTCACCGGCCACGGCGATGTGCCGATGGCGGTGGAAGCCATGCGCGACGGTGCCTACGACTTTCTGGAAAAACCCTTCAGCCCCGACGCCCTGCTCAACAGCCTGCGCCGGGCGTTGGACAAGCGCGGGCTGATCCTGGAAAACCGGCGCCTGCATCAACAGGCTGACCACAAGGCCCAGCTTGAATCGAGCCTGCTCGGCGTGTCCCGGGGGTTGCAGAACCTGCGGCGCCAGGTGTTGGACCTGGCAGGCTTGCCGGTCAATGTACTGATCCGCGGCGAGACCGGCAGCGGCAAGGAGCTGGTTGCGCGCTGCCTGCATGATTTCGGCCCGCGCGCGAAAAAGCCGTTTGTGGCGCTCAACTGCGCGGCGATCCCCGAGCAACTGTTTGAGGCCGAGCTGTTCGGCCATGAAAGCGGCGCGTTTACCGGCGCTCAGGGCAAACGCATCGGCAAACTGGAATACGCCCACGGCGGCACCCTGTTCCTGGATGAAATCGAAAGCATGCCCCTGGCCCAGCAGGTCAAGCTGCTGCGGGTGTTGCAGGAGCAGAAGCTGGAGCGCTTGGGCTCCAACCAGAGCATCCACGTGGATTTGCGCATTATTGCCGCGACCAAACCCGATCTGCTGGAAGAAGCGCGCGCCGGGCGTTTCCGTGAAGACCTGGCCTATCGGTTGAATGTCGCGCAACTGCGCCTGCCACCGTTGCGTGAGCGGCGTGAAGATATTCCGCTGTTGTTCGACCACTTTGCACACAGTGCCGCCGAGCGCCTCGGCCGCAGTATCGAGCCCTTGAGCGGCGCGCAGTTGGGGCGCCTGCTCAGCCACGACTGGCCGGGCAATGTGCGCGAGCTGGCCAACGTCGCCGAACGCCAAGTGCTGGGGTTGGGCGAGCCGGAGCCGGAAGGCATCGAGGCCGGGCAATCGTTGGCGGCGCAGCAGGAAGCGTTTGAAGCCCATTGCTTGAAGGCGGCGTTGACGCGGCACAAAGGTGACATCAAGGCGGTGCTGGCGGAGCTGCAACTGCCGCGGCGCACCTTCAATGAAAAGATGCAGCGCCATGGGTTGGTGCGGGAGATGTTTCTCTAGCGACCTTCGGGCCTTTTCGCGGGCAAGCCCGCTCCCACACTGACTGCATTCCAAATTTGGAACTCGGTCAACTGTGGGAGCGGGCTTGCCCGCGAAAAGGCCAGCCGCCATAAGCGGATTTCCGCTCACCCCTCACAAAACATCAGCGACTTTCCGCTCAAAAAATCCGCCAAACCCTTCTAGACCGGGCCTTCATCCACCTGGCACAGCTCCTGCTATAGCCCCAACCAGGCTGTGCCCAGGCACGCTCCATAAAAACAACTAGATGAAGGATCCTTCAATGGATAACTCCAACGCCCTGCCTCTGGGGTCGGCGGCCGCGCCGGCAAAAGAACGCACCACCTCCAGCCGGATCAAATCGATCTTCAGCGGCTCGGTCGGCAACATGGTCGAGTGGTACGACTGGTACGTCTACGCGGCATTCTCGCTGTACTTCGCCAAAGCCTTTTTTCCCGCCGGTTCCTCCACCGCGCAACTGATGAACACCGCCGCGATCTTTGCCGTGGGCTTCATCATGCGGCCGATCGGCGGCTGGTTGATGGGCATGTACGCCGACTACAAAGGCCGCAAGGCCGCGTTGATGGCCTCGGTACTGTTGATGTGCTTCGGTTCGCTGCTGATCGCCCTGACGCCGGGCTATGACACCATCGGCATCGGCGCACCCATCCTGTTGGTCCTCGCGCGCTTGCTGCAAGGCCTGTCCGTGGGTGGCGAGTACGGCACCTCCGCGACCTACCTGAGTGAAATGGCGACCAAGGAACGCCGCGGCTTCTTCTCCAGCTTCCAGTACGTGACCCTGATTTCCGGCCAGCTCATTGCCTTGGCGGTATTGATCGTGCTGCAACAAGTGCTCACCACCGAGCAACTGTACGCCTGGGGCTGGCGCATCCCGTTCGCCATCGGCGCACTGTGCGCGGTCGTTGCGCTGTACCTGCGTCGCGGCATGGAAGAAACCGAGTCGTTCACCAAGAAGGAAAAAGCCAAGGAAAGCGCGATGCGCACCTTGCTGCGTCACCCCAAGGAAGTATTGACCGTGGTCGGCCTGACCATGGGCGGCACGCTGGCGTTCTACACCTACACCACCTACATGCAGAAATACCTGGTGAACACCGTCGGCATGAGCATTTCCGACTCCACCACCATTTCGGCGGCGACGCTGTTTCTGTTCATGTGCATCCAACCCCTGGTCGGCGCTCTGTCGGACAAGGTTGGCCGGCGGCCGATCCTGATCGCCTTCGGTATCCTCGGCACCCTGTGTACCGTACCGATCCTCACAACCCTGCACACCATCCAGACCTGGTGGGGCGCGTTCTTCCTGATCATGGCCGCGCTGATCATCGTCAGCGGCTACACCTCGATCAACGCGGTGGTGAAGGCCGAACTGTTCCCTACCGAAATCCGTGCACTGGGCGTGGGCCTGCCGTATGCGCTGACGGTGTCGATCTTCGGCGGCACGGCTGAATACATTGCGCTGTGGTTCAAGAGCATCGGCATGGAAACCGGTTACTACTGGTATGTGACTGCGTGCATCGCGGTGTCGCTGGTGGTCTACGTGACCATGAAGGACACGCGCAAGCATTCGCGGATTACCACTGACTAACAGCTGAATGCAGTTCTAAATGTGGGAGCGGGCTTATGTGGGAGCGGGCTTGCTCGCGAATGCGGTGTATCAGACACAGATATTTTGACTGATCCACCGCATTCGCGAGCAAGCCCGCTCCCACATTTTAGTTTTGTATCGCCGGGCTAATGCGGTCACGTCCATACCGCCGTTGCGCATACGACGCCCCGACAATCATCACCACCAACACCGCCGCCAGCACCGCCGACGAGCCAATCGTGCCGAAATCCAGCCCGCCCTTTTCATGGGGTTTGGTGAGGAAGTCACCCAGTGTCGCGCCAAACGGGCGGGTCAACACAAACGCCACCCAGAACAACAACACCGACGAGATCCGCGTGAAGTACTTGAGCGCCACCACGGCCGCAATGGTCGAGCCGATCAACAACGCACCGCCGGCAAAACCCAGCCCCGAATCGTCCGCCAGGAAGTCGCCCAGTGCGGTGCCCAGGGTGTTGGAAAACAGAATCGCCATCCAGTAGAACAACTCGCCACGGAACGTCTGCACCTTGTTCACGTTCAGCGAATCACCGCTCAGGTGCCACATCGCGAAGATGATCATCAGGATCACAATCAGGATCATCGACCCCGTTGCGTAGCCCAGGCCCAAGGTACGGTCCATAAAGTCCGACATGGTGGTGCCGGCCGTGCTGGTGGACAGAATCACGATCCAGTACAGCACCGGGTTGTAGGTTTTCGACCAGAGTTGCGTCACCAGGGTGACAAGGAACACGCTGATCAAGATCATCGAACTGAGGGCGTAGCCGACATTCAGGGTCATCGAGAGCAAATCCCCGGCGGTTTCGCCCAGGGTGGTTGCGCAGATTTTCATGACCCAGAACGCCAGGGTGATCTGAGGAAGTTTGTTCATGGGGGGTAAAAAGCTCCAATGCTCAGTCTTTGAACTGGCCGACTTATGAGGGGGCGTCGACCTGCCGCGCAGACTGAACGTGTAGCTGTGAAAAATAGGTGGGCGCTGTATGAAAATTCCATATCGCCGATGGAAATTCACCGCCATGCCTTGCAGTATGGCCACCTCACCGCACTCAATCGCAGGAACCCCGGCCATGCCCGACGACATCCACTTCTACGAACCCGCCAACGGCCACGGCCTGCCCCATGACCCGTTCAATGCCATCGTCGGCCCACGGCCCATCGGCTGGATTTCCTCCCAGGACCGCGAAGGCCGCTTGAACCTGGCGCCTTACAGCTTCTTCAATGCGTTCAACTACATTCCGCCGATCATTGGGTTTTCCAGCGTCGGCCGCAAAGACAGCCTGAACAATATCGAGCAGACCGGCGAGTTCGTGTGGAACCTGGCGACCCGCCCGCTGGCCGAGCAGATGAACCAGAGTTGCGCGGCGGTATCGCCTGAGGTGAATGAATTCGAGTTGTCCGGGCTGACGCCGGTGGCTTCGAAAATCGTTGCCGTGCCACGGGTCGGCGAGAGCCCGGTGTCGTTTGAATGCAAGGTGACGCAGATTATTCAGCTGCAACGGGCCGACAAGGAACGGGTACCGAGCTGGCTGGTGCTCGGTGAGGTGGTGGCGGTGCATATTGCCAAGTGGTTGCTCAAGGATGGCGTCTACGACACGGCCGCCGCCGAGCCGATCTTGCGTGGCGGTGGGCCGGCAGATTACTTCCAGCTGGGCCCGGAAGCCCTGTTCAAGATGTACCGCCCAGGCGCCACCAAACCCTGACTGAAATGCGATCAAAACTGTGGGAGAGGGCTTGTGTGGGAGCGGGCTTGCTCGCGAAGGCGGTGTATCAGTCGACATCTTTATCAACTGACAGACTGCATTCGCGAGCAAGCCCGCTCCCACACAAACCCTCTCCCACCTTTGGATCAGCAGTGTTATTTAGACTGTGGCAGGCGCCCAGGACAGCTGACCTTCTTCATCCACAGCAATCAACCGCTCAAGCTGCAGTGCCGCCGCATCGTCAGCATCGGACGCCGTCTTGAACTTCTGTCCATCAAGGATCTTGTGAAAGCGCGGTGCGCCCATGCCGTCCAGTGCCTTCACGGCGACGGCGGCGCTGTAGCCACCCTCTCCCGGCACTACGGCGGAAACGGCTTCGTGGTGGGCAAATTCTTTACGTGCCATGTTGCAGGTCCTGGCCAATGGAAAGTCGGCCATTCTAAACCTGATTTAGCCGGCGAGTTGCAGGTACTCGCCATAGGCGTTGGCGGCGGATGCATCGGTGAATGTCTGGAAATCCATACTGCGGATCACCATGTCGTTCAACAGCTCAGTGAAGATCATCAAGGCCGGTGAGTTGAAGTAGAGGCTCATCGCCTGCTCGCTGCTCCAGAAGCCCGAGACCAGCCACACATCGGCGTCAACCTGGGACTGCTGCAACGAGAATTGCAGGCAACCCTGAGCCTGGCGGCCCGGTTCGATCAAACTGCTCAAGCGTGCACCGAGTTCGGTGCTGCACCCGCTGCGGGCGCGGATAAAGGCCATATGGCTCGCGGGAATGGGGGTGGACATGTTCGACTCTCCCGTTGAGAAGTGATGCTCGGCAAGCACGGTGAGGGCGTGTTGCCACAGGATCAAAGATAACGGCGCGGCGCTCGGCGCGGTTAGTCGATTCCTGCCGGCTTATTGCACAATCCTGCGAGAAGCGTAGCGCGCAGGTCCGGGGTGCTGGAGAGATGAGCACCGCAGACTCAGTGTTTCAGGCAGATGACAGCCCCGCTGCTTGCCTGATTCGTGACGTATCGCAGGATCAGGCAAGGATTGTGCAGAATCGACGTAACACTTTTTGAAAAGTCGCCGCTAAGCTGAGCCCATCAAAAAAGCCTGTAGAGGACGCCCCATGTCGTCAGCTGAACATCAGTCCACGCCCCTCGATGCCGAGATGGAAAAACAGCGTTCCGAACTGGCCAGCATCGTCCACCGGCACACCTGGGAGGACGGTTCCTACGGCACCGCGATCACTTCGCTCTACCTGAACCGCCACAACACCCCACGCGACTTTATGCCGGTGCTGGTGGAGCCCGCGTTGTGCATCCTCGCCAGTGGCAGTAAGGAAGTGCGCCTGGCCGATGAAATCTTTGCCTATGACCCGCTCAATTACCTGGTGTTCTCGGTCGCCATGCCGGTCGCCGGGCGGATCATCGATGCCACGCCCGAAGACCCGAACCTGTCGGTGCGCATCAATATCGACCCGGCACAACTCACCGCGCTGATCGCCGAAGCCGGGCCGATGGGCGTGCCGTCGCGTCCGACCGCCCGCGGCATGTACGTCGACCGCATCGACAACCCGTTGCTCGACGCGGTGCTGCGCCTGGCGCGCCTGCTGGATACGCCCAAAGACATCGCCATGCTCGCGCCGCTGATCAACCGGGAAATCCTCTACCGTTTGTTGCGTGGGCCGCAGGGCTATCGGCTGTATGAAATCGCCGTGGCCAACAGTCAGAGCCATCGGGTCAGCCAGGCGATCACCTGGTTGAACAGCAACTATGAACAGCCGCTGCGCATCGATGACCTGGCCAAGGAAGTGAACCTCAGCGTCTCGACCTTGCACCATCGGTTCAAGGCGATTACCGCCATGAGCCCGCTGCAATATCAGAAGCAGCTGCGGTTACAGGAGGCGCGCCGACTGATGATTGCCGAAGGGCTGGAAGCCTCGGCGGCGGGGTATCGGGTGGGGTATGAAAGCCCGTCGCAGTTCAGCCGCGAATACAGCCGGTTATTCGGCGCGCCGCCTTTGAGAGACCTGGCCAGACTGCGCCAAAGCATCTGATTCAATAGAGATCAAAAATGTGGGAGCGGGCTTGCTCGCGAATGCGGTGTGTCAGTCAAAAATATATTCACTGATCCACCGCATTCGCGAGCAAGCCCGCTCCCACATTTGATCTGCGGCGTTTTTTAATCCAGGCCACGGGGTAGCTGGAGGGTCACTCGCAGCCCCCCCTCGCGCAGATTCTGCAGACTCACCTCGCCGCCATGACTGTGGGCAATATTGCGCGCAATCCCCAACCCCAGCCCGTACCCCTGCTGCTGCCCAGCCAAGCGGAAGTGCGGCTCAAACACCTGCTCCAAGCGCTGCTCCGGCACGCCCGGCCCTTCATCATCCACATGCAGGATGAACTGCGCGCCATCGTCTTCGATGTGCAAATGCGCGTTCTGCCCGTACTTCAACGCATTGTCGATCAGGTTGCCGATGCAGCGCTTGAGCGCCAGCGGCTTGCCCGGATAGGTGCTCAGCGCACGACCGTGCTGGGTCACGCGGCCGTTGCCGTTCGGCGCCAGGTACGGCTCGACCAGGCAGTCGAGCACGTGGTTGAGGTCCACCGGCTCGATGTTTTCGTGGATGTCGGTGTCTTTCACGCATTGCAGCGCACCTTTGACCAGCAACTCCAATTCATCCAGGTCGCGGCCGAACTTGGCTTGCAGGTTTTCGTCCTCAAGCAACTCCACACGCAGGCGCAGGCGTGTGATCGGTGTGCGCAAGTCGTGGGAAATAGCGCTGAACAACTGGCTGCGCTCGGTCAGGTAACGGCTGATGCGCTCGCGCATGGCGTTGAAGGCGCGGCCCACTTCGACCACTTCACTGCCGCCGCCTTCGGCCACGGGTTCGACGTCGGCGCCCAGGGACATGTCCCGCGCCGCCCGCGCCAGGCGTTTGAGCGGCCGGCTTTGCCAGTGCACCAGCAGGCCGATAAACAGCAGCAAGAAGCCGCTGGTGAGCACGATAAACCACACTTGCTGGGACGGCAGGCCCTGTTCTTCAAGGCTGGTGTAGGGCTCGGGCAGCAGCGAGGCGATGTACAGCCACTCGCCAGGGGCGAGCTGGATCTGGGTGACCAGCACCGGCGGGTTCACCGGCTCCAGGGTCAGCGCGTAATGCGCCCATGAGCGTGGCAACTCGTCGAGTTTCAAACCGGCGTTGAAGATGCGCAGGTCTTCGGCGCTGACGAATTCCACCGAGATGTGCACGTCGGCGCCCAGGGTCTGGCGCAGCACTTCATCCACCGCCTCCAGTACCGCCTGTTTGCGCGGAGTTTGCGGCAAGACCTGCATGTCCAGCGGCCGATCGTTGAGCGTCACCACGAACCGTGTGCCGCCCATGCTGCGCAATTGGTCGAGGACCAACGGGCGATAGGCCACCGGCAACGAACGGAAATAACTCACGCTGGCCGTCATCGAGTGCGCCAGGCTGCGGGCACTGGTGACCAGGCCTTCAAGCTGGGTGGCGCGCAGTTGCGAAACCCAGATCACGCTCGACAGCGCCTGGGCAAACAACACCACCAGCAAAGTCAGCAGCAGCATGCGCCCCAGCAGCGAGCGCGGTACCGGGAAGCGGCGGCGGCGTTCGCTCAGATGTTCAGTGGGCATTGCCGGCAACCACGCTGGCTGCCAGTTGATAACCGCTGCCACGCACGGTACGGATCAGCCTCGGCGGTTTTTCGGTATCGCGCAGGCGTTGGCGCAGGCGGCTGACGGCCATATCGACGATACGGTCCAACGGCATCAGGTCGCGGCCACGGGTGGCGTTGCCGATGGTGTCGCGGTCGAGGATCTGTTGCGGGTGATCGAGAAACAATTTGAGCAGCGCAAAGTCGGCGCCGGAGAGGATCACTTCTTCGCCGTCTACGTGGAACAGCCGGTGGCTGATCATGTCCAGGCGCCACTCATCGAACGCCAGCACATCGCTGCTGCCGCGTTGTTCCTGGCCGAACTGCGCACGGCGCAACAGCGCCTTGATCCGCGCTTGCAACTCGCGGGGGCTGAACGGCTTGCCGATGTAATCGTCGGCGCCCAGTTCCAGGCCGATCACACGGTCGGTTTCGTCTGAGCTGGCGGTGAGCATGATGATCGGCACCTGCGCCTGGCGCGGGTGCTGGCGGATCCAGCGGCAAAGGCTGAAACCGTCTTCGCCCGGCAGCATCACATCCAGGATGACCAGGTCGCACGGCGCCTCGTTCATCGCCAGGCGGAACCCCGCGCCATCCGGCACGCCACGCACCTGGAAGCCGGCGCGACTGAGGTAGGTTTGCAGCAATTCGCGGATTTCCTGGTCGTCGTCGACGAGGAGAATGGATTTACTGATTACGCTCACGGGGGCCTCCTTGTTGTTATGGCCAAGCTTAAGTCATTTGTTGCCCTTGAGGCCCCCTTCGCGGGCAAGCCCGCTCCCACACTTGAAGGTGTTCACACATCAGAATGTGGGAGCGGGCTTGCTCGCGAAGAGGCCATCGCTGCCTACGCAAAAGCCTGTTCAAGCGCCACGCCCGCGCCAGTCAACCCGGAATAAGGCGCCGTCACCAACCACACCGGAATACCTTTGAAATAGTCACTCATGCAGCCTTTGTCGCGAAAGCTCTTGGCGAAACCGCTGGCGATAAAGAAGTCGGCAAACCT
The DNA here is from genome assembly GCF_030687535.1 of Pseudomonas sp. FP2335. Classification (NCBI taxonomy): domain Bacteria; kingdom Pseudomonadati; phylum Pseudomonadota; class Gammaproteobacteria; order Pseudomonadales; family Pseudomonadaceae; genus Pseudomonas; species Pseudomonas sp. FP2335. The sequence goes on from NZ_CP117437.1 coordinate 4,818,555, forward strand.
CGGTATCACCCCGCCCACGATATACACACCACCGCGCCCGCCCGTGGTCAGCACGTTGTTGCCGGCCACGCGGCCCAGCCAGATGCTGAACTGGTCCAACACTTCCATCGCCACCGGGTCGCCGGCCAGGCCTGCGGCCGTGATGGCTTCGGGGGTTTCCAGCACCGGGGTATGCCCGTCGACGGCACAAATCGCCCGGTACAGACGCGGCAAGCCACCGCCGCTCAAGGCGGTTTCGGCGCTGACATGGCCGATTTCAGAGTAGATGTGCTGCCACAGCTGGGTCTCTCGCGGGCTGCTCAATGGCAGGTCGACATGGCCGCCCTCCCCCGGCAGCGCCGCAAAACGCCCGCCCCCCAGGTCCAGCAGCGTGCCGACGCCCAGGCCGGTGCCCGGGCCGATCACCACCGCCGGGCGCAACGGTTCCGGCGTGCCTTCGCAGACCACGCGGAATTCGCCGGGTTTGAGGCGGGTCATGCCGAGGGCCATGGCCGAGAAGTCATTGACCAGCAGCAGTTCGTCTACCTGCAAGGCCTTGCAGAAAGCCGCCCTGCTCAAGCGCCAATGGTTGTTGGTGAACTTGAATTCATCGCCACTCACGGGACCGGCCACCGACAGGCACACCGCGCCAATGTCGCCGATGTGCAGGCCTTCTTCCTTGAGGTAAACCTTGATCGCATCCTCAGGGCTGGCATAGTCCGCCGTTGCATGCACGCGGATCGAATGCAGCTCCTGATCGCGCCACAACGCAAAACGCGCGTTGGTTCCACCAATATCACCGACCAGCGCAAGCTTCACTTAAGCGTCTCCAGGGCAGAGGTAAAGGCGCTGGCGCCCTGCTCTGCGGAGCTTGCGGCCAAGCGCATAAATGCAAACAGCTCGCGACCGGCCCCCACGTTGTTGCCCAGAAGGCCCGTGGCCGGCGCGCGCGCTGCAAATTCTTCGGCGTCCACCTTGAGCTCCAAGGTGCCTTTGACGCCATCCACGCGAATAATATCGCCATCACGCACCCGCGCCAGTGGCCCGCCGCTCTGGGCTTCGGGGTTGACGTGGATCGCGGCGGGAATCTTACCCGAGGCGCCGGACATGCGCCCGTCTGTCACCAACGCAACCTTGAAACCACGGTCCTGCAACACGCCGAGGAACGGGGTCATCTTGTGCAGTTCGGGCATGCCGTTGGAGCGCGGGCCCTGGAAGCGCATCACCGCGACGAAGTCTTTTTCCAACTGGCCGGCCTTGAAGGCATCGGCGAGGTCTTGCTGATCCTGGAACACCACCGCCGGCGCTTCGACGATCTGGTGCTCAAGGGCCACGGCCGAGACTTTCATCACGCCACGGCCGAGGTTGCCTTCCATCACGCGCAAGCCACCTTCCGGCGAGAACGCGCGGGCCACGGGGCGCAGGATGCTTTCGTCGAGGCTCTCGATCGGGCCGTCGCGCCAGATCAGCTCGCCGTCGACCAGGAACGGTTCCTGGGTGTAGCGGCTCAGGCCCTTGCCCGCCACGGTGTTGACGTCTTCGTGGAGCAGGCCGGCTTCGAGCAGTTCGCGGATCAGGAACGACATGCCGCCAGCCGCCTGGAAGTGGTTGATGTCGGCCTTACCGTTTGGATACACGTGGGACAGGGTCGGCACCACCTCGGAGAGGTCGGCCATGTCGTCCCAGGTCAGGATGATGCCCGCCGACATGGCGATCGCCGGCATGTGCAGGGTGTGGTTGGTCGAGCCGCCAGTGGCGTTGAGGGCAATGATGGAGTTGACGATGGACTTCTCGTCGACGATCTCGCCAATCGGCATGAAGCTGCCGTTGGCCTTGGTCAGGCGCGTGACCTGGTGCGCGGCTTCGCGGGTCAGGGCGTCACGCAGCGGCGTGTACGGGTTGACGAACGAGGCGCCGGGCAGGTGCAGGCCCATCACTTCCATCAGCAATTGGTTGGTGTTGGCGGTGCCGTAGAAGGTGCAGGTGCCGGGGCTGTGATAGGACTTCATCTCCGATTCCAGCAGTTCTTCGCGGGTCGCCTTGCCTTCGGCGTAGCGCTGGCGCACGTCGGCTTTCTGCTTGTTGGAGATACCGGACGGCATCGGCCCGCCGGGCACGAAAATCATCGGCAGGTGACCGTAGCGCAGCGCGCCCATCATCAGGCCGGGGACGATCTTGTCGCAGATGCCCAGCATCAGCGCGGCGTCGAACATGTTGTGGGACAGCGCTACCGCCGTGGACATGGCAATCACTTCGCGGCTGAGCAGGCTCAGCTCCATGCCGGGCTCGCCCTGGGTCACGCCGTCGCACATGGCGGGGGTGCCGCCGGCGAACTGGCCGACCGAGCCCACTTCGCGCAGGGCCTTCTTGATCTGTTCAGGGAAATGTTCGTACGGCTGGTGCGCCGAGAGCATGTCGTTATATGACGAAACAATTGCCACGTTGGCGGCATTCATCATGCGCAGACTATTTTTATCTTCAGTGCCGCAACCGGCCACGCCGTGGGCGAAGTTGGCGCATTGCAGCTTGCCGCGCATCGGACCGTCGCTGGCTGCGCCGCGAATGAGCGCAAGGTAAGCCTCGCGGGTGGCGCGGCTACGGGCGATAAGCCGTTCGGTGACCTCAAGAACGCGGGGATGCATGTGTAGAACTCCAGGCTAACGGATGTGGCGACCTGAGTGTCTATGCTGATCAAACGCCCGCTAACCATGGGATGGCAGGGTGTCGTTTGAATCATCGGACCAGTTGATTCAGGTCACTCGTTGTAGATTGAACAAAATATTGCCACTAAAAAGGCTTGTTTTCTATTTTTATGCGAATAATCTTGTAATTCTTACAACAAATCGACGACAGGCACTTTCCAATGACTCTTCGTATCGCAATCAATGGTTTTGGCCGTATCGGCCGTAATGTCCTGCGCGCACTGTATACCCAAGGCTACCGCCAGGATTTGCAGATCGTCGCCATCAACGATCTGGGCGACAGTTCGATCAACGCCCACCTGCTCAAATTCGACACCGTACATGGCACTTTCGAAGCAGAGGTCGCCCACGATCAGGAAAGCCTGACCGTCAATGGTGACCGGATCGCTGTCAGTGCCATTCGCAACCCGGCCGAACTGCCGTGGGCCGCGCTGAATATCGACGTGGTGTTCGAATGCACCGGCCTGTTCACCGACCGCGCCAAGGCTGCCGCCCATATTACCGCCGGCGCACGCAAGGTGATCATTTCCGCACCGGCCAAGGGCGCGGACGCCACCGTCGTCTACGGGGTGAACCACGACATTCTGCGCCAATCCCACCAAATCATCTCCAACGCCTCGTGCACCACCAACTGCCTGGCGCCGGTTGCCCAGGTATTGCACCGCGAACTGGGCATCGAAAGCGGCCTGATGACCACCATTCATGCCTACACCAACGACCAGAACCTGACCGACGTCTACCACACCGACCCGTACCGCGCGCGGTCGGCCACCCAGAACATGATCCCGAGCAAGACCGGCGCCGCCGAAGCGGTCGGCCTGGTGCTGCCGGAACTGGCAGGCAAGCTGACCGGCATGGCCGTGCGTGTGCCGGTGATCAACGTGTCGCTGGTCGACCTCACCGTGCAGTTGAAGAAGGAAGCCACGGCCGAAGAAGTCAACGCGCTGCTCAAGGAAGCCAGCCAGCACTCGAAAATCCTCGGTTACAACACCCTGCCGCTGGTTTCGAGCGACTTCAACCACAACCCGTTGTCGTCGATTTTCGATGCCAATCACACCAAGTCCACTGGCAAATTGCTGAAAGTGCTGGCCTGGTATGACAACGAGTGGGGGTTCTCCAACCGCATGCTGGATAACTGCCTGGCGCTGTGCAACGCCGAATAACGGCCCAGTAGAAATCCCCACGGGAGTTGGCTTGTGTGGGGCTTGTGTGGGAGCGGGCTTGCTCGCGAAAGCGGTGGGTCAGTCGACATCTTTATCAACTGACAGACTGTATTCGCGAGCAAGCCCGCTCCCACATTTGTCCTGCGCCAACCCTCCCAAAAGTGCTCCTTGCTATTTGAGTTGATGATAAGCATTATCATTAACTGCAAATCGGTCTGGTACCCCTGTGAGCCAATCTCGCTTCAACCAAGTCTTTATCACCCAACGGGTGATTCTGCTACGCACCTTGCAGCGGATGGTAAATAACCCCAGCACCGCCGAGGACCTCTTGCAGGAAACCTACCTGCGTGTCACCCGCGCCCTCAGCGAGCGGCCGATCGACCACCTCGAACCCTTCGTCTATCAAACCGCACGCAATCTGGCGCTGGATCATCTGCGCTCACGCAGGATCCAGGCCCGTACGTTGCAGGAAGATGTCCCGCTGGATGTCCTGCAAAGCGTCGCCGCCCCCATCAGTACGCCCGAAGACGCGACCCAGGCCGAGCAACTGCTGGAACACCTGAGCGTCAGCCTCGGCCAGTTGAGCGCCCGCCAGCAGCAGATCTTCATCCTCAACCGCCTGCACGGTTGCAGCTACCAGGAGATTGCCGATCAGTTGGACGTGTCCTTGAGCACCGTGCAAAAGGAACTGAAGTTGATCATGGCCATCTGTGTAGGTGTGGCCGAAAGGCTGGATCGGCCTTAAGCTTCACCCGATTCAGCTGTAGGAAAGATCAATAAAACGTGGCGAAGACCCGAGGAACACCGTGACGGACCCGAATAAACTGCGCCCCCATGAGCTGGCTCATGAGGTGTTGCAAGACACGGCTATGGACCAGGCCCTCGACTGGCTGATCACCTTGCAGTGCCCGCAGCCTGGGCAGCAGGCCGAGTTCCAGGCCTGGCTGGCCAGCGATCCGGCCCACGTCCACGCTTTCGCCAAGGCCCAGGCCGCCTGGGGGGGCGCGCCGGTGCACAGCGCTGCCGTCGCCCTCGCCGCGCCGCGCAAGCCGAGTGCCTGGCGCCGGCTCAAACCGCATTGGAAACCCCTGGCCACCGCCGCCGTGCTGCTGATCGGCCTGTTCAGCTTCAGCAACCTGCCGGTGCGCCTGCAAGCCGACCACCTGACCGTGGTCGGCGAGCGCCAGCGCCTGCAACTCGACGACGGCGCGAAAGTGCTGCTGAACACCAACTCGGCGTTTTCCAGCAGCATCAAGGACCACCAGCGCGTTGCCCGCCTGTATCAGGGCGAAGCGTTTTTCGAGATCGCGCCCAACCGTGGCCTGCCCCTGGAGATCGACGCCGGCCCGGTGCGCGCCAGCGTGCGCGACACGGCCTTCGCCGTGCGCTACCTCAACGGCGAGGCCCAGGTGCAAGTACAACGCGGCGACGTGGACCTGAGCAACACCGTCGACGACGCCCGTGTGCGCCTGAGCGCCGGGCAGAGCATCCGCATCGGCCCCAAGGGCTTCGGCCCACCGGCCAAGCTGGATGCAGACAAGGACCTGGCGTGGGTCGAGGGCCGGCTGATCTTTGAAAACTGCCCCATGGGCGAAGTGCTCGCCGAGCTGCGCCGCTACTACCCCGGCTGGATCGTCAATAACAACGACCAGCTCGCCAGCGTCGCCGTGACCGGCAACTACCGCCTCGACCAGCCCTTGGACGTGGTGCGCTCCCTGGCACACATCACCTCGGCCAAGCTCTCGGAATACCCCGCGCTGGTGATCCTGAACTAAATGAGAATTATTTTTACTCGATAGCCTGCGACGGTACGTCTCGTCTTAGCCAATGCAACTGATTCCTATTTGGTTCGGTTCGCAACTATAAGATTCGTACTCCGGAGCGCTCTCGATGTCCTCTCGTTTCAATCGCCGGTCTTCTTCGCCCGTCTTGTCCTTGCTGACCGCCGCCATTCTGCTGGCCGGCGCGCCGGTGATGAGCGCCAGCGCCGCCGAACCGGCGCCACGCAGCCACGGCAACTACAACTTCAGCATCGCCCAGCAACCGCTGGTCTCGGCGCTGAATGCCTTCACCGGCGTCACCGGCTGGCAAGTCGGCCTGCCGGCGGAACTGGGCCAGGGTGTCTCGTCCCCCGGCGTACGCGGCCCGCTATCAGCGGAAAAGGCCCTGGACCAGCTGTTGGTGGGGACCAACCTGAGCTACCGCAAACTGGGCAACAACAATATCGTCCTGGAAAAGCGCGCCGCCGGCAGTACCCTCAACCTGCAACAGGTGACCATCAGCGCCACCCGCCACGAACAGGATGTGAACAGCGTCCCCAGCACCGTCAGCGTGCATGATCGCCAGGAGCTGGACCGCCTCAACGTCGGCAACAGCCGCGACCTGGTGCGCTACGAGCCCGGCGTCTCCGTCGGCGGCGCAGGTACCCGCTCCGGTAATGCCGGCTTCAACATCCGTGGCATCGACGGCGACCGCATCCTCACCCAGGTCGACGGCGTTGAAGTGCCCGATCACTTCTCCAACGGCCCCTACGCGCAAACCCGTCGCAACTACGTCGACCCGGAAATCGTCAAGCGCGTCGAGATCCTGCGCGGCCCGGCGTCAGCCCTGTACGGCAGCAGCGCCATCGGCGGCGCAGTGAGCTACTTCACCCTCGACCCGGACGACATCATCAAGCCCGGCCAGGACGTCGGCGCCCGCCTCAAGACCGGCTACAGTTCCGCCGACGAGAGCTGGCTGACCTCCGGCACCGTCGCCGGCCGCGTGCAGGACTTCGACGGGTTGCTGCACCTGAGCCAGCGCAACGGCCACGAGACCGAATCCTACGACGGCAACAATGCCACCGGCCTGGCCCGCACCGGCGCCAACCCGGAAGACGCGCGCACCACCAACGTCCTGGCCAAGCTGGGCTGGAACTACGGCGACGAAAACCGCCTGGTGCTGACCTACGAGAAGTACAAGGACGACCGCGATACAAACCAGAAAAGTGCGGTAGGCGGCCCGTTCAACACCGGCTTCAACAGCAACCTGTACCGCGCACGCTCGGGCAACGACACCATCAGCCGTGAACGCTTCGGCCTGGAAAACACCTTCGCCCTCGACGCGCCGTTTGCCGATCACATCAAGACCAGCCTCAACTACCAGATCGCCAAGACCGACCAGAGCACCGCCGAACACTACGTGTCGGGTGCGCGCAACCTGCTGCGTGAGCGCGAGACGCTCTACCAGGAAAAACAATGGATCTTCGACGCCCAGTTGGACAAAGCCTTCGCCATCGGTGACACCGACCACGTGGTGACCTACGGCACCACCCTCAAACAGGCCAAAGTTACCGGCTCGCGTACCGGCAGCGCCACCTGCCTGACCGTCAGCACCTACTGCGCGGCCGTCGGTGGTCCCAGCAGCTTCGCCTCGGACAAAGTCACACCGGCCAGCGACTTCCCGGACCCGACCATCAACACCTACGCGCTGTTCGCCCAGGACCAGATCAGCTGGGGCGACTGGACCTTCCTGCCGAGCGTGCGTTATGACTACACCCAGCTCAAGCCCAAGCTGACCGAGGATTTTCTCAACGCCACCGACCCGAACCGCATCTACGCCCACGACGACAGCGACAAGACCTGGCACCGCGTATCGCCCAAATTCGGCCTGACCTACGCCCTGACCGATAACTACACCTGGTTCGGCCAGTACGCCGAAGGTTTCCGCACCCCATCGGCCAAGGCCCTGTACGGGCGCTTCGAGAATATCCAGCAAGGCTACGTGGTCGAACCGAACTCGGACCTCAAGCCGGAAAGCAGCAAGAGCTTCGAAACCGGCCTGCGTGGCAATTTCGAATCGGGCAACTTCGACGTGGCGGTGTTCTATAACAAGTACCGCGACTTCATCAACGAAGACGCCGCGCTGCTGTCCCCCACCGGCACCGCCTTCAAGGCCAGCAACATCAAGCGCGCCACCATCAAGGGCGTGGAAGCCAAGGGACGCCTGAACCTCGACGCCTTCGGCGCGCCGCAGGGCCTTTACTCCCTGGGTTCGGTGGCCTATGCCTACGGCCGCAACGAGGACACCGGCGAGCCGATCAATAGCGTCAACCCGCTCAAGGGCGTGTTCGGCCTGGGCTACGAGCAGCAGAACTACGGTGCGCTGGTCAGCTGGACCCTGGTCAAGAAACAGAACCGTGTCGACAGCGCGACCTTCTTCTCACCCGATGGCGACACCACCAAGGCCCCGTTCAAGACCCCAGGCTTTGGCATCGTCGACCTGACCGGTTTCTACAAAGTCACAAACGACGTGACCATCAATGGTGGCCTGTACAACGTGACCGACAAGAAATACTGGAACTGGGATGACGTGCGCAGCTTCGACAGCATCGGCGAAGCCGGCGTGACCGCGCCCGCCAACATCGACCGCCTGACCCAGCCTGGCCGCAACTTTGCGATCAACCTGATCTGGGACATCTGATAGCACCCGCCTCACCTCGTCGAAATTTCATCGACGGGGTGAGGTTTTTTTACTGTGCCGCGTCTTCCTGTTCGTCTATTTGATAACGGCTCTCTTTAAGAGCAACAAGGCGCTCCCCTTCTCAAGGACTTTTCCATGACCGCTACAGCTACCGCAGAACGCCCACACCTGCGCTCCCAGCGCCTGAACCAGATCACCCACGCGCCACACGCCCAGCTTGATGCCCTCGTCAAAGCCCACGCTCCGTTCGAAACCCAGGCCAACTTCGCCCGTTTCGTGGTCGCGCAGTACCTGTTCCAGTCGGAACTGGTGGCCCTGTACACCGATGCCGAACTGATCAAGCTCATCCCGGACCTGGCCGAGCGCTGCCGTGCCGACGCCGCCAAGCTGGACCTGGCCGACCTCGACACCGAAGTGCCCGCACCCGTGGCCGGTGCGGTGAGCAACCCGAGCAAGGCCGAAGCCCTGGGCTGGCTGTTCGTGTCCGAAGGCTCCAAGCTGGGCGCCGCGTTCCTGATCAAGCGCGCGGTAGGCCTGGGCCTGAGCGAAACCTTCGGTGCCCGTCACCTGGGCGAGCCCGCCGGTGGTCGCGCCGAAGGCTGGAAGCGCTTCACTCGCACCCTCGACGCGCTGCAGTTCAGTGCTGAAGAAGAAGCCGCGGTGGAAAAAGGTGCTGTGGATGCGTTTGTACGCTTCACCGTATTGCTGGAACAGGCGTACGCTAGCGCCCCTGAACTGGCCTGACCCTTGGTTGGGATGCAATCAAAAATGTGAGAGCGGGCTTGCTCGCGAATACAGTCTGTCAGTCGATAAAGATGTCGACTGGCACACCGCCTTCGCGAGCAAGCCCGCTCCCACACAAGCCCGCCCCCACATTCTGGTCTCATTTCATATTGAATCCCTGCGATACCCCCATGACCGGCAAAACCCAATCCACCTCGAAAATCGCCCGGCTCCTCTTCGGCCTGCTGGCCTACGTCAGCCTGGGCATTGGGTTGATCGCGATTGTCGTGCCGGGTTTGCCCACCACTGAATTCATCCTGCTGGCCGCCTGGGCCGCCACCAAAAGCTCGCCACGCCTCAGCGCCTGGCTGGAGAACCACCGCCTGTTCGGGCCGATCCTGTTCAATTGGCGCAACGGCAAGATCATCGCCCGGCGCGCCAAGGTCAGCGCCACCGTGAGCATGCTGCTCTGCGCCGGCCTGATGCTGGTGATGCTCGATCACGGCTGGCCGATCTACCTGGCGATTGCCGGAATGAGCCTGGGCAATCTGTGGATATGGTCTCGCCCCGAACGACTCGCACAGCCCGTGTAACGCAGGCTATAGGTGTTTTCCTACCGCTCATCGCCTGCTGCTCATGAATAAATTTGTTACGCCGATGTTTCAGACATAGCGCTGAAGGGACTTGGCCTGCACTGCGTGCCTTCCAACAACTCCATTCGCGAGTGAGCCTATGTTCAACACCCTCTCCATCCGCCTGAAAATCGTGCTGCTGTCCGGCCTTTGCCTGTTGGGGGTGATAGCCCTGGTCGTCAGCATCAATATCTACAACACCAACCAGAATGATCTGTTGGTCAGCGATTCAAGCTCGCGCATGCTCACCGCCAGCGTGGAACAACTGCTGCAAGCCAGGGCCGCCGAGCAAGCGGTGCAGTTGCAAAAAACCTTCGGCGACAGCCTGATGGCGCTGACCGCGCTGGCCGACCAAATCAAGGACTTGCGCATCATGGCCAGCAAGCGTGGCCTGGAAGCCGGCGCACTGCGCGAAGAAATCAACCAGAGCCTGAAAACCACCTTCGATCGCAACAGCAAAGTGCTGGGTTTCTGGCTGTCATTCGAGCCCAACGGCCTCGACGGCAAAGACAGCGAATTCGTCGATGACAAGGCGCGCGTCTCCAACGAAAAAGGGCGCTTCTCCAGCTATTGGAGCCGTGCCGGCGGTGAAGGCTTGAACACCATCATGGTCGAAGAAGACCTGAACAAGACCACCCTCACCCTCAACGGTACGCCCTACAACATCTGGTACACCTGCCCACGGGACACCCGCAATACCTGCTTGCTGGACCCGTATGAGGATACGGTGGCCGGCAAAAAGGTACTCATGACCACCATCGCCTCGCCGCTGATCGTGGAGGGCAAACTCATCGGCGTCATCGGTGTCGACATCGCCCTCACAGCCCTGCAAGCAACCGCCGACGCTGCGCAGAAGGACCTGTTCAACGGCGCAGCGCACCTGGAGATTCTCTCCAGCACCGGCCTGATTGCCGCCTACAGCGGCGAGCCGGCCAAGGTCGGCAAGAACCTGGTCGACACCCTCGGCGCCGAGGGCAAGGAAATCGTGCAGTTGCTGGCCAGTGATAAACCCATGATCCGTGAACAGGCTGACACCATCCGCGCCGTGTACCCGGTCAAGCCGATTGCCGACGCCAAAGCCTGGGGCGTGGTGATCAAGCTGCCAAAAGCGGTGATGCTCGCCGATAGCGTCAAGTTGCAGGGGGTACTCGACAACGCCCAGGCAGCCGGTACGCTCAAGGCCCTGCTGGTGGCCGCCGCCGCTGGCCTGCTGGGCTTGCTGCTGATCTGGCTGACCGCCACCGGCGTGACCCGCCCGATCAACAGCGTGGCCGCCATGCTCAAGGACATCGCCAGCGGCGACGGCGACCTCACCCAACGCCTGACCTATAGCAAAAAAGACGAATTGGGCGAGTTGGCGAACTGGTTCAACCGCTTCCTCGACAAGCTGCAACCGACCATCGCGCAGATCAAGCAAAGCATCACCGAGGCACGCGGTACGGCCGACCAATCCTCGGCCATCGCGCGCCAGACCAGCGAAGGCATGCAGGTGCAGTTCCGCGAAATCGACCAGGTAGCCACCGCCTCGAATGAAATGAGCGCCACCGCCCATGACGTCGCCAACAGCGCCTCCAATGCCGCCAGCGCGGCACGCGGTGCTGACCAGTCGGCGCGGGAAGGCCTGTCGATCATCGAGCAGAGCACCCGCGACATCACCACCCTGGCCGAAGAAGTCAGCAAGGCCGTGGGTGAAGTTGAAGCCCTGGCGGTCAACAGCGAGCAGATTGGCTCCGTGCTGGAAGTGATCCGCAGCATTGCCGAGCAGACCAACCTGTTGGCACTCAACGCCGCCATCGAGGCGGCACGCGCCGGCGAAAGCGGCCGGGGGTTCGCGGTAGTGGCCGACGAAGTGCGCAACCTGGCCAAGCGCACCCAGGACTCGGTGGAGGAAATCCGCGTGGTGATCGAACGTATCCAGAGCGGCACACGGGGCGTGGTGGCAACCATGCACTCGAGCCAGAGCCAGGCCCAGAGCAATGCCGGGCAGATCCATCAGGCGGTGCAGGCGCTGGGCAAGATCAGCGATGCGGTGACGGTGATCAGCGACATGAACCTGCAAATCGCCAGCGCCGCCGAGCAACAGAGCGCGGTGGCCGAAGAGGTCAACCGCAACGTCTCGGCGATCCGTACGGTGACCGAGACACTCACCGGCCAGGCCACCGAGTCGGCGGCGATCAGCAGCCAACTGAATGCATTGGCCAGCCAGCAGATGAAATTAATGGATCAGTTCAGGGTTTAGTCCCCAACCCCAAGAACAATGGCCCCCCCTGTGGGTGCGGGGCTTTTGTGGGAGCGGGCTTGCTCGCGAAGGCGGCGTGTCAGTCAATTCATCTCTGACTGATCCACCGCCTTCGCGAGCAAGCCCGCTCCCACACAAGCCCGCTCCCACATTTAGATCACGTTGGTCTTAATGACCCGGCCAGGCTTGGACAAACGCCGCCACATCTTCCTTCGCCGCCGTACGCGGCGGGTTCTGCGGCGTACCCAGGTAGAGGAAGCCAATCACTTGCTCATCCGCCGTCAGCCCCAAGCCTTTGGCCAAATGCGCCGAGTAGGACAATTCGCCGGTGCGCCACACCGCGCCAATCCCCTGGGCGTACGCCGCCAGCAAAATGCCATGGGCCGCGCAGGCCGCCGCCAGCAATTGTTCGGACTTGGGCACCTTGAAGTGTTCCTGCAAACGCGCAATCACCACCACCACCAACGGCGCACGCAGCGGGCCGTTCTGGGCCTTGTCGATCAGCGCTTGCGGGGCATCGGCGTCTTGCAGGCGTGCCGCTTCGGCCAGCAACGTGCCCATCTGCTCGCGAGCGGCGCCTTCGACGGTGAGGAACCGCCAAGGGCGCAACTGGCCGTGGTCCGGCGCGCGCATGGCGGCGGCGAACAACACGTCGCGCTGCTCCTGGGTCGGCGCAGGTTCCAACAATCGCGGCACGGAAACACGGTTGAGCAAAGCGTCGAGAGCCTGCATTGGCCACCTCCAGAAAAAAATGTGCGGTCATTCTAGCGGGAATGCGGCACCACCCACCAAACGATAATTGCTCTTATTCATTCGGCCCTGCCCTGTTAGACTTTGCGACCTTATTTTTGCCCGCCGTTCAGGAAATTCGATGTCCCGTTGGCTTTTTCCCGTGTCCGCTGCTTGGTTGGCCTTGAGCCTGACCGCCTGCGACGACGCGCCCAGGTTTACCAAGGCCGAGCCGGGTGAATCACGGGCGGGCGGCGCTGCGACCGTGAACAAGCGCGACCAGAACGCGTTTTCCCTACCCTCGGCCAACCTGTCGCCTACACGTCGCCTGGATTTCAGCGTCGGCAACAGCTTCTTTCGCAGCCCCTGGGTAATCGCGCCGTCCACCACCACCGCGCGTGATGGCCTGGGCCCGCTGTTCAACACCAATGCCTGCCAGAACTGCCATATCAAGGACGGTCGCGGCCATCCGCCGTTGCCCGACGCGGCCAACGCGGTGTCGATGCTGGTGCGCCTGTCGATCCCCGATGCGCCAGCCTACGCCAAGCTGATCGAGCAAGCCGGCGTGGTGCCCGAGCCCGTCTACGGCGGCCAATTGCAGGACATGGCAGTGCCCGGCGTAGTGCCGGAAGGCAAGGTGCGGGTCGACTACACGCCGGTCAACGTGACGTTCAACGACGGCACGGTGGTCGAGTTGCGCAAGCCAAACCTGCAGATCACCCAGCTCGGCTACGGCCCGATGCACCCGGACACACGTTTTTCCGCGCGTATCGCCCCGCCGATGATCGGCCTGGGCCTGCTCGAAGCCATCAGCGACGCCGACATCCTGCGCAACACCAGCGCGGACACCGCTGACGCAGACGCCATCGTCGGCCGTGCCAATCAGGTCTGGGATGACGCGCAACAAAAAACCGTGCTCGGGCGTTTTGGCTGGAAAGCCGGGCAACCGAACCTCAATCAACAAAATGTTCACGCGTTTTCTGGTGATATGGGCCTCACCACGTCCCTGAGACCCTTTGATGACTGCACCGATGCCCAAGTGGCCTGCAAACAGGCGCCCAACGGCGATGGCCCGGATGGCGAACCGGAAGTCAGCGACAATATCCTGCGCCTGGTGCTGTTCTACACCCGCAACCTCGCCGTGCCAGTGCGTCGCGACGTCGACACGCCGCAGGTACTCGCCGGCAAGAACCTGTTCTACAGCGCCGGTTGCCAGGGTTGCCACAAACCCGCGTTCACCACGGCCGCCAATGCCGCCGAACCTGAACTGGCCAACCAGGTGATCCGCCCCTACAGCGACCTGCTACTGCACGACATGGGCGAAGGCCTTGCCGACAACCGCAGCGAATTCAAAGCCGGTGGCCGCGACTGGCGCACCGCGCCGTTGTGGGGCATCGGCCTCACGCAGACCGTGAGTGGCCACACCCAGTTCTTGCATGACGGCCGCGCCCGCAACCTGCTGGAAGCCGTGCTGTGGCACGGCGGTGAAGCACAAGCGGCGCAGCAGCATGTGTTGTCCTTTAATGCCGAGCAGCGCGCTGCGTTGCTGGCGTTCCTGAATTCTTTATAAGCTTCGCCCCAATTACAGAAGGGAGCTCGACATGTTCCGTCCCAAGTTGTTGTTCACCAGCCTGGCCGCCCTCGCCCTGGGCGCCTGCTCGCCGCAAGACCCGCAAGCCGTGACCTCGGCGGCCATCGCCAAGCAAGTGATCCTGCCGACCTACAGCCGTTGGGTCGAAGCCGACCGCCAGTTGGCCGTCAGCGCCCTCGCCTACTGCCAGGGCAAACAGAGCCTGGACACCGCCCGCGCCGATTTCCTCCACGCGCAAAAAGCCTGGGCCGAGTTGCAACCGCTGCTGATCGGCCCGCTGGCCGAGGGCAACCGTTCGTGGCAGGTGCAGTTCTGGCCAGACAAAAAGAACCTGGTCGGCCGTCAGGTTGAACAACTCGTGACCGCCCAGCCGCAGATCGACGGCGCCGCCCTGGCCAAGTCCAGCGTGGTGGTGCAAGGCCTGTCGGCCTACGAATACATCCTCTATGACGCCAAGACCGACCTCGCCGACGAAGCGCAAAAAGCCCGTTACTGCCCGCTGCTGGTGGCCATCGGCGAGCGCCAGAAAGCCCTCGCCGAGGAGATCCTGGCGAGCTGGAACAGCACCGACGGCATGCTCGCGCAGATGAGCAAGTTTCCGAACCAGCGTTACGCTGATTCCCACGAAGCCATCGCCGATCTGCTGCGCGTCCAAGTGACCGCACTCGACACCCTGAAGAAGAAACTCGGCACGCCGATGGGCCGCCAGACCAAGGGCATCCCGCAGCCGTTCCAGGCCGATGCGTGGCGCAGCCAGTCGTCCCTGCAAAGCCTCGAAGCCAGCCTCGCGGCGGCCCAGACCGTCTGGGTCGGGGTCGACAACAAAGGCCTGCGTGGCCTGCTGCCGTCCGACCAGAAGCCATTGGCCGACAAGATCGACGCCGCCTACGCCGCGTCCCTGAAACTGTTCGCCAGCAACCAGCGCAGCCTCAACGAGCTGTTGGGCGATGACGCCGGGCGCCAGCAGCTCAACGACCTCTATGACAGCCTCAACGTGGTGCACCGCCTGCACGAGGGGGACCTGGCCAAGGCGCTGGGTATCCAACTGGGCTTCAACGCCAACGACGGTGACTGATGATGCTCAGGCGACAGGCTTTGGCCGTTGGCAGCGTGCTGCTCAGTGCTCTCACGCTAGGGGGCTGGACGCTGTTCAAAAGCAAGGACAAGGGCCCGCTGCTCTTGTCAGCGCGGGATGATGGCGACGGCAAGCACTACGCCGTAGGATTTCGCCTGGACGGCAAGCAGGTGTTTGCCACCCAGGTCGGCCAGCGCTGCCACGACATCATCAACCACCCGACACTGCCGATTGCACTGTTCGTCGCCCGTCGCCCGGGCACCGAGAGTTACCTGATCGATTTGCGCGATGGCACGCTGCTGCAGACCATCACCTCCCATGCCAAACGTCACTTCTATGGCCACGCGGTGATCCACAAGAGCGGCGACTGGCTGTATGCCACCGAGAACGACACGTCCGACCCCGGCCGTGGCTTGCTCGGAGTGTACAAATTCGAAGGCGAACGCCTGGTGCACTGCGGCGAGATATCCACCCACGGCATCGGCCCGCACCAGGTGTCATGGATGCCCGACGGTGAGACCCTGGTGGTGGCCAACGGTGGCATCCGCACCGAAGCCGAAAGCCGTGTGGAAATGAACCTCAACGCCATGGAGCCCAGCCTGGTGCTGATGCAGCGCGACGGCACGCTGATCAGCAAGGAAACCCTCGGCCAGCAAATGAACAGCGTGCGCCACATGGGGATCGCCAGCGACGGCACCATCCTCACCGGCCAGCAGTTCATGGGGCCATCCCAGGAGCGTTCCGAGCTGCTCGCGATCAAGCGGCCAGGGCAGCCGTTCGTGGCGTTCCCGGTGGCCGACGAGCAGTTGCAGGCCATGGGGCACTACACCGCCAGCGTTGCCGTGCACAGTGAATTGCGCCTGGTGGCGTTGACCGCACCGCGTGGCAATCGCTTCTTTATCTGGGACATGGACAGCGGTGCACTGCGCCTGGACGGGCCGTTGCCGGACTGTGCCGGCGTGGGTGCGGTGGCCGACGGCTTTGTCGTCACCTCCGGCCAGGGACGTTGCCGCTTCTACGATTGCCGCCAGACGCAATTGGTCGCAAAACCCTTGGAATTGCCGGCAGGGCTCTGGGATAACCATCTGCATCTGGTCTGACCCGCGCAGCCTGGAGGGGGCCAGCACTGGCCCCATTACCTGTCAGGTTTACCGGCTGGAAACCCCTCAATACCTGGAGTAATGTTCCGGACTTGTCTGTCTTCGTCTGTCCCAGTTTTTCCAAGGAATCGGAATATGCTGCGCCGTCGCATGCTGATCATGTTTGCTGTCGTGCTGTTCATTGTCCTGCTGCTGGGGGGCTATAAAGCCTTTTCCATCTACCAGCAGATCCAGGTCTTTGCCAAACCCAAGCCCCCCGTAAGCGTGGCCGTTGCCACCGCGACCGAGCAGCCATGGCAGCAACGCCTGCCGTCGGTGGGTACGCTCAAGGCCTTGCAAGGGGTCAACCTCAGCCTGGAGGTGGCCGGTACGGTCAAGGACGTGCAGTTCGAATCCGGGCAGAAGGTCAAGGCCGGGCAGCCCCTGGTGCAACTCGACAGCGCGGTGGAAAGCGCGCTGCTGGAAACCGCCCAGGCCGACCTGGGCCTGGCACAGCTCGATTACGGACGCGGCAGCCAACTGGTGGGCAGCCAGGCAATCTCCAAGGGCGAGTTCGATCGCCTCTCTGCACAACTGCAAAAGAACAAGGCCACGGTCAATCAGCTCAAGGCGTCACTGGCGAAGAAACACATCGTCGCGCCGTTCAGCGGCACCATCGGCATTCGCCAGGTGGACGTCGGCGACTACCTGGCCAGCGGCACGGTGATCGCCACCTTGCAGGACCTCAGCAGCCTCTACGTCGACTTCTACGTCCCCGAACAATCGGTGCCCAAAATCGCCCTCGGCCAGGCCGTGCAGGTGCAAGTCTCGGCCTGGCCAGGCCAGCAGTTCCCCGGCAATATCAGCGCGATCAACCCCAAGGTGGAAAACACCACGCGCAACGTGCTGGTGCGCGCCACCCTGGCCAACCCGGACGGCAAGTTGCTGCCCGGTATGTTCACCAGCCTGGACGTGTTGCTGCCAGATCCGACCGCGCAAGTCGTGGTGCCGGAAGGCGCGATCACCTACACCCTCTACGGCAATTCGGTGTATGCCGTGGCCGAGAAAAAGGCCGAAGACGGCACGCCGGAAAAAGACGCCAACGGCCAGCCCGTGCTGATCGCCGAGCGGCGCTTTGTCGAGACCGGTGAGCGCCGCGCTGGCCTGGTGTTGGTGAGCAAGGGCCTCAAAGCCGGTGAGCAGGTGGTCAGCGCCGGCCAGCTCAAGCTGGACAATGGCACGCCCATCGCCATCAGCCCGGACAAAAACCTGCCGGCAGGGCACTGAGCCATGAAGTTCACAGACGCCTTTATCCGCCGTCCGGTGCTGGCCATGGTGGTCAGCCTGCTGATCGTGTTACTGGGCATGCAGGCCTACAGCAAGTTGCCGCTGCGCCAATACCCGAGCATGGAAAACGCCCTGATCACCGTGACCACCGCCTACCCCGGTGCCAACGCCGAAACGATCCAGGGCTACATCACCCAACCGTTGCAGCAAAGCCTGGCGAGCGCCGAGGGCATCGACTACATGACCTCGGTCAGTCGGCAGAATTTCTCGGTGATCTCGATCTACGCGCGCATCGGCTCCAACAGCGACCGCTTGTTCACCGAGCTGCTGGCCAAGGCCAACGAGGTAAAGAACAAGCTGCCCCAGGACGCCGAAGACCCGGTGCTGAGCAAAGAGGCCGCTGACGCCTCGGCGCTGATGTACATCAGTTTCTCCAGCGGGCAATTGAGCAACCCGCAGATCACCGACTACCTGTCGCGGGTGATCCAGCCCAAGCTCGCGACCCTGCCGGGCATGGCCGAAGCGGAGATCCTCGGCAACCAGGTGTTCGCCATGCGCATCTGGCTCGACCCGGTGAAACTCGCCGGTTTCGGCCTCAGCGCCAGCGACATCACCGACGCGGTGCGCCACTACAACTTTCTCTCCGCCGCCGGCGAGGTAAAGGGCGAGTTCGTGGTCACCAGCATCAACGCCAACACCGACCTCAAGTCCGCCGAAGCGTTTGGCGCCATTACCGTCAAGGCCGACGGCGACAGCCGCGTACTGCTGCGGGATGTGGCACGGGTGGAAATGGGCGCGGAAAACTACAACGCCATCAGCTCGTTCGGCGGCACGCCGTCGGTGTACATCGGCATCAAGGCCACACCCAGCGCCAACCCGCTGGAGGTGATCAAGGAAGTGCGCAAGATCATGCCGCAGTTGGAATCCCAGCTGCCGCCCAACCTCAAGGCAGAAATTGCCTACGACGCCACGCTGTTTATCCAGGCGTCCATCAACGAGGTGGTCAAGACCCTGTTCGAAGCGGTGCTGATCGTGATCGTGGTGGTGTTCCTGTTCCTCGGCGCCCTGCGCTCGGTGGTGATTCCGGTAATCACCATCCCGTTGTCGATGATCGGCGTGCTGTTTTTCATGCAATTGATGGGCTACTCGATCAACCTGCTGACGCTGCTGGCGATGGTCTTGGCCATCGGCCTGGTGGTGGACGATGCGATCGTGGTGGTGGAAAACATCCACCGGCATATCGAGGAAGGCAAGACGCCCCTGGATGCGGCGCTCGAAGGTGCGCGGGAAATCGCCCTGCCGGTGGTGTCGATGACCATCACCCTGGCGGCGGTGTATGCGCCCATCGGTTTTCTTGAAGGGCTCACCGGGGCGCTGTTCAAGGAGTTCGCGCTGACATTGGCCGGCGCGGTGATCATCTCCGGCATCATTGCCCTGACCTTGTCGCCGATGATGTGCGCGCTGCTGTTGCGCCATGACGAAAACCCGTCCGGCCTCGCCCACCGCCTCGACCGCATTTTCGACGGCCTCAAGCGTCGCTACCAAAGCCTGCTGCACGGCACCCTGAACACGCGCCCGGTGGTGATCGTGTTTGCGCTGATCGTGCTGGCCCTGATCCCGGTGTTCCTCAAGTTCACCCAGTCGCAACTGGCCCCGGATGAAGACCAGGGCATCATTTTCATGATGGCCAGCGCGCCGCAACCGGCCAACCTGGACTACCTCAACACCTACACCGACGAGTTCGTAAAAATCTTCAAGGAGTTCCCGGAGTACTACTCGTCATTCCAGATCAACGGCTTCAACGGCGTGCAATCGGGCATCGGCGGTTTTCTGCTCAAGCCGTGGAACGAGCGCAGCCGCACCCAGATGCAAATCCTCCCCGAGGTGCAGCACCGCCTGGAGCAGATTCCCGGCCTGCAAGTGTTCGGCTTCAACCTGCCGTCCCTGCCGGGCACGGGCGAAGGCTTGCCGTTCGGCTTTGTGATCAACACCGCCAACGATTACGAGTCGTTGCTGGAAGTGGCCAACCGGGTGAAAAAGCGCGCGATGGAGTCGGGCAAGTTCGCGTTTGTCGACATCGACCTGGCGTTCGACAAACCTGAAATCGTGGTCGACATCGACCGCGCCAAGGCGGCGCAGATGGGCGTGTCGATGCAGGACCTTGGCGGCACCCTGGCGACGTTGCTGGCGGAGGCGGAGATCAACCGGTTCACCCTGGACGGGCGCAGTTACAAGGTGATCGCCCAGGTCGAACGCGCCTACCGTGACAACCCCGATTGGTTGAACAATTACTACGTGAAAAACAACAAGGGTGAGCTGCTGCCATTGTCGACGCTGATTACACTCTCCGACCGCGCCCGACCTCGGCAGTTGAACCAGTTCCAGCAGCTCAACTCGGCGCTGATCTCGGGTTTCCCGATTGTCAGCATGGGTGAAGCGATTGACACGGTGCGCCAGATTGCCATCGAAGAAACACCGCCCGGCTACGCGTTCGACTACAGCGGCGCATCCCGGCAATTTATCCAGGAAGGCACGGCGCTGTGGGTGACCTTTGGCCTGGCCTTGGCGATTATCTTCCTGGTGCTGGCGGCGCAGTTCGAGAGCTTTCGCGACCCGCTGGTGATCCTGGTAACGGTGCCGTTGTCGATCTGCGGGGCGTTGATTCCCCTGTTCCTCGGCTGGTCGAGCATGAACATCTATACCCAGGTGGGGTTGGTCACCTTGATCGGGCTGATCAGCAAGCACGGGATTCTGATCGTCGAGTTTGCCAACCAACTGCGCAAGGACAAGGGCCTGACACCTCGCCAGGCCGTGGAAGAAGCCGCGGCGATTCGCTTGCGCCCAGTGCTGATGACCACCGCCGCCATGGTGTTCGGCATGGTGCCGCTGATCCTCGCCACTGGCGCGGGGGCAGTGAGCCGGTTTGACATCGGCATGGTGATTGCGACGGGGATGTCGATTGGCACGTTGTTTACGCTGTTTGTGCTGCCGTGCGTCTACACCCTGCTGGCCAGACCCGATAAACCCTGAACCTTGTCCTGCGGGCCAATGCTGCTAAACCGAACCTTGTCCTGCGGGCCAATCCCCCTGACCCGAACCTTGTAGTGAGCGGGCTTGCCCGCGCTGGGGGGCGAAGCCGCCCTAAACGGTACGCCGCGGTGCATCAGAAAGACCGAGGTGCCGGGATTTGGGGCGGCTTCGCCACCCGGCGCGGGCAAGCCCGCTCACTACAGGCAAAAAAAAGGCCTCGCTGTGCGAGGCCTTATTCAGGGGGGTTGAATCGTTTCAACTTTGCGGCCTCATGCCTTGAGACATCCCAAACATGAACAGCAACAATTCATGATCAGGCTTGACCGCCGTGCTCGCCTTGGCAACGCGCGGCAACAGGCATTGCGCGCCACCCTGCGTGGCACTGAGCACTTGTGTGCGAGGTTGTTCCCACGCCGCCAGGGCGAGCGCCGCAACGCCCAGCGCCCCAACCAGGAACAGACCTCGTGCTATTTCTAGCTTCATCTGGTTAAACCCTTGATAGCGCTGCCAAACGCCGTCTCGTAAAAGTAGCTGAGTTTGTTCCAGTCAGCGCTGCTCCACGACGAATGGCGCCGCAACTGCTGCATGTCGTGAGAAGCCGCGCGATAAGCGGTCAGCCGCTGCCGGCATTTTTCGAAGTCCAGCAAGGCAATCTCCACATTGGCCGAGTCGCCTTCGCCGGTGACACGGATAAAGATGTGCTTGATGTACAGGCAGCCATGCTGCCAGCGCCCCTTGTGCATACGCACCAGCGTGCCGGCCAACTCCTTGAGAACACGTTCGTGAACCAATTCGCCGTACTGTTCGCGGCCACCGGCGGCATACCAGTTTTCGATTTCATCGAAGCCATCCAGGGCGGCCGTCACCAACAGTGCTTTCCACTGGTGCTCGGGGTCGCGACGCGCCCCGCAAAACACCAGGTCCGGCACGCGCACATCGAGGGAGCGCAGGCCCTTGAGCGCGTCGCGCTCACGCAGCACGGTGGGCCGTCCGAAGGGATGCAGCCAACTGCGGTAGATGTGGCCGGTCTGGCGCTTGCTGTAGAGCAAGTGGCCGTTAGGACCGGTCACCCGTTGCACGCCACTTTCACCGCCGCGCCGACGATTGGGTTCCTCGACCCATTCGCCCTGCTGGCGCCAGAAAAAATCAAATCTCTCCTCCGGAGCTACGTGACTGCCCGCTACGCACTCAACTGCCATCCTGTTACCTCTTTCTCAGTACATACACTCGCCACATGGCGTAGAGCGGCATGAAGTCCAGAGATTCCTGAACGCGGAAACCGGCCTGTTCGAATTCGTCTTCAACAGTAGCAGCTGGTAACACAAAACGGTTTTGGTAACCTTCTTGCTCACCTTCGCCACGCCGTTTTTCTTCGAGACGCTTACGCTTCCAGGCCTTGAAATTGCCATCGACCCACAATGAAAGGATCACGCTGTCGCGTGTAACCCGCTGAAACTCGCGCAGTATCGCGACCCGATGCGCCGGATCACCAATATGGTGTAGCAGACGCATACAGAAAATGCTGTCGACCGAGTTATCCGGCAAATCGATATCAAAGGCAGATGTCTGCAAGGGTCGTACCCGTTTCACCACATCGGCGGGTTGGGCGGCCATTGCGACCTTCAACATCGATTCGGAATTGTCCGCACCAATGATCACGCGGTTGGGTTTTTCGGCCAACAGCGGCCAGAAACGCCCGGCGCCACAAGGCAGGTCCAGCACCAGGCCAGGCTCACCGGCCATGGCCAACGCACCACGGGCCAATTGCTCGTCGCGTTTGTGGGACAACCGGCGAGCCAGATTGTCCTTATGCTTGAGCAAATATTCTTGGGCGTGCTGATCGTCGTACTTATCGGAAAATTCGAGCTTGATCGGGGAAGACATCAACGGATCTCCAGTAGCTGATGCCTACAACCTTAAGCACCCTACTGTGATCATCAGGTCAACTGTTTGTGAAAAAGTTGTCCTGTCGAATCCCATACATTTCAAGACTTTACAGACACATTCAGTATCATTGCGCCATGTTCGCCGAAATTCGACGCAGGCTTGCCGCAGCATAACGGCAAGCCTGGCCCTCAGGACTTGACCTGGCTCAGCTCAACATGAAAGCGGCAGCCGTTGGGTTCCATGGTGCTCAAGCTGACGCTCCAGCCCTGGTTCTCACAGATCCGTTGCACCAGCGACAAGCCCAGGCCGAGGCCTTCGCCGCGCTTCTCGCTGCCACGCACGAAGGGCTCGAACATGGCTTCGCGTTTGTCTTCCGGGATGCCGACGCCCGAGTCTTCCACCACGAAGCCTTCGGGCTCCAGCGTCAGGCGGATAAAGCCGTGCTCGGTGTAGTGCAAGGCATTGCGCAGCAGGTTGCCCATCACCGCGTGCAGGAAGGTCGCGTTGTAGCGGGTATCCAGCGGGTTGCCCGGCTGGTAGATCAACTCCAGGCCCTTGCACTCGATAGGTTCGCGCCAGAGGCCGAGCAAGTCGTCGGCCACCTGCTTGAGGGTCACCCGAGGCGACATGCTGCCATCGTCATGCTGGGCACGGGCCAGCATTAGGAAGGTCTGCACCAGTTCGCGCATTTCCGCGCAGGCGCGAGCGATCCGCTCCACCTGGTTGCGCCCACGCTGGTCGATGGCAGGGTTTTCCAGCAACAATTCACAGGAGCTGGCCAGCACCATCAGCGGCGTGCGCAATTCGTGACTGACATCGCTGGTAAACAACTGCTCGCGAGACAACGCCTGCCGCAAACGCCCCAGCGTGGCATCGAACGCCACGGCCAGTTCGCCCACTTCATCGGCCGCGTAGTCCGGCGCCAGGGGCGGTGCAAGGCCCAGCAACTGGTCGCGATGACGCACCTGGCGGGCCAGACGCACCACCGGCGCCATCACTTTGCGCGCCAGCACCCAGCCGAGGAATACCGCCAGGGCCAGGCTGAGCACAAAGCCCACCAACACGACGGCAAACAGTACGCGCTCACGCTCTTCGAAATCGCTTTGATCCTGCAGCAATACGTAGCGCCGACCGTCCACCACTTCGACCATGGCGTGGTACGACAGCGACTCGCGGAACACTTCATGGAAGCCGGGCTCAAGGTGACGCAGATCCTTGGGCAGGTCGAAATCACCGGGGCCGCCGCTGAAATAAAACAGCTGGTCCGGCTCGGGGCGGTGGTTCCAGTCCTCGACGCTGTCCATCAGCAGCAGACGTTGCAAGTCACCGCCGAGGCCCGCCGAGATCAATTTCTCTTCCACCAGGTGCACGGTCGCAACGATGCCCATGGCGAAGGCCCCCGCGACCAACGCGCTCATCAAGGCAAAGGCGATGATGATCCGTTGGGCAAGGCTTTGCTTAAACTCCATCACGCCCCTCGGCCAGGCGATAACCGACACCGTGCACCGTTTGCAGCAATGGCTTGGCGAACGGTTTATCGATTACTTGGCGCAATTGGTGGACGTGGCTACGCAGGCTGTCGCTATCAGGGCAGTCATCACCCCACAGGGCTTCTTCAAGGATTTCGCGGCGAAGTACATGCGGGCTTTTTTGCATCAGCACCGCCAGCAGCTTCAGGCCGACCGGGTTGAGCTTGAGCAGGCGCCCTTCGCGGGTGACTTCCAGGGTGTCGAGATCGTAATGCAGGTCGGCCACTTGCAGGGCACGCCGCCCGCCACCCTGGGCGCGGCGCAGCACGGCTTCGATGCGCGCGGCCAACTCCGACAGGGCAAAGGGTTTGAGCAAGTAGTCATCGGCGCCGGACTTGAAGCCCTGCAGCCGGTCATCCAGTTGGTCGCGCGCGGTGAGCATGATCACTGGCGTGTCGCGACGGGCGTCTTCGCGCAGGCGTTTGCACAGGGTGTAGCCATCGATACCGGGCAGCATGATGTCGAGCACGATCAGGTCGTAATGCTCGGTGGCGGCCAGGTGCAGGCCCGACAAACCGTCCTGCGCACAGTCCACGGTATAGCCTTTGAGCCCCAGGTAATCGGCCAGGTTGGCCAGAATATCGCGGTTGTCTTCAACCAATAGAATTCGCATGGGCAGTGTCTCCGTACGCGGTAACGGCCGTGTTGGCTCGCGCAGCTTAAGGCCAAGTGTGGTTCAGGGATAGACCTGAAGGGCCGGTCGATAAAGGATTTCAACCGATTTAGCCTTACAACGAGTTTTTCACTATAGCTTCACAAACTGACTACAGTGTCAGCACGAAAATCGCCGCCCATCGATATAAGGAATTTGGACATGGGGTTTCTCAAAACCGCGCCTATGCGCTATTTGCTGCTTGTAACCGGGGCCTGGCTCCTGGTTTTCCTGCTCACGCGTGGCGTGTTGCTCATCACTCACCTCGATGAAGTCAGTGGCAACCTGCTGCCAGTGTTTGGTGTGGGCCTGCTGTACGACCTGGGTTTCCTCGCCTACGCCGCCCTGCCGCTGGGCCTGTATCTGCTGCTCTGCCCGCCTGCGCTGTGGCGCCGCCGTGGCCATCGCTGGTTCCTGCAAGCGGTGCTCAGCGTCAGCCTGTTCGCGATGCTGTTTACCTCGGTGGCCGAGTGGCTGTTCTGGGATGAATTCGGCGTGCGCTTCAACTTTATTGCCGTCGATTACCTGGTGTATTCCGACGAGGTCTTGAACAACCTGCTGGAGTCCTACCCGATCGGCAAACTGCTCAGCCTGCTGGCGATGCTCGCGATTGTGTTGAGCCTGGTCCTGCGCAAGCCGTTCAACGCGGCGATGAACGCGCCGCTGCCGCCACTGCGTGGGCGCCTGGTGACTGCGTTGAGCCTGCTGGTCATCACGGGCCTGAGCCTGCAACTGATCAGCCAGGACAGCCCGCGCACCCAAGGCGGCAATGCTTACAACAACGAACTGGCCAGCAACGGCCCGTATCAGTTTTTCGCCGCCTTCCGCAACAATGAGCTGGACTACCCGCAGTTCTACAAAACACTGCCGGCAGATGTAGTCGCCCAGCAATTGCGGGCCGAACTCAGCGAGCCCAATGCACGCTTCATCGGCAAAGACCCGCTGGATATTCGCCGCGCCATCGACAACCCCGGCACGCTGCGCAAACCCAACATCGTGCTGGTGACCATCGAAAGCTTCAGCGCCAAGTACATGGGCAGCAACGGCGATGAACGCAACCTGACGCCCAACCTCGACGCCCTGCGCAAGCAAAGCCTGTACTTCAACAACTTCTACGCCACTGGCACTCGCACCGACCGCGGCCTGGAAGCGATCACCCTGGCGATCCCTCCGACGCCCGGCCGCTCGATCGTCAAGCGCATTGGCCGCGAAAGCGGTTTCGCCAGCCTCGGCCAGCAACTCAGTGCCATTGGCTACGACAGCGTGTTCGTCTATGGCGGGCGCGGTTACTTCGACAACATGAACGCGTTTTTCAGCGGCAACGGTTATCGGGTGGTGGACCAGAGCAGCGTGCCGGAAGCGGAAATCTCGTTTAAAAACGCCTGGGGCATGGCCGACGAAGATCTCTACAAACAAACCCTGAAACTGGCCGATGCCGACTACGCCAAGCAGCAACCGTTCTTGCTGCAACTGATGACCACCTCCAACCACCGCCCCTACACCTACCCGGACGGGCGCATCGACATCAAGTCCGGCAACGGTCGTGACGGCGCGGTGAAATACACCGACCACGCCATCGGCGAATTCCTGCAGGCGGCGCGCCAGAAACCCTGGTTCGATAACACGATCTTCGTGTTCGTCGCCGACCACACCGCCGGCAGCGCGGGCAAGGAAGACCTGCCCATCACCAACTACCAGATTCCGCTGTTCGTCTATGCACCCAAGCTGATCGACCCTCGGGAGTCCGCGCAACTGGCCAGCCAGATCGACCTTGCGCCGACGTTGTTGGGGCTGATCAACCTGAGCTACGAATCGACCTTCTTTGGCCGCAACCTGTTGCAGGACAACCCACTGCCACCGCGCGTGGTGGTCGGCAACTATCAGCACCTGGGCTTGTTTGACGGCAAGGACCTGGCGATCCTCAGCCCACGCCAGGGCTTGCGCCGCCACGACCAGGCCCTGGGTGAGAGCCAGGAGTCGCGGGTGGGCAGCGATGATCCGTTGATCCAGCGAGCGATCACCTACTACCAGGCAGCCAGTTATGGGTTCAAGCAGCAGTTGTTGAGCTGGAAGGGCCCCAAGGATGCGAGCCCGCAACTGACCGAACGTTGATTGTAGTGAGCGGGCTTGCCCGCGCTGGGTGGCGAAGCCGCCCCAAACGGTACGCCGCGGTGTTTCAGAGAGACCGAGGCGCCTGGATTTGGGGCAGCTTCGCCCCCCCGGCGCGGGGCAAGCCCGCTCACTACAAAGGCGCCTGTTAATAAATGCCGATAAAAAAGCCCCGCCTGCATCGCTGCAGGCGGGGCTTTTTCAGTGCGGGGGTAAGGCTGGCTTACATCATGCCGCCCATGCCACCCATGCCGCCCATGTCTGGCATACCGCCGCCAGCTGGAGCGGATTTGGTCGGTGCATCAGCGACTGCCGCTTCAGTGGTCAGGATCAGACCGCCGATGGAGGAAGCAGCTTGCAGCGCCGAACGAGTCACCTTGGTAGGGTCCAGGATGCCCATTTCGATCATGTCGCCGTATTCGCCAGTTGCAGCGTTGTAACCGAAGTTACCTTTGCCGCTCTTGACTGCGTTGACCACAACGCTTGGCTCGTCGCCGCTGTTAGCGGAGATCTGACGCAGCGGTGCTTCGACAGCACGACGCAGTACAGCGATACCTACGTCCTGGTCAGCGTTGTCGCCTTTCAGGCCACTGATCGCTTCCAGAGCACGGATCAGCGCAACGCCACCGCCAGGTACCACGCCTTCTTCAACGGCTGCACGGGTAGCGTGCAGGGCGTCTTCAACGCGGGCTTTCTTCTCTTTCATTTCAACTTCGGAACCAGCGCCAACCTTGATCACTGCAACGCCGCCGGACAGCTTGGCCAGACGTTCTTGCAGTTTTTCACGGTCGTAGTCGGACGAAGTCTCGGCAACCTGGGCGCGGATCTGGGTGATGCGCGACTGGATGTCAGCGTCAACGCCAGCACCGTCAACGATGATGGTGGCTTCCTTGGAGATGGTCACGCGCTTGGCGCTGCCCAGGTTTTCCAGGGTGGCGCTTTCCAGGCTCAGGCCGATCTCTTCGGAGATAACGGTACCGCCGGTCAGAACGGCGATGTCCTGCAGCATGGCCTTGCGACGGTCGCCGAAGCCTGGAGCCTTGACGGCTGCAACCTTGACGATGCCACGCATGTTGTTCACAACCAGAGTCGCCAGGGCTTCGCCTTCAACGTCTTCGGAAACGATCAGCAGTGGGCGGCCGGCTTTGGCAACGGCTTCCAGCACTGGCAGCATTTCGCGGATGTTCGAGATCTTTTTGTCGACCAGCAGGATCAGCGGGCTTTCCAGCTCGGCAACCATGGTGTCTGGCTTGTTGACGAAGTACGGGGACAGGTAGCCACGGTCGAACTGCATGCCTTCTACAACCGACAGTTCGTTTTCCAGGCCAGTGCCTTCTTCAACGGTGATCACGCCTTCTTTACCGACTTTTTCCATGGCTTCGGCAATGATGTCGCCGATGGAGCTGTCGGAGTTGGCGGAGATGGTGCCTACCTGAGCAATAGCCTTGGTGTCAGCGCAAGGCTTGGACAGGTTTTTCAGCTCGGCAACGATGGCGATGGTCGCCTTGTCGATGCCGCGCTTGAGGTCCATCGGGTTCATGCCGGCAGCGACGGCTTTGTAGCCTTCGTTGACGATAGCCTGAGCCAGTACGGTGGCGGTGGTGGTGCCGTCGCCTGCGTCATCGTTGGCACGGGAGGCAACGTCTTTGACCAGCTGCGCGCCCATGTTTTCGAAACGGTCTTCCAGTTCGATTTCTTTGGCGACGGAAACGCCGTCCTTGGTGATGGTCGGAGCGCCGAAGCTCTTCTCGATGATCACGTTACGGCCTTTAGGGCCCAGGGTCGCTTTTACTGCGTCAGCCAGGATGTTGACACCGGTGAGCATTTTCTTACGGGCGGAGTCGCCGAATTTAACTTCTTTAGCAGCCATGATCGATATTCCTTAAATACTTTGTAGTAACGGGAAAATGAGCGGGGAAATCAGTCTTCCAGAACGGCGAGAATCTCGTTCTCAGCCATAACCAGCAGGTCTTCGCCGTCGACTTTCACAGTGTTGCTGCCGGAGTAAGGACCGAATACAACCTTGTCACCGACTTTAACGGCCAGCGCACGAACATCACCGTTTTCCAGAGTCTTGCCTGGGCCTGCAGCGACGATCACACCGTGGTTGGCTTTTTCAGCAGCCGAACCTGGCAGAACGATACCGCCGGCGGTTTTCTTTTCTTCTTCGCTGCGCTTGATAACGACGCGGTCGTGCAGAGGACGAAGCTTGCTCATTGTCGATCTCTCCTAATTGTGTTTTTCATCGGCCGGTATCAGTACCGGCGGGTTGTATTCCGGCGGTGCCGGTCGCGTCTCGCCAAGCAAGACGCGGAAGTCTGTCTGGTGTTGCCACCAGAAACCTTGCGGTGACCGTTACATAAGGGCGCATAAGCCGATTACAAGGGGCCTCGGCGGAAATTTTTTACGTGTGCCGACGGCTGAAAGCAACACGGCACCCGAAGGTGCCGTGCCAAAGAAGCGGTTATTTGCTGTCGCGATGTTCGAACTCGCCTTCGATCACATCCCCTTCACGCCCCAGCGGTTGGCGCGGGGCCGGGCCGCCACGGGGTTGCAGGTCGTCGGCGAAAGCCCGCTGGCGCAGCGCTGCCTCTTCGGCGCGCTGGCGCATCTTGCCGGCAAGCAACTTGCGCGAGAACGGCAACAGCAACACCAGGCCAACGACGTCGCTGATGAAACCCGGCAGGATCAACAAGCCGCCGGCCAGGGCCATCATCAGGCCTTCAAGCATGGTCTGGGCTGGCAGCTCGCCACGGTTCAAGCTCTCACGGGCACGCAGCGCAGTGGCCAGGCCGGCGACGCGCAGCACCAGCACGCCAAGCATCGAGCCGAGAATGATCAGCAGCAGCGCCGGGAAAAACCCGATGGCTCCGCTGACCTGAACGAAGACGAACAGCTCCAACACTGGAAATAGCAGAAAGAGCAATAAAAAAGGGCGCATCAAATGGTTCCTCAACGCAAGAATGCCTTGCTAGTCCACCTTAGATGACGTCGCCGTTTCGTGAATTCAAGCGCTGGCCACTGTTTTTTTCGGCCAGACCTCGGCGTGAGCCAATGAAACCAAGGCTTCGCGCACTTGTGTCGGCGTATTGCAAGACTCCGCGAAGGGCAGCCAATGCAACGACTGGCCGATACGCAGGTGCATGCCTTCGCTGTCGATGCCAGCCAGTTGCGCAGGTTCGGAGGTAGGCAAGCCGGCCAAGGCGACGTAGTGGGCGATGGCCTTGGTGTGGTCGCTGTTCATGTGCTCGATCATGCTGCGCTCGGCCTTGCCGGCGAACGGGTTGGCCAGGGTGAGTTGATCAACCCAATGAATCGCGCCAAATCCGCCGATGTAGCGATGACGCACGGGCTTGAGCACCCAGAAGTCGAAGTCGTGAGCCTTATGGTAGTTGGCCGAGTCGGGAAAGTAACGGTAATAACGCTCTGCCGCCGCTTCGATCGCCGCCGGGTCGTCGATCTTTTCGGCCTCGGCCAGGTAGGTCAGGCGCCCCACTGCTTGCACGTCGTCCGCCTCGCGCTCGCCAACCAGCAGCGAGCACTTGGGGTCTTTTTGCAGGTTATGAGTGTGCTGGGCAATGCGGCTGATCAGGATCAGCGGGCGGCCCTGTTCGTCCAGGCAGTACGGCACCACGGAGCCGAAGGGAAAACCGGGCATGGCCTTCGATTGTGTGGCGAGAGCCCCACGGTATTCCTTGAGCAACAGCTCTCGGGCGTTCTTGGCAACCTGTGCGCTCAACGTATGACTCCTCGGGTATTCAGCCGCCCATGGCATATGGGAATGGATCTCAACACAAGGTAATCAATATCGGCGAAGGTTGCCAAGCGGGTTTTGTGCAGCCTTATTACCAGGCCACGCCGAAGCCGGCGGTATAGCGGGTCTTGCTCAGGCTGCTGTCGGAGTCGCCGCTGATGATGTCGCGCTCGGCCTTGAGGTTGAGGGACGCCCATTCGGTGACTTTGTAGCGCAGGCCCATTTCCGCATCCAGGGAATAATCGATCGGCCCGTCGATCGGCTTGCCCAATTCGCCCATGGTGAAGAACTCGACGGTCTTGCCCACCAGGTAGCGGTTGTAGTTCCACTTCATCGCTGCCGAGTAGAAATGGTCCTTGCCGCCCTCGGCATATTCATAATCGGTGCGGTTGATCAGCGAGCCGAGGGAGAACGCGCCCAGTTCATCATCCCAGAACTGGTAGCCCGGGCCTGTACCGACGGTACGCTGGCGGGACAGGTCTTCAACCTTGTCGCGCTTGTAGGTTAAACGACCCTGCCAGAACCAGTGTTCGGTGAGGAAGCGGTCCAGGTCATATTCCAGCGCCCAGTTGTCGGTGGTGGTCACGTCGTCCTGGAACTCGCGGTTGTACTCGCCCTGCCCGGTGTGGCGCCATTGGCCATGCCGCGCGCTGGTCTTGAAGTCGATGTCGTAGTCATTGGTGTCTTTCTCGGCGCGCTTGTAGTCCAGCGCCAGGTCGACATTGCCCTTCCACACCAGGTCTTCGATGACCGGCTTGGGCTTGATGATCTGCTGGATGCTGGCCAAATCGACCGTCTTCGGCGCCTCGCCGTTGGCCAGCACCACCTTGCCGTCCTCTGCCGCCCTCAGGGACTTGGCCTTCTCGCCCGTGTAGGCATCCTGCTTGACCAGCAACTCCTGGTCGCTCTCCAGGGTCTTCACCTGCTTCCAGTCCACCGGGATGGCGCCTGCGTAGTCGGTCTGAATCAGCAGCTTGCCACCGTCGAAGACTTTGATCTTGCCGCTTAGGCGGTCACCGTTCTTCAACCAGACGGTGTCAGCCAGCAAGGGCGTGGAAGCACTGAAAACAGCAAGGCACAGCAGGGTTCTGGACAACATAAGCGGATTCGGAGCTCAGGATTGGCGAAAAGGGCGCGTTATCGTGTTAGATAGCTAGGACTGACTCAAGGATTTATATTGAGTTCAATTCTCATCGGCACGTTTACAGACGTTTCTTACAATAAGACCGATGTTTTCAACGGATGCGCACAGTGAATCAACCCGCCGATACGCCGCAAAGCCCTGCCGAAATGCGCCGTACCGCGCTGTACCTGACGCTGGCCCAAGTGCCTGAAGGTTGCGTGGTGAGCTACGGTGAGTTGGCCCATCTGGCGGGTTTGGGCCGCGCTGCACGCTGGGTCGGACGCACCCTCAGCCAGTTGCCCGAAGACACGCGCCTGCCCTGGCATCGGGTGTTGGGTGCCGGCGGTCGGATAAGTCTGCCGGTGGGCAGCGCCTCGGGCGACGAACAACGTGCGCGTTTACGCAGCGAAGGTGTCAGTATCCTGAACAATCGCGTGGATATTCAGCGTCATGGCTGGCGCCCGGTAGAGCACAGCGGTTAGAGTGCGCGCTTTGTTTCCGCAAACCTGAGGCAGACTCCAGCCCATGCCCCGTAAAACCTGGCGCGCCGCGCTCGCTGCCTATGCCAGCCCCTCGACGTTGGTCCTGTTGTTGCTCGGCTTTGCCGCCGGCCTGCCTTACATGTTGGTGTTCTCGACGCTTTCTGTGTGGTTGCGTGAGGCCGGAGTGGCTCGCGAAACCATCGGCTATGCGAGCCTGATCGGTTTGGCCTACGCCTTTAAATGGGTCTGGTCGCCGCTGCTCGACCAATGGCGCCTGCCGCTGTTGGGCAAACTCGGACGTCGTCGTTCCTGGCTGGTGTTGGCCCAGTCGCTGGTGATCCTCGGATTGATCGGCATGGGTTTCTGCGACCCGCAGAAACACTTGTCCTGGCTGATCGCCATCGCGGTCGTGGTGGCCTTCGCGTCCGCCACCCAAGACATTGCCGTCGACGCCTACCGCCTGGAAATCGCCGACGACACCCGCCAGGCCGCCCTGGCCGCCAGCTACATGTCCGGCTACCGCATCGCCGCCCTGCTGGCCACGGCCGGCGCACTGTTCTTTGCCGAAGGTTTCGGCTCTACCGGGTTCAACTATCAACACTCGGCGTGGCTCGGCACCTATGTGCTGTTTGGCGTGCTGATGGTGCCTGCGCTGCTGACCACCCTGTTCATGCGTGAACCGAACGTGCCACTGCGCACCCAGTTGCAAGCCGGACGCTACAGTTTTGTGCACCAGCTGGTCTCGGTATTCGTACTGATCGTGCTGTTGGTGTCGGTGCCGGCAATGTTCACCCAGCTGTACAACACCGATTTCGACAGCGTGCTGTTCCACGGCATGAGCGTGTGGGACCTGCTGATGGACGACCGCGCGTTCCTGCGCGCCATCCTCTATATCACTCTCACCGCCTTGTGCCTGTCAGCCATGGGCCGTCGCGGCCTGGCGCCGGTGCTGACGCCGGTCAACGACTTTATCCTGCGTTACCGCTGGCAGGCGCTGCTGCTGCTCGGGCTGATTGCCACCTATCGCATGTCCGACACGGTGATGGGCGTGATGGCCAACGTGTTCTACATCGACCAGGGCTTCACCAAGGACCAGATCGCCGGAGTCAGCAAGATCTTCGGCCTGATCATGACCCTGCTCGGCGCCGGTATGGGCGGCTTGCTGATTGTGCGGTTCGGTATCCTGCCGATCCTGTTCATCGGCGGGATCGCCTCGGCTGGCACCAACCTGCTGTTCGTGATGCTTGCCGACATGGGCCCGGACCTGCAGATGCTGATCTTCACCATCTCCCTGGATAACTTCAGTTCCGGCCTCGCCACTTCGGCGTTCGTGGCCTATCTGTCGAGCCTGACCAACCTCAAGTTCTCCGCCACACAATATGCGCTGCTCAGCTCGATCATGCTGCTGCTGCCACGCCTGATCGGCGGGTACTCGGGGGTGATGGTGGAGAAGTTCGGCTATCACAACTTCTTCCTGATTACCTGCATGCTGGGCGTGCCAACGCTGTTTCTGATCGCGTTGCACTGGTTCCAGGAGAGTCGACGGATTCGGTTGAACCCACCGGTAGAAGACTGAGCCTGTGGGAGCGGGCTTGCTCGCGAATGTGGTGGGTCAGTAACGGATTTAGCGCCTGACACTGCGCATTCGCGGGCAAGCCCGCTCCCACACAAGCCCCACATCCCCCTCTGCGTTCGGATGCCTGTACTCCGACAGCTTGCGCCCGTACAATCCCAAGTCATTTCAAGTCCAAGCAACCGACAACGGCCTACCATGCGTACCAGTCAATATTTGCTCGCCACACAGAAAGAAACGCCTTCCGACGCGGTCGTGATCAGCCATCAACTGATGCTGCGTGCCGGTATGATCCGCAAACTGGCCTCCGGCCTGTACACCTGGCTGCCCATGGGCTTGAAGGTGATGCGCAAGGTCGAAGCCATCGTTCGCGAAGAAATGAACGCCGCCGGCTCTCTGGAAGTGTTGATGCCGAGCACCCAACCGGCTGAGTTGTGGCAGGAATCCGGGCGCTGGGAAGAGTACGGCCCTGAGTTGCTGCGCTTCAAGGATCGTCACGGCCGCGATTTCTGCGCCGGCCCGACCCACGAAGAAGTGATCACCGACCTGATGCGCAATGAGCTGAGCAGCTACAAGCAGCTGCCGCTGAACCTGTATCAGATCCAGACCAAGTTCCGTGATGAGATCCGCCCACGCTTCGGTTTGATGCGCGGCCGCGAATTCATCATGAAGGACGCCTATTCGTTCCACGCTGACCAGGCGTCCTTGCAGGTCACCTACGACCGCATGCACCAGGCCTACTGCAA
Organism: Pseudomonas sp. FP2335; assembly: GCF_030687535.1. Lineage (NCBI taxonomy): Bacteria > Pseudomonadati > Pseudomonadota > Gammaproteobacteria > Pseudomonadales > Pseudomonadaceae > Pseudomonas > Pseudomonas sp. FP2335. The sequence goes on from NZ_CP117437.1 coordinate 4,853,100, forward strand.
CGTGTTCACGCGCCTGGGCCTGAAATTCCGCCCGGTTGAAGCGGACAACGGTTCCATCGGCGGCGCTGGTTCCCACGAGTTCCACGTGCTGGCCGAATCCGGCGAAGACGACATCGTGTTCAGCAACGGTTCCGACTACGCGGCGAACATCGAGAAAGCCGAAGCCGTGCCACGGGAAACGTCCCGCCCGGCACCGGCCGAAGAACTGCGCCTGGTGGACACCCCGGATACCAAGACCATCGCGGCCCTGGTGGAGAAATTCAATCTGCCGATTGAAAAGACCATCAAGACCCTGATCGTGCGCGCCGAAGAAGAAGGCAAGCTGATCGCCCTGGTGATCCGTGGCGACCACGAACTCAACGAAATCAAGGCTGCCCAGCAACCTGGCGTGGCCAGCCCGCTGGTCATGGCCACCGATGCCGAACTGCGCGACGCCATCGGCGCCGGTGCCGGCTCCCTGGGCCCGCTGAACCTGCCGCTGCCGATCATCATCGACCGTTCGGTCGAGCTGATGAGCGACTTCGGTATCGGCGCGAACATCGACGACAAGCACTACTTCGGCGTGAACTGGGAACGTGACCTGCCGGTTCCGACCGTGGCCGACCTGCGTAATGTCGTCGCCGGCGACCCGAGCCCGGATGGCAAGGGCACCCTGGAAATCAAGCGCGGCATCGAAGTCGGGCACATCTTCCAGCTGGGCAACAAATACAGCCAGGCGATGAACTGCAAAGTGCTGGGCGAGAACGGCAAGCCGGTGATCCTGGAAATGGGCTGCTATGGCATCGGCGTTTCCCGTGTGGTTGCCGCTGCCATCGAGCAGAACCACGACGAAAACGGCATCATCTGGAGCGACACCCTGGCGCCGTTCCAGATCGCCCTGGTCCCCCTGCGTTATGAGACCGAGCTGGTACGTGAAGCCACCGACAAACTGTATGCCGAACTGACGGCCGCCGGTTTTGAAGTATTGCTGGATGACCGGGACAAGAAAACCAGCCCGGGCATCAAGTTCGCCGACATGGAACTGATTGGCATCCCGCACCGGATCGTGGTCAGTGACCGTGGCCTGGCCGATGGCAATCTGGAATACAAGAGCCGGACCGAAGCCGAAGCCCAACCGTTGCCGGTGGCTGACGTGCTGTCTTTCCTTCAGGCGCGTATTCGTCGCTGAAAACCAGATCAAGAGAAGTCATGTTCAAGCGAAACACCAGAGCCCTGGGGGGCGCCGCCTTGTGCGGCGCCCTGCTGGTCAGCGGCTGCGCCAACCAGATGTCGCAACGCAGTGAGCACGAGGAGCGGGTCGAGCGTAAGTTGCTCGACCACAGCCTGCAGATTGATGTAGGCGAACCCAAAGTGCTGGAGCTGCCGCAACGCCGGGTCCGGATTCACGAGCAGAAGACCTTTGAGGTCACCGAGTTCGAAGTCACCCGTCGTTATGACCGCTACACCCCCTACCAGCCCTGGCGCAAACTCTATGAGATGCCTTTGGGTGCCGTCGCCCTGGTGGCCGGCGCGGGCGCCAACGTGGTGAATATCTTCGCCCTTGGCAACCTGCCGGCCAGCGTGACCCGCGACTGGCTTACCTACGGCGTGGACGGCCTCAACCCGTTCATGAACGTGCAATCCCACGGCCGTGCGCAACAGAACCTGGCGGGTATCGATGAAGTCCAGCGCGACAAGCGCGTGGAGTATTCGAGCCTGCCCTGGAGCGAACGTCCGGTACAGGTTACCGCCGGCAAGCAAACCCATGAGTTGACCACCGACCGTAACGGCGTCCTGCGCCTGAACCTGCTGGACAGCCCATTTGCCGAGCAAGACCTGAACCGCGTCACCACCCTGAAAATCAGCGTGGAAGATGGCCAGGACGACGTGCATTCGGACTCGACCCTGGCGATCAGCAGCAACCTGCGCGGCAAGTTGCTCGAAGCCCACGGCCTGATCTATGACGACCTGGAAGATGACGAGGTGAACCAGTGGGTGCACCGAGTCAAACGCCTGTCGGAGTTGGGCCTGGAGGAAGAAGCCAGCGAGCTGGAACAAAGCCTGATCGAACTGACCCGCAATGACCCCGAGTTGCAGCAGGAGTTTTTGCAGGCGTTGACCAAGGATGCGGGGCGGTTGGTGGCGGACCCTGGGGCTCGCTAAAACGTTAAGACAGTTAAATATCCAAAATGTGGGAGCGGGCTTGCCCGCGATTGCGGTGAGCCAGCTTGCATATAACTGGCTGACCCACCGCTATCGCAGGCAAGCCAGCTCCCACCGTTCTATCCGGTTTTTACCAGGAAAATTCGAGTTGTTCATTGCCGCTGCTCAGATCCAGCAAGCGCACCCCAATCCCCAGCAACCGCACCGGCTTCCCACCCCGATTAAACGCCTGCATCAGCAGCTGTTGATAACTCTCCAGATCCCGCCCTGCCCCCGCCTGCTCCAAAGTGGTCTGGGTAAAGTCATGAAACTTCACCTTGACGAACGGCTTGCCCGCACGATAACTGCTGTCGATACGCGCCATGCGCCCAGCCAGGGTTTCCATCAGTTCAGGCAGTTTTGCCAGGCAGCTTGAGAGATCCGGCAGGTCCACATCGTAGGTGTTTTCCACACTGATCGATTGCCGGCGACTGTCGTTCTGCACTGCCCGGTCATCAATCCCACGGGCCAGGCTCCAGAGCCGCTCGCCAAAACTGCCGAATTCGCGCACCAGTGCCAGCTTGTTCCATTCCCGCAGTTGCAGACAATCCTCGATACCCAGGCGCGCCAGCTTGTCGGCGGTGACCTTGCCCACGCCGTGCAACTTGCTCACCCGTAGCTGCGAGACAAAGTCTTCGACCTGGTCGGGGGTAATCACAAACAGGCCGTTGGGCTTCTTCCAGTCACTGGCGATCTTGGCCAGGAATTTGTTCGGCGCTACGCCTGCGGATACGGTGATGTGCAGCTGGTTGGAAACCCGGCGGCGAATGTCCTGGGCGATACGCGTGGCACTGCCGCCAAAGTGTGGGCTATCAGAGACATCCAGGTAGGCCTCATCCAGCGACAGCGGTTCGATCAGGTCGGTGTAGTCGCGAAAGATCGTCTGGATTTCCTTCGACGCTTCCTTATAGGCGTCCATGCGCGGCTTGACGATGGTCAGGTCCGGGCAGAGCTTCAGGGCGTGGCGTGAAGACATGGCCGAACGCACGCCATAGGCCCGGGCTTCGTAGTTGCAGGTGGCGATCACCCCTCGCCTGTCTGCCGAGCCACCGACCGCCAGCGGCTTCTGCGCCAGGCTCGGGTCATCGCGCATCTCGATGGCGGCGTAGAAGCAATCACAGTCGACGTGGATGATTTTGCGTTGCGTCATATAAACAGAGGGTTGATTCAACGGATCGCCAGTATCGCACTCACCCCTGTATATAGCACCAGTAGTTTGAATCTTCCGCTTAAGCGGTAGGAAATATCCCAGATGAATTTATTTTCTCAATCGAATTCGGCATCCCAATAGAGCTGAAACCCTCGGCCACACTGGCCTGGAGCGCTTCCAGAGACCTTCGTGGAGAGCTAAGCGATTGAACCACAAGCGCTTTTCTTCAACTCAGCGGTTGACACCCCAGCGATCCTCTGTAGAATGCCGACACACAGACGCGGGATGGAGCAGTCTGGTAGCTCGTCGGGCTCATAACCCGAAGGTCGTCGGTTCAAATCCGGCTCCCGCAACCAAACATCAAAAAAGGCTACTCGAAAGAGTGGCCTTTTTTGTGCGCGCCTGTTTTGGGGATGTATGAAAATTGTAAGACAAAAAAGTCTTTCCCCATCGCGCACTTACCGCGCACGGCCAACCGATGACAGTCAATTCACACTTATTTGACCCATTAGTTGATTAACGGTTGACACCCCGCCGCTTGGCTGTAGAATGCCGCCCACAGACGCGGGATGGAGCAGTCTGGTAGCTCGTCGGGCTCATAACCCGAAGGTCGTCGGTTCAAATCCGGCTCCCGCAACCAAACATCAAAAAAGGCTACTCGAAAGAGTGGCCTTTTTTGTATCCGGTGAAAAAGTTCTTCTGAAACAATGACATGGCATCTTTCATGAAACCGTACACGGTTTGTAGAGTCCATTTCATCGCACGCTATGCTTAATCCTCTACGACCAATGGCCGCAGTCGCCGCCCCCGGCGATACGCGTTAATATTTGTAATTATTTTGTCCATAGGGATTGGTAACTTGGCTGGATACCTCCATCCTGTCGCGCACAATCCACGAGGTGATTGATGCGCGCCAACTCGTCTGAACCACAAGACACCGTCACAGCAGAACAACCGATCACTCCCACCCGTTTGCGCTGGCTGGATCTGTTGAGCAAATACCGCCAGCCCATCGGATTGGCCGTCACCCTGTTGCTGTTTGCTATCGCCCTGATCGCTTGCCGACACTTGCTGCTGGAACTGGATCTCTACGCTCTCCACGACTCGATCCTGGAAGTGCCCAAGCCTGCCCTGCTGGGTGCGTTTGCCGCAGCGGTGGCCGGGTTCGTCATTCTGCTGGGCTACGAATTCTCCGGCGCACGCTATGCCGGGGTGAAGTTACCGGCCAAGACCCTGGCCCATGGCGGTTTCACCGCCTTTGCCATTGGCAACGCGATTGGCCTGTCGATGCTCTCCGGCGGCTCGGTGCGTTACCGCCTGTATGCTCGCCACGGTATTGGCGCTTCGGAAGTCGCCCGCATGACCGTGTTCGCCAGCCTGGCGCTCGGTTGTGCCCTGCCCCCTCTCGCCGCCCTGGCCACCTTGAGCAACCTGCCCGCCGCGGCCACGGCACTGAATTTGTCGCAAGGTTTGCTCGGCGGCGTCGCCGGTGCGGTGCTGTTGCTGTCGATCGCACTGTGCGTCGGCCTCTATCGCCGCCGCCTGCCGGAGCAACCGTTTGCCGACAACCTGCTGGTCAAGATCGGCCGCCGCACCCTGCGCCTGCCCGGCGCGCGTCTGACCTTCCTGCAACTGGTCATCACCGCACTCGACGTCGCCGCTGCCGCCACCGTCCTTTATATGCTGCTGCCGGAAGCGCCACCGTTTGGTCCGTTCCTGCTGGTGTACCTGCTGGCCCTCGCCGCCGGTGTGCTCAGCCATGTGCCGGGGGGTGTCGGGGTTTTCGAAGCCATCCTGCTCGCGGCCTTTGCCGATAAGCTCGGCGCCGCGCCGCTGGCCGCCGCTCTGCTGCTTTACCGCATGATCTACGTGGTGCTGCCGCTGCTGATCGCCTGCGTATTCCTACTGGTCAACGAAGCCCAGCGCCTGTTCCAGACCCAGCAAAGCCTGCGGGTTGCCTCAGGCCTCGCGGCACCGGTGTTGGCCGTGCTGGTTTTTTTGTCCGGCGTGGTCCTGCTGTTTTCCGGCGCCACGCCAGAAATCGACTCACGCCTGGAAAACATCGGTTTCCTGATTCCCCACCGCCTGATTGACGCCTCGCACTTTGGCGCCAGCCTGATCGGCGTGTTATGCCTGCTGTTGGCCCAGGGCCTGCGTCGACGCCTGTCGGCCGCCTGGATGCTGACCATGGTGCTGTTGCTGGCGGGCGCCCTGCTCTCGCTGCTCAAAGGCTTCGATTGGGAAGAAGCCAGCTTGATGACCATGACCGCGATCCTGCTGGCGATCTTCCGACGCTCGTTCTATCGCGCCAGCCGCCTCACCGAACTGCCGTTCTCGCCGCTGTACCTGGTGGCCAGCGTCTGTGTGCTCGGGGCGTCGATCTGGCTGCTGCTGTTCGCTTACCAGGACGTACCGTACAGCCATCAGCTGTGGTGGCAGTTCACCCTGGACGCCAACGCCCCCCGCGGCCTGCGCTCGCTGCTGGGCGCCGCCGTGTTGCTGGTGATCGTGTCCCTGACCTGGCTGCTGCGTACTGCGCGCCCGGTGATCCACCTGCCGACACCTGACGAACTGGAGCGCGCCAGCAAGATCCTGATGGCCTCGTCCCAGCCCGACGGCGGCCTGGCGCTGACCGGCGACAAGGCGCTGCTGTTTCATCCCAATGATGAAGCTTTCCTCATGTACGCCCGTCGTGGCCGCAGCCTGGTAGCCTTGTACGATCCGATCGGCCCGACCCAACCTCGCGCCGAAATGATCTGGCAATTCCGTGACCTATGCGACATCCACCACGCCCGCCCGGTGTTCTATCAGGTGCGTGCGGAAAACCTGCCGTACTACATGGACATCGGCCTGACCGCGATCAAACTGGGCGAAGAAGCCCGCGTCGACCTGAAACGCTTTGACCTGGAAGCCAAGGGCAAAGAGATGAAGGACCTGCGCTACACCTGGAACCGTGGTACCCGGGACGGCCTGTCCCTGGAGATCCATGAACCGGGCACCGCGCCGATGGATGAGCTCAAAGTCATTTCCGACGCCTGGCTGACCGGCAAGAACGTGCGCGAAAAGGGTTTTTCCCTGGGCCGTTTCAGCGACGACTACCTCAAGCACTTTCGCATTGCGATCATTCGCTTCGAAGGGCGCCCGGTGGCCTTCGCCAACCTGCTCGAGACGTACAACCATGACCTGGCCAGCCTCGACCTGATGCGCGCCCACCCGGACGCACCCAAGCTGACCATGGAGTTCATGATGGTCGGCCTGATTCAACACTATAAGAGTCATGGCTACGCCCGCTTCAGCCTCGGCATGGTGCCGTTGTCGGGCCTGCAGCCACGTCGCGGCGCACCGCTGACCCAGCGCCTGGGTTCGATGGTGTTCCGCCGTGGCGAGCAACTGTATAACTTCCAAGGTTTGCGCCGCTTCAAAGACAAGTTCCAGCCCGACTGGGAACCCCGTTACATGGCCGTGCCCGCAGGACTTGATCCGTTGGTGGCACTGGCCGATACCGCCGCCCTGATCGCGGGCGGCTTGACTGGATTGGTGAAACGCTGATGATTCGACGTTCCTGGCGGTATGTATTGGCCCTGGTAGTGCTGCTCGCCCTGGTCGCGGGCGCTGGCTTTTGGTACTGGAGCCGCCCTGCCCCGCAGCCGACCCTGGAGCAATTGCCCCAGGCCGACGGTTCGGTGATCACCCGCGTAACCCCGAACGGCACGCCAAAAGCTCGCGTAGCGGTGGCCGTGATGGCCGAAGAAACCCTGACCGACAGCCAACTGATTGCCCTGAGCCAGGGTGGTAAAGCACAAATCGTCCAAGTGATCCTGCCAAAGGATGACTGCAAGTTGCAGGAACAAGCGCTGCAAGGCGCTCTGGCCCAGCTCAAAGGCCCGGCCACCCTGGTCAGCGGCATCGGCCCTGGCGCAGCCCTCGCCTGGCGCTGGCTGGCGACACAGAACGACGACAAGGCCAATGCCATCTCCGTCGGTTTCGCCCTGGTGCAGGAAGGCTGCAAGGACCCACTGCCGAAAACCTCGGCCCACGGCAACTGGCTGGTGGCCTGGAACGATAACCCTGACGATGAAAGCGCCAGTTTCGTACGCGACACACCGCGCGCCACCACCAGCATCAGCGACTACGACATTCATTACCCGCAAGTGCTGAACAACGAGCTGCGTAAGCAACTGGTGGGCTCGGACAACGGCGGCCTGGCGATCCCGGTGGTCGAAGTGCCCGCTGGCCAGGCCAAGGACACCGTGACCCTGTTCCTCTCCGGTGACGGCGGCTGGCGTGACCTGGACCGTGACGTGGCCGGTGAAATGGCCAAGATCGGCTACCCGGTGGTCGGCATCGACACGCTGCGCTACTACTGGCAGCACAAGACTCCGGAACAAAGCGCCAAGGACCTCACCGAGCTGATGCAGCACTACCGGCAGAAATGGGGCACCAAGCGCTTCGTGCTGACCGGTTACTCGTTCGGTGCCGACGTGCTGCCAGCGATCTACAACCGCATGCCGGAAAACGAACAGCAACGGGTAGATGCGATCATCCTGCTGGCATTCGCCCGTACCGGCAGCTTTGAAATCGAAGTGGAAGGCTGGCTGGGCAACGCCGGCAAGGAAGCCGCGACCGGCCCGGAAATGGCCAAGCTGCCGCCAGAGAAGGTGGTGTGCATCTACGGTGCGGAAGAAGTCGACGAGAGTGGCTGCACCGACAAAACCGCTGTAGGCGAAGCCTTGAAGCTACCCGGTGGGCATCACTTTGATGAGAACTACCCGGCGCTGGCCAAGCGCTTGGTGGACATCATCGTCAAGCACCAGGCCAAGGCCGAGTAATCCTGCGCCATACGCAAAACCCAATGTGGGAGCGGGCTTGCTCGCGAAAGCGGTAGATCAGTCACAGCAACTTTGACTGACACTCCGTATTCGCGAGCAAGCCCGCTCCCACATTTGTTTCGTGGTGTGATTAAGGTCTAGCGTGGCTCGATGTGCGCAATCATCAGTTGCACCGTTTCATTGCCCCGAAACTCATTCACATCCAGCTTGTAGGCCAGCTCCACCCACTTCACCGTCGGGTTCGGCCACACCTCACGGTCCACCCCAAACGCAATGCCATCGAGCTTCACCGACCCGCATTCGCTCTTGAGCACCACCTTCAGGTGCCGCTCCCCTACCACGCGCTGTTCCACCAACTGAAACACCCCGTGAAACAACGGCTCGGGAAAGTGCTGCCCCCACGGGCCGGCGTGGCGCAAGGCGCGGGCCAGTTCCAGGTGAAACTCTTCGACCGCCAGGGTGCCATCGGACAGCAGGCGCCCGGTGAGGTCTTCTTCGCGCAGTTGCCGACGCACTTCAGCATCAAAGGCTTCGGCAAACAGTGGGAAATTTTCTTCGGGCAATGTCAGCCCCGCCGCCATGGCGTGGCCGCCGTATTTAGCGATCAGGTTGGGATGCTGGCTCGCGACCACCGCCAGCGCGTCGCGGATGTGAAAGCCTGGTACAGAGCGCCCTGAGCCCTTGAGCAAGCCATCACCGGCATCGGCGAAGGCGATGGTCGGGCGGAAGTAGCGCTCCTTCATGCGCGACGCCAGGATGCCAATCACGCCCTGGTGCCATTCCGGGTCGAACAGGCACAAACCGTACGGCATCGACTCCACCGGCAAGTCCTTGAGCTGGGCCAGGGCCTCGCGCTGCATGCCTTGTTCGATGGATTTGCGGTCCTGGTTCATGCCATCCAGTTGCGCCGCCATTTCCCGCGCGGCGGCGAAGTCGGTGGTAAGCAGGCACTCGATGCCCAGGCTCATGTCATCCAGGCGTCCGGCTGCGTTGAGGCGTGGCCCGAGGATAAAGCCCAGGTCGGTGGAGGTGATGCGCGCCGCGTCGCGCTTGGCCACTTCGAGGATCGCCTTGATCCCTGGCCGCGCACGCCCGGCGCGGATACGCTCCAGGCCCTGGTGCACCAGGATACGGTTGTTGGCGTCCAACGGCACCACGTCGGCCACGCTGCCCAGGGCCACCAGGTCGAGCAACTCGCCGATGTTCGGTTGGGGTTTGTTCTCGTACCAGCCCAGGCTGCGCAAACGCGCACGCAGGGCCATCAGCACGTAAAAGATCACCCCCACGCCGGCCAGGGCCTTGCTGGGGAACTCGCAACCTGGCTGGTTCGGGTTGACGATGGCATCCGCCGCCGGCAGCTCATCGCCCGGCAAGTGGTGGTCGGTGACCAACACTTGCAGCCCCGCCGCTTTCGCCGCCGCCACGCCTTCGACACTGGAAATGCCGTTGTCCACAGTGATCAGCAACTGCGGCTCGCGCTGCAAGGCCACGGCGACGATTTCCGGGGTCAGGCCGTAGCCGTATTCGAAGCGGTTGGGCACCAGGTAATCGACATGGGCCGCACCCAGCAAACGCAGGCCTAGGGTGCCCACGGTGCTGGCAGTGGCGCCATCGGCGTCGAAGTCGCCGACGATCAGGATGCGCTGGCGCTGTTCCAGGGCCGTCACCAGCAAATCCACCGCCGCGTCGATGCCCTTGAGCTGCTGATAGGGAATCAACCGCGCCAGGCTTTTATCCAGCTCGGCTTCGGACTGTACCCCGCGTGCGGCGTAGAGGCGGGTCAACAGCGGTGGCAGATCACCGAGAAACGGCAGGACGGCGGGAAACGGGCGGGGATCGATACGCATGGGGTGAGGAAGGCTTCTCTTCGATACAACGGTTAAACAGGAATAGTGAAAACGGCACAGGCCCTTTGTGGGAGCTGCCTGCTGCTGCAGGTTCAGCCGCGTTCGCCGACCAGCCATTGCAGCTGCACTTCGTGCTGGCCACGGTCGTCAGTCACGAACATGGTGCCTTCGCTGATCATCACGTCCCACTTGATAACGCGCGGCATGTCCTTGGCCAGGATCTCCAGGACGTCCTGCGGCACAGCTGCGATGTGCACGTTCTTCAGGTTGTTCGCCACCGGCACCACCTTGCCTTCCCACACACGCAGGCTGCCATAGGCCAGCAGGCTGGTGCGCTCGGTGCGGCGCGAGCACCAGGTCAGGCGGTCGGCATCGGGCTGGCCAACTTCGATCCAATGCAAAACCCGGTCATCCAGGCTTTTTTCCCACAGGGCTGGTTCGTCTACATCTGACAGACCACGACCGAACGACAACTGTTCGTTGTACCAGAGGGCGTAGGCCAGCAGGCGCACGGTCATGCGCTCTTCGGTTTCCGAAGGATGCCGGGCGATGGTCTGTTTGACGCTCTCGTACACCGAACGATCGAGGTCGGTGAGATTGAGTTCGAATTTGTAGGTCGTGGACGGCTGGGCCATGAACGGACTTCTAGAGACAGGGAAAGGCGGCCAGTCTAACCGATGGCGAGGCCATTCAACGAATACTGCGCTGCATCATCCTTATCCCTGGGCCGCTCGCCTATGTTAAAAGGCATCACACCACCGTCTCATGTTTGCAAGGATCCTCATGTCGTTTACCGCCAAACCACTTGCCGGGCTGAAAGTCATCGAACTGGGCACCCTGATCGCTGGCCCGTTTGCGTCACGGATCTGTGCCGAGTTCGGTGCCGAGGTGATCAAGGTCGAATCCCCGGACGGCGGCGACCCGTTGCGCAAATGGCGCAAGTTGTATGAAGGCACTTCGCTGTGGTGGTTCGTGCAGGCGCGCAACAAGCAGTCGTTGACGCTGAACCTCAAGCACCCACAGGGTTTGGCGATCCTTAAACAGTTGCTGGCCGACGCCGACATCCTTATCGAAAACTTCCGCCCCGGCGTGCTGGAGAAGCTCGGCCTGAGCTGGGAAACCTTGCATGCACTGAACCCCAAGCTGGTGATGGTGCGCCTGTCGGGGTTTGGCCAGACCGGCCCCATGAAAGACCAGCCGGGTTTTGGCGCGGTGGGCGAATCCATGGGCGGCCTGCGCTACATCACCGGCTTCGAGGACCGCCCGCCGGTGCGTACGGGGATTTCCATCGGCGACTCGATTGCCGCGCTGTGGGCGGTGATCGGCGCGTTGATGGCGCTGCGTCATCGCGAGGTGAATGGCGGGCTGGGCCAGGTGGTAGACGTGGCGCTGTATGAGGCCATCTTCGCCATGATGGAAAGCATGATCCCCGAGTTCGATGTCTTCGGATTTATCCGCGAGCGCACCGGCAACATCATGCCGGGCATTACACCGTCGTCGATCCATACCAGCGCCGATGGCAAGCACGTACAGATCGGCGCCAACGGTGATGCGATCTTCAAGCGGTTCATGCTGGCCATTGGTCGCGAAGACCTGGCCAATGATCCGCAACTGGCCAGCAATGACGGGCGCGACAGCCGCCGAGACGAGCTGTATGGCGTGATTGATCGCTGGGTCAATTCGCTTGCGCTGGATCAGGTGGTCGAAGCATTGAACAACGCCGAGGTGCCCGCCAGCCGCATCTACAGCGCCGAAGACATGCTGGGCGACCCGCAATATCTCGCCAGGGAAATGTTCCTCCAGGCCAAACTGCCCGGCGGCAAGGACTTCAAGATGCCAGGCATCGTGCCAAAACTGTCGGACACCCCAGGCAGTTGCGAATGGGTCGGGCCGCAACTGGGTGAACACAACAGCGTGGTACTCGCTGAACTGGGCTACGACGCTGCCGCCATTGTGCGTTTGCGTGAGGAAGGCGCGATCTGATGGCTCACCGGTGCAGATGCTGGTTCATCCAGTGGTGCCTCGCTTGCGCAATACTGGGTGGGCTGCCTGCAACGGCGCATGCCGAAGACACCTTGATCTGGCTGCTGCGCGACTTGCCGCCACTGACCATTTTCGAGGGGCCGGGCAAAGGCCAGGGCGCGCTGGACCAATTGTTGCCGATACTCATCGAACACTTGCCGGAGTACCGGCATCAGGTGCAGCACGTCAATCGCGCGCGTGGCATGCAGATGCTGCGCGAACCTACGTTCACCTGCGACCCGTCATTGCTGTGGACGCCAGAACGCGCCAAGTACATCGTGTTTTCCAGCCAGGCATTTGTGGTTGCCAGCAATGGCATCGCGATCCGGCACAGCCAGTTGGACGCGATGAAACCCTACATCATCGAGGGCCAGTTTGACCTGCAGGCCTTCCTCGATGCCCACAAGACACGGGTGGGCGCGATCGCGGAGCGCAGCTACGGGCCGGTCATCGATGAGCAGCTCAAGCACGCCGATCCCCACACGCTCGCCCTTCACTACGGCAACGATGCCTTGGGCAGCCTGTTGCAAATGCAGCGCCTGGGACGCCTGGAGGCGGTACTGGGTTACTGGCCGGAGATCCGCTACCACGCCCAGCAACAGGGCATTGCCACCAACGACCTGAGCTTCTATCCCATCAAGGGCACGGCACCTTACCAACACACGCACATTGCTTGCTCGGATACACCCCTGGGTCGCCAGGCCATAGCGCGAATCAATCAAGTGCTGCGTGAGATTCCATTGGAGCAGGTGCAGCAATCGTATGCGTCGTGGCTGGACCCGGTCTTGCGCGAACGTTACCTGCGTGACAACCCGAGCTTTTTCCAGGACTTCCCGGAGCAGTGACAAATCCCGGGCAAAAAGAAACCCCGAAGAGTGGGGAGACACTTCGGGGTTAAACGTGGCCTACAAAGACCAGTACAGCAAGGCACAAACACCGGAGCACAATGTTTGCTCTTGCTGTTACGAAATCTGACCGGCCATGCCGTAGGAAGTTTCCATGATTAAACAATTCTTCATGCAACGGCGGCGCTGCGGGTCTGGGCTGCGTTGCGCAAGGCTGCAATGACCGAGGGCTCCAGGCGCCCTTCGGCAATCTTGATGTCGCGCAGCAGGCAATCCACCACATCCACCAGCACACGCTTGTCCATCAATTGGGCGCGGTCGACTTCACGCTCGACCACGATGGCGCCAGCAGGGTTCTTCACGGTTACCAGGCACTCGGCCTGCACACCAGAGGTGGTCAGCGTAACCTGATAAGGGCTCAGTGCTTCTTCGAGCAATAGGCTGATACTTTCCATCTCGATCACCACTCAATAGTTCGGGAACAATCGTTTCAACGGGAGCTGCATCTATCCTAAGTGACTGTTTGTGACGTAGGAAAGTTCGCTTTATCGTCTTTATGGGGGCGTCAGGGGTGACGGATTCCAGCATGCGCTTGAAACATGACAGGCAAAAAACGGCGCACATAAATGCTTACGCAACAGGCTTTTATGCCGCTGTCGGCACCGTAAAAGTGGTCGCGCAGAAGCTATTCTCATAGCGCTCGGCCGGGCCTGCCAAAAACAAAAAACGTCGCTAACCCATGGGTATGGCTTGCCCCAATAAAAAAGCCCGTCACGAAGACGGGCTTGAGCAACCTCGCAAAGCCATTGAATCAGAGCGGCTTGCCACGATTTCCGTGCTGGCTCACAAACGTCTGCACAGCCTTCAGGTCATTGGCCAAGACTGTGCAACGCTCTTCACGTTCGAACAGGTCAGCCAAGTGCACCGGCAATTCCAGGGCCTTGCCGACACCGGCCTTCTCCACCGCTTCCGGGAATTTGACCGGATGCGCGGTGCCCAGGATCACCATCGGGATGTCCAGGCTGCGACGGCATTCGCGGGCGGCCTTCACACCAATGGCGGTGTGCGGGTCCAGCAGCTCGCCGGTCTGGGCATAGACTTCTGCGATGGTTTCGCAGGTCTGCGCGTCGTCCACGGCCAGGGAGTCGAACAGCTTGCGGGTTTCGGTCCAGCGCTCTTCATCCACACTGAAACCGCCGCCGCGCTTGAAGGTGTCCATCAAGCCGGCAATGGCCGCACCGTTGCGACCGTGCATGTCGAACAGCAGGCGTTCGAAGTTCGACGAGACCATGATGTCCATGGACGGCGACAGCGTGGCGTGCAGGGTTTCCTTGACGTACTGATTGCCGCTCATGAAGCGATGCAGGATGTCGTTTCGGTTGGTGGCGACGATCAACTGGTTGATCGGCAGGCCCATGTTGCGCGCCAGGTAGCCGGCGAAGATGTCGCCGAAGTTGCCGGTCGGCACCGAGAACGACACGGAGCGGGCCGGGCCACCCAGCTGTAGCGAGGCGTGGAAGTAATAGACGATCTGGGCCATGATCCGCGCCCAGTTGATCGAGTTCACCGCCACCAGGCGTGTGCCCTTCAGGAAGCTCTGGTCGGCGAAGCTGTTCTTGACCATTTCCTGGCAGTCATCGAAGTTGCCTTCGATGGCGATGTTATGGATGTTCTCGCCGAAGATGGTGGTCATCTGCCGACGCTGCACTTCCGACACACGCTTGTGCGGGTGCAGGATAAAGATGTCGACGTTTTCGCAGTGCTTGCAGCCTTCGATGGCCGCCGAACCGGTATCACCGGAGGTGGCGCCGATGATCACCACACGCTCGCCGCGCTTTTGCAGCACGTAGTCCAGCAGGCGACCCAGCAGTTGCAGTGCGAAGTCCTTGAACGCCAGGGTGGGGCCGTGGAACAGCTCCAGGACCCATTCGTTGCCGTTCAGTTGACGCAGAGGGGCGATAGCGTTGTGGGAAAACACGCCGTACGTCTCTTCCAGAATCTTCTTGAAATCCGCGTCCGGAATGCTGCCGGTGACGAACGGGCGCATCACCCGGAACGCCAGCTCGTGGTACGGCAGGCCGGCCCACGAGGCGATTTCTTCCTGGGTGAAGCGTGGCAGGTTTTCCGGCACGTACAGGCCGCCGTCGGTGGCAAGGCCTGCCAGCAGGACATCTTCGAAATTCAGGGCCGGTGCCTGGCCGCGGGTGCTGATGTAACGCATGACTGGCTCCTCTAAAACATTCTCGAACAGAGGCCGCCGCACGTACGGGGCCCCTGGAACAAATCGGTTAGTTCAAGTGTTCGACGCGGATGCGCACCACCGGGCCGACCACGCCTTGCAGGGCTTCCAGGGCGGTGATGGCATCGTTGATGTGCTGCTCGAGCACGCGGTGGGTCAGCAGGATCATCGGCACCTGGCCGTTTTGCTCCTCGACTTCCTTCTGCATGATCGACTCTATATTGATACCGCGCTCCGACAGGATGCTCGCGACCTGAGCCAGTACGCCCGGGTGATCCTGGGCCTGGATACGCAGGTAGTAGGCGCTTTCGCAGGCTTCGATCGGCAGGATCGGGTGAGCCGACAGCGAATCCGGCTGGAAGGCCAGGTGCGGTACGCGGTTTTCCGGGTCGCTGGTCATGGCACGCACCACGTCCACCAGGTCGGCGATCACCGACGAAGCGGTTGGCTCCATACCGGCACCGGCGCCGTAGAACAGCGTGGAGCCGGCGGCGTCACCGTTGACCATCACGGCGTTCATCACGCCATTGACGTTGGCGATCAGGCGGTCCGCCGGGATCAGCGTCGGGTGCACACGCAGCTCGATACCGGCCGGGGTGCTGCGCGCAACGCCCAGGTGCTTGATGCGGTAGCCCAGGGCTTCGGCGTAGTTCACATCCGCGGTGGTCAGTTTGGTGATGCCTTCGGTGTAGGCCTTGTCGAACTGCAGCGGGATACCAAAGGCGATGGACGCCAGGATGGTCAGCTTGTGCGCGGCGTCGATGCCTTCCACGTCGAAGGTCGGGTCGGCTTCGGCGTAACCCAGGGCCTGGGCTTCGGCCAGCACGTCTTCGAAGGTGCGGCCCTTCTCGCGCATTTCGGTGAGGATGAAGTTACCGGTGCCGTTGATGATGCCGGCCACCCAGTTGATACGGTTGGCGGACAGGCCTTCCCGGATCGCCTTGATCACCGGGATACCACCGGCCACCGCGGCTTCGAACGCCACGATCACGCCCTTCTCGCGCGCCTTGGCGAAGATCTCGTTGCCGTGCACGGCGATCAGCGCCTTGTTGGCGGTGACCACGTGCTTGCCGTTCTCGATGGCCTTGAGCACCAGCTCGCGGGCCACGGTGTAGCCGCCGACCAGCTCAATGACGATATCGATCTCAGGGTTGGTGGCAACGGCGAAGACATCGTTGGTAATCGCAATACCGGTCGTTTCGAACTGAGGCTTTGGCGAACGCGTGGCAATTTGCGCCACTTCAATCCCGCGACCTGCACGGCGGGAAATTTCTTCAGCATTACGCTGAAGTACGTTGAAGGTGCCGCCACCGACGGTCCCTAACCCACAGATGCCTACTTTGACCGGTTTCACTGAAGAACTCCCCATGAAACGGCCGACGCTAGGTCGGCCGTGGAAAACAGCCGCACGACTGCGGCTTGCAATTAACGACTCGCCGACGTGTCAGCGCGCCTTGATCGTCGACGTTTCGACGATACTGATTTATTTGGCACCGAGCGCCAGTTTGGCAACTTGTGGTGCTGGCTGGTAGCCCGGAATCACTTGGCCGTCGGCCAAAACGATGGCCGGCGTACCGTTCACACCGATGGACTGGCCCAAGGCGAATTGCTTGGAAACCGGATTGGCGCATTTGGCCGCCTTGATTTCCTTGCCGTCGACCATCTTGTCCATGGCCGCTTTCTTGTCGGCCGAGCACCACACCGCTTGCAACTGCTCGTCACCCGGCGAACCCAGGCCCTGGCGCGGGAACGCTACGTAGCGTACTTCCACGCCGAGCTTGTTCAGCGCAGGCAGTTCGGCGTGCAGCTTGTGGCAATACGGGCAGGTAGTGTCGGTGAACACGGTGATATGGGTCTTGGTCTCGCCGATAGCCGGGTACACCACAGTCTCGGCCACCGGAATGCCATTGATCAGCTTGGAAACACCCAGGCGTTCGGCTTTTTCAGTCAGGTTGACCGGCTTGCCATCCTTCAACTGGAACAGGTAGCCCTGGACGATGTACTGGCCGTCGGCGCTGGCGTACAGCACGCGGCTGCCCTTGAGCTTGACTTCATACAGGCCGGCCATCGGGCTGGCGCTGATGCTTTCGATCGGGGTATCGAGCTGCAGGTTGGCCAGGCTCTTGCGGATGGTCTGCTCGGCAGCGTCATCGGCGAAGGCAAAGGTGGAAACCAACGCAATGGCTGCGGCGGCAATAATCTGGGTCAAGCGCATGGGAACTCCTGAAGGCAGATGCAGGGACGGGAAGTAACACTGCTTGGCAACACAGGTCTGGGTCGTCCCCTTTGCTAACCGGCAAAGCCTACCACAGTTGGGCCGCAGGGCAGCCCGTGGCCGGATAAATTGGACGTTTTCAGCCTCGCGGGTGGTGCTTGGCGTGCATATCCTGCAAACGTGCGCGTGCCACATGGGTGTAGATCTGGGTGGTGGATAAGTCGCTGTGGCCGAGCAGCATCTGGACCACACGCAAATCCGCCCCGTGGTTGAGCAAATGCGTGGCGAATGCATGGCGCAACGTGTGGGGCGACAGCGTCTTGCCGATCCCGGCAACCCTGGCCTGGTGCTTGATGCGGTGCCAGAAGGTCTGGCGGGTCATCTGCTCGCCACGCAGGCTGGGGAACAGCACATCGCTGGGGCGCCCGCCGAGCAGCTCGCCGCGGGCATCGCGCATATAGCGCTCGACCCACACAATCGCCTCCTCGCCCATCGGCACCAGCCGCTCCTTGCTGCCCTTGCCCATCACCCGCAACACGCCCTGGCGCAGGTTCACTTGCTCCAGGGTCAGGCTGATCAGCTCAGTCACCCGCAGGCCGCAGGCGTACAGCACTTCGAGCATGGCGCGGTCGCGCTGGCCGATGGCTTCACTCAGGTCCGGGGCGGCGAGCAAGGCCTCCACGTCAGCTTCCGACAGGGATTTGGGCAATGGCCTGCCAAGTTGGGGCATATCGACTTGCAGGGTGGGGTCGAGGGCGATCAGCTTTTCCCGCAGCAGATAGCGATAAAAACCACGCACACCAGAGAGGAATCGCGCAGTGGAACGTGGCTTGTAGTTCTGTTCCAGGCGCCAGGCCAGGTGGTCGAGGATCAGCTCGCGGCCGGCGTTGAGCAGTTCGAGATTTTTTTCCTGTAGCCAGCCATTGAACAGGGCCAGGTCGCTGCGGTAAGCCTGGCGGGTGTTGTCCGACAGGCCTTTTTCCAACCAAAGGGCATCGAGGAAGCGGTCGATCAAGGGGTGGTCAATGGCGGGCATGGGGGCTCAGGTGGATTACTGGAGTGTCTGTCAGATCCTATCGCAGGCAAGCCAGCTCCCACAGGGTTTTGTGTTGGGCCACTGATTTGCATCCAACACCGATCAAATGTGGGAGCAGGCTTGCCTGCGCAGGCCGCGACGCGGTTCCAGATCAGTCTACAAACCCAGGCAGCACTGGCACTGGTCGCTTATCGGCATCAATGGCCACAAAACTGAACACACCCTGGATCGCCTTTTCGCGACCATCAGCACTCATGCTCTCGACGAACACTTCCACCTCGACCTTGAGGCTGGTGTTACCGACTTTGATCACGCGACCGATCAACTCAACGATGGAACCCGCCGGGATCGCGTGGTTGAAGTCGATACGGTCGGTGGAGACCGTGACCAGTGGGAGACGGCAGAAACGGGTGGCCGTGATGAACGACACTTCATCCATCCACGCCAAGGCGGTGCCACCGAACAACGTATTGTGGTGATTGGTGGTCGGCGGGAACACGGCCTTGGTCACATGGGTGACGGACAGGTCGGTGCGGCGCTGGATTTCTTCAAGGCGGGAGGTCATGGACAAATACCGGCAAATAGACAAATTTCAGGCACAAAAAAGCAGCCCGTAGGCTGCTTTTTTCTGCATCGGGAAGCTGGACTTAAGCCAGTTTTTCCTTGATGCGAGCTGCTTTACCGGACAGGTCACGCAGGTAGTACAGCTTGGCTTTACGTACGTCACCGCGACGCTTGACGGCCATGCTGTCGATTTGCGGGCTGTAGGTCTGGAAAGTACGCTCTACGCCAACACCGTTGGAGATTTTACGAACAGTGAAAGCACTGTTCACACCACGGTTACGCTTGGCGATTACCACGCCTTCGAACGCTTGCAGACGCGAACGGTCGCCTTCCTTCACTTTCACCTGAACGACAATGGTGTCGCCCGGGGCAAAGGTAGGGATCTCTTTGGTCATCTGCTCTGCTTCGAGTGCAAGGATGATTTTGTTAGTCATGCTGTGCTCCTAAGGTAAGTCAATGGACCTACCATCGATACGTTGTTAACTATCGTCCCGCGCGAGGATGTATTCCTCGAGCAGCTTCTTCTCTTCTCCAGAAAGCGAGCGGCTTTCCAGAAGATCGGCGCGTCGTTCATAGGTCCGACCAAGGGACTGCTGTAAACGCCAACGCCGGATGTGTGCGTGATTGCCACTTAGCAATACGTCGGGAACACGCTGATCCGCATACACCTCCGGTCGGGTGTAGTGCGGGCAATCCAGCAAACCATCCGTGAAGGAATCTTCCTCCGCGGAGTCCGCATGCCCTAAAGCTCCAGGCAGCAGTCGTGTAACCGCATCTATCAGGACCATCGCCGGCAGCTCGCCGCCAGACAGGACATAGTCCCCAATCGACCACTCTTCATCGACATGAGCCTCTATAAAGCGCTCGTCAATGCCTTCATAGCGACCGGCAATCAGGATCAGTGCTTCCTCATTCGCCATGTCGCGTACCGCAGCCTGTTTCAGCTGACGGCCTTGAGGGGACAGGTAAATCACCTTCGCCTTCTCCCCCGCTGCAGCCTTGGCCTGGGCCAATGCGTCTTCCAGGGGCTTGATCTTCATCACCATGCCCGGGCCACCGCCAAATGGGCGATCGTCCACAGTGTGATGTCGATCCGTCGTGTAGTCTCGCGGGTTCCAACAGGTGAGCTGCAACAGCCCCTGTTTCACCGCCCGACTGGTGATGCCGTACTCGCTGATGGCGGAAAACATCTCGGGAAACAAACTGATCACTTCAATGCGCAGATTAGCCACGCTTAGAAGTCCGCATCCCATTCCACCTTCATCTCGCCCGCTGCCAGGTCGACGGCCAGCACGCATTGCTCGGTATACGGCAACAGGCGTTCGCGATCATCCAGGCTGCCAGCGCAAGGCTTGACCACCATTACATCATTGGCGCCGGTTTCCAGAAGATGATCGATTTTCCCGAGCAATTGCCCGAGTTGATCAACAACCTTCAGACCTTCCAGCTGGTACCAGTAGTACTCGCCGTCGGTCAATTCAGGGAACAGGTTACGCGGCACGCAGATCTCATAACCGGCCAGAAGACGAGCTTCTTCACGATCATCAAGACCCTTGAGCTTTGCGACCAGGAACTTGTCGCTCCCGCGTCCACTGACCAGCTCGACCTGTTTCACACTACCTTCGCGCTTGAGCGTCCAGGTTTTGTACTGCAACAGGTTTTCAGTCGGATCAGTAAAGGAATACACCTTCACTTCGCCGCGAACGCCATGAACAGAGTAAATCTTGCCGATAACGATCAAATCATCAGCAACAGCTGGCGTCGCGTTCATATTGCTCAGGCTGCGGCCTTAGCCGAGTCCTTCAGCAGCTGAGCAACACGCTCAGATGGTTGTGCACCAACGCTCAGCCAGTAGGCTACGCGCTCTTGGTTCACGGACAGACGGACTTCTTGACCACGAGCAACCGGGTTGAAGAAGCCAACTTGTTCCTTGTGAGAGCCGTCACGTGGGTTGCGGCTGTCAGTTACGGTCAAGTGGTAAAACGGGCGCTTTTTGGAGCCGCCAAGGGCAAGACGGATTGTTAGCATGTGAACATCGTTCCTGTAGTCGGTGCTGCAAATCTAAATGCACAGCGGGCATAGGTGCCCGAAAGGCCGCATATTCTAAGGAATATCCGGACTTTTGCAAATGTCTTTTTCTGGCGCCTATAGGCGTGCCATTCAGATCTGCTATAGAGCCGTCGATTAAAACGGCGAGTCAGCCCCCGCCAACGGCGGGTTTGCTGGAGATCCCACATCCCTGTGGGTCGGAGCAGGAGCCAGGCTCCCGCTCGAATTCTTTACATTTTCGGCATGCCGCCACCGGGCAACATACCGCCCATGCCGCGCATCATCTTGGCCATACCGCCCTTGGCGGAGAATTTCTTCATCATCTTCTGCATCTGCTTGTGCTGCTTGATCAAGCGACCGATGTCCTGCACCTGGGTGCCGGAACCCATGGCGATCCGACGCTTGCGCGAACCGCTGATCAGCTCAGGGTCGCGGCGCTCGGCCGGGGTCATGGAGTTGATGATGGCTTCCATCTGCTTGAACTGCTTCTCTGCCGCGCCCTGGGCATTACCCATTTGCGCCAGGTTCACACCGCCGATGTTTGGCAGCTTGTCCATCAGGCCGCCGAGGCCGCCCATGTTCTTCATTTGTTGCAGCTGGTCGCGGAAGTCTTCGAGGTCGAAGCCCTTGCCCTTCTTCAGCTTCTTGGCCAGTTTGTCGGCCTTGTCCTTGTCGAGCGTGGCCTCGGCCTGTTCGATCAGGCTGAGCACGTCGCCCATGCCGAGGATACGCGAAGCGATACGCTCCGGATGGAACGGTTCGAGCGCCTCGCTCTTCTCGCCCATACCGATAAACTTGATCGGCTTGCCAGTAATGGCACGCACCGACAGCGCGGCACCGCCACGGGCGTCGCCGTCGACCTTGGTCAGGATCACGCCGGTCAGCGGCAGTGCGTCACCGAAGGCCTTGGCGGTGTTGGCCGCATCCTGGCCGGTCATGGCGTCGACCACGAACAGCGTCTCGACCGGGTTGATCGCAGCGTGCAACGCCTTGATCTCGCCCATCATCTCTTCGTCGATGTGCAAGCGACCGGCGGTATCGACGATGACCACGTCGATGAATTTCAGCCTGGCTTCTTTAATGGCCGCGTTGGCGATGTCGACCGGCTTCTGGCTCAGGTCGGACGGGAAGAAGGTCACGCCCACTTCGCCCGCAAGCATTTCCAGCTGCTTGATCGCCGCCGGACGGTATACGTCGGCCGACACGACCATCACGGACTTCTTCTTGCGCTCTTTAAGGAAACGCGCCAGCTTGCCGGCAGTGGTGGTCTTACCCGCACCTTGCAGGCCCGCCATCAGCACGACAGCCGGTGGCACGGCGCTGAGGTTCAGGTCTTCGTTGGCCGCGCCCATCAGGCTTTCGAGTTCAGCCTGGACGATTTTTACAAACGCCTGGCCCGGAGTCAGGCTGCGGGACACTTCAGTGCCGACCGCGCGCTCCTTGACCGAGTTGACGAAGTCCTTGACCACAGGCAACGCCACGTCGGCTTCCAGCAACGCCATGCGCACTTCGCGCAGGGTGTCTTTAATATTGTCCTCGGTCAGCTTGGCCTTGCCGGTTACGTGGCGCAGCGTCTGCGAGAGACGGTCAGTCAAGTTTTCAAACATGCGCGATCCTTTCAGGCCCTATTCAGCGAAGTGCATTGGTAGACCGAGGTCATGGCGGCCCAGGCTGTGATAAATCGCTATTAAAAACAGCGCTTGGCGAGCCTGCGGCGTGGGCAGGTCGCGGATTATAGCGAAGACTGTCGCCGTGCACACCCGCTGTCTGGCCTGAGAGTCTTTCGTGTTACGCGGGGGTATGCCAAACTCAGCGGCTTTCGGGCTTGCCTAACAGGATTTATGCTCCCTTTGTCACCCAGTTTGCTATCCAGCCTCGCCGCCGCCGTGTTGTATGCCGCTGCGACTCTCTATCAGGGCACTCGTCTGGCCCAAGGCACCAAGGCGGACAAACGCCTGCTGGTCGGCCTTGGCGTCCTTGCCCTGCTGGCTCACGCTGCCAGCCTGTTTACCCACCTGATGACGCCAGTCGGCCTGGGCCTGGATTTTTTCAGTGCCGCCAGCCTGATCGCTGCCGCCGTGATCGCCTTGACGCTGATCGCCTGCTCGCGCATCCCGGTGGAAAACCTGCTGGTCCTGCTATTCCCCCTCGGCTTGCTGACGGTGCTGCTGGCGCAATTCGCCCCGACCGGCACCGTACCGGTGATCGATGAGGAGCCGGGCATCCTCGCGCATATCCTGCTGTCGATCCTGGCCTACGGCATGTTCACCATCGCGGTGTTCCAGGCCCTGCTCCTGCTGCTGCAGGACCACCAGCTCAAGCACAAGCATCCGTCCGGGCTGATCAAGAACTTCCCGCCGCTGCAAACCATGGAAAGCCTGCTGTTCGGTTTCCTGTGGGCCGGCTGGACGCTGCTGTCGATGTCGCTGATCTCTGGCTGGCTGTTCTTCGAAAACCTGTTCGCCCAGCACCTGGTGCACAAAACCCTGTTGGCGTGCCTGGCCTGGGTGGTGTTCAGCGTGCTGCTGTGGGGCCGCAACCGTCTCGGCTGGCGTGGGCACAAGGCGATCCGCTGGACCCTGGCCGGTTTCTGCCTGCTGATGCTGGCCTATTTCGGCAGCAAGCTGGTTCGTGAATACATCCTGCATATCTGACGGACCGCGATCATGGACAACTTGCCCCTGGGGCCGATGCTCGCGGTAGTCGCCTTGCTGGTGTTATGGGCGGCACTGTTTACCGCTATAGAGGCCGCGCAACAGCACCTGCTGGCACTGCGCCCGGGCACTCGCCAGGGCGACAAGGCGGCCGCCCGCCTGAACTTTCCGCGCAATAGCCTGATCCTGTGCAACAGCCTGTGTCGTGCCGCAGTGGTGATCCTCTGCACGCTGCTGGCGATCTATGCCTGGGCGCAGAACGGTCCATGGCTGGGCTGGCTGATCTCCTGTGCACTCCTGCTGGTCCTCGCCGACTACCTACCCCGCGCCCTCGCCACCCGCTACCCGCAGGCGGTGCTCGGCTTTGGCAACACGCTGCTGGGCGTACCGCTGAAAATCCTCTATCCCCTGGCCTGGCTGCTCAACGGCATCAGCCTCTTGTTGCTGCGCCCGTTCGCCCGCAAGACCGGCGTGGTGAAAAAGAGCGACGAGCCACTGCCTGATCACGACGACGAACCCGAGCCCCAGGCCGACACAGACCGTCCCCCTGGCATGCCCGGCATCCACGCCCTCGACAACATCACGGTCAATGACATCCTGGTACCGCGCAGCGAAGTGGACGGCATCAACCTCGATGACCCGATCGAAGCGATCATCGAGCAACTGCGCAGCTCCCAACACACACGCCTGCCGGTATTCCACAGCGACATCA
The DNA here is from genome assembly GCF_030687535.1 of Pseudomonas sp. FP2335. Classification (NCBI taxonomy): domain Bacteria; kingdom Pseudomonadati; phylum Pseudomonadota; class Gammaproteobacteria; order Pseudomonadales; family Pseudomonadaceae; genus Pseudomonas; species Pseudomonas sp. FP2335. Next base: position 4,877,443 of record NZ_CP117437.1, read on the forward strand.
ACCAAGTGGAAGCGGTGCTCAACACCCGCCAGATCCAGCACCTGCTGCCCGACGCCAGCCTGACCAAAGAAGCGTTGCTCGCCGCCTGCCACGAGCCCTACTTCGTCCCGGAGAGCACACCGCTGCAACTGCAACTGCTGAATTTCCACAAGCAGCAACGGCGCCTGGGCATGGTGGTGGACGAATACGGCGAAGTGCTGGGCATCGTGACCCTGGAAGACATCCTCGAAGAGATCGTCGGCGAATTCGAAAGCGAGCAGAGCGCGGACAACCCGCATATCGAGGCGCAACCGGACGGTCGCTATATCATCGATGGCGCCGCCTCGATCCGCGAGCTGAACAAGAGCCTGAACTGGCACCTGCCCAGCGACGGGCCCAAAACCCTCAATGGCTTGGTCACTGAAGCGCTGGAAACCATCCCCGATTGCGCGGTGTGCCTGAAGATCGGCCGCTATCGCCTGGAGATCCTCGAGACCGAGGACAACCGGGTGAGCAAGGTGCTGATCTGGCACACCAATCGCGTGCCGGTCGCCGCCTGACTATCTGACACATTTGGTTTGTGGTGCATCAGTCCCTCTTGTTGTATCTCCAAAGCCCTTCCTATAATCCCTGCGGCCTACCAGAGCCCCACCCGTCCGCGTGCTACCCGCACTCCAAGCGGACAGGCGCCGCATTACCGTGTCTGACCGGTGTCCGCCCCCATCCCGAGCGGCCCCGCACACAACCCTGATCCATGGGTGTTCGACCAATAATAATCCGCGTCCAAACGCGCACTGACTGCCAGGGATACCTTCATGAGCACCACCTATAACGAAGCGGCGACCGCTGCACCGACCAACTCGACCGCGCGGGTTGCCACGGCGAGCATCGTTGGCACCGCCATCGAGTTCTACGACTTCTATATCTACGCCACTGCCGCTGCACTGGTGATTGGCCCGGTGTTCTTCCCGCAGACCTCCGGCACCGCGCAGATGCTGGCGTCGTTCCTGACCTTCGGTATCGCCTTCATCGCCCGCCCGCTGGGTTCGGCGTTGTTCGGCCACTTCGGAGACCGTATCGGGCGCAAATCCACACTGGTGGCCTCGCTGCTGCTGATGGGCGTGTGCACCACGTTGATCGGCTTGCTGCCGGGGTATGACAGCATCGGCGCCTGGGCCCCCATCCTGCTGTGCGTGCTGCGTTTCGGCCAGGGCCTTGGCCTGGGCGGGGAATGGGGCGGCGCAGCCTTGCTGGCGACCGAGAACGCACCGAAAGGCAAACGTGCCTGGTTCGGCATGTTCCCGCAATTGGGCCCGTCGATCGGCTTCCTGGCGGCCAACGGCTTGTTCCTGATCCTGGCCATGAGCCTGAGCGACGAGCAGTTCCGCAGTTGGGGCTGGCGTATCCCGTTCATCCTCAGCGCTGCGCTGGTGATGGTTGGCCTGTATGCGCGCCTCAAACTGCACGAGACCCCGGTGTTCGCCAATGCCGTGGCCAAAGAAGCGCCAGTCAAAGTGCCGTTGGTGGAGCTGTTCAGCCAGCATTGGCTGCCAGTACTGTTGGGCGCCGCATCGATGGTGGTGTGTTATGCGCTGTTCTACATCACCACGGCGTTTTCCCTGAGCTACGGCGTGTCCACCCTAGGCTACAGCCGCGAGACGTTCCTCGGCTTGCTGTGCTTCGCGGTGCTGTTCATGGGGCTGGCGACGCCACTGGCGGCCTTGGCCAGTGATCACTACGGGCGCAAGCCGGTGCTGATCGTCGGCGCAATCCTGGCGATCCTGTCGGGTTTCACCATGGAACCACTGCTGACCCACGGTTCGACTTGGGCCGTGGCGCTGTTCCTGGCGCTGGAGCTGTTCCTGATGGGCGTGACCTTTGCGCCGATGGGCGCGATGCTGCCGGAACTGTTCCCGACCCGCGTGCGTTATACCGGCGCTTCGGCGGCCTATAACCTGGGTGGGATTGTGGGAGCCTCGGCGGCGCCGTTCTTCGCGACCAAGCTGGTGGCGATGGGCGGGTTGAGTTATGTCGGTGGGTATGTGTCGGCGGCAGCGTTGCTTAGCTTGATTGCGGTGCTGTGCCTGAAAGAGACGCGGGATAATGATTTGAATCTCGTTGCCTGATAGATCGCTTTCGCGAGCAAGCCCGCTCCCACATTCAATCGCATTCCTACAGGTAAATGCGGTCGAGTGTGGGAGCGGGCTTGCTCGCGAAGGGCGCGACGCGGTTACAGCTCTACCACAACAGCCTTCGAAGCACGGGTCGCTTTAGCCCGAGCCGCTTCAATCGACTCATCCCGCGCCAACGCCACGCCCATGCGGCGCTGACCATTCACTTGCGGCTTGCCAAACAGGCGCAACGCCGTATCCGGCTCGCTCAAGGCCGCACCGAGGTTGGCGAATGCCGTCTGGGTCGACTGCCCTTCCACCAGAATCACCGCCGACGCCGAAGGCCCGAACTGACGGATCAAGGGGATCGGCAAGCCCAGAATCGCCCGCGCGTGCAGGGCAAACTGCGACAGATCCTGGGAAATCAGCGTCACCAGGCCGGTGTCATGCGGGCGCGGCGAAACTTCGCTGAACCACACCTGATCGCCCTTGATGAACAACTCCACGCCAAACAGACCACGGCCACCCAATGCTTCGGTGACCGCCTTGGCAACGCGCTCGGATTCGGCCAGGGCAATCGGGCTCATGGCCTGCGGCTGCCAGGACTCCTGGTAATCGCCCTTCTCCTGACGATGACCAACCGGCGCACAGAAGGTAGTGCCGCCAATGTGGCGCACGGTCAGCAAGGTGATTTCGTAGTCGAAGTCGATAAAGCCTTCGATGATCACCCGCCCCTTGCCGGCGCGCCCGCCTTCCTGGGCGTACTCCCAGGCTTTCTGCACGTCGTCGGTGCTGCGCAGCAGGCTCTGGCCCTTGCCCGACGAACTCATCACCGGCTTGACCACGCACGGGAAGCCCAGGTCCTGGACGGCCTTGCTGTAGTCTTCGAAGGTATCGGCGAAGTGATACGGCGAGGTCGGCAGGTCCAGCTCTTCGGCGGCCAGGCGACGGATGCCTTCGCGGTTCATGGTCAGCGAGGTCGCGCGCGCAGTCGGGATCACGGTGAAGCCTTCGGCTTCCAGCTCTACCAGGGTGGCGGTGGCGATGGCTTCGATTTCCGGCACGATGAAGTGCGGCTTCTCGGCCTCGATCACCGCACGCAACGCAGCGCCGTCGAGCATGTTGATCACGTGGCTGCGGTGCGCGACCTGCATGGCCGGCGCATTGGCGTAGCGATCCACGGCAATCACTTCAACGCCCAGGCGTTGCAGTTCGATTACCACTTCCTTGCCCAGCTCACCGCAGCCACACAGCAAAACGCGGGTCGCGGTTGGCGACAATGGAGTTCCGATTCGGGTCATCTCAGGTCCTCAGGGGAGCGGATCATGGGGAGAAAGGCCGGCATTTTACATGAACTGCAAGAATTGGCCTCAGTTGGCGACAGCTCGCTTGTGCACGCGCCAGGCCATGATCAGCCACACCACCGTGACCCCGGCGAATTTCGACACCAGCGCCGTGCCCGCCACGGCCGGGGTAAGCGCACCGATCAAGCCGAAAAAGATAAAGGTATCGAGGGGAATGCTCAGCGCCGAGCTTATCCACAGGCGGTCGTGAAGCGCACGCTTGGTGATGCTGAACACCAGCCAGTCGATGCACTCGGACACCGCAAACGCCGTGGCGCTGGCCAGCGCGATCGCCGGATCGGACGTGACATAGGACAGCACCAGCGCCGCCAGCATGGCGACGATTGCACCGTGGCCGAAGCGGGTTTGCACCATGTCGCGCAGGATAAAGACCAGGCCACCCCAGGCGGACCAGATGACATCCAGGTGCGGGGCGGTGGAGAAGGCGAAGTTGATCAGCACGACGCTGCTGATGTAGGCGATCAGGAAGAGCATGGGAAAGTGGACCTGTGGGTTATGCCGCACAGGGTACTTCACAATTGGAAATATGTCGTCGGGGCGGGCCCCTTCGCGAGCAAGCCCGCTCCCACATTTGGACCGCGTTTATTCTGTAGGAATGCGTTCAACTGTGGGAGCGGGCTTGCTCGCGAAAGCGATCTATCAGGCGCCTGGTTTCCCCGAAACCATAAACACCATCCCCGCCGCCACCGCACGCTCATGGCACAACCCCAACACCACACGGCGCTCGGCATTGTCCATGCGCCCCCAGCGCGTGATCTCATCCACGGTGCGCTGGCAGCCGGTGCAAATATCGTCGTCATCCAGCGCACAAATACTCACGCACGGCGAGGCAACGGGGCGTTCAATCGGGTTCATTCTTCCTGCTCAGCCAAGTCACGCGCATAACGCTGCGAGTTGTGCACATAGTGTGCGGCGCTGGCTTCCAGCATCTTCTTCTGCGCCTCGGTCAACTCACGCACCACCTTGCCCGGCGAACCCATCACCAGCGAGCCGTCAGGAATTTCCTTGCCTTCGCCGATCAGCGAATTGGCGCCGATGATGCAATGCTTGCCAATCCTGGCGCCATTGAGGATCACCGCGTTGATGCCAATCAGGCTGTAGTCGTCGACGGTACAGCCGTGCAACATGGCGTTGTGGCCGATGGTCACGCCGGTGCCCAGGGTCAGCGGGTAGCCCATGTCGGTGTGCATCACGCTGCCGTCTTGCACATTGCTGTTCTTGCCAATCAGGATCAGCTCGTTGTCGCCACGCAACACCGCGTTGAACCAGACGTTGGCGCCCTCCTCCAGCTTGACCTTGCCCACCAGCGTGGCATTGGGGGCCACCCAGCTGTGGGGATGCGTCTCGACGCGGGCGTCGCCCAGGCGGTATTTCATGGTGTGTCCTCACGGCATGCCATTCAAACGATGGCTTTTAGCTATTGATGAAGCTCTTGGGGGGCTGATGCAGGCTGATCTTGGCGTCGTCATAGAGCAGGTTGATCAGCTCGACGATCATGATCGCCGTCAGGCCCCAGATCTTGTATTCGCCAAACCGATAACTGGGCACGTACCAACTGCGGCCCTGGTAATCGATCCTGTGGGTATGTTCACGCGGGTCCTGTCGGAAGAACTCCAAAGGCACGCTGAAAACGGCGGCAATCTCGGCATCGTTGGCCAGGTATTCGACGTAATCGGGGATAACGCCGACATAAGGCGTGACCCGAATGCCATGCAGGGAAATCAACGGGCTCAACGGGCCGATCACCTCCACCAGGCCGGGCGGCAGGCCGATTTCTTCTTCGGCCTCGCGCAAGGCGGTAAAGATCAGGTCCGGGTCTTCGGGGTCACGGCGCCCGCCGGGGAAGGCCACTTCGCCACCGTGGGTCGACAGGCCGCTGGCGCGCAGGGTCAGGATCAGCTCAGGTTCGTCACTACGGGTAATCGGCACCAGCACCGCAGCCTCGGGGAAACGTCCGTCAGTTTCCAGCGTGTGGGGGGTGTGATTGCTTACCCGGCGAAGTAGCTCGTCCAGCATGAGTCATCTCGGTCTGTTGGCTACCTTGCATCATGCACCAAAGCGTGCGGGTGCCCAACCCCAAAACCCTGTCGGTGTCGCGAAACGACAACTTGTTGCAGCGCCCTGCCCTCCACGCCAAGATAGACGCACTTTCCAGGAACCCCAGCATGAATTTCTGCAGCCAGTGCGGTAAACCGGTCACCCAACGCATCCCCGACGGCGACGGCCGCCTGCGTTTTGTGTGTGATCACTGTTCGACCATTCATTATCAGAACCCCAATATCGTGGCCGGCACCGTGCCGGTGTGGGGCGATAAAGTGCTGCTGTGCCGCCGCGCCATCGAACCGCGCCTGGGTTACTGGACCCTGCCCGCCGGCTTCATGGAAAACGGCGAGACCGTCGAACAGGCCGCCGCCCGCGAAACCCTGGAAGAAGCCTGCGCCCGTGTGTGCAACCTGAGCATCTACACCCTGATCGATGTGCCCCACATCAACCAGGTACACATCTTCTACCGTGCCGAACTGGTCGACCTGGATTTCGCCGCAGGCCCCGAAAGCCTTGAAGTGCAGCTGTTCGACGAAGCCGACATCCCTTGGTCCGAGCTGGCTTTCCGCACGGTCGGGCGTACCTTAGAATGCTTTTTCGCTGACCGCCGCCAACAGCAGTTCCCGGTGCGCAGCGAAGCGGTGCCGCCGATGATGCCGTCGCCCAAATAATTCCAGGCAGCACTTTTTCTCAGGGAAACCGTTTTAATGCGTCTGTTGCTCGCTCTTATCTGCCTGTCGTTCGCTACGTTGTCATCGGCCTCCACCGTAGAAACCATCGGCGGCAAAACCGTCGAAAAAGTCCTGGTCCTCAAGTCCGCCCACCAATTGCAGTTGATCAACGACGGCAAGCCCCTCAAGACCTACCGCATTTCCCTCGGCAAGAACCCCAAGGGCCAAAAACTGGTCGAGGGCGACCGCCGCACGCCGGAGGGCCTGTACTGGCTCGACTGGCGCAAGACCAGCGAGCGCTTCAACCTGGCCATGCACATTTCCTACCCCAATATCAGCGACGCCGCACGCGCCCGCCGCGAAGGCGTGAAGCCCGGCAGTATGATCATGATCCACGGCACCCCCGACACCGAAGAATACCCGGAGCAGTGGTTCCACACCCTGGACTGGACCGACGGCTGCATCGGCATGCGCAACGTCGACATGCGGGAAGTGTGGAACCTGGTCAAGGACGGCACCCTGATCGAGATTCGTCCGTAATCGTCGACCGTTCGTAAATTAATTCAAAAAAAATCCCACCTCAGATCACGCCCGCCGGTGAATACCAGTTCACCGCGCCGGGCTGCGCTGTTCTGCGCGCAACAAAGACCTCTCTAATACCACTTGATAACAAGCCCCACTACAGGGCTCTAAAACCCTGGCCCGCACCATTTTGGCTGCATTGACATGGTATTTAAGTGGTATTAATTTCCGGCCAATACCGGGCGACAACACTCCAATAACCGCATCGGAAACCTGAACGATGAACCCCATCCTGGCCCTGCGCCCCGACGACAAGCAATCCACGCCGCTGTACCTGCAACTGGCGCGCAAACTGGAAGCGGCGATCCATGCCGGCCAGTGGACGTCCGAACAGGCGTTGCCCTCGGAACGTGCGCTGTGCGAGCAGTTGAACATCTCGCGGGTCACCGCCCGCAAAGCCCTGGAAGTGCTGTTTGCCCAAGGCCTGATCCGCCGCAGCCAAGGCTCGGGCACCTTTATCACGCCGCGCCTGGAACAGCCGTTGTCACGCCTGTCCGGTTTCAGCGAGATGCTGCGCCTCAAGGGCTTCGTGCCCAGCTCCCAATGGCTGGAGCGCGACATCACCCCGCCGACCCACGAAGAACTGATCCGCCTGTGCCTGTCGCCCACCGACAAAGTCGCGCGCCTCAAGCGCCTGCGCAAAGCCGACGACACGGTGATGGCCATTGAAATGACCGCCATGCCCGCCACCGTCTTGCCCAACCCACAGGTGGTCGGCAGCTCGCTGTACGAATACCTGGAAGGCATTGGCAAACCCATCGTGCGCGCCTTGCAACACATCCAGGCGATCAACGCCTCGGACGAATTCGCCAAGCTGGTCGGCATCGCCCCCGGCACCGCCATGCTGCTGATGACCCGCGTGGGCTACACCGCCGACAACACGCCGATTGAAATCACCGACACCTATTGCCGCAACGACTACTACGACTTTGTCGCAGAGCTGCGCCGCTATGACTTTGCCGCCGAGTTGCGGCCTTAGAGAACTGCCATGTCCGAAGACAATATCCTCACGTCCCACGGCTGGATGCGCGGCCGCCTGGTGCACGAACACGGCAAGGTGGTCGCCATCGACGGCGCGCCTTGCGACCCGGCCAGCAACGATTTGCCCTACCTGCTGCCGGGCTTTATCGACCTGCATGTGCACGGCGGTGGCGGCAAGGACATCATGGAAGGCGTTGCCGCCTTCCAGACCATTACCCGCACCCACGTGCGCTTTGGCACCACGTCAATGCTGGCCACGACCATGACCGCGCCGGTGGACGAGATCTCCCGTGTGCTCGAGCAACTCGGCAGCTTCTGCGAGCAACGCCCTACAGGCTGCGCCCGGGTACTTGGCGTTCATCTGGAAGGGCCCTACATCAATCCGGGAAAACTCGGCGCCCAGCCCAACTTCGCCCACACCGCGTTGATGGATGAAGTGCAAGCCTACCTGCGCCTGGCGCCGATCCGCGTGATCACCATCGCCCCGGAAATCGCCGGCCATGACGCCTTGATCCGCGCCCTCAGCGCACGCGGCATCCGCATGCAGATCGGCCATACCTTGGGCAGCTACGAAGAAGGCGTCGCCGCCCTCGCCGCCGGCGCCAGCAGCTTCACCCATTTGTACAACGCCATGAGCCCGCTGCATCACCGCGAGCCGGGCATCGTCGGCGCCGCGTTGGCCCACGCCAAGTACGCCGAGTTGATCCCCGACTTGCTGCACGTGCACCCCGGCGCCATGCGCGTGGCCTTGCGCGCGATCCCGTGTTTGTACTGCGTCACCGATTCCACCGCCGCCGCCGGCATGCCCGACGGCGAATACAAGCTGGGCAGCCACACCGTGACCAAATGCCTGGGCGGCGTGCGCCTGGCCGACGGCACCCTGGCCGGCAGCACGCTGACCATGGATCAGGCGCTGCGCAACCTGGTGAAAATCGGCCTGCCCATCAGCGAAGCCTCACAACGCCTGTCGCAATTTCCGGCGGACTACCTGGGCCTGGAAGAACGCGGCCGCCTGCAACCCGGCAGCTTTGCCGACTGCGTGCGCCTGGACCGCTCCCTGCAACTCACCGACGTAATGGTCGAAGGAGAAACCATTGACTTCAAAAATGCTTGAAGAGGCCCTGGCCTCCTGCGACGCCGTCGCCGCCCAACTGCAACGCCTGCAGCCGCTGCTCGAGGAAATCGCCGGGCGCCTGCAGCGCCAGCCGCCGCAAGTGGCGATGACCATCGCGCGCGGCAGCTCGGACCACGCCGCCAGCTACTTTGCCTACCTGGCGATGCAGCATGTGGGCATTCCGGTCGCCTCGTTGCCGATGTCGGTGGTGACGTTGCTGCAAGCGCCAATGAAGGTCAGCGGCCAGGTGGCGTTCGGTTTCTCTCAATCGGGACAGAGCCCGGACCTGGTCAACAGCCTGCGCCTGCTGCGCAAGCGCGGCGCGCTGAGTATCTCGATGGTCAACGCCGAAGACTCGCCGCTGGAGGCCGCCTGCGAATTTCACGTACCGCTGTGCGCAGGGCCGGAACAGAGTGTCGCCGCCACCAAGAGCTTTATCGCCACCCTCAGCGCCAGCGCGCAGTTGGTCGGCCACTGGAACGGCGAAGCGGATTTGCTGCAAGCCTGCCAGGCACTGCCCGACGGCCTGCGCGAAGCGGCCCGGCAGGACTGGTCCGCAGCCATTGAAGCCCTGCGCGGTTGCCAGCAACTGATGGTGATCGGCCGTGGTGCCGGGTTTGCCATCGCCCAGGAAGCCGCACTCAAACTCAAGGAAACCTCGGCGATCCAGGCCGAAGCCTTCAGTAGCGCCGAAGTGCGCCACGGCCCGATGGCGTTGATTGGCGACAACTACCCGCTACTGGTCTTCGCCCCACGCGGCGCCGAGCAAGCCGGCCTGTTGAGCCTGGCCGCCGATATGCGCCAACGCGGCGCCCGCGTGCTGCTGGCCGCACCGGACGACATCGCCGAGCGCGACCTGACCCTGAACCGCGCCGAACACCCGAGCCTGGACCCGATCCTGGCGATCCAGAGTTTCTACGTGATGGCCGCAGGCCTCGCCGTCGCCCGGGGCATGAACCCGGACCAGCCGCGCCACCTGAGCAAAGTCACTCGCACTCACTGAGTCGATTGCCGCGTTTTCCTGATGAGTACCGTGCCGATGTCCTACAACAATAATGAATTGACCCTCAGCGCCCCGTTAAGCGGGCCAGTACTGGCCCTCGGCGACGTTCCCGACGAAGTGTTCGCCAGCGGCGCCATCGGCGACGGCATTGCCATCGACCCGCTCAACGACTGCCTGCATGCGCCCTGTGACGGCGTGATCATCCACGTCGCCCGCACCGGGCATGCCCTGACGATTCGTGCCGACAACGGCGCCGAGGTGTTGATGCATGTGGGCATCGACACCGTGGAGCTGAATGGCGAAGGGTTCGCGCTGCTGGTCAAGGACGGTGCACGGGTGAGCCAGGGACAGGCGTTGATACAGTTTGATCTGGACCGCATTGCGCGGCAGTGCAGGAGCCTGGTCAGCCTGATTATCCTGACCAACGGCGAGCACTTTGAACTACGCGCGGTCGCGGGAAAATCCGTCAAGGTCGGCGAGCCGTTGCTGCAGATCGTGGCGCGCTCGGCAGCTGCGGTTGAAGCGCCTGTGGATAACACCGCGAGCGAAAGCAGCGCCAGTGTGCGCATCACCCACCGGGGCGGTTTGCATGCGCGTCCGGCGGCGTTGATCCGCAAGGCGGCCCAGGGTTTCAGCAGCCAGGCGCAGCTGCATTTCGCCGGCAAATCGGCGCCGTGCGACAGCCTGATCGGGCTGTTGGGGCTGGGGATTGGTGAAGGCGATGAGGTGCGCGTCACCTGCCGCGGCAAGGATTCGGCGGCGGCGTTGCAGGCATTGGTCGCGGCGTTGTCAGTGGCGGTCGGCGAAGAACCTCACGCGCCGGTGACTATCACGCCGCGCCGCGCGAACCGCGAAGCCGGTGTATTGCAAGGCGTGTGCGCGGCCCCCGGCCTGGTGTGCGGGCCACTGGTGCGCCTGACCGGTATCGAACTGCCGCAGGACCCCGGCCAGCACTCCGCCGACGAACAGTTGCAACACTTGGACACGGCACTGGAACAGGTACGTAGCGAAATCCGCAGCACCCTCGACCACGCCCGCCAGCGCAAGAACGTCGACGAGGAAGACATCTTCGCCGCCCACCTGGCCCTGCTGGAAGACCCGACCTTACTCGACGCGGCCACCCGCGCCATCGAACACGGCAGCGCCGCCACCCACGCCTGGCGCGATGCGATCCAGGCCCAATGCGCGGTGTTGCTGGGCCTGGGCAAACCGCTGTTTGCCGAGCGCGCCAATGACCTGCGCGACCTGCAACAACGTGTGTTGCGCGCCTTGCTGGGTGAAGCCTGGCATTTCGAACTGCCGGCCGGCGCCATTGTCAGCGCCCACGAACTGACCCCCTCGGACTTGTTGCAGTTGAGCGCACAACACGCCGTCGGCATCTGCATGGCCGAAGGCGGCGCGACGTCCCATGTGGCAATCCTCGCCCGAGGCAAAGGCCTGCCCTGCGTGGTCGCGCTGGGAGCCGAAGTACTCGACGTGCCCCACGGCCAGCGCGTGGTGCTGGACGCCGGCAATGGCCGCCTGGAACTGACCCCCAGCGAAACGCGCCACGCCGAAGTGCACCAGATCCGCGACGCGCAGAAACAGCGGCGCCAACAGCAACAGGCCCAAGCCCAACAAGCGGCGTACACCAGCGATGGCGTGAACATCGAAGTCGCCGCCAATGTGGCCTCCAGCGCAGAAGCCCAAGTGGCGTACGAAAACGGCGCCGATGGTGTCGGCCTGCTGCGCACCGAGTTCCTCTTTGTCGACCGTCGCACCGCGCCGGATGAGCATGAGCAACGCCAGGCCTATCAAGCCGTGCTGGATGCCATGGGCGACAAGACGGTGATCATCCGCACCATCGATGTGGGCGGCGACAAGCAACTCGACTATCTACCGCTGCCGGTCGAAGCCAACCCGGTGTTGGGCCTGCGCGGTATCCGCATGGCCCAGGTGCGGCCTGAACTGCTCGATCAACAACTGCGTGCACTGCTGCAAGTCTCGCCGCTGGCGCGTTGCCGCATCCTGCTGCCGATGGTCAGCGAAGTGGATGAACTGCTGCAGATCCGCCAGCGCCTGGATGAACTCTGCGTCGAGCTCGGACTGACCCAACGCCCGGAACTCGGCGTGATGATCGAGGTGCCCGCCGCCGCGCTGCTAGCCGAGCAACTGGCCAGGCATGCGGACTTCCTTTCCATCGGCACCAACGACCTGTCCCAGTACACCCTGGCCATGGACCGCGACCACGCAGGCCTCGCCGCGCGGGTCGATGCGTTGCACCCGGCGTTGCTGCGGCTGATCGCCCAGACCTGCGCCGGGGCGGCCAAGCACGGGCGCTGGGTTGGCGTGTGTGGCGCCCTCGCCTCCGACCCGCTGGCCACACCGGTGCTGATTGGCCTGGGGGTCAGCGAGCTGTCGGTGAGCCCGCCGCAGATCGGTGAAATCAAGGACCGCGTCCGCCACCTGGACGCGGCGCAATGCCGGCAACTGAGCCAGGGCCTGCTCGACCTGAGCAGCGCCAAGGCGGTTCGCCAAGCCTGTCAACACCACTGGCCGCTGAGCTGACAACAACAAGAAAAAAGGAGACTCGCCATGTACCAACATTTCATCGAAGGCCTGCAACGCCTTGGCCGTGCGCTGATGCTGCCGATCGCGATCCTGCCCATCGCCGGCCTGCTGCTGCGCCTGGGCGACACCGACCTGTTGAACATCGCGGTGATGCACGATGCGGGGCAGGCGATTTTCGCCAACCTCGCGCTGATCTTCGCCATCGGCATTGCCGTGGGCTTTGCCCGCGACAACAACGGCACCGCCGGTCTGGCCGGGGCGATTGGTTACCTGGTGATGATCTCCACCCTCAAGGTGATGGACACCAGCATCAACATGGGCATGCTCGCCGGCATCGCCAGCGGCCTGATGGCTGGCGGGCTGTATAACCGCTTCAAGGACATCAAGCTGCCAGAGTACCTGGCGTTTTTTGGCGGGCGTCGGTTTGTGCCGATTGTCACCGGGTTCAGCGCGGTCGGGCTGGGGGTGATCTTTGGTTTGATCTGGCCGCCGATCCAGCATGGCATCAATAGTTTTGGCGTGTTGCTGATGGAGAGCGGCAGCCTGGGGGCGTTTGTGTTCGGCGTGTTCAACCGCCTGCTGATCGTTACCGGGCTGCACCATATCCTTAACAATATGGCGTGGTTTGTGTTCGGCAGTTTTACCGACCCCGCGACCGGCGCCGTGGTGACGGGCGACCTGACGCGCTACTTCGCCGGCGACCCCAAAGGCGGCCAATTCATGACCGGCATGTTCCCGGTCATGCTGTTCGGCCTGCCCGCGGCGTGCCTGGCGATGTACCGCAATGCATTACCGGAGCGCCGCAAGGTGATGGGCGGGATTTTCCTGTCGATGGCGCTGACCTCGTTTTTGACCGGGGTGACCGAGCCGATTGAATTTGCGTTCATGTTCCTCGCACCGTTCCTGTACTTGATCCATGCGCTGTTGACCGGGCTGTCGATGGCGGTCACCAACATGTTGAATATCCACCTCGGGTTTACCTTCTCCGGTGGGTTTATCGACATGGTGCTGGGTTGGGGCAAGTCCACCAATGGCTGGTTGGTGTTCCCGGTGGGGTTGGCTTACGCGGCGATCTACTACAGCGTGTTCAACTACTGCATTCGTCGTTTCAACCTGAAAACACCGGGGCGTGAGGATGTCCAGGCAGTGCAGGCTGAAGTGATGACCGATAACCAGCGCGCCAGCGCCTATCTCCGGGCGCTGGGCGGTGCCGCCAATTTGCTGAGCGTGGGTGCCTGTACCACACGTCTGCGCCTGGACATGGTCGATCGCAATAAAGCAGTGGATGCGGACTTGAAAGCGTTGGGCGCCATGGCCGTTGTACGGCCGGGGAATGGCGGGAGTCTGCAGGTGGTGGTGGGGCCGATGGCCGATAGCATTGCCGATGAGATTCGGTTGGCGATGCCTACGTTTGTTGCCAGTGCGCCGGTGACGGTTGTGCCTGTGGATAAACCGGTCGCGGTGAACGTGCAGGAGGCCGAGAAATGGCTGGATGCATTGGGTGGCCGGACGAATGTACGGCAGTTGGAAGCGGTGGCAATGACTCGATTGCGGGTGGAGCTGGGGGATGACTCGGTGCTGTCCGAGGCTGACCTGACTGCGCTGGGTTGCCAAGGCGTGAGCCAATTGGATAGCGGTGTTTGGCACTTGCTGATCGGTGACAAGGCGTCGGGGTTGGGTGAGGCGTTGGAACGGTTGGTCAGTGGTCGGCAGGTTGGGGCTGGTGCTTGATTGATCATTGCCTGAACAGGCCCCTTCGCGGGCAAGCCCGGCTCCCACATTTATGATCTGTGAATACATTCGAAATGTGGGAGCTGGCTTGTCTGCGATGAGGCCCTAGCAGACAACAAAAAACCCGCTGACCAAACTGGCCCAGCGGGTTTGTTGTTTTTGCAGCATGCGAATCAGAAATCCGCCAACTGCCACACTTCATACGCTGGCGTCTCGTACGGGTGGCTGAATTTCAAAGCAGCCACAACAGCCGCGATCAACTCATCCGCCACCACCAGCTCAACCTTCCATTCTTCAACCACTTCAACCTGGCCCACTTGCCCGATAAACGGCCGGCTGCCGTCCATCGCGCGGAATTGGCCCCGGCCCAGCACTTGCCAGGCGCAGCTGTCGTAGCTGCCGATGCGCCCGCCGCCAGCTGCGAAGACGGCGGTCTTCACCGTCTCCACATGGCTGTCGGGCACAAAGAAGGCGAGCTTGTACACCGCCTTAGTTCACCCACACGCGAGCGTTGCGGAACATGCGCATCCAGGCGCCATCTTCGTTCCACTCTTCCGGGCGCCACGAGTTCTGCACGGCGCGGAATACACGCTCCGGGTGCGGCATCATGATGGTGACGCGACCGTCGCGGCTGGTAAGGCCGGTGATCCCGCGCGGCGAGCCGTTCGGGTTGGCCGGGTAGGTCTCGGTGACCTTGCCGTGGTTGTCGACGAAACGCAGGGCGACGGTGCCGGACAGGTCGGCTTCGAGCAACGCTTCTTCGCTTTCGAACTCGGCATGGCCTTCACCGTGGGCGATGGCGATCGGCATGCGCGAACCGGCCATGCCTTGCAGGAAGATCGAGTTGGACTCCTGCACCTGCACCATGGCGACACGGGCTTCGAACTGCTCGGAACGGTTGCGCACGAAGTGCGGCCAGAACTCGCTGCCCGGGATCAGTTCGCTGAGGTTAGACATCATCTGGCAACCGTTGCACACACCCAGGGTGAAGCTGTCGTTGCGCTCGAAGAAGCCCTGGAACGCATCGCGCGCACGGCTGTTGAACAGGGCCGACTTGGCCCAGCCTTCACCGGCACCCAACACGTCGCCGTAGGAGAAACCGCCACAGGCTACCAGGCCTTTGAACTCGTTGAGGTCAACACGTCCGGCGAGGATGTCGCTCATGTGCACGTCGATCGCATTGAAGCCGGCACGGTCGAACGCGGCCGCCATTTCCACCTGGCCGTTGACGCCCTGCTCACGCAGTACCGCCACTTGTGGGCGGATGCCTTTCTTGATGTAAGGCGCGGCGATGTCCTGGTTGACGTCGAAGCTGAGCTTGGTGCTCAGGCCCGGGTTGTCTTCTTCCAGGATCACGTCGAATTCCTGCTCGGCGCACTCCACGTTGTCGCGCAGACGCTGGATCTGGTAGCTGGTCTCGGCCCACTGGCGTTGCAGCAGACGGCGCTGGCCTTCGAACACGGTGTCGCCATTGAAGACGATGTCGATCTGGCCGTTGTTGATCGGCTGACCAATCACGGCTACGCAATCACCCAGGCCAGCGGCGCTGAATTGTGCAAGCACGTCCGGGGTGGCGTCCTGGCGAACCTGGATCACCGCGCCCAGTTCTTCGTTGAACAGGATGCCGTTGATCTCGGACTTATCCTCGGCAACGCTGTCGAGCACGATGTTCAGGCCGCAGTGACCGGCGAAGGCCATTTCCACGACGCTGGTCAGCAAACCGCCGTCGGAACGGTCATGGTAAGCCAGCAGGTGGCCGTCGGCGTTCAAGCCCTGGATCACCGCGAAGAAGGCCTTGAGGTCTTCGGCGTCATCGACGTCCGGCGCCTGCTTGCCCAGCTTGCCATGGGTTTGCGCGAGGATCGACGCGCCCATGCGGTTCTGGCCACGGCCCAGGTCGATCAGGATCAGGTCGGTGGTGCCCTTGTCCATGCGCAGTTGCGGGGTCAGGGTCTGGCGGATGTCGGTGACCGGTGCAAAACCGGTGACGATCAGCGACAGCGGCGAAGTGACCGTCTTGTCGACGCCGTCTTCGTTCCAACGGGTGGCCATGGACATGGAGTCCTTGCCCACCGGAATGGTGATGCCCAGCTCAGGGCACAGTTCCATGCCGACGGCTTTGACAGTGTCGTACAGGCGCGCGTCTTCACCCGGGTGACCGGCAGCGGACATCCAGTTGGCCGACAGTTTGATGTCAGACAATTTGCCGATGCGCGACGCGGCGATGTTGGTGAGGGTCTCACCGATGGCCATGCGGCCCGACGCCGGAGCGTCCAGCAAGGCCAGCGGCGTGCGCTCGCCCATGGCCATGGCTTCACCTGTGTAGACGTCGAAGCTGGTGGCGGTGACGGCAACGTCAGCCACCGGAACCTGCCACGGGCCGACCATCTGGTCACGGGCAACCAGGCCAGTGATGGTGCGGTCGCCGATGGTGATCAGGAAGCTTTTGCTCGCCACGGCCGGGTGGTGCAGCACGCGTTCGATGCTGTCGGACAGATCCAGCGTGCTTGGGTCGAAATCGTCGCCCAGTTCGGTTTCACGCACGGCCGAACGGTGCATGCGCGGGGCTTTGCCCAGCAGCACTTCCAGCGGCATGTCCACCGGGCTGTTGCCGAAGTGGCTGTCGGTGACCGTCAGTTGCGGTTCGGCAGTCGCTTCGCCGACCACGGCGAACGGGCAACGCTCGCGTTCGCAGATGGCCTGGAAGCGCGCGAAGTCTTCTGCGCCAACAGCCAGCACGTAGCGTTCCTGGGATTCGTTGCTCCAGATTTCGTGCGGGGCCATTCCCGGCTCGTCGTTTGGAATGTTGCGCAGTTCGAAACGGCCACCACGGTCGCCATCGTTGACCAGCTCCGGGAAGGCGTTGGACAAGCCGCCGGCGCCGACGTCGTGGATGAAGCTGATCGGGTTCTTGTCACCCAACTGCCAGCAACGGTCGATGACTTCCTGGCAGCGGCGTTCCATCTCTGGGTTTTCGCGCTGTACGGAAGCGAAGTCCAGGTCTGCCGAGCTGGTGCCGGTGGCCATGGAGGAAGCTGCGCCGCCGCCCAGGCCGATCAACATTGCCGGGCCGCCGAGCACGATCAGCTTGGAGCCGACCAGGATCTCGCCTTTCTTGACGTGTTCTTCACGGATGTTGCCCATGCCGCCAGCCAACATGATCGGCTTGTGGTAGCCGCGCACTTCATCGCCACGCGGGGTGGTGATGGACTGCTCGAACGTACGGAAGTAACCGGTCAGCGCCGGACGGCCGAATTCGTTGTTGAACGCAGCGCCGCCCAGCGGGCCTTCGATCATGATGTCCAGCGCGGTGACGATGCGCTCAGGCTTGCCGTACGGCACTTCCCACGGTTGTTCGAAGCCCGGGATCTGCAGGTTGGACACGGTGAAACCGGTCAGGCCTGCCTTTGGCTTGGCGCCACGGCCGGTTGCACCTTCGTCGCGGATCTCGCCGCCGGAGCCGGTGGCTGCGCCCGGGAACGGGGCAATCGCGGTCGGGTGGTTGTGGGTCTCGACCTTCATCAGGATGTGCACCGGCTCCTGCACCGCGCCGTACTGGCGGGTCTCCGGGTCCGGGAAGAAGCGGCCGGCAACGGAGCCGACGATGACCGAGGCGTTGTCCTTGTAAGCCGACAGAACGCCTTCGCTGTGCATCACGTAGGTGTTCTTGATCATGCCGAACAGGCTTTTTTCCTGGCTCTCGCCGTCGATGTCCCAACTGGCGTTGAAGATCTTGTGACGGCAGTGCTCGGAGTTGGCCTGGGCGAACATCATCAGTTCGATGTCGTGCGGGTTGCGCTTCAAGCCGTTGAAGGCGTTGACCAGGTAGTCGATCTCGTCGTCGGCCAGGGCCAGGCCGAGTTCGGTGTTGGCCTTCTCGAGGGCGGCGCGACCACCACCGAGCACGTCAATCGCGGTCAGCGGCTTGGGTTCGGCGTGGCTGAACAGACCGGCGGCCTGTTCCAGCTGGCCGACGATGATCTGCGTCATGCGGTCGTGCAGGCTGCTGGCGATCAGCTCGGCTTCGGCGTCGCTGAACTGGCCGGCGACATAGAAGGCAATACCACGCTCCAGGCGCTGGATTTTTTCCAGGCCGCAGTTGCGGGCGATGTCGCTGGCCTTGCTCGACCAAGGCGAGATGGTGCCGAACCGTGGCAGAACCAGGAACAAGCGGCCAGTCGGCTCTTGAACGGGAACGCTTGGGCCGTACTTCAGAAGGCGTGCCAGCACTTGCTGTTCGTCGGCGGTCAATACGCCGGTGGTTTCGGCGAAGTGAGCAAATTCAGCGTACAGGCCTGTAACAGCTGGAACCTTCTGGCTCAGTTGCTCAAGGAGTTTGCTGTGGCGAAAGGCAGAAAGGGCAGGAGCGCCGCGCAGGATCAACATCTTCGGGACAGCCTCGGGAAGGGGGTGTGCTTTGAGGCCGTGCATTCTAGCGTAAACCATCGCCAACGGCACCCGAAACGGCACCGCTGGCCGCTGCCGAACGTCAGTTGGCATGGTTTGCACGCTATCGGGGCATTATCCAGGGCATTCCGCGCAGTTATTTTAACCGTCACAATCACCCGCCAACCCGCATTTCTGCGGGCTGCAGCACGCTTTTTCGGCACCTAGCAGACAAGTCCCGCGCTGTCGAGATATGGCGCCGTGGGCCGTTTGCGTATACTGCGCAGATGTTCTCCCCTACTGCTTTGCGCCCGCGGTGCGCCAAATGGCTCATCGCAACCGGACTCTTCCTGATGCTCAGCGCCTGTGTTGATAAACCCAGCACGCTCGAGCGAATCAAGGAGGACGGCGTATTGCGGGTGATTACCCGGAACAGCCCGGCGACCTATTTCCAGGACCGCAACGGTGAAACCGGTTTCGAATACGAACTGGTCAAGCGTTTTGCCGATGACCTGGGCGTCAAGTTGCAGATCGAGACCGCCGACAACCTCGATGACCTGTTCGGCCAGTTGGGCAAGACCAACGGCCCGGTATTGGCCGCCGCCGGCCTGGTCAGCAGCGAGCAGCGCCAGCAGCAGGTGCGCTTCTCCCATCCTTATCTTGAAGTGACCCCGCAGATCATCTACCGCAACGGCCAGTCCCGCCCGACGAATGCGGCGGACCTGGTGGGCAAGAAGATCATGGTGCTCAAGGGCAGCACCCACGCCGAACAACTGGCGGCGCTTAAACAGCAGAACCCTGCAATCGAATATGAAGAATCCGACGCCGTTGAGGTGGTCGACCTGCTACGCATGGTGGACGAAGGGCAAATCGACCTGACCCTGGTGGACTCCAACGAAGTGGCGATGAACCAAGTCTACTTCCCCAACGTACGCGTGGCGTTCGACCTCGGCAACGCCAGCAACCAGAGCTGGGCCGTGGCCGCCGGTGAAGACAACAGCCTGCTCAACGAGATCAACAGTTACCTGGACAAGGTCGAGAAGAACGGCACTCTGCAACGGCTCAAAGACCGCTACTACGGGCACGTTGATGTACTCGGTTATGTCGGCGCCTATACCTTCGCCCAGCACTTGCAGCAGCGCTTGCCCAAGTACGAGAAACACTTCCGGGCCTATGCCAAGGAAGAAAAGGTCGACTGGCGTTTATTGGCGGCCATCGGCTATCAGGAATCGCTGTGGCAACCGGCGGTCACCTCCAAGACCGGCGTGCGCGGCCTGATGATGCTGACCCAGAACACCGCCCAGGCCATGGGCGTGTCCAACCGCCTGGACCCCAAGCAAAGCATCATGGGCGGCGCCAAGTACCTGGCCAAGATCAAGGATGAACTGGACGACAGCATCGCCGAGCCGGACCGTACGTGGTTCGCCCTCGCTGCCTACAACGTCGGCACCGGTCACCTGGAAGATGCACGCACCCTGGCCAAGCGCGAAGGCCTGAACCCGAACAAGTGGCTGGACGTGAAGAAGATGCTGCCGCGCCTGTCGCAGAAGCAGTGGTACAGCAAGACCCGCTACGGTTATGCCCGGGGTGGCGAGCCGGTGCACTTTGTGGCGAACATCCGGCGCTATTACGACATCCTGACCTGGGTGACCCAGCCGCAGCTGGAGGGCAACCAGGTGGTCGAAGGCAACCTGCATGTGCCGGGCGTGAACAAGACCAAGCCGCCGGAAGACAACCCCCAACTGTAAGCACACCACAAAACCAGATGTGGGAGCGGGCTTGTGTGGGAGCGGGCTTGCTCGCGAAAGCGGTGTGTCAGTCACTGCATGAGTAGACTGAACCGCCGCATTCGCGAGCAAGCCCGCTCCCACATTTTGATCTTCTCCAGGCTTAAAGGCCGGTGAGCAGATGCACCACGCCGCCAGCGAGCACCATCACCCCCGGCACACCGGCTGCCGTCAACGCCTGCTCGTCCAATCGCGTCGCATCCAACAACTGCACCCTCACCCTTGTGAGTGCCACCCGCTGCTGCGACTTGAGGTTGTCCGCCCCACCCAACGCACTCAGCACTTCGGTTGACAACACCCCAGGCGCGGCGACCGTCTCGGCAATCAAATCCGGGGTCAACGCCTTCCAGAACGCCCGCTGCAATTTCTCGAACATGTTCAAAGCTCCACGACAGGTGAGGTTTCAACAGTGGCCGCGTGGTAAAGGCGCAACGCCTCACGCACTTGGGCGGCTTCTTCCAGGCCCAGCACCTGGCGGGCGATGATCTGGCAGTCGGCCAGGTCCAGCTCGCGCACGGTGGCCTTGATGGTCGGGATCAACGGTACGCTGACCGACAACTCATCCACCCCCAGCCCGAGCAACACCGGCACCGCCAGTGCTTCGGAGGCCAACGCCCCACACACGCCGACCCACTTGCCATGGGCATGGGCCGCCTTGACGGTAGTGGCGATCAAGCGCAGCACCGCCGGGTGGAAGCTGTCGGCCTGGCTGGCCAGGCGCGGGTGGTCGCGGTCCATGGCCAGGGTGTATTGGGTCAGGTCATTGGTGCCGATGGAGAAGAAATCCACATGGGGCGCAAACACATCGGCCATCAGCGCGGCGGACGGTACTTCGATCATGATGCCCAGTTTCGGCAGTTCAGAGAGCCCGAGCGCCAGCGCTTCCTCCTGAAGAATCGTGCGGGCCTGGTGCAGCTCCGACAGCAGGCTGACCATCGGCAACATGATGTGCAGGCGCGCAAAACCGGCGCTGGCGAGGATTGCACGGAACTGCTCGCGCAGCAGCTGCGGGCGCTCCAGGCACAGGCGAATGCCGCGCAAGCCGAGGAACGGGTTGGTCTCGGCGTCCATCGGCACGTAGGCCAATGGTTTGTCGCCGCCGACGTCCAGGGTACGCACCACCAGATTGCGCTCGGTGCCCAGGGCACGGGCGATGGCGGTGTAGGTGCCCGCCTGTTCTTCCGGGCTGGGCGCGCGATTGCGGTCCAGGTAGAGGAACTCGGAGCGCAGCAGGCCAACCCCCTCGCCGCCCAGGGTCAACGACTGCTCTACTTCTTGCAACGAGGCGACGTTGGCAGTGACTTCAACGTGATGCCCATCGCGAGTAGTGGCAGCTAATCCAGCCTGCGCCACTTCGCGCTGGCGACGCAGTACTTGCTGTTGGCGCGCGGCCTCCAGCTGTTCGATTTCAGCCAGGTTCGGCTCCAGGTGCAGCTCACCTTTGTCGGCATCCAGCAGCACCTGCTTGCCATTGGCCAACGCCAGCACTTGCAGTGGCACACCACACATCGCCGGCAGGCCGAGGGCACGGGCGAGGATCGCGACGTGACTGGTGGCGCCGCCGCCGACGGTGACAAACCCCAGCACCTTGCGCGTGTCGAGGCTGGCGGTTTGCGAGGGCGTCAGCTGTTCGGCGATCAGGATCGCGCGCTCGGGCAAGTCCCAGGCGCTGTCTTGAATGCCGAGGATCAACTTGAGCACGCGTTGGCCAACGTCGGCCAAGTCCGCTGCACGTTCGGCGATCAGCGCATTGCCCAGGCCCTGGAACAACTGGACGGTGGCGAGCGTGGCGCTGTTCCAGGCAAACGCGGCGCTCTTGCCTTGCGCCAGCAGGTCGTGGGCTTGCTCAAGCAATGTCGGGTCTTCGAGCAACTCCTGGTGAGCACGGAAAATCTCCGCCTGGGCGCTACCGGCGGCCTTGTCTTGCAACGCTTGCAGCGCTGCGTTCGCGGCCCGCAGGCCACGCTGCAATGCGGCGCGTTCGGCCGCTTCACCAGCGCCCTGCTCGGTGATGCTCAACTCGGGCTCAGCCACCTGAACCACCTGGCCAAACGCCGAGCCCGGCGACGCGCACACGCCGCGCAATAGTGTCGACGATGACACCGGCGCAATCACTTCGGCCGCTGCCGCGACCGTCTCGCCGCAACCGTCAGCCAACAGCGCCACCAATGCCTTGATCGCCGCGTCGGCATCCTCACCCGCGGCGCTCACTTGCAAGGTGTCGCCGTACACGGTTTGCAGCGCCATGATCGCCACCAGCGACTTGGCGTTGGCGCTCTGGGTTTGCTTGTGCAGGTAGATGCTCGCCTTGAAGCCCTTGGCCGCCTGGGCCAGCACCGCCGCCGGGCGCGCATGCAGGCCGTTGGCGTTGGGCAGCGTCAGCGGTTTGGAGAACAGCGCATCGCCCTCCTCCTCATCCACTGCATCAACCGCCGCGCCTGGGGATAACTGCAACAGCGGCTGGCCCATCTCGACCGAGCCGTTCGCCAGCAAGGTGAACGGCTCGCCGCTGACCACCAGCATCAAGGTCAGCAGGCTGCGGGCATTGAGCGCCACATAGTCGGCATCGAATTCGATCAGCGCCTGCCCGGCCTCCACGCGCTGGCCTTCCTGCACCAAGCGGGTGAAACCTTTGCCTGCGAGGTTCACGGTGTCCAGGCCGATATGCATCAGCACCTGCACGCCGTGGTCATCGGTGATGCTGACCGCATGCCCACTGTCCTGGATATTGCTGATCACCCCGGCCAACGGTGCGCAGAGGGTCTGCGAGGTCGGGTCGATGCACAGGCCATCGCCGATCAGGCGGCTGGAGAAGACCGGGTCGGGCACCGCGTCCAGTGCCAACAGCACGCCGGACAGCGGTGCCAGCAGTTCCAGGGGTTGAGTTGTGGTCATGACTTCACCTGTTGTTTTGTTCTGTAAAAATCATCGGTTGGATACAAATCCCTGGGGCGGCGCAGATCAACATGTGGGAGCGGGATTGCTCGCGAATGCAGTGTGTCAGTCACCGAATACATAGCTGATACACCGCATTCGCGAGCAAGCCCGCTCCCACATTATTAGTCCGCGTACACCCACATACTTACTTCCACCAGTACTCGACCTGCACACCAAAGTTCGACCCATGCCGCGCCGTACCGTACGAGCCGGTGTCGGACAACGCCGACCCTGCCGCCAGCTCATTCGCCGCGCGCTTGGCCGCTTCGTTCCAGGTTGCATAGGTGTAGTACAAACGCACTTCCGGGCGCGCCCAGAAATCCGGGCCTTTGGGTGACCAGGTCGGGGCAAAGGTAAATTTGCTCAGCTTGCGCGTGCCGCCACTGGCATCGACCTGATCATGGCCAAGCTCGGTGACCAGCTTGAACTGCTCGCTGATGGCATACGCCGGACGCACGCCGACAGACATCCAGGTCTGGTCCTGGCTGCCGGGGCGAATGTCTTTCTGGTACACCGCCTCGATCTGCCCGCCGAAACGCGGAGTCACCTGCCAGTCGAAAAACTCCACGGCGCGATAACTCTTGCTGCTGTTATCCAGGAATGTATTGCCGGTGTAGCCGAGCCCGGTGCCGGGGCCTTCGCCGTACTGCAAGGCGAACTTGTTCTTGCCGCCCAGGAAAGGTTTTTGCACGTGCTGCGCGGTGAGCGCCCAGCCGCTGTTGGTGTCGCGCCCACCGGCTTTTTCGATGTAGCTCAAGCCCAGTTCCAGCTCACCGCCAGGGTTGGTCTTGAAGCCGGCAACGTTGAAGTCGTGACGGGTGGCGTATTCCTTCTGGTACAGGTTGTCCTTGCGGGAAATCGCATAGCTGTACTTGAGGTCGCCGATCAGCACGTCCTCGATACCGCCGCCCGTGGCGCTCTGGTTCCAGTAGTAGAAGTCGGAGATATGGATGTCGTTACGCTTGTAGTAACGCCGCCCGGCCCAGATCGAGCCGCCGTTGAGGCTGGGCAGGTTGGACCACTGCGCATACATCTGCGGCATGCGCGCCGAGCCGTTGTTCTCGCCCTGGAACTTGAGCTCGCGATCGTACTTGTTATAGAGCGAGGCCATGGCATCAACGCTGAGCACCGAGCCGTCGTCGAGGGTCAGCAGGTCCTGGCGCAATTCCAGCTCGGCGTATTGTTCGCATTCGTTTCCCAGGCGGTACTTGGATTGCGCCCCCGGCAATTGGAAGCATTGTTGCGGACCGCTGCCTGTTGAAGTGCCTGCGCCGCTACGCAGGTAACCGGCAAATTCCAGCGCCTGCGCGCCGAAGGGCAAGCCCAGGCAGGACGCAACGAGGCCCAGTTTTATTGTTGTTTTCATGACGCACTCCGAATTTTTATTATGGTTTTTGCAGCGCCCCGTGCTCCCACACGGGGTTACAGCGGGTCTCAGTCCTTGAGGTGCAGCACAAACGATTCGTAGGGGCGCAACACCACCGTCGCGCTTCGCTGCGGGCAGTCGGGGTAGTTGCTGATCAGCAGGCGTTGCTCGGTCGCCGCGTTGAGCACGTTGTCAGGCAGTTGGATTTCGCAGGGTTTGCCGTAGAAGTTGTTCAGCACCAGCAGGCGTTCGCCGTGACCTTCGCGCAGGTAGGCCCAGACCTGGAGATGGTCTGGCAACAGTTGGCGATAGACGCCGTGCTGGATCAGCGGCTCGTGGCGACGCAAGGCGATCAGCGCACGGTAGTGATGCAGCACCGAATCCGGGTCATCCAGCTGGCATTCGACGTTGATCGTCGAGGCATTGGCCGCAATACCAATCCACGGCTCGCCGCTGCTGAAACCGGCGTTGGCCCCGGCATTCCACTGCATCGGCGTACGCCCGTTGTCCCGCGACTTCTGCATGATCGCAGCCATGCTCACGGCTTCGGACTCGCCCGCATCGCGCTTGAGACGGAAGATATTCAGGGTCTCCACATCACGGTATTGCTCGATGCGGTCGAAGCCCGGGTTGGTCATGCCCAACTCTTCGCCCTGATACACGTACGGCGTGCCCTGGAGAAAGTGCAGCGCGGTGGCGAGCATCTTGGCCGAGACCACGCGGTGTAATCCGTCGTCACCAAAACGCGAGACCACGCGCGGCTGGTCGTGGTTACACCAGAACAGCGCATTCCAGCCGCCACCGGCCTGCATGCCCAGTTGCCAGTCGGAAAAGATCTGCTTGAGCTGGAGGAAATCGAAGTCGGCCTTCACCCACTTCTGCAGGTTCGGGTAATCGACTTTCAGGTGATGAAAGTTGAAGGTCATCGACAGCTCTTTCGACGCTGGATTCGAATAACGAATGCAGTGTTCCAGGCTGGTGGACGACATCTCGCCGACGTTGATCAGGTCGTGGCCTTCGAAGACTTCGCGGTGCATTTCCTGCAAGTACTCGTGCACGTTCGGGCCGTCGGTGTAGAAGCGACGGCCGTCGGTGTTGTCCTCGGGGAAATCGGCGGGCTTGGAGATCAGGTTGATCACGTCCAGGCGGAAACCGCCGACGCCCTTGTCACGCCAGAAGCGCATCAGCTTGAACACTTCGGCGCGTACCTTGGGGTTGTCCCAATTGAGGTCGGCCTGGGTGTGGTCGAACAGGTGCAGGAAATACTGGCCGGTTTGCGCCTCGTACTCCCAGGCCGAGCCGCCGAACTTGGATTCCCAGTTGTTCGGCTGGTCGCGCCAGATGTAGAAGTCGCGGTACGGGTTGTCGAGGCTGCTGCGTGCTTGCTGGAACCACGCGTGCTCGATGGAGGTGTGGTTGACCACGATGTCGAGCATCAGCTTGATGCCGCGCTTGGCGGCTTCGCTGATCAGCAACTCGCAGTCGGCCATGGTCCCGTAGCTGGGGTCGATGGCGTAGTAGTCGCTGATGTCGTAGCCGTTGTCGCGCTGCGGCGAGCGCAGGAACGGGGTGATCCACAGGCAGTCGACGCCCAGCCATTGGAGGTAGTCGAGTTTGTCCACGATGCCCAACAGGTCACCGGTGGCGTTACCCGCGTGGCTGTGGAAGCTTTTGGGGTAGATCTGGTAGATCACCGAGTGTTGCCAGTTTTGCATGGGGGCTCCTTGAGTAGAGTTTGGTGCTGGCTTTGAGGGCCTCTTCGCGAGCAAGCCCGCTCCCACAGGGGAATGCATTTCAAAGGAGGGAGCGGGCTTGCTCGCGAAGGCGATAGATCAGGCGACGCGATAACCCGGCCGGACAATCTTCATGCTCAACCCACAGGTCAGAACAAACGGCACCACGATCGCAATCACCATCCCGATCACGAAGCTGGGGATGTACTGCGGAATGATCGAGATAAACCCAGGCAAGCCACCGACCCCGATGGCCGACGCCTGCACCTTGTTCAGCGACAGGAAAATGCTGCCCAGCGCCGAGCCCAGCAGCGCGGCGTAGAACGGAAACTTGAAGCGCAGGTTCACCCCGAACATCGCTGGCTCCGTGATGCCGAAGTAGGCGGAAATCGCCGAGGTGGACGCCATGCTTTTGTCCCGCGCATTGCGGGTCATGTAGAACACCCCAAGCGCGGCGCTGCCTTGGGCCAGGTTGGACATGACAATCATCGGCCAGATAAAGGTGCCGCCCTGGGTCGAGATGAGTTGCAGGTCCACGGCGAGGAACATGTGGTGCATGCCGGTGATTACCAACGGCGCATACAGCAGGCCGAAAATCGCCCCGCCGACCATCGGCGCCAGGTCGAACAGGGTGACTACGCCTTCGGTGATCAGGATGCCGAGGTGGCGGGTCACCGGGCCGATGATCGCCAGGGCCAGCACGCCGGTGACGACGATGGTGGTGATCGGTACGACGAGCAGTTGAATCGCGTTGGGCACCCGCGCCCGCAGCCATTTCTCGATGACACTCATCACATAGGCGGCCATCAGGATCGGCAGGATCTGCCCCTGGTAGCCGACTTTTTCAATCTTGAACCAGCCGAAAATATCGAAGTACGGCAGGCTCTGGCCGTCGAGGCCGGCGACAGCTTTACCGTAGTTCCAGGCATTGAGCAGGTCCGGGTGCACCAGCATCAGGCCCAGCACGATGCCGAGGATTTCACTGCCGCCAAAGCGCTTGGCCGCCGACCAACCCACCAGCGCCGGCAGGAACACGAACGAGGTGTTGGCCATCAGGTTGATCAGGCTCCACAGGCCATCCAGGTTCGGATACGCCTCCAGCAGCGTCTTGCCCTCGATGAACATGCCCTTGGCACCCATCAGGTTGTTCACGCCCATCAACAGGCCGGCGATGATCAGCGCGGGCAGGATCGGCATGAACACATCGGAGAACACCCGCACCAGGCGCTGCATGGCGTTGGTCTTGTCGGCGCCTTTTTTCTTCACGTCGGCGATGGTGGCGGCGGCGAGGCCGGTCTGTTCGCGCAGGGCGGCGTAGACCTTTTCCACTTCGCCGGGGCCGATGACCACCTGGAACAGGCCGCCGGTGAAGAACGAGCCCTTGACCAGATCGACCTGGTTCAGCGCACTGCCGTTGACCAGGCTCGGGTCCTTCAACGCCAGGCGCAGGCGAGTCACACAGTGGGCGGCTTGCTCAAGATTGTCGCTGCCACCGAGGTGTTCGAGGATCTCGCGGGCAATGTTCGAATAGTCGTGGCTCATGCTTGGTTTCCACTTTGGTTTTTTTTATTGGGGGGCAGTCATTGGCAGCACGCCGAGGGCAAAAGTACTCGTCTGTACGAGTTAAAGCAACAACTCGTACAGACGAGTTACAAAAAGTTTATTCGGTGTAGGACCCGACTCACTGTAGGTCGAATGGACAAACCCCACCCATGCCACTAAGGTTCCTGCCTGAACGCAAAGGCACAGAGCCATCCCCATGAGCAAATACAACCAGATCTATACCGATCTGCTTGCCAGCATCACCACTGAACGCCTGCAACGCGGCACGCGCCTCCCCTCCGAAACCGAACTGATGCACAGCTACCAGGCCAGCCGCGGCACCGTGCGCCGAGCTATCGAGCAGTTGCAGGAGCGCGGCTTTGCGCAAAAGATCCACGGCAAGGGCACCTTCGTGCTGTCGCCCAACCCGATTGAATTCCAACTGGGCGGCATCGTCAGCTTCCATGAAACCCACGCCGACCTGGGCGATGACGTACGCACCGACGTCGTCGAGTTCACCCAGTTCCCGCTGGAAGGTTCACTGCTGCAACATATCGAAGCCGAACCCGGCACCCTGATCACCCGCATCAAACGGGTGCGGCGCATCGGCGGCAAACGGGTGATCCTCGACATCAACCATTTCGTCGCCGAGCTGATCCCCGGCCTGGACCGCAGCATCGCCGAGCAGTCGATCTACGCGTTTATCGAACAGACCCTGCAACTGCAAATTGCCTACGCCCAGCGCACCATCGAAGCCCTGCCCCGCAGCAAGGACGACCAGGCACACCTCGACCTCGAAGGCCAAAGCCATGTGATCGTGGTGAGCAACCAGACGTTTTTGCAGGATGGGCGGCAGTTCGAGTACACCGAGTCGCGGCATACGTTGGATAAGTTTTACTTTTCTGATATTGCGCGGCGGTGAGCGACATCTGGCTGAGCAATGCGGGGCGAAGCGGCGCTCGTTGAGCGCTGCTAAATAGCCTCCGATCGGTTAGCACCAATCACCCGTTCCCTGCGCAAAAGCGCCAATCGTCGCAGATAGCAAGCCATTGGCCGTTAATTGTCGGCGCTGTCCGAAGGCGCTTGCCTCGCTTACCACTATTGCGCGCGGCTGCCGGAACGAATTCAAAGTGCCACTAGTCGCAAATATTGCAGAAACAAGAGGGGCCGGCCGACACGCTTCCATGAGAGCAGTGTTTAGCCCTGCTCGGTCCAGGGGGGAAAGGAAAATCCGTTTGGGTATTTATCTGGCCGTATTTTCAGAGCTTTAGATATATGAAGAAAACACTGCGCGGCTTGCGAGCGCTCATGTCTGTGCCCAAGGACAATCCCGGTCTGGTCAAGGCGCAATACATCGCGCTGTCTCGCCAGTTGCCCATGATGTATTTCATCCTGCTGGTCAACAGCCTGATGCTGGCGGGCACCCACTTTGCGGTCGCGCCGCGCTGGCTGGTGGTGTATTGCCCTTTGATCATGACGTTGTTCGGGGTGATTCGTGCAGCGCAATGGATATGCACGCGCAGTCGCTCGCGCAGCCCGGCGCAGATGCTGACGGCGCTTAAGCGCACCAATATGCTCGCGCCGTTTGTCGCCGCGGCGTTCACCGCCTGGTCGCTGGCGCTGTTTCCTTATGGCGACAGCTATTCCCAGGCGCATGTCGCCTTTTATATGGCGATCACCGTCATCGGCTGCATTTTTTGCATGATGCACCTGCTGCCGGCAGCCCTGGCCACTACTGCAGTGGTCAACTCGGCGTTCGTGGTGTTCTTCGCATCCACCCATATCATTTCCTTTGTGGCCACTGCGATTGACGTCCTGCTGGTGTCCATCGCCATGCTGATCATTCTCAAGGCGCAGTACGCCGACTTCACCCGGCTGGTGAACATGCAAGCGCAGACGGCAAAACTCAGCGAGGAAAACCTTCAACTGGCCAACCAGGACAGCCTGACCGGGCTTGCCAATCGGCGGCAATTTTTTTCCAGCCTCGATACGCTGCTGTCCCGCGCCAGCGAGCAGGAGGTTCGCCTGGCTGTGGGGCTGATCGACCTGGATGGCTTCAAGCCGGTCAACGATCTCTATGGCCATAGCATCGGTGACAAACTGCTCTATCTGGTTGGCCAGCGCCTGACCGGGTTACTCGACGAAGAAGTACACCTGGCGCGGCTGGGAGGCGACGAGTTCGGTCTGATCATCACTCAGGCCATGAGCGACGACCAGTTGCAGGCCTTTGGCGAGAGAATCTGCGCCAGTATGCGCGAGCCGTTTCTGCTGGTGGACATCCCTATTCAGATCAGTGCGTCACTGGGCATCGCGACCTTCCCGGATCAGGCATCCAGCGCCACACAAGTGTATGAATACTCCGACTATGCCCTCTACCAGAGCAAGCGCCACCGTCCAGGCTCGGTCTGCCTGTTCAGCTCAGCCCATCGCCAGCAGCTCAATCGCGAAGGGCTGACCGAACAGGCCCTGCGCAGGGCCGATCTGGAGTGTGAGTTTTACATGGTGTTCCAACCCATCGTGGATGTTCACAGTCAGCAAACAGTCGCCTTCGAGGCGTTGGCACGCTGGGAAAGCCCGGAGCTGGGTAACGTCCCGCCAAGTGAGTTCATCCCGATTGCCGAGCGTATCGGCATGATCAATCGCCTCACTGTACCGTTGCTGAACAAGGCGCTGGACGCGGCAACGAGCTGGCCTGCGGGCATCCGCCTGTCATTCAACCTGTCCGCTCACGACTGTGGTTCGCAGGACGCCGCCCAGCAGATCGTCGAGCAGATCAAGAACAGCCGTTTCGACCCGCCCTCTCTCGATCTGGAAATCACCGAAACCGCGGCCATCCAAGACCTGCCGCAGACCCAGCGGGCGATCAGCCAGTTTCGCGAACTGGGCTGTGGCATTTCTCTCGACGACTTCGGCACCGGCTATTCCAGCCTGAGCCAGATCCATGCGCTGTCGCTGACCAAACTGAAGGTGGACCGAACCTTCGTCACCAACATCCACCTCGACCCGGCTCGCTTCAAGATCGTCAAGTCGCTGATTGCCATGTGCCAGGACATGCAGTTGGAATGCATCGTCGAAGGCGTGGAAACCGCCGAAGAACTCGACGCCCTGAAAGACCTCGGCTGCGCCTGGGCCCAAGGCTACCTGTTCTCCAAACCCATGCACGCCAGTGACATCAGTACCTGGCTTGAACGCGAGCAACTGGCCAAGTTGCAGGTGGTTTAAACCGCCGAAGAGGGCAAGGCGCAACTCGCGCTCATGCCGAAGCGACAGCGAAGGTGGCAGGCCAAAAAAGCAGAAAGCCCGCAGTTACGCGGGCTTTCGGGGTATTTCTTAGCACTTGATGCCGGTCGGTACCGGACGCGGGATCATTCCCACTCTATTATCAATAGGCACATATAAACCCTTGGAACCGAACTTTTTAAAGCAACTGCTATTTCGAGACCATGAGAAATACCATACGGGAAACTCCTCTTGAGGGTGATATCGCTAGGAAACACCTACCCAGGGCAACGCCGATAAAAGCTGCCGCATCAACACCGGAATCCGGAGAACATCAGCCCATAATCGAATCGAGCGACCGATTGGGATATCGTCGCATCCAAGCTGTGGGAGGCCAGGAAGTGGACGGGTTGAGCGGATACGGCTTGGGCCTTAACGGCGCAGCGCAAATTCTGCAGCGTCCTCTGCGCCGTGAACCTCAGCGTCAAGCAGGCGCTCGTAGATCGTCATCGCACGAGTTTTGATCTCTATTGGTGAACGCTGAAGTGCAATCACAAGCCCTATAAATTCGCCGTCGTACAACCCTCCAACGGTCCTATCTGGCGATGTACGTGCAAGCTCAGTTGCAGCCTCTGCGATTTCAAGCACCAGCATTTCAAAGCCTGGATAAAGCAACAGGTGCTGAAGCGAGCGTACAAACAACAGCCCCATCGATTCTCTGAGCAGATCAATATTTACTGCAACAGAAGCCAGCAGGGCTCGCGTCATTTCATCGGGAGGTAATCGCTCGCCACGATCTACAGCTGTAGATAGAGCATGAGCCTCGAACCCACTGACAATGCTGGCGACAGAAATGAGGTAGGCATGCGAGCGGCTTCGAATATCGAGATCGAGTTCACGCCATCCCGCTGCAGCCGCAAATAACACGCCAGACCTGGCAGAAATATCATGCCCGGCCATCACCACTTCGACTATCTTGCCCATCCCACAAGAAGCAGCGCTATCGACAATCACGCTAGCAGCAGAGAACTCACCACCAATCTGCCTAAGCTTATGATCGCTATGACTGAGCCAGAAGTTGACAATCTCCTGCTGTAGGCTCGTATGCATGCGAACGCGCAGGCGCCACAACGACTGGACTACAGCTGCATCTTCAAACGCCGCTGGAAACCTCCGCCAGATCGCCTCAATCAGCTCGCCCACTCTTGCCGCATCTGCCCACCAAAGTTCATGCGACCTGAACATTAGGATTGCACTCCAAACCTCGGGATCTTCAGGATAAGTAACGTGTAGTTCCAACTCCGAAAGCCAACCATCACAATCCACGCCGTCACGATAAAGATATCCCGCGGCGATCGCAGACAGCAGCGTGAAATTGCGCTGAGGGAGAAAATGCATGCCGCCGCCCCGGCCAAATAGCATGGCCTCAGGGCGTTGATCTGGTTTCTCATTCCGCTCACGATTGGATTTGTTTAAGTCGGCATGACGTAGTGTTTCTGCGGCTAACACATTGGGGTCGCGCTGCAGCCAGCCCTTGAGCAACTCGATGTCACGACCCTCCAGACCTCTCAGGCGTTTAGCGAGTACCTCCATGGCGCTGGCAACGTCGTGGCGAAAGCTAGTCGACGAAAAGCCACGGGATTGGGCATCCCAAATCAAAGTTTTTTGTATCTGAGCGTCGACTGCCTCAACCGACGAAAGCTCTCTAATCGCGGCGCCTGTAACCTGCTCGTGCAGACCCGGTTGTAAACGCGGAATGATACGAAGAACACGATCTGGGAACGACTTCGCAAACGCGGCAAAAGCCCGAGACAACTCAGTAACACCGCCCTTCAGCCAGTGTTTCGGATGCTCATGACGGCCAGTATGGTCGTTTACTGCAACGAACATTTTGATAATCGCATCGTCACTGGCTTTCGCCATCTGATCGTGGCTCATGGGTGATCCAACGAACTGCGCCATCCTCTGACCGCCACGTTTTGCTTTTAGCGTGGGCTGTTCGATCTGCCACTCCTCAACTTGCCTACGACGACGGGGCGTCAGCACGTGCACAGGTAGTTCGGCAAGTAAACTCAACCTCCGCTCATCAGACCAACGGAGCAATTGCCTTCTATGGGCAGGATCTTGCTCTTCCTGTAATTCTTCCCCCCAAGGCTCCCAAGCCTCGATGTAATCGCGAATCCGCTCAATATCAGCGAGAGAGAGGTAGGGAGTGATCTGGGCAATCAGTGCGCTTGACGACCAACCGCAGATCACGTGGCCGACACTTCTTTCATCGTCGAACGTGTCGCTACCTAGATGAAGACGCCGCTGATCGGCCAGGAGAAACGCGAGCGCATACTCAGCAAATACAGCCGAGTTCGCCGCCAGGGTATCGGCCACTAGCGACTGGACCTCGTCAATTTCTACAGCAACAACAGTTGCAAGCAAGGTGCGCACACCTGGCGGGTCAGAAACTGCTGACTCTTCGAGCACACTTCGCAGAAGCTGCGTCAAAAGCCCCTCTCCAGAGTCATGTTCCCAATCGTATGGAACAGATATCGATTGCGGATACCGATGCCCTGGCCGTCCATCACCAATCTCTCGCGATGCCAACCCGACAAACCAAGGCAGGAGCCGTTCGGCACAATAGAGCGGTGCGGCTGCCGCAATCTTTTCAACACCATAAACCCTGATGCCATTGTGCCGATCCGCAGGCTGGAACTCAGCCCAAAATGAGATGAGATCCAAAGCAACGTGAGTATTGCCATTCTCATGCAAAGTCTTGGCGTAATGGGATATCGCCCAATCTGCCAACATCGTTCGATTAAAGATCGTACGGACATGAGCGATTGCACGGTCGGTCGCAATACCAGAACGCTCAAAGAGACTAAACACGTCTCCATCATGTGAAGCTTCCGACCAATAGCGGTCGACCAGATCCATAACTTGGCTCGAGTCCTGAGCAACTTCTCGAACGAGCAGCATGATTGCATTCCAGCGATGCTTTTCGTCCTGTAGAAGAAAAGGAAGGAGCGGCAGCACCCCTGATCTCCAGCACGGCCATCTTGTCGCTAGCTGCCTGAATGCCCGATTCGCAAGTACATGATCGTTACGCGCCATCCAATCGACCCAAGCAATATCACTTGCGCTCGGATCATCAACACTCGCCAAATAATCGGCCACAAGATGGCGCAAATGTCTGCGTGTCTTGGGGTTTGGTAGCAACAAGCGAATAGCAACCTCATAGGAAGCCATATCAACCCTTCGCATGTGCTCAAGGCCGCGCAGGACTGTTCCCCGCGCGAATAATCCTTCTTGGCGACTCCATGCGTAATCAGCCAGCTCTTGTGCAGTTCGGAGTGTCTTAGCCTGGAAATCATCGAGCCATGACTGATGACTGAATCCGATATTGGCGTCTTCACGGATGACGATGCCAATCGCCTCGGCCCAACGCAGCATCTCGCTGTAATCAGGATCATAGTAAGCGGCCGGCCGCCAGAGGCTCTCACACTGCGTCATGTCAGCTGCGAGTTGGCGTAAGAACGCCAGACACGAAGCACGCGCGGTCCCTACAGGTAGTTTTTTGTCGAGCCATCGATCAAGTAAGTTTGCTGCTGTGAAATCCACAGGATTCAAGCCAGATTTGGCAAGATCGACGTATATACCGAGAGCGAAAGGTGTACGCAGCGCCTCTTTGAGACTATCCGGCAAGACCGTGGAGTCGATACCGAGCTCACCAAGCAGTGTGGATATTCGCTCGAACGGAGGCAGAGTGAGTAGTAACTCATCCGCATCAAGCAACTTAAATCGAGCGTCGAACTTCGCCTCAAATGGTCGCGAAGAAACTATGACATGAATGGGAAGTTTATTGCCCTCTTGACTCTCTGCTTCCCGTAGCCGAGACGCAAGGCGAAGTAAGACCTGCATGCGCTGTGAACTCTGGTCCATCACTTCACTGACAGCGTCAAGCTGATCAATGATCAGCACAACCGGGGCTTCAACCGCCAGCGAGAGAAGCTCCTGTTCGATATCACCTGACATACCAAGATCGCAAGCAAGGTCGGCGAAATTCACAATATTAGGGCTAAGCATGTCGGCCTTTATCGCGAGCACAATCTGGCCGCGGGCTTTGAGGGCACAATACAGCTCGGCGAGAAGTGCTGACTTCCCAGTCCCTGCTCCTCCGACGACCAGCGTGGAGCCTGCAGGATGCCGATTGATCCGCTGGACCAGATCATCGAACTCTGGTCGCTCTATATGCTGCCCCCAAATCAGTTGAGGCCAGTCGGCCAGACCGCGCGACCCGAGCGTAATATCTTCTTCAACGTAAGCTCTGGTGAATGTCTGTGTGCTCTTTGAGACCAAGCCAACTGCAGCAAACTGAGCCTCAATCATGGCCTCGGCATCCTCCACAGCCACGACAAGTTGGACTTTGAAAAAACGCTGACGGACAGCAGGGATGCACTCCAGTAACGCATCGAGGTCGACTGGTCTAAGAAGCTCATATTTCAGACTCTTCAGGGCCGTCCTGATGCCTGGCATGACAGCCTCGATATTCAGCATCGAGAACGCTTCATACTTTTTAATAACGTCGGTAGCCAGACTTAGAAGCTCTGTTTCATTGGCAGTTAGCCAAGTCTGTGGCGCATCGAAAAAATCGATTGTAGTGCCGGCAGGATCCGAAGCAAGGGCAAGAATAAATCGGAAACCGGCCGGGTCCGGCATAAGCGCCGGCTCAAGCACGACATTTAGAAGGAACTTGATTACCTCACGGAGCGTGTCCGGCCGAGTGAAACCAGCTTTAACCTTTTTGCACTGAATAAGCCCAACCGGCAGCTCATCCTTCGTGAGCCAAACATCCCGCCCCTGGTCAGCTCCTGTGACCATCAAACGAGCATTGCTGTACCACGGAAAATCAGACGCACGCCCTCTATAGATGCTGTACAGGAGGAGCTCAAAATCAGCGTCCGTTAACGCAAGATAATTTGCTCTATCTGGTCCCACGCGCCCTTCGTCCAAGGCTTCGACGTGAGCGTATGCAACGTCAATCTCATCATCTGTGAGGAGTTTCATTCTGGTCTTCCGTGTTTGAAAATATCCAGCTATCGTCGAGAGCTGCCACTAACACAATTCGGCTCTTTCAATAGCGAGAATAAGCCATTCGCTCGGGCATGAAAAAACCGGCAAGAGCCGGTTTTTTCATGCAGCGCTGTGGGGTCACTCCCACTCAATCGTCGCCGGCGGCTTGCTCGACACGTCATACGTCACGCGCGAAATGCCTTCGATCTCATTGATGATACGGCCGC
The DNA here is from genome assembly GCF_030687535.1 of Pseudomonas sp. FP2335. Taxonomy (NCBI): domain Bacteria; kingdom Pseudomonadati; phylum Pseudomonadota; class Gammaproteobacteria; order Pseudomonadales; family Pseudomonadaceae; genus Pseudomonas; species Pseudomonas sp. FP2335. Next base: position 4,913,830 of record NZ_CP117437.1, read on the forward strand.
TGACAGTTTCCAGCAGTTCGTATGGCAGGTGTGCCCAACGGGCGGTCATGAAGTCGATGGTTTCTACGGCACGCAGGGCCACGACCCACGCGTAACGACGGCCATCGCCTACAACGCCAACGGATTTCACCGGCTGGAACACCACGAACGCCTGGCTGACCTTGTGGTACCAGTCGGCCTTGCGCAGTTCTTCGATGAAGATGTGGTCGGCGCGACGCAGCAGGTCGGCGTATTCCTTCTTCACTTCACCAAGGATACGCACGCCCAGGCCTGGGCCAGGGAATGGGTGGCGGTAGACCATGTCGTACGGCAGGCCCAGTTCCAGGCCCAGACGGCGCACTTCGTCCTTGAACAGTTCGCGCAGCGGTTCTACCAGCTTGAGGTTCATCTCCTCAGGCAGGCCACCCACGTTGTGGTGGGACTTGATCACGTGGGCCTTGCCGCTCTTGGCGCCGGCCGACTCGATCACGTCAGGGTAGATGGTGCCCTGGGCGAGGTACTTGATGTTGTCCAGTTTGTTGGACTGGGCATCGAACACGTCGATGAAGGTACGACCGATGATCTTGCGCTTCTTCTCCGGGTCGGACTCGCCGGCCAGGTTGTTGAGGAACTGATCTTCAGCGTTGGCGCGGATCACCTTGACGCCCATGTTCTCGGCGAACATGGCCATCACTTGCTCACCCTCGTGCAGGCGCAGCAGGCCGTTGTCGACGAAGACGCAGGTCAGTTGGTCGCCAATGGCTTTGTGCAGCAGGGCTGCTACCACGGAGGAGTCAACGCCGCCGGACAGGCCCAGCAGTACGTTGTCGGTGCCGACCTGGGCGCGAACCTGGGCGATGGCATCTTCAGCGATTTTCGACGGGGTCCACAGGGCTTCACACTCGCAGATGTCGAGGATGAAGCGCGACAGGATGCGGCCGCCTTGCTTGGTGTGGGTCACTTCCGGGTGGAACTGCACGCCGTAGTAACGACGCTCGTCGCTGAACATGCCGGCGATCGGGCAGCTCGGGGTGCTGGCCAGGATGTGGAAGTCTTCCGGCATCTTGGTGACCTTGTCACCGTGGCTCATCCACACGTCGAGGCCGAACAGGCCGTCGGCGTCAACGTGGTCTTCGATGCCGTCCAGCAGGCGGCTCTTGCCGACCACGTCGACACGGGCGTAGCCGAATTCACGCAGTTCGGAACCCTCAACCTTGCCGCCCAGTTGCTCGGCCATGGTCTGCATGCCGTAGCAGATACCGAAGACAGGCACGCCCAGGTCGAATACGGCTTGCGGGCAGCGCGGGCTGTTGGCTTCGTGCACGGACTCGGGGCCACCGGCGAGGATGACGCCTTTCGGTGCGAATTCGCGGATCGCTTCGTCGTCCATGTCGAACGGATGCAGTTCGCAGTACACGCCGATCTCACGCACGCGGCGGGCAATCAGTTGGGTGTACTGGGAACCGAAGTCGAGGATCAGGATGCGGTGGGCGTGAATGTCGAGGGCCATGGGGATCAGTCTCGTCTATGCAATTCAGGTGAAGAGAATCAGAAACAACTCGGGGCTGAAAACAGCCCCGGTTACTTAACGTATGCAGAAAGCATCAACCTACGCGGTAGTTTGGCGCTTCCTTGGTGATCTGCACGTCGTGGACATGGGATTCAGCCATGCCGGCGCCGGTAATCCGTACGAACTCTGGCTTGGTGCGCATTTCTTCGATGTTGGCGCTACCGGTGTAGCCCATCGAGGAGCGCAGGCCGCCCATCAGTTGGTGGATGATCGCGCTCAGGGTGCCTTTGTAAGGTACACGGCCTTCGATGCCTTCCGGAACGAGCTTCTCGGCGCCTGCCGAGGAGTCCTGGAAGTAACGGTCGGAAGAGCCTTGTGCCTGGGACATGGCGCCCAGCGAACCCATGCCGCGGTAAGCCTTGTACGAACGACCCTGGAACAGTTCGATCTCGCCTGGCGCTTCTTCGGTACCGGCGAACATCGAGCCCATCATCACGCAGGAAGCACCAGCAACGATGGCCTTGGACAGGTCACCGGAGAAACGGATGCCGCCGTCGGCGATCAACGGAACGCCAGTGCCTTCAAGGGCAGCAGCAACGTTGGCGATGGCGCTGATTTGCGGCACGCCCACACCGGCAACGATACGGGTGGTGCAGATCGAGCCAGGGCCGATACCGACCTTGACCGCATCCGCGCCCGCTTCGGCCAGGGCCTTGGCGGCAGCGCCGGTGGCAATGTTGCCGCCGATCACTTGCACTTCAGGGAAGTTCTGCTTGACCCAACGCACGCGGTCGATCACGCCTTTGGAGTGACCGTGGGCAGTGTCGACCACTACCACGTCAACGCCAGCCGCCACCAGCGCGGCAACGCGGTCGCCGGTGTCTTTACCGGTGCCGACGGCAGCGCCAACGCGCAGACGACCTTGGTCATCCTTGCTGGCCAGCGGGTAAGCCTTGGCTTTTTCGATGTCGTTGACGGTCATCATGCCTTTGAGGGCAAATTTGTCGTCGACGATCAGCACGCGCTCGATGCGGTGCTTGTGCAGCAGTTCGCGCACATCGTTCTTGTCGGCGCCTTCCATGACCGTGACCAGGCGCTCTTTAGGCGTCATCACTTCACGGACGGTGACTTCAAGACGGTTTTCGAAACGCACGTCACGGGAAGTGACGATGCCGACCAGGTCGCCATCATGCAGCACCGGAACACCGGAGATGTTGTGCAGGCGGGTCAGGTCGAACAGGTCGCGCACGGTGGCGTCGGCTTCGATGGTGATCGGATCTTTCACCACGCCGGCTTCGTAACGCTTGACCTTGCGCACTTCGGCAGCTTGCTGCTCGATGGTCATGTTCTTGTGGATGATGCCGATGCCGCCTTCCTGAGCCATGGCGATTGCCAAACGGGCTTCAGTGACGGTGTCCATGGCAGCGGAAACCAGTGGAATATTCAGCTCGATGCCACGGGTTAGGCGGGTCTTGAGACTGACTTCGTTAGGAAGCACCTCGGAATAACCGGGCACTAAAAGAATGTCGTCGAATGTCAGAGCTTCTTGGCTGATACGCAGCATCGCGGGGGCTCCCGAGCGGGAAAATGGAAGCGCGCCATTATACTCATGCACCCCACCGGGCTCAATGTAAAACTCTGACAAACTTGGTAATACTGATAGATGGATTAAAGTTCGACTTTGACCCAACTCATCTTCTGGTCCAGCCAATCGGCAAATTCGTCGATAAAGCTCTGCTTGAACCCCGCCTCCGCCCAGTTGTTGAAGATGAATCCCAGGTTGGAAAATCCGCACTCCTGTAGGAAGAGGAAGCCATTGATGTCGTCTTCATGCCCACACAGCGGACAGGTGAAGTTGTCGGTGTGGCCCGGCATCCAGTCTTCCAGGCTTTCGAACAGCGCCTCGCCGACTTCCTTGCGGCATTCCGGGCAGCCCGCTTCTTCGAGGAAGCCCTTGGCCGGCGTATAGATACAGCGCTTGTAGATGATCTCCAGGCCGTTGATCGGCTCGTTGAACGGCAGCGCCTCGGGGTACAGCACCACGGCGCGCGCACCATCGGCCATGGCGTAGGCCATGCGGTTGCCAGTACGCCCGCAGGTGGTGAGTTCTTCCTTGATGATGTTCTTGCGCACCAGCCAACGCACAATCGCCCGGGCGCGGGGTTCGTGGACGGGCAAGGTGGAGATTTTCGGGACAAGGATGCTTTGGGAGTTCATGGGGCCTGAGAGTCCTGCGGTGTGCCGTCTGGCGCCTTCGCGGGCAAGCCCGCTCCCACAGGTGGCCGCATTCCAACAGAAGAAATGCGCTCGAATGTGGGAGCGGGCTTGCCCGCGAAGAGGCCCTGAAGGCTGGCAGCTTAATCCCTGAAGAAATCAGGTCAAGCGCTCAAGTACCGCCCGATCAATGCAATACCGCTGGCCAGCACCAGCCAGGTCACCAATCGCACAAAGGTTTCACGGGACAGGCGCATCGTCAGCCTGCGCCCAAACCAAAGTCCCAACACCATCGCCGGCAACAGGCACAGCGCCAACATCAACAGCGGCAAATCCGCATACACCCCGGCAATCAGGAACAGGCTCAAGCGCACCACCGTGCTGCAACTGATCAACGCACTCTGGGTGGCGCGCGCCGCGTCCTTGGGCAAGCGGCTGTTCAGATAGATCGCGTATAAAAAACCGCCGCTGCCAAACAACGCCCCAAACAAGCCGCCCACGGTGCCCATCGGGATCGACCAACCCGCCGCCAATTGCGCCGGCCGGGCTTTTACGGCCAGGCTGTAGATCGCATATGCACTGATAAACAGGCCCATCAACAGCAGCAACACATCCGAGTGCAGGTTGAGCAAAAACACCACGCCAAGGGTGCAACCGATCGCCATGCACGGCAGCAAGCGCAGCAACTCCGGCTTGTTCACATCGCGCCGTGATTGCAGCAGATTGCCGAACGCCGCGACAAAATCCAGCAGCACCAGCAGTGGGATGATCTTGGACAGCGGCATAAACAGGATCAGGATCGGCCCCGCCACCAGCGCCGTGCCAAAACCGGCGATACCAAACACGATGTAGGCCACCGCCACGCCCAGGCCGATCACCAGCCAATCCACAGCGCCAAACGACCACTGGCTCATCAGCTCAACCGGGCTCATGGGTTATTCCTTGAAAGAGATAGCCTTCACTTTAGCCATCGACGAGGGTTGCGACTAATATCTTCAAAGCCCTCCACCCATCTCGAAAAGGCATGACGCGTGATCTCCACCCGCCAACTGCGCTACTTCGTCGAAATCGCCGACAGTGGCAGCTTCAGCGCCGCCGCCGAGCGCTTGTTTGTCGCCCAATCCGCATTGAGCCGGCAGATCAAGGAGCTGGAAACCAGACTGCAAACCCCCTTGTTCGAACGCACTGCGCGCCAGCCCCGACTGACGGCGGCGGGTGAAGCCTTCTACCCACGGGCGCGCAACCTGCTGAGTGAGCTGCTCAAGGCCTGCGAGATGACCACGCAAATCGGCAACGGCCAACGCGGCACGCTGCGCTTGAGCCATTCCAGTACCGTGCCGATGAGTGGCGCGTTGCTGCGTGGCATCAGTACGTGGCTGGAACGCTGCCCGGGCGTGTCGATGGACATCGTCAAACTGTCCTCGGAGGCGCAATTGGAGGAAATCGCCGACGGCCGCCTGGAGGTGGGCGTGTTGCGTTTGCCGGTATTGCGCCAGCGCGAAGGCGTGCGCGTGACACCTTTATATAGTGAACAACTGTTGCTCGCGGTGCCGCCGAACCATGGGTTGGCACGCAGCAATGCGCCGATTGAACTGGAACAACTCAAGGACGAAGCGTTTATCTCGATCCCCCATCCCCAGCGTGGGGGGCTGAGTTATCTATCCGCCGAGCTGTGCATGCGTGCAGGATTTTTCCCCAAGGCGGCACGGGTCATGTCGCGCAAGACCACCCAGTTGCAGTTGATCCAGGCCGGCTTCGGTATTGCCTTGTTACCAAAATCCATGCAGGACATCGCCCCCGCCAATGTGCGGTTTCTACCGCTGGCCGACCCGGACTGCCTGAGCACCGTGGCCCTGGCCTGCGCGCAGACGCCGAGCGCGCTGGTGGAGCAATTCTGTCAAACCCTGCGTGAATGCCTATAAACTGCCGCCCATGATTAAAGACCTCTGCTCATGATTAAAGACCCGTTTGCCCGCCTGGGCCTGGACCGCGAAGTCCTGACTGTCAGCCAGCTCAACGGCCGTGCGCGGGTGTTGCTGGAAGACGTGTTCACCAATATCTGGGTCGAAGGCGAGATCTCCAACCTCGCGCGCCCGGCTTCCGGCCACGTGTATTTCACCCTCAAGGACAGCGGCGCCCAGGTGCGTTGTGCGTTGTTCCGCAACAATGCGGCGCGGGTGCGCCAGGCGTTGAAGGACGGCCTGGCGGTGAAGGTACGCGGCAAGGTGTCGTTGTTTGAAGGCCGCGGCGATTACCAACTGATCCTCGACACCGTAGAGCCTGCCGGTGATGGCGCGCTGCGCCTGGCCTTCGACGCGCTGAAGGAAAAGCTCAGCGCCGAAGGCCTGTTCAGTGCCGAGCGCAAGGTGCCGCTGCCAGCCCACCCGCAGAAGATCGGCATTATCAGCTCGCCCACCGGCGCGGTGATCCGCGACATCATCAGCGTGTTCCGCCGCCGTGCGCCGCAGGTGCAACTGACATTGATCCCCACCGCCGTGCAAGGCCGCGAAGCGATCCCGCAGATTGTGCGCGCACTGAAAATGGCCGACGCCCGTGGCTTTGACGCGTTGATCCTGGCCCGTGGCGGCGGCTCGCTGGAAGACCTGTGGTGCTTCAACGAAGAAGCGGTCGCCCGTGCAGTAGATGCCTGCGTAACACCTATCGTCAGCGCCATCGGCCATGAAACCGATGTTTCCATCAGCGATTTCGTCGCGGACGTGCGCGCCCCTACCCCATCCGCCGCCGCCGAGTTACTGGCCCCCGATTCCAGCAACCTGGTGCGCCAGGTCGACAGCCTGCATCGCCGCCTGGTGATGCTGATGCGCAACCGCCTGACTCACGACCGCCTGCGCCTGGAGGGCATGGCCCGACGCCTGCGTCACCCCGGCGAGCGCCTGCGCCAGCAAGCCCAGCGCCTGGATGACCTGGACATGCGCCTGCGCCGCGCCTTTGAGCGCAGCCTCAACACCCGTCGCGAACGCCTGATCCGCCTGGAAACCCGCCTCGCCGGTCAACACCCCGGCCGTCAACTGGCCCTGCTGCGCCAGCGCCTCGACAGCCTCGCCGAGCGCCTGCCCCGCGCCATGCGCGAAGGCCTCAAGGCGCGCCGCCTGCAACTGCAAAGCCAGGTGCAGACGTTGCAGGTGGTCAGCCCGCTGGCGACCCTCGGGCGTGGCTACAGCATCCTGCTGGATGAGCGCGGCCAGGCGATTCGCAACGCCGCACAAACCCACACCGGCCAGCGCCTGACCGCACGCCTCGGTGAAGGCCAACTGCAAGTGCGGGTGGAAGACAATCACCTGACACCCGTCACCCTTTCGTTATTGGATTGATCGATGCCACGTTTATTCAGCCTGTTGATGTTGTTGTGCCTCGCCGTCAACGCCCACGCCGACAGCTACATCACCCGCACCTTGAACAAGCCGGTGCCGGGCGGTGTGGCCGTGGTCGAGTTGGGCCCATCGGCGGCGGCGCCGAAAGCCACTTACCTGGGCAAGCCGGTGTTGGTGGTCAGGGAGCAGGACAACTGGCTGGCAATCGTCGGCATCCCGCTGACGGTCAAGCCGGGCAATGAACGCATCAGTAGCGGTGGACGCAACCTGCCATTTATCGTCGGCTACAAGAAGTACCCGGAACAGCGCATCACCTTGAAGAACAAGAGCCAGGTGAACCCGGACCCGGCGCAGCTCAGGCGCATCGAGGCCGAGCTGGCGGTGCAGATCAAGGCCTACCGCAGCTTCAGCCCGAACCTGCCCAGCAACCTGATACTGGACAAACCAGTGAACGGACCGCTGTCGAGCAAGTTCGGCGTGCGTCGCTTCTTCAACGGCGAGGAGCGCAACCCGCATTCGGGCCTGGATTTCGCAGTACCGGCCGGTACGCCGATCAAGACTCCAGCGAACGGCAAGGTGACCCTGGTGGGCAACTACTTCTTCAACGGCAACACCGTGTTCGTCGACCATGGCCAGGGCTTTATCAGCATGTTCTGCCACATGTCGAAGATCGACGTGAAAGTCGGCGATCAACTCACCCGCGGCGCGGTGGTAGGCAAGGTCGGTTCGACCGGCCGCGCGACCGGACCGCATATGCATTGGAATGTCAGCCTGAACGATGCGCGGGTCGACCCGGCGATCTTTATCGGCGCGTTCCAGCCCTGACCGACTCGATTGCGCGCCAGCCAAATGGCGCGCAATTAAAGTAAGAGCCCTCACAGCTTTCAGGCATAAAATCCTGTTTTTCGAGCCAATAGCAGAACTTCTCTCAATTTTTCTCGACTGCTTGCCATCTTTCACCCCGGCGGTTAGGGTTGAGCTTATGAAAACCTCTCACACCCTCATTCAGCTCCGCCAGCACCGCAGCCTGTGCCTCGTCAGCGCACGACTGCCAGGCTGAATCGATCTGCCTCGTCCCCGCTTTATCCCCAATAACAGTTACACGGCAGGCCGCCTTTTCTCGGCCCCTAAACAAAGGATTTCCCGATGAGCATGCTCAAAGACCCGTCTTCGAAGTACCGCGCGTTTCCGACCATCGACATCCCGGACCGCACCTGGCCTTCGAAAACCATCACCACCGCGCCGATCTGGTGCAGCTCCGACCTGCGTGATGGCAACCAGTCGCTGATCGAGCCGATGGACGCCGCGAAGAAGCTGCGTTTCTGGAAGACCCTGGTATCGGTGGGCGTGAAGGAAATCGAAGCGTCGTTCCCGGCCGCCTCGCAAACCGACTTCGACTTCGTGCGCACCCTGATCGAAGACGGCCACATCCCCGAGGACACCACCATTCAGGTGCTGACCCAGGGTCGTGAAGACTTGATCGCGCGCACCTTCGAATCCCTGCGCGGCGCCAAGAAAGCCATCGTGCACTTGTACAATGCGACCTCGCCATCGTTCCGCCGCATTGTGTTCAACCAGGACAAGGACGGCATCAAGGCCATCGCGGTCAACGCGGCCAAGCTGTTCGTCAAATACGCCGCCCAGCAGCCGGAAACCCAGTGGACTTTCGAGTACTCCCCGGAGACCTTCAGCGCGACCGAACTGGAGTTCGCCAAGGAAGTCTGTGACGCGGTGATCGAGGTGTGGAACCCGACGCCCGAGCACAAGATGATCCTCAACCTGCCGGCTACCGTGGAATGCGCCACGCCGAACATCTATGCCGACCAGATCGAGTGGTTCGGTCGTCATATCAACCGTCGTGACAGCGTGATCATCAGCCTGCACACCCACAACGACCGTGGCACTGGTGTGGCCGCCACCGAACTGGGCCTGATGGCCGGTGCCGACCGCGTCGAAGGCTGCCTGTTCGGCAACGGCGAGCGTACCGGTAACGTCGACCTCGTCACCGTGGCCCTGAACATGTACACCCAGGGCCTCGACCCGCAGCTGGACTTCTCCGACATCGACGGCGTGCGCAAAGTCGTCGAAGAGTGCAACCAGATCCAGGTGCACCCACGCCACCCGTACGTCGGCGACCTGGTCCACACCGCCTTCTCCGGCTCCCACCAGGATGCCATCCGCAAGGGCTTCGCCCAGCAGAAAGACGACGCCCTGTGGGAAGTGCCCTACTTGCCGATCGACCCCGCCGACATTGGTCGCAGCTACGAGGCCGTGATCCGCGTGAACAGCCAGTCGGGCAAGGGCGGCATCGCCTACCTGCTGGAGCAGGAATATGGCATCAGCTTGCCGCGCCGCATGCAGATCGAGTTCAGCCAAGTAGTACAGGGTGAAACCGATCGCCTGGGTCTGGAGATGACCGCGCAGCAGATCCACAGTTTGCTGCAGCGTGAATACCTGCAAGCCAACACCCCGTATGCGCTGGTCAGCCATCGCTTGCAGGAAGAGAACGGCAACAGCTCGGTGGAAGTGGAAGTCTCGGGCAAAGGCCAGGGCGAAACCAACCTGCGCTGGCACGGCAAGGGCTACGGCACGCTGGAAGCGCTGGTTGCCGCCCTGCCGATCAAGGTGGAGATCATGGACTACAACGAACACGCAATCGGCGCCGGCACCAATGCCAAGGCTGCGGCCTACATTGAACTGCGTGTGAACGGTGAGCGGCCGGTACATGGCGTGGGCATTGATGAAAACATCACCACTGCCAGCTTCAAGGCGGTGTTCAGCGCGCTGAACCGCTCGTTGAGCCAGTTGGAAGCGAAAGCGGCGTAAGCGGCTGCTGAAATGCGAAAGGCCCCTGGGTGTGAATCCAGGGGCCTTTTTTTGCTTTGGGTCTTGGGTGGTGCTGATGGCCTCTTCGCGAGCAAGCCCGCTCCCACATTCGACCGCATTCCTACAGGATAAACGCGGTCGAATGTGGGAGCGGGCTTGCTCGCGAAGGCGGCCTATCAGACAAACTGAAAGGTATCGGCATCCAGATTCGCCGGGAATCGGGTGCGATACGCCGCCAACTCCGCCGCATTCAGGCACACCTGGAACACCCCATCCGCCTCCCCCGCACTGAGCAGGGTCTCACCCTGGAAATCCAGCACCTGGCTATCACCGGTGTAAACAAAACCCTTGCCGTCCGTACCCACCCGATTCACCGCCGCCACGTAGCACAGGTTCTCGATGGCCCGCGCCGGCAGCAGGCGGTTCCAATGCAAACGCCGCGCACCGGGCCAGTTGGCGGTGTAGAGCAACAGGTCGGTGTCCTGGGCATCACGGCTCCACACCGGGAAGCGCAGGTCGTAGCAAATCAGCGGGCGAATGCGCCAGCCCTTCAACTCGAACTGCACCTGGCGCTCGCCGGGGGTGTAGTGATTGTGCTCACCGGCCATGCGGAACAGGTGGCGCTTGTCGTAGTGCAGCACCTCGCCATCGGGTCGCGCCCACAGCAGGCGGTTGCGGTGGCTGCCATCGGCGGCCTGGATGATCACGCTGCCGGTGATCACCGCGTCGTACTTCGCGGCCTGGGCCTGGAGCCAGCGATGGGTCGGACCGTTCTCCGGTTCGGCGAGGGTGTCGGACGCCATGGAAAACCCGGTGGTGAACATTTCCGGCAACACGATCAGGTCGGCGCCCCTGGCCTGCTCCAGCAGTGCCTCGAAGTGTTCAAGGTTGGCCTGGCGGTCGTGCCAGGCCAGGGTGGTCTGGACCAGGGCGATGTTCAGGTCCGGCAGTGCACTCAGATCACGCATAGCTTCTCGGCTGCTTGGCGCAGCGTCTCCTCGCGTTTGGCAAAGCACAGGCGCACCAGCCGCTGGCCTTGGGGTGGGTTCTGGTAGAACACCGAGACGGGAATCGTCGCCACGCCGTGTTCTCGAGTCATCCACAGCGACATGGCGACGTCATCCAGCTCCGGACGGATCTGTGAGTAATCCACCAGTTGGAAGTAGGTGCCGGCCACTCGACTGAAGCTGAAGCGCGACGGCGCCAGTAAGTCGCAAAACAGGTCGCGTTTGGCCTGGTAGAACGCTGGCAGTTCCTCGACGTGTTCCGGGTGCTCGGCCATGAAGTCGGCCAGGGCGAACTGCAAGGGGGTCACGCCACAGAAGTTGACGTACTGGTGCACCTTGCGCAGCTCAGCGGTGAGGGCCGCTGGGGCGACCACGTAGCCGGTTTTCCAGCCGGTGACGTGATAGGTCTTGCCGAAGGAACTGACCACGAAGGCGCGCTGATACAGCTCTTCGTGGGCCAGTACGCTCACGTGGGGCACACCGTCGTACACCAGGTGTTCATAGACCTCGTCGCTGACCAGGTAAATATCCCGGTCACGGATCAGATCGGCCAACTGATCCAGCTCGGCACGGCTGATCAAGGCACCGGTGGGGTTGTGCGGAGAGTTGAGGATGATCATGCGCGTACGGGGCGACAGCGCGGCGCGGATCTTGTCGAAGTCCAGCGCAAAGCCATCCAGGCTCAACTGCACATGTACGCAGCGCCCGCCGGCCAGCTCGACTGACGGCTCGTAGCTGTCGTAGCTGGGATCGAACACGATGACTTCATCACCATTACGGATCACTGCCTGGATCGCGCAAAAGATTGCGGCGGTGGCGCCCGGGGTCACGGTCACTTCACTGTCGGCATCGACCTTGGCGCCGTAGCTGCGGACGATCTTCGCCGCCACTTGCTGACGCAGGGCCGGCAAGCCGGTCATCGGCGAGTACTGGTTATGCCCGCTGGCGACGTGCTTGCCCACGGCATCAAGCAAACCTTGGGGGCCATTGAAGTCGGGGAACCCTTGGGACAGGTTGAGCGCGCCGGTCTCGGCTGCGAGTTGCGACATGGTGGTGAAAATGGTCGTGCCGACATTCGGCAGCTTGCTGGTGATCATCAAAAAGCCCCTGCAGGTGAGCCCCAAGTTTTAAGCTGCCAATCGCACGGGGTCAAGGCACAAACCCTCGCGCACAAAAAAGGGCTCCAAAGGAGCCCTTTCTTGAGGCTTGACGCTTACAACTTGAAGCTGCCGTTACTTCTTGTCACGGCGCTTCTTGTCGGCCTTCTTGTGGTGAGTCATCAAACGACGCTTCTTGTTCACCTGACGGTCAGTCAGTGTGTTCTTGTTGCCTTCGTACGGGTTCTCGCCACCCTTGAACTCGATACGGATCGGTGTACCGACCAGTTTCAAGACACGGCGGTAGGTGTTTTCCAGGTAACGCACATAGGACTTCGGCACCTTCTCGATCTGGTTACCGTGGATCACGATAATCGGCGGGTTGGCACCACCCAAGTGGGCGTAACGCAGTTTGATCCGGCGGTTGTTGACCATCGGCGGCGCATGCTCGCCAACCGCATCTTCCAGGATCTGGGTCAGGCGGTTGGTCGGCCAACGGGTCACGGCAGACTTGAACGAGTTCTGCACGGACGCGTAGAGGTTGCCCACGCCAGTACCGTGCAATGCCGAGATGAAGTGAATGTCGGCGAACTCGACGAAGAACAGCCGACGTTGCAGCTCAATCTTGACGAAATCGCGCTCGCTCGGCGTCATGCCGTCCCACTTGTTGATCGCGATCACCAGTGCCCGACCGGCCTCGAGGGCAAAGCCCAGCAGGTTGAGGTCGTGGTCCACCACGCCTTCACGGGCGTCCATCACAAAGATCACCACGTTGGCGTCTTTGATCGCTTGCAGGGTTTTGACCACCGAGAACTTTTCAACTTCCTCGTGGATCTTGCCGCGTTTGCGCACACCGGCGGTGTCGATCAGCGTGTACTTTTCCTCGTTGCGTTCGAACGGGATGTAGATGCTGTCGCGGGTGGTGCCGGGCTGGTCGTAGACGATAACGCGGTCTTCACCGAGCATGCGGTTGACCAGGGTCGACTTGCCGACGTTGGGACGACCGATGATAGCGATCTTGATACCGTCTTTTTCGCTCGGGCCAGGAATGCGCTTGGCTTCCTCACCTTCGGCGACGATTTCCTCTTCGCCCTCTTCTTCCTCGACGTCATCCTTGGGGAAATCGCGCAGGGCAATTTCCAGCATCTGGGTGATGCCGCGACCGTGGGCACCGGCGACCGGGATCGCATCGCCCAGGCCCATCGGGCTGAATTCGGCACGGGCAGCTTCAGGATCGATGTTGTCGATCTTGTTCGCGACCAGATAGGAACGCTTGTTGCGCTTGCGCAGGTGCTCGCCAATCATTTGGTCGGCAGCGGTGTAGCCCGCACGGGCGTCCACCAGGAACAGCACGACGTCGGCTTCTTCAATGGCGAGCAGCGACTGCTCGGCCATTTTTTCGTCCATGCCGTGCTCGTCACCGGAGATACCACCGGTGTCGACAATAATGTAGGAGCGCCCTTGCCACTTTGCCTCACCGTATTGGCGATCACGGGTCAGACCGGACAAGTCGCCGACGATGGCGTCGCGAGTCCTGGTCAGGCGGTTGAACAAGGTGGACTTGCCGACGTTAGGTCGGCCCACCAGGGCGATTACGGGAACCATGCGGCTCTCCACTTCGTTATTTCAGAAAATACAAAAGCCGCTGCATGGCAGCGGCTGGTGCTCGGGGCAGCATAATCAAATGCCGCATGCCCCGCCGAAGCGGGGCCGCCTGGGTGTTACCCCAAGCATAGTTCTTACTTGATGGTCAGGGCTTCCAGCTTGCCGCTGTTGCCAAACACATAAAGCATGTTACCCACGACCAGCGGACGCGCACGCAGGCCGTCGCTGTCGATACGCTCGCGACCTACGAAGCGACCATCCACCTGGCTCAGCAGGTGCAGGTAGCCTTCGAAGTCGCCAACCGCTACGTAGCTGGAGAACACTTCCGGTGCCGACAGTTGACGGCGGGCCAGGGAGTCGTTGCTCCACAGTGCAGTGGTGGAACGCTCGTCGACACTTTCAACGGTGCCGGACGCCAGGCTTACGTAGACGCTGCCAAACCCTTGGGCGACACCGGCGTAGCTGGAAGCATCACGCTGCCAGTTCACACGACCGCTCTGCAGGTCCAGTGCCGCGACACGGCCCTGGTAAGTGGCGACGTAGAGGGTTTCGCCCGACAGCAGCAAGCCACCGTCGATGTCCACTACGCGATCCAGCTCGGAACGACCTTGTGGGATAGCCACACGGGTTTCCCAGGCCGGTACGCCGTTCTGGGTGTCCAGGGCGACTACTTTACCGGTCGACAGGCCTGCAACGGCCAGATTATTGGTCACAACCGGACCACTGGTGCCGCGCAAGGTCAGTACCGCCGGGGTGCTGTCGTACAACCAGCGTTGCTGGCCGGTGCTGGCGTCGAGGCCAATCACACGATCGTCCTGGGTTTGCACCACGACGATGTCACCGTTGGTGGCAGGCGGTGCGAGAACTTCACTGGTCACGCGAGCGCGCCATTTCTCTTCACCGGTGCTGGAATCCAGGGCTACGACTTCGCCTTTCAGCGTGCCGAGCATCACCATGCCGTAACCTACGCCGACGGCGCCGGAGACAGGCAGTTCGAGGTCTTTCTTCCATTTCACGTCGCCGTTGAGGCGATCCATGGAGATCACCACGCCGGTTACGTCGGCGGCCACAATGTTGTCACCGTCGATCGCCGGCACCAACATGTTGTAGGTCTCGCCCTGGCCATCACCGATGGAGCGGCTCCACTGCTTCTGCAGGACCACTTCTTCCTTGAAGCTGGTCAGCTCCGCAGGAGGCAGTTCTTTCTTGCTGTTGCTGCTGCAACCCGCGGCCAGAACGGCCAGAGCCAGCAATGCTGCATGTTTCCAACGGATCACGTCACGCATCCCCTTTGGCCAAGTCGTCGAGCTTGATTTGTAAGCCACCGACCGCCGCTTCATCAGACAGCGCCGCCTTGGCTTTTTTGTACGCAGCATTGGCTTCGTCGGTACGACCCAATTGGACCAGAAGGTCGCCCTTGAGCTCTTCGCGAGTGGCTACAAATGCCTTGTCAGCATCGCCGTCGAGCAGTTTGAGTGCTTCGTCGGCCTTGTTCTGTGCTGCCAGTACCTGAGCCAGGCGCTGACGTGCGATTTCACCCAGGGTAGGGTTCTTCGGCTTGTCGGCGATGGCCTTCAGCTCGGAGGCGGCGTCATCCAGCTTGCCGGTGTCGACCGCGACTTTCGCGACGAACAGGCTGCCGTACTGGGCGTAGGTGCTACCGCCAAATTCGTTTTTCAGCTTGCCGGCCAGGTCTGCAACCTGTGCCGGGTCAGGCTTGCCATCCGGAGTCAGCGTGGTTTCCAGCAACTGCTGGTAGAGGACCGAGGCGCCTTGGGACTGGTTGGCCTGATACTTGTGCCAGGCTTGCCAGCCGAACACCACCACTAAAGCCAGCAGGCCGCCAGTAACCAGGGGCTTGCCGTTACGCTGCCACCAGTCCTTGAACTCGGCCAGTTGCTCATCATCAGTACTCGACACCCCAATACTCCTTAATCGCTAAATTCGGCTGTTCGACAGCTTCAACCCTGCACGACGCAGGTGGCCAAGTGCGCAGCGAGCGCATCAAAGGCAATGTTCTGTTGCTCGCCCTGGCCACGCAGGGGTTTGAAACCTATCACTTGCTGGGCCAGTTCGTCATCGCCAAGGATCAGCGCATACAGCGCGCCGCTCTTGTCGGCCTTCTTGAACTGGCTCTTGAAGCTGCCGGCGCCGGCATTGACCTGCAGGCGAAGGTTCGGCAGTTGGTCACGCACCTTCTCGCTCAAGGCCAGGGCGGCCAGTTCGGCGGCCTCGCCAAAGGCGCAGAGGTACACATCCACCTGACGGGAGATTTCTTCCGGGACCTTTTCCAGGGTTTCCAGCAGCAGGATCAAGCGCTCAATGCCCATGGCGAAGCCCACGCCAGTGGTCGGCTTGCCGCCCATCTGCTCGACCAGGCCATCGTAGCGCCCACCGGCACACACGGTGCCCTGGGCGCCGAGTTTGTCGGTGACCCACTCGAACACGGTCTTGCTGTAGTAATCGAGGCCGCGCACCAGCTTGGTGTTGATCACGAACGGGATACCGGCAGCATCCAGGCGAGCCTTGAGGCCCTCGAAGTGAATGCGCGACTCGTCGTCCAGGTAATCGGCCATTTTCGGCGCGTTGACCAGTACGGCTTGGGTGTCGGCGTTCTTGGTATCGAGCACGCGCAGCGGGTTGGTTTTCAGACGGCGCTGGCTGTCTTCGTCCAACTTGTCCAGGTGAGCGGACAGGTACTCGACCAGGGCCACTTTATAGCGGCCGCGGGATTCGCTGGTGCCCAGGCTGTTGAGTTCAAGCTTGACCGCGTCGCGGATGCCCAGCAGGCCCCACAGGCGCCAGGTCAGCACGATCAGCTCGGCGTCGATGTCCGGGCCGTCGATGTTGAATACTTCCAGGCCGATCTGGTGGAACTGGCGATAACGGCCTTTCTGTGGCCGTTCGTGGCGGAACATCGGGCCGATGTACCACAACTTCTGCGGCTGGCCGGCACCGGTGAGGCCATGCTCCAGCACGGCGCGCACGCACGCGGCGGTACCTTCCGGACGCAAGGTCAGGGAGTCGCCGTTGCGGTCTTCAAAGGTGTACATTTCTTTTTCGACGATGTCGGTCACTTCACCGATGGAGCGCTTGAACAGCTCGGTGAATTCGACGATCGGCATGCGGATCTGCTTGTAACCGTAGTTATCCAGCAGGCGCGCGACGGTGCTTTCGAAGTAGCGCCACAACGGCGTCTGCTCCGGCAGGATGTCGTTCATGCCGCGAATGGCTTGCAGAGACTTGCTCACATCAAATCCTTAAATTCGTTCAATCAGCCGCGCGCGATCAGCGCTGCGTCAGCTGCGACCTTTTCGGCCGCTTTCTCGCGGATCAGCTTTTCAAGCTCGTCCACCAGATTGTCATTCGTCAATTTCTGCGACGGCTTGCCGTCGATGTAAATCAGGTTCGGTGTACCGCCGGTCAAGCCCACATGGGCTTCCTTGGCTTCGCCCGGACCGTTGACCACACAACCGATCACCGCTACATCCAGTGGCACCAACAGGTCTTCAAGGCGCAATTCCAGATCGTTCATGGTTTTCACCACGTCGAAGTTCTGCCGCGAGCAGCTCGGGCAGGCAATGAAATTGATGCCACGGGAGCGCAAACGCAGGGATTTGAGAATGTCGTAACCGACTTTCACTTCCTCAACAGGGTCTGCCGCCAGGGAGATGCGGATGGTATCGCCAATCCCTTCGGCGAGCAGCATACCGAGACCCACCGCAGATTTCACTGTGCCTGAGCGCAAACCGCCCGCTTCAGTGATACCCAGGTGCAACGGCTGCACGATTTCCTTGGCCAGCAGGCGGTAGGCTTCGACCGCCATGAATACGTCGGAGGCCTTTACGCTGACCTTGAAGTCCTGGAAATTCAGGCGTTCGAGGTGCTCAACGTGACGCAGCGCCGACTCAACCAGTGCTGCCGGCGTAGGCTCGCCGTATTTCTTTTGCAGGTCTTTTTCCAGGGAACCGGCGTTGACGCCGATGCGGATTGGAATACCGCGATCACGGGCAGCATCCACCACGGCACGCACACGGTCTTCGCGACCGATGTTGCCCGGGTTGATCCGCAGGCAGTCCACACCCAGTTCGGCTACGCGCAAGGCGATCTTGTAGTCGAAGTGAATGTCGGCAACCAGTGGCACCTTGACCAACTGCTTGATGCGACCGAAGGCTTCGGCGGCGTCCATGTCCGGTACGGAGACGCGCACGATGTCGACACCAGCCGCTTCCAGACGATTGATCTGGGCGACGGTGGCGGCCACGTCATTGGTGTCGCTATTGGTCATGCTCTGGACCGCGATGGGGGCATCGCCACCCACAGGCACCGAGCCAACCCAGATCTTGCGCGATACGCGACGTTTGATTGGAGATTCGCCGTGCATGACTATTGTCCCAACTTGAGGCGAGCAGTCTCGCCACTGGTGAACGGCGCCACGTCCACAGGCTGGCCGTTGTAGGCCACTTGCGCGCCACGGGCAAAGCCCAGACGCAGCGTCAAAGGAGGCTTGCCGGCCTGGTCAAGCGTCTCTCCCTTACGCTTCAGACCGCTAAACAGCACCTTGCCATTGCCATCGGTGACTTGCGTCCAGCAGTCGGCGATGAAAGTGACCTGTACGCGGCCATCACCGGCGATCAACGCTGGGGTGGTCGGCGCGGAAATCGCAGGGGCGGCAGGCGTTGCTGGAGCAGGCGCTTGTGCCGGTTGCGCTGGCGTATGCGCCTGCGCAACCGGAGCGGCTGGGGTGGCCTGGGCGTGAGCCGGTGCAGGCGGCGTCGCGGGAGTCGGTGCAGCGGCGGTCGCGGCTGGCGCGGGTTGCTCCGTGGCAACCGGCGCTTCGGGGGCAGCCTGGCCTTCGGCAACAGCCTGGTCTTCCGGCTCATCCAGTGGATGAATCTGGGTGGTGCCGTCGGCGCTTTCGACCTCGACGTGCTCCATGGCGTTGCTGGTCATGTCTTTGGTGCGCTGGGAGGTCTGGTCTTGCCACCAGACAAAGCCACCGCCGATCACGGCGATCAGCAGCAACAGGCTGACAATGCGCAGAATCGTGTGGGAAACCCGCACCGGCTCCTCGATACGGCCCAAGCCGTGGACATTGCTGCCCTGGGAATCCGTACCGGTGAATTGGTCGAACTCCTGGACCAGTATGGCCTGGTCGATGCCGAGCAATTTGGCGTAGGCGCGGATGTAGCCACGGGCGAAGGTATGCCCCGGCAACTTGTCGAACGCGCCGGCTTCCAGGTTGGCCAGGGATGTGG
This sequence comes from Pseudomonas sp. FP2335, assembly GCF_030687535.1. Classification (NCBI taxonomy): domain Bacteria; kingdom Pseudomonadati; phylum Pseudomonadota; class Gammaproteobacteria; order Pseudomonadales; family Pseudomonadaceae; genus Pseudomonas; species Pseudomonas sp. FP2335. Next base: position 4,932,658 of record NZ_CP117437.1, read on the forward strand.
TGGTCAAATTGAGCTTGAGGGCCACTTCCGCCAGCGACCAACCATTGCTTTCGCGGGCCTGACGCAAGGTGTCGCCTGGGTTTACGCGATTAGCTGCTACAACTTCCGGGTGCGCCGCTTTCATCATTGCTCCGACAGGTATTGCTGATATTCCGGCGTACCGGGATAGAGTCGTTCGAGTTGCTGGCCAAAACGTGCGGCCGTGTCGTGTTCTTCATGAACCGTCGCCAGCCGCACACCGAGCAATAGACTACGTGCATTTTGCCCGCTGAGCAGGCTAAAACGCTCGTAATAGTCACGTGCCGGCACATAATGCCTGTCTTCGTAGGACAACTCAGCCATTTCGAGCAAGGCCCGCGGCTGACGCCCATTCAAGTGCAGGGCTTTTTCCAGTTGCTGGCGAGCGCTGTCGCGCTGGCCTAGGCGCAGCGAGGTCACTGCGAGGTTCTCGAAGACACGGGAACGCTCAGGATAGAGGGTATCGGCGCTGGCTTGCTGGAAATAAAGGGCGGCCTGGTCATAACGTTTCTGCTCGAACAGGAAACTGCCGTAGTTGTTCAGCAGCCGTGGGTCGGCAGGACGGGCGGCCAGGGCCTTGTTGAAATACTGGCCGGCCAGTTCCGGCTCGGCCTGGGCCTGGAACACCAGGGCCAGCGCGGCATTGGCGTCCGCATCGTCGCTGTCCAGTTCAAGCGCCTTCTTCAGCGGCACCTTGGCCTGTTCGCTCAAACCCTGTTGCAGATAACCCAACCCCAGTTGCACATAGGCAACCCGCGCCTCATCACGGCCTTTGCCGGTTTGCAAAGGGCTCTCATAGCCCGATGAAACACAACCGGCCACAAGGCCGGTAACAAGCAAAAGCAGCGCAAGGCGCAAGGGCATAGAGATCCTCTCTCAGATTCGATTCACGGCAATGAGCGGCAAATCGTCGGCGGCATTCACTTCGCGCCCGGCGATATAACGTTCACTGCGGCGGGTGCGGTCCATCACCTGCCCGACCAGTTGGCCACAGGCGGCGTCGATGTCTTCACCGCGGGTGGTGCGGACGGTGACGTTGTAGCCAGCCTGGTGCAGTTGATCCTGGAAACGGCGGATCGCGTTGTTGCTCGGCCGCTCGTAGCCAGAATGGGGAAACGGGTTGAACGGGATCAGGTTGATCTTGCACGGGGTGTTCTTGAGCAACTCGATCATCTCGACGGCGTGTTCGACCTTGTCGTTGATGTCCTTGAGCAGGGTGTACTCAACGGTCAACACGCGTTTCTCACCCAAGGTCGCCATGTAACGCTGGCAGGATTCGAGCAGCATCTTAAGCGGATACTTCTTGTTGATCGGCACCAATTGGTTACGCAATGCGTCATTGGGTGCGTGCAGCGACAACGCCAGGGAGACGTCGATGTGCTTGGCCAGCTCGTCGATCATCGGAACCACGCCGGAGGTCGACAGGGTCACGCGGCGCTTGGAGATGCCGTAGCCCAGGTCGTCCATCATCAGGTGCATGGCGGAGATGACGTTGTCGAAGTTCAGCAGCGGCTCACCCATGCCCATCATCACCACGTTGGTGATGGCACGGTCGACGGTCGCCGGGACGCTGCCAAAGGATTTGTTGGCAATCCACACCTGGCCGATGACTTCGGCAGCGGTGAGGTTGCTATTGAAGCCTTGCTTGCCGGTGGAGCAGAAACTGCAATCCAGGGCACAGCCTGCCTGGGACGAAACGCACAAGGTGCCACGTTTGCCCTGGGGAATGTATACGGTCTCGACGCAGCTGCCGGACGCCACGCGCACCACCCACTTACGGGTGCCGTCGCTGGAGATGTCCTCGCTGACCACTTCGGGACCACGCACCTCGGCAATAGCCTTGAGCTTGTCGCGCAGGGCCTTGCTGACGTTCGTCATGGCGTCGAAATCATCGACGCCAAAGTGGTGAATCCATTTCATTACCTGACCGGCACGGAAACGCTTCTCCCCGATTGAGTCGAAGAATTTCTCCATTTCCGGCTGGGTCAGACCCAGCAGGTTGGTTTTAACAGTCGATGTAGTCATGGATTCACCTTCACTCTTAAGCCAATGCTTAGCGAGTGGTTACTTCAGTAGCTGCGAAGAAGTACGAGATTTCACGAGCAGCTGCGGCTTCGGAGTCCGAACCGTGAACAGCGTTGGCGTCGATGGAATCAGCGAAGTCAGCACGGATGGTGCCGGCAGCAGCTTCTTTAGGGTTGGTAGCGCCCATCAGCTCACGGTTCAGAGCGATAGCGTTTTCGCCTTCCAGAACCTGAACAACAACAGGACCGGAGATCATGAAGGCAACCAGGTCGCCGAAGAAACCACGAGCGCTGTGCTCAGCGTAGAAGCCTTCAGCTTCGGCTTTGGACAGTTGCTTGAGTTTCGAAGCTACAACCTTCAGGCCGGCTTTTTCGAAACGAGTGGTGATCTCGCCGATGACGTTTTTTGCAACAGCGTCAGGCTTGATGATGGAGAAAGTACGTTGAACAGCCATGGTGTAACTCCAGAAACGGTAATTTACGAAAAATTAAACCCGCGAATTATACGCGGGTTATCGGGTATTGCCTAACCTGCGGGGATGATCAGTCGATTTCTTCGATCCAGAGCGCCTGGACCGCTTCCAATACCTTCTCGCCACAGCGGCCAGAGGTGTTGTCGAAATCGGGAAGCTCCATGATCCAGCGCTGCAGATCAACGAAGTTGACCTTCAACGGGTCCACATCCGGCTTCGCTTCAGCGAGCTCTTCAGCAATGCGCTGTACATCATTCCAACCATATTTCATGACAGTACTACCAATCAGTGCGGCGCTTCGGCCGCATGGTTGAGCGAATATTTCGGAATTTCGACGGTGATGTCTTCAGTCCCGACCTTGGCCTGACAGCTTAGGCGCGAATGCGCCTCCAAGCCCCATGCGCGATCGAGAAAATCCTCTTCCAGCTCGTCGGCCTCTTCCAGGGAGTTGAACCCCTCGCGGATGATGCAGTGACAAGTGGTGCAGGCGCAGACGCCGCCGCAGGCACTTTCGATCTCGATGTGGTTGTCATGGGCAACTTCGAGGATGGACTTGCCGGTCTCAGCCTCCACAACCATACCGTCCGGGCAATGCTCGGCGTGTGGCAGAAAAATGACCTGCGGCATTAATTATTCCTCGATTTCATTCAGGTTGCGTCCCGCCAGGGCGGCTTTTACCGTCTGGTCCATGCGGCGGGCGGCAAAGGCATCGGTCACTTGCGACAGGCGCTTGGTCTGCTGCTCGATGGCATAACCATCGGTGCCCTTCATCAGTTCGGCCAGTTCCTGCATCTGCAGGTCGATGACCATGCGCTCTTCGGCGTCCAGCAGACGCTCGCCGTCGACATCCAGGGCGCCCTGCACCGCTTCGAGCAGGCGCTGGGCATCCACTTGTTGCTCACGCAGTACGCGGGCGACCTTGTCGTCACTGGCGTGCTGGAACGAATCCTTGAGCATCTTGGCGATTTCACCATCAGTAAGGCCATAGGACGGCTTGACCTGGATGCTCGCCTCAACGCCCGAACCCATCTCGCGCGCGGCCACGTTCAGCAGGCCGTCGGCGTCGACCTGGAAGGTCACGCGGATCTTCGCTGCACCCGCCACCATCGCCGGGATGCCACGCAATTCAAAGCGCGCCAGGGAGCGGCAGTCACTGATCAGCTCGCGCTCGCCTTGCAGCACATGGATCATCATGGCCGTCTGGCCATCTTTGTACGTAGTGAAATCCTGGGCGCGGGCGACGGGGATGGTGGTGTTGCGTGGAATCACCTTCTCCATCAGGCCGCCCATGGTTTCCAGCCCCAGGGACAATGGAATCACGTCAAGCAGCAGCAGTTCGCCGCCGTCACGCTTGTTGCCGGCCAGGGTATCGGCCTGGATGGCGGCGCCAATGGCGACGACTTGATCCGGGTCGATTTCGGTCAACGGCTGGCGACCAAAGGCTTCAGCGACCGCCTCACGAACGCGCGGCACGCGAGTTGAACCACCGACCATGACCACGGCGCCGACATCTTCCAACTCGATACCGGAATCACGCACGGCGCGGCGGCAGGCCTTGAGGCTGCGGGCGACCATTGGCTCGATGAGCGAATCGAAGGCTTCACGGGTCAGTTGGGCCGACCAATTGCCGTAGGAGACGTCAACAGATGCAGCGTCAGTCAGTGCTTCCTTGGCGGCACAGGCGGTTTGCAACAGATTGCGTTGCGCGCCCGGGTCCAGGTCGGCAGACAAGCCCGCGCTGCTGATGATCCAGCCCGCAATGGCGTGGTCGAAGTCGTCACCGCCCAAGGCACTGTCGCCTCCGGTGGCCAGCACTTCAAACACGCCGCCGGTCAGGCGCAGGATCGAAATATCAAAGGTGCCGCCGCCCAGGTCGTAGATCGCAACCAGGCCTTCGGCATGCTGGTCGAGGCCATAAGCCACCGCTGCCGCCGTCGGCTCGTTGAGCAGGCGCAGCACGTTCAGACCGGCGAGTTTTGCCGCGTCCTTGGTGGCTTGGCGCTGGGCGTCATCGAAGTACGCCGGAACGGTGATCACCGCCCCCACCAGTTCGCCGCCCAAGGTGGTTTCCGCACGCTGGCGCAGCACCTTGAGAATATCGGCCGACACCTCCACCGGACTTTTCGGGCCCTGGACGGTGTCGATGAACGGCATGTGGGATTCGCCACCGACAAAGCGGTACGGCAGTTGGTCACCCAACTGCTTGACGTCGGACAAACCACGCCCCATCAGGCGCTTGACCGACAGCACGGTGTTCAACGGATCGGTAGACGCCGCCAGCCTGGCTGACTCACCCACTTCGGTACGGTCAGCGTGGTAACGCACGGCGGACGGCAGGATCACCTGGCCATCGGCGTCGGGCAGCGGCTCGGACAGGCCGCTGCGCAAGGCAGCGACCAGGGAATTGGTGGTGCCCAGGTCAATCCCGACCGCCAGGCGACGCTGGTGCGGTTGAGGGCTTTGGCCGGGTTCGGCGATTTGCAGTAGGGCCATGGTAATCAGGTCTTATCTGTCTATCAGGCGTGCATCACGGGCAGCACACGGGGTTAATCGTCGAGGCGCTCTTCTAGCTGGCGCACTTCGTAGGTGAGCTTGTCGAGGAACTGCATGCGCCGCATCAGGCGTTCGGCCTGTTCGCGTTGCGCAGCGTCATCCCAACAGGCTGCGAAGCTTTCGTTGAGCTCATCCTGGGCCGCTTTCAGACGACGCTTGAAGACTGCGACACCGGCCAGATCGGCCTCGTCCTGCAAGTCTTCGAGTTCTTCGCGCCACTGCATCTGCTGCATCAGGAAGTCCGGGTCATGCACGGTCACTTCCAGCGGCAACTCGCCACCGTTCATCGCGAGCAGGTAGCGCGCGCGTTTCGGGGGGCTTTTGAGCGTCTGATAGGCTTCGTTGAGGCTGGCCGACTGCTCCAGCGCCAAGCGCTGCTCACGTTCGGTAGCGTCAGCAAAGCGGTCCGGATGCACACCACGCGCCAATTCTCGGTAGCGCGTGGCAAGCTGCTCAAGGTCCAGCCGAAAACTCGGCTGCAGCTCGAATAAAGCGAAATGACAAGGAGTACCCACGAATAGCCTCAGATGTTGAAGCTTTCGCCGCAGCCACATTCACCGCGTACGTTGGGGTTGTTGAACTTGAAGCCTTCGTTCAACCCTTCCTTGACGAAATCGAGTTCGGTGCCGTCCAGGTAGGTCAGGCTTTTAGGGTCGATGATCACTTTCTCGCCGTGACTTTCGAACACCTGGTCTTCCGCAACCACCTCGTCGACGAACTCCAGCACATAGGCAAGGCCGGAACAGCCCGTGGTGCGCACACCCAGACGAATCCCCTCACCTTTACCGCGCCCATCCAGGGAGCGTCGCACGTGCCGCGCAGCCGCTTCTGTCATGCTGATAGCCATCGTTGACTCCTTACTCGTCGCCAAATGCTTAGATCAAGCCTTTCTTCTGCTTGTAGTCGCGAACGGCCGCCTTGATGGCGTCTTCTGCGAGTACGGAGCAGTGGATTTTCACTGGCGGCAGGGCCAGTTCTTCGGCCAGCTGGGTGTTGCTGATGGTGACAGCTTCATCCAGGGTCTTGCCTTTCATCCATTCGGTCGCCAGGGAGCTGGAGGCGATGGCCGAACCGCAGCCGTAGGTCTTGAACTTGGCGTCTTCGATAACGCCCGCGTCGTTGACCTTGATCTGCAGGCGCATGACATCGCCGCACGCCGGGGCGCCGACCATGCCGGTGCCGACGTCTGGGTCTTCCGCGTCCATCTTGCCGACGTTACGCGGGTTTTCGTAGTGGTCGATGACCTTTTCGCTGTAAGCCATGGTACTGAATCCTCACTCATCAGGGCCGCTCTGGAACCCTGTAGACACGCCTGCGTTTTCCGCCACGTGCCTACAGAGCCGGGGTGGCGGCTTCTATATTTAGTGTGCCGCCCACTCGATCTTGGAAATGTCGACACCGTCTTTGTACATGTCCCACAGCGGCGACAGAACGCGCAGCTTGTTGACGGCTTCGCAGACTTTCTGCGCGGCGTAGTCGACTTCTTCTTCGGTGGTGAAGCGGCCGAACGTAAAGCGGATCGAGCTGTGTGCCAGTTCGTCATTGCGGCCCAGGGCGCGCAGTACGTACGACGGCTCAAGGGACGCCGAGGTGCAGGCCGAACCGGACGAAACCGCCAGGTCCTTGAGCGCCATGATCAGCGACTCGCCTTCGACGTAGTTGAAGCTCAAGTTCAGGTTGTGCGGTACACGGGCGGTCATGCTGCCGTTGATGTACAGCTCTTCAAGGTTCTCGACCTGCTTGTAGAAGCGGTCGCTCAGAGCCTTGATACGGATGTTTTCGGCAGCCATGTCTTCCTTGGCTACACGGAAGGCTTCGCCCATGCCGACGATCTGGTGGGTTGCCAGGGTGCCCGAACGCATGCCGCGCTCGTGACCGCCGCCGTGCATCGTGGCTTCGATCCGTACGCGAGGCTTGCGGCTCACGTACAGCGCGCCGATGCCTTTAGGGCCATAGGTCTTGTGGGCGGAGAACGACATCAGGTCGACTTTCAGCTTCGACAGGTCGATGTCGACCTTGCCGGTGGACTGGGCCGCATCGACATGCAGCAACACGCCTTTGGAGCGGGTCAGCTCGCCGATGGCCGCGATGTCGTTGATGGTGCCGATTTCATTGTTCACGTGGATCACGGAAACCAGGATGGTGTCTTCACGCAGCGCGGCTTCGATCATGGCCGGGGTGACGATACCGTCGGTGGTTGGCTCAAGGTAAGTAACCTCGAAACCTTCACGCTCCAGTTGGCGCATGGTGTCGAGGACAGCCTTGTGCTCGATCTTGGTGGTGATCAGGTGCTTGCCTTTGGTCGCGTAGAAATGCGCGGCGCCCTTGATTGCCAGGTTGTCGGATTCGGTAGCACCGGAGGTCCAGACGATTTCGCGCGGGTCGGCATTGACCAGGTCAGCGACTTGGCGACGAGCGTTCTCGACCGCTTCCTCGGCCTTCCAGCCAAATACGTGGGAACGGGAGGCAGGGTTGCCGAAGTTTCCGTCAACCAGCAGGCACTCGCTCATCTTTTGCGCGACACGCGGATCAACCGGGGTGGTCGCAGAGTAATCAAGGTAAATCGGCAATTTCATGGACTTTCTCCTAAATCAGGCTGGCTGGCGTGCCGTTAGCTCTTCGGCTGTCACTCGACGGCGGACGCTTCGATCTTGTCCAGACGCGGCGCCTTGGTATTGCAACGGCGCTGGTCCTGACGCTGGGCTACTTCTTGCACCTCACGGCGAGTCACAAGATCAGCCAAGCTGATACCACTCAAAAACTCATGGATCTGCAGGCTCAAGTCACACCACAGGTGGTGCGTCAGGCAGGTGTCGCCGGCATGGCAATCACCCAGACCCTGGCATTTGGTGGCGTCGACGGATTCGTTGACCGCATCGATCACCTGGGCGACCTGGATGCCCTGCATATCGCGGGACAGCTGATAGCCACCACCCGGCCCACGCACACTGGAAACCAGATTGCTGCGGCGCAATTTGGCGAACAGTTGCTCAAGGTAGGACAGGGAAATGCCTTGGCGCTCGGAGATATCGGCCAGGGACACCGGCCCAGTTTGCGCGTGCAAAGCCAAGTCAAGCATGGCAGTCACCGCGTATCGGCCTTTTGTAGTCAGTCTCATGGACAAGTACCAAGGTGTTTCAGAATGGGAGCGAGTATGCGATTCCCGAGTATTTAAGTCAACTATAAGACCTAGTACTTTAGTCAGGATTACCCGTAAAAAGGGCGCGCAAATCATAGCAGGATGGGGTGGTGACGAACAGCGGGAAGGCTGCAGGATTGGGATGGAGAGACCAATGGAGGTCAAATGTGGGAGCTGGCTTGCCTGCGATAGCGGTATGCCAGCTCCCATAGGGTTATGTATTGGCCTTTGGAACTAGCCAGCCTTGGTAGCCGCTTCGTCCTTGATTTCGGCGAAGTCTTCTTCGCGCAACTCAGGCAGCTCCTTCGCACAGTAAGGACTCCCCAGATCCTTCAACGCACCGCACATACCCTCCAGCTTGCCGTCCACCGCTTGCAGATGATCGAGCAACTGGCCGATGGCACGTGCCACCGGGTCAGGCATATCTTCGCTGACGCCATAGGCATCGAAGCCGATCTTCTCGGCCATGGCCTTGCGCTTGGCTTCCTGCTCGTCGCCGACTTCGGGCTTGACGATAATGCGCCCGGGAATGCCGACAACGGTGGCGCCAGGCGGCACGGCCTTGGTCACGACGGCGTTGGACCCGACCTTCGCGCCGGCACCAACGGTAAACGGGCCGAGCACCTTGGCGCCCGCTCCAACCACCACACCATTCTCCAGGGTAGGATGGCGCTTGCCCTTGTTCCAGCTGGTGCCGCCAAGGGTCACACCCTGGTAGAGCGTCACGTCGTCGCCGATTTCTGCGGTCTCGCCGATAACGATGCCCATGCCATGGTCGATAAAGAAGCGACGCCCCACCTTGGCCCCCGGATGAATCTCGATCCCGGTCATCCAGCGCCCGAAGTTCGACACCAGCCGCGCCAGCCATTTCCAGCCCATGCCCCACAACGCGCTGGACAAGCGGTGAATCCAGATAGCGTGCATGCCCGGGTAGCAGGTCAGCACTTCAAAGGCGTTGCGCGCCGCCGGGTCCCGGTGGAAAACACTTTGGATATCTTCTCGCAAACGCTCGAACATTTTTTAATCCTTCCGCTTTAGAAGCTCACCACGGGCCGCTTTCTGGGTTTCCGTGAGGATGCCACGCAATATATTCATTTCCGCCCGGCTGACCGAGCTGCGTCCGTACAAGCGACGCAGGCGCGCCATCAAGTGCCGTGGTTTTTCAGGATCGAGGAACTCGATGGCCACCAGGGTTTGCTCCAGGTGCTCATAGAACCGCTCCAGCTCGTCCATGGTGGCCAGCTCGCCACTTTTGGTCGAAGCGACTTCTTCCTTTTCCACTTTGCTCGGCTGGCCAGCAGCGGCCAGCCAGGCCATGCGCACTTCGTAAGTCAACACCTGCACCGCCGCCCCAAGGTTCAAGGAACTGAACTCGGGATCTGATGGAATGTGTACGTGGTAATGACATCGCTGCAGCTCGTCATTGGTCAGGCCGGAATCTTCACGACCGAATACCAGGGCGATTTCAGCGCCACCAGCGGCCTCCTCCACCACTTTGGTTCCGCATTCGCGCGGATCCAGCAACGGCCAGGGGATGCGGCGGTCGCGGGCGCTGGTGCCGAGCACCAGGTTGCAGCCGACCAAGGCGTCTTCCAGCGTGGCGACCACCTGTGCATTTGCAAGGATGTCATTGGCGCCCGAAGCGCGGGCATCGGCCTCGTGGTGCGGGAACACGCGCGGCTCGACCAGCACCAGGCGCGTCAGCCCCATGTTTTTCATGGCTCGCGCCACCCCGCCGATATTGCCGGGATGACTGGTATTGACCAAGACGACACGAATGTTTTGCAGCAAGGGAGGCGCTCTCGGACACAGGAAAGGGGAGCAAATCTTACAGAACCGCCTAAGGTTATGCCATGAAAGCGAACGTCGTCCTTCACCTGAAGAAAGTTTCTGCTAGAATGCCCGGCTTTCTTTAACAACCTTAGGTGACACATCCATGCAGCCCATGCTGAATATCGCGCTGCGCGCCGCCCGCAGCGCCAGTGAATTGATCTTCCGCTCCATCGAGCGCCTGGATACCATCAAGGTCGACGAAAAAGACGCCAAGGATTACGTATCCGAGGTGGATCGCGCCGCCGAACAGAAAATCATCGACGCGCTGCGCAAGGCTTACCCTACCCACGGCATCCTCGGTGAAGAAACCGGTTTGCACAAAGGTAGCGGCGAAGGCGAAGACTACCTGTGGATCATCGACCCACTGGATGGCACCACCAACTTCCTGCGCGGCATTCCACACTTTGCCGTGAGCATCGCGTGCAAATACCGTGGCCGCCTGGAACACGCAGTCGTACTGGACCCGGTCCGTCAGGAAGAATTCACCGCCAGCCGTGGCCGTGGCGCCCAACTCAATGGCCGTCGCCTGCGGGTCAGCGGCCGCACCAGCCTGGACGGCGCCCTGCTGGGTACCGGCTTCCCGTTCCGTGACGATCAGATGGACAACCTGGAAAACTACCTGGGCATGTTCCGCGCCCTGGTTGGCCAGACCGCCGGCATCCGCCGCGCTGGCGCAGCGAGCCTGGACCTGGCCTACGTGGCCGCCGGCCGGTTTGATGCGTTCTGGGAGTCGGGCCTGTCCGAGTGGGACATGGCTGCAGGCGCCCTGCTGATCCAGGAAGCAGGCGGCTTGGTGAGTGACTTCACTGGCGGTCACGACTTCCTTGAGAAAGGTCACGTGGTTGCGGGTAACACCAAATGCTTCAAGGCAGTATTGACGGCAATCCAGCCGCACCTGCCGGCTTCGCTGAAGCGCTAAGCGAGCGAGCAAAAAAAAGCACCCTTCGGGGTGCTTTTTTTTGCCTGGGATTGCGGTAATGCTGTATTTCCTGCCACAACACATACTCAATGTGGGAGCGGGCAAGCCCGCTCCCACATTTTGAACTGCACCAGGCTTATGGGTTACTGCTGATTCTGGCCGAGGATCAGACGCCCTTCTTTATCCACAGGAATCTGGCCACCCGGATCGCGATCCATACGCACGGTGCCTTCCTTGCCATCCAGGTTGTAACGCACGTCGTAACCGACCACTTTGTCGCTAATGTCATTGACGGTGTTACAGCGGGTTTGCGTGGTGGTGTAGGTATCGCGGTTCTGCATGCCTTCCTGAACCTTGTTACCCGCATAACCGCCACCGACCGCACCGGCCACGGTGGCCAGCTTTTTACCGTTACCGCCACCGACCTGGTTGCCCAACAGGCCACCGGCCAGCGCACCGACCACGGTGCCGACTATTTGATGTTGATCCTGTACCGGCTTCTGCCGGGTCACAGCGACGTCCTTGCAGACCTCGCGTGGTGTCTTGATCTGGGTTTTCACCGGCTGCACCGCCAGCACTTGCGCATACTCAGGGCCGCTTTTTACCAGGCTATAGGTGGCAAAAGCACCCCCGGCAGTCACACCGACAGCACCCAATACCGCACCAACCAGCAACGACTTGTTCACATGAACCTCCTGACCATCACAAACGGACGGAAACGTCCGCGCTATACCCAGCCTTGGAGCAAAAAAAAAGGCACGAGTTCAATACTCGTGCCTTTCTTGTCACAGCGGATCAACAACGGCCCATCAAGGGCGGTCGTCGACCTCCTTGCCAGTGCTGGCCGGAGGGATCAGGTCTTCGCTATTGAGGTTCAGCCAGATCAGCACCACGTTGGCGATGTAGATCGACGAGTAGGTCCCCGCCAGAACGCCGATGAACAGCGCCAGGGAGAAGCCCCACAGGTTATCGCCACCGAAGATCATCAGCGCGGCAATCGCCAGCAAGGTGGAGATCGACGTCGCCATAGTCCGCAGCAGGGTCTGGGTGGTGGAGATGTTGATGTTCTCGATCAACGACGCCTTGCGCAGTACGCGGAAGTTCTCACGAACCCGGTCGAATACCACGATGGTGTCGTTGAGGGAGTAACCAATGATCGCCAGCACGGCTGCCAGTACGGTCAGATCGAAGGTGACCTGGAAGTACGCCAGGATACCCACGGTCACGATCACGTCGTGGATCAGCGACACGATCGCGCCGACGCCGAACTTCCACTGAAAGCGGAACGCCAGGTAGATCATGATGCCAACCAGCGCCATCAGCATGCCGAGGCCGCCCTGGTCGCGCAGCTCTTCACCCACCTGCGGGCCGACGAACTCGACGCGCTTGACCGACGCCGGGTTGTCGCCGCCGACCTTCTGCAAGGCCTCGGCTACCTGGTGACCCAGTTGCGGGTCTTCGCCCGGCATACGCACCAGCAGGTCGGTTGTTGCACCGAAGCTCTGCACGATGGCTTCGTGATAGCCGGCCTTGACCAGCTCGTTGCGCACCAGGGTGACGTCGGCGGGCTTCTCGTAGGTCAGCTCGATGAGCGTACCGCCGGTGAAGTCCAGACCGTAGTTCAAGCCCTTATGGAACCAGCTGAACAACGCCAGAACGGTAAGGAGCACAGTGACGCCGAACGCAACGTTGCGAACGCCCATGAAGTTGATTGTACGTAACATGGCAGCCCCTTAAATCCACAACTTCTTGAAGTCACGCCCGCCAAAGATCAGGTTGACCATTGCGCGGGTCACCATGATGGCCGTGAACATCGAGGTAAAGATACCGAGGGACATGGTCACCGCAAAACCTTTGACCGGGCCAGTGCCCATGGCAAAGAGAATCCCGCCGACCAGCAAGGTGGTCAGGTTGGAGTCGAGAATCGCGGTAAATGCCCGGCCGAAGCCTTCGTTGATTGCACGCTGTACGGTCATGCCGGCGGCGATCTCTTCACGGATCCGCGAGAAGATCAGCACGTTGGCGTCTACCGCCATACCCATGGTGAGTACGATACCGGCGATACCTGGCAGGGTCAGTGTAGCGCCCAGCAGCGACATCAGAGCCAGCAGCATCACCATGTTGCCCGCCAGGGCCACGGTGGCGATGATGCCGAAGAAGCGATAGATGGCGATGATGAACAGCGACACGAACAGCATGCCCCACAAGGCCGCATCGATACCCTTGGTGATGTTGTCGGCACCCAGGCTCGGGCCAATGGTGCGCTCTTCAGCGAAGTACATCGGCGCCGCCAGGCCACCGGCACGCAGCAACAGCGCCAGTTCGGACGACTCGCCCTGACCGTTCAGGCCAGTGATGCGGAATTGAGCACCCAGCGGCGACTGGATGGTCGCCAGGCTGATGATCTTCTTCTCTTCCTTGAAGGACTGTACCGGCACATCTTTCTCTACACCGTCGACCACTTGCTTGGTGTAGGTGGTGACCGGACGCTGCTCGATGAAGATGACCGCCATGCTGCGACCGACGTTGCTGCGCGTGGCGCGACTCATCAGTTCACCACCGTGGCCATCCAGGCGGATGTTCACTTCAGGCGTGCCGTGCTCGCCGAAACCGGCCTTGGCGTCGGTCACCTGGTCACCGGTGATGATCAGGCTACGCTCGATCAGTGCAGGCGGGCGGTTGCCTTCGCGGAACTCGAATTCCTCGGAGGTGGCCTTGGAAGCTCCCGGCTCAGCGGCCAGGCGGAATTCCAGGTTGGCGGTTTTACCCAGGATACGCTTGGCTTCAGCAGTGTCCTGTACGCCCGGCAATTCAACCACGATGCGGTTGGCACCCTGGCGCTGAACGATCGGCTCGGCCACACCCAGTTCGTTGACGCGGTTACGTACCGTGGTCAAGTTCTGCTTGATGGAGTATTCGCGGATTTCCGCCAGCTTGGCCGGGGTCATCGCCAGACGCAGTACAGGTTGACCGTTCAGGTCGGCCGGTACGATGTCGAAATCGGTGAAGTTCTTGCGTACCAGTGCACGGGCCTGTTCGCGGGAAGCCTCGTCAGAGAAGCCCAGCTGGATGGCACCGTTGAGCTGTGGCAGGCTGCGATAACGCAATTTCTCTTTGCGCAGCAGGCTCTTCACATCGCCCTCATAGACTTTCAGGCGTGCGTCGAGGGCCTTGTCCATGTCGACTTCCAGCAGGAAGTGCACACCACCGGACAAGTCCAGACCCAGCTTCATCGGGTGCGCGCCAATGCTGCGCAGCCATTTTGGCGTGGTCTGTGCCAGGTTGAGCGCGACAACGTAGTCGTCACCCATGACCTTGCGCACGACATCTTTGGCCGGCAATTGGTCTTCTTGCTTGGTCAGGCGCAACAAGCCGCCCTTCGCATCAGCTGCCAACGTTGCCGCCTTGACCTGGATACCTGCGTCAGTGAGCGCTTTGCTCGCGCGTTCCAGATCAGCCTGATTGACCTGCAGCGAAGTGCTGGCGCCAGTGATCTGGATCGCAGGGTCATCAGGGTAGAGATTGGGAGCGGAATAAATAAAACCGATCGCCAGCACCGCCAGGATCAGTACGTATTTCCACAGAGGGTATTTGTTCAGCATCACGCCGCCCGCTTATGACGCGGGGCGCCTTGCGCGCCCCGTCGATTGGTAAAGGTTGTTACTTAGATCGCTTTGAGCGTGCCTTTTGGCAGCGTGGCGGCGATGGCGCCCTTCTGGAACTTCATTTCCACAGTGTCGGAAACTTCCAGTACCACGAAAGCATCGGAAACCTTGGTGATCTTGCCGGCGATGCCGCCAGTGGTCACGACTTCGTCACCTTTCTGCAGGCTGCCCAGCAGGTTTTTCTGCTCTTTGGCGCGCTTGGCCTGTGGGCGCCAGATCATCAGGTAGAAGATGACCAGGAAGCCGACCAGGAAAATCCACTCGAAACCACCGCCCATAGGACCGGCAGCGGCAGGCGCAGCGGCATCAGCCATGGCGTTAGAGATAAAAAAGCTCATTTAGCACTCCAGTTGCAAATAGTGAATCTTAGGGTCGGAAAACTCAGTCCAAGGGCGGCACAGGAAGCCCGCGCTTGGCATAGAAGGCATCGACGAAGGCGGCCAATGTACCCTGTTGAATAGCCTCGCGCAAACCAGCCATCAGGACTTGGTAGTGACGCAAATTGTGGATGGTATTCAACATGCTACCCAGCATTTCCCCACACTTGTCCAGATGGTGCAGATAAGCACGGGAGAAGTTCTGGCAGGTGTAGCAATCACAGGTGGGATCCAGCGGCGAATCATCATGGCGATGGAACGCGTTACGGATCTTCAGCACGCCTGTATCGATGAACAGATGCCCATTGCGGGCATTACGGGTTGGCATCACGCAATCGAACATGTCCACACCGCGGCGCACACCCTCTACGAGATCTTCCGGTTTGCCAACGCCCATAAGGTAACGAGGTTTGTCAGCAGGCATCAGGCCCGGCAGATAATCCAGCACCTTGATCATCTCGTGCTTGGGCTCGCCAACCGACAAGCCGCCGATGGCCAGGCCGTCAAAGCCGATCTTGTCGAGGCCTTCCAGCGAGCGTTTGCGCAGGCTTTCGTGCATGCCGCCCTGGACGATGCCGAACAGCGCCGCGGTGTTGTCACCATGTGCGTTCTTCGAGCGCTGGGCCCAACGCAGGGACAGCTCCATGGAGATCCGCGCGACGTCCTCATCGGCCGGGTACGGTGTGCACTCGTCGAAAATCATCACGATGTCGGAGCCCAGGTCGCGCTGCACCTGCATCGACTCCTCCGGGCCCATGAACACTTTGGAACCGTCTACCGGCGAGGCGAAGGTCACACCCTCTTCCTTGATCTTGCGCATGGCCCCCAGGCTGAACACCTGGAAACCACCGGAGTCGGTGAGGATCGGGCCTTGCCACTTCATGAAGTCATGCAGGTCGCCATGCTTCTTGATCACTTCCGTGCCCGGACGCAACCACAGGTGGAAAGTGTTGCCGAGGATGATCTCGGCGCCGGTGGCGACGATGTCGCGCGGCAACATGCCCTTGACGGTGCCGTAGGTGCCGACCGGCATAAACGCCGGGGTCTCCACGGTGCCGCGCGGGAAAGTCAGGCGACCGCGACGGGCTTTGCCGTCGGTAGCGAGCAATTCAAACGACATACGACTCATAGTTGTTCCTCTGGGCCGCGTGGCGCCGGGTTGCGGGTGATAAACATCGCATCACCGTAGCTGAAAAAACGGTACTCGTTGGCGATGGCGGCCTGGTAAGCGGCCATGGTTTCCGGGTAGCCGGCAAATGCCGAGACCAGCATCAACAGCGTGGATTCGGGCAGATGGAAATTGGTGACCAGGCAATCGACCACATGGAACGGTCGGCCCGGGAAGATAAAGATGTCGGTGTCGCCGCTGAACGGCTTGAGCACGCCATCACGCGCCGCGCTTTCCAGGGAGCGCACGCTGGTGGTGCCTACCGCGACCACTCGCCCGCCACGCGCCTTGCAGGCGGCCACAGCGTCGACAACTTCCTGGCTGACTTCCAGCCACTCGCTGTGCATGTGGTGGTCTTCGATGTTATCCACACGCACCGGCTGAAACGTGCCGGCCCCCACGTGCAGGGTCACATAGGCGGTCTCGACGCCCTTGGCGGCAATCGCATCCAGCAGTGGCTGGTCGAAATGCAGCCCGGCGGTCGGCGCGGCAACGGCACCCAGGCGCTGCGAGTAGACGGTCTGGTAGCGCTCGCGGTCCGAGTCTTCGTCGGGGCGATCTATATAGGGTGGCAGCGGCATATGGCCGACACGCTCCAGCAGAGGCAATACCTCTTCTGCGAACTTGAGTTCGAACAGTGCGTCATGGCGCACCACCATCTCGGCTTCGCCACCACCATCGATCAAGATGGAGGAGCCCGGTTTCGGCGACTTGCTGGAGCGCACATGGGCCAGCACACGATGGCTGTCCAGTACGCGCTCTACCAGGATTTCCAGCTTGCCGCCGGAAGCTTTCTGGCCAAACAGCCGCGCCGGAATCACCCGGGTATTGTTGAACACCATCAGATCGCCTGGGCGCAAATGCTCCAGCAAATCAGTGAATTGACGGTGTGCGAGGGCACCGCTGGGCCCGTCCAGGGTCAGCAGTCGACTGGCGCGACGCTCGGCCAAAGGATGGCGAGCGATCAGCGAATCAGGAAGCTCAAAAGTAAAGTCAGCAACGCGCATGATGGAGTTCGTCTAGCAGGGCCGGGAAGTCTAGCGGAAATAGTGAAAATTGACCATGAAAGGTGATTGACCAACGGTAATCTCATCTCTATACTTCGCCGCCATTGAGCCCTGATGGCGGAATTGGTAGACGCGGCGGATTCAAAATCCGTTTTCGAAAGGAGTGGGAGTTCGAGTCTCCCTCGGGGCACCATCTTAAAAAAAGACCTTGAAATTCAAGGTCTTTTTTTTCGCCTGTAGAAAAGCGCGGAACGCATCAAGCCTTCCTTTAGCAGGCGATCTATCGTGCCGAGCCCTCCCCAGGAGCGCCCAGACACCTCAAGGCAACACGACCCCTCCCCCTACCGTTCATCGCCACTTACGAGCCCCCAAGGACCCGCTGGAGAGCGCTTCGGAGAGCCGGGTAGATTGACTTCAGCAGCGACCGAAACGCACTCAAAAATCATAAACTTGCCCGGGACTGAAAACGTCGATGAAAGGACCAACCGGCCCTTACTGGGCTTTTTTCGCGCCCAAAACAAAACCCCATCTGCTTTCGCAAATGGGGTTTTGGAATTTAATCTTGACGATGACCTACTCTCACATGGGGAAACCCCACACTACCATCGGCGATGCATCGTTTCACTGCTGAGTTCGGGATGGGATCAGGTGGTTCCAATGCTCTATGGTCGTCAAGAAATTCGGGTACTGAGTCGTGGCTTATGCCCCGCTTCAGCAAATTGGGTATGTGATAGCTTTCGGTGTTTTGTGAACGTCGAACTTTCGGTTCATTTCGTCTTCACACACCGCAATCTGGCCTTTCGACGCAAATTGCTTGGGTGTTATATGGTCAAGCCTCACGGGCAATTAGTATTGGTTAGCTCAACGCCTCACAGCGCTTACACACCCAACCTATCAACGTCGTAGTCTTCGACGGCCCTTCAGGGAACTCAAGGTTCCAGTGAGATCTCATCTTGAGGCTAGTTTCCCGCTTAGATGCTTTCAGCGGTTATCTATTCCGAACATAGCTACCCGGCAATGCCACTGGCGTGACAACCGGAACACCAGAGGTTCGTCCACTCCGGTCCTCTCGTACTAGGAGCAGCCCCTCTCAAATCTCAAACGTCCACGGCAGATAGGGACCGAACTGTCTCACGACGTTCTAAACCCAGCTCGCGTACCACTTTAAATGGCGAACAGCCATACCCTTGGGACCGGCTTCAGCCCCAGGATGTGATGAGCCGACATCGAGGTGCCAAACACCGCCGTCGATATGAACTCTTGGGCGGTATCAGCCTGTTATCCCCGGAGTACCTTTTATCCGTTGAGCGATGGCCCTTCCATACAGAACCACCGGATCACTAAGACCTACTTTCGTACCTGCTCGACGTGTCTGTCTCGCAGTCAAGCGCGCTTTTGCCTTTATACTCTACGACCGATTTCCGACCGGTCTGAGCGCACCTTCGTACTCCTCCGTTACTCTTTAGGAGGAGACCGCCCCAGTCAAACTACCCACCATACACTGTCCTCGATCCGGATAACGGACCTGAGTTAGAACCTCAAAGTTGCCAGGGTGGTATTTCAAGGATGGCTCCACGCGAACTGGCGTCCACGCTTCAAAGCCTCCCACCTATCCTACACAAGCAAATTCAAAGTCCAGTGCAAAGCTATAGTAAAGGTTCACGGGGTCTTTCCGTCTAGCCGCGGATACACTGCATCTTCACAGCGATTTCAATTTCACTGAGTCTCGGGTGGAGACAGCGCCGCCATCGTTACGCCATTCGTGCAGGTCGGAACTTACCCGACAAGGAATTTCGCTACCTTAGGACCGTTATAGTTACGGCCGCCGTTTACCGGGGCTTCGATCAAGAGCTTCGCGTTAGCTAACCCCATCAATTAACCTTCCGGCACCGGGCAGGCGTCACACCCTATACGTCCACTTTCGTGTTTGCAGAGTGCTGTGTTTTTAATAAACAGTCGCAGCGGCCTGGTATCTTCGACCGGCATGAGCTTACGGAGCAAGTCCTTCACCCTCACCGGCGCACCTTCTCCCGAAGTTACGGTGCCATTTTGCCTAGTTCCTTCACCCGAGTTCTCTCAAGCGCCTTGGTATTCTCTACCCAACCACCTGTGTCGGTTTGGGGTACGGTTCCTGGTTACCTGAAGCTTAGAAGCTTTTCTTGGAAGCATGGCATCAACCACTTCGTTACTAAAAGGTAACTCGTCATCAGCTCTCGGCCTTAAGATCCCGGATTTACCTAAGATCTCAGCCTACCACCTTAAACTTGGACAACCAACGCCAAGCTGGCCTAGCCTTCTCCGTCCCTCCATCGCAATAACCAGAAGTACAGGAATATTAACCTGTTTTCCATCGACTACGCTTTTCAGCCTCGCCTTAGGGACCGACTAACCCTGCGTCGATTAACGTTGCGCAGGAAACCTTGGTCTTTCGGCGTGGGTGTTTTTCACACCCATTGTCGTTACTCATGTCAGCATTCGCACTTCTGATACCTCCAGCAAGCTTCTCAACTCACCTTCACAGGCTTACAGAACGCTCCTCTACCGCATCACTTACGTGATACCCGTAGCTTCGGTGTATGGTTTGAGCCCCGTTACATCTTCCGCGCAGGCCGACTCGACTAGTGAGCTATTACGCTTTCTTTAAAGGGTGGCTGCTTCTAAGCCAAC